>OZ241850.1:0-1621302 GCA_965203045.1 Gammaproteobacteria bacterium
TTTTGATGATATTGATGATGAGCACGGCAATGAATTTTACTATTCAGACCAAGTAGTGCAAAAATTTAATGCTAAGCATGAAAAAATTACCATTAGTAATAAGAAGGTGTTTAATAGGTTGCCGAATGTTATAGGTGCTATGAGTGAACCGATGGTAGCCCAAGACGCGGTAGCCTTTTATCTTTTAAGCGAGCAAGTGGCAAAATCAGTAAAAGTAGTGCTTTCTGGACAAGGCGCTGATGAAGCTTTTGGCGGCTATTTTTGGTATCCAAAAATGCAGCGAGATTTTGATAAATCAGCTGATGCCACTATTAGTTTTACTAAAAACTACTTTGACCGCCCTTATGCAGAATATTTAGCCACCATCAATCAAGACTATCATAATGATAATCAAACAAAAAAGTGGATTAACAAACAGCTTAATAACCCGGGCGCTTCTGAATTTTTAAATAAAGTATTGAGAATGGATGTTACTCGTTTGGTGGTAGATGACCCCCTAAAACGGGTAGATAATATGACTATGGCGTGGGGCTTGGAGGCGCGCGTGCCATTTATGGATACTGCTGTTGTTGAACACGCCTTATCAATTCCCCCTAGTATTAAACTTAGAGAAAATGGCAAATATCCACTAAAATATATTGCAAGAAAACTACTGCCTAATGAAGTAATTGATAGAAAAAAAGGCTATTTCCCAATGCCAGCGCTTAAATATATAAAAGGTGATTTTTTTAACTTCACAGCAGATATTCTAAATTCTAGCGCCTGTATTAACCGTGGTTTATACAAACGTGATTATGTGCAAAAAGTATTAAAAACCCCAAGTAACTATATGACCGCGCTTAATGGTTCGCGGTTATGGCATTTAGCATTACTAGAATTTTGGCTACAAACACATATAAATTAATATTACATTAAACTTAGTAAGCAACAATTTTAAAAATCAATTAATACCTTTGATTTCATAATTATTCTTTTATCTCTAATTCATAAATATTAGCTATATCTGGGTTATGGTTTGGGTGCGGATTAACAACTACAGTACCAACAATCCTTGGTATTTATGTTTGGATAGTAAAATCGCCTTTTTTAAATTGAGTAAATCACCAATAGTTGTAAACCATCTGTTGCCCATAACTCTATATTTAGCGCTAGAAAATAAAAAATGATTATCTCCCTTAGGAGACAGATTATTGAGTGCCCGTTACATCGGTTTGGGTTTTAATTTGGGGTCTGCATATAAGGGATGGGTGGGTTGCTCTAGCCCTGATTTATTTTTCCTTAAACAGTGCAAATTGGGTATTAGTTCTTTTACTTGTTCAATGCGTTCTAGAAATAAATTATTTGAAACTATACCATCATTACCCCAAGCAGCAACCACCAAATCTGATTCTTTAGCTAGTTTTGATAGCCACTCATCATTTTTAGGTCCAATAAGACCTTTCATACTAAGACCTTTCATAATTTCATTTTTCAAATTGTTTGGATTTGTTGCGGTACGCGCAAACAAATTACCTATACAAATACCATCACAGCCCCATGATTTCGCAAACTTTTTACACTTTCTTGTTGTGGGGTCATCTTTTTTTTCGTCAGCAGTAGAAGGGTTTAAACATAAAAACATCACTACACGCTTCGTTGTATCCTCATCACAATTTCTCCACAAAGCATAGCGATAATTCCTACACTCTGAAAACTCTGCTTTATTTTTCATTTATTTTTATCTCCAACCCCTCATTGATAAAAGAATAGACAAGCAAAGGGAAAGTGCTTGAATATTACCAATATTAATAGACAGCACTAATATATCATAAACACTATTTAAGATATAGAATGTTTGGTATATTTTAGTTATAGTATTTTATTCATATAGCACTAAACTAATGTTTATAGTGCCTTGCCTGCACCTAATAAAAAGTTAAAATAATGATGTTTGAGGTATAATGCACAATTAGCCTTTGTCTTAATTATGCTAACTAAATACTTCAATAAATATGCTTAATTATTATTTTATAAATGCTTTAGTTTACTTGCTATTAAGTATTGCATTAACTCTAAACAGCAAACCTATCCAAGATATTGCTAAATTTAAGCACCAAACACTAATAACAAATCTTAACCATCCGTGGGGAATGGTGTTTTTAGACAAAGAACAAATACTTATTAGTGAGCGCAATGGTGAGTTGGTGCTATACACTGGGCAAAACAACATCACTCTTGAAACACCAATTATTAACGTGTTTGCTCAAGGTCAAGGCGGTTTGCTAGATTTAGCATTACATCCAAATTACAAACAAAACGGCTGGATCTACCTAGTCTATAGTTATTATGATGATAAAAAAGGAGCAACTACTGCATTAGCGCGTTTTAAAGTTATCAACAATCAATTAAAACACTGGCAAGACATATACATTGCCAATGCCTATACTCAAACAAGTTACCATTTTGGAGGTCGCATAGCTTTTGATGATAAAAGTTATTTGTATTTAACTATTGGCGATAGAGGTAAACGTCATCAAGCCCAAAATACCAATAATGATATAGGCACTGTATTGCGTCTTTATGATGACGGTCGCTTACCCAAAGACAATCCATTTAATAATGCAATTTATTCCTATGGACACCGCAATCCGCAGGGGTTAATTTTTACAAATAAAGAATTAATAGTTAATGAACATGGCCCAAGGGGTGGGGATGAAATTAATATTATTAGTAAAGGTGTTAATTATGGCTGGCCTGTGATTGGCTATGGCAGAGAGTATGTTACTAATATACCTATTGGCACAACTCATAAAGCAGGTATGGAGCAGCCTAATTATTATTGGGTGCCCTCAATTGCCCCATCAGGTTTTGCCAAATGGCAAGATAAGCTACTAATTGGTTCGCTTAAATTTAGCCAGCTTGTAGTTTTAGATAAAAAAGACAAAGTGTTTGATAATGAAAAACGTCTATTTAGCAACCAATTTGGACGTATTCGTGATGTAGCTGTTTATAATGGGGCAATTTACCTGCTTATTGATGCGGCTAATGGCAAGCTTATTAAACTCAGTCCAAGTTAATTATTTTAATTCAGCAAATTTAAGCTGTTTAATTTTATCTCTAACTTTGCCAGCTTGTTCAAATTCTAAATTTTCAGCGTATTGATACATTTGGGTTTCTAGCTGTTTAATTTCATTTCTTAGCTGTAGTGGAGAGAGTTTAATAACAGTGGTCTCTACTAAATCTTCTGCCACATTCAAATTCGCATCAGTATCTAGAATATCAACAATCGGTTTATGAATACTTTTAGGAGTGATATTATTTTTAGTATTAAATATTTGCTGCTTTGCTCGCCTTCTATGTGTTTCTTTAATGGCCTTATCCATTGAATTGGTGATGCTATCAGCATATAGAATAGCACGTCCGTTTAAATTTCTAGCAGCGCGACCAATAGTTTGAATTAGCGAATGTTCTGAACGTAGAAAACCCTCTTTATCCGCATCTAAAATTGCTACCAATGATACCTCAGGCATATCTAGTCCTTCTCTTAATAAATTAATACCAACTAAAACATCAAACTTGCCTAAACGTAGATCACGAATAATTTCCACCCGTTCCACAGTATCAACATCAGAATGTAAATATCGCACATTTACTTGATGTTGGCTCAAGTAATCAGTTAATTGCTCCGCCATGCGTTTAGTAAGAGTTACCACTAAAATACGTTGTTTTTGCTTAACACAAATATTAATCTCGCTCAACAAGTCATCTACCTGAGTGGCAACTGGGCGAACCTCAACCTGCGGGTCTAATAGTCCAGTGGGACGAACAATTTGTTCAACAATTTGGCTAGATTGCTTATATTCATAATCTTTGGGGGTGGCTGATACTAAAATACACTGTTTAACCTTGTTCTCAAACTCAACAAATGTCAGTGGTCTATTATCTAGGGCTGAGGGCAAGCGAAAACCATATTCAACCAAAGTAGTTTTACGCGCTCTGTCGCCATTATACATACCAGCTATTTGACCAATACTAGCATGACTTTCATCAATAATAATAAGGGCATTATCTGGCAAATAATCAAGTAAAGTAGGCGGCGGTTGTCCCGGTTTGCGTCCTGACAAATAACGAGAATAATTTTCAATACCGCTACAATAACCTAACTCACTCATCATCTCTATATCCATCCTTACCCTTTGGGTCAATCTTTGTTCTTCTACTAGTTTATTATTACTAAGCAACTCCTGCTGACGTATTTTTAAATCACGTTTAATCTCATCAATAATGCCCAATATTTTGTGTTTAGGAGTTACAAATAAAGTGGACGGATAAATACTCACCCGTCTAACCTTGCTTTTGGTATATCCAGTTAACGGGTCAAACCAAGTGAGATTTTCCACTTCATTATCAAATAACTCAATGCGTAAACATTTTTCTTCACTATCAGCTGGATAAATATCAATTACCTCACCTTTTACCCGAAAATTACCACGATAAAGAGCAACATCATTGCGACTATATTGCATAGCAGATAGTTTTTGTAAAATATAGCCTTGGCTAGTAGTCTCACCTACACTTAAATGTAGTAACATTTCCATATATGATTCAGGGTTACCCATACCATAAATAGCAGAAACACTGGCAATAATAATGACATCATTTCTCTCAAGCAAGGCTTTAGTTGCGCTAAGGCGCATCCTTTCTATCTGGTCATTAATAGAAGCATCTTTTTCAATAAAAGTATCACTAGCAGGCACATAAGCCTCAGGTTGATAATAATCATAATAAGAGACAAAATATTCCACCGCATTATGCGGGAAAAATGCTTTCATCTCACTATATAATTGCGCTGCTAAAGTTTTATTGTGTGCCATAATCAAAGTCGCGCGCGCAGTATTGGCAATTACATTTGCCATAGTAAAAGTTTTACCTGAACCGGTAACCCCAAGTAGAGTTTGAAAACGATGCCCAGTATCAACTCCTGCGGTTAATTTAGCAATCGCGCTTATCTGGTCACCTTTTGGGTCAAAATGGCTGTATAATTTAAAACTGTTAGACATATAAAGTTAAACTAAATAATTTTAACCTAATGCAACTATTATCTCAAAGAGTTCAAGCAATTAAACCTTCAGCAACACTGGCTATTACCGCCAAGGCAAATGAACTCAAAGCCAGTGGTATTAATATAATTCCAATGGCATCGGGCGAGCCTGATTTTGACACCCCAAAACACATCAAAGATGCTGCTATTGTTGCTATTAATCAAGGACAAACACGCTATACTGCTGTTGACGGCACACCAAGTCTAAAACAAGCTGTTATTGCCAAATTTAGGCGCGATAATCAGCTAGACTATACAAGTGATGAAATTTTAGTAAGTAGTGGCGGTAAACAGGTGTTTTACAATCTCTGTCAAGCCCTGCTTAACAAGGGCGATGAAGTCATTATCCCCGCGCCCTACTGGGTCTCTTATCCAGATATGGTATTACTAGCAGATGCTAGCCCAGTAATAGTTGATACCACTCATAATAACTTTAAATTAAGCGCTGAAAAACTCAGCTCTGCTATTACCCCTAAAACTAAATTATTAGTGTTAAACAGCCCTTCAAACCCAACAGGAGCTGTATATTCAAAAAACGAATTATTAAATATTATCAAAGTTTTAGAGCAGCAACCTCAAGTATTTATACTAAGTGATGATATCTATGAACACATTTGTTTTAGTAATACTAATTTTTATAATGTTGTTATGCTTAACAGTGAGTTAAAAAAGCGCACAATTATTTTAAACGGAGTATCAAAAGCTTATGCTATGACTGGCTGGCGCATTGGCTATGGCGCTGGCGATGCTGATATTATAAAAGCAATGAAAAAAATTCAATCACAGTCCACCTCCAACCCTTGTTCAATATCCCAAGCAGCAGCACTTAGCGCGCTAAATGGTAAGCAGGATTTTATAACAACTATGACTGCTGAATTTCACGAGCGCTACCAATATTTAAACGCTGAATTAAATAAAATAGAAGGCATAAACTGTATAAAAACCGATGGCGCTTTCTATTTATTTGCCCAAACATCAGGATTAATCAAAAAACTTAAATTAAAAAGCGATATTCAACTCGCCGCCTACTTATTAGAAAAGCTCAATATAGCTGTTGTCCCCGGTTCTGCATTTGGAACGAGCAACCACTTGCGTTTCTCTTTTGCAACCAGCATAGACAACATAAAAGAATGTATAGAGCGTTTGCAAAGTATTTAGTAATTAAATTGATATTTAATGCTAAATTAGTACTTTATACTTAAACAAAGCAAAAAACGTTGCAAAATCGATGTTGCTTTATCTAATTTAGTTACAAAGACAAGACTAAAAACATTCAAATGTATTGGTGAGTTTTCTATAAAATATCTAGTTTTAGATGGTAAGAATTATTATGGATGTTTTAGATAGGATTCAAAAGCAAGTTGATAGCGCGCCGATTGTGCTTTATATGAAGGGCACACCGCAATTTCCCCAATGTGGGTTTTCCGCGCGCGCAGCACAGACTCTGGGCGCGACTGGGATTAAGTTTGCTTATGTTAATGTGTTTGAAGACAGAGAAGTATTTCAGCATTTGCCTGAGTTTGCCGATTGGCCAACTTTTCCACAGGTTTATATGAATTCAAAACTTATTGGTGGGGGCGATATCATCGTAGAGATGGCAGAGATGGATACTTTAAAACAGGCAATGGAAGAGGCAGTTGGTAAGTTTGATAAAAAATCTACTTAAATAGTGGCATTAATTGTTCAAAAATATGGTGGTACTTCAGTTGGTTCAATTAAAAAAATCCTAGCAATAGCAGCTAAAATTAAAAAAGCTCAAATTGATAATCAGCTAGTAATAGCACTATCTGCTATGGGTGGGCATACTAATCGCCTAATTGAACTTGCTAGTGAAATAAGTGGCGAGCCTTCAGCCCGAGAACTTGATGTATTGCTAGCAACTGGGGAACAAACCAGCATTGCCCTATTATCAATGGCGCTACACAAACAAGGAGTAAAAGCGCTCTCTCTACTTGCTAATCAAATTAAAATCCTAACCACTAATAATTATGGTAAAGCGCGTATTAAATCTATTGATATTACTAGTATAACCACAGCTTTATCAGAGGGTAATGTGGTGGTGGTTGCCGGCTTTCAAGGTATAGATGATAGGGCTAATATTACTACTCTTGGCCGCGGTGGTTCTGATACTACCGCAGTTGCGTTAGCAGCAGCGCTAAAAGCTGATGAATGTCAAATTTATACCGATGTTGACGGCGTTTATACTACCGACCCACGCATTGAGCCTAAAGCAAAAAGGATTAATGTTATTAGTTATGAAGAAATGCTAGAAATGGCATCTTTAGGTTCTAAGGTTTTACAAATTCGCTCAGTAGAGTTTGCCGATAAATATCAAGTGCCTTTGCGTGTGCTCTCATCAATGTTAGAAAAACCACAAGGCACATTAATCACCAATGAGGATAATATGATGGAACAAGTAAAAATAGCAGGTATCGCTCATCAAAAAGATGAAGCAAAGCTTAGCTTAATTGGCGTGCCCGATAAGCCGGGCGTTGCTTTTACTATTTTAGATACCATTGCTAGGCAAAATATTGAAGTTGATATGATTGTCCAATCAGCTTCTGCGCGTGAAGGCGCTACAAATTTTGCTTTTACTGTGCATCGTAGCGATTTTAAAAAAAGCAAAAAAATACTACAACAAATTAAAACCAAACTTGGGGCAGTGGGCATCCAAGCTAGTGATAATGTTGTAAAGATATCATTGGTTGGTATTGGTATGCGCTCACACGCTGGTATTGCCAGTAAAATGTTCGGCGCTTTACACAAAGAAAATATCAATATTGACATGATTAGCACTTCTGAGATTAAAATATCAGTATTAATTGATGAAAAATACTTAGAATTAGCAGTGCGTAGCTTGCATAATGCTTTTGAATTAGATAAATAAATATTATCTGCTTAGCGCTTATTTAATTAGTTTAGTTGTAAAATAGCCATTTTTTAAATTGGTGATTATTATGGAACAAACTTTATCAATTATCAAGCCTGACGCAGTTGCTAGCAATATTATTGGACAAATTTATAGTCGTTTTGAAAATGCTGGACTGCGTATTGTTGCAGCAAAAATGAGACATTTAACCCAACAAGATGCCTACGGATTTTACGCGGTGCATGAGAGTAAGCCATTTTTTAAAGATTTAGTAGCTTTTATGACCTCAGGACCCATAATGGTCCAAGTTTTAGAAGGCGAAAATGCGGTTATGAAAAATCGTGAAATAATGGGAGCCACCAATCCACAACAAGCGCAAAAAGGCACAATTCGAGCTGATTTTGCAATTAGTATTGATGAAAACGCGGTACACGGTTCAGATAGCCTAAAAAATGCCAAAATAGAAATTGATTACTTTTTTACTGATGATGAAGTCTGTCCTAGAACTCGGTAAATGACCAATCTTTTTGGTTTAACAAGAGTTTAATAGACTTTAATTGCAAAATTAAACGCTACTAAGAGCCTTTTAATACTTCTGCTTTTAACGATTACAAAAATTATGATGCTAAAATGTAGACAAATTTTACAATATATTGTATCATCAAAGCCTTAGGACAACAATACGACAAACCAGAGGACAGGATATCATTACCACTTATGGACCATTAGTAGCTAAGGTAAATGATAAGGCTAAATGTTATGCGCTTGTTTAAAAAAAGACAATTCAATAATTATGTAATTAAAAAAAAATCTAAGAAAAACAAATTGTTAATAGTTTTTTTAGTGATATTAATTGGCTTGTTGCTAATTTTTAAACAAAAATATAGATACCAAGATAAGGAGCAAATAACATTGATTCGTCCTAATACTTTTGAAATAGATGAAACAGAGAAAACTAAAAACATAAAGTCGGCAAATAGTAGCCAAATTATTGATAAAACTAATTCTACTAAAGATAATTTAGCAAAAAAAGTAGAAAGGCCTTTACTAGAATTAGATTCATTAATACCAGTGGAATAGAATTGAAACTAGATAATAAAATTAAACGTCGCCACAGCAAACAGATTTTTATTGGTAATGTGCCAATCGGTGGAAATGCGCCAATTGCAGTCCAAAGTATGACTAATACTAATACTCTTGATGTTGATGCCACTATTGCCCAAATTCGTGCAATTAGCGAAGCTGGAGCTGATTTAGTGCGGGTTTCAGTGCCTACTTTAGCCGCTGCTACCGCGTTTGGTAAAATTAGGGCACAATCACCAATACCGCTAATCAGCGATATTCATTTTGACTATAAAATTGCCCTAAAAGTAGCGCAATTAGGCGCAGATTGCTTACGTATTAACCCCGGTAATATTGGCAGAGAAGATCGAGTGCGCGAAGTGGTAGCGGCTGCCAAAGATAAAAATATCCCTATTCGTATTGGCGTTAATGCTGGTTCTTTAGAAAAAGATTTGCAAAAAAAATACATAGAACCCACACCTGAAGCTATGGTGGAGTCTGCATTTAGGCATATTGATATTTTAACTAAACTCAATTTTGATAATTACAAAGTCAGTCTTAAAGCCTCAGATGTATTTATGACTGTATTTGCCTATCGTAAATTAGCAGCACAAATTGACCAACCATTACATCTTGGCATCACCGAAGCAGGAAGCCTGCGTTCAGGCACAGTAAAATCAGCTATTGGTTTAGGTATGCTGCTTAGCGAGGGCATTGGTGATACTATCCGTGTTTCTCTTGCATCTGACCCAATAGACGAAGTAAAAGTCGGTTTTGATATTTTAAAAAGTTTGGGATTACGTAGTAAAGGTGTTAATCTTATCGCTTGTCCAAGTTGTGCACGACAAAATTTTGATGTGATACAAACAGTTAATGAACTAGAGGCAAGGTTAGAAGACATTACCGCCCCAATTGATGTTGCTGTGATTGGTTGTGTGGTCAATGGCCCCGGTGAAGCAAAAGAAGCTCAAATTGGCTTAACTGGAGGCAAACCGAACTTGCTTTATATTGATGGTAAACCTGATAGCAAAATTAGCAATGAGAAACTTGTTGATAAACTAGAAACACAAATCCGCGCTCAATTGAAAACAACTAATACAAAATTAGCTCTACAAGAAAAATAAGCAATACTAGAAAAGCTAATTAACTTGGTTTGCGTTTATTGCGTTTATAATTAGCAATACTCACCCAAAAAATAATCCTTACTAGGTAGTAGCCCAACAAAGCAGATATTGTAGAGACAATCAAACATCCCAATAAAAACGGCTGCCAAATCTGTGGCAAAATATCCCATAAATACTCTAGTGAAAAAACAAAATCTTGTCTAATTGATATACCTAAAATCAACGCTCCTAGTTGATAACAAGCATAAAAAATAGGGGCTATGGTAAACGGGTTAGTTATCCAAACTAAAAGCACTGCCAGCGGTAAATTGGCACTAAAAATAATAGCACCAATAGCCGCTATAATCATTTGCAAAGGTAGCGGAATAAAAGCACAAAATAAACCAACAGCAAACGCCCTAGATATAGTGTGACGATTAAACGCCCATAAACTGGTGATATGTAAATGCTCACCCAACCATCTTAAATGCTTATGCCGTTTTAGAGTATAGACGTTAGGGCTAATTTTTTTAAAAGTTTGTTTCATAATATCTAATTGACAATAATAAAACAATAATTAAATAGGTCCCAAACGTCCAAATTTAAAAGATTTATCAAAATGCATCCAAATAAAAAATGCTTTACCGATAACAAATTCATCAGGCACCAACCCCCAAAAACGTCCATCAGCACTTGCAGAACGATTATCCCCAAACACCAAATAATAACCCTCAGGAATAGTCATTTTATAATGTGAACTACAATGCAAAGTTGGGGTATAAAACTCTAATTGTGGTTGCGACCTAATTAGCCTTTTTAACCTAGATGAACAAGGCGCAAAGGCTTTGCTTGAATATTTTGGATGAAGTAAGCGCTCATATTTAATACCTCCTAAATCGCTTAATTGATGGATAAAACCAGTCATATCGCTACCAGATTCAACTCCATAATAATCACCCTTGTTAGTGTAAGTTACAGCTTTACCATTTACCCATAATTGGTCGCTTTTATATAGCACTTCATCTCCTGGGACACCAACTATGCGTTTAATATAATCTAGGCCACTTTTACTGCTATCTCGTTCATAATTTGGATAACGAAATACCAATATATCACCATATTTAGGTTGATTAATATCCATCAATTTAGTATTAATAACTGGTAGTCTAATGCCATAAGTAAATTTATTAACCAAAATAAAATCACCGGTTAATAAAGTTGGCATCATTGAATTAGAAGGAATGCGAAATGGTTCAGCAATAAAACTTCTAATCACTAAAACTAGCAATAGCACCGGATATAGCGATACTGACCACTGCACAACTTTAGAACGTTTTTTTAAATTTTGATGCTTGTGAGTTTTTAAAAAAAGTAAAAAATAAACTAAACGTTTAATGCTAAACTTGGTAGTTTTATTAGCGCTGAAAAAAAACTTATCTACCAATACCATAGCCATAGCTAGTAATAATAATAGCACCAAAATAGTAGGTATATCCCAAGCAATAAATGACATCGTTGATTAAAATAAAAAAACACAGCAATTATACTACTCTTTCCTCTTAACCTAGACAAATATCAAACCATAAAGTATAATTTATGCCTTTTATTTCCCCGATAGCTCAGTTGGTAGAGCAGCGGACTGTTAATCCGCTTGTCGCTGGTTCGAGCCCAGCTCGGGGAGCCAATTGAAGAGAATTATGCTGGCAAAAATTATTGTGGTTTTAGTATTGATACTGCTAATTATAAGCGATATTATTTACCTTGATAGCAATCAAGGTCGTTATAGCTTGGTTTTTGATAGTAATAATATGCTAACCAAGGTAGAACATCGCTTTGTATCGTTTTTTCAATCATCAGAACAAATACCTAAAAAAGATACACAAAAAGAAAAATAATATTTTTTATTTTTATTCCAATTAGATTGATTTTAGCGATAAAATATTATTTTTTTAAATATCAGGACCAAATTACTATGAGCATTGATGAACGCGTAAAATCAGTTGTAGTTGAACAACTAGACATTAAAGGAGAGGTTGATAATAACGCTTCCTTTATTGATGATTTAGGTGCAGATTCTTTAGATACTGTAGAATTAGTGATGTCATTAGAAGAAGAATTTGGTTGTGAAATTCCTGATGAAGAAGCAGAAAAAATCACCACCATTGCCCAAGCTATTGATTATGTAAAAGCCAATATTAATGACCAAGGATAGAAGAGTTGTTATTACTGGTGTTGGTGCTGTCAGTCCTTTAGGTTTAAATGTAGAACAATGTTGGCAAAATGCGATAAATGGTGTTTCTGGTATTAAAAAATTAAAGCATTTACCAACCGCCGACCAATTTGTTAGCTTTGGTGGTGCGGTAGATGGTTTTGATATTGACCAATATTTAACTAAAAAAGAAGCAAGAAAAATGGATATTTTTATCCATTACGGCATAGCGGCGGCATCTGAGGCAATTAGTGATGCTGGTATTGTTGCCAATGATACCAATGCCCATCGTATTGGTGTTGCCATTGGCTCTGGTATTGGCGGTCTGAAGGCTATTGAGGCAACTACTTTACAAACCGAAAAAAAAGGACCTAAACGTATCTCACCTTTTTTTGTTCCCGCTAGTATTATCAATATGATTTCGGGTAATGTTTCTATTAAGCATGGATTTAAAGGTCCCAATTTTGCCATTGTTACCGCTTGTTCTACTGGGACTCATAATATTGGCGAAGCTGTGCGTTTAATTAAATATGGCGATGCTGATGTGATGGTAGCTGGTGGGGCTGAAATGTCCACTACCATTTGCGGTTTAGGCGGTTTTGCAGCAGCTAAAGCCCTATCTACTCGTAATGATAGCCCCAAGACTGCTTCGCGACCTTGGGATGTTGACCGCGACGGTTTTGTGCTTTCAGATGGAGCTGCAGTGCTAGTGTTAGAAGAATATCAAAAAGCTAAAAAAAGAAATGCTGATATTTATGCTGAAATTTCAGGTTATGGCACAAGTGGCGATGCTTACCATATGACCCAGCCAGCCCCTGGCGGTGACGGGGCGGCGCGATGCATGCAAAATGCTATTTTTGATGCTGGTATTAATACTGACCAAGTGCAATATATAAATGCTCACGGCACTTCAACACCAGCAGGTGATTTAGCAGAAAGTCAAGCTATTAAAACTACTTTAGGCGCGCATGCTTATAATGTTGCTATTAGTTCTACTAAGTCAATGACTGGACATTTATTAGGCGCAGCTGGTAGTTTAGAAGCTATTTTTACCGCACTTAGTATTAAAAATAGATGTATAGCACCAACTATTAATATTTTTAACCAAGACCCTGAGTGCGACTTGGATTTTGTGCCTCATACTGCTAGAGATTTAGCTATTGACTATGCTTTGTCTAATTCATTTGGTTTTGGTGGCACTAATGCTAGTTTATTATTTGCAAAAGTTTAGTTAATTTAGTTATGAATTTTAATGGAGCGGAAATTTTAGTTAAATGCTTACAACAAGAAGGAGTAAAGCATGTTTTTGGCTACCCCGGAGGCGCAGTTTTACACATTTATGATGCCCTAGATGTCCAAAAAGACGATGCTAATTTTGTTGAACATATTCTAGTTAGACATGAACAAGGGGCAGTGCATGCCGCCGATGGTTATGCCAGAAGTAGTGGTAAAATAGGAGTTGCCCTAGTTACTTCTGGTCCAGGGCTAACAAATGCTGTAACCGGAATTGCCACAGCTTATATGGACTCAATTCCGCTGGTAGTAATTGCCGGTCAGGTAAGCACACCGGTAATTGGTAGCGATGCTTTTCAAGAAGTTGATACAGTGGGCATTACTCGTTCTTGTGTAAAACATAATTTTTTAATTAAGCATATAAAAGATTTAACTACCACCATTAAAAAAGCGTTTTATATCGCCTCAAGTGGTCGTCCAGGTCCAGTAGTAGTTGATATTCCCAAAGATATTACTATTGCCACTTTGTCTGAGTTTTGTTATCCTAAAACCATTAGCCTGCGTTCTTATAAACCCCAAACCAAACCTGATAATAAATCTATTAAAAAAGCGCTAAGTTTAATACTAAAAGCGAAAAAACCTATTATTTATGTCGGTGGTGGCTGTGTTCTTAGTAATGCAAGTAAGCCTCTTTTGCAATTTAGTAAAAAATTAGCCTTCCCAATTACCCAAACATTAATGGGCTTAGGAGCCTATCCTATAACTGATAAACAATCACTTGGTATGCTTGGTATGCATGGCACTTATGAAGCAAATATGGCAATGCATTACTCTGATTGTGTTATCGCTATTGGTGCTCGCTTTGATGATAGAGTAACTGCTGATATTACTAAATTCTGTCCTGAAGCACAAATTATCCATATTGATATTGACCCTTCATCAATATCTAAAACTATCACAGTTAATGCCTCAATTATTGGCGATGTTTCTCTAGTATTAAAGGCGCTTTTAGTAAAATTAGACAAGCAAAAAGCGCCTAATATCAACAAATGGTGGCAGCAAATTAATAAATGGCGCGCTATTAAATCGCTAAATTATAAGTTTTCTACTAAAGTGATTAAGCCACAATTTGTTATTGAAACATTGTATAAAATAACAAAAGGCAAGGCAATTATTACCTCTGATGTAGGCCAGCACCAGATGTGGGCGGCTCAATATTACTTGTTTGATAAGCCTAGACAATGGATTAACTCTGGTGGCTTAGGCACTATGGGCTTTGGTTTGCCAGCGGCAATGGGGGCAAAATTAGCACACCCCAAAAGTGATGTTGCTTGTGTAACTGGCGAAGGTAGTATTCAAATGATGCTACAAGAATTATCAACTATGTTGCAATATCATACCCCAGTTAAAATCATTAATCTTAACAATCGTTATTTGGGTATGGTGCGCCAATGGCAAGAATTTTTCTACAACAAAAGATATAGTATGTCTTATATGGATGCTTTGCCAGATTTTGTCCAACTTGCCCAGAGTTATGGTCATATTGGCATTAAGGTTGATAAAGTTGCCGATGTAAAACCAGCATTAACCGAAGCTTTTGCTAATAAAGAAAGAACAGTATTTTTAGATTTTATTACCGACCAAACCGAAAATGTTTATCCAATGATACCATCAGGGGCGGGACATCATGAAATGTTGTTAGCTGATAAAGACAATAACCAATCTGGCAATCAGGACGGGCTAGAGTTAGCATGAGACATATTATATCGGTATTATTAGAAAATGAGGCTGGAGCGCTTTCTCGGGTTGCGGGGTTATTTTCAGCGCGCGGTTTTAATATTGAATCTTTGGTGGTTGCCCAAACCAATGATCCGTCTTTGTCGCGTTTGACACTAGTTAGTATTGGTAGTGATAGAATTATTGAACAAATTGTCAAACAATTAGAAAAGTTAATTGATACTGTATCGGTCATTGATTTAACCGGTAAAAATCACATAGAACACGAATTATTATTAATCAAATTAACAATTAATGAAAATAATGAAAATAAAATCAATGATACTATTAAGGTATTCTCAGGTAATATTCTAGATACCACCAATAAAGTTATTCTAGCAGAAGTATCTGCTACATCAAAGCAATTAGACGCCTTTTTAGCCACTCTTGATAAAGATGATATTTTAGAGATATCACGTAGTGGGACTATGGGTCTATTATGTGGTAATTTAATCTTATAATAAGAGGTAATAATGAATAAATATTACGACAAAGATGGTGATTTGGCAATTATCAGAAGTAAAAAAGTTGCTATTATCGGTTATGGCTCACAAGGACATGCCCATGCCTTAAACTTAAAAGATAGTGGGGTTAATGTGGTAGTTGGCTTGCGTTCTAACTCTAATTCAATTAAAAAAGCCAAGCAAAATGGTATGCAAGTTAGCACTGTTGAAGAGGCAACCAAAAACGTTGATTTAGTAATGATGTTAGCCCCTGATGAGTTTCAAGCCGAGCTTTATAAAAAAAGTATTGAGCCTAATTTAAAATCAGGCGCAATTTTAGCTTTTGCCCATGGATTTAATATCCACTATGGCTTAATTAAGCCAAGCATAGACCTAGATGTGATTATGATTGCCCCTAAAGCACCAGGACATACTGTGCGTAATGAATTTGTCCGTGGTGGTGGTATTCCCGATTTAATTGCTGTTAAACAAAACGCCAGCGGTCAAGCAAAAGAAATAGCAATATCTTATGCTTGTGCTATTGGCGGCGGTCGCACTGGTATTTTAGAAACCAGTTTTAAAGATGAAACTGAAACTGATCTATTCGGCGAACAAGCCGTGCTTTGCGGAGGCACCACCGCCTTGGTCCAAGCTGGTTTTGAGACTCTGGTAGAAGCAGGTTATGAACCAGAAATGGCTTATTTTGAATGTCTGCACGAGCTAAAGTTAATTGTAGATTTAATGTATGAAGGCGGTATAGCCAATATGCGCTATTCTATCTCTAACACCGCTGAATATGGTGATATTACCAGAGGCCCGCGCATTATTACCAGCCAAACTAAGGCAGAAATGAAAAAAATATTAGCCGAGGTTAAAGATGGTAGTTTTGCCAAAGAGTTTGTCAAAAATGTCAAAACTCTACCACATAAAAGAGAACTAACTCGCAGGCATCAAATTGAAAAAGTCGGCGCACAGCTGCGCAATATGATGCCGTGGATTAAAAAAGTTGTTGATAAATAAATTAGCTAAATGCCTTAATGATAGACAATTAAAAATTGCCTGTGCCGAGTCTTGCACTGGTGGTTCATTGGCGGCAAACCTAACTAGTATTGCTGGTAGTTCTAATTATTTTGATGCTGGATTTATTAGCTATTCTAATCGGGCTAAAGTAGAGATTTTAAATGTTAATAGTAGTGTTATTAATAAATATGGCGCGGTGTCTAGGCAAGTAGTAGCAGAAATGGTAGATGGTGTTATTGCTAAAACCAAAGTTGATATTGCTGTTAGTATTAGCGGTATTGCAGGTCCTGGTGGTGGTAGTAAAGAAAAACCAGTAGGTGTAGTTTGGTTTGGATTTAAGATATTAAGCCAAAGATTTGAACTAAGACAACAATTTTATGGTAATCGGGAATTAATTATTGCCCAGAGTGTTAACTTTACTATTACCACTCTAGTTAATCGCCTAGTATGAAGCCTATTATAAGCGTTGCTCCAATGCTAAATTGGACAACGCGCCATTGTCGTTATTTTCATCGTTTATTATCGCCAAATACCGTGCTTTATACCGAAATGATAACTAGTTGGGCAATTCTACGTGGCAATCGCAACAAATTACTTGATTTTAACACCAGCGAAAAACCATTAGTATTGCAGCTTGGCGGTAATGATGCCAAACAAATGACACAAGCAGCTAAAATCGCCCAAGATTTTGGATATGATGCAGTTAATATTAATGTTGGCTGTCCTTCTGCTAAAGTCCATAATGGTAAATTTGGCGCTTGTCTTATGCAAACCCCCGCTATTGTTGCTGATTGTATTTATAGTATGGACAAAGAGCTAAGCATTCCCATTAGTGTTAAATCTCGCACTGGGATTGATAATAATAACAATTATCAAACTCTTTTTAATTTTGTTAACTTACTTAATCAAGCTGGCTGCAATGAGTTTATCATCCACGCTCGCAATGCAATACTCACCTCAGGCTTAAACCCCAAACAAAATCGTAATATTCCACCGCTAAATTATGCATTTGTCTATAAATTAGCACAAGACTTTCCCCAAGTTAAAATTCATCTAAATGGCGGTGTAAAAACTCTAGCCGAGATAAAAAGACATATTCAAAAAGTCTCTGGGGTGATGTTAGGCAGGGCTTTTTATCACAATCCTTATTTGCTAAGTCAGGTAGAACAAGAGTTTAACTCTGATTTTATTATTAAATCACGCGAACAAATTATAGCCCAAATGTATCTCTATATTAAACAACAAATAGCGCTGGGGGTGCATCGTAGAAGTGTTATTCGCCACATGTTAGGTTTATATTATGCCTGTGAAAATGCAAAGAAATTTAGACAAAATTTGCTAAAATAGGCATTGATTTAATTCTCAATAAACTAAAAACGTGGAATATATTGTTAGTATTGATATTGGTAGTAGCAAGATTGTGGTCCTTGTTGCCCAAAAACAAGATACTGGTATTGAGTTAGTTGGCACAGGGCTGGTAGAGTCTAGCGGTATTAAAAAAGGCTTGGTGGTCAATATTCAAAGCGCTTTGGCTGTGATTGAAAAAGCTATAATTGAAGCTGAGACTATTTCTAAAATAGGTTTAAAAGCTGCTATTATAGGGCTTTCTGGGACTTCTATGTGTGGTATGAACTCCACAGGTCAAGTGAAAATACACTACCAAGTAATCAATAACCACGATATTGCACGCGTATTGCAAAATGCAGAAGCCATCACTCTACCAGCTAATCAAGAAATTATCTATACCACACCTCGGTCTTATACTATAGATGATAACACTCAAGCAGACGACCCAATTGGTATGCATGGCGAAATTTTAACCGCCCAAGTCCACTTAATTATCAGCGATAAGTCTAATCTTAAAAATATCACCAAAAGCATCAATCAAGCTGGTATTAACGTCACCAGCATTATGCCTAATATTATTGCTTGTGCTAATGCAAGTCTTAGTGAAGATGAGAAAAGAACAGGAGTTTGTGTGGCTGATATTGGCGCTGGGACTACTGATATTGCTATTTTTTTTGATGGCAAAATTTATCATAGTGAAATAATTGATAACGCCGCCTACGAAGTAACTACTGATATTATGCACGCATTTAGTATGAATGAAGAAAAAGCCGAAGAAATTAAAATTCAGCATGGCTGCGCCCTAGCAGAAATGGTAAGTAGCGATGCTAATATTGATATAAGACATATTGGAGATGATGCTGTGCGTAAATTATCTCTACACACTTTGGCTGAGGTAATTGAAGCGCGCTATGAAGATATTTTCAGCGAGATAGCAATGGCGCTCAAAAACAATAATTGTAAAAATAAAATTAGTACTTTAGTCTTAACAGGAGGAGGCGCTAATATCAAAGGTTGCTCACGCTTAGCAGAACGTTATTTTTCTAAACCAGCGCGTATCGGTAACAGTTATGGCATAAACGGCGCTGATAATATTAGCAACAATCCAAGTTATGCAGTTGCTATTGGTTTATTGCTACCTAATGAAAATGTTAAATACCAACAAAAAGAAGCGCTATTTTTTACCAAAGTTAAAAAGTTTTTCCAAATGCTGACAAAATGAAAAAAAATACTGCCAATATTATCAAGCAACGAACACTAAGTCTGCCTGTTAGCGCTTATGGTAGAGGCATTCATAGTGGTAAAAATGTTAAAATGACGCTCTACCCTGCCCCAATTGACCATGGTATTGTCTTTAAACGTTTAGATATGGACGGTAAAACAGTAGCCGCTAAAAGCGCTTTGGTTAATGAGGTGGTATTATCAACCTGCCTAGAACAAGATGGTACCAAAGTTTCAACAGTAGAGCATTTATTATCAGCTCTATCCGCTTTTGGCATTGATAATTTACTTATTGAGCTAGATGCTTTTGAAATCCCGATTATGGATGGCAGCTCCTCTCCTTTTACTTTTTTAATTCAAGCAGCAGGCATTATTGAACAAAACGCTGCTAAAAAATTTTTTATAATCAAAAAACCAATTCGCGTTGAACTTGATGATAGCTGGGCGCAATTATTGCCACACTTCGGCTTTCAAGTATCATTAGAAATAGATTTTGAACATCAAACCATAAAAGACAGTGGCCAAAAATTAGAGATAGACTTTGCCAAAGAGTCTTACCTAAAAGATATTAGCAGGGCAAGAACTTTTGGACAATATGCTGATATGGAGTCCTTACAAAAAAAAGGCTTGGCTATGGGGGCTGGTTTGGAAAATGCGGTTGCCCTTGGCGAGACTGATGTAATGAATAAAGAGGGCTTGCGTTATCGCAATGAGTTTGTAAAACACAAAATATTAGATATTGTTGGTGATTTGTATTTACTAGGACATAATATGGTTGGACGCTACGAAGGATACAAATCGGGACATAGAGTAAATGATGCCTTACTTACCAAAGTCCTCACCAAGCCCAGTCATTGGGAAATAAAACCTTTTCAAAGTGGTCAAGCCCCTATCCTTTTTCATTCTCTTAGAATTTAGCAAATATTATCAACAACATAAATAGCAAGTTTTAATCATCAAAATTATGGCTATTTTTAAAATAACTATAAAGCCGCTTTTAGTGCTATAATTACCCCACTTTAGCTATAAGGATAACTATATGGACTATAACAAAATTGCTGCTAATAACAGGGCTATTTTTACTAAAAAACTACTATTACTACTATTATTGCTGCTCGGATTTAGCAGCGCTATTTTTGCCGAACAAGATTATTTGAAAACGGCTGAGAATTTTAAAAAGGCTTGTAGTTTAAATGATGGTGAAGGTTGTAATAGTCTTGGTGTTAGGTACGCTAACGGCGAAGGTGTTAAGCAAGATTATTTTAAAGCGGTTGAGTATTACGAGAAGTCTTGTGGCTTAAATGTTGGTGAAGGTTGTAGTAATCTTGGTGCTATGTATCATGAAGGCGAAGGCGTTAGCCAAGATTATTTTAAAGCGGCTGAGTATTATAACAAGGCTTGTGGCTTGGATGTTGGTGAAGGTTGCTTTAATCTTAGTGTTATGTATGTTGGGGGCGAAGGTGTTAAGCAAGATTATTTTAAAGCACGTAAGTATTATGAAAAGGCTTGTGGCTTAGATCATGGTTCAAGTTGTTATGGTCTTGGCACTATGTATTATATGGTCGTAGGTATCAAGCAAGATTATTTTAAAGCGGCTGAGTATTATGACAAGGCTTGTGGATTAGATAGTAGTAGCGGTTGTTTCGGTCTTGGTAATAATTATTATAACGGTGAAGGTATTAATCAAAATTATTTTAAAGCGGTTGAGTATTATGATAAGGCTTGTGACTTAGATAATGGTGGAGGTTGTTTTGGTCTTGGTGTTATGTATGCTAACGGCAAAGGTGTTAAGCAAGATTATTTTAAAGCGTTTAAGTATTATGACAAAGCTTGTGACTTAGATAATGGTTCAGGTTGTTTTGGTCTTGGTGTTACGTATCAGCTAGGCAAAGGTGTTAGCCAAGATTATTCTAAAGCGCTTAAATATTATGAAAAGGCTTGTGGCTTAGATGATGGTGAGGGTTGTTGGGGCCTTGGTGGTATTTATGATGGGGGCAAAGGTGTCAAGCAAGATTATTTTAAAGCGTTTAAGTATTATGAGAAAGCTTGTGACTTAGATAATGGTTCAGGTTGTTATGGTCTTGGTAATGGATATAATAGAGGCAAAGGTGTTAAGCAAGATTATTTTAAAGCGATCAAATATTTTAACAAAGCTTGTGACTTAGATAATGGTTCAGGTTGTTTTAATCTTGGTGTTAGGTATTATAATGGTAAAGATGTCAAACAAGATTATTTTAAAGCGGTCGAATATTTTAACAAAGCTTGTGACTTAGATAATGGTTCAGGTTGTTTTAATCTTGGTGTTATGCATAATGAGGGCAAAGGTGTTAAGCAAGATTATTTTAAAGCGGTTGAGTATTATGATAAGGCTTGTGGCTTAGATAATGGTTCAGGTTGTTATGGTCTTGGTAATGGATATAATAGAGGCAAAGGTGTTAAGCAAGATTATTTTAAAGCGATCAAATATTTTAACAAAGCTTGTGACTTAGATAATGGTTCAGGTTGTTTTAATCTTGGTGTTAGGTATTATAATGGCAAAGATGTCAAACAAGATTATTTTAAAGTAGTCGAATATTTTAACAAAGCTTGTGACTTAGATAATGGTTCAGGTTGTTTTAATCTTGGTGTTATGCATAATGAGGGCGAAGGTGTTAAGCAAGATTATTTTAAAGCGGTTGAGTATTTTAACAAAGCTTGTGGCTTAGATAGTGGTGAAGGTTGTTTTAGTCTTGGTGTTAGGTATGATAATGGCGAAGGTGTCAAGCAAGATTATTTTAAAGCGGTTGAGTATTTTAACAAGGCTTGTGGCTTAGATCATGGTAGAGGTTGTTTTAATCTTGGTGTTAGGTATTATAATGGCAAAGATGTCAAACAAGATTATTTTAAAGCGGTTGAGTATTATGATAAGGCTTGTGACTTGGATGTTGTTAGAAGTTGCGTTATTCTTGGTGGTATGTACAAGGAAGGCGAAGGTGTTAAGCAAGATTATTTTAAAGCGGCTGAGTATTATAACAAGGCTTGTGGCTTAGGTGTTGGTGAAGGTTGTGGTATTCTTGGTGGTATGTATCAGCTAGGCGAAGGTGTCAAGCAAAGTGATAATAAAGCATTAGAATATTTCAGCAGAGCTTGTGATTTGAAAGTTCAATTAGGTTGTGAAGCCTACGCTAAATTCAAAAAACGATATTAGTATTAACGGTATGTTATTAAAAATACTCCTACCTCCAAAGCAAAAAACAGATGGTAGCTAAGCCTTAGTGGTTTTAGCAATTATAAGTATTGTTGGCGACTTGCTGATATTTAAAGGTTTCTTGGGTAATTTTTGTAAAAATCTTGATGATTTTAATTGTTTGTGTTGCCCCATATAAATCTTTGCTAGGCAAAGTTTAGTCGTTTTTAAAACCATTATAAGCTACTACTTTTGCTGTTATAATTATCTAATTTACCTTTTAAGAATAACTATATGGACTATAACAAAAGTATTAGCAATAACGTGACTGTTTTTACTAAAAAACTATTATTACTATTAGTATTGATGCTCGGATTTAGCAGCGCTATTTTTGCCGAACAAGATTATTTAAAAATAGCTGAGCATTTTAAAAAGGCCTGCGACTTAGATAGTGGTGGAGGTTGTTTTGGTCTTGGTGGTATGTATCAGCTAGGCAAAGGTGTTAAACAAGATTATTCTAAAGCGCTTAAATATCATGAAAAGGCTTGTGACTTAGATTTTGGTGGTGGTTGTTCTAGTCTTGGTGTTATGTATACTGACGGCAAAGATATCAAGCAAGATCATTTTAAAGCGGTTGAGTATTATAACAAGGCTTGTGGCTTAGATAATGGTGTTGGTTGTTTTGGTCTTGGTGGTATGTATCAGCTAGGCGAAGGTGTTAGGCAAAGTAGTAATAAGGCGTTAAAATACTTAGGCAAGGCTTGTAGCTTAGGTGTTGGTAACAGTTGTGTTATTCTTGGTGCCATGTATCAGCTAGGCGAAGGTGTTAGGCAAAGTAATAGCAAGGCGTTAGCATATTTCAGCAAGGCTTGTGATTTAAAAAATCAATTAGGTTGTGAAAATTACTCTAAATGGAAAAAATAATATTAGTATTGGCAACTATAAAGCTAAAAATATCTATACACAGGGTAAAAACATATTTTGCTAAACCTTAGTATCTATACACAGAGTAAAAACATATTTTACTAAACCTTAATGATTTTAGCAGTTGTAAGTATTGTCGGCGACTTGCTAATATTTAAAAGTTTCTTAGGTAATTTTTGTAAAAATCTTGATGATTTTAATTGCTCGTGTTGCCCCATATAAATCTTTGTTGGGCAAAGTTTAGCTGTTTTTAAAACCATTATAAACCGCTACTTTTACTGCTATAATTATCCCACTTTAGCTATAAGGATAACTATATGGACTATAACAAAATTGCTACTAATAACAGGGCTATTTTCACTAAAAACCTATTATTAATACTAGTATTGATGTTTGGATTTAGTGGCAGTATTTTTGCCGAACAAGATTATTTAAAAACGATTGAGCATTTTAAAAAGGCTTGTGACTTAGATGTTGGTGAAAGTTGTGCTATTCTTGGTGCTGCGTATTATGATAGCGAAGGCGTTAAGCAAGATTATTTTAAAGCGGTTGAATATTATAACAAGGCTTGTGGCTTAGATGTTGGTGAAGGTTGTTTTAATCTTGGTAATAGTTATAGTAACGGCGAAGGTGTTAAACAAGATTATTTTAAAGCGGCTGAGTATTATAGGAAAGCTTGTGGCTTAGATAGTGGTGGAGGTTGTTCTGGTCTTGGTTTTATGTATCATCTAGGCAAAGGTGTCAAGCAAGATTATTTTAAAGCAGTTGAATATTATGACAAGGCTTGTGGCTTGGATGAGGGTTTAGGTTGTTTTGGTCTTGGTTTTATGTATAGCAAAGGCGAGGGTGTTAGGCAAAGTGATAGCAAGGCATTAGAATATTACGGCAAAGCTTGTGATTTAAAGGTTCAAGTAGGTTGTGAAAATTACGCTAAATTAAAAAAATAATATTGGTATAGACGGTTCTTACTGGTGTTATCATAACGAGTTAAGCAATAAACGTTGATTTTGTTGGTCAATAATAAACTCAAAGCGCGATAGCCAATCAGTCCCCAAAAGACCATCAACCCCATCAGGTAATTTTTTACCGCTAACAATAATGGGAAAGTCTTCATCAACAATAGCCCCAATAGTCATACTTTTAATAATAGTCTCAGTTGCCTCAATTTGACCTGAGGCAGTTTGGACCTCAACTTGTTGTTCGTTGACATTATCGCTTTTATCATCATCACTAATAAAGTCTTCAGCAATAAGTGTGGTATTAGCCCCAGTATCAACTAATAATCTTAGCGTTTGATTATCACCAATTTGTGCATCAATTATCCAGCCAGCATTTTCTAAATCAAGAGGAATACTAATTTGCCCATTTAAAAAACGTTCTTCATTTAGGATTTTTTTAGTTAATTTGGCAATAATTTGCCTCCACTCAGGATAAACTTTTAGGTATTCTAATTGTCTGCGCGCTTCATATAATTGCTTATCTGTAATTAGTTCGTTAATTAACAAATAACGTAGTTTAGTGACCTCAGGCATTAAATCACTCATCTCTGTTAATAATTGGATACGCAGCGCCACTTGGTCTAAATCACTATTAGTATTTAAATAAGTGCCAACTGCTGTTAGTAACAAAGCCCTAATATCGGCCTTGCTATATTCAGATTGGACTTGATTGTATAGAATTTTTAATACTTCAATCGCCTCTAATAACTCCCCACTAACAATTAAATTACTAGCCTTGGCAAATAAAACCCGAGGATGATAACTATCCAACACTATTTGTGGTTGTTTACTTTTAGGCGGTTTTTTGGTCTCACCAGTGTCTTTATACTCGCTAAGATCAGTTAAAACATCAATATTGAGCACTGTTTTTGGCTTAATATCAGGCAAGGTTACCGCCGTTAATGATAAATAAACATGATGGCCAACCCAACCTAGCACAAAGCCAATTAGCAAATGTAGTATTAATTTCAAGGTAATTCTCCAAAATAAGCCAAAGCGTCTGCTAAATACATAACAGTTATAATTTTAATACCAGTTAGGGTATTTTTAGCTGTATTGCCCTTAGGAATTAACGCTTGCTTAAAGCCATGTTTTTTTGCCTCGCTTAAACGTTCTAAACCATTATACACTGGTCGTATTTCACCAGTTAGACCAAGTTCGCCAAATACTACTAAATCCTTAGGCAAAGGTTTATTATAAATACTAGAAACTACTGCTAATATCAAAGCTAAATCGCTGGCAGTTTCACTAATTTTTAGCCCGCCAACAATGTTAATAAACACATTTTTATCATAACTGCCCAAGCCGCCGTGCTTTTGTAAAATAGCCAATAATAACACCAGACGATTATGGTCAATACCAACACAAACACGGCTAGGATTATTGCCTAAATTTTGATTAACTAAGGCTTGTAACTCCACCAGCAAAGGACGACTTGCCTCGCGGGTTACCATTACCACCGAACCTGATGCTGGCTTTTGATGTTTGGCTAGAAATATAGCAGATGGATTACTAATTTGCAACAAACCTTTATTCTCCATTGCAAAAACGCCTATCTCATTAACCGCTCCAAAACGATTCTTAACCGCTCGGACAATACGATATCTACCACCAGCATCACCCTCAAAATACAGCACCGTATCTACCATATGTTCTAAAATGCGCGGACCCGCTATCGCCCCACCTTTGGTCATATGCCCTATCATCAATAAAGTGGTATTGGTTTTTTTAGCATAAATGGTTAATTGTGCCGCACAATCACGCACTTGAGAAACCGAACCAGCAATTGAATTATTATTATTGCTAAACATAGTCTGAATAGAGTCAATAACCATAATTTTGGGTTTTATTTGCTTAGTTAGGTCCAAAATATGTTCTAGGTTAGACTCATTTGTCAACAATAAATTTTCACTAATGCCCAGCCTTTTTGCCCGAGTTGCAATTTGTGATTCTGATTCCTCGCCACTGATATAAAAACTAAGGTGGTTAGTATTTATATTAGCCAAAGTTTGTAAAATTAAAGTAGATTTACCAATACCGGGATCACCACCAATTAAAATTACAGACCCAGCAACAAAACCACCGCCCAAAGTTTTATCCAGCTCAGAAAATCCACTACTAATTCTGGGATAATTCTGCGCTTTTATTTGCTGTAATTGTATTGCTTTAGCCTTAGATAAACTTCCTAAAACAGCGCTACTAAATTGGGCGCTTCCTACCGCCTCTAAACTATTCCAAGCCTGACAATTAGAACATTGCCCCGCCCACTGTAATTGTATCGCCCCACAAGCGGTGCAAACAAATTCTTGTTTATTTTTAGCCATAACTAATAATTAAGGTAGCGCATTTAAACATTGCCTTACCCCCGATAGATAAGAGCTGCCAAATAAATTTAGATGATTCAAATAATGATAGAGCATATACAAATGCTTGCGTTGTTCAAACCCCTCTTGTTGCCCGCAATGCTCATGATAAGTATTATAAAAATCTGTGCTAAAACCGCCAAACATATAAGTTAGTGCTAAATCTGCTTCATGATGGCCATAATAACAAGCAGGGTCAATAAAATACACCTCATCTCCAACCGCAAGAACATTACCAGACCATAAATCTCCGTGTAAAAGCGTAGGTATTATATCAGCAGGCAATAAGCTATCTAATTCTTCTACAAGACGAAGTAATTGAGTTGTGGTATCTTTGTTAATTAATTGGTTTTGTTTTGCTAAATTTATTTGTGGTAGTAACCTATAATCACCATAAAACTTAGCCCAATTATCAATTTGCTTACCAACAGCGTTATATTGTGCTGTGGTGCCAATTTTATTATCAAAATTAAAACCAAAAAAACGTTGTTGTTGCTTATGTAATTTTGCTAATTGAGCGCCTAAATCCGCTTGGTTTAAGCCACTAGCGCTAGTAGCTAAATACTCAAGCACCAAATAAGACTCATCGGCATAGACCACTTTAGGAGTATTTATAAACTGCCCCAATAAATTTAATTCTTTAGCTTCTTTAATAAACAAATCATTAGGGCTTGTTTGCTGCTTTACAAAAACATTGCTACCATCTGCCAAATCCACCTTAAAAACGTTATTTAGTCCGCTACTAAGTGTTTGTGTGCTAACAATCTTGCTATTTAGGGCTTTTTCTAATGACTTCATTATCATCACTTCTAACTAGACGGATAAAAGCATCTAAGTCCTTATCAGTCCCACTGCTACCGCCATAAAAAAATACTACATCTAGGACCATTGTGCTGTCTTTTTTATAAGTAGTGCTAGTCCAATACCTGCCAGCTTGAGTATTAGGAAAAAAATCAGTATCAATTAAGGGCTCATTTTCTCTAAATTGCTTTAAACTACTAAGCTCGGTAAAACTAGGCAAACGCCAATCATAATAGCCACATAAACCAATATCATTGACAACTTCAATATACAAATCAGTATTACAAAAATCATAAAAGCTACAATTGCGACTATAAGCATTGTTTGCCACCCCGCTCTGTTTATCATACCAAATATAGGTATTACTGCTACTGTGCAAACTAAAATCACTGGTTTTAACCTCCCACATCAGTCTGCTTTTGCTATCAACAACACAAGACCATTGCTTGCTAAATACAGGCAAAGGTACTCCCTGCTGACTAATTTTGCTAAATTCAGCATAACTATTAAACCCCAGTAATACCAGTAGTAAAAATAACTTCATACAATTAACTCAGTGATTTTTTGCCCACTTGCAAGCGCGGTATTGATACCATTGCTAAAATGACCAGCATTTAGGTATAAATTTTGATAAGGCAATAATCTTTGTATATAAATAAGCCCCGAATGCGTTGCTGGGCGCAAACCAGACCATTGTTTAACTAATTTCGCCTTATCTAAACCAGCGACATATTTTAAAGCAAAATCTCTTAAAAGTTTAGCGCTTTGTGTATTTAAACTCTTATCAAAGCCGCTATTTTCATAGCTAGCGCCAACTAATAACAAATTATCCACCCTTGGCACCAAATATTTATCTTCTGCTAAAAAAATGTGCTCTACAATAGCATCTAGTGAAATATTTTTAGCAAATTCAAATAGCAAAATCTGCCCTTTTAGAGGAAAAATATCCTCTTTTAAATTGTGTCCCTTAAAATATTCTAAAGGTTCTGCTAATAAAGAGAGCAGCTCAGACGACCAAGCCCCGCCACAAACAATCACATTACTAGCTAAATAAGTTTTATCAGCGCTAACAACACCGCTTATCAACTTATTTTTAACCACAAATCTACTAACAACTTGTCTATCTAACAACCTCCCGCCTTGTTTGCTAACCAAAGCTCTAATCCCTTGTAAAAACCATGGATTACGTACCTGTGCTACTTCTGGCAGTAATAAGCCATTGCTAGTAAATAAATGTTTAATTGAATTTTGTTCTAAAAAGTTTTTTACCGTTTCAGTTTTATAATCATCGCCAATTAATAAACCACTTGGACGATAGCCACTATCAATACCAGTTTGTTGGTAAATCTCAGAGCAAAACTGTGGATAAATTGCCTGTGATTGCTGGCTTAATTGATTGACTTGTGGGCTATAACGCCAAGGGTAGAGCGGACTTAAAATACCTGCCCCTGCCCAAGAACTCTCTTTGCCATAATAGTTTTTTTCAAGCACCGTAACTGATGCCCCCGCCTTTAATAAATAATACGCGCTAGTAAGTCCAATTACACCGCCGCCAATAACAATACAATCAGTCATTAGACTTGCTAAACAATATATCAACTAGCAACAAAACCGCCCCGCAACTAATACTAATATCGGCAATATTAAAAGCAGGATAATGCCAATCTTTATAATGGAAATCAATAAAATCTACCACAAACCCATATAACAACCTGTCCAAACTATTACCCAAAGCCCCAGCAATAATAAACACAAATGCTAATAGTAAAATACTATTACCAAGCGGTTTAGTTACTAAATAATAACTTAAAATAATACTTATAATAATAGCTAAAATTGTTAAAAACCACAATTGCCAACCCCCATAACCACTTAAAAATCCAAATGCCGCCCCAGTATTGTGCACGCGCACTATATTCAAATATTCAAACACCACAAACCCGCCCAAATATTCAATATTTTGCACAATCCAAAGTTTAGTTAGGTAATCTGCTACAATGATGCCAACAATAGCAATAAAAAAATAAATACGTTGCATATTTTAATGTAATATCAAGTGTTTATATAAAATAGTTAATTTAAACTAGTAAGTCAATCAATAAATAGCATAATAAAAGTTATGAGCAATCTATTAAATTAACTCTTTTATTTATAAATAGTTATAATTACTTCTCTTTGTTTAGATGTTTGGCTAAATTCATACACAAAAACACCTTGCAAACTCCCTAGACTGAGTTTATTAGCAGTAACAGGAATAGTTTTTTCCATCCCTATTAACAAAGTCCGCAAATGCCCTGCCATATCACCTTTATAATTATGATGGCGATAATTAGCATCCTCAGGAATACTTTTTTCTAAATATGACTCAATATCTAATAAAACATCTGTATCAGCATTAGGGACTATCATCAAGGCGGTTGAAGTATGTTGTAGGAATAAATGGCACAACCCCTGTTTAGCCTCAGATTTAGCAATTATTTGATTGATTTTTGTAGTTATATCAATTGCCTGCTTGCCCTGTGTTGTTATATTAAGTATGTGTTGATAAATCATAAGATATTATTTTAATTATATTTATTGTGTTGTTCTTTTGCCCAGTTCTCTACTTGTTGTGAGAGCTGTTTGGCGGTTTTGCCCTGTTGTGCCTCAATATCAATAGCTTTGCCAATTACTAATTTAATAATGCCGGGAGTTTTTACAAACTGCCCTTTTGCCCAGTAGCGCCCCGCATTATGATAAATCGGCAAGATAGCTACATTTGCTTTTTGGGCTATCATCACCCCACCGGTTTCATAATGACCAACACCGCTACCTTCTCTACTGCCTTCTGCGAAAACTACCACCCACAAACCACGGCTTAGGCGATGTTTGCCTTGGCTTATTACTGATTTTAATGCTTTGAGCTTATGGCCGCGGTCAATAATAATAGGGCTAGTAAGGGCTAAACCCCAACCAAAAATTGGGATATAAAGTAATTGCTTTTTTAGCACCCAAACTTGTTGCGGTAACACTATTTGAAAGATTAAAGTCTCCCAAGTTGATTGATGATTAGATAAAACTACACACGGCTGCTTAGGTATATTTTTCTCTCCAATTACCTCAAAACCAAGATTAACGGTAATTTTAAGCCACCAATTATTAAATTTTGCCCATTGTGAAGTAATTTTATAGCGATATTCTACCGATGCCCAAAAACACAAAAGAGCAGCGAGTGTTATCGGCAAAAGTGTAATTACTAAACCTAAGAAAAATAAAATTGAACGCAGAGTTAGCATAAAATAAGCAACACAAAGTTAAAGCGTTTATTTTAATGGAAGTTAAAGGTATTTTATTTGATTTAGATGGCACCTTGGTGGACACCGCTACCGATTTGTGCAATGCGCTAAATGCTACGTTGATAAAAAACAAACACCCCAAATGCAACCCAGAAATTGTTAAACCCGCTGTATCTCACGGCCTAAGGGCTATGCTTACTATTGCCCTACCCAATATAGACGAGCATATAAAAGCAATTTATCACAAACAAACTTTGGATTATTACCAAGCTAATATTTCTAAATTTAGCCGTTATTTCACTGGTATTGATGAGGTCATTAACGTTTTAGATACTAAAAAAATTGCTTGGGCGGTAGTAACCAATAAACCGCAAAAATTAAGCGTTTTATTACTAAATGCCCTAAATTGCCATCCGCAAATTATTGTAGGCGGAGGGCTTTGTGCCAACAATAAACCACACCCAGAGCCAGTTTTATATGCTTGTAAAGGCCTAAACCTAGAGCCTAAAAATTGCTTGTTAGTTGGTGATGATATTAAAGATATGCAATCTGGTAGAGCAGCAGGGGTAAAAACAGTGGCAGTAAGTTATGGTTATGGCAAAATTAATTCTAATTGGGGATATGATTATTTAATTGACAAACCACAACAATTACTAAAACTACTATGACTGAAATTTTATTATCACTACTGATTTTAAGCCTTATTGTTAGTGTTTATTTATCATGGTTGTTGACTAAAAACAATAGAGAGAAAAATAAATTAAAACAACACCAAATAGAACATAGGCAAACTATTGATGAGCTAATATTAGACAATACCAAACTAAAAACTCAAAATCAGGCCTATCAGCAACATATTGATTTTTTAAAACAAAGTAAAAGCGATATTAATAAACATTTTGAAGTTATCGCCAATCAAATTTTAGAAAAAAATCAGCAAAAATTAAGCAAAAATAATAAACAAAGTTTAGAGCCACTACAAGTAGAGATTAAACAATTTAAGGAAAGAATAGAAACTATTACAGCTGAACAAATTAAAGAAAGAACCAGCCTAATAAAAGAATTAGAAAATTTACAAAAAGCAACACTCAATACCCAAAAAACCACTGAAAATCTCACTAATGCTCTAACCAAAGATAGCAAACAACAAGGAAATTGGGGTGAGATAGTCCTAGATTCAATTCTAAGCGCCTCAGGGCTAAGAGAAGGCTTTGAATTTGATAAACAAATTAGTTTTAAAAATACACAAGGCAATCTCCTGCGTCCTGATGTAGTTGTGCATTTGCCTGATAATAAAGACATTATTATTGATGCTAAGGTTTCATTAAAGGCGTATGAACAATATATAAGAACTAATCAACCAAGCGATTTAAAACAACATATTCAATCTATTAAAAAGCATATAGATAGCATTAGTATCAAGGCTTATGAGCAATTGGAAAATGTGAAAACAATAGATTTTATTTTCATTTTTATGCCTATTGAACCAGCCTTGTTGCTAGCGCTTAAAAATAAAGAGGACTTATTTACTAACGCTATGAAAAAAAATATTATGCTCACCTCCCCTTCCACACTAACTATGAGTCTAAAAATTGTCCATCACTTATGGCAAACTGAGCGTCAAAATAAAAACACCATAGAAATTATTCGCCAAGCGGGTCAAATGTATGATAAATTTGTGCTATTTAATCAATCACTTGCTGAAATTGGTAAGCATTTAGACCAAGCCCAAGCCAGCCAACAAAAAGCTCAATCACGTTTAAATAGTGGTGCTGGTAATTTAATATCTCGTGCTGAAAAACTAAAAGAACTGGGCGTGCAACCCTCAAAACGATTGGCATGAAAATTAAAACAAATTATAAATATAAAAATAATGAATTAAAAAATAAAGTAGTGTTAGTAACCGGCGCAAATAGGGGTTTTGGCAAAGCGATAAGCCTAGATTTAGCCCATGCTGGGGCAACAGTGATTTTACTTGGTAGAGATTTAGCTTCTTTGGAGCAAAGCTATGATGAAATTTATAAAAAAAATAGCGCAGAGCCAATTTTATATCCCTTGGACCTACTTGGTGCTACTAGTGCTGATTATGCCGAAATGGCAAGCAATATTAGTAAAAAATTAGGTAGATTAGATGCTATTGTTCACAATGCCGCTAGTTGTGGGGTGATGATGCCACTAGCGCAATACCACACCAAAACTTGGTTTGAAGTGATACAGGTAAATATTAATGCATCATTTTTAATAAGCCAAGCCTGCCTGCCACTACTATTAAAATCAAATGACAGCAGAATATTATTTATCAGCGATAAAGTCGGCAGAAAACCCAAAGCCTATTGGGGCGCTTACGCCGTATCTAAAGCTGCATTAGAAGCGTTAATGACTATTCTTGCCGATGAGTTAGAAACTAGCAATATCAAAATCAACTCTATTGACCCCGGTGCTATGAAAACCAAACAAAGAAGCCTAACTCATCCCGCCCAAGACCTAAACACCTTAGCCAAACCCGAACAAATAAGCCCTGCCATTATATATTTACTATCTAAACACGGCAAAAACATCCACAAAAAACAATTAACTATCTACTAGCTTTATTAACCACAGGACGTTTGCCTCCCTTGGTCCAAGCATGCATAGAACCATCGTATAATCTTGAGTTTTTATTGCCCAATAATTCAGATTCTATAAACCAAACACCACTTGCTAAATGCCCGCTATTACAATAACTAATATTGTTGGCATTTGGGTTTATACCTTTTGCAATTAGAATATTTTTGATAATATCTGCTTGGCGGAAGGTTTTAATTTCACCTTGGCTTAAAAAGATATTACCATCAGCAGACTTAGCGCTAGGAATATGTCCAAAAGCAGAGACATATCCACGTTTAGAAAGCCCTAAATACATATCTTCTGTGCGCGTATCTATCATAGTTGTTTTATTATCACCAAGAACGTTTGCAACATGTTTGGTAGTGGCTAAAATCTCATCTCTTTGTTCAACTGCTACAAAATTACCTTTGCTAAATTTAGGGCTTTTCTTAGCAGTCGGTCGCTTTTCTTTAAACCATTTTGCGTTGCCACCATTTAATATAGCAACATTATCATGTCCAAAATACTTAAGCTGCCAATAAAGCCTAGTGCCTAAAAATACCTCATCAGCAGCAGTTGCTTTACTGGTAATAACCACAGCGCTATCATTATTGATACCAAAACTTTGCATTAATTTCTCAAAAGCGCTTTTGGTGGGTAGCATTTTAACCAAACTAACACCATCTTCAACCCCCTTAGCGCGCACCTCTGCCCAAGGCACTAATATTGAACTAGGAATTCTTTTAGTCCTTTTACTGACCTTTTTGCGCACATCTAAAATCACTACCTTGTTCAGATTATCTGCTAACCACTGTGTTTCTACCAAAGGCTTAGGCAGAGAAAAAGCAAGCAAATGCAACGACAATAATGCCGATATAATAGCAACTATATATTTCATTACCTACCCCTTATAATGATGGTTAAAACCCTTTATTATAGCGTTTATTAACTAGCGACTTTTAAGTGTTGTGAATAATTTATTCTCATTTAAGAATTTTATAACAATGACTGACTAAGCCCAATTAACCACCCCGGTAGCAGACTAATAGCAAGTATCAATAAAATATTAACACTCAGTAGTAGGCGCATATCAATATTGGCAGTGAGTGTTAATGGTTCAGTATTGGTTTGAAAATACATAATGCGGCAAATATTAAGGTAATAATAAGCGCTAATAACGGCAAAAATAACAGCAATAACAGCGCTTTTTAAATAACCTTGCCCCACTACTTCTTGCAGAATAAAAAATTTAGCATAAAAACCAATAAGCGGAGGAACACCAATCATAGAAAGCAGAACTATTAACATCATTAGCGCATATAAAGGATGGGTTTTAGCCAATCCTTGATAATCGCTAATTTTATCAGCCTCAAAACCGCTTTTATTAAAAGCGATGATAATACCAAAAGCAAGTAGCCCTGTTACCACATAACTTAGAGTATAAAAAATAGCAGCTGCATAACTAACAACAACACCAGTTGCAAAGCCTAATAAAATAAAGCCGATGTGAGAGATAGTAGAATAAGCGAGTAGACGTTTAATATTATCCTGCCTAATAGCCATTAATGAGCCTAGCATAATAGAGCCAAGCGCTAAAAATAACACCATATCATCCCAGTAATTTACCAAACCACCCAAAGCATCAACTAATAAGCGCACTAATAATACCAAAGCTGCTATTTTAGGGGCGGTAGAGAGGAACATAGTTACCGAGGTTGGCGCGCCTTGATAAACATCTGGTACCCACAGGTGAAATGGCACCGCTCCAAACTTAAATGCAATACCAATCACAATAAATACCAAACCAAAATTAAGCACTAGCAACTCTTGTGCTGTCAATGCTGAAGTATTAGCACTAAAAGCTGCAATTTCACTAATATTGATACTACCACTAATACCATAAATCATAGACATACCATACAATAAAATTGCAGAAGCAATAGCTGCTAAGACGAAGAATTTGAGCGCCGCTTCAATGGAATTAGCCCGCTTAGTGGCAAAAGCAACAAGGGTATAAAACGAGATAGTTAAAATCTCTAAACCTAGATAAATAGTAATTAAACTATAGCCTGAAGCAAGCACGACCATCCCAAATACTGAGAATAAAAACAGCACAAAATATTCAAATTTTAGTAATTTATGCACCACTAAATAATGCCGAGAATATAATAGCGCTACCATACTTGTTAAATAAATAGCAATTTTGAGCACGCCAGAGAAATAATCAAGCACAAAGGAATCGCTAAATATTACTCGACTCGGCTCACCTAATAATCGCCAAGATAACACCATTGTTATCAACAAACTAAATTGAGATAAATAATAAGGCAGGTGTTGCGCCTTGCCCTTATAAAACAAGCCCAATAACAAAATTACAATAATGCTAGCTAACAAAAACACCTCTGGGGCTATAAACACCATTTGGGCTTTATCAAATGCTAACGCTACTAAAACTTTTTCATTCATAATTTAGTGCTATAAGCTTGGGCTAATAAATGTTGTAATGATGGTTGTATTACCTCTATTAGCAGTTGCGGATATACCCCTAAGCCAAGCACTACTAGTGCTAAGATAAACATAATACTAAATTCGCGAGCGCTTAGGTCAGCAAGGGCTGCCACCTTATCATTAGTAATAGCGCCAAAAAACACTCGTTTTACCATCCATAGTGTATAAGCAGCACCAATAATTAGTGTTAGCGCCGCTAATGCGCCAATCCAAAAATTAGCCTGCACACTTGCTAAAATTACCATAAATTCACCAACAAAACCAGAAGTGCCCGGCAGCCCAGCATTTGCCAAAGCAAATAGAGTCGCAAAGCCAATAAATATCGGCATTTTAGTAGCAACACCTCCATAATCGCTAATTTGCCTACTACGCATTCTATCGTATAGAACTCCTACAACTAAAAATAGCGCTGCGGAAATAAACCCATGGGATATCATTTGCACCATCGCCCCTTGTAGTCCTAATAAAGCGCCAATTGTTTGAGATTTAGCAATTAAATAAATGCCAAATACTCCCAAAGTAACAAAGCCCATGTGTGATACCGATGAATAAGCAATGAGTTTTTTCATATCTTTTTGCACTAAGGCAACAAAACCAATATAAACAATAGCAATTAGTGATAATGCTATCACTATTTCTGCAAATAACAAAGAAGCGTCAGGCAGAATAGGCAAACTAAAGCGAAAAAAGCCATAGCCTCCCATTTTAAGCATAATTGCAGCCAGTATTACCGAACCAGCTGTGGGAGCTTCTACATGGGCATCGGGTAGCCAAGTATGCACTGGAAACATAGGCACTTTTACCGCAAATGCTAATAAAAACGCCCAAAAAATAATACTTTGTTCAAGTAAGCTAAGGGCTAAATCTTGAAAATATAAAATATCAAACGAGCCGCCTTTAAATACTAAATACAAAAATGAAAGCAGCATAAATACCGAACCTAAAAAAGTATAGAGAAAAAATTTAATTGCCGCATAAATACGTCTATCACCACCCCAAATACCAATAATAAGTAACATTGGTATTAAGGAGGCTTCCCAAAAAATATAAAACAAAATAGCATCAAGGGCAGAGAAAACACCAATCATTAAGCCTTCCATAATCAAAAAAGCAGCTAAATAATTAGCAATATCACTCCTAACCCTCCAAGCCGATACAATAACTATAACCGTGCTAAATGTAGTTAGAATTATAAGTGGCAACGCAATACCGTCAATACCCAGATGATAATAAACTTTAAGGGCGCTAATCCAGCTAAATTTCTCCACAAATTGCATCAAATGAGTATCACTATTAAAATCTAGCCATAATTGCAAAGACAGCAAAAACGCTAAAAAGCTCACAATAAGCGCAAAAAACTTAACAAAACCAACACGTTTATTACCAACTATAAGAATAATAATACCACCAATAATAGGCAGCCAAATTAGGAGGCTTAGCACGCCCATCAAAACCTCTCCAATAGCACCAAGGCATGCTCATTACTAAATAACATCCACGATAAGAAAAATAGTAAAGCTATAATGGTAAAAAATACATAGTGATATAAATAACCGGTTTGTAGTGGTTGGATAAATTTAGCAGCTTGGGCGATAAATTTAGCGCTACCATTTACCACTAAGCCGTCTATAATACGACGTTCTGAATGCTGCCATAACAAATTGCCAAGCCTAGTCCCACCTCTTACAAACACAGCTTGATTAAAAGCATCAAAACCATATTTAGCAACTAATATATGTTTAAATATTGGCAGTTTTTTATTAAAATCATCCATAAGCTGAGATCTATACACTACCAATAGCCACGCCAACATAGCACCTAAAATCATTAAATAAAAAGCGGGTTTATAAATACTATGTTCTATAAGGGCTAATGCTGAGTAAAACGATTCTTCAAGCCTTGCCATTGCTAAATGGCTAGTATCAACAACAATGCTATGGTCTAACATAGCAGGCAGATTGGCGCTGCCAAATAGCATCCACTCCACAGTGTAGAAGCCAATAATTACCGATGGAATTGCCAGTAAAATTAAAGGAATAGTTATAACAAGTGGCGATTCTTTTAATTGAAACTTAGTATTAGTGTCCATTCTCTCTTTGGTATGAAACACTAAAAATAATAAACGAAAACTGTAAAAAGCGGTAATTAAAACACCTAACAACACCGCCCAATACGCTACACTTGCAAAAGGCAAATTAGACAAACCCACCGCTTCAATAATTAAGTCCTTAGAATAAAATCCAGAAAAACCGGGAAAACCAATTAGCGCTAAAATGCCAATAATACTAACTACATAAGTAATAGGCATATATTTATAAAGCCCGCCCATCTCACGAATATCTTGCTTATGTTCCATAGCAATAATTACCGAACCAGCTGCTAGGAATAATAGCGCTTTAAAAAAAGCATGGGTAGTTAGGTGAAAAATAGCAACAGAATAAGCAGACACCCCTAAAGCAACTACCATATAACCAAGCTGCGATAAAGTAGAATAAGCAATAATGCGTTTAATATCATTTTGCACCAAGCCTAATAGTCCCATAAAAAATGCGGTGCTTGCCCCAATTAACATTATTACTATCAAAGCGGTTTCACTCAGTTCATAAAGCCCAGACATTCTAGCAACCATAAAAATACCAGCAGTTACCATAGTCGCTGCGTGAATTAGGGCTGAAATTGGCGTAGGGCCTTCCATTGACTCTGGCAGCCATACATGTAGCGGCATTTGGGCTGATTTAGCCATTGCCCCAACAAATAATAACAAACAAATAGCGCTAATAACAGAAACGCCTAAAATAGTCTTCCCCGCAATAACATCAGTATTGGCAAAAACTGTTGCATAATCTAGCGAACCAAAATATAAAAATACTAGCGCTATGCCTAGTAAAAACCCAAAATCCCCTACTCTATTTACTAAAAACGCTTTGAAATTGGCTTGCACTGCGCTTTCTTTTTCAAACCAAAAACCTATGAGCAAATACGATACCAAGCCCACTGCTTCCCAAGCAAAAAATAATTGCATAAAGTTATTGCTCATCACCAGCATAAACATAGCAAAGGTAAAAAGAGAAATATAACTAAAAAAACGAGTATAACCCTTATCACCTGCCATATAACCAATGCTATAAATATGGACCATAAGCGAGACAAAGCCGACCACCACCAACATTAAAGCGCTAAGATTATCAATCAAAAAACCCACACTAAATGCCACATCGCCAATATTAATCCAATGATAAATATCACCATTAAAGGCGGGGTTTTGGTTGATAATGTGATGATTAAATACCAAAAACGCCAAAATAGTAGAGATGAAAACTCCTAAAATAGCAACTAAATGTGATAGTGTTTTTCCTAGATAAGCGCCAAATAAGCCAACAATAACTGCCCCTATAAGTGGACTTAATACAAGCGCTAAATAAATACCTTCCATAAATTACACTAGCCTTTTAAAGCGCTTGGAACATCAATATCAATAGACCTGCCATACATATTACTTCTAAATACCAGCACTAAAATTGCTAAGCCTATTACTACCTCAGCAGCAGCCACAGTAAGGATAAAGAATACAAAAATTTGCCCTGCGCTATCTTCTAAAAAATAAGAAAATGCAATAAAGTTAGTATTTACCGCTAATAAAATCAGCTCAATACACATTAAGATAACAATAATATTTTTACGATTGATAAACACTCCCGCTAAGCCTACGCAAAAAATAATAGAACTTAAAATTAGGTAGCTAGATAGGCTTATCATTTCTTATCCTTGATAATGTGCAGCCTGTGCTTAGCGTTTACTTTAACTTGTTCTGCGCTGTCTTGTAATAGATGAAAACTGCCTTTGCGGCGAGTAAGTGAAATAGCAGATACAATAGCAATTAGCAACAAAACTGCCGCCAATTCAAAAGGATAAACATAAATAGTGTATAACTCCAGCGCCACAGCGGTGATATTGCTATAAGTTGCTAAATGACGGCTAGGGGCTGGCATTATATCCAGACCAAACTGCTCAGGACCTAAAACCAACCCAATCTCTATAACTATTACCAGCGCTACCAGCAGCCCTAGCGGCAAATAGGCGGTGAACTTAGCTTTTTTCTCAGCCTCTGGAATATTAAGCATCATTACCACAAACAAAAACAACACCATAATAGCGCCAACATAAACTAAAATCAGAGTCATTGCTAAAAATTCACTCTCTAACAACAACCACAAAAAAGCAGCGCTAAAAAAAGCCAATATCAATGTCAGCACAGCATGGATAGTATTGCGCACAAAAATCATAGCAACAGAGGCAACTACCAGCCAAAAAGCGGGCCATAAAAATAAAATAGTCTCAGCGCTCATTAATTACTATCCTGCTGACAAATCATACAATCTAATTCACTGCCAATTTTTTTAAAACGTTTGGCTTTAGTGACCACCCAAGATCTATTTTGCCAAGGCGGGTTATGTCTAACATGCTGATAATGGCCACAGCTTAACAATGCTCGCCAATGGTTATGCTCATCTTTTTCAAAAGCAATAATTTCTCTTATCATTGTTGTATTAAAAAATTAGCGATATTTAATATCCGCGCCTTTAATTTGCTGTAATTTTCGTTCGTATTTATCACCTATATCAAGTAAGCCTTGTTTGTCAATAATACTACCTTTGCGTGAAGTAAAAGCATAATCTAAAATATGCGTCTCCACAATAGCATCAACCGGACAAGCTTCCTCACAAAAACCACAATAAATACACTTAAATAAATCAATATCATAGCGAGTGGTGCGGCGCGTGCCATCACTTTTTTGCTCAGATTCAATAGTAATTGCATTAGCAGGACACACTACTTCGCATAATTTACAAGCAATACAACGTTCTTGACCGTTTTCATAGCGTCTTAGGGCGTGCAAGCCTCTAAATCTGGGTGATATGGGTATTCTTTCTTTAGGAAATTGAACAGTGATTTTTGGTGTGGTTAATAATTTGGCGGTAATGCCTAGACCAGAACGTAATTCTTTTAAGGTAAAGACTTTATATAATCTTTTAAGCTTTGCAAACATAATTAAAACCAAAACCCTATTTTAAGCTGGGTTAGCAAGGCTACTATAAAAATCCACACAATAGTAAATGGTAAAAACACTTTCCAGCAAAGGCGCATAATTTGATCATAACGAAATCTGGGAAAAGTTGCTCTAAACCATAAAAATAAAAACAAAAATACACTAGTTTTAAGCAGTAACCACACCAGCCCGGGAACAAAAGCAAATATATCCTCTAAAATAATTATCCCCTCAAATGGAGACAACCAACCGCCAAAAAACAACAACGATGCTAGCACTGCCATCAACACCATATTGGCATATTCAGCCAAGAAGAAAATAGCAAAACTCATTCCCGAATACTCCACATGAGTCCCGCCAACAATCTCGCTCTCACCTTCTACCACATCAAAGGGGGCGCGATTAGTCTCTACTAATGCTGATATAAAAAATATCACCAACATCGGCAGTAGCGGTATAAAATGCCAATGCCAAACACCACCACTCTGCGCTAAGGCTATATTGTATAAATTTAGCGTCCCTGAGACCATTACCACTGTAATCAGCGCAAAAGCAATAATTAGCTCATAAGAAACCAACAAAGCAGCGCTGCGCATAGCTCCTAATAGAGCATACTTAGAGTTTGAAGCCCAGCCAGCTAAAATAATACCATACACCGCAATAGAACTAATAGCAAGCACATAGAGCAAACTCACATCTAGCTGAGTAATAAATAAACTCTGACTAAATGGAATCACAGCCCAAACAGCAATAGCAGGCGCAATCGCCAAAGTGGGGGCTAGAAAATATAAATACAGGTTCGCTTTTGCGGGAAAAATAATTTCTTTAAATAATAATTTAACTATATCGGCAATTGGTTGTAATAACCCTTTAAAACCAACCTGCATAGGCCCTAAGCGCAATTGCATAAAGCCAATAATTTTGCGCTCAGCATAAGTCATATAAGCAACAACCACCAGAAGCGGCACAAGTAATAATATTGCTTTTAAGACGATAACCACCACATCTGCTAATTGCCCAGGTAGTAGGTGATATAAAAAATCCATGATAAATTATCCTATCTCTCTGCTATCTCTGCGGTAAATCAAAACACTATCACTAGCAATTTTATTATCAATCACAACTGGTACTCCGCGGTAGGTGTCATTTGGGTTTAATTTTAAATTTGTTGCTAGTTGCTGATTCATTTTAGCGTAGTGCCATTTGCTATTAGCATCTTCTAACAAACTTTTTGACGCGCGCAAAAGAGCATCTGAACACGAAGCATTCATCCTATCAATAATACACACCCCAGAAGGGACATCAATAATTAAATCCTCTAAATTACTTTGCTGACTAGCTGACGCGCTTAGCAACTCTTTGCTTTTAGTCCTAATTTGGTCAATACTATTATAAGCAAAACCTTTTAATTGGAGCATTTCTGCTAACACGCGTATAATCTTCCACATTGGCTTTGCCTCAGCTGGCAACTTTGCCGCTGCTGCAACAAACTGCTCACTACCACTAGCGCCTATAAAAGTCCCAGCGCTCTCATAAAAATGGGCAATAGGCAGCACCACATCAGCATATTTATCAATGGTTTTATCCTTAAAGCTATTAAATGCTAAAATAAAATCGCTATGTTTTAGACAGAGTTCAAATTTTGCTAAATCATCACAATCATAACTAGGATAAACATCAACCAAAATATGCCCTTTTAGACCCTCTGCCAGCAGCGGACTTTTACCACTGGGACTGGGAACTATATTTGCCATATAAGCAGCTATGCTATTATTAGCCATACTAGCATTAAAAACTCGGCTATTACTTAGCCCGCTAATATGCTGGACTAACTCTAAACACTTATTATAATTAGCCAAGTTAGCTAAATGCTCACCAAGGACAATATGGCTATTACCAGAGCTTAATTGCTTGGCAATTTTCTCACTAGCGCTATCAGTCTCTATGTTTGCTAAATTAGCTGGTACTTGTTGTTTATTAAGTCTTATTAGCCCCACTAATATCTTGCCAAGCTGGACTCCAAACTGAGCAGCTGGGGTAGGTAGAGTAGTTTCAACTCTAAAATTATAATCAAACACCGCGCTATTTAGCATCACCACTTTAGCCCCAGCTAAGCTAGCTTGTCGCAAGCGATGATTAAGCAGCGGCTGTTCAAAACGGGTATTGCCACCAATTACTAAAATATAACCAGCGCTACTTAGGCTCTCTAAACTACTAGTAGAGGGCAGATATTTAGTTGGTGTTAAATCTTTTTGTCCTAGACGATAATCTAGGTTGTTAATTTCTAGCGCTTTGGCTAATTTTGCTAGTAAATAATAGTCTTCTAAACTACAATTATTACTAGTTAGCATACCAAAAGCTTGACCATATTGAGTATTAAGTATTTTACTAATGCCTTTGGTAGCAAACTCTAGGGCTACATTCCAGCTAACATTTTGCCACTGGTCTTCAAGCTTAATTTTAGGCACAAGAAATCTAGTATCGCTATTTAAGCCTTGATAAGAAAAGCGCTCACGATTAGCAATCCAAGTTTGGTTAATTGCTTCATTTTCCCGAGGCACAATACGTTTAATTTCATCACCAAAAGTTTGTGCCCAAATATGACTACCTATATTATCGTGTCTGGCAATACTGGGCTTTGCCTGCATCTCCCAGCTACGCAGTTCATAACGAAATGGCTTAGAGGTGAGCGCTCCTACCGGACAAACATCAATCATATTACCTGATAGCTCAGAGACAATGCTGCGCTTTAAAAAAGGCTCAATAGTCAAATCCTCACCGCGACCAGTAGCCCCCATCTCAGTAAAGCCGCCAATCTCAGTCCCAAACCTAATACAACGTGTGCAATGAATACAACGTGTCATATCAGTTTGAATTAGGGGCCCTATGTCTTTGTCAACCACAACGCGCTTAGCCTCACTAAAACGCGACACATCGGTGCCATACTCAAAAGCTACATCTTGTAACTCACACTCCCCCCCTTGGTCACAAATTGGACAGTCCAGCGGATGATTAATTAATAAAAACTCCATCACCGCTTTTTGTGCCGCCTTGGCTTTATCATTACAAGTCCAAATCTTCATCCCCGCGTTAAGCGGGGTTGAACACGCCGGCTGTGGTTTAGGGCTACCTTCAACATCTACCAAACACATACGACAATTAGCAGCAACAGATAGGTGCTTATGATAGCAAAATCTCGGCACATCTACCCCTAGGCTATCGGTTAGCTGGATAATATTTTGCCCCGACTGTGCTTTGGTTTTTTTGCCGTTTAGTTCAATTTCAATCATTGTTGTTGCTGTTTTAGCGCTTTTTCTAATAAGTCAATAGTGTCTTGATTGAGGTTTTCATTATCATAAGTTAAATTAATCACTTTATTATCAACCCTAGCGCCTGCTTTAATTAGGGCGGTGATAATATTTGGGTTTTTGTTATTTTCTGCCGCATGATGTAATGCAGTCCGACCTTTCTTAGTCTTTGCATTAACATCTGCGCCTGCTTTAAGGAGCGCAGTGATAACCTTTGGATTTTTGTTATATTCTGCTGCATAGTGTAATGCGGTTTTACCATCATCAGCTTTTGCATTCACTTTTACACCTGCTTTAAGGAGCGCAATGATAACCTCTGAGTTTTTGTTATATTTTGCTGCAAGGTGTAATGCAGTACCATAATCAAGTAGGTAGTTTTCCCTAAATGAAGTGCCATAATCAAATGAGTGTCTTTCCGTAAATGTAATAATCTTAAAATTTGCATTAACTTTTGCGCCCGCTTTAATTAGAGCAGTAATAACCTCCGGATTTTTGTTATATCTTGCTGCAAGGTGCAATGCGGTTTTACCATTACTCTTCTTATTAACATTTACGCCTGCTTTAATTAAGGCTTTAACTTCATCAACACTACCTGTTTTAACTGCTTTAAATAATGATGGTTGCTGATTAGAATAGGCAATTAGTGGTATGACAGCAATAACAATAATTGCAATTTTTGTTTTGATAGTTAAAATGTTTTTCATTGTCTTTGTTGTCGTTTAGTTTTTTCTAATAAATCAACGATATCTTGGTTAAGTTTTTCGTTATCATTTGCCAAGTCAACAATCCTATCGTCAACCTTTGCTCCCACTTTAACCAGAGCAACGATAACCTCTGGGTTTGCATTATACCGTGCCGCAAAGTATAACGCGCTCCTACCAAGCCAACCTTTTGTATTAACTTTTGCGCCTGCTTCAGTTAAAGTGGCTATAACCGCTGGATTTTCATTATACTCTGCTGCAAAATGTAGTGCAGTTCTGCCAAGCAACTTACTCTTTACATTAACCCTTGCGCTTGCTTTAATAAGAGCAGTAATAATCTCTGGGTTTTTGTTATACCTTGCTGCTAAGTTTAATGCAGTGCCGTCAAACTTACCAAACAAAGATAAAAGCTTGTACCACTCAGTTTTTGCATTGACATCTGCTCCCGCTTCAATTAAAGTAGTGATAACAGCTGGATTTTTATTGTATGTTGCTGCAAAATGTAATGCAGCTCTGCCAAACAACTTATTCTTTGCATTGACCCTCACGCCTGCTTTAATAAGAGCAATAATAACCGCTGGGTTTTCATTAGATTTTGCAGCAGAGTGTAATGCAGTTTCGTCCCCACTATTCTTTGCGTTTACTTTTACACCTGCTTTAATTAGAGTAGTAATAACCTCTGGATTTTTATTGTATGCTGCTGCAAAGTGTAATGCAGTGCTATCATAGGTCTTGTCTTTTGCATTAACTTTTGCGCCTGCTTTAATTAGCGTAGTGATAATCTCTAGGTTTTTGTTAAATACTGCTGCAAAGTGCAATGCAGTTAAACCACCACAGGTAAACTGTAAGTATTTGTTCTTACCCACTACAGAGAAATTAGAATTAGACTTTGCATTCACTTTTGCGCCTGCTTTAATGAGTGCAGTGATAACCTCTGGGTTTTTATTAAGTGCCGCTGCTAAGTGTAATACAGTGATACCACCTTTAATCTTTGCATTCACTTCTGCGCCTGCCTTAATTAAAGTAGTGATAATCTTTGGGTTTTTGTTAAAGTTTGCCGCGTAGTGTAGCGCGGTTTTACCATCTTTATCCTTTGCATTAATTTTTGCGCCCGCTTCGATTAAAGCAATGATAATCTCTGAGTCTTCACTAAAATAGGGCTTAAAATAGGGCATTGTCGCGTAGTGTAATATAGTGAAATCATTATTATCCTTTGCATTAACGTCCACGCCTACTTCAATTAAATTTTTAATCTCATCAACACTACCAGTTTTGACTGCTTTCAATAATAATGCTAGTGGTTGTTGTTTCTGTTGTTGTTTCTGTTGTTGTTTCTGTTGCACTTTTTCCAATAAATCAATGGTGTCTTTGTTAAGGTTTTCATTATTATTTGCCCAATAAATTACTTGACTATCAACCTTTGCACCTGCTCTAATTAGGACATTGATAATCTCTGGATTTTTGTTATATGCTGCTGCATAGTGTAATGCAGTCCATTTAATATTATTCTTTGTATTAACTTTTGCACCTTTTTTAATAAGTGTAGTGATAATCTTTGGGTTTTTATTAAATTTTGCCACCTGATGTAATACGGTATCACCATCCTTATCCTTTATGTTAACATCTGCGCCCGCTTTAACTAGAGCAGTAATAACCTCTGGATTGTTTCTGTTCCATACTACTGCTAAGTGTAGTGCAGTTTCACCATTCTTATCCTTTGCATTAACATTCGCGTCTGCTTTAATGAGAGTAGTGATAACCTCTGGGTTTTTGTTATGATTTGCTGCATAGTGTAGCGCGGTTTTACCATCTTTATCCTTTGTATTAACATCTGCGCCTGCCTCAATCAACGTGGTGATAATTTCTGGGTTTCTGTTACTTACTATGTAGTGTAATGCGGTTTTACCATTCTCACGCTTTGCATTAACATTCGTGCCTGCTTTAATTAGAGCAGTAATAACATCTGGGTTTTTATCAAATGCTACTGCGACATGTAATGCGGTATCGCCATCCTCATTCTCTATGTTAACATCTGCCCCTGCTTTAATAAGAGCATTGATGACCTCTGGGTTTTCATTAAATCCTGCTGCAGAATGTAATACAGTCCATCCATCCTCATCTTTTACATTAACATCTGCCCCTGCTTTAATAAGAGCATTGATGACCTCTGGGTTTTCATTAAATCCTGCTGCAGAGTGTAATGCGGTTTTACCATTCTCACGCTTTGCATTAACATCTGCGCCTGCTTTAATCAGAGCAATGATAACCGCTGAATTTCTGTTACTTGCTACATAGTGTAATGCGGTTTTACCATTCTCACGCTTTGCATTAACATCTGCGCCTGCTTTAATTAGTGTGGTGATAATCTCTATGCTTTCGTTATACTCTGCTGCCAAGTGTAATGCAGTTTGACTATCTTTATTCCTTGCATTAACATCTGCGCCTGCTTTAATTAGGGCAGTTATAATCTCTGGGTTTTTATTGATTGCCGCTGCAACGTGTAATGCAGTCAAGCCATGTTCATCATTTTTTAAATTTACTTTTGCCCCTGCTTTAATCAAAGTGGTAATAATTTCTGAATTTTTGTTTGCTATTGCATAGTATAACGCAGTCCATCCATTCTTAGTCTTCGCATTAACATCTACGCCTGCTTTAATAAGAGCAATAATAACCGCTAGATTTTCATTAAGTTTTGCCGCATAGTGTAATGCAGTCCAGCCATCCTTATACTTTGCATTAACATCTTTGCTTGCTTTAATTAGGGCGGTTATAATCTCTGGGTTTTTGCTACTTGCCGCTGCAACGTGTAATGCAGTCAAGCCATGTTCATCATTTTTTAAATTTACTTTTGCCCCTGCTTTAATCAAAGTGGTAATAATTTCTGAATTTTTGTTTGCTACTGCCAAGCGTAATGTAGTCCATCCATTCTTAGTCTTCGCATTAACATCTGCGCCTGCTTTAATCAGAGTGGTAATAATTTCTGAATTTTTGTTTGCTACTGCCAAGTGTAATGCAGTCCATCCATTCTTAGTCTTCGCATTAACATCTGCGCCTGCTTTAATTAAGGCGATGATAATCTCTGGGTTTTTGTTACTTACCGCTGCATAGTCTAATGCGGTCCGTCCATCCTCATCTTTTGTATTAACATCTACACCTGTGCTAATTAAGGCTTTAATTTCATCAACACTACCAGTTCTAGCCGCTTCAAATAATGATAATTGCTGGTTAGAATAAGCAATTAGTGGTATAGCAATAATAAAAATAATTGCAATTTTTGTTTTGATAGTTAAAATGTTTTTCATTGTCTTTGTTGTCGTTTAGTTTTTTCTAATAAATCAATGGTGTCTTGATTGAGGTTTTCATTATTATTTGCTAAATCAATCGCTTTATCATCAACCTTGGCGCTTGCTTTAATTAAAGCGGCGATAATATTTGAGTTTTTGTTATTTTCTGCCGCATGATGTAATGCAGTCCAACCGCTCTCATTTTTTGCATTAACTTTTGCGCCTGCTTTAGTTAGTGCGGTGATAATCTCTGGGTTTTTGTTGTTTCTCGCTGCAAGGTGTAATGCAGTCCGACCGTCTTTATTCTTTGCATTAACATTTGCGCCTGCTTTAATTAGGACGGCGATAACCTCTGGGTTTTTGTTATTGGCTGCTGCAGAGTGTAATACGGTTTCATCATTCTTAGTCTTTGCATTAACTTTTGCACCCGCTTTAATTAGAGTAGTGATAATCTCTGGGTTCTTGCTATTAGCTGCTGTAAAGTGTAATACGGTTTCACCATCTTTATCCTTAGCATTAACATCTGCGCCCACTTTAATTAAAGCCTTAACTTCATCAACACTACCCGTTTTTACCAACTCAAATAATGGTGATTGATGATTAATAAAATAGACAGTTAGCAATATAGCAACAATAAAAATAATTAAAGCCTTAACTTCATCAACACTACCCGTTTTTACCAACTCAAATAATGGTGATTGATGATTAATAAAATAGACAGTTAGCAATATAGCAACAATAAAAATAATCGCAATTTTTGTTTTGATAGTTAAAATATTTTTCATTGTCTTTGTTGTCGTTTAGCTTTTTCTAATAAATCAATGGTGTCTTGATTGAGATTTTCATTATCGTATGCTAAATCAATAATCTCATTATCAATCCTTGCGCCTGCTTTAATAAGCATAGCAATAACATCTTTGATCTTACTATATTTTGCTGCAAAATGTAATGCAGTCCAGCCATCCTTATCCTTTGCATTAACTTTTGCGCCTGCTTTAATTAAAACAGTTATAACCTCTGGTTTTTTATTTCCTTTTGCTGCAAAATGTAATGCAGTCCAGCCATACTCATCTTCTGTATTAACATTTGCTCCTGCTTCAATTAGAGCAGTTATAGCAGTGATAAATTCTGGATTTTCGTTGTGTGTTGTCGTATAGTGTAGTGCAGTTCTGCTATGTAAATCCTTTGCATTAACATTTGCACCTGCTTTACTCAAAGCAGTGATAGCCGCTAAGTTTTTACCAAGTTTTGTTGCAAAACGTAATGCAGTCCAGCCATACCCATTTTCCGCATTAACTTCTGCACCTGCTTTAATGAGTGTTGTAATAATCGTTGGATTTTTGTTAAATCTTGCTGCAAAATGTAATGCAGTCAATCCATCCTCATCCTTTGCATTAACTTTTGCGCCTGCTTTAATTAAAGCAGTTATAACCTCTGATTTTTTATTTCCTTTTGCTGCAAAATGTAATGCAGTCCAGCCATACTCATCTTCTGCATTAACATTTGCTCCTGCTCCAATTAGAGCAGTTATAGCAGTGATAAACCCTGGGTTTTTATTCCCTGCTACATAGTGTAAAGCAGTCAATCCATGCTCATCTTTTGCATTAATTTTTGCCTTTGCTTTAATTAGAGCAATGATAACCTTCGGTTCTTCATTATATCTTGCTGCAAGGTGTAATGCAGTGCCGTTAAACTCACTAAATCTGGTAACAAATCCAATAATCTCAAACTTTGCATTCACTTTTGCGCCCGCTTTAATTAGGGTAGTGATAACCTCCGGGTTTTTGTTATATTTTGCTGCATAGTGTAATGCGGTTTTACCATCACTCTTCTTATTAACATTTGCGCCTGCTTTAATTAAGGCTTTAACTTCATCAACACTACCAGTTTTAGCCACCTCAAATAATGATAGTTTCTGATTAGAATAAACAATTAGTGGTATAGCAGCAATAACAATAATTGCAATTTTTATTTTAATAGTTAAAATATTTTTCATTGTTTTTGTTGCTGTTGTTGCGATTTTTCCAATAAATCAATAATCTTTGGATTAAGCTCTTTTTGATGCGCCCAAACAATCATCCTAGTATCAGCCCTTGCCCCCGCTTCAACTAAAGTAGTAATAATATCTGGGTTTTTATTAAATTTCATTATATAATCTAACGCAGTCTCCCTTTCATTATTCTTTGCATTAACATCTGCGCCTACTCTAATCAAAGTATCAATAACCTTTCGCTCTTTGTCATATTTCACTATTGCCTTATGTAGTGCGGTTTCACCACCATTATCTTTGATATCAACATCTAGCTTTTCATCTTGAATAAGAGCAATGATTACTTCTGGATTTTCATCTACTACATAATGTAGCGCAGCATTACCAAAATAATTATCCCTCACATTAGCATCTGCACCTGCTTCAATAAGGGCAGTGATAACCTCTGGGTTTTTGTTGTATCTTGCTGCATGGTGTAGAGCGGTTTGACCACTGACACCTGCTGTATTAACATTTGCGCCCTTTTCAATAAGAATGGTGGCAATCTCTGGGTTTTCATTATATGCTGCTGCTTTATGTAATGGGGTGCTGCCAACACTATTCTCCGCATTAACATTTGCATCCTCTCTAATTAGAACAGTAATAACCTCTAGGTTTTTATTATATTTTGCTGCATAATGTAGAGGAGTTTCACCGTCAACATCTACTGCATTAACATTTGCGCCCTTTTCAATAAGAATGGTAGCAATCTCTGGATTTTCATTATATGCTGCTGCATTGTGTAATAGAGTGATACCGCCATTATCCCTTGCATTAATATCTTTCCCTGCCCTAAGTAAAGCCCTAACCTCACTAGGACTAGTATCTGCGTTAATGGGTAAACGAATTCTTATCATTTTATTTAGTTTTAATTGTTATTCCATCTCTTAAACTCATCACTTCCCCACCAAACTATAACCATTTTTAATATAATACTCAAACTCATCTCTAAAACAGCGGATAAAGCTCTCAACTGGAACAGCAGCAGCATCACCTAAGGCACAAATAGTATAGCCAATAATCTTACTCTGCACACTCATAAGCTTATCTAGGTCTGCTAACTTGCCTTGTCCGTCCATAATACGTTTTAGCATGCGATAAAGCCAGCCTGTGCCTTCACGACAAGGAGTGCACTGCCCGCAAGACTCATCATAATAAAAATGGGCAAGACGCGTTAGCGCCCCAACCATACAAGTAGAGTCATCCATTACAATTATAGAACCAGTCCCAAGCATAGAGCCTGCTGCTTCAATACTGTCATAATCCATTTTCAACTCATAAGCAACACTGGCTGGCAGCAGAGGTGTTGATGAGCCGCCGGGAATAATTGCTTTTAACTTTCTGCCCTCCCTGAGCCCGCCTGCTAATTGTAATAAATCTCTAAATGTTATGCCCATTGGCGCTTCAAAATTAGCCGCTTTTTGCACATGGCCACTAACAGAGAATAACTTAACCCCGCCAGAGTTTTTAACCCCTAAATCAGCAAACCATTTGCCACCATTTGCTAAAATGGAAGGCACTGAGGCAAAGCTCTCAGTATTGTTAATAGTGGTGGGTTTGCCAAATAAGCCAACATTAGCTGGAAATGGCGGTTTAAAACGCGGCTGTCCTTTTTTACCTTCTAAAGATTCTAGTAGCGCGGTCTCCTCACCGCAAATATAAGCCCCAGCCCCTAGGTGGCTATATAGGTCAAAATTAATAGCGCTATTTTGGATATTTTTGCCTAACAGTCCAGCATCATAAGCCTCTTTAAGGGCTGCCTCAAAACGATAAAAAGGCTCTCTAAACTCACCGCGAATATAGTTATAACCAATAGTAGCGCTCATAACAAAGCCGGCAATTGCCATACCTTCTATAACAGCATGGGGGTTATAACGTAGAATATCCCTATCTTTACAAGCGCCCGGCTCGCCTTCATCAGAATTACATACCACAAACTTCTGCCCCCCTTGCTTGCGAGGCATAAAACTCCATTTTAGCCCTGTTGGAAAACCAGCCCCACCACGTCCTCTAAGACCAGAGGTTTTTAGCTCATCAATAATATCCTCAGCACTCCACTTACCGGCTAAAATATCACGCCAGACAGCATAGCCGCCAATATCTTCATAAGTGGCTAAGGTGTGAGGGTTTTTTTTAGAGATGGTCTTAAAACAAACTTCATTCATGCACTAAGCATATTATTTGTCTAAATTCTCAACATGAAAAAGACCATAATAGCGAATATGTTTGCCATTGCAATCTGCTAGTATATCAGCAACTTGGTGGCACTCTTCACTTGTCATAATCGGTATGCTAACCAAAACATGACCTGCGGTTAGCTCTTTTTTAACGCGGTCAATATAGGCGGATTCCTCGCCTTGGGCTAAACGTTGCCAGAGGCGAACGACTTTAGTAATAAAACCATGATGCTCTGCATCTGGGTCTAAAAAACGCAAACCTTCCTCACCAACGGACTCATCAATTAAATCATCTTCAAAACCAGCCTTAACTAGAGATGCAACCGCTTTATCCGCTAAATCGCGGTCATCATAAAAAGCAACAACGCGATGATAAGGTAAAACATAAAAGTTTTTATCAGTATGTGCTAAACTCATATTACCTCCTTTGCAACATCATAATAGTATTATTCTAGTCTAGTTTTTGCAACTTGTGTAGTATTTTATCAATTTTTTCTCTATTTAGATGTTGATAATACACATCACCAATCTGACACATTGGCGCATCAATACACGCCCCCAAACATTCCACTTTTTTAACTTCAACCAAATCATCTATGCCCTCGGCGCTGATTTTATGGTCTAAATAATCAATTAGCTCATCAGCCCCATTTAACATACACGGCAAGTTATGACAAAAACGCAGCTGGTATTTGGCAACTGGTTGATGATTATAGTTTTCATAAAACAATGCCACCTCAGCAACGTTGATATTAGGCATTTGTAGAAATTCTGCCACCTCTTCAATATTTTTAGTCGTTAGATAGCCATTATTATCCGCTTGGACTAATTTTAGCGCCTCCATTACCGCCGACTGTTGCTGCCCCTTGGGATATTTAGCTATCCAGCGATTGATTTCTTGCTTTGTCTTATCACTAATCATAAGCCAACTATCTATCAATCTCACCAAATACAATATCCATAGTCCCAATAATAGTAACTACATCAGAGAGCATGTGCCCTTTTGTCATCTCATTCATAGCTGCTAAGTGGGCAAAACCTGCAGAGCGAATTTTAAGCCGATAAGGCTTATTAGCGCCATCAGATACCAAATAAATGCCAAACTCCCCCTTAGGGTGTTCTACGGCTTGATACACCTCGCCAACAGGTAAAGTATAGCCCTCGCTAAATAATTTAAAATGATGGATTAAAGACTCCATATCAGTTTTCATATTTGTTATTTTGGGCGGGGTAATTTTGTGGTCAGCATGCATTACCTCTCCCGCATTATTTTTAAGCCAAGCAATACATTGTTTAATAATACGGTTAGACTGGCGCATCTCCTCCATACGCACTAAATACCTATCATAACAATCGCCAACAGTTCCAATTGGAATATCAAAATCCAGCTCATCATAAACCGCATAGGGCTGCCTTTTACGCAAATCCCAATTTAGCCCAGAACCTCGTAGCATGGGCCCGCTAAATCCAAGCTGCTTCGCCCTTTGTTTACTAACAATGCCAATATTAACAAGCCGTTGTTTCCAAATGCGATTATCAGTTAAAAGTCCGTCATATTGGGCAATTTTAGTGGGGAAATTATTACTAAAATCCTCAATAAAGTCCAGCAAAGAACCACGACGGTTACGATTAAGCTTTGTTACTTCTTCGCGGCTTCTAACCTTAGAATATTGATATTGGGGCATTTTGTCTGGCAGGTCGCGATAAACACCGCCGGGACGATAATAAGTAGCGTGCATCCTTGAGCCTGATACTGCCTCGTAGCAATCAATTAAATCCTCGCGCTCGCGAAAAGCATACAAAAAAACACTCATCGCCCCCACATCAAGCGCGTGTGTTCCTAACCACATCAAGTGATTAAGCAGGCGGGTAATTTCATCAAACATCACCCGAATATAGAGCGCTCGTTTAGGCGGGGTAATGCCAAGCATCTTCTCAATTGCCATCACATAAGCATGCTCATTACACATCATTGAGACATAATCCAGCCTATCCATATAGCCAATAGACTGATTATAAGGCTTGCTCTCTGCTAACTTCTCAGTGCCGCGATGCAGAAGTCCAATATGAGGGTCGGCATGTTCAATCACCTCGCCATTCATCTCTAAAATGAGCCTTAATACCCCATGGGCAGCTGGATGCTGGGGACCAAAATTTAAAGTATAATTACGAATTTCTGCCATAATAAATAATCTTAAAAATAAATTAATTTGATATTTTTAGTAATCTTTGTCTGTTTAATTAACGAGTTAAGGCTTATTGTCTCACAAATGTTAGTATCAATCATTAGCCTACACTTTTTATAATAAGCATAAAACAATAAGCGAATACTCATTAAAAAGCATAATACATACAAACCACAACACTGCGAAATATTGAAATGATAGGCATTATTTTTTCTGTTTAATCCGTTTCCAATTAGGACTTAATTTAATGCCTGTGGTTTGAACAATTGCATTTAATTTTTTTTGATACTCATCTGTCGAATAATTAGTCCCTATATACCAGCCATCACAAATTTCTTTGTATCTACCTTCTATAAATTCACTGCTACGGGGTTTTAATACACCATACTCATCTTTTTGTTTATACAAATCCCTAATATCACTAGCAACAAACTTTCTTTTGGGTGTATTCAATGCTCTACTATTGGCATCACGGATATCTGTTAAAAAATCTTTAAATACAGTTTGCAGCGCTTTTAGCATAATATCAGCATTACTTCTAGCAGGATAGAACCGCCCTTGATACTCAAACCCTACTTGGTTATTTTTTGAATTGATTTGATTTGATACAGTCGATCGCCGTGTATTAGAAGACCTAGATACTGATTTAGATTGATTTCGATTTGATGTAGTCTGTCGCTGTATGTTAGAAAGCCTAAATACTAATTTAGATTGATTGGGAATAATTAAACTATTTAGAAATTGAATGGCTTGTTTATTGCTAGTTTTATGTCCATATAAATCACTAACTTTATCGCTTAGTAACTCAATGAGTATTTCACCTTTTTCATCAATGAGTTTTTGCCATGCTTTTGGTAATTGATTGATAATCTCATAATCTTGTTTAGCATTTTGTATAGCACTACCTTCAATAACGGCTTGAAATTGTAGGTATCTTTTCAATATACTCTCAGAGTCTTGCAATTCTCTTTCGGTTAAATCTAATTTATAAAACTTTCTTTGTCTCAATGGAAATGGCAACATAGGTAGATAAAAATGCCACTCTTTACCGTCAGTCAAAATTGCCATAGGCACACCTACAAGAAAAGCATAATTAAGCAATTGTTCCTCTGCATTAGCGTCAATACCGCCAATGTTTTTAATCTCTATAAAAATAAATGGTCTTTTATTTTGACAAAGAGCTATATCAACCCTCCTACTACCAACAGAGTATTCATACATAACAGTATTTGTTGTTTCATCAGTATCCCAATCCAGTGATCGCAATAAAGGATTTATAATGCCATGAGTTACACTAGCTTCATTAGGATACTGATTATTTTCTAGCTGGTCCCTAACTTTTTCTAAACGCTTTAACATATCATCTAATTACCTTTGGTGTATTTACGCGCGGCTCAATAGTTACGGGCTCATATATTACCTTGCCAGCCTTATCATCATAGCGCATCTCTACCTCACCGATAAGAGGGAAGTCTTTACGTAGGGGGTGGCCAATAAATCCATAGTCGGTGAGGATACGGCGCAAGTCTTCGTGCCCTTTAAATAAAATACCAAATAAATCAAAGGCTTCACGTTCATACCAATTAGCAACATTGTAGATACTAACTACCGAATCAATAAATAAATTATCTTCACCAAGATAGGTTTTTATGCTTAGACGGTAATTTTTAGTGGTTGATAACAAGTGATAAACCACAGCAAAGCGCGCTGGATTTTTATCAGTAGCAACAAAGGTATGACCACTGCCAGCAGTTAATTCACTGCTATTATCATCTAAATCAAACCTTGCCCGTGAAAAACCGCTACCACTGGCATTGGTCTGCCATTCCGACCTGCCAAAATCAAGATAATCCACTGCGCATAAATCAACCAACACATCAAACTCAAATTTATCTTTTAGAGTTTTTAAAACAGGTGTTATATCATTGTTTTGAATAATTAAAGTCCACTGCTCAAAACTACAATCAGCGCTAGAGTTCTTAAACTGGGCTATTAACTGTTTTATCAATTCTTGCATTTAGGTTCTGGCGATAGTATTAGTATTTTTGATTTTTTGTTGTAATTGGGCAATACCATACAATAAGGCTTCTGCTGTTGGCGGGCAACCGGGGACATAAACATCTACCGGCACGATTCTATCACAACCTCTAACCACCGAATAAGCATAATGATAATAACCGCCACCATTAGCACAAGAACCCATTGATATTACCCACTTAGGCTCGGGCATTTGGTCATATACTTTTCGTAGCGCTGGGGCCATTTTATTAGTAAGAGTGCCAGCAACAATCATTAAATCTGATTGACGAGGCGTGGGACGAAAGATAATACCAAACCTATCTAGGTCATAACGAGATGAACCTGCCTCCATCATCTCCACAGCACAACATGCAAGCCCAAAAGTCATGGGCCACAACGACCCTGTGCGCGCCCAATTAATTACTTTATCTAGCGAGGTGGTAACAAAACCCTCTTTTAGTAGTCCTTCTATTGCCATAATTTTAAAATGATACTATTCCCATTCTAATGCTTTTTTTCTAAGCTCATAAACAAAACCTACCAAAAGCACCGATAAAAAAATACTCATCGCCACCAAACCAAACCACCCTAATTGAGACTGCACCACCGCCCACGGCAAAATAAATACTACCTCAATATCAAACAAAATAAATAAAATCGCCACCAAATAGTAGCGCACACCAAAGCGCATCCTAGAATCTTCAAACACTGGAAAACCACATTCAAACTGCGAATATTTCTCTTTGTTAGGCTTATGCGGCCCAAGTAATACGCCTGCTAGTAGCGGTGCTATACCAAATGCCAAACCAATAGCAAAGAATACCAGCACCGGCAGATAATTTTCTAACATTGTCATAGTAGCATTATACTAAATACTAGCCGCCAATAGTTAATTTATCAATTTTCAAACTAGGCTGTCCAACACCAACTGGGATATTTTGCCCTTCTTTGCCGCACACACCAACCCCGCTATCCAAACTAAGGTCGTCCCCCAGCATAGAAATATGTTTTAATACCTCATCGCCTTGTCCAATCAAGGTTGCGCCTTTTATCGGATATTTAATTTTGCCATTTTCAATTAAATAAGCCTCATTAGCGCTAAAAACAAACTTTCCAGAACAAACATCAACCTGACCACCATCAAAATTTAGCGCATAAATACCTTTATCAACTGAGGTAATCATAGTATCAACCTTATCTTTACCGGCTAACATATAAGTATTGGTCATTCTTGGCAACGGCAAATGAGCATAAGACTCTCTTCTACCGTTACCAGTGCTTTTTACCCCCATAAGCTTAGCATAATGTTTATCAAACATATATTGTTTTAAAATACCATTTTCAATTAAGGTAGTATTTTCACTGGGCACACCATCGTCATCAATATTAAGACTGCCACGACGGTTTTTCAAAGTGGCATTATCAACAATGGTACAAATTGGGTTAGCAACTTGACAGCCTAATTTATCACTATAAACTGAAACACCTTTTTGATTAAAATCACCTTCTAAACCATGCCCAATAGCCTCGTGCAACAACACCCCAGGCCAGCCAGGACCCAAAACTACCGACATAACACCCGCAGGGGCTGGTTTTGATTTCAGCGCCACTTGGGCTAATCTTAATGCTTCTGTGGTAAATTTTTGAACTAAATTTTGTCCAATTAAAGTTTGATAATCATAACGACCGCCACCCCCGCTACTAGCATATTCAATACGTCCAGCCTTATCTACCACAACACCAACATTGACCCTTGTCATAGGTCTTCTATCAACCACATACACCCCATCACTATTTGCAATTAATACCTCACTATAAGCGCCAATTAAACTAGCATTTACTTTGACCACCAAAGAATTTTTACGCGCTAATTGGTCAATTTGTTTTAATAATGATATTTTTTCCTTATTGGGCAAACTGTTAAGCGGATTATCTTGGGTATAAAACTTAGCAACTTTTGCTTGTTTGAAATTTGCAATTTGTGCCTTGTTGCCGCTAGTATTGCTAACAATACTTTTAGCACTAAAATTAGCGCTATTTAAAATATTACCAATATCAAGCGCATCACTATAAGCAAAACCAATACGTTCATCCTTTGTTACTCTAATACCAACACCATTATCAATGTGATAACTACCTTGCCTAATAATACCGTCTTCTAACTGCCAAGACTCAAGCATATTGTATTGAAAATACATATCAGCAAAGTCGGCATTACTAGTATAAATATCACTTAAAATACTGTGAATTTGCGCGCGGCTAACTTTATGCTTTGCTAATAAAGACTTAATCATTTAATAATTGGTTCATCCAAACTGCCGCCAACTTGGTAATTAAGGGCAGTAGGCTTATCAAGTAAATTACTCATTATTTTACCCTTAAAAACTGTCTTGTCTAATAGCCAAGCACCAAAACCCAATAAACTACCACTGCTTAAATACGCTAAAACTGGCACGCTATCTGATATAAGAGGGGTAACTTTAGCATTTAACTTTAATTGTTGATTGGTAAGATTAATATCGCCTGATAAATCTATATTGCTAGCAAAGCTCACTAAATCAAAGTTTTCAATAACCAATACACCTTCATTTAGCGCAGCCCTTAGGGCTAATGTTTCATAATTAAAGCCTTTGGTAAAAGCATCGCTAACATCTAGGGATAAACGCTGCGATAATGCTTTGATATTTAATAAAGATAAAATCCTTGTTAAATTGGCGTTTTGTTTAAGCAGCACAGCTTCTTTTGTGCTAATCGTCAGCGCGCCGCTTATATTATCAAGCCTAAACTCCCAAGGGCTACAATTGCAACTAAGTTTAGCCACTAAATCAAAGGCGCCATCTTTAACCAATTCTTCCTTGCTAAAAATGCCGCTGATTAACTGCAAAGAATTTCCATTAGCTTTTAAATCAATATGAGTTTTACTAGCCTGCCACAAACCAGATAAATTTAGCTCAAGCCCGCTATTAAAATAAATTTTCCCAAGCATTTCAATATGAGTGGGATTGCTTAATAAATCCATATCAAATCTAGGCAAGTGATAATTATCAATATCAATATTCTCTGCGCTAAGACTAATATTTGGCAAATCTTTATAAGTTAAATAGAGCATGGTAGCAGGCTTGGCATTATCACTAATTAATTTAATAGATTGCGCCTTAATATCAATGCTATTATTAGCAAAGTCTGGTGTTAGTTGGGCTTTTATTTTAGCAACGTTGGTATCTAATTGCATTTGCCAAATCAGTTTAGATAAATCTATAATTTGTTGATACTCACTAGACATTAATAGAGAATCCCCACCTTGATAAAGCTCTATATCTAGTCGTTTTTGATAATCATTAACAACAAACTTAAAACCCCGACCATCATAACTAGCATCACCACTAATACTAAGTAAGTCATCAACTAAGCTAAGAGTGGTAGCTACAAGTTTAATTGACTTTTCAAAACTTTCAATTTCAATTTCATTAGTACTTAAATTGCTACTCACATCCAAATTAAGCTGCCCATCTTTACTAAGAGGAATAACGACTTTGGCTAGTGAGGTTGAAGTGCCCAATAATGTTAAAAAATCCAATTTTGGCACTTTATCATCTAAAGCCTTAATTGTGAGAAAATCAAGCACCTTATCGCCGCTATTAATAGTTTTAATATCAGCTTTTAGCAGAGGTGTTATAGCGTCAATATCAATACTAGTATCAAAACTATTGATACTCAAGCTTGCTAATTGTGCATCTTTGCCGCTTATATAGATAAACTTACCATCACTACTAATTGTGCCATTTATATCTTTAAGCACTGGCCAGTCTGGGTGAAACATTAAATCTAGTCCGCTAATTTTAGCACTAATGTCAATATTTTTTTGGTATTGCCAGTCTAAATTAATATCACTCGCTTTGCCCGATAAAAAAGCTTTATCCAGCCACTGCCTAAGCGCCAAAGTAATAAATTTATCTGGCAAATAACGATAAGCGACTTCACTACTTAAACCGCTAGCTTGTGCTAAAACGTGTATGTTATCACTGACCATTACTTGAGTATTGGCAACAAAATCATTATTACTAACATCAGCGATAAACTTAATTTCATTAGTATCGCTAAAATCAATATAAGCTTTTATAGTAAGGCTAGGATTTTTATACTTAAACCAATCAAGCTCACCGATATCATAGGTTAAGGTAGAAAAATCCACTTGATAATTATGGTAATTGGCAGTTATAGAGTGTTGTAATTGTTGGTTAAATTTTAAGGCGAAATCATTTACTTGTCCTTGATTTATAAGTCCTAAAAACCACTGCAAATCTTGTTGCTGACCCAGTAGAGATAGCGCTGATAACTTATCAATATCTAATAAAACATATCTAGCTTTCACATCGCTAAATAAGTCCCAGTCTAACAATAATTTAGTCAAATCAATCCGCAAATCAACATCTTTAATAACAGCTAATATATCTCTATTTTGCTTATTAAAAACTTCAATTCTATCACTACTCAAACCTAAAATTTTGTTGTTGTAAGAAAAGTCTACATTAGCAACAGAAATGCTAATATCATTAAATAAAGTAAATTGTTTTAATAGAGCAAACTGTAAAGTTGGATACAACAACCAAAGCGCTAACAAAAACACCAACAACCACAAAGAAAATCGTCTTAGTATTTTGTAAAAAAATGTGATACCACTAGTTATTAAGCGCATAGTTATTATGTTATAATCACCGACTTTTATATTTTATCTTTTCTTATGCAGCAAAGAAATACTCATTTTGGCTTATCATTATTTATCGCCATTATTCTTGGCACAATAATATTTATATTTTATGACTTTTTCACTGAAACAGACGACCAGCAAACACTTAAACAAAATGGTATAATCCTTGCACAACGTCTAGCCCCTATTGGTAAAGTTTACCTAGAAGGCGACATCAATATCGCTAAAACTGCTAAAACAAATAACAAACCCCAATCCAACTCTCGTAGCGCGCAACAAATTTATAAAAATTCTTGTGCTGCCTGCCATGATACTGGAATTGCAGCTGCGCCTAAACTAGGTAATAAAACCGACTGGGTAGACAGAAAAAAACGTGGCATTGCCGAATTAATTAAAGTCGCTATTGTAGGCAAAAACGCTATGCCGCCTAAAGGAACTTGTAGCGATTGCAGCGACAAAGAATTAGAAGAAGTGGTTAAATATATGATTAATAGTTTAAAATAGCCCTCCCAGCTAATACCCTTGTCAAAGCGCAGAGATTTAACTAAATTTATTCTCATCCACCCACAGCTAAACTTCTAGTAAAGCTCTATTAATTGGGGCTTTTGCTTTCTCGTTATTGACAGTTAGGCATTATAGCATAAAATGTGTGGTTAAAAGCTGGTGGGGGCAAAATCAACTTACTTTTACTTTGTCTAAATTATCAATAATATCCTTAGGTGTCAGTGCATAATTATTACCATTATAAGTATTAGCGCTGAGGCTATGAGTAATTACTGCGGTTATTGCAGCATCTAATGGTGAGTAATTTTGCGATATTAGAGACCCAATAAGACCTGCTAAGATATCTCCGCTACCGCCTTTGCTTAAAACATTTTTGCCAAAGGGATTGATAAAAAGTTTTTGTTTGTGAGCAATAATGGTGTTTGCTCCTTTTAGAATAAGCACAATTTGAGGATAATGTTTAGTGAAATGTTGAGCATAATGAAAACGTTTTGCTTGCAATGTGTGTGTATCAATATCGGCTAAATTAAGTTGTTTTAGTAGCGCTGTAAATTCTTTTGGATGCGGGGTGAGAACAATATTTTCTAAATTTAATAGGCTAATTATCTCTTTCTTATAAAATAAATCTGCATCAATTACCACTGGTAGCACAGCTTTTGTTATATCTTTTATAATACTGCTACGCAGGCTACCCAAGCCCATACCAATTACAATAGCAGTTGTTGTTCTAGGCAGCCGCTTAGCGCTCATTATATCAGGCGCAAAACAAACAATATCTTTATTAGTAATAATAGTGGTCAATCCACTACCAAATTTCAGTGCAGCTTGCGCTGCCAAAATAGTCGCTCCTAATTGGCTACCGCCAATAACTACTGTATGTCCATAATTGCCTTTATGAGTATTGTGCTTGTTTCTAATAGGTAGCTTAGCATCGCTTTTTTGCAGTAATTGAAATACTGTTTGAGTTTGATAAACCTTAGCACTAACACCTAAATCTGCTACTATAATATTACCAACATAATCTTTAGCATTATCAGCATACAAACATAGTTTACCAGCACCCATAGTAATGGTGGTATTTGCTCTAAAGGCAGACGTTTTAATATCTCCTTGTCCATCAATGCCACTTGGTATATCACAAGCAATCCTATAGGCAGGCATGCTATTTAATTTTTCAATTATATTTGCTGTCTCTGTTGGTAATTCACCTTTAAATCCTGAACCAAAGATTGCATCAACAATCACATCAGCCTTAATAATAGTTTGGCCTACCACTACCCCTACTTTTTGTGCGCGTTGCCATTGCAGTTTAGCCATTTTACTTTTTGGCTTAAATGCTAAATATAATTTTAGCGGATAACTACCTATCAACATCCTAGCAAGGGCAATGCCATCTGCCCCATTATTGCCAGCGCCACAGACAATTAAAATGCTATTTGTTGTTTTAAAATTTTGCTCAATAAAATGTTTGATAGCAATAGCGGCATTTTCCATTAGAATATCTTCGCTTAGAGCAAAATTGCCATAACAACGTTTATCAAGCATGTTGGTAGATAAATAAAGATTTTGCATTGATTTAATTAACTAACATATATTTGTCATTTTATATTAAGCAAGGCGCTAATCAATATACAGCATTGCTAAAAAAACCTGCTGAGGGACTTCTACTTTACCAATTGCTCGCATACGTTTTTTGCCTTTTTTTTGTTTTTCTAATAGCTTGCGCTTACGGGTAATATCGCCTCCATAACATTTAGCGGTTACATTCTTTCTTAAAGCTTTTACTGTTGTTCTGGCAATAATTTTATTGCCAATACTAGCTTGAATAGCAACATCAAACATCTGACGAGGAATAAGTTGCTGCATTTTCTCAGCTAGCTCTCTGCCTTTGCGCATTGCCTCTGCGCGATGCACTATTAGAGCTAAAGCATCAACTTTATCACCATTAATCATAATATCAAGGCGGGTAAGATCGGCGTTTTGGTAACGTAGAAATTCATAATCCATTGAAGCAAAACCACGGCTTATTGATTTAAGTTTATCAAAAAAATCCAGCACTACTTCATTTAGAGGCAATTCATAAGTTAGCGCAACTTGTTTGCCTAAATATTGGATATTTTTTTGCACACCTCTTCTTGCTACACAAAGATTGATAACATTACCAACGAACTCGTTGGTTAATAAAATATTTGCCTCAACAATCGGCTCTCTAAATTCACTAATCTTTTGATTAAGTGGTAGTTTTGACGGATTATCAATATGATGTAATCTACCTTTACTATCAACAATTTGATAAACAACTGTAGGCGCGGTAGTGATTAAATCAAGGCCATATTCCCGCTCTAATCTTTCTTGGATAATCTCTATATGTAACAAACCCAAAAAACCAATGCGGAAACCAAACCCTAAAGCACTAGAATTCTCTGGTTCATACACTAGGGCAGCATCATTTAGATGTAATTTAGCCAAAGCATCTCTAAACTTTTCATAATCAGCAGAATCAGTAGGAAAAATACCGGCAAAAACACGCGGTTTGACTGGCTTAAAACCTACCAAAGGTTTAACAATTTGGCTTTTTTCATCAATAATAGTATCGCCAACTGCAGCGCCAGTGGTGCTTTTAATACTAGCGATTAAGTAGCCAACTTCGCCAGCTTTTAAGGTTTTTGTTTTGTGTTTTTTAGGAGTGAAAATGCCGACCTCATCAACTAAATGCACAGTTTTTGTGGAAAAGATTTTTATTTTTTGCTTAATATTAATTTGACCATCAATTACTCTAATCAAAGACACAACGCCTAGATAATTATCAAACCAAGAATCAATAATCAACGCTTTTAACAGCGCATTAATATCACCACTGGGAGGGGGAATTTTAGCAACGATTTGCTCTAAAACATCAACAATACCGTATCCTAACTTAGCGCTTACGTTGATAGCATCACTACTATCAATGCCGATAATATCTTCAATTTCACCTTTAACTCGTTCAGGTTCAGCAGCAGATAGGTCAATCTTATTTAGCACTGGTAAAACCTCTAAGCCCTGATCAATTGCAGTATGACAATTAGCAACTGTTTGTGCTTCTACGCCTTGGCTAGCATCCACAATCAGTAGCGCTCCTTCACAAGCCGCAAGTGAGCGCGATACTTCATAAGAAAAATCTACATGTCCGGGAGTATCAATAAAATTTAACTGATAAGTATTACCATCTCTTGCCTTATAATTTAGACTAACACCTTGCGACTTAATAGTAATTCCACGCTCACGTTCAATATCCATTGAATCTAGCACTTGGCTAGACATTTCGCGCTCACTAAGGCCTCCACAAAGCTGAATAAACCTATCAGCAATAGTAGATTTGCCGTGGTCAATATGAGCGATAATAGAAAAATTGCGGATATATTGCATTAAAATTATTAGTCTTTAATACGTTTATTAAGTGGGTATTTTGCGCTGGGTATTGCTACTTGTGCTAACATATTAAACCTCCTTTATACTTAAACCTGCTTGAGAGGCTGTTTTAACAAAATCAGGAAATGAAGTTGCCACATTTTCACAGCCACTAATACAAATACTAGCGCTACAACGCAGACTCACAAGCGCAAAAGCCATAGCAATACGATGGTCGTGATGGCTTTGTATCACCCCACTAGGCGGACTGAATTCATCTTTACCATTGATAATAATACCATCTGCTAATACTTCAGATTTAATGCCTAATTTAGTCAAACCTTCTGCCATTGCTACTATTCTATCGCTTTCTTTAACACGTAATTCTGCAGCTGCTGTAAGCACAGTTTGCCCACTTGCCATACTTGCTGCAATAAAAATAGCGGGAAACTCATCAATCGCGATAGAAACTAAATTTGGCGGAATTTCAATGCCTATTAATTGTGATGATTTAACTACAATATCAGCCAATAGCTCGCCACCAATTTCACCTTGATTTGTAAGGGTTATATCAGCGCCCATTAGTTTTAAAATGCTAATGATACCAGCGCGAGTTGGATTAATGCCAACTGCTTTTAAGTTAATATTAGCATTATGAGCAATGCAAGCGCCAACCATAAAAAACGCTGCTGATGATATGTCAGCTGGGACTATTATATTAGCAGCAGAGAGATTACCGCCACCGACAAGGCTAATTTGATTAGCATCTATACTAAGCCGATAACCAAAACCTATTAACATTTTTTCTGTATGGTTGCGACTTAGCGATGGTTCGGTAATAGTGGTAATGCCTTGTGCAAACAAACCTGCTAATAACAACGATGATTTTACTTGGGCTGAGGCAAGTGGCATTTGATAATTAATGCCGACTAAATGCTGTCCACCGCTAATCATAAGCGGCGGTCTACCATGAGCTGTTGTGCTAATTTTTGCTCCCATTTTTAATAGTGGTAAAACTACTCTATTCATTGGCCGCTTAGACAAAGAAGCATCACCAATTAAAACACTATCAAACCTTTGCGCCGCTAAAATACCTGCTATAAGACGCATAGAGGTGCCGGAATTACCAACATTAATAACATTTTTAGGGCTTTGTAAGCCGCCCATACCAACACCGCTAATACTCACATCACTACCATTAAGGTCAATACTAACGCCCATATTAACAAAGGCATTAACCGTTGCTAAAGTATCCTCAGCTTGTAAAAAACCACTAATATTGGTAATACCATTTGCTAGTGAACCTAACATAATTGCCCGATGAGAAATAGATTTATCCCCAGGCACTAAAATCTCGCCATTTAAGGACTTGCTAGGTTTGATGATAAAATCACTCATTTAGATAAAACTCGCACATAAAACTAACCTCATTTTATCACTAAGTCTATGACTAATATTATCTATGATAACAACTTAAACATCAGTATAATAACCTCACTTATGAATAAAAATAGCCTAAACTTTAATAGACTGCTGACTTTTATATTAGTGCTTATGATTTTACTTACTAGAAGTAATTACTTAAGCGCTGTGCATTTGCCAGATTTTACCTTACCCGCTTTAATCATTGCTGGGATGTATATTGGTGGTTTTATGGTAGCATTTTTATTAATTGTAAGTGCTATTTTGGTGGATAATTACGCCATTTTTTATCAAGGAATATCTGCAAACTGTATTACTGAAGCTTATAGCATATTGTTACTACTTTACTATCTTGTCTATTATTTGGCAAAATTTATACCAACATTTATTATTGGCTTCAACTTGAAATTTATCAAAAGTGTGGTGTTTGTGATTGCTATTATAAGCCTTGAGTGGCTACTGGCAACTGCTAGTTATTACGCCTTTACTGAGGCTGCTTGGAGTGATTTTGCTAAATATGTTCTAAATTGGTCATTTATTGAAATTCCAACAACCTTATCCCAACTTACTGTTATAAGTATTATTATTACCATATTTGCTAAATTTTATGAGCGCAGAGGAAGATTATCAAAAGCGAATGCAGCGCAAAAAAACCTATATAGATAAACGTATCGCCCAGGCGAATATCAATAAAGGTGTTTGTGTTTTACTAACAGGTAATGGTAAAGGCAAAACCAGCTCAGCGTTAGGAATGGTGTGTCGGGCTTTGGGTTATGGAATGAAAATAGGTGTTGTGCAATTTATAAAAGGTACTCAAACTACTGGTGAAAATCTATTTTTGCAAAACCAGCCGCTAGTGAAATTAGTCAGCATGCAAAGCGGATTTACTTGGGATACTCAAAACAAAGCAAGTGATAGCAAAGCAGCAAAAAAAACTTGGGTTGAAGCTGAGAAAATGTTAACAAATAATAAGTTAGATTTAGTGGTATTAGATGAGATAACTTATATGCTTAGTTATGCTTATTTAGATGAAGGGGCAATAATTAATGCCATTACTAATAGGCCAAGCGACCAACACTTAGTTTTAACTGGTAGAAACGCCCCAAAATCTCTCTATAATATTGCTGATACCGTTAGTGATATTAAAGATATCAAGCATGCTTTTAGAGACAATATTGCCGCTCAAAAAGGTCTAGACCTTTAGTTCACAATGATAAAAAAAGCCCCTAGTTCAGGGAGTTGGTTAGCGCGAAATCGCAATGATTATTTTACAAAACTTGCTAAAAAACAGGACTATCGCAGTCGAGCAGTATATAAATTATTAGAAATTATTAATAAAAAGCATTTCATTAAACTTGGTGATTATGTGCTTGATTTAGGCGCCTATCCGGGTAGTTGGTCGCAATTAGCAGCTAAATATGTGGGCCCAAATGGTAAAGTTATCGCTAATGATATTACACCGATAAAAGCAATTTCTAAAGTAGAATTTATTGTAGGTGATTTTAGGGAACAAGTTATTTATGACAAAATTACCGCTACTATTTACCCTAAAAAATTTGATGTGATACTATCAGATATGGCACCAAACATGAGCGGCCATTTAACAGTTGATATACCAAAATCATTGTATTTAGCAGAATTAGCATTAGAGATTGCTATTAACAACCTAAAACCAAATGGTTATTTTTATATTAAATTATTCCAAGGCAGTGGTTTTGATGTTTATGTTAAACGCTGCAAAGAACAATTTAGCAACACTAATATTATAAAACCAAAAGCCTCGCGCCTAGGCAATAAAGAAGTTTATTTGTTTGCTAAGAGTTTAAAATAATCATCTATGCAAACATTTTCAGAACTAAAAAAATTTTTAGCAGATGATATTGCTGCATTAGATAAAGTAATTCACAAAAGTCTTAAATCTGATGTTGTGCTGATTAACCAAATCAGCAATTATATTACTAATTCAGGTGGCAAACGCCTACGTCCTATATTATTATTACTAATAACGAAGTTATTTAACTATAACGGTGTTGCTAAACATACATTAGCCGCTATTGTGGAATTTATTCACACCGCAACTTTATTGCATGATGACGTGGTTGATAATGCCAATAAAAGACGTGGTAAACAAACCGCTAATGAAAAATGGGGCAATCCTGCTAGTGTACTTACCGGTGATTTTTTATATTCTCGCGCTTTTGAATTAATGGTTAGTGTTAATAAAATGGCGGTGATGGCGGTGATGGCTAAAACCACTAATACCATTGCCCAAGGCGAAGTAATGCAATTACTAAATTGTCAAAATCCACAGCTTAGCAGTGAACAATATTTTCAAGTAATTGAATATAAAACCGCCTGTCTTTTTAAAGCTTGTGCTGAGCTGGGCGCTATTATTAGCAATGCTAATCCAAAAGAACAAAAAGCGCTTGCAAATTACGGCTTACAACTGGGTAATGCTTTTCAAATTATTGATGATTTACTGGATTATGGAATATATAATTCCAATTCTGGCAAAGAAGTTGGAGGCGACCTTAAAGAGGGCAAAACCACACTACCGATGATTTATGGCATCAATAATATAAGCAGTGATAGCAAAAAGCTACTAATAAGCGCCATTAAAAATGCAGATAATAGTCAAATCAAAACTATTATTAAGATTTTGACCAAAGCAGGCGCATTTAAAGATACTTATAAAGCGGCGCAAAAATGCACTCAGTCTGCAAAAGAATCATTACAAATTCTACCTAATAGCACCACCAAAGAGGCCTTAAATTTACTAGCTGATTTATGCTTGCAACGTAAATCATAATACTATATAATTCTCACCTGTGCCAATTTGCCCCGATTGCTAGCACATTAAATAATTAGCTAAAGCTGGTATCCAAAATAAAAGCCCGCTTTATATAGCGGGATTTTTACTTTTTGGAGAAAATAATGATTTTTACTTCTGAATCTGTCTCGGCTGGTCATCCCGACAAGATTTGCGACCAAATTTCTGATGCTATCTTAGATGCCGCCCTTAGTGAAGATAAAAACTCGCGCGTAGCAGCAGAAACCTTAGTTAAAGACAATAATGTTATACTTGCAGGTGAAATTACCAGCACTGCAGAAATTGATTACGAAACTTTAGTGCGCAACACCATAATTGATATTGGTTATAATAAAGAAGAATATGGATTTAATGGCAATACTTGTGCTATCACCAACCTAATAGGTAGACAATCTGCAGACATTGCCAGAGGTGTTGATGAAAATGACGGATACGCACAAGGTGCTGGCGACCAAGGTATTATGTTTGGTTTTGCTTGTAATGAGACTGAAACGCTAATGCCAGCGCCAATTATTTATGCTCATCACTTGGTTAAACAACAAGCCCATCTAATGCGCTCTGGCAAGTTAGCATGGCTGCGACCAGATGCAAAATCACAAGTATCTTGTATTTATGCAAATGGTAAAATTGCTGGCATTGATACGGTGGTATTTTCTACTCAACACGACAACAATATCAGTCAATCTCAGCTCAAAGAGGCAGTGATAGAAGAAATTATTAAACCTGTTCTGCCTGTTAAATGGCTAAATAATAATACTAAATATCATATTAACCCCACGGGTAAATTTGTAATAGGCGGTCCAGTTGGAGATGCTGGTCTTACTGGACGTAAAATTATTGTTGATACTTATGGCGGAGCAGCGCGCCATGGCGGAGGTGCTTTTTCCGGCAAAGATCCATCTAAAGTAGATAGAAGTGCTGCTTATGCCGCAAGATATGTAGCAAAAAATATTATAGCTGCTAATCTTGCTTATAAGTGTGAGGTTCAAATATCTTATGCAATTGGTATGGCTGAACCAACTAGCATCTTTGTAGAAACTTTTGGTAGTGAAAAAACCTCAATAGATAATATTAAAAAATTTATCCATAACAACTTTGATTTACGTCCCAAAGGTTTAATTGATATGTTAGATTTAAAACGTCCTATTTATAAACAAACTGCTACTTATGGACATTTCGGTCGCGTTGAAAAAGATATCAGTTGGGAGAAAATTATTTAACAATGCTTAAAATCTTAAAATAAATTAGCAAATAAACCAAGCAAAATAGCCCGATGGTGCTAGTCATTATCAAATGACTTTGGTAGAAGAAAAGTGCCGGCAACATAAAAGGAATTACAAATAATAGTATTAACATTGTTGTTATTGGATTTTTATATCTAACTTGTAAGCCTAGTCTAAATGGGCTTCTAAAAAGCATTAAATGCAAATGATAGGCGTCTGGTTTAAAAACACTAGCTCTATTTAATATTTTTTTACGATACATACTAAATAAGGTTTCAAATACCGGATAAATCATTAGCAACAATGGCATCCATGCTGATACTTGTGGATTACGATTAACTAACATTAAAGAAATTGCCGCCAATAAAAAACCAACCATATAAGCACCAGCATCTCCGGTAAATATTTTTGCTGTGGGAAAATTTAGCAATAATAACCCTACAACACTACCTAATAGTCCCAAAATAATACTAATAATAAATACATCGTTTAATTGGGTGGCAATCACTAAAAAAATCAGCAAAACCAAAATGCTATAAATAAGTAATAAGCCGTTTAAACCATCAATAATATTGGTGGAATGAGCAACACCGCCAACCATAAAAATACTAAACCCCACAGCAAAAATAGTATTGGTAAAAATATAATTATCAAACCAATCCCAACCAATAGAAGTAAGGCTAATATCAAAACTCATAATAACAATTGTAGCTGAGATAAAAGCCGCAATAAGCCTAATAATAGGCGGAATACGTTTGCTTAAATCTTCTACAATACCAATTAAAAATATTGGCAATATTGATATAAATAATAAGCCAATATCTGCATTATAATTCACTAGCACTGCTGATAATAAACCTGTAAATAATGCTATACCGCCAATTCTAGGCACTGATTCATTATGTAGTTTTTGCACACTATCAAAATCGTCATCAACGCCAATATGACTATGCCAACGGTTAAACCTTACTAATAATAGGGCAAGGATAAATGAGGTAAAAAACGCTACTAGAAAAATCATTTAATAAACTGCAACAACTTAGATATAGGTTTTTTAACAAACCTTAAAAAACTAATTCTAAGACCATTCATACCCCAAGATTTATAACTCTCTATATTGCCTATAATAATCCGTTTTATACTACTATTACTACGACCACCAGTGCGCATTTTGACCAACACTTCAGGTAAATATACACTACTAATATTGTATTTTTCTAAAAATCGCAGCATCAATTCATAATCAGCAGATACAGTCAAATCAGTTCTAAAATCACCATATTTATTATAAATTTTACGTTTAACAAAAAAAGTAGGATGGGCTGGATGCCAACCAGTTTTGAATAAACCACTCACAAATGTTTTAGACCTCCAACGTCTAAGCACTTTATTAGTATTACTTTTATCAACCATATCTAAATTGGCATATAAAATATCAACATTATTACTATTAAAAGTTGCTATTACTTTTGTTATTACCTCACTATTAGCATAAAAATCATCAGCGTTTAAAATACCGACCACCTCACCATTTGTTAATTTTAGCCCCTTATTCATCGCCTCAAATATACCATTATCGGATTCAGATATTATCATAGCTATTTTATCTTTGTATTGATTAATAACCTTCATTGTGCCATCAGTACTAGCGCCATCAATAATGATATATTCAATATTTTGATAACTTTGAGATAAAACCGAGACAATAGTATCTTCAATAGTTTTTTCAGCATTAAATACTGGGGTTATAATTGATACTTTTATCATTGATTTATGATTTTACGATAAATGCTTATTTGTTCGCCTGTGATTTTATCATTATCATACAAATCTGCTGTTGCAATAGCATTTTTGCTGAGTTTATCATAGTGGTTATAATCAAAAGACTTTATAATAACTGATTGTAGGTCGCCAGTATTGCTTAAGAAACCATTTTTACCATCTTTAATAAAATCAAGTCTAGTGCCAATATCAAAGCCAATCACAGGCACGCCAGCCCGCATAGCCTCTATCATTGTCAATCCAAATGTCTCATACAAAAGCGATGGTTGAATTAAATACTTAGATGAAGCTATTCGTTTAATGGTTTCTTCTCTAGAACACTTACCTTTAAAAATAATGTTTTTTTGAGAAAAACAACGTTCTAATTTTGTTTGCCAAGTGCTAGTGCCAATAATAGTAAGAATAAATTTTTCACCCAACCTCTGCCAAACTGTTAATAATTGGTAAATGCCCTTAGCTTCTTCTAATCTTCCCACATAAATATAACCTTGTTTTACTGTGCTAAAAGTATTAGTTTTTCGAATACCATTAGATTTTAAAATAATTCTGTCTTTATCAATACCTAATGAGCGCATTTTTTGTTGTGTAAAAGGACTAAGCGCAAAAAAATAATCAATCTGATTAAAAATTTTCATACTTTTGTAAAAACTAAAGGCTAATTGTGCCGCCAAACTTTGCCACAAAGACCGCCGATAACATCTGTGCCAAATACCCGCTAATGCAAAGCGCTTATAGGCGCACTTATGGCAAATACCAAATTGAGCAAGATATAATGTGCCTGCAATGCACCAAAAGCGATAATTATGCAAAGTATGTATCACCTTAGCACCACCATCTTTGCCAGCCTTAAAAACACTCGGGGTTAGCAGAGGGAAAAAATTATGCACATGGACAATATCAATCTTATTTTGTTTAACTATTTGTTTAACATTTTTATAATGCTTTACAGAAAACCAAATATTTAAGAGTAGATTAAATAACTTAATATCATCATTACTCACTTCGTAACATAGGACATTTTCTTTGCCTAATTTTTGTTGCAATGATTGTAATTCATTCTCATAAACCGCCTCCTCACCACCAATATTATTAAATCTATATCTATTATGAACAATGAGTATTTTCATCACTTGACCAACCGACCATTTTCTACTTTATAGACCATATCGCATTGCTTAGTAGTGCTTGTTCTATGCGCGATAATAATTAAGGTTTTATCACGGGCCATTTGATAAATTTCTTTCATTATTAAATTTTCGGTTTTACTGTCAAGAGCAGAGGTTGCTTCGTCTAAAACTAATACTTCTGGGTCGTGGTATAAGGCTCTTGCAATAGCAACTCTTTGTTTTTGCCCACCCGATAATTGCACTCCTCTATCTCCAACTAAAGTATCTTGTCCTTGCTTAGTTTGTAGAAAATCATAGATATTTACTTGTTTTAAGCATCTATCTACTTTATGCCTGTCATAAAGACTGTCTAAGGTAATGTTATCTTTAATACTTCCGTTAAAAAGATAAATAGATTGAGGGATATAACCAATTTTGTCACGCCATTGACGACGATTTTTATCAGTCAAAGTTGTATCATCAATAACTACACTACCTTTATTAGGTGTGTAAAGACCAATGATGATATCAACCAAAGTAGTTTTACCGCTACCGCTTTTACCGCTGATTGCAATTTTATCGCCTTTGTTAATAGTTAGGTTTATATCTGTTAATATTGAATTATTTTTTTCATAAGCAAAATCGATATTTTTAAGGACAATTTTGCTATTATAAGCAATAGCCTCACTGCCTAATTTTTCACTATCCATACTAAGGCTCTTACTTATAATATCAGGCGATTTATAAAGAAAAGCAATATTATTAATAGATAAAATAATACTATTAAAAGAACGCATTATTCTATACAAAGCTATAATGAATATAGACACAATTGGTAATGCTTCTGGTATACTAGCGCTACCTTTAGACACAAAGTATAATAATATTAAAATAATAAGACTAAAGCCTATTGCTTCTAGATAAAATCGCGGAAAAAGGTTCCAAGTTTGATAATAGATATTAACATCTGCAAAATCTTTACTTGTCTGATAAAATTTATCATTAATTTTTATATTATAATGATGAAGTTTAGATAATTTAAAATTACCTAGCATTACTTCAATAATTTGACTATGTTTTTTCTGTGTTTTCTCTCTAATATCGCCTTTATACTTAATGCGTTTGCTAATGACTTTTAGCATAAAAACGCTATTTAAAATTAAAAACAATGTTAGCCCCAGTGTTATTAGATAATCAACAAATAATATGAAGCCATAAATTAATAGCACCACCAATACTTCGCTAAATATCAACGATATTGTGCTAATTAATTTAACTAGATGCGAAGTCTCAGTAAATAATGTTTTACGTAATATAGCTAAATTAGTTTTAGTAAAATCCGCATAACTCATCGTATAAAACTTATTAAATAGCTGGCTGATAATCCTGATATAAATACGATAAGTAAATTTAGAATTACTATAAACATACCATAAGTTAACAGCACTTCTTAATAAATAAAATAAGATTAACAACACCCCAAAAACAATTACAAATTGATAAGCATTACTAAAAGATAGAAGTTGATAAAAAAAATTATAATACGGATTACTATTAATTATACTAAAATCACTTACTACAAATAAAAAAGGCATAATAGCGCCAATACCAATAACTTCGACCAAAGAAACAAATAACGAAAATAGTCCAAGCAATAATAGTAGTTTTTTATCTTCTCTACTAAGTAATGTTCTTAGTACTTTTAGTGCATGCATATATTAATGATCAATGATTATTGGTAATAAATTTATCTACATCCAATTGCAAGCCATGTTTTAATTTTGTGTTTCAACATCTCTAATAAAATGCGTCTAATATAGTAAAAATTCACTTTGTTGTTTTTTTTTACAACTTTCCAATGTTCAACTATAGAATCAACTCTTTGTCTGTCTGAAATACCACAAGCAGATACATTGGCAACTGACATACCTAAATATTGAAATGCTAATTCTCGGTTATAGGCTTGATAAAAAAATTCAAAATCAGAAGAAATTTTATTAGTAATATTAAATTTATTAGCTTTATGAATATTAGTGCGTACAAAAGCACCCTGATGGCTAAATTGTGGCCCTTGCCATAATTTTTTAAGATTGCCTGTTCGGGCTAATTTAGTTTTATGAAAATAAATAACCTGATGGTTGCCGTATAAAATATCTGCTTGATATTGTTTGTTAACAAACACATCGCTTAATATTAAATTGCTAAAAAAACAATCACTAGAATTCATAAAATTTATCCAATCGCCAGTCGCAACATCAATACCTTTATTCATAGCATCATAAATACCCCTATCAGGTTCACTAACAAAATAATCAATTTTATCTTTATACTGTTTAATAATATCTAATGTGCCATCGGTTGAACCACCATCAATAACGATATACTCAACATTGTCATAATCTTGATTTAAAACACTATTAATGGTTTTTTCAACGAATTGCTTGCCATTTAACACAATAGTAATAACACTAATCAATGGTTTATTTAATACTATCATATTTAAAATAAGAACCTGCCTTTAACCCAAGCAATAGCCTTTTTATGAAAAACTCTATCAATAGTTTTTTCTAAAAACTTAAATAATAATTTAATATGTATTAAATCGTACCAATCTCTAATAAATACTAATTTATCACCACTGGGTAATTTATCTATCTGCTTTATAATTTGGGCTTTATCATATCCTAAAGCAGTCAAAACATTATCATCTATCTTATTGATATATTTAGTTAAATATTGTTTTTTAAATTTAGTGGCAAAAGTTTGTTGCCATTTATCTAATGACTGCTTACTTATGCTGCTATACTCATAGATACCAGTTGAATCTCCTAATCTTCCTCTAGTATTTTGGTCATTAAAGTTAGTTAACATATCATTAGTAAATTCTAAACCTAGATAATTACAAATCTCTTGAGTATATTGTTTTGGGTTTTGGACAAAATCTTCATAGTGAAGCGCATAAGACTTATCTTTTAATAATTGGTAGCCATTGCTAAGAATCTTAGGCCCATAATACAAATCCGCTCGATTTACATACAGTTCATGTAGCGAGTCCTCAACATAGGTTTGAATAACAGAACTCATTATTTGGACTGGATTTCTAAACAAAAATATAAATTTAGCGTTGGGAAATATCTTGGCTATCTCAGGAATAATATAATAATATCTTGGAGTTTTATCTAAAAAATACTGTTCATTATTAACACATTGTTTTTGATATAAATCACTAGCAAAACTAGCCAAAGCCTGATAATAATCATCTTCTTTATTAGGTAAATTAGCAATAAAATCCCCAAAAGCTACTTTTGAGGCATCATATCCATACTCAGTGACCGCCACAGAAGAATTGGTGGTAATAGACAAAAAAGGTAGTAATAACCACGGTTCAGCGACACTTGCAATTTGACCATGACCCATTAACACTCTTTGTAATAAAGTAGAACCAGACCGTGGTAATGAAAATAAAAAAATTGGAGACTTCATAATTTAGTTATTTGATAGTTGATACTGCTTAATATAGTGATTATAAATAAAAACTTTCTTGGCTAATTTTTGTTTAATTATCTCAGGCAAATAATCAGCAATTTTATAGCCATAAGCAAGTAAATAATCTAATACATTTGGCTTTAAAGCAGTATTTTTCATTTCTGTTGCCATAATTTGATAATCTTTTTTGCTTAATTGATTATAGTGAATTCTAAACCCAGATAACCAAGCTTTAGCAATATATAATGGTGTTTGCCTGATAAATGTCTGCCACAAAAAGTAATCACCAGCTACTTTAAATGTCTTTAATTTATCATAATCAATTAGTTTATGTACGCTAGAGTCCCAAAAAGTTGATTCTTGCTGCACAAAAGGCAAAACTTTGCCATAAAAACCTTTTAATAAAAGATTTTGATTATAAAAAAATGGTTTATAACAATTCGTTATATGTCCTTTTTCATTATAAGCGGTATTCATGCCCGTTAAAAAATGCACTTGTTTATTATTACTAAAAATATCAGCCACAATCTCAAAAGCATAAGGCGAATAATAATCACCAGCATTTATATAACAATAAACATCACTACTACCTTGCTCACTCTTAAAGCCCGTAACAAGGGCATCATACATAGTGTTATCTGGTTTAGAAATATAATTAACTTTTATGTTTTTTTTAAGCGCAAAATCAGTAATTAGTTGCTCAATAACATCAATAGTGCCATCGGTTGACTTGCCATCACAAATGGTGTAGTTAAGTACACAATTTTCATTCTCAAAAACCTTTTGATTAAGCACAGAAAGCATTGTTTCTCCTATAAATTTCTTAGCGTTTAAACAAGGTGTTAAGCAATAAAATTTCATATTAAAAGATACTTTTGTTGTTTTTTATCATAAATAAAAGTATTTGTCATAAACATTTTTTTTATTTTATGAGGTAGTAATGGAATAATTCTTTTATAAATATATGCCAGTAAATAAGTAAATATTGTTAGTTTTGTCATTAGTTTTTTTATCTCTGCTATTCTCATATCATAACAATTAGGATTTAATTGATTTGGACAGAACCTAAATCCTGCTAAATATGCATTAACAATATACAGAGGCGTGTGCTTGGTAAATATTTGTCGCAAAAAATAATCACCAGCTGAGTTAAATGTCTTTAATTTATCATAATCAATTAGTCTGTGCATACTAGCATCCCAAAAAACAGATTCTTGCTGAATATAAGGTAACATAATGCGATTATGCAAGCCTGTTAATAATAAATATTTATTATAAATAGGATCATTAAACCCAACTAAGTGCCCTTTTTCATTATAATAAACACTCGTGCCTGTTAAAAAATGCACTTGTTTATTATTACTAAAAATATCAGCCGCAATCTCAAAAGCATAAGGCGAATAATAATCGCCGACATTTATATAACAGTAGATATCGCTACTGCTTTGCTTGCTTTCAAATCCCCTGGCAATAGCAGCATAAATACTGCTCTTTGGCTCAGATAGATAATTAATCTTGATGTTGTTTTGAGAAGGAAAATCAGTAATTACTTGTTTAATAGTATCAATAGCGCTATCGGTTTGGTCATCTAAAATGGTGTAATAAAGCGTAAAATTATCATCTTTAAAAACCGTTTGATTAAGCACAGAAAGCATTGTTTCTCCTATAAATTTCTTAGGGTTTAAACAAGGAGTTAGGCAATAAAATTTCATATTAAACGATATTTCTGCTGTTTGTTATCATAGGTAAAAGTATTTTTTATAAATATTTTTCTAATTTCATAAGGCAAGCGCGGAATAATTCTCCTATAAATATGAGCTAATAAATAATCAAATAGAGTTGGTTTTGCCATTATGCTTTTTATCTCCGCTACCATAACATCATTGCTCTTAACACTTAATTGGTTTGGATGAAATCTAAATCCTGCTAAATATGCATTAACAATATACAGAGGCGTGTGCTTAATAAATGTTTGCCATAAAAAGTAATCGCCAGCCACTTTAAAGGTCTTTAATTTATCATAATCAATTAGTTTATGCATATTAAAGTCCCAAAAAGTTGATTCTTGCTGAATACTTTCTAATGTTATGCCGTTATATAATCCTTTTAATAATAGACTAGGACTATAAAAAACCCTATGAAATATAATTAAATGTCCTTTGTCGTTATAAAGAGAGTGCAAGCCAGTTAAAAAATGCACCTGTTTATTATTACTAAAAATATCAGCCACAATCTCAAAAGCATAAAACGAATAATAATCACCAGCATTGATATAGCAATAGACATCACTACTGCCTTCCTCACTCTTAAAGCCCTTAACAAGGGCATCATACATAGTGTTATCTGGTTCAGAAATATAATTAACTTTTATGTTTTTTTGAGGTGGAAAATCAATAATTACCTGATTAATAATACTAATACTATCATCACTAGACCCACCATCACAAACAGTATAATAAAGTTTGTGATTTTCATCTTTAAAAACTGTTTGATTTAGCACTGAAAGCATTGTTTCTTTAATAAATTTTGCATAATTTAAACAAGGTGTTAGACAATAAAATTTCACTTGATTATCCTTTTATTACGCAATAATTCAAGCACCATATCTACTGACTGTTTAATGCTTAACTTATCGGTATCAAGCACTAATTCTGGCTGCTGCGGCGTCTCATAGGGCGAGTTAATGCCGGTGTAATTTTTTATTTCTCCGGCGAGTGCTTTTTTATATAAACCTTTAGTATCTCTTTTTTTACAAACCTCTAAACTAGCATTACAAAAAATTTCAATAAAATCGCCATCGGCAAATATTTTTCTGGCTGCTCTACGTTCAATTTGAAAAGGGCTAATAAAAGCGGTCATAGTAATAATACCTGCTTCTAACATAAGTTTTGCTACTTGGGCTATACGGCGAATATTTTCATCTCTGTCCACTCTGCTAAAACCCAAATCAGCTGATAAGTCATGGCGAATATTATCACCATCAAGCACAAAAGTCCTATAGCCAAAATGATATAGCTCTTCTTCTAAAGTGTGAGCAATAGTAGATTTTCCAGAACCAGATAAACCAGTAAACCACAACAATACTGATTTATGTCCACTAATTCTTTCTCGCCTTTTACGGGTAACAGTTGGGTTATGATAGACTAAATTTTTAGTCATAACTCCTTTTACGATAATTTATTTCATCAAAAAATAAAGTGCTATACTCGGAATATAGCACCAAATTAATTTTTAAATCCACTCCCACTGTTACCATCTTTTTAATCGGTGCTTGTATTTGGGTTGGTAATCTCATTGAAATTTTTTTAAAAAAATTAATACTATCTATTATTTTTATAGTAATTATATAGTTTGTTAATACCAGCGGCTAAATCAGTTTTATGTCGCCAGCCTAGTTGATGAAGCTTGGTAGAGTCGGTCAATTTTACCATTGTGCCATCAGGTTTTTTGATGTTAAAAAATAATTCACCTTCAAAACCAATAATTTTACTAATCATCTGTGCTAGCTCTTTAATAGATATATCAATGCCAGTGCCAATATTAATATGGGTATTTCTTATTTCTTTTTTACCTTTGCATAAATCATTAAAATTAACATTTTCCAGCACAAAAACACAAGCATCAGCCATATCTTCGCTGTATAAAAATTCACGTCTAGGTTTGCCGCTACCCCAAATTTCTACTGTGTTATAATTATTAATTTTTGCTTGGTGAATTTTGCTAATAAGCGCTGGTATTACATGCGCTGTATGGAGGTTAAAATTATCATTAGGACCATATAAATTAGTTGGCATCAATGCTATAAAGTTAGTGCCATACTCTAAATTATAGCTCTCACACATTTTAAGACCGGCAATTTTGGCAATTGCATAAGGTTCGTTTGTATATTCAAGTTCTGAGCTAAGTAAGCTATCTTCACGCATTGGCTGTTGGCAGTTTTTAGGATAAATACAAGTTGAACCTAAAAATAACAATTTTTTAACGCCACTTAGATAACTTTGATGAATAACATTACTTTGAATTACTAAGTTTTGATAAATAAAATCTGCCCTATAGGTATTATTAGCCTCAATGCCACCAACTTTTGCCGCCGCTAAAATAACATATTCAGGTTTTTGCTTGATAAAAAATTCTCTAACCGCCACTTGCTCGGTTAAATCTAATTGTTGATGAGTTTTTAAAATTAAGTTGTGATAACCTTTGGATTGCAAATTTTTAGTAATAGCAGAACCAACCAAACCAAGGTGACCAGCTACAAAAATCTTAGCAGATTTTTTAAGCCTTAAGTTATAAGTCATAAATTATAGGTATGTAATTTTGTATTGGTTATTACATCCATAGGTAGTATATTATAGGAACAGCACATTATACTATAAACTATTTAACTTACTAATTAGTTAAAATGGAGATATCATACGCGTAAACTTATGCTCTGCCTTGCTGACATAATATCTAGCAGTAGTTATCAGGTTATTAAATCGAGGTAGTTTTCCTTTAAATTGGGGTGGCTTTCCTTGTTGCAGCAAATTCTCTAAAGCATAGTTATACACTTCATATTCTAATTGATGATTTTCTACAAATTTGTCTCTTAAATCACTAGGAATTTTTTCATTTCTTAGGGCTTTGTTTTTGTAAGCTAATAAATGCGGATAATAAGGGAAATTTAACTTATGAGCAATCCACTTCATAGATTTTTCAAAGTGTTCTGTAATACCGATTTCAATAAAATATTTTTCTATTATTTCTTTATAATTATCTTTGGTAATTTTTTGTGGAAAGTGATTAAATAAGCTAAATTTTGTATTAATTAAATAGTCTTCTACATTTTTACTTGCAAAAACATCATAGGCTCTATTCTTCCAATTTATGCCGTGTTTCCTTGCATGAAAATAAGAAGATATTGTTTGCTCATAAGGGTCACGTAAAATAGTGATAAATTGTTTAGCCTCGGGGTAATAGTCTTGGATACCAAATCTTCTTAACAAATTAAAATGCCCATATATTACAATTGGTGTTTTTATGCTATGCAAGCTGGAAATATCATACTTTTGAGGCATCTCTGCTTTTTCCTCGTCAAAATAATGTAATAAAATTCCTTGCTGATACCAAAAATTAAAAAAAACACGGACTGATGTTCCACCAGTTTTAGGAATATGTACAAAAAATAACAGTTGTTTTCTATCGTAGCTTATCACTGCCTAAACAATGCAAAAAGCACCTATTTTAACTTAAATATTCAGTATAATACTCAAAACATTTTACTTCAAAAAATATGGCAAATTCTAAGCACTACGATGTTGCTGTTATTGGTCTTGGTTATGTTGGCTTAACACTCGCTACTTGTATGGCGAAGTCTGGTCTTAAAGTAATAGGTATAGAAAAAATAACCAAAATAGTCAGAACAACTAATAATGGCACCCCGCATTTTTATGAGCAGGGCTTGGCAAAAATGCTTAAATTTGTGTTAAAAAATAAACACTTTATAGCCACAAATATCTTAAGCGACAATACTACTTGTGGGGCTTATATTATCACCGTTGGTACTCCGCTTGACAATAACGGCAATACTCGTTTGGATATGATTAAAAATGCTAGTTTGCAAGTGGCAAAACATATGCAAAATAATGCTTTGGTAATTCTACGTTCTACGGTAAAAATTGGCACTTGTAGCGAAATAGTCTTACCTATTTTAAATAAATCAGATAAAAAGTTTTTAATCGCTATGTGTCCTGAGCGCACCTTAGAAGGCAGAGCGCTGATAGAATTATATCAATTACCGCAAATAGTTGGCGCTAATAGCAAAAAAGCCCGCCAAAAAGCAGCAGACTTATTCAAGCGACTAACTCATACTATTATTGAAGTATCTAGTTTAGAGACAGCAGAGATGGTTAAACTCATTGACAATACTTATCGCGATATAAGTTTTGCCTTTGCTAATGAAGTTGCACGTTTGTGCGAAGGCTTTGGCATTTCCGCTTATGAGGTAATAAATGCTGGTAAACAAGATTATAAACGCACCAATGTAGCGCTACCAGGACCAGTGGGCGGTCCTTGTTTGGAAAAAGACCCATATATTCTTATCCAAAGCGCTCAAACCAAAGGTATCAACTTAGAAATTACCAAAGCTTGCCGTTTAGTTAACGAACGTCAAATACAAGAAACTGTTGCCTTTATCGTAGCAGAAATTAAAAGGCGAGGTTTTGCTAATAATATAGCTATTGCTATATTAGGTATCGCCTTTAAAGGTATCCCTGCAACAGATGACTTGCGCGGTTCAACTTCACTTAAAATATTAAAACAATTACATAAGCAAATTCCGCAATTACAAGTTAGATTGTATGACCCAGAAATTGATGCCAATACATTAAATAAACAAATAGTCGGTTATCAAACATTTGCCACTACTGAAGATGCTATAAAAAATGTTGGAGTAATTATTATTGCTAATAACCACCCTGAACTTAGCTTAATTGAACCGATAATTTTAAGAGAGAAAATGTTAACAAATGGATTTATCTATGATTATTGGAATACATTTTCTCAATTATCAAAGTCAGAATTAAATAATTACTATGCGCTAGGGAACACCAATAAATGACAAAAAGAATAATAGTAACTGGTGGTGGTGGGTTTATTGGCGCTTATTTAGTTAAAAAATTGGTTAAAGACGGCTATCAAGTTGGTGTAGTTGATAACTTAATTCGCGGTGATTTATCGCGTTTTGCTGAAGTTAACGATGAAGTTAGGCTATTTAGTTGCGATGTGCGTGATGAGAGCGCGCTAATAAAAGCATTTAGTGGTGTTGATGTAGTATTTCATTTAGCGGCTATTAACGGCACGGAAAATTTTTACAAACATCCAGAATTAGTTCTTGATATAGGAGTGCTCGGAACCTTAGCAGTAGTTAGTGCCTGCAGAAAGGCAAAAGTTTTTGATTTAGTAATTGCATCAAGCGCTGAGGTGTATCAAACACCAAAGGTGCTACCAACTCCAGAAGATACACCATTGCTACTACCAAATAGTATCAATGCGCGTTATTCTTATGGTGGTTCTAAAATCATCTCTGAACTCATCGCTTTTAATTATGGCAAAGACCATTTTCAAAAAATCCAAGTATTTAGACCGCATAATATTTATGGTGCTAATATGGGTTATAAGCATGTAATCCCTCAATTTTTAATAAGAGCTATTGAAGCACAAAAGCAACATAAAACCACTACTATTCCTTTTAAAATTCAAGGTGATGGCACAGAAACTAGAGCATTTTGTTATATTGATGATGCAATTGATGGCATTATGATTATGTATAACGAGGGTACTCACAGAGAAATTTATCATATTGGTAATAATGAGGAAGTATCAATATTACAGTTAGCAGATACAATAGCCAACGTCTTAAAAACTAAATTTAACATAATTAAAAGCCCAGCTACTCTAGGCGGCACTCCTAGACGTTGCCCCGATATTAGCAAAATGCGCAGTTTAGGCTATAAACCAAAAATTAACCTCGCCAGCGGTATAAAAAAAACAGCAAAGTGGTATTTAAAACACAATGATAAACCAAAAACAGGATTGATGTAGAGCTTATGAAACCACTAGGAAATAAAATTGCGATTTGTGTAATTTCTACTAATGATAGCTATGTTTATAAAGCTATTATTACTCTTTTATCCACTAAAAAACATAATAAAAAAAATGCAAATTTTAGTTATTTTGTAAGTGGTAATTTTAGTGAAAAATACAAAAGAATCATTAAAAAATACGGCTTAGAAGTAATGCCAATGAATATGACTAATACTTTTGCTAATCATAAACATACTATCACCCCCCCCCCCTCACCTTGGCCCAATGAAGTGTTTTGGTTGTGTGGTATCTCTGAGGCTTGCTATAAGCTAGGCTTTAAATGGACAATAGCGCTTGATGGTGATATTTTTTGCATAAATAAAATTCCTTTGAAAACAATAAATAAAGTAAAAGAATTGGCCTTTATAAAAGCGATGGCACTAAAACATGAGATACAATGTGGTAATAAGCGTGCTAAAATTTTTACAGAAGAGAAAGTTATTAACAAATTTGACTTAAAGGAAAAAGATTTTGAAAATTATTGGCCCAACACTGGGGTGGGAATTTTTAATAACAAAAATCTAGTAAAAAATAAATTTAAAGATAAATTTATTAGCCTCTATCAACATTTAGTAAATACAACCAATAATTTCCATGGTGATGAAGCAGTTTTTATGTTATTAAATATAAAAAATATGTTTAATTTTTGTAATTTAGAACATACATGGAATAGTTTTTTTAAAGGCAATACTTCTAAAGGTATCATCTTCCTACATTTAACCTACAAACCTTGGAGATACAAATTTTTATGGCCACAACCAGACATTAATTGCCCAAATTGTGTTGGAGAGAAAGAATATCAAGCAAGAAGAATTAAATATAGCAAACTATATAAAAACTTTGCTAAACAAATTTATGGCAGTAACTACTATCTTTATTATATTAAAGATATTATTCCTATCATTGAAACACTAAAGCGGGTACTAATTAAAATAAGGTATAATAAAATGTCAATAAATAGAAGCAACAGTAGGACCTTGGCTTAAAAACACAACCAACCTTTTACGTAGCGCCATTAAAATAAGTAGTATTTAAGTTCTAACAAAATCATCGTCAAACCGTTCAATATCATCTTCACCGGTATAGCTACCAACCTGAACCTCTATTATTATTAATTTATTATCACTATTATTTTCTAGGCGGTGTTTATTGCCAGCTTGTATATAGGTAGATTGATTTTGTTTTAATATAAGACTGTTATCGCCATTTCTAACTAGCGCTTCGCCGCTGACAACTACCCAATGTTCGTTGCGATATTTATGGCTTTGCAGACTAAGTCTTTTGTGTGGTAGAACTTCAATGCGTTTAATTTTATAGCCATTATACTCACCCAAAATAGTGTAGCTACCCCATGGTCTATAAGTAGATAAACCAATATCTAATAGTTGACTCTGCTGAACTTTTAGGTCACTTATCACTGTTTTTACCTGTTGTGCTGATTTTTTAGGACATACCAACAAAGCATCACCACTGTCAATAATAATACTGTCTTTAATATCAATAGTTTTTACAACCTTATCGCTGATAATAAGATTGTTATTATCATCACTGCCAAGCGCGCCACTTAAAGTATCAAAACTACCAACATCACTCCAGCCGGCGTCAAGGGCTACCATTTTGATAATATTAGACTTTTCCAACACTGCAAAATCAATGCTATTACTGGGAATATTTGCCATATCATCAGCCTTAATTGTTATTACATCGTCTTGTTTACAATTATTAAAAGCTATTTGACAATAGTGATAAATGTCTGGGGCATAAGTTTTTAACTCAGCCAATAAAACCCCAGCTTTAAAACAAAATATACCCGCGTTCCAGTAATAATTGCCTTGGGCTAAATATTTAAACGCAGTTTTATCATCAGGCTTTTCACAAAATTCCTCTACTTTGAAACCATTAGCTTGCATATAGCCAAAAGCTGTATTCGCCTCACTAGGCTTAACGCCAAAGGTTACTAAACTTCCTTGTTGCGCTAGTATTTGGGCTTGCTTGACTGCTTGTTGATAATTGTTTTTGTCTTTAATTAAATGATCAGACGGAGTTACTAAAACTATATCATCCTTATCAAGCACTAAGCACCCAAGAGCAATAGCAGCAGCGGTATTTCTTGCCAACGGTTCCAGTAAATAACGTGCCTTATTGCCTAATTGCTCTAATTGATTAACAGCTAAAAAATAATGCTCACTATTACTAACAATTAAGCACTTATCACAAATTTTTGCATTTCTACTAATACCAAGTTGAAATAATGATTTACCATTAAATAAAGGTAGAAATTGCTTAGGCATCAATCTTCTACTAAGAGGCCATAGTCGCATACCACTACCGCCACACAAAACAATATTAACCATAGGGGCTATTATAGTCTATAAAAGTGATATATTTAAGTGTTAAAATATGGTGAATTTGCTATTTTTCAATTTATGAAACAACACGAGAAAAGATTATTAAATCTGCGCAATAAGATTGATGCTATTGATGAACAAATCCAAACACTAATCGTAAAACGCGCAGATGTTGCTTTATCAATTGCTGCTACTAAAAAACAACACCAAACAAAAAATACTATTTTTTATCGTCCAGAGCGGGAAGCTCAAGTGCTGGCAAAAGTTCAAAAACGCAATAAATCCATATTAAGTGACAATGTAATAACAACATTGTTTCGCCAAATTATGTCAGCTTGTCTATCGGTAGAACAACGTTTAAAAATAGCCTATTTAGGCCCAGAAGGCACTTACACTCAAGAAGCGGCTTTTAAGCATTTTGGACAATTTATTGATTGTCTGGATTGTGCTAATATTGACGATATTTTTCATCAGGTGGAAAAAGGCAATGCTCATTATGGTATAGTGCCAGTGGAAAATTCCACTAGCGGCGTTATTAGCGCAACTCTTGATATGCTTTGGACACAAAACTTAAAAGTCTGTGGCGAGGTAGAAATTGATATTCACCACCAATTATTAGCGACTAATGCAGATGATAATATTAGCACTATTTATGCTCACCAACAATCGCTAGATCAGTGTAGACGCTGGCTTAATAACCATTATCCGCAAGCAAACCTTAATGCGGTCGCCTCTAACGCTGTGGCTGCTAAAATAGTGCAAAATATAAAAAATAGCGCTGCTATTGCTTCACTATCAGCTCTAAACTATTATGGTTTAGTCCAAATAGCTAGCAATATTGAAGATATCAGCGGCAATAAAACTCGCTTTTTATTATTAGGCAAGGAAGAGGTAAAGCCCAGTGGCAATGACAAAACCTCTTTACTGGTAATTGCTAAGCATGAAGCAGGCGCCTTATTTGATATTTTAAAACCATTTAAAGACGCTAATATAAATATCTTACAACTAGCACGTCACCCCTTATCGCAACGTCATTGGGAATACTTATTTTTTATTGATATTGAAGGACACAAAGAAGATAAAATCCTCACAAAAGCTCTAACAAATATGCAAAACCAAGCACAAAAAATGTTAATTCTAGGCTCTTATCCAATTGCTATGTCCCCATGAATGTTTGTAAGAACATAAAAGCATTAAAACCCTATAAATCAGGCAAACACATTGATGAATTACAAAGGGAGTTAGGACTAAATAGCATTACTAAGCTCGCTTCTAATGAGAGGGTAATACCAATTAGTAAAAAGATTAAAAATACAATTATAGCTACTTTAGACAATATTCATCGTTATCCTGATAATAATGGTTTTATCTTAAAACAAGCACTAACCAAGCAATTAAATATTGAAATATCAAAAATTATTCTAGGTAATGGTTCCAGTGATATTTTGCAATTAGCAGCAAAAATCTGTGTATGCAATAAAGATGATGAGATTATTTTTGCGGAATATGCTTTTGCGCTCTATGCTTTAATTAGTCAAAGTTTAGGGGCAAAATCGGTGTGCGTCCCCAGCGAAAATTATGGGCATAATTTATCTGCTATGCTAGCCGCTATTAGTAATAAAACTAAATTAATTTATATTGCTAACCCTAATAATCCAACTGGAACTTTTTTAACTGATGTTAATATTTATGATTTTTTAACACAAGTGCCAAAATCAGTATTAGTAGTGCTAGATGAAGCTTATTTTGAATATGTTGATAATTATGAAACTCTGCATTTTCTAGACGAATTTGATAATTTAGTTATTACTAGAACTTTTTCTAAAGCATACGGTTTAGCAGGCCTTAGAGTGGGATACGGTATTGCAAGTGATGATATTATTGACTATCTTAACCGCATTCGTTCTCCATTTAATGTAACTGAATTAGCGCAATTAGCAGCAGTTAGCGCTCTTGCAGATAAAGTCAGTTTAAAAAAAGCGATTAAATTAAATAATGAAGGCTTGATTCAACTAAGAAATGGCATAACGGCTTTGGGATTAAATTATATTCCTTCAAAAACAAATTTTATTAGTGTAAAAGTAAAAAACGCACCAACAATTTATAAAGAGCTACTTAGCAAAGGGTTTATTATTCGCCCTATTGAAATTCCTAATTTTATTCGTATTTCAGTGGGTACATTTGAAGAAAATAAACGTTTCTTAATAGCGCTTAAACAAGTATTATGATTGATAAATTAGTAATTATTGGTGTTGGTTTGATAGGTGGATCTTTGGCGAAAGCCTTGAAAAATAAGCATTATTGTCGCCAAATTATAGGTTATAGTCATAATAAAACAAACCTAGAAAAAGCCCTGAATTTAGGTGTAATTGATGGTTATACTAATAATTTAGATAATTGTATTGTTGATGCTGATGTAATAATTTTAGCAACTCCAATTGGCAGTTTTGCGCCACTTTTAAACCAAATTAAACCATTACTAAGCCCCAAGACCATTATCAGCGATGTTGGTAGTGTTAAAGTAGCAATTACTCAACTGGCAAATAAAATTTTAGCAAAAAAATCTTTTCAATTCGTACCCGCCCATCCCATAGCTGGTAAAGAAAAAAGTGGTGTTGATGCAGCTGATAAATCTTTATTTATTGATAAACAAGTGATTATTAGTCCTAATAATAATCCGACACAATTTATTGATATAATTAGTAAAATGTGGCAAGCAACCGGTGCAGCAATAGTGCAAATGCCAGCTGCAAAACACGATAAAATTCTCTCAGCTACAAGTCATCTGCCACACATATTAGCTTTTGCCCTAATGGATTACTTAATCAAGTTAAATGGTAATGTTTTTGATTACACGGCTGGCGGTTTTAAAGATTTTAGTCGTATCTCTTCGAGTAATGCCAATATGTGGAGTGATATTTGCCTAACTAATAAAGATAATATTATCAATAGCATTAATCACTATCAGCAAAACCTTAACCACCTAAAAACCTTAATTGAAAACCAAGATAAAAAAAGTCTAAACAATTTATTCATTACTGCTAAAAACAGCAGAGATAACTGGCTAAAAGATAAATAAATCTGTATAATACAACTTTACCAAGAAGCGTTGCAATGGAGAAATCTATCAGGCTTGGCTATCAAAACGACGTTTATTTTATTTTAATTTTTAACAGGATAAAATGAGCAAAACCACTATTAATTACAAAGTTGTTGATATTAGCGATTATAAAATTGCTGATATTAATTTAGCGGATTTTGGACGCAGAGAAATTACCTTAGCGGAAGCAGAAATGCCAGCACTAATGGCATTAAGAACCAGATATAACAATAGCAAACCACTTGCTGGGGCTAAAATTCTAGGCTGTATTCACATGACTGTTCAAACTGCGGTATTAATGGAGACTTTAATCTCTTTAGGCGCAGAGTTACGTTGGTCATCTTGTAATATATTCTCTACTCAAGACCACGCAGCGGCAGCAATGGCAAAAGCAAATATCCCAGTTTTTGCTTGGAAAGGCGAAACTGAGGAAGAATTTTTTTGGTGTATTGAACAAACTATTTTAGCCGATGGTAGCCCTTGGGATGCTAATATGGTTCTTGATGATGGCGGTGACTTAACTGCTATGCTGCATGAAAAATATCCACAAATGCTAGATAATATTCATGGCATTAGCGAAGAAACTACAACAGGTGTGCATCGTTTACTAAAAATGTTAAATCTTGGCAAATTAAAAGTTCCTGCCATTAATGTTAATGATTCAATAACTAAGTCTAAAAACGACAATAAATATGGTTGTCGTCACAGTCTAAATGACGCTATTAAACGTGCAACAGATATATTACTATCAGGCAAAAAAGCACTTGTTATTGGTTATGGTGATGTTGGCAAGGGTTCAGCAGCAAGTTTGAGACAAGAGGGGATGATTGTTAAGATCTCTGAAATTGACCCTATTTGCGCTCTGCAAGCATGTATGGATGGTTTTGAGGTGGTTTCTCCTTATATTAACGGCATTAATACCGGAAAAATTAAAGACATCAACAACATTTTATTAGGTACTACTGATTTAATTGTTACCGCAACTGGCAATATTAATGTTTGTGATTCGCCTATGTTAAAAAGCCTTAAATCTGGAGCAGTAGTTTGTAATATAGGGCATTTTGACAATGAGATTGATACTAAATTTATGCGTACTAATTGGCACCTATATGAAATAAAGCCACAAGTTCATCAAATATTTAGAAGTAGTAATACTGATGATTATTTAATTTTATTATCAGAAGGCAGGTTGGTTAATCTAGGTAATGCCACCGGTCATCCATCACGTATTATGGACGGTTCCTTTGCCAATCAAGTATTAGCGCAGATGTATTTATATAAGCAACAATTTGCCCAATTACCAAAAGAAAAAAAAGCGGCTAATATCTTTGTCAAAGTGCTGCCCAAAAAATTAGATGAAGAAGTTGCCGCCGCTATGGTTGGCGGTTTTGGCGGTACAATTACCAAAATGACCACTACCCAAGCTAAATACATCAATACCCCTAAAGAAGGCCCATTTAAGCCTGATTCTTATAAATACTGATGTTATTGGCGAAGGTGGTGATATATTTTTTTGGCTAAATTATTATTAATGCCACTAATACGGGTTAATTCTACAATGGAGGCATTTTTAACACCGATAATACCACCAAAATAATTAAGAATTGCTTGACGCTTTTTAACACCAATACCACTAATATTTTCCAATATTGAAGTTTTAAATCTTTTCCTCATCTTTGCCCGATGGGCACTAATTGCAAAACGGTGCGCTTCATCGCGGACATAATTAACAAACATCAAGGTCTTGTCCTGTGGATTTAACTTTATTTTTTGAAGCTCACCATCAGAGGAAATATGTAACAAAGTCTCCAGTCCCGCTTTTCTGCCTTCTCCTTTGGCAATACCAACTACTGTAATTGTTAAATGCAGCTCTTTTGTTACTGATAATGCTTGATTTAACTGCCCTAAACCGCCGTCAATAAAAATCAAATTTGGTAGTGATTGTGATTGTTTTTTTAAACGTTTATAACGTCTACTTAACGCTTGCTTAATTGCGGCATAATCATCACCAGCAACAATATTACCAATATTAAAAAGTCTATAATCCGCCTTTTGCGGCTTGCCATTGTAAAATACCACAACTGAGGCAACTGTTGCCTCTCCAGCATGGTGACTAATATCAAAGCACTCAATTCTTTTAGGAATCATATTAAGATTAAAATACTGCTTTAATTGCTGTAATTGTTTTATTTGCGTATTGACTTTTTGCCAATATTGCTCAGCCTTAATATCGGCATTTAATTGTGCTTGTATCAGCAATTGACGTTTTTCTTGTTTTACATTTATTAAAATCTTAGTATTTAAGGCTTTTTCTAACAAAAACTTATCATCTAACGATTGATTAAGCACAATAGTTTTTGGCACTGTTTTATCTAGGTAATACTGAGTTAAAAACGCTGATAATACAATTTTAATAGGAGCATCAGTGGGATTTCGAGGATAAAAACTTCTTTGACCTACTTGGCGATTATTGCGCATAAATAAAACTTGAATACAATAAACATCAATGTATTTAGTAATAGCTATAATATCAGTATTATCAATACTTGTAGCTAAATTGCCTTGAATCTTATTTAGTTGTTGTAATTGATTGCGGTAATGAGTGGCTAACTCAAAATTTAATTCAGCAGAAGCGGAGCGCATTTTGCTAGCAATATTACTTATAACTGCTTGACTTTTGCCTGCCAAGAATAAACGCATCATTTCAATATCACACTTATAATCTGCTACATTTATATATTTAACACAAGGGGCGCTACATAAATTTAGCTGATATTCTAAACAAGGCCGTAAGCGATGGCGATAAACGCTATCTGAACAAGTGCGAATACGAAAAACTGTTTTTAGTAAGTGAATACTATCTTTAACCAAGGCAGCACTGGTAAAGGGTCCAAAATAATCACTATCTTTGCGTTTTCTGCCACGATAAAAACCAAGTGCAGGATATTGATGCTTACTTAAACGAATATAAGGGTAACTCTTATCATCTTTTAATAGGATATTGTATCTGGGCTTATGGGTTTTAATAAGGTTATTTTCTAATAATAACGCTTCTGTTTCATTAGCGGTAACAATGGTTTCAATATAGCATACCTTTTTCATCAATGCCGCTGTTTTAACTGGCAACCCTTTATTAAAATAAGTTCTTAAACGATATTTTAAATTTCTTGCTTTGCCGATATATAATATCCTACTAAATTTATCAAGCATTTGATATACCCCTGGGTGGACAGTCAAGTTACTGACGATTTTTTCAGGATGGCATTTTTTTACCGTTTTCATTGTATTGCTATTGTAAAATATTCCAGTTACTACTGTGCTAATTAAATTATGCAAACTATCACTAAGTATTTTATTTTATACATTACCTTTATTGTATATAGTATAAATGCCAGCGTCAGCGCAACCAATACAACGCCACAAGACAGCGCTTTTAACATTATTTTGCACTCTCTTATGTTAATACGCGATTTACAAATACAAAACAAATTAGAAGTGGAAACTATTAAGCCTGCTTTGCTATCTTATTTTGAGAAAAATATTAGCACTTATGATGCCGCCGAGTTTGCCATGCGAGATTACTTTTATCAATTAAGCCCCAAAGATAAAGAAGCGCTACAAGTTTATATCAAAAATTCTATTATCAACGATTATGCTAATATTATCGCCCTTAATAACAAAAGCGACTTATCGGCAGTGCAAATTGAAACACTTCCAGATACCAAATACAAAGATAATAAAGCCATTGTAAAGATGAAAATTAAACTATCGCAACAAGCTCAAGCAATTGATTTTTCAGTGCGTATGGTTTATAACAGCAAGTGGCTTATTTATGATATAAGTGTTTCTGGTGTGAGTCTAATTAAAAGTTATCGTTCACGTTTTAATAGTCAAATTAAACGCAACGGGTTAGAAAATTTTTTAGCAAAAATTAGACGTATTAATGGATAAATTACTCATTAAAGGCGGTAACAAAATAAGTGGTGAAATTGAAGCATCAGGTTCTAAAAACTCAGCTCTGCCAATATTATTTGCTAGCACACTAGGTAGAACACCTTCCAAAGTTTGCGGCGCGCCACAATTAGTAGATGTAAGCACTACCATCCGCCTATTAAGTGATATGGGCGGTAACGCAGCTCTAGATTCAGATGGATGTTGGCATCTAAATACTCATAAACTAACTAAATTAGAAGCAAATTACCACTTGGTAAAAACTATGCGCGCTTCAATACTTGCCTTAGGTCCAGTACTAGCACGTTATGGCAAGATAAAAATATCAATGCCTGGCGGTTGCACGATTGGCACCCGACCGGTAAACCTGCACTTACGTTCCTTAGAAAGTCTAGGTGCTAATATTAAAGTCAAAGAAGGCTACATCTATGCAAGCGCTAAAAGGCTTATTGGCACTAGAATTCACTTTGATCAAATATCGGTTACCGCTACTGAAAATATAATTATGGCAGCTGTACTTGCCAAAGGCAAAACTGTTATTACCAATGCAGCTAAAGAGCCAGAAATTGCTGATTTAATCAATTTTTTAATTAAAATGGGGGCTGATATTAAAGGCGTAAATACAGATACCATTACTATTATTGGAGTTGAAGAATTACAAGGCACAAGTTATCAAGTATGCACTGATCGCATTGAAGTAGGTACTTATCTAACTGCAACTACAATGACCGGTGGTACTATTAAAATAACTAAAACTAAGCCTTCTAGTGTCCAAGCAATACTGAACAAGCTTAAAGAAGCTGGGGCAAAAATTAACTGCGGTAATAATTATATTGAACTAACAATGCAACACATACCACCCAAAGCAGTAGATGTTAAAACTGCTACTTTCCCTGGTTTTCCAACCGATATGCAAGCCCAATTTATGGCATTAAACAGTATTGCCAACGGCAATAGTATTATCACAGAAACTATTTTTGAAAATCGTTTTATGCACATGCCAGAACTCAATCGTATGGGAGCAAAACTAGAATTACAAGGACATAGTGTGCTTTGTCATGGAGTTAAATGCCTAACTGGGGCTAATGTTATGGCAACTGATTTAAGAGCCTCGGCGTCGCTGGTACTAGCAGGTTTGGTAGCACAAGGTGATACCATAATTGAACGCATTTATCATCTAGACCGTGGTTATGAACGTATTGAAGAAAAATTACAACATTTAAATGTTGATATTAAACGCATCCAATCATGATTACTATTGCACTATCCAAAGGACGTATATTAAAAGAGAGTTTGCCAATTTTACGCACAGCAAATATCAATATTGACGCTAAACAATTAAGCAGTCGTAGCTTAGCACTTGCAACTAATAGTAAAGACATTAAGTTTATTATCTTAAGAGCTAGTGATGTGCCAATTTTTGTAAAACACGGTAGCGCTGACCTAGGTATTACTGGTAAAGATGTATTGTTAGAAAAAAACCTAAGCGGTGTTTATGAATTATTAGATTTAGGCATTGCCAAATGTCGCTTAATGGTAGCAGCAAAAAGTGCTGACAATTTAAATAAACACACCCTAAAAGTTGCCACTAAATATAAAAGACTGACAAATAAATATTTTAACGAACAAGCTCAGCAAATTGAATTAATTAAACTTTATGGAGCAATAGAATTAGCTCCTATTGTTGGCCTTTGTGACTGTATTGTTGATCTAGTTGGTACTGGCAATACCCTAAAAGCAAACAGTCTATTAGCTATTAAACACATTACTAATATAAGCGCCAGACTTATTACTAATAAAGCAGCTTATGTTAATAAACATGGTCAAATTATCTCCATTGTAAATGCTCTAAAAAATGCTTCAATTAAATACTGAAAATATAAATTTTGATGCCCAATTAGCACAATTGTTAGCTACTAATAGTATTAGTGATAAAAACGTCATTCGCGCTGTTGAGAAAATTATCCACCAAGTTAGAAGTAATGGTGATAAAGCCTTATTAAACTTTAGTGCTAAATTTGATAAATTAAAAGTAACAAGTGTTGCCGACCTAATAATTAGTAAAAATAAATTAAAGCAAGCATTTGACAAATTAACAAATATGGATAAACAAGCGCTTAACACCGCTGCTAGACGCATTAAAAACTACCATCAAAAACAGCAACAGCACTCATGGCTAGACACAGAACCAGACGGCACACAATTGGGACAAAAAATAACTCCGCTAGACAAAGTAGGTATTTATGTGCCCGGTGGCAAAGCGTGTTATCCATCCTCAGTACTAATGAATGCTATTCCCGCTCAGGTTGCAGATGTTAGACGAATTATTATGATAGTTCCAGCTCCTAACAACCAGCTAAATTCTTTGGTATTAGCGGCGGCTTTTATCTCCGGTGTTGATAAAGTAATAAAATTAGGCGGCGCTCACGGCATCGCCGCCCTTGCTTATGGCACCGAGACCATTGATAAAGTAGATAAAATTGTCGGTCCAGGTAATATATTTGTTACTACCGCTAAACGTTTAGTTTTTGGACAAGTCGGTATTGATATGATCGCTGGTCCTTCTGAAATTTTAATTATTGCCGATGGTAGCGCTAATCCTGACTGGATAGCAATGGATTTATTTTCCCAAGCAGAACATGATGAAGACGCACAGGCAATTTTGCTCACTACTGATATCAATTACCTAACCGCAGTTAAAAAGAGCATTAACAAATTATTACCAACCATGAACCGAGCCGATATTATCAAGACCTCACTGGCAAAACGCGGCGCGCTTATTAAAACCAAATCATTACAAGAAGCATTTGCTATTAGCAACAAAATTGCCCCCGAACATCTTGAATTATCTATCAAAAACCCAAAGAAATATTTAGACAATATAAAAAACGCTGGAGCAATTTTTCTAGGTATTTTAAGTTCCGAAACCTTAGGCGATTACTGCGCAGGCCCTAATCATGTGCTTCCTACTGCAGGTAGCGCTAAATTTTCTTCACCCTTAGGCGTGTATGATTTCCAAAAACGTTCTAGCCTAATTCATATCTCCAAACAAAGCGCTAAAACTCTAGGTAAAATTGCTGCTCACCTCGCACACAAAGAAGGCTTAACTGCCCACCAACAAGCTGCATTACTACGTATTGATTGATGTTAATGCTTATTTAGAACTAATAAATAAATTATTGGTAAAAATTTTCATACAAGCCTAAGATGAGCAATATAATAGATTTTTAATCTTATTAACCACACGGTCGAAATGAATTAACTAGCATAGTTATCGGTGCTATAACTAAAGGGGTTATAAAGGTTGTTATTATGGCTCAAAATGCAGTCTTTTTGCTATTTATTTAGAAAAATATCACAGATGGTAGCTTGAATATTAGTTGCTGCTTGATAGGGGTTTTGAGCGTTGAGAATGGGGCGACCAACCACTATATAATCAGCGCCATTTTTAAAAGCAGTAGCAACATCTACTATACGTTTTTGATCATCTTCTGTATTGTTAAGCGGACGAATTCCAGGAGTTACTACGATTAAACGCTCATCAACAAATTTACGTAAAAATGGCACTTCTAAACCTGAAGAAACTACACCGTCGCAACCTGCCTCAAATGCTCTTCTTGCCCTTGATATTACTAAATCTTGCACATTACATTTAAAACCTAAATCATCTAAGTCACCCTTATCCAAACTAGTAAGGGCGGTAACGGCAAGAATTTTTAGCTTACCTTTATTATTGGCTGCGGCTTCCATAATACTCTGGTTGCCATGCACAGTGGCAAAAGTGGCGCCATAATTGCTAAGGCGAGCAATAGTATTTCCAACAGTTTGCGGAACATCAAAAAATTTTAAATCTACAAATACTTTTTTACCTCTAGTAACTAAATAGTCTAGCATCTCAAAATAATTGCCGGTCATCAACAATTCTAAGCCAATTTTATAAAAATTAACACTATCAACTAGCTGTTTTACTAGTAGCTTTGCTTTATCAATGCTTGCAACATCAAGAGCAAAAATTAAACGGTCTTCCTTATTTATGCTCTGCTTTGTCATTAATTTTGATACATTCTGCCATTTTCGGGCGCTACTTGGACTGAAACACGCACATTAACTTTATCGCTTTTAGGTTTATGACGAGATTGGTAAGTATAATTTTTTCCTTTATAATTATAAGTAATTAAATAATGGCTAAACCTCTCCTCAGGTTGATAACGATAGCGAGTTTCGCACACCTCTTTAGTTTGATAAGGGTTATTATTACGATAAGATGCTCTTTCACGATCATTAGCAATTGAAGCGCCAAGCAAAGCACCAGCAACAGTCGTCGCATCTTTACCGCCGCCCTTACCAAAACGATTACCAATAGCCCCGCCAATAATACCACCAATTAACTCATTAGTCGCCGAACCATCGCCCCGATAGCCTCTACGAAATGATTTTTCATAACAATATTGATAGGGCACTCTTGATTGGACTGTTTTATAAATCTCTTGGCTACTAACTATATCAGCAGTATCAATACGTCCTACAGCCACTAAGGGAACACAAATAAATAACAACGGTAATAATAATTTTTTCATTTACAAACTCTCCTATATCAATAAAATACCAATTTTACAACTTTTACTGCACAATAAGGTATCATCTTTTGTTCTTTGCCCTTGTAGCTCAGTCGGATAGAGCGGTCGCCTCCTAAGCGACAGGTCGCAGGTTCAAATCCTACCAAGGGCGCCAATATAATTGTTTATATAAATTCAATTCTAGATTGCTTTGTCATTAAATATTAAGCATGGGCTAGACAAAGAGCGTGGGTTTGACAGTTGGAGTAGTGAGATTTAATGGTTTTTGCGAGTTCATTAAGAGTGCTACCAGTAGTTGTGATATCATCTATAATGAGAATTTTGCCAATATTGACAGGTAAAGATTGAACTATAAAAGCATTTTTAATTTGTTGGGCGCGTTGCTTAGCGGTTAAATCAGTTAAGTGTTTGGTATTCTTAGAGCGCTTAACAAACTTGGTCTTTATTTTATTACTATCTATAAGACGTGTTATTTCTAGCACTTGATTAAACCCACGTTCTAAAATGCGCTTACGATGCAACGGCATTGGTATTATTAAGTCATAGTTATAGTTTTTCAATTGGTGATGGTAAAAATTAGCAATTTTTTTAGCAAAAAGCACTCCAATTGCTAGTTGTTTGTGATACTTAAATTGACTTACCAAATAGGCAATAGTTTTATTGTAGCGGTAAAGTGCCCAAATTTTATCAATACTTGGAGGGTCAAGAAGACAGGTTTGGCAATATTGATTGTTAGTATTTAGCGGCAAAGCACAAGCGGCACAATAATGTTTTACAGTTGTAAGGCTTAATTGACAACTGCTACAAACTACCTCACTACTGTTTTCATAGCATAAGCAGCATATCTGTTTTAACGGGTGAAAACCCAATGCCATTGTGAGGAAAATTTAGGATTAAAATGATAGGTAGCGGCATTGAATTTTTTTAACAATTTAATATCATTGATGCGATTTTTAATAATAAAATTAGCCATTAAACCTCTTGCTTTTTTAGCATAAATGCCAATTATTTTATAAATACCATTCTTATTTTCTTTAAAACTAATTTGCAAAACTTGTGCTTTTAACGCACTCTTATCAATGGCCTTAAAATATTCATTTGAAGCTAAATTTACTAGTACTTTATCTTCGTCTTGATTGATATTTTCACTAAGTTTATCTCGCCAAAAACTATACAAATTATTGCCATGCTCATTTGCTAACTTAGTGCCCATTTCCAAGCGATAGGCTTGAACTAAATCCAATGGTCTAAGCACGCCATACAAACCTGATAAAATACGCAGATGCTTTTGCGCAAAATCAAAATCCTCAGAGCTATAATTACTAATATCCATACTACCATATACATCACCTTTAAAAGCAAGTAAAGCTTGCTTGGCATTTTGCAAACTAAACGGTGGGGCAAAATAGCGATAACGGTTATAATTTAACTCCGCTAATTGCTTACTAATAGACATCAAACGCATTAACTCCAACTGAGACAAAGCACGTAATCTCTCAATTAGAATTTTAGCATCACTCAAATAAGCAGGCTGACTGCAAACATTAATTTCACTTAAGCCAAAATCTTGTTTCTTAGCAGGCGAGATAATAGTAATCATTTTGCTTGTATTAAATTGTATTTTTTATCAGTATGCTCTTGTGTTGACTGGGCAAGAATTCGCTTGTATTCCTTAGGCATTACTTTAATAAAAGATTTTATCTCTTGTTGCCAATTATTAAGTATAAATTTAGCTTTTAGAGAACTAGTATAATATAGATGCTTAGTTACTAATCGCTGTAATTCTGTCTCCGCTGCTTCATCCATAGGGTCTAGGTCAATCATAGTTAAATTGCAATTAAGAGCCACTTGTTGGTCGGGGTCATAAATATAGGCAATGCCACCAGACATACCAGCGCCAAAATTGCGTCCAATTTCACCCAAAATAACTGCCCTACCACCAGTCATGTATTCGCACCCATGGTCCCCAATGCCCTCTACCACGACTTCAGCCCCAGAGTTACGCACACAAAATCTCTCTGATGTTTTACCACATAAATACAACTGCCCACTTGTCGCGCCATAAGCACAAACATTGCCTGCTATCATCTCATCGCAAGCATTAAATGTGCATTCTTTAGGCGGGTAAACCGCAACTATACCACCGCTTAAACCTTTGCCTACATAATCATTGGTATCGCCTTCAACACTAATACTAATACCTTTAGCCAAAAATGCGCCCAGACTTTGACCAGCTGACCCTTTTAACTTAATATCAATCAAACCGTCTTCCAAAGTAGCGCTATCACTAACTTTTTTCACCAAAGCTGATGAAAGCATAGCCCCAACAGCACGGTCAGTATTATTAACAGTATGTTTGATACGCACTGCTTTTTGTCGTTGCAAAGCTTCTTGAGCTAAATCAATAAAAGTATGGTCTATATGTTTATCTAGCTTATGGTCTTGCTTGATGCTTTGATAGCTAATAACATCAGGATGTTGTGCATTTGCATCACACAAAATAGCGCTTAGGTCAATACCTTGTTTTTTCCAATGTGCTATTGCCTCATCCGCTACTAATTTATCAGTGCGTCCAATCATTTCATTAACAGTTCTAAAACCAAGCATAGCCATAATTTGACGCATATCTTCAGCAACCATGAACAAATAATTAATTACATATTGCGGTTTGCCTGTAAATTTTTTACGTAATTTCTCATCTTGGGTTGCAATACCTACTGGACAAGTATTAAGATGACATTTGCGCATCATAATACAACCCAGAGTAATCAGCGGAGCAGTAGAAAAACCATATTCCTCTGCTCCTAAAAGCGCTGCAATAGCAACATCTCTACCAGTTTTCATTTGACCATCGGTTTGAATTACCACCCGTGAGCGTAAATCATTCAACATTAATGTTTGATGAGTTTCAGCAACGCCTAATTCCCACGGCAAGCCAGCATGCTTAATAGAGGTCAAAGGTGAAGCACCAGTACCGCCATCATGGCCCGCAATTACGATATGGTCAGCCTTAGCTTTAACAACACCAGCAGCAACAGTGCCAACCCCAGATTCTGATACCAATTTAACACTAACACGAGCATCAGGATTAGCATGCTTTAGATCATAAATTAGTTGGGCTAAATCCTCAATGGAATAAATATCGTGATGCGGTGGCGGACTAATAAGGCCAACACCTGGTGTTGAATGACGTATACGCGCAATGTGTTTATCAACCTTTTTACCAGGCAATTCGCCACCTTCGCCAGGTTTTGCGCCTTGACTAATTTTAATTTGCAACTCATCGGCATTATTTAAGTATTCAATAGTAACTCCAAACCTGCCAGAAGCCACTTGTTTAATAGCGCTACGACGATTGTTTTCTATATGAGTATACTGCCAACGGGCAGGGTCTTCCCCACCCTCGCCAGAATTGGATTTACCTCCTATTCTATTCATCGCAATTGCTAAGGTTTCATGGCTCTCGGCAGAAATAGAACCAAAACTCATTGCTCCGCTAGCAAAACGTTTAACAATCTCACCAGCTGGTTCTACACCAGCTATATCAATAGGATTTTGGTTCTTAAATTTCATTAGACCACGTAAAGTGCAATCCTTGCTACCTTTTTCATTAGCAGCTTTGGCAAACTCCCAATAAATATTAGCCTGATTAGTTTGTGATGCCTGTTGCAAATGAAAAATTGTCTCTGGCGACCACATATGCTTCTCACCACCGCTGCGCCAATGAAATCTACCGAAATTATCTAATTCATTACTTGCCAGACCATTATCATAGTCATAAGCTCGGTGATGACGCGAATATGCTTCCTTGGCAAGCACAGCAAAACTAACACCTTTAATGCGACTTGGAGTATTATAAAAACATTGCTCAATTACCTCTGGTGCCAAACCAACGGCTTCAAAAATTTGTGCTCCTTTATAAGAATGCAAAGTAGAAATACCCATTTTTGCCATCACCTTAAACATACCTTTAGTAACACCTTTTTGATAAGCACGCACTATCGTATTATCATCTGCTAAGTCTAATAACCCGTCTCTTCTTGCTTGCCACAAAGCTTCAAACGCTAAATAAGGATTGATAGCATCAACACCATAGCCCAGTAACAAACAAAAATGATGCACTTCTCTAGCTTCGGCAGTTTCAACAATTAAACCGATACGCGTTCTCTGGTGAGACGCCACTAAATAACGATGCACCGCAGCTGCTGTTAGTAGACTACTAATAGCAATACGGCTTTCAGATACATTACGGTCAGATAGAATTATGAAACTATAACCACCACTAATAGCATCAGTAGTCTTTTCACAAATTTTGGTTAATTGGCCTGATAAATTGATATCTTGGTCTTTATCATAGGTGATATCAATAGTCTTACTCTTCCAATTGCGATAATGACAGTACTTAAGTGCTGCTAATTCTTCATTATTCAAAATAGGGTTATCTATCACTAAACGGTGAGCATTTTCTGCTTTTGTTTCTAGCAAATTAGTCTCTGGACCAATAGCGCATTGCAAAGACATAATAACTTCCTCACGAATAGAATCAATAGCAGGATTAGTTACTTGAGCAAATAATTGTTTAAAATAATCATAAATTATGCGCGGCTGATTGGACAAGCAAGCTAAAGCACTATCATTACCCATAGAACCCAATGGGTCGCGCCCCTCTCGCACTAAAGGTAGTAACATAAATTGCATAGTCTCAACGCTATAACCAAAAGCGCGCATTCTGGCAATTAAGGTATCAGGATAGAAACCATGTGCTTCTTCTTTGGTGGTAATATCCCCCAGATGAAATTGCTGCTTATTAAGCCACTCTCTATAAGGATATTTAGCGGCAAACTCTGTCTTAACTTCTTTATCATCAACTAAACGTCCCTTAGCAAAATCTACCACAAACATTCTACCTGGTCGCAACCGTCCTTTTTTAACAACACTTTTAGGTTTTATATCAGCTACACCAACCTCAGATGCCATAATTATTCTATCATCATCGGTAAGATAGTATCTGGAGGGACGCAAACCATTTCTATCTAGCACCGCACAAATATAATGTCCATCAGTGGCAATAATAGAGGCAGGACCATCCCAAGGTTCTATCAAATTAGCACAATATTGATAAAAAGCGCGTTTATCATCTCTCATATGCGTATTGTTTTGCCAAGCCTCAGGTATCATCATCGCCAATGCTTCAGGTAAGCTTCTACCATTGATAATTAATAATTCCAACATATTATCAAAAACACCAGAATCAGACATATCAGTCTCAATAATAGGTAGCATGTCCTTTAATTCCTGGTCGCTAAAAAACTCACTAGAAAGCGAACCCTCTCTGGCACTCATCCAATTAACATTGCCTTGACGAGTATTTATCTCACCATTATGACTCAAATAACGACACGGCTGAGCGCGGTCCCAAGAAGGAAAAGTATTAGTGGAAAAACGTGAATGCACCATTGCTAAATAGCTTGTGTAATTAGTATCATTTAGGTCGGGGAAAAATTTTAGTAATTGTGAACCAATTAACATACCTTTATAAACAATAATTTTGCTAGATAAACTGCAAATATAAAACAACAAAGCCTCAGATAAACTAGCATCAGCACGGATGATTTGGCTACTATGCTTTCTAATCACATATAATTTGCGCTCAAAACTAGCACTATCCATTCCCTTAGGACTAGTAATAATAATTTGCTTTATTATCGGTTGCGAGGCTCTGGCAGTTTTGCCAATATCAGCTTTATCGGTAGCAATTGGTGTTTCGCGCCAGCCAAGAAAATTTAAGCCATGCTGCTTAATAGATTTCTCTAAAATCTTCTCACAAAAGCGCTGTTGTTTTTTATCTCTAGGTAAAAATACATTACCCACAGCAAACTCATCTTTTTTAACGTAGATAGCAAATAATTTTTTAATCTGCGTTTGAAAAAATTTAATAGGAAGATTAGTCAAAATACCAGCGCCATCACCAGTGTTGTGTTCACAACCACAACCACCACGATGGTCCATTCTGGCAAGCATTTCTAAAGCGTCTAAGGTAGTTTTATGACTTAATCTTGCTTGCAGATCAGCAATAAAACCGATACCACAATTTTCTTTTTCATATTGTGGATTATATAAACCAAAAGCCTTAGGTCTTACAACAAACGGAGGGTTAATTTTGGTAGTCATAAATTTTTTTACAAGATATCTCGCCTAAGTATTATATCAAATACAACACCAAATAACTATGATAATGTTATAATTTTGCTATGCTATCTAAATCGTCTAAGTCATGTGGGTCATTTGAGCAGAATACCATCGCTATTATCTATGATTTTGACGGCACCTTAAGCCCAAAACCTATGCAAGAATACACAGTGCTGCCCAAACTTGGTATCAGCGGTGAGAAGTTTTGGCAACGTTGCGAGAAAGAGGCAAGAAAATACAGAGCCGATAAAATGTTGACCTATATGCGTCGTCTGGTAGAAGAATTAGCCAAACGTGATAAAAACATGGGCAGGGGTGAATTACAAGAATTAGGTAAAAAAATTCTTTATTTTGACGGAGTTAAAAACTGGTTTAGCTACATTAATCACTACGTTAAAGAAAAATCTAGCGGTAATATCAATATTAAACATTACATAATATCAGCCGGCTTAAAAGAGATTTTAAACGGTATTAGCATTAAAGATAAATTTAGTAATATCTTTGCTTGTGAGTATTATTTTGACGATAACAACAAGGCCTTTCCAAGTATTGTGGTAAATGATACCAACAAAACTCAATTTTTATTTCGTATCAATAAAGGCATAGAGGATATAAACGATTCCATCAACATCCATATGAACAAAAAAGACCGCCCAATACCATTTAGTAATATGGTCTACATTGGCGATGGTGATACCGACGTGCCGTGTATGGCTCTAACTAAAGAAAATGGTGGTTTTGCGCTGGCGGTTTATCCACCAAAAAACAGCAGTGATGCTAATCAACTTAAAACTTGCAAACGACTTTTAAAGGACAAACGTATTGATTATTACCTACCTGCAGATTACACCAAAAATAGCAAACTCACCAAAAAAATCAAGCTTATTTTAGACTATATTATTGCTGGCATAAACCTTGCTCGCGACCAATATGACTTCAAAAACAACAAAAAATAGTATAATTAGCATTCCAAGGTCGGTTATACAGAAAATTAATGGCAAAATTAATGCTAAAAACTATCTTAACTTGTCCAAAACACAAGCATAAATCAACAGTGCAAATGCCGATAAATAGTTGCCAACGGCTATATAAATACAAAAACTACTACCTGCTATTGCGAGCAATTTAAACCGATGATTATTGCCATTGTCAAAGAAATTAAACCTTATGAATACAGAGTAGCAATGATACCCAAAGGAGTTAGTTCTTTAACAGCTAACGGACACCGAGTTTTGGTGGAAAAGAATGCTGGTATTGGTGCTGGTTTTAGTGATGCTGATTATAGGGATGCTGGTGGTAAAATTATAAGTGATACTGCTACTCTATTTGCCCAAGCAGATATGATTATTAAAGTTAAAGAACCACAACCTAATGAGTGCAAGCTATTAAAACCAAAGCAAATATTATTCACTTATCTACACCTCGCCGCTAATGCTAAAATCGCTCACCTGCTACTAAAATCAAGAGCAACCTGTATTGCTTATGAAACTATTACCGATGATAATGGTAATTTAGCACTATTACAGCCAATGAGTGAAATTGCTGGCAAAATAGCTGTTCAATCAGGTGCTTATGCATTGTATAAAACCCAAGGTGGTAGTGGTATTTTATTAAGTGGTACTGATGATGTTAAGCCTGCTAAAACATTAATCTTAGGTGGTGGTGTAGTGGGCAGTAATGCTGCTGAGGCGGCTTTAAATATAGGCGCAGAAGTTAATTTATTAGATAAAAAACTATCTAAAAAAATAATAGCAATGGTTGCTAAATATCCAAAACTTGTAGCAGAGATTATCAGCCCTGAGTTATTAAAAAAATACTTAAAAACCGCTGATTTAGTAATAGGTGCAGTGGCTATTAGCGGGGCAAAAGCACCAAAATTAATAACCAGACCAATGTTAAAGATAATGCAACCTGGTTCAGTGATAGTAGATGTTGCTATTGACCAAGGCGGCTGTTTTGCCACCTCGCGCCCAACTACCCACCAAAAACCTACTTTTATAACCGATAGCATTGTGCATTATTGCGTTACTAATATGCCAAGCGTAGTTGCTAAAACCGCAACCCTTGCCCTTAGTAATAAAACCACTGATTTTATCCTAGAAATAGCCAATAGAGGCATAACCCAAGCACTAGCAACTAATAAACACCTAAAAAATGGCCTCCATATAATAGACGGCAAAATTACCAACGTTGAAGTTAAAAAAGCACTAAATTAGTCGTAAACCCAACCGTGTCAAACTTAACGGCTTGAAAGACTATAGTTAAACTTTACTCTAATAGTATAATTAGTGCTTTATTTAGAGGATGAAGATATGGAAGAGGAAGATAAAGTAATAGATGCTATTAATAGCGGGGTCATTAACCCAATATCCTTTGATAAAATTAGACAAATAGCAATTCATCCAACACCTCCTGACGTTCGAAAGGAGTTAAACTATGGGCAAAAACCTCCCAAAACTCAAGACCACCTGAATAGATATTGTTATTCATATGAAAAGAGAATTTTCCATCAATGTTACCCAACGTTTAAGTTCACAAAACAAAAGAATAGATTTGATTTTACTTCTAATAAAATAGAGATAATTGACTACGGTTGCGGTCAAGGTTTTGCTAGTATATTATTTTTTGATGAGTATAAACAAGCAAGACAAATAACTTCAAAAATAACACTAATAGACCCTTCTGAGATAGCCTTGAAAAGAGCTGAACATATATTAGCTACTTATACATCAAAAGAGAAAATAAATCCCATTTGTAAAGGACTAGATGATATCAAAAAAAATGAAATACAAACAAGTAATGATGCTGCAAAAATTCATTTATTTTCTAATATTTTAGATATAGAGAATGCATTTGACATCAAATTGTTATTTAATAAAATTATTGTGCATAAAGGTAAAAATTACTTTATGGCAATAAGTTCAGACAGAGATAATCATGGTGGAAACAAAAGGCTAGATGATTTTTATAATTGTTTTGAAAAAAATAATAGTGGGTATGAAATAATAAGGGGAATAAAGCCAAGTAAGATCAATATTGAAAATCCAAATCTAATCCCAGAAGAAAATTATAATGCTTATTTTTTTATGTAGAAATAGATGTAAAAAATGGACCTATTGACTAACATAACAGAAAAGCTACCACCTTTTGATATACCCAAACAAAAAGGCTATTCAATAGAGTGGAATGATGATTTAAGTGGGTTTGATATAAAAATACCTTATGGCAGGTTGTTTTATGCAGAACGTTTCTTTGGTAAAAAAATCAGTGATAGAAGTGTTGAGTATTTTTTAGAAAATGATACTAATTACCCTCAAAAAACAAATTGGCGAAAAATATCAGATAAAGAATTTTTAAAAATTAAGTTTAAGAACATAAAATGGAAACATGACCATATTAAATTGTATGGCAAAAAAATACCTTTACCCAGATATACTGCTTGGTATGGCTATGATAATAAAACTTATACATATTCTGGTATAAAATCCCGCCCTAATAAGTGGAATAAAGGTTTGTTATACATTAAAGGAGAAATTGAAAAAATAGCAAAAGTTGAGTTTAATAGCGTGCTGATAAATTGGTATAGAGATGGTAATGATTATATAAATTGGCATGCTGATGATGAAAAAGAATTAGGTAAAAACCCTGTTATTGGTTCTGTTAATTTTGGAGAAACTCGGGATTTTGTAATTAGAAAAAATGATAAATCACAAACAATTACCATACCTTTAAAACACGGAACTTTATTAATAATGAGTGGTGAAATGCAACATTTTTGGCAACATTGCCTACCCAAAAGAAAACATTCAAAAAAAGTAAGATTTAATTTAACATTTAGAATTATCAATACTTAAAAAAAATCAAGCAACTACACCCCAAAACCACTTTAATCTAAAACCACCTTACTATCAATAGAACGCCACAAATACCAAGTAGCAACTGTGCGATAAGGCTGCCATTTTTGTGCCAATGCTAAAATATCATCACGACTTAATTTTTTATTAGGAGAGTATTGGTTGTGAATAGCTTTAATCAGCCCTAAATCTTTAATAGGGAAGATATCTGGTTCAAGCAGATAAAAAATAGCAAACATCTCCAGTGTCCAATTACCAATGCCTGCTATAGTAATAAGCTCTTGATAAATATCTTCATAACTACGTCCTAGCCAATAATTTTCACTAATATTATGCTTGGTAAAATGATGGGCAATATTGTGTAAATACTGGGCTTTTTGTTGTGATAAGCCCATATTTTTTAGTTTAATTAACTCAAAATCAAGCGTTTTTTTAGGACTAATGTGGCCAATATTTTGCTCCAACCTTTGCCAAATACTAGCAGCGGCGGTAGTAGAAATTTGCTGTCCGACAACCGAGCGCGTTAAAGTTATAAAAGCATCATTACCACTGCTAAGGCGTAGGCTGGCAAACTTGTTAATCAAATTTGCCATTATTTTATCTTGTTTTAAATGGTTAAGCCCATCCTGCCAATAATTAGCTTGCATTATATTTATTTATACTTATTATTAAAACTAAGTGTAAAATATACCACATTGGGGATGATTAAGGTTTCGACAAGAAGCTGGATATCACACATGCATGCCGAGCATAAAGTTTACTCGCTAAAATAGCTTTAAAACATAGTTGCAAACGAAGACAACTACGCTTTAGCCGCTTAAGGTTAAACCGCTGCCTAAAGGTTGTCTGTGCTTTTTGGCAAGCGGTCACTTAGCAGACTCGCTGCTTTATTGGTTTGGGATATAGTGGTTAAACCTTACCAAAATCGCTTATTATATCCTTGTAGTCCGGGTGGTAATAGGTTAAATAAAAAGGACGCACTAAGCATGTAGATTGTTTGATTGAAAATTTTTGGACGCGGGTTCAACTCCCGCCATCTCCACCACCTAAAACCATCTACAACACAATTTTTTAATCCCCCTATATGTACTACAACAAGTGCTATGTTTTTTATTATTAAAATTGTCAGTTTGCATTTTAATAGTATATATGGAGGCTGGGACCGGAGTCGAACCGGTCTGTAAGGCTTTGCAGGCCCCTGTATAACCGCTTTACTACCCAGCCAAAAACAAAAAACCCGCAACATTTATGCAGGTGGAATAAAGATGGAGCGGGAAACGAGATTCGAACTCGCGACATTCACGTTGGCAACGTGACGCTCTACCAACTGAGCTATTCCCGCAAAACACAGCGGTTATTATAAGTAGTTATGAGTTTAGTGTCAATGTTTATGCCTAGAAAATATGTCTAACCCGCGATATAAATACACCATACCAGACCATAATGTCAAAAGTGTTGCTACATACAATAACACCACGCCAAATTTATAGCTAGAAATGCTAAGTAAATCTTTATTATCCAACAAAAAGCATATTGCCACTAGTTGCGAACTAGTTTTAATTTTGGCGATAAAAGAAACTGCGACACTTTTACCCTTGCTTACTATGCTTAGCCATTCACGTAGAGCAGAAACTAAAATTTCACGTAATAAAATTACCAAAGTTGGCAGCAAAATAACAAAATTATGATAGTAATCCAACAATATTATAAGCGCGGTTGCTACTATTAATTTATCGGCAACTGGATCTAGGAATGCGCCAAATTTGGTGCTAATTTGTAGTTTTCTGGCTAAATAACCATCTAAATAATCACTACTGGCAGCTAAGATAAAAACCGCCACCATAGTGGTATTTATCCAGCTAATAGTGGTAGTTTGCTGCAGATAATACAAAAAAACCAAAGCTGGGATGAGTAAAATCCTAAATAATGTTATTAGATTTGAAATATTCATAAGAAGTTAATATAAGCCTTCCTAAAATGGCGCGCTCGGCAGGAGTTGAACCTGCAACCGCTCGGTTCGTAGCCGAGTACTCTATCCAATTGAGCTACGAGCGCAAAGAGGGCTAATTATCCAATAAAACTAGCCCAAAAGCAACCAAAAGCACTATAGCTATTTACTAAAGTTATGCCCAAATAGACAATTTCTAATTTTAGGATAGTTAGTATGAAGTTAATTGTAAAAAATTCAACACATTCTAAACTTTATTACTATGCTGCTAGTTGATAATTTAGTTAGCACTAATAAGAACTATTAATTATAAACCAACAGCTATAGATACTACTAACATCTAAGTAATACTAGTATTAAATTGACAAATATTAGATTTAATACTTACGTTGGTGGTGCTTGAGAAGCATACATCAATCACTGAGAATATTCTAATCTTAAAGCTTTTGCTAACCCTTAGATATATACTAGAAAAATTATAGGGTTGCCGCTATTTTAATGAATTTCTGAGACTTGATTAATAGTGTATTTAGGAATTTCTACTACTAAATCTTTATTAGAGACAATTGCTTGACAACTGAGACGAGAGTCAGGGTCTAAACCCCAAGCCTTGTCTAATAAATCATCTTCAACTTCACTTGATTCTACCAGACTATCAAAGCCTTCACGCACATAAACATGACAAGTGGTGCAAGCGCAAGACTTTTCACACGCATGCTCAATTTCAATATTATTACTCAACAAAGCATCACAAATACTAGTGCCAGATTTAGCACTAAGCACAAAACCATCAGGACATAATTCGTGGTGAGGAAGGACTATAATTTGCGGCACCGACTAAAATTCCTCCAATTTATGTCCCTTAAGCGCGTGTTCAACGCTAATATTCATTCTTCTTTGGATAAAAACTTCACTTGTCTTTTCTAATTGTTTGATTGCTTGCTTAATGCCTGTGATACTAGCATTAGACTTTGCTTCTATCAAAGTTTTTTTAGCTTGTAATATCTTTGATAATTCACCTTGTGTCAATAAATGTCTATCACTATTTAAAGCGCCATCTAGAGCAAGCAAAGTGCGCTCAGCAGCTATAACTTGTTGTTGATATTGTCTAGCAGCTATATCATCTTGGGCATGCTCAATACTTTGTTTTAACATAGTTTCAATGGTTTTCGCATCTAAGCCATAAGATGGTTTAACACTAATATCAGCCTTAACACCACTAGTTTTTTCATAAGCACTGACTTGTAGGAGACCATCAGCATCCACACTAAATTGCACCACAATTCTGGCCCTGCCAGCAATCATTGGTGGAAAACCTTTTAGCTCAAAACTTCCAAGAGAACGACAATCACTTACTAATTCACGCTCACCTTGAATGATATGGATTGACATCGCAGTTTGTCCATCTTTATAAGTAGTAAATTCTTGGGATTTAGCAACAGGAATAGTAGTATTTCTAGAAATAATTTTTTCACTCAAACCACCCATAGTTTCAACACCCAAAGAGAGCGGTAGCACATCTAATAATAATAATTCATCGCCAAACTTATTACCCGCTAAAATATTAGCCTGCAAACTTGCACCTTTGGCAACCACTTCCTCAGGGTTTATACTTGATAAAATAAGTTTGCCACATAATTTACTCAACTCTTGGTGAATAATTGGCATTCTTGTAGAACCACCTACCATAATTACATCTTTAATATCAGCGGTAGTAATATTTGCATCTCTTAATGCGCGTTTAGTCAAGCGCAAAGTTGTATTGACCAAGTCTTTTGCTAAAATATTGAAATCGCTACGACTAATGCTATATGATTTATCTAAGAAATTAAAACTTGCTATTTTATTGGTAGTTAGTTCTTGTTTAGCTTGTTGAGATAAATATTTGAGTTTATAATCATCGTCGGTATTTAATGATTGGGGTTCTATATTTAGTTTTACTAAACAATCTCGGGTGATTAAATTGTCAAAATCATCACCACCCAAAGCAGAATCACCGCCTGTTGCAAGAACTTTAAATATACCACGTTCTAAATTTAAAATAGAAATATCAAAAGTCCCACCGCCTAAATCATAAACTAAATGCACGCCTGACTCTTGTTTTTCTAAACCATAAGCAATAGCAGCAGCGGTAGGTTCATTAAGTAATCGTAATACTTTAAGTCCGGCTAATTGCGCCGCATCTTTGGTTGCCTGACGCTGGGCATCATTAAAATAAGCCGGCACAGTAATCACCGCTCCAACAACAACATCACCTAAGGTTTTTTTAGCCCTTTTTGCTAGTGCTTTTAAAATTTCTGCTGATATTTCTATCGGAGTTTTAACACCAATAGCAGTTTTAATAGCAAAGCTATTATCTTTTTTGACTAAATCATAATTACTAATTTGTTGTGCCTCATCAAACCCCAAAGCAAGTAATCTCTTAATTGAAATAATGGTGTTTTTAGCATCTTTTTGGGCACATATCTGTGCCTGCTTACCGACTAAAACTTGATTGGAGGTAAAATGTACTACCGATGGCAAAATCACCTCACCGCTTTCATCAGCTATTAAGTTAACCCTGTCCCTAACCACAACACCAACCAATGAATTAGTAGTGCCTAAATCAATACCAATAGCTGTCTTATGATTATGAATTGGACTAGGTTGTCCGGGTTCTGTGATTTGTAATAATGCCATTTTTAAAACACATAGTTAAACGGGAATTAGGTGAGATAGTCTTAATCTAGAATTTTTTCACAGTAATTCATCTAATTTGGCGTTCGCCCGTTGTTTTAGCTGTTGATAAAACTTTAATTCTCGTACTAAATTTTTAACCTTAGTTAGTTGTTGGTGCTTAAAACTTTGGGCAATATCAGTAATATACTGGGTTTCTAAACTGCTTATTTTACCAACAAATTCTTCAATATCAGCTTCATCTTTTAGGTTTTCTAGCTGCTCTTGATAGCCTATCTGACGCTCTAGAAAATCACTTTGCATTTGTGTATCGTTATGACTAAAAGCGCCAATACCAGCTAATTCTAACAAATAACTAGCGCGCTTCAAGTCATTACTCAAAGTATTATAAGCATTATTAATAATTTCACTTTTATTAAGCGCTGCTACTTTTTCCGTTTCACTAGCACTTATAAATTTATCAGGGTGATATTGGTTAATATTCTTATTATATATTTGTTCTAATTTATTTTTGTCAATTAAAAAATTAGGAGTCAGATTAAATAATTCAAAATAATTTGCCATTAGTTAATAACAAACTACACAGCAAAACTTTCACCACAACCGCATTCTGACTTGGCATTAGGGTTATTAAACACAAAACCTTCGTTTAAATCTTCCTTACTATAATCAACTTTGGTGCCATCAAGATAGCTTAAACTTTTAGCATCAATGATAATATCAACCGCATTATCATTAAAAATCGTATCGTCCTTATTTAACTTATCTACAAACTCCATCTTATAGCCCAAGCCTGAACAACCAGTAGTCTCAACTGCCAAACGCACACCAAGACCACGTCCCCTACTCTTTAAAAACTTAAGCATTCGTTTCTCAGCTACTTTGGTCAAAATAATTGCCATAACTGTTATTGTTTTTTAGCTTGTATATCGGCAATTGCTGCCTTAATAGCATCTTCTGCCAGCACTGAACAATGGATTTTAACTGGTGGCAAAGATAATTCTTCGGCAATATCAGAATTCTTTATCTTAGATGCTTCATCTAAGGTTCTACCTTTAACCCATTCGGTAAGTAGTGAACTTGATGCAATTGCAGAACCACAACCATAGGTTTTAAATACTGCTTTTTCAATGACATTATCATCATTTACCTGAATTTGCAAGCGCATCACATCGCCACAAGCCGGCGCACCGACCATACCAGTGCCAACATTAGCAGCGTCTTTGTTCAAAATACCAACATTTCTTGGATTTTCATAGTGATCCATCACTTTTTGCCCATAAGCCATTTTTTTCTCCTTATACTAACTAAATAATATTTATTTTTAAAACAAATTTAATGCGTCGCCCATTCAATAGTTGATAGGTCAATACCTTCTTTATGCATATCCCACAGTGGCGATAAGTCACGCAATTTTTGAACTTTTTGTTTAACTAATTTAATAACATAATCTATATCGTCTTGCGTAGTAAAACGTCCAATACTAAAACGAATAGAACTATGAGCTAGTTCATCATTTAAGCCTAAAGCGCGCAAAACATAAGATGGTTCTAAACTAGCGCTAGTGCAAGCAGAACCTGAAGAAATAGCTACATCAGTAACTGACATCATCAAAGACTCACCCTCCACATAATTAAAACTAATGTTTAGGTTGCCAGCAATGCGATGTTCTAAATCGCCATTTATCACTACCTCTTCCATATCATCAAATCCGGCTAACAGCCTATCTCTTAATATTTTAATGCGTTTAGTCTCGGCTGCCATTTCTGCCTTGGCAATAGCAAAAGCTTCACCCATACCTACAATTTGGTGGGTTGCCAATGTACCAGAACGCAAACCGCGCTCATGCCCGCCACCGTGAATTTGCGCTTCAAGTCTAACACGCGGCTTACGACGCACATACAATGCGCCAATACCTTTGGGCCCATAAATCTTATGCGCAGAAAAACTCATTAAATCCACCTGCATTTTTTCTATATCAATATCAACCTTGCCTGCGCTCTGGGCTGCATCCACATGAAAAAAGATTTTGTTCTGCCTACACAAAGCGCCAATACTGGCAATATCTTGAATAACTCCAATTTCATTATTAACATGCATTATTGATACTAAAATAGTCTTACTAGTAAACGCGTTTTTTAATACATTTATATCTAATAAACCGTTGGGCATAGGATCTAGATAACTAACTTCAAACCCTTCACGCTCTAGCTGACGGCAAGTATCAAGCACTGCCTTATGCTCAGTCTTTAAGGTAATGATATGATTACCCTTGTTTTTATAAAAATGAGCAACACCTTTAATCGCCAGATTATCAGATTCAGTCGCTCCCGAAGTCCAAATAATTTCTTTAGGATTAGCATTAATTAGCGTAGATATTTGCTCACGGGCTTTCTCAACTGCTTTTTCTGCTAACCAACCAAATTGATGTGAACGTGAGGCAGGATTGCCAAAATCACCCTCATTAGTCAAATATTGCGCCATCTTATCAGCAACACGTCTGTCAATTGGCGTGGTCGCCGCATAATCTAGATAAATTGGTTTTGGTATAGTTGCGTTCATAATTTATTTATGTTTTTTATAATCATCAATTACTTGTTGTAAATTTTTACTTTTTAAAAAACTTCTTAATTGCTTGCTAAATTCGCACCACAAACGATGCGAAATACACTGCTGCCCTCGCAGGCAATTAACTTTGCCTTGACAGCGTCTAAGGTCAATGTTTTCATCAACTGCCTCAATAATTTGCGTAAGACTAATCTCTCTAGCGGGCATCGCCAGTAAATAACCTCCTCCGGGTCCGCGCACACTACTAACTAAATCGCACTTCCTCAGCTTAGCAAATAATTGTTCTAGATAGGACAAAGAAATATTTTGTCTTCTAGAAATCATATCAAGCGTAACCGGCCTCTGCGCAGGCTGATTAGCAGCCAAATCTAACAACGCAGTTACAGCATATCTACCTTTAGTTGTCAATTGCATAATCAATTAAAAAGTCATACTCGGTAACATTATAGCATACCTGATTAAATTAGTTGGTTATTTTTTATTTATTTTCAATTTGACAATCGTCAATCGGTGTTAGCTCAATACCTTCTATTTTTAAAGCCTTACTAATTGCCTCTATTTGGGCATCCAAGCCATGCAGATGCTCTAAGATAGCATTGACGGCCTGTGTAGTTGGGTCAATCATATCAGAACCGCCTGTGGCATAAGGGTCAAAACCAATTTTATTAGCTGTTGCGCTAATTTCTTTTAATTGCTCTTTTTGCTCTTTTAATAACCGCGCTGGCACCCCAATTGCGGTTTGCTTAGCATCAATAGACTTTACTACCACTGCGTTTGAACCGATACGTACATCATTACCTAAAGTAATTGGTCCTAAAATTTTAGCACCAGCACCAATTACAACATTATTTTTCAAAGTTGGATGGCGTTTACCCTTCTCCCAACTGGTGCCTCCAAGAGTAACCCCTTGATAAATGGTGCAATCATCGCCAATTTCAGCAGTTTCACCAATAACTACACTCATACCATGGTCAATAAAAAAACGTCTGCCAATTTTAGCTCCTGGATGAATTTCAACCCCAGTTAACAAACGGGCAATAGTAGATAAATAGCGTGCTACCCAACGCAAACCAAAGCGCCAAATACGATGATTAATACGATGTATCAACAATGCTTGAACTCCTGAATAGCAAGTAATAACCTCAAATTTATTCCTAGCAGCAGGGTCACGGTCAAAAACGCAATTAATATCTTCTGAGAAATACATAACAACTATTATACCAATTAAGTTAGAAGCGGTTTAATTGCATGTGAAATATTGCTATACATATTGGCAATTCTATTCTCTTCATCATTAAGCCATCTCTTAAAATATTCACGTTCTGTAGGCTTGGCAAAACAGGCTGGGCAATTATCTACAATTATAGGTAAATTGGCATCAATTGCAAAGGCGCTAAGCTGATATTCACGCACATAAACTAGTGGACGAATAATACGTACATCGCCGACATCGTTAATATAATTCGCTTTCATTGTTTGTAACTTACCATTATGAAAAATAGACATTAGCAAACTTTGGGCAAGGTCATCTAGGTGCTGACCCAAAGCAAGCACATCATAACCTTGTTCCCTTGCAACCTTATACATCAATCCGCGCTTTATCCTTGCGCAAAAAGCGCAATAAGAGTTACCACGCATACTGATTTTAGCTTGCTTAACTATTGGAAATCGTTCTAAAAAATAAGGCGTTTGCCACATTTTAAAATAAGAGATGAGTGGGGTTAAATCAAAACCGACGCTCATAGGGTCAATACTAACTACTCCCAATTCAAACTTAATAGGCGCGTGTTTTTGCAAATGCTTCAATATATGAAACAAACTAAGTGAATCCTTACCGCCAGATACTCCTAGTAAAACTCGATTACCATCAGCAATCATATTAAAATCATAAATTGCTTTTCCACTTAGTTTTAGCAGTTTTTTTGGTGGAATAATCATTTATAGACGATTTTATAGTATTATTCTCATAGCTTTTATATAACAGCAACAATAAAATAGTATTTACATTAGGTAAAATTGTGTCCTTGTTTTTAAAATAAAAATTGTATGAAAGCTTCTCAATTATTCATCCCCACCCAAAAGGAACTACCAAACGACGCTCAAATTATCTCGCACAAGCTAATGATTAAAGCAGGACTAATTTCCAAACTTGCCTCCGGGCTCTACACTTGGTTGCCTCTTGGACTTATGGTGGTGCGTAATATTGAAAATATTGTTCGCGAAGAAATGAATAAAACAGGAGCCCAAGAATTACTAATGCCAATTGTCCAGCCTACAGAGCTCTGGCAGCAAACTGGACGTTTAGATGATTATGGTGAGGAATTACTAAGGTTTGACGACCGCCATAATAGAAATTTTTGCTTAAGTCCTACTCATGAGGAAGTAATCACTCATTTAGCAAGTCAATATATTAATAGCTATAAACAATTGCCAATTAATTTTTACCAAATTCAAACTAAATTTCGTGATGAAATTCGTCCGCGTTTTGGGATAATGAGAGCACGAGAGTTTATAATGAAAGATGCATATTCATTCCATTTGGACAAAACTTGCTTGCAAAAAACTTATACCACAATGCGCAAAGCTTATTGCGCTGTTTTTGATAAATTATCCTTAGATTATCGTGTGGTTTTAGCAGATTCTGGAGCGATTGGAGGCGATAGTTCACACGAATTTTGTGTCCTTGCCAACAGCGGTGAAGACGAAATTGCGTTTTGTGAAAACTCTGATTATGCAGCTAATATTGAAAGTGTAGAATTAAAGCCTGCGAAAACAAAAATAACACAACTAAAACCATTAAAACTCATTGATACACCTGATATTAAAACTGTTGATGAGGTAGCAAGTTTTTTACAAACTAATATTAAAAAAACTATTAAAACTTTAATTATCACAGATGCGAAGCAGCAATTTTTTGCCGTTGTATTGCGTGGTGACCATAGTCTTAACGAGGTTAAATTAAATAAACTGAAAAACATTACCGCACCTATTAAATTTGCTAATAAAGATATGGTTAAGCAAAAGTTAGGGTGTGATATTGGTTCTATTGGTGTTGTTGATAATCCACTGCCGCTTTTAGTTGACTATAGCGCCGCTGCTTTGAGTAATTTTACTTGCGGTGCTAATGTTAATGATAAACATTATATTAATTGCAACTGGGGACGTGATGCTACTGATTTTAAGACTGTTGATATTAGACGTGCCACCGCTGGTGATAATAGTCCGGACGGCAAGGGTAAGCTAGTGATAAAACGAGGTATTGAAGTTGGACATATTTTTCAACTAGGACAAAAATATACACAAAAATTAGGTGCTAATGTGATTGATAAAAATGGTCAGGCTAACACTCTTGTTATGGGTTGTTATGGTATTGGCATTACCCGTTTGGTCGGCGCTATTATTGAGCAAAATCACGACGACTGGGGTATTATTTTCCCCGAAGCAATAGCACCGATACAGCTAATAATTGTGCCAATTAACTATCATAAATCTCATCGTGTTAGACAATATGCAGATAAGTTTTATCAACAATGTTTAAAGGCAAATATTAAAGTGATGCTTGATGATAGAAAAGAGCGTCCCGGAATTTTATTTGCACAATCAGAATTATTAGGCATTCCGCACAGAATAGTTGTTAGTGACAGCCTAATTGACTCTAACCAGACGGAATATAAAGCAAGAACCAACCATAATAAAGAATTGCTAAATAACATTGATACCTTAGCGCACATCAAGCAAAAATTACAATGATATTTTGGCAATATTTGCTACCTAAACATCTGCTATCTATCTGGATGCACAAGCTTAGCCAAGTGCGCTTACTATGGTTTAAAAATTTACTAATTAAATTATTTATCAAATTCTATAAAGTTAATCTTACAGAAGCAGAGTTTGAAAATATAATTGACTATGAGCATTTTAATGCGTTTTTTACCCGTGCTCTAAAAACTAACGCTCGTCCCATTGATAATGCTAAGATTATCAGCCCGGTTGATGGTTTAGTTTTTGCTGCGGGCGTTGTGTATCCAAACGGTATTTTTAATATCAAATCACAGCTTTATAACATTAAACAACTACTTGATAAAACAACAAATGCTAGCTATTTTTACAATGGGCATTATATTGGTATTTACTTAGCGCCTAAAAACTATCATAGAGTACATATGCCTATAACAGCTCGCCTGCTAAATATGGCCTATATTCCTGGGGGTTTATTTTCGGTTAATCAAAAAAATATGGCTAACATTCCTGCTTTACTTAGTAGAAACGAACGTTTAATTTGCTATTTTAGCGCTGATTTTGGCAAATTTGCCATGGTTTTAGTAGGGGCAATTTTTGTAGGTTCAATACAAACCATCTGGCATGGAAAAATAACTCCACCTTATGGCAAATATGAACAGACTTGGGATTATACCGATACCAATATCACTCTTAATAAAGGAGATGAATTAGGACGCTTTAACATGGGGTCAACAATAATATTACTACTACCAAAACAAGCAAAATTTAATGTTGATAGTATCAATGCTGGCACAAAAATTATTATGGGTCAAGCTATTTAAAGGTTATTTATCTATTTCTTGCCTCTTATCTTTTACTTTTTGCTTTCTAACCTTAACTAGCTTAGTGCCGCTCTTGCTAACTTGAATGATTTCAAATAATAAATTATCAATTTTAATACTAATATGACGTTTAGGAATATCTTGCAAATGCTCAAGCAAAAAGCCATTTAAAGTTTTAGCTTGCTTACTTTTTAGTTTAGTAGCTAAAACTTGGTTAAAAGCACGCAAAGTAATTTTACTATCTACTAAATAACTGCCATCGCTTTGTTGCTGCATCTCCTCTAAATACTCACCTTGATTAGAAGTGAAATGCCCCACAATTTCTTCTAATATATCTTCTAAAACCACCATACCTACAATTTCACCATATTCATCAACTACTAAGGCAAGACGGCGGCGATGTTTTTGAAAGGCGCTAAGTTGGTAGCTAAGAGTGGTATTTTCTGGTACAAAATAAGGTTCGTGAATAATACTTTTTAAGCTATCTTTGCTAAAATTATCTTGAGCATATAAATTAGCAATATTGCGCATATGCAACATACCGATAATCTCCTTGCCATCACTAGCAAAAACCAATAGCCGCGTGTGTTGTGAACGTTTAAGATGAGAGGTAATATCATCTAAATCATCAATGTTAACACCAATAAATTCAGATTTTGGAATCATAATATCTCTAACCGTTGCTTTTTCTAAACCAAGAATATTAAGTAGCATTTTTTGATAATTAGCAGAAATTTTATATTTTGCTTCATTAATAGCAATAGCAAGCTCATCAGAGCTGATACTTGGTTGATTTTCTCTAATTGATAACCCCAACAAACGTAAGCAATTTTTAGCAATAAAGTTAATAAGATAGACAATGGGTTTAAATAATCTAACAAGAATATTTACTAAAAAACTTGCAGGTAAAGCAACTTTTTCTGGGTGTTTAGCAGCAAAAATTTTGGGAGCGGTTTCAGCAAAAATTAAAATTATTAAAGTAAGTAGTAAAGACGAAGCAACCACCGCGCCTTCGTCAAATAACTTGATTGCCAGAACAGTAGCTATACTGGCTGCAAAGATATTTACTAGATTATTCCCAAGTAATATAGTACCTAGTAATTCTTCGGTCTGTTCTAGTAGACGAATAGCGCGTTTAGCAGGTTTCTTACTAGTTGCTAGATTTTTCAAGCGATAGCGGTTAATCGCCATCATCGCGGTTTCAGTGCTGGAAAAAAACGCTGAAATAAATATAAGCAATACTAAAACAACAAATAATAAAGTGGTGGAAATGTTTTCCAAAGATTTACCTCAAATGGTTAAAGCCTGATATGCCAGCATAAATAGCATTCTTGCCAAGCTGTTCTTCAATGCGTAATAATTGATTATACTTAGCAAGGCGGTCTGTACGAGATAAAGAACCGCTTTTAATCTGACCACAACCAGTTGCTACTGCTAAATCGGCAATAATAGTGTCTTCTGTTTCACCAGAACGATGTGATATTACCACATTATACCCAGATTTTTTAGCTAGTTTAATCGCTGATAAACTCTCACTAAGGGTGCCAATTTGATTTACTTTAATTAAAATAGCATTGGCAATACCTTTATCAATGCAATTTTGCAAAACTTTGGTGTTGGTAGTCATTAAATCATCACCTACTAATTGGATTTTATCACCAAGTTTAGCAGTTATAGTTTTCCACCCCTGCCAATCATTTTCATCCAGACCATCTTCAATAGAAATAATAGGATAATTAGCAACCCAATCTATCAAATAATCAATAAATTGCGCACTGTCTAAATGTTTGTTTTCCGATTTTAAATGGTATAAGCCATTTTTGTAAAACTCGCTGCTTGCACAATCAAGTCCAATATAAATATCTTTACCAGCGCTAAATCCCGCTTTTTCAATAGAACTAATAATTATATCAAGCGCTTCCCGATTAGAACTTAGGTTTGGGGCAAAACCACCCTCATCACCAACTGTGGTATTGTGTCCTTTGATGTGCAAAATGTGTTTTAAGGTATGAAATACTTCAGCCCCATAACGCAGTGCCTCTGTAAAACTATTACTACTGACAGGGATAATCATAAATTCCTGTATATCAATATTATTATTAGCGTGCTGACCGCCGTTTAGAATATTTATCATAGGCACTGGTAACAAATAGTCATTAAATCCATCTAAACTTTGATATAACGGCTTCTTATTGGTATTAGCATTAGCACAAGCACAAGCGAGCGAAACTGATAAAATAGCATTAGCACCAAGAATTGACTTATTAGTGGTGCCATCTAAATCAATCATTGCATAGTCAATATTTGCCTGATTGTCAATGGCAAAACCTCGCAAAGCATCATTTATAGTAGTATTAACATTAGCAACCGCTTGTAATACCCCTTTACCAAAATAGCGATTTTTATCGCCATCACGCAACTCTAGGGCTTCTCGCTGTCCGGTTGAGGACCCTGAGGGAACAATAGAACGACCAATAATATTATTGTCCAGTAAAACTTCAGCCTCAATAGTAGGATTGCCTCTTGAATCCAAAACTTCTCTAGCTTTAATTTGCCTAATTTTCATAATTTGTAGCAATGATTTTTAATATCAATCAAAAAATGATTTTACCTTATCAAAAAATGAGCTGGCTTCAGGATAGTGTTTTTTATCATTGTTGCAACAAGTGTTAAATTCTTTTAGTAAATCTTTTTGTTTAGAGTTTAAATTAACTGGTGTTTCCACCTTTACTTGAACTAACAAATCACCTACACCACCACCTCGCACCGCCGGTGCCCCCTTGCCCCTAACTTTGAATAATTTAGCAGTTTGAGTTCCTGAAGGAATTCTAATTTTAACCTTACTAGTAATAGTAGGCACTTCAATAGTCCCTCCCAAAGCGGCAGTGACAAAAGAAATTGGAACTTCACAATACAAATCACGATGGTGACGTTTGAAAATATGATGTGGTTTAATATGGACTTGAACATATAAGTCACCATTAGTGCCATTGGGACTTGCTTGTCCTTCATTACTCAGACGAATGCGATTACCGTCATCAATGCCTGCTGGAATTTTAACCGATAATGACTTTTCTTTCTGCCTAAGACCATGACCACGACAACTAGGGCAAGGATGAATAATTTTCTTACCTTGACCACCACAACTAGGACAAGTTTGCTGCACCGCAAAAAAACCTTGCGACATTTGGACTTGCCCGTGTCCATTACAAGTAGGACAAGTTTGTACCTCAGTACCAGGCTTAGCACCACTACCACCACAAGTGCCACATCTTTCTTCTTTGGGTATGCGAATGGTAACCGTGTCTCCTAAAACAGCTTGTTTTAAGTCAATATCCAAGTTATATTGTAAATCAGCGCCTCTTCGCTGTTGTTGCCGGCGATTACTAGTGCCAAAAAAGTCACTAAAAATATCCTCAAAACCAGAGGTATTAAACCCACCAGCGCCGAAGCCACCTTGTTGGTTAACACCATCGTGTCCAAATTGGTCATACATTTGACGTTTTTGTTTATCAGACAAAACAGCATATGCTTCTCTAATTTCCTTAAATTGTGCTTCCGCGCTAGCTTTATTATCTTTATTTCTATCAGGATGATACTTCATTGCCATACGTTTATATGACTTTTTAATAGTTGCTTCATCAGCATTTTTAGCAACGCCCAGCACTTGATAATAATCTCTTTTTGCCATGCTTAGAAATTAAATAGCAAAAAACAGAAGTTGAGTGGCTAGATTATTTTTTATCATCAATTTCTTCAAAGTCAGCATCAACTACATCATCCCCACTACCATTGCTACTACCATCATTAGCAGATGCCGCTTCCGCCTCAGGAGTAAATCCTGCAGCCCCTTTGTCATCACTACCAGCTTTAGCTTGGGCCCTTTGGGCTAGAGGCTGAGCGGCAGTAGTTAAGGCTTGTATTTTGATATCAATAGCAGACTTATCATCACTTTTTACGGCTTGTTCTAACTCACTAATTGCTTTTTCAATAACTGCTTTTTCATCCTTACTAACCTCATTTTTTAGCTCTTCAAGACTCTGTTTAGTAGAATGGATAATACCATCTGCCATATTACGAGCTTTAACTAATTCTTGGAATTTTTTATCTTCTTCGGCATGCAACTCAGCATCTTTAATCATTTTCTCAACTTCGGCTTCAGATAAACCGCTAGATGCCTTAATGGTAATTTTTTGCTCTTTACCAGTGCCTTTGTCTTTGGCAGATACATGCAAAATACCATCACTATCAATATCAAATGATACCTCAATTTGCGGCTGACCCTTAAGCGCAGGAGCAATGCCATCTAAATTAAATTGACCAAGTGATTTATTAGCGCTTGCGACTTCTCGCTCGCCCTGTAAAACATGCACAGTTACCGCTGATTGATTATCAGCCGCTGTGGAAAATATCTGTGAAGCATTGGTAGGAATAGTGGTATTTTTTTCAATTAGTTTAGTCATCACACCACCCATAGTTTCAATACCAAGAGAAAGCGGAGTTACATCCAATAATAACACATCACTCACATCACCACTAATCACCCCACCTTGAATAGCAGCTCCCATAGCAACTGCTTCATCAGGATTCACATCTTTTCTAGGTTCTTTACCAAAAAAGTCTTTTACCGCTTCTTGAACCTTAGGCATTCTGGTTTGCCCGCCCACTAAAATTACTTCGTTGATATCTTTAGTTGCAAGACCAGCATCATTTAGTGCGGTTTTACAAGGAGCAATGGATTTTTTTATTAAATTGGCAACTAATGACTCCAACTTAGCGCGGGTAAGCTTAATATGTAAGTGTTTAGGACCGCTTGCATCAGCGGTGATATAAGGTAAATTAATTTCTGACTGCTCAGAAGATGATAGCTCAATTTTGACTTTTTCCGCCGCCTCTTTTAAACGTTGTAGAGCCAACGGGTCATTTTTTAAATCAAATTTATCAGACTTTTTAAATTCATCTACCAAATAATCAATAATACGATGGTCAAAATCCTCACCGCCTAAAAAAGTATCACCATTAGTAGCTAGCACTTCAAATTGTTTTTCACCATCAATATCTTCCATCTCAATAATAGATATATCAAAAGTGCCGCCACCTAAATCATAAACAGCAATTTTTCTATTGCCTTTATTTTTATCAATACCATACACAAGTACCGCTGCGGTAGGTTCGTTAATAATACGTTTAACATCAAGGCCAGCAATCTTACCTGCGTCCTTAGTGGCTTGACGTTGAGAATCATTAAAATAGGCTGGCACTGTTATTACCGCTTCTTTTACACTTTCACCCAAATAATCTTCAGCAGTTTTTTTCATTTTAGTAAGCACACGTGCTGAAATTTCTGGTGCTGCCATTTTATTGCCTTTAACCTCTACCCAAGCATCACCATTATCAGCTTTGATAATTTTATAAGGCACTAAGCCAATATCTTTTTGCACCGCATCTTCATCAAATCTACGACCAATAAGACGCTTAATCGCATATAAAGTATTTTCAGGATTAGTAACCGCTTGACGTTTTGCAGCTTGACCAACTAACACCTCATCTGAATCTTTTGCATAAGCGACTACAGATGGAGTAGTGCGGTCGCCCTCACTATTTTCAATAACCTTAGCTACCTTGCCTTCCATAACTGCCACACAAGAGTTAGTGGTACCTAAATCAATACCAATCATTTTTGCCATTGTTTGCTCCGATTGTTTTTTTAAAAAGATAAATAACTTGGAAAATCATTATAGGTAAGAATGTGGGGGTTTTTAATGATTTTTCAAGTTATTTACTAAGAAAAATACACATAAATTATCTATAATATATAGTATGCCAATTTTTAAATATACTGCCTTAGATAGCAAAGGTGCTATTGTAAGTGGCTTACAAGAAGCGGAAAATCAAAAGCATGTTGGACAAATTTTAGCCCAACAATCACTTATTCCAACTTCACTTAACCCAGTTAAACAGCAAAAGAAAAGCTCTTTTTTAAGCCATAATATACTGCCCAAACATTTATCAATTTATTTACAGCAGTTGGCAATGATGTTAAATGCGGGTCTACCAATTGAGTCTGCAATTGAAGCTTTAATATCACAAACTAAACAAAACAAGCACAAAACTATTTGGATTGCGATTAAAACTAATATTAATGAAGGTATGAGTTTGAGTAAAGCAATGGCAGAATTTCCCGGTAGTTTTCCTAATTTTTTAATTGCTAATATTGCCTCTGGCGAACAATCTGGCAGGCTCGGCTTAGTAATGGAAAAAACTGCTGATACTCTGATAAAAAAACAACGTTTTCAATCCCAAATTACCCAAGCGCTTGCTTATCCAACTGTAGTTAGTTTAATTGCTATTACTGTTATTGCAGCCCTACTTGCTTTTGTGGTTCCACAAATTGTGGAAGTATTTGCTCAATTAGAAAAAGCTTTGCCACCACTAACTATTGGTTTAATTAGCGTTAGCGAATTTGTACAACTTTATACGGTACATTTTTTATTTGTTATTTTATTTGTTATTTTATTTATTAAATGGATTAAACGTTCTGATTACCGTTATTATTGGGACTTATTTTGGTCATTAACACCATTTTATGCTCTTATTAAACAAATTGAAGTGATTAAATTTACGCGCACAATGGCAACATTACTAACTAGCGGAGTGACAATGGTAGAAGCTATCGGCCATGCTTTAACCGGTAGCGAAAATTTAATCATTCAAAATAAAATTAAAATTGCTCAGCAAAAAATAAAAGAAGGTGGTGATGTTGCCAGTATCTTTGAAAAAACTAAATTATTTGACCCCACCAGCTTGCAATTAGTATATTTTGGGCAAAGCACTGGTAACTTAGAGGCAATGTTTGATAAAATCGCAAACGTCTTAGAAGACCACCTAGACCAAAAAACCAAAACCGTGCTCTCTTTATTTGAGCCACTATTAATTCTGGTAATGGGCGGCATAGTCCTAGTAATTGTGCTTGCTATCATGCTACCTATCTTTGATCTTAACCAAATTTTATAACAACTCTAATTATCAATTTTATATCCAAAAGATGCCAAATGGTTGTTATCATTTGACCAATTATTAACAACGCTGACGTGTAGTTTTAGATAAATTTTGCTCATAAGAAAATTTTCAATATTTTTACGAGCACCTATGCCAATTTTTTTAAGCATTCTAGCATTTTTACCAATGATAATAGTTTTTTGTGACGGTTTATCCAAAACAATTTTAGCGGCGATGCGGTAAAGTTTATTTAAACGCTGAAAATGTTCAATTTTAACCGTTGCCGCATACGGCACTTCATTAGATAATAAGCGCATTAACTGCTCGCGAATAAACTCAGATATAATAAATTCGTCACTCTTATCGGTGAGATAATCAGAGTTAAAAATAGCATTTTGAATTGGTAAATAATTAATAATCTGCTTTTTAATATAAGCAACATCCTTAGGGTTAAAAGCGCTTATGGGAACTAATTCATTAAAATCATAATATTTACTAATGTTTGTTAATCTAGTCAATAATTGCTTTTTATCTTTTAACTTATCAATTTTATTAACAGCGCAAATTACCGGAGTTTGTTCTTGTTTAATATAAGTTAAAATACGTTTATCCTCACTAGAGAAATGACGCAAATCCAGCAGATATAAAATCACATCTACTTCTTTAATACCACCACTAGCAGCACGATTCATATAGCGATTAAGAGCATTTTTATTATTAATATGTATACCCGGAGTATCTACTAGAACCAATTGATAGTCGTTATCACTAATAATAGTGCTAATGCGATGTCTAGTGGTTTGTGGCTTAGGCGAGGTAATGGTTAATTTTTGTCCAATAAGTTCATTTATTAAAGTAGATTTACCCACATTGGGTTTACCAATGACAGCAACAAATCCCGCTCTAAATTTTTGCATAAATAGCTTGTGCGCATTTTTGCTGCGCTGCTTTAATAGAAAATGCTTGTTGAACGGTTGTTAATTTTAAATCCTCAAGTCTACACTCCACTTTAAATACCGCACAATGGTCTTTGCCGCTAGTGTTTAATAATTCATATTTAGGTAGTGCAAGTTTTTTAGATTGGCAATATTCTTGCAATAAAGTTTTGGCATCCTTAGTAATTATCGGAGTTAATTGTTCTAAGCGACTTTGATAAATATTTAACGCAACTTGCTGGGCACTATCAAAACTGCTATCTAAAAAAATTGCCCCCAATAATGCTTCTAGCGCATTTTCTAATACTGAGCACTGTTGCGAACCTGTATTTAACATAGCCTTGCCCAGATTTAAGAATTGACTTAACTCTAATTCTTGTGCTAACGCGCACAGAGTTTTGCCATTTACCAATTGAGCGCGCAATCTGGTAAGAGTGCCTTCGTCAAGGTGTAAAAATCTTCTATACAACCAAACAGAAATTACTATTGACAGCACACTATCGCCTAAAAATTCTAATCGTTCATTATTGTTTTTACCAGCGCTTTTATGAGTTAGTGCTTTTTGCAGTAACTGCTTATTTTTAAATTGATAATGAAGTTTTTGCTCTAATTGTTGCATAAAACATATAGTAAAATAAATGTGATTATCTCATATAATTAACCTATGTTTTGGCAAGAAAAAAACACAGAAAAAAATTTCAAAATTCCCGATGATGTCCAAGATGCTAGCTTTGCTATTGAAGCAAACACACTACCAGTTGACCACTTAAACCTAGTAGCTAACGCCTTGTGTATACATATACCTTGGTTAGTAGATATAAATGCCAGCATTCATGACCTAAGTATCACTAGTGGCAATGGCTGGCAAAGCCCTGACCAACCAAATGCAATATTTTATCTATCAAGACGTTCAAAGTTGGTAATAAGACTGCCTAAAAAATATTTAAAAAAAGTCAATATATTAGTAGAAAAACAACTAAAAATTGGCCCACATACAATTACTATTAAAAAAAGACTAGTTGATAAAAAACTCAGCGATAGTAATATTATTTTTGCCAGATACGTTGATAGCAGTGATAGTAAAGATGAAAATAGTTTTTTAGACAATATCAATAAAACCCTATTAAAAAAGGGTATTAAGCCTAAAAAAATGCTCGCTGGCCTAAAACATCAATTAACAAGTAACGAAGGACCTATTATTGCTCGCTCACTAATGTTGGCTGATTTAGATAAATCTCAATCGGTGCAATTACAAGCTCAAGGCATAGGCAAACATCGCCTAATTAGTTGTGGTCTTTTCGTTCCCCAAAAAAATATAGACTCTGTTGCCAAATAAAGCGTTATGGATTTATTCTAAATCAGCTAAATAGTTATGCAAAATCGCTATTACTTAGGCTTGCCGTCCAAACTAAATTTAAGTTGCTTGGAATTTTTATCTAAATGATAATAATGTAGCGCAGTTTGTTTGCGTTGCTTTTGCTGGACTACGCAGCCTCTTATGGTAAATTCTCCCACAAGTTCAACCTCAGGATAGGCGCTATTTAGGCAAGCCATATACTTCTTGCCGTCACGCTCAATATATTGGCGAAAATACAAATCATTATTATACTCAATCACCGCATAAGCCTGATGATGCACAGCCATACCTGGGTCAACAATAATAATGCAATTTTCGCTAAATTCTGGTTCCATCATAGCGCCTAAATTCTGCAAAGCATAAGCTTCGGAATTGGTGCTACAAGTTGCTTTAAATAATGCTTTTGGGTCATTCATTTTCTGTTCTATTTAGTTATTATTTTGACAAGTTGGGCAATAATAGCTACTTCTTTGGTTTTGTCTAATTTTAATAATTATATCACCACAGACAAAACAAGTCTTATTCTCACGTCCATAAACTTGCAATTTTTGGACAAAATAACCTATTTGCTTATCTGGACTGGTAAAATCCCTAAGAGTGGTTCCGCCTTGTTTAATAGCGTCTTTTAACACTTGTTTTGTATATCTTACTAATTTAGAAATTTGAGTTTTTGTTAATTTTTGAGATGGAGTTAATGGAGAGACACCTGCTAAAAATAATGCTTCTAGAACATAGATATTACCAATCCCAACTACAATTTTACTATCCATTAGTAATGATTTAATAGAACGAGTTTTATTTTTAATATTTTTGGATAAAAAATCAACATCAAAATCATTACTTAGCGGTTCAACACCCAAACTATTAAGTAGGGGGTGAGTTTTATTATTTTCACACCATAGCACACAACCAAATCGGCGCGGGTCTCTTAAACGCAAACTATCGCCATTTGCAAAATCAATTATAAAATGCTCGTGCTTATCAACTATCTCATGTTGCCTAACCACACTTAACGACCCCGACATTCCCAAATGCACAATTAAAATGCCAATATCAAACTTAATTACTAAATACTTAGCCCTTCTATTAATTGCCAAAACCGTCTTTTTTAACAATATACTAGACAAAAAAGCTGGCACTTGATGACGCAATTTGGGCTGCAAAATATGCACCTTAGTTATTGTTTTTTTTAAAATAAATGTTCTCAGTCCTAGTTTGGTAGTTTCAACTTCTGGTAATTCTGGCATAAAAGATGATAAAATCGTGGGCGGTTTTTTATATTTTAACTAAAAAGGAGAAAGATATGAATCCATTAGACTCAATATGGGGCACTATTATTAGTGGTTTTGTTTTGGCTATTATTGCTATTTTTTTTATGACAGGTGCTAATTTATGGGCGCTCACTGTTTGGCTACATGTTATATTTGGTATTGCTTGGATTGGCTTATTATACTATTTTAACTTTGTCCAAGTCCCAGCTATGGCTGCTGCTACTGCTGATAAAGATGGGCCTGGTCCTGCTGCAATTGGTAAATATGTGGCGCCAAGGGCTTTATTATGGTTTCGTTGGGCAGCTCTTATAACTTGGATAACTGGTGTTTCTGCTTTAGAATCAGCTGGTATTGGCATCGTTGATGCTTTTACATTTAGCACCGCCCAAGGAGCAACTATTGGTTTGGGAGCATGGCTTGGCACTATTATGCTGATTAATGTCTGGGGTCCAATTTGGCAAAACCAGAAAAAAGTGCTTGGCATCAAACAAGCAACTGATGAGGAGAAAGCAAAAGCTAAACGTATCGCAACTATGGCATCACGCACTAATGTTGTGCTTTCTATCCCAATGCTGCTTTCTATGGTAGCACTTGGACACGGTATGACTTTTCTATAATCACCCCTTACTTTTTTAAAACCAACAAGGCTTGTGAACACAAGCCTTGTTTATGGTTATCTTTTCAAGATTTACAACGGATAAATTGTTTAAAAATTGGCAAATTAAGCAATAAAATTATCAAATTTTAAAAGTATAAAAATGCATATACAATACAACGAAGAAATAGAAAAAATTAGAACTTCAAAAGATTTTTATTTTCAAAAATTAAAAGATTTATGGCAAGAGTTTATAGATTTTAAAATTAACGATATTGATTTATTTATTAAGGAAATAAAAACAAATTGGAAAAAAACAAAAAAAAATAGCAGTATTACTAGAACTCAACAACTTGTAGAAAGTTTTAATAATAACGAAACTAAAAAAGAAATTTTAGAATTAATCAATAAAATGATCACTGTTTTTGATAGACACGGCGCGGATGGAGTAGAACTCAATCCTTATGATGATAGACGATCTATTGCTAATTCCTTGATTAGACAAGATCATTGGATAATAAATATTTTAAAATACAAAAATAATTCAACGGTTACATCATCAATTAAAAATGCTATTGCTTATATAAAAAATCCAAATAATATTCTAAGTATTTACCTTAACAAACATCGGAAACAGATTAGCGAAAATCTACTTAATAAGCCTTATGAAGAAGATACTTTTGTTGTAGATTTAGAACAATGGTTTAAGAAGAAAGATATTAATACTGATACTAAAAATCCAGAAAATAAAACTCTTTTTATGACTCGTATTCTATATGAATGCTTAAAACATAAGTGGGATCTTTCAACGGAGCTGAAATCCAATCAACCTTTAAACCAAATTCTCTATGGACCACCGGGGACAGGTAAAACTTATAAAGCCATTGAAATAGCATCAAATATTTTGGGTAGCGAAAAAAGTAGTATTGCCAAGTTGAAGGAATGCTACACAAAACAAATAGAATTTATTACCTTTCATCAAAGTTTTAGTTATGAAGATTTTATAGAAGGGTTAAAAGCTAAAACCAAGGAGGGCAAAATAACTTATGAAATAGAGGATGGAGTTTTTAAAAATATTTGTAAAGAAGCAGAGGAAAACAATTCACAAAATTATGTGCTCATTATTGATGAGATTAATCGTGGCAATATCTCACAAATCTTTGGTGAACTTATTAGCTTAATTGAGGATAACAAACGCTCTGGGAATGAAGAGCCATTATCAATAAAACTGCCCTACTCCAAAGGCGACTTTGCTGTGCCTAATAATCTTTATATTATTGGGACTATGAATACTGCTGACCGCTCCTTAACGCTATTGGATACTGCTTTTAGAAGGCGATTTGAGTTTATAGAAATGTTGCCTGATACTGAGAAGATTTCAAAAGAAATAGACGATATTGATTTAAAAAAACTATTAAATGCTATAAATAAAAGAATCGAATTTTTATACGACAAAGAGCATCAAATTGGGCATAGTTATTTTATGGATATTAAAGATTTAGAAGGGTTGCAAAATGTTTTTGCAACTAAAATACTGCCATTACTTGAAGAATACTTTTTTGAAGACCGAGGTAAAATTGTTACTGTTTTGCAGGATAATAATAATTTTTATCAATTAATAAACCCTCCTGCAAGATTAGATAATGAGGATAAAAAGATCTATCACCGAAATGAAAAATTAAGATTCAGCAAAGAAGCATTTATAAATATTTACACGTCCAATCAAGCAAATAATGAGTAAAACGCTCACTATTTTAGAATATGGACCAATCAACCAAGAAGATATATCAAAAAGCGCTTGGGATGAATTATGCCGAGTTGCAAACAACAAGGATAAAAATAAACGTTATGTAAAATGGCATAATGCTACTACATTAAAAGCACAAAACTTTATCGGTGCTATCACCACTAAAGATGGCACACAAATTGAAATCCTGCCTAAAATTTATGATGAAAAAGATTTAGAAATAAGCCGTAAAACGCTTGTAAAAATGCTAACAGCAGTGCATAAGTTAGACGCATTAATAACAAAAAAAGCTAATCTCCAATTATTTAAAAAGCTATTGTCAGAAGTGCTGATTAAACTTTTCTTAGACTGTGTTGAGAAGATTGTTAAAAAAGGTCTGCGTCATCACTATCAACGAAAAATCGCTATTGCCCCATTTCTAAAAGGGCAATTACAAATCCACAAGCAACTTAACCAGCCACCCCACAAGCAGCATTTGTTTCATATTAAATATAGTGTTTTTAACGCTAATCGTGCTGAAAACCGCCTATTGCATTCGGGCTTATCAAGAGTCAGTAAAATCAGTAAGGACTGGCAAAATCAACAAAAAGCGCGCCATTTATTACCGCTGTTTGATAATATACCGCTATCTAATAACTATGACAACGACTTCAAAGTCTGGTCCAAAAGTCGCAATATGGCATATTACCAGCCGGTATTGCCGTGGCTTAGTTATATTCTTAATCAGCATGCTCCGTATGCCATCAAAGGCAACCACCTTGGCATCTCGTTTCTATTGCCAATGGAGAGTCTATTTGAAAAATATGTTGCTATTTGTTTGAGAAAAGTTTTACCTAGTGGCTTTGTGCTCGAAGAACAATCGCAAGAAAAATATCTAGCAACTTATAACAATAGGGATGTTTTTAAAATGCGACCGGATATTGTGATTTATAAAGATAAAAAAGCAATTATCATTTTAGATACCAAATGGAAACGAATTGACCAAAACAAAAGCAATTATGATATCAGCCCATCTGATATATATCAACTATATACCTACGGCAAGCAATATAACACCAGTCAAGTAGGATTGATCTACCCACAATGGGCAGAATTTAGCCAACTCGCTAACTATCAAACTAAGGACAGTCTATCTATACTTGTTATCCCATTTGACTTACAAAATAATTAAATGGGCCATAATAAAATATTTGCTCTATGCCACAATAGTCAAAGTATTTAATAACAATATCAGTTTAAATGATTACCAATAATGTTGATTAATTTATATAAAATTTTTAAGTAAAAATATACCGCACTCTAAGTTAATACTACATTTTCGCAATGGCTACCTTTAATAATTCATTAACTTGTTTTGGATTAGCCTTACCCTTAGTAGCTTTCATCACTTGACCAACAAAAAAACCAAAGATTTTTTGATTACCACTTCTATATTGTTCAACTTGTTTGGGGTTACTGATGATTACCTCACTAATAATTTTCTCAATAGCTGCGTTATCAGTTAGTTGTTTTAATCCTTTTTTCTCAATAATCTCATCAGCGCTAGTGCCTTCTTTAAACATAATAGTTAGCACTTCCTTTGCAATTTTGCCAGAGATGGTGTTATCTATAATACGTTTAATTAAATTGGCTAAATCCCTAGCCGTTACTGGTGATTTCTCAATTACTAATCCAGCTTTGTTTAGAATACTACTTAACTCGCCTAATATCCAGTTCGCACAAATTTTAGCATCACCTACAATATTAAATGTTTGTTCAAAATAATCAGATAAGGCTTTACTAGCAGTTAAAATTGTTGCATCATAATCACTTAGGCTAAGTTCGGTTATAAAACGTGCTTTCTTCTCATCTGCTAGCTCGGGTAGCTCTGATTTTAACTGTGCTAATAACGCATCACTAATAACAATCGGTAGTAAATCTGGGTCAGGAAAATAACGATAGTCATTCTCTTCTTCTTTAAAACGCATTGGTAATGTTTGATTTTTTTGCGGGTCATAAAGTCTAGTTTCTTGGACAACTTTGCCGCCTGAGGTTAGGATATCACTCTGCCTAGCAACCTCATAATCAATCGCCGCCTCAATGAACTTAAAAGAATTAAGATTTTTAAGCTCGGTGCGCATGCCAAACTTAGTGCTACCTTTTGGCCTTAGTGATATATTAACATCACAACGAAAAGAACCTTCTGCCATATTACCATCACCAATACCTAAATACTGCACTAAATTATGAATTTTTTTCGCATAAGCAACTGCTTCTGCGCTACTGCGTATATCCGCTTCAGAAACAATCTCTAGTAGTGGTGTCCCAGCGCGGTTAAAATCAATACCAGTGCTGGTGCTAAAGATATCGTGCACCGATTTACCAGCATCTTCTTCTAAATGTGCTCTAGTGATACCAATTTTTTTAGTATCGCCATTATCAATAGTAATATTAATTGCTCCTCTACCCACGATTGGTAAATTCATTTGTGATATTTGGTATCCTTTGGGCAAGTCGGGATAAAAATAATTTTTACGTGCAAATACATTTTTTTGGTTTATATGGGCATTTATTGCCAGACCAAATTTAATCGCCATTATTACCGCTTGCTCATTTAGCACTGGCAATACTCCCGGTAGAGCCAAATCAACCTCACAGGCTTGAGAATTAGGACTGGCACCAAATTTAGTTGGAGCCTTAGAAAATATCTTAGACTTTGTTGCTAACTGAGTGTGAATTTCTAAGCCAATTACTGTTTCTAATATCATGCTAAAATCCTGTTGGTATTTGACGGTGATAATTGGTTTGTGCTTGGAATTGATGGGCAATATTAAGTAATTTTTCTTCTTGCCAATAATTAGCAATTAAATGCAGCCCCACAGGCATATTATCTATAAAACCAGCGGGAATACTCATTGCTGGCAAGCCTGCTAAATTAGCAGCAATAGTATAGGTGTCGGATAAATACATTGTCAGTGGGTCTTTAACACTGCCTATATCAAAAGCAGTGCTTGGTGAGGTAGGTCCCATAATAACATCAACACTAGCAAAAGCACTTTTAAAATCAGCGGCAATTAGCCTGCGCATTTTTTGGGCTTTTAAATAATAAGCATCATAATAACCAGAAGATAAAGTATAAGTACCAATCATAATGCGACGTTTAACTTCATCACCAAAAGCCTCACTTCTGGAACGAGTATATAAATCATCTAAATCTTTTGGATTTGGGCAACGGTAACCATAGCGCACACCATCAAACCTTGATAAATTAGAAGAGCATTCAGACGGCGCAACAATATAATAAGTGGGCACTGAATACCTTAAATACGGTAAGTCAATATCAACTAATTTTGCTCCCATTTTTACAAACTCTTGGATAGCATTTTGCACAATAATAGCAATTTTACTATCCAAATTAGCATCAAAAAATTGCTTGGGCAGCCCAATTTTTAAACCCTTTAGTGCCTTGTTTAAATATTTGGTGTAGTCCTCTACTTCCTGCTTAGCACTAGTTGAATCATTTGCATCAAATCCGGCAATAATATTTAATATTAAGGCGCAATCCTGCGCTGTTATTGCAAGTGGTCCTGCTTGGTCCAGACTGGATGCAAAAGCAACCATTCCATAGCGTGACACTCTACCATAGGTTGGCTTAATACCGCTAATTCCGCAAAAACTAGCTGGTTGGCGAATACTACCACCAGTATCAGTTCCGGTTGCAAATGGCGCCAAACCACCAGCAACACTGGCTGCCGAACCACCCGAAGAACCACCTGGGACTTGGTTACCATTTCCCCAAGGGTTTTTAACAGCTCCATAATAAGAAGTTTCATTAGACGAACCCATAGCAAACTCATCCATATTAGCCTTGCCAAGCATTACCGCTCCTGCTTGATTAAGCTTTGTGCTAACAGTAGCATCATAAGGAGAGATAAAATTATCCAACATTTTTGAACCAGCTGATGTTTTTACCCCTTTAGTGCAAAAAATATCCTTATGAGCATAAGGAATGCCAGTTAGAGTTTGGGCGCTATTGAGAGCTATTTGCTTATCAGCATATTGGGCTTGTTTAAGTGCTTGTCGCTCACAAACACTAATAAAAGCATTGTGTTTTGAGTTTTTAATTTTAGCTAAATAATCTTGAGTTAATTCAACACTGGAGAACTTTTTAATTGCTAACCCAGAAGCAAGTTCGGCAATAGTTTGATACATTATTCAATCACAGTTGGCACTAGATAAAAGCCTTGCTCAACATCAGGGGCAATTGTTTGTAAGTCCGTCTTATTAATAATATTAACAGCTTTGTCTTTTCTAAGCCGCTGCGACATTTCCAAGGGATGTGCCATAGGAGAGATATCGTTAGTATTAACTTCTGCTAACTGCTCAATAAAAGCTAAAATATCATTTATTTGGGCTGTGCTTTTAGTTAAATTATCAACACTTAGATTAAGTTTTGCTAATTTAGAAATTTCAACTAATTTATTTTCATTAATAGACATACTTTTTAACTAAATCTGCTAATAAATCACTCGGATAATCACCAGTAATAAAAGCGTTTCCCAAAGATTTTAGTAGCACTAAATTAATAGTGCCTTGTTTGACTTTTTTATCAAGCGCAAGCGCTGATAAAAATTTACGAGTAGTTATTTTAGTCTTTATTTTAACTGGCAACTTGGCTTTTTGGATAAGTTGGACTACTCGAGCAACATCATCTCTGGTTAAATATCCTAATTTATGCGAAAAATCTACTGCCATAATCATACCAATTGCAACTGCTTCACCATGTAAATAAGTGCCATAACCAGCTACATTTTCAAGAGCATGCCCAAACGAATGACCTAAATTTAACAAAGCACGCTTACCAAGTTCTTTCTCATCAGCTACCACAATATTTGCTTTATCTTTGCAAGATTGGTATATGATTTGCGCTAGTAAATCATTATTTTTTTGCATAATTTTACTTATATTGGCTTCTAAGAAATCTAAAAAATCAATATTACCAAGCAACCCGTATTTAATTACTTCTGCCATACCAGCGCTAAATTGCCGACCATCTAAAGTTTTTAAAGTATATAAATCAATCACAACGCATTTAGGCTGATAAAACGTGCCAATCATATTTTTGCCTAAACGATGATTAACTCCAGTTTTACCGCCAACTGAGGAATCAACTTGAGCTAAAAGAGTAGTCGGAACTTGAATAAAATTCACCCCACGTTGGTAAATACTAGCAGCAAATCCTACAATATCACCAATTACCCCACCACCTAAAGCAATTAAGGTGCAGCCTCTATCAAACCGCGCTTTAAGCATAGCGGTTAAAACGGTATTAACCGTTTTTAGAGTTTTAGTTGTTTCACCATCAGGTAAAACACACTTCCTAACTATAAAATTAGTCAACAACGTTTCCATTTTGTCCAAATAAAGCGCCGCTACCAACTCATTACTAACAATCATTACCTGTTGTGTTTTGATGTGTGCAGTTAATAATTCCGCTTTGTTAAGCAATCCTCTGCCAATATAAATAGGATAGGATTTTACGCCCAGATTAAGCGTTAATGTTTTCATGGATGGCTAATTTTACCGTTTTAATAATTACAAGCAAAAATAAATTTCTAAAAGCGTAATGCTTCTTTTTAAAATATTAATTATTTTTATTCTGCCTGCGCCATAGTCTAGGCTTTCGTGGTGGTTTGTGAAAGCTCCAAAAGCCAAGTTTTTGTTGCTCAGCACTTTGCTGTTGGTCACAATAATCGTGATAAGAAAAAGCATAACCATCTAGTACCATTTGCTGGTTAATATTAGTGTTGCCTTTATAAATTTTTATCAAAGCACGTTGATAATCATCAAAACCAAAAAATTCAACCTTAATATTACCCTCAGTGGTCTTTAACAGTTTTTGTAAATGGTGTTTGGCTAGGTAACCGCAGTCGCTAATTTGGGATTTTTTTATCTGGCATTTCTGCCCTATCTCAGGAGTATCAATACCTTTTAGCCGCATTTTAATATTAGCGCTATCACCGTCTAGCACATACAAAGATTTATAATTAGGTAGATAAATATTCTCAGCAAACACAAAAGCACTAACTAAAAATAATAGAAATAGACCTTTGCTTGCGTAACACACTTTATTAAATACTCATAATATAATAGTAAAAGTGTATTATAACTTTTAATATCTTAATAAAAATTATTATTTTTTAACTTGGACACCATTTTGGGTGCTAAGTAATAATATATCTGCTGGGCGATTAGCAAATAAACCATTAGCAACTACCCCAGCAATAGAGTTAAGCTGGGTTTCTAATCTGACAGCATTGGTAATTTTTAAACCTTCAATATCCAAAATAAAATTGCCATTATCAGTTGTAAAATCTTTTCTTAGCATTGGAGTTGCTTGCATAAGAGCAGTAATTTTGCGTTTAATATAATTAGTTGCCATAGGAATTACTTCAACCGGTAAAGCAAAGGTGCCTAAATTAGAAACTAATTTTGACTCATCAATAATACAAATAAACTTATCAGCAACGGCTGCAACAATTTTCTCTTTAGTAAGAGCACCTCCACCACCTTTTATTAATTGTAATTGCTCATTTGCTTCATCAGCACCGTCAATATAAACCGAAATTACTTCAACTTCATTTAAATCAAAAACCTTAATACCATTTGCTTTCAAACGTTTAGCAGTAGTATTAGAAGAAGCAACCGTGCCTTGAATGCTATTTTTAATACTAGCGAGAGCATCAATAAAAAAATTAGCCGTTGAACCCGTTCCAACGCCTATAATGGTATTAGGAGTGACATAATCCAATGCAGCGGTTGCAACCGCTTGTTTCATTTCGTCTTGTGTCATAATGTAAGTGAAAATTTGCTCATTTTAACATATTATGAAAAAAGTTGTTTTAGCCAGTAATAATCAAGGTAAGATAGAGGAATTTAACCAGTTCAGTAATAATAAATTTAAACTCTACACTCAAGCAGAACTTGGTATTAGCGCAGCGGTAGAAAATGGTCTTAGTTTTATAGAAAATGCACTTATAAAAGCCAGAAATGCCTCCATGCAATGCGGTTTAGCAGCGTTGGGGGATGACTCTGGCATTGTAGTAGATTATTTAGGTGGCAAACCAGGTATTTATTCAGCACGTTTTGCTGGCAGGCATGGCGATAGTAAGGCAAATGTGGCAAAATTATTGTCAGCACTAAAAAATGTACCTAAAAGCAAGAGAACAGCACGCTTTTTTTGCGCTATAGCATTTGTTAAAAGTGGTGATGACCCTTGCCCTGTTATTGCAGAAGGAATTTGGGAAGGAATAATTAGCAAAAGCGCCAGAGGTAATAATGGTTTTGGCTATGACCCTATATTTTATCTTAACAAATATAAATGCACCGTAGCCGAACTAGAACCAATGATTAAAAATCAATTATCACATCGCTATCAAGCATATAAAAAACTAATAGCAAAATTGTGAACCTACCTCCATTATCTTTATATATTCATTATCCGTGGTGTGAAAAAAAATGTCCTTATTGTGACTTTAACTCTCACAAAAAAATAGCTAAATACCAAAATTATACTCAAGCACTACTAACAGATTTAGACCAACATTTACTGCAGATAAAAAATCGCAAATTACACTCTATTTTTATTGGCGGAGGTACACCAAGTTTACTAACAGTAAATGAAGTCCAAACTATTGTAAATGCAGTAGGAGAAAAATTAGAAATTAGCGATGATGTAGAAATTACCTTAGAAGCTAACCCAAGTAGTAGCGAGGTGGAAAAATTTAGTGCCTTTAAACAGATTGGAGTTAATCGTCTATCAATAGGGGTGCAAAGTTTTAATGATAAAGAATTACAAACTATTGGTCGTATTCATAACTCAAATGCAGCTAAAACTGCAATAAAAGCAGCACAAGATGCAGAATTTGATGCTATTAATATTGACTTAATGTATGGTATGCCTTGCCAAGATAAAAATGCTATTCTAACTAATCTTGAACAAGCAATTGCGCTTAAGCCAAGCCATATTTCTCATTATCAATTTAGTATTGAACCTAATACTTATTTTGCCAAATACCCGCCATTATTACCGAATGAAGAGGTAATTTTTGAGTCTGAACAACTAGCCAAGCAACATTTAAAAAGCTACGGCTATCCGCAATATGAAATTTCCGCTTATGGCAAGGTTAAATGCAAACATAACCTAAATTATTGGCAATTTGGCGATTATTTGGGTATTGGGGCTGGCGCTTGTGGCAAAATTAGTTTAACAAACGGTGATATTATTCGTAGCACTAAAATAAAATCACCAATAGCCTACCAACAAAACCAAACGGCAAAATACACCAAAATAACTGCTAAACAATTAATTTTTGAATTTATGTTAAATGCTTTAAGACTAAAAGACGGTTTTGATATTCAATTATTTGAAAGTAGAACTAATCTTGAATTTAGCAACATAAGAGAAAAAATTAAACTTGGAATTGATAAAGGTCTTTTGCTACAGAATGGTTCCTCGTTTGTTGCAACTAAATTAGGTTTTAACTTTTTAAATAATTTACAATCCTTGTTCTTAAATGAATGAACACAAACAAATTTTAATCAATCAAAACTACATTGGTTGGCGTTATGATGCCGCTATTGCCGATTTGTTGTCAGATTATTCACGAACTAAAATTAGCACTTTAATTAAACAAGGTGATATTAGTATTAATGGCAAAAAAATTATTGGCAAAGAACGTATTAAACAAAAGATTTTTATTGATTTAATTGTGCAAAACAACACCAATCAAAAATGGCAAGCAGACGACATCAAACTTGATATTATTGACGAAGATGAACATATTTTGGTAATTAATAAACCATCAGGACTAGTAACCCATCCCGGTGCTGCTAATTTGGATAAAACCTTAGCAAATGCGCTATTACATTATTTGCCTCAGCTTAGGCAGGTGGATAGAGCAGGTATAGTCCATCGTCTAGACAAAGAAACATCAGGCTTATTAGTAGTTGCAAAAACACCTCTAGCACAGCAACAGCTAATAAAGCAATTACAAAATCATCAAGTAAAAAGACAATATTTAGCTATTTGTTATGGTCATATAATCGCCGGCGACTCAATTAACAAAGCTCTGGGCCGCCATCCCAAAGACCGCACTAAATATGCAGTTTTAGAGATTGGTGGCAAAGACGCTATCACTCACTACCGCATTGCTACCCGCTTTGCTAATCATACTCTTGTAAAAGTTAAACTAGAAACTGGCAGAACCCATCAAATTCGGGTACATCTAGCCTATATCGGACACAGTTTAGTTGCTGACAAAGTCTATGGTAAAGGTGTATACTTTGCTAAAAATATTGCCAATGAGGTTAAAATGGCAATAATAAATATGACTAGACACTGCTTGCATGCGCAAAAGTTAGAATTAATTCACCCCCAAACTAAACAATTACGTAAATGGCAGTCTAAAATGCCCACAGATATGAAAAATTTTCTACAGAAATTAACTAAATATGACTTGGCATAAAAATGTGCATTATCTAACCACACCACGTTATTTAGACAGTGGAGTGAGTGTTGGTAGTTACGCTAATTTTAATCTGGCTGCACACACTGGTGATAACAAACAGTCAGTAATGAAAAATCGCCAACTATTACAACACCATTACCAATTACCAAGCATGCCCAAATGGCTTAATCAAGCTCACTCTGATTGTTGTTTACAAGCAGATAAAATAAGTAGTTTAGTAGTAGCAGATGCAAGCTGGACAAAGCAAAAAGGTGTAGTTTGCGCAATATTAACTGCCGATTGTTTGCCAATTTTTATTAGTAATACTGCTGGTGATTGTATAGCAATAGTCCACGCTGGTTATCAAGGATTGCTGGCTGGTATTATTGAAAAAACCATTAGGAGCATTCCTATTCAAGCAAATGATATGCTAGTGCATTTAGGTCCTTGTATTGGTAGTAAAGCGCTTAGTCTAGATAAAAAAATATTTAAGCAATTTAGTGCTAAAAACCCAAATTTTACTGACTGTTTTCAAGTAAAGGAAGATAATTATTATCTGAATATGCAACAAATAGCAGAGATAATTTTCAATCAACATAATATCATTAATATCAATTCTAATAACGCTTGTACTTACGATAATGATAGCCAATATTTTTCCTACCGTAGAGACGGCCCACACTCAGGCAGAATGGCTAATTTAATTTGGATGAGTTAAATAACAAAAAATATCTTATATTTATCACACTTTATTGTAAGCATACTGTATAATACCGCCCTTTTTTATCAAAAGCTGTTACAAGATTTGTATATTTAAGTGGATGTTATATGTCAACAATTAACCAATTAGTGCGTAAACCGCGCAAAAGTAAAGTCAGCAAGAGTGGTGTCCCAGCACTAGATAGATGCCCACAAAAACGCGGAGTTTGCACTCGTGTTTACACTACTACGCCCAAAAAACCTAACTCAGCTTTGCGCAAGGTAGCCCGAGTTAGACTCACTAATGCGGCAGAAGTAACTGCTTATATTGGCGGTGAAGGGCATAAATTACAAGAACACTCGGTAATTTTGATTCGTGGGGGTAGGGTTAAAGATTTACCCGGTGTACGTTATCACACTGTGCGCGGCGCCTTAGATACCAGTGGCGTTGAAAATCGCGCCCAAGGCAGATCAAAATATGGAGCTAAAAAACCCAAAAAGTAACATTTATTATGAGAAGAAAACCAGCACCTAAAAGAATCATTTTGCCCGACCCAAAATACAATGATTTAACATTGGCAAAATTTATTAATATTTTGATGTTAAAAGGTAAAAAATCAATAGCAGAAAAAATTGTCTATAAAGCCTTAAATGCTATTGAAAATAAAGGCAATAAAGAGCCAATTGAGGTATTTAAGCAGGCACTAGAAAATGTGGGGCCAAAGGTTGAGATTAAATCTCGCAGAATGGGAGGTTCTACTTATCAAATCCCAGTTGAAGTGCGCTCGCAAAGAAAAATGGCATTGGCAATGCGTTGGATAATTGAAGCAGCTAGAAAACGCAGCGAAAAAGGTATGCAACTAAGATTAGCTTCCGAAGTGCTAGATGCAAAGGCTAACCGTGGAGGTGCTTTGAAAAGACGCGAAGACACTCACCGTATGGCAGAAGCAAATAAAGCATTTGCTCATTTTCGCTGGTAATAACCAAACATTTAAACTAGATAAATAATATGGCAAGGAAAACCTCACTAAATCATTATCGCAACGTTGGTATTATGGCGCACATTGATGCCGGTAAAACTACCACTACCGAGCGTATTTTGCTCTACACCGGTAGAACACACAAAATTGGTGAAGTTCACGACGGCGATGCAACTATGGATTGGATGGAACAAGAGCGGGAACGTGGTATTACTATCACTTCAGCGGCTACTACTTGCCACTGGAAGGGAATGGATAATCAATACCAAGACCACAATATTAACATTATTGATACTCCGGGGCATGTAGATTTTACTATTGAGGTAGAACGTTCATTAAAAGTCCTAGATGGTGCTGTTGCAGTATTTTGCGCAGTTGGCGGTGTAGAACCGCAATCAGAAACCGTCTGGCGTCAAGCAAATAAATATCATGTTCCAAGAATTGGTTTTGTTAATAAAATGGACCGCTCTGGCGCTAATTTTTTAGTAGTGGTGCAAAAAATTAAAAAAATGCTCGGCGCTAATGCAGTGCCTATGCAACTGGCAATAGGTGCTGAGGATAATTTCAAAGGAATAATTGATTTAGTGCGTATGCAAGCAATTTATTGGAATGAAGCAGACCAAGGCATTACTTACAAGGCAAAAGAAATACCATCTGATTTACAAAATTTAGCTAACAAATATCACCAAAAAATGATAGAAATTGCCGCAGAAGCTTCTGAAGAATTAATGGATAAATACTTAAATACTGGTAATTTATCAGAACAAGACATTCATAAGGGTATCCGTGCTCAAACCATTAGCAATGAAATAGTGCCTATGTTTTGCGGTTCAGCTTTTAAAAATAAAGGAGTCCAAGCGGTCCTAGATGCAATAATTGAGTATATGCCTTCCCCAGTTGATATTCCTGCTATTAAAGGAATATCGGCAAATCATGTTGAGTTGGTGCGCAAGGTTGATGACAAAGAACCTTTTGCCGCCCTCGCTTTTAAAATTGCAACCGACCCATTTGTAGGTAATTTAACTTTTTTCCGCGTTTACTCTGGTAGTTTAAAAGCTGGTGATTTTGTTTATAACTCTACTAAAGATAAAAAAGACCGTATTGGCAGAATGGTGCAAATGCACTCTAATAATCGAGAGGAAATTAAAGAAGTGTTTACTGGCGATATTGCTGCTGCTATCGGGCTTAAAAATGTTACAACAGGTGATACTCTATGCGATATAGAGCACAAGGTTATTTTAGAGAAGATGGAATTTCCAGAACCAGTAATGTCAGTTGCTGTTGAACCTAAAAGTAAAGCAGACCAAGAAAAGATGTCAATTGCTCTTAACAAACTTGCAAATGAAGACCCATCTTTTCGGGTACACGCAGACGAAGAGTCAGGTCAAACCATTATTTCTGGTATGGGCGAGCTACATTTGGATATTATTGTCGATAGATTAAAAAGAGAGTTTAGTGTAGAATGTAGCGTGGGAGCGCCACAAGTGGCCTATAGAGAATCTATTATCAGCAGTGTAGAACAAGAGCATAAGTTTGCCAAACAAACTGGCGGTCGTGGTCAGTATGGGCATGTTTATTTACGCATTGAACCACAAAAGGCAGGAAGTGGTTATCAGTTTGTAGATAAAATTAAAGGTGGAGTGATCCCCAAAGAATACATTCCCGCAGTTGATAAAGGCGTGCAGGAACAAATGAAAAACGGTGTTATCGCCGGTTTCCCACTAGTAGATATGAAAGTAACAGTTTATGACGGTTCTTATCACGATGTTGATAGCAGTGAAATAGCATTTAAAATTGCTGCTAGTAAGTGTTTACAAGAAGGGGTAAAAAAAGCAAAGCCAGTGTTGCTAGAACCAATTATGAAAGTTGAAGTGACCACACCTGAAGATTATATGGGTGATGTAATGGGTGATTTAAACCGTCGCCGTGGTGTTATTCAAAATATGGAAGACACTCTAGTTGGCAAAAATATCAGAGCGGAAGTGCCGTTATCAGAAATGTTTGGTTATGCAACTGATATGCGTTCAATGTCGCAGGGGCGCGCTAGCTATTCAATGGAATTTAAAAAATATAATCCAGCGCCACAAAACATTACTGACGAAATAATAGCAAAATTTAATGGATAATTTATTTTAGGAGAAAAAAATGGCAAAAGAAAAATTTGAAAGGAGCAAACCTCACATAAATGTTGGCACCATTGGTCATGTTGACCACGGCAAAACTACGCTAACCGCAGCTCTTACTAAGGTAATGTCTGATCAAAGAGGCGGCGAATTTAAGGATTATACAGATATTGATAATGCCCCTGAGGAAAAGGAACGTGGTATTACTATTTCAACAGCCCATGTTGAATACGAAAGCGAAAAACGTCACTACGCCCACGTTGATTGCCCAGGTCATGCTGATTATATCAAAAATATGATAACTGGTGCTGCGCAAATGGACGGTGCTATTTTAGTTTGTTCGGCAGCAGATGGTCCCATGCCACAAACCAGAGAGCATATCCTATTATCACGTCAAGTGGGTGTACCTTATATTGTGGTATATATGAATAAGGCTGACCAAGTTGATGATAAAGAACTAATAGAATTAGTAGAGATGGAAATCAGAGAATTGCTTAATGAATATGAATTCCCCGGTGATGATACTCCGATTATTTACGGTTCGGCTCTAAAAGCCCTAGAAGGTGATACCTCAGAGATTGGCGTACCCTCTATTATAAAGCTGGTAGAAGCGCTAGATAATTATATACCAGAGCCTAAACGTGATATTGATAAGCCGTTTTTAATGCCTATTGAAGATGTGTTTTCCATATCAGGTAGAGGCACGGTGGTAACCGGTCGTATTGAACGAGGTGTTGTAAATGTTAATGATGAAATTGAAATTATTGGCATTAAAAAAACCCAGACCACTATTTGCACTGGTGTGGAAATGTTTCGTAAATTGTTAGATAGGGGCCAGGCTGGTGATAATGTTGGTGTATTGCTTAGAGGTACCAAACGCGAAGAAGTAGAACGAGGTCAAGTACTAGCAAAACCAAAAAGTATTACCCCGCACACTAAATTTGAAGCAGAAGTTTATGTGCTGAACAAAGAAGAAGGTGGCAGACATACTCCTTTTTTTTCTAACTACCGCCCACAGTTCTATTTCCGCACTACTGATGTAACCGGCGCTTGTGAATTACCCAAAGATGTAGAAATGGTAATGCCGGGTGATAATATTAAAATGAGCGTTCAACTACTAGCGCCAATTGCTATGGAAGAAGGTGGTCGTTTTGCTATAAGAGAAGGTGGTAAGACTGTCGGCGCTGGAGTTGTTGCCAAAGTTATTGATTAATTAACGATAAAAAGTAAAAGCAAAAGAATTATTTATTAATTTGAAATAAACTTGTTGTTCTTTTAATTTAGGCAAGTGGCTCAATTGGTAGAGTGGCGGTCTCCAAAACCGTTGGTTGGGGGTTCGAGTCCCTCCTTGCCTGCCAATATTTTAGGATTATATTGTGGCTGAAATAGAAAGTAAAAACCAAGACCAAGGCTTAATTTGGCTTATTGCTGGTGGTGCAGTTTTTGTTGCTAGTTTGCTATCTTTTTATACTATTGAACAAACCGCCTTTATCAGAACTCTGATTGTTTTATTAGGTTTTATAATTGGCGCATTTCTGGTATATCAAGCAGATACTGGTAAAAAAATTGTCCATTTTTTCTTAGAAACTAAAATTGAACTTAAAAAAGTTTTTTGGCCCACGCGCCCAGAAACAATAAAGATGACCATCACAGTTATCATTGGCGTTGTTATTATTGCTTTATTTTTATGGTTGGTTGATAGTATATTACTTTGGCTAGTTAAAAAATTTATTTAAGGAATTAAATGGCAAAAAAATGGTATATCATCCATGCTCGTAGCGGTTATGAATCTAAAGTCAAAACAGCTATTGAAGAGAGGATTGAACAACAAAATTTAAGCAAATTATTTGGCAAAATTTTAATCCCTACCGAGAGTGTTGTTGAATTAAAAGATGGACAAAAGAAAAATACAGAAAGAAAATTTTTTCCCGGTTATATGTTCATTTATATGGAATTGACCGAATCTTTATGGCTAATGGTAAAAAACATCAACTATGTAATTGGTTTTATTGGCGGCAGTGGTACTGAACCAACACCAGTGCATAAAAAAGAAATGGAACGTATTTTAAATAAAATTCGGGAAGGAGCTGATAAACCTAAACCTAAAATTACTTATCAAGAGGGAGAAGAAGTACTGATTACCGACGGTCCTTTTAACGAATTTAATGGCATTGTTGAAAATGTTGATTATGAAAAAAATAGTCTACAAGTAGCGGTGCAAATTTTTGGTCGCACCACGCCGGTAGTATTAGAATTTTTTCAAGTTGAAAAGACTTAAACTGGAGTTTAAAAAATGGCAAAAAAAATAGAAAATTACATTAAATTGCAAGTTAAAGCTGGCGAAGCAAATCCGTCGCCTCCAGTAGGGCCAGCTCTAGGTCAATATGGTATTAATATTATGGATTTTTGTAAAACTTTCAATGATAAAACCAAAAATTTAGATAAAGGTATGCCGGTGCCGGTAATTATTACTGTTTATAACGATCGTAGTTTTACTTTTATTACTAAAACTCCACCAGCTGCGGTGTTACTGAAAAAACTTAGTAACGTGCAGAAAGGCAGTAGCGTACCCCATTTAGAAAAAGTAGGCACTATTAACCGTAGCCAATTAGAAGAAATTGCCAATATCAAAATGCAAGACTTAAATGCTAATGATATAAACGCAGCAGTGAAAATAATCGCCGGAACTGCAAGAAGTATTGGTTTAACTGTGGAGAACCAAACAAATGGCTAAAATATCTAAAAACCGACAAGCAGTTAAGGAAAAAATAAATAAAGAAGAAAAATACCCTCTAGAAAATGCTATTACTTTACTAAAAGAAACCGCCTTTGCTAAATTTAACGAATCAGTTGATATAAGTATTAATTTAGGTATTGATGCTACTAAATCTGACCAAACCATACGTGGGTCAGTAATACTGCCTAATAGTAGTAACAAAAAGATAAAAGTAGCAGTATTTGCCAGCGGTGATAATGCTAAAAAAGCCCTCAATGCCGGCGCAGATACAGTTGGTATGGATGATTTAGCAAAAACTATCCAAAGTGGTGATTTGAGTTATGATGTAATAATTGCAATCCCGGATGCAATGAATATCGTTGGTAAATTAGGACAATTACTAGGTCCTAGAGGTTTGATGCCTAACCCTAAATTAGGTACTGTCAATAATGATATTGAAACTGCTGTTAAAAACGCCAAATCAGGTCAAGTGCGTTATCGAGCTGATAAAGGTGGTGTTGTGCATGCTAATATTGGTAGTATTAATATTGATACAGATAAATTAGCTGCTAATGTTAACGCTTTATTAGCGGCACTAAAAAAAGACAAACCAGAAACTGCTAAAGGCGTCTATTTTAAGAAAATTAGTATTTCTAGCACTATGGGTGCCGGTATTGCAATTGATATTACATCAACCATGCTAAATTAAATATTAATAATTTTTTAGGTCTGTTGTTTTAGGGCCTCAAAGACCGTAGGTGATAGATATCTTAATTCAGTGCAATATAAAACCTACGCAGAGGGCAAATAAAAACCCTAGGTGGTTATCAATAATGATAACTTTTTTAATTACAATGAGGAGTGTTTATGACGCTTAACTTAGAAGCTAAACAAGCAATTGTTGAACAGGTAAGTAGTATTGCAAAAAATGCTATTGCAGTCGGCGTTGCAAATTATAGTGGCTTAACTGTTGCTGAGATGACAAAACTTAGAACAAGTGCATTACATACAAATGTAGTACTAAAAGTGGTGAAAAATACCTTAGCTAAGCGTGCTTTGAAAAAAACTAACTGTGCTTGTATTGAAGGAGCGTTAACTGGTCAAGTAATTTTAGGTTTTGCTGAACAAGACCCAGGCGCGGTAGCGCGCATTTTTCATCAATTTAAAGAAAAAAATGAAGATTTGGTAGTAACAGCACTAGGCATTAGTGGTGATTTTATTGCGCCGAGCGAACTCAAACGAATTGCCGATTTGCCAACTAAGGACCAATCAATCAGCTTAATAATGACACTAATTCTTGCACCTGTTGAAAGATTGGTAAAAACATTAAACGAAGTTCCAAGCAAAATTACCAGAACTATCTCAGTAATAGCAAAACAAAAATAATATTCTAAACAATTAATATAGGAGTTAAAAAAAATGACAACTAAAACTAAAGAAGAAATTCTAGAAACGATCTCGCAAATGTCAGTAATGGATGTGGTTGATTTAGTATCAGCAATGGAGAAGAAATTTGGTGTCTCAGCTACTGCCGTTACTACCACCCCCGCTGCTACTGCTAGTGCCAGTGATACTAGCGCTGAGCTAACAGAACAAAAAAACGAATTTAATGTCATTATCACTGGTTTTGGAGACAAAAAAGTAGGCGTCATTAAAGCAGTGCGTAGCGCCACCAGCTTAGGCCTAAAAGAAGCTAAAGACCTAGTAGAAAGCGCACCATCACCAGTTAAAGAAGGCGTTGCTAAAGAAGAGGCAGAAAAACTAAAAACCGAACTAGAAGCAGCAGGTGCAACAATTGAGTTAAAGTAATTTAACTACTGCTAATTACATCCAATAATCCGCAGTTAGCTTATTGGGTTTTATTCATCGTTAATATTTTTATTAGATTAAAGCAATATGTCTTATTCATTTACAGAAAAAAAACGTATTAGAAATAGTTTTGGTTCCAAAGATAGCATAATTACTGAACCGGATTTATTAGCAACTACTCTTGATTCATTTCATCAGTTTCTACAAACTGAAATAGCTAAAAATAAACGTCAAGATATTGGGTTAGAATCAGTATTTAAATCAATTTTCCCGATCTCAGCAATGAATCATTATGCTGAATTGGAATATGAAAATTATGAATTATTAGAACCTAAGTTTAGTGTTGCGGAATGCAAATTAAGAGGCATTACTTATGCTGCTGCTATTCGTGTTTCATTGCGTTTGGTATTATTTGATAAAAGCGGTTCTACTCTGAAGAAAAAACGTCGCCTGAAAGAGATAAAAAAACAAAGTGTCTATCTAGGCGACTTGCCACTTATGACAAATACTGGCACTTTCGTTATCAATGGTACCGAACGCGTAGTAGTTTCACAATTACATCGCTCACCTGGGGTAATTTTTGAACACGATAAAGGTAAAACTCATAGCTCAGGTAAAATTTTATTCACTGCACGCATTATTCCTTATCGCGGTTCTTGGCTAGACTTTGAGTTTGACCATCATGATTGTTTATTTGTGCGTATTGACCGCAAGCGCAAATTGCCAATTAGTGTGCTACTAATGGCAATGGAAATGGATGCTCAAACTATTTTAAATGAATTTTATCATAATCATCGAATTAATGTCAAAAACACAAGTATTGATTTATTACTAGATATCAATGATTTAAAAGATAGTATAGCTGAGTTTAAAATCAGGGTTAATAATAAGGTTTTGGTAGAAAAAGGTAGACGTATTACTGAAAAACATACCAAGAAGCTTAACCAAAAAAAGATTAATAAATTTAGTATTGATTATGAGTATTTACTTGGCAAAGTATTGGCAAAAGATTTAGTTGATAAAGATACTGGTGAGATAATGGTCAGGTGCAATACTATTATCAACGAGCAAATTCTAGAATTTATTAAACAACAAAAAATTAAAACTATTTATATTTTAAATATTAGCGATACAACAACAGGTCCTTATATAGCAGATACTTTGCGTATGGATGAAACTGACAGTTTCTTTTCCGCCAGAACACAAGTATATCACGTAATGCGACCAGGCGAACCAGCAACGCCCGAGGCAGTAGATAATTTATTTAATAATTTATTTTTCAGTACCACTCGTTATGACTTGTCTAAAGTTGGACGCATGAAACTTAACCATCGCCTAGGTTTAAAAGGCGATGATAATGACCGTATTTTATCTAAAAGTGATATTTTGTGTGTTATTAAAAAACTAATTGATATTAAAGATTGCACCGACACAGTTGACGATGTTGATACTTTAGCAAATCGCCGCATTCGCTCTATTGGCGAGATGTTAGAAAACCAGTTTAGAATTGGTTTGGTGCGGGTAGAAAAAGCGGTCAAGGAGCGATTAAATCTAGCAGAGACTGATGAATTAATGCCCCAAGATTTAATCAATTCTAAACCAATTTCATCGGCTATTAGAGAGTTTTTTGGTTCTAGTCAATTATCACAATTTATGGACCAAGTTAACCCTCTCTCAGGCGTTACCCACAAACGTCGTATTTCAGCTTTAGGTCCAGGTGGACTAACGCGCGACAGAGCTGGTTTTGAAGTGCGAGATGTGCATCCGTCACATTATGGCCGTCTATGTCCAATAGAAACGCCAGAGGGTCCTAATATCGGCTTGATTAACACTCTGGCAGTTTATGCACGCACTAATAGATACGGTTTCTTAGAAACACCTTACATAGTTGTTAAGAATGGTATTTTAACCAAAAAGACAGTTTATATTTCAGCAATTAACGAATTTGGGCATACTATCGCTCAAGCCAATGCTAATGTTGATGGTAAGGGCCGCTTAATTGATGATTTGGTATCTTGCAGACGTAATAATGAGTTTGTCCTCGTTGGGGCAAAAGAAGTAACTCTAATTGATGTATCATCTAAACAAATTGTCTCAGTAGCAGCGGCACTAATTCCATTTTTAGAACATGATGATGCTAACCGCGCGCTAATGGGTTCAAATATGCAACGTCAAGCTGTGCCTACATTAAGAGCGGAAAAACCCCTAGTTGGTACTGGTGTTGAACGAATAGTTGCCACTGATTCTAGGGTATGCGTTACCGCTAAAAATAGTGGTATTGTTGACCAAGTTGATGCTAGTAGAATTGTTATCCGTTCCAGTGATAAAAAAGATACTGCGAGCAAATTAGGGGTTGATATTTACAATCTTACCAAGTATAACCGCTCTAACCAAAATACTGCTATCAATCAAAAAGCACTAGTTAAGTGTGGTGATAAGGTAAACAGAGATGATGTACTTGCTGACGGCCCTTCTACTGATTTAGGTGAATTATCACTGGGACAGAATATGAAAGTTGCGTTTATGCCTTGGCATGGTTATAACTTTGAAGACTCAATTTTAATATCTGAAAATATAATCCGCCAAGATAGCTACACTAGCATTCATATTGAAGAATTAACGGTATATTCACGTGAGACTAAATTAGGTCCTGAGGAAATTACTGTTGATTTACCAAATGTAAATGAAAGTGCTCTAGCTAAATTAGACCAATCAGGCATTGTTTATGTTGGCGCTAGAGTAAAAGGGGGAGATATTTTAGTCGGTAAAGTAACACCTAAGATAGAGTCAGTATTAAGCCCAGAAGAAAAATTATTACGTGCTATTTTTGGAGAAAAATCCAGTAGTGTTAAGGATAGTTCATTGCGTGTTGGCGCTGGTAAATCCGGAGTAGTAATTGATGTACAAGTATTTACTCGCGATAGTATTAAAAAAGACGAACGTGCCCTTAATATCGACAAGGAATATCTAGCAAAAATTGAAAAAGACCTCAATGATGAATTTAATATTATCAGCGATGATATTTGTCGCCGAGTACGTTTAAAATTAGTTGGTAACATTATCACCAAGACTACAGACGGCTTTAATAAGGGAACAAAATTAACTAAAATAAAATTAGATACTACCAACCGCCAAACGCTGATAAATATTAGCATTGATGATAAAAGAACCCAACAAGAAGTAACAGCCTTGTTAAAACAAATAACCAATAAAGAAGCCGAATTAAAACAAAATATTACCAACGAAAAACAAAAAATTAACGAAGGTGCTGACTTGCCGCCCGGAGTACAAAAAATGGTTAAAGTTTATCTGGCAACCAGAAAGCCTATTCAAGTAGGAGATAAAATGGCTGGTAGACACGGTAATAAAGGCGTTATTTCTCGTATTTCTCCAATAGAAGATATGCCTTATTTAGCCGATGGCTCAACAATTGATGTCGTTCTCAACCCCCTTGGAGTACCTTCACGAATGAATGTTGGTCAGGTTTTAGAAGCCCATCTGGGTTATGCTGCCAAAGGTTTGGGAACTAAAATCAATTTAATGTTAAATCAAAAACGTAAATCTATGGTTTCTCAAATACGTTCATTTTTAGACAAGATTTATAATAATTTTGGTAAAAAAGAAGATTTTACTAAATTTAGTGATGATGAAATTATTGAGTTAGCAAAAAATTTACGCAACGGTGTACCTATGGCAACACCTGTGTTTGATGGTATTAAGGAAAAGGAAATTAAAGCGCTACTAAAGCTGGCAAATTTATCAGAAAGTGGCCAAGAACAATTATTTGATGGTCGCACCGGAGAGGCTTTTGATAGACCAGTCACAGTGGGCTATATGTATATGTTAAAACTCAACCACTTAGTTGATGACAAAATGCACTCACGTTCAACTGGTCCTTATAGTTTGGTAACCCAACAGCCTTTAAGTGGTAAAGCACAATTTGGTGGACAACGTTTTGGGGAAATGGAAGTGTGGGCATTGGAAGCTTATGGCGCCGCTTATACCTTGCGTGAAATGTTAACTATTAAATCTGATGACGTTGCTGGCCGTGCTAAAACTTATAAAAATATTGTTGATGGTCACAATATCATTGATTCTTTAGTTCCAGAGTCATTTAATGTGCTTACCAAAGAAATTCAATCATTAGGCATTGATATTGATTTAGAACAATATTGATTTAATAACACAGGAGATTATTTTGAAAGATTTAGTAACCGCTTATAAACAACAAAACAAAGTCCAAGATTTTGATGCTGTCAAAGTTAGTTTAGCATCGCCGGAAAAAATTCGTTCTTGGTCTTTTGGTGAGGTTAAAAAATCGGAAACTATTAATTATCGTACTTTCAAGCCAGAGCGAGAAGGGTTGTTTTGCGCCAAAATTTTTGGTCCCATCAAAGACTTTGAATGTTTGTGCGGTAAATACAAACGTATGAAGTTTCGCAATGTGGTTTGTGAAAAATGCGGAGTTGAGGTTACTTATACCAAAGTGCGCCGTGAAAGAATGGGACATATTGAACTAGCAGCACCCGTTGCTCATATTTGGTATTTAAAGTCATTGCCATCGCGGCTTGGTTTATTATTAGATATGACTCTTAAAGATATTGAACGTGTCTTGTATTTTGAAGCTTATTTAGTTACTAATATTGGTAGTAGCGACTTAAAATTAAAGCAATTGCTAACAGAAGATGCTTATTTTGAAGCACTTGATAAATATGGAGATGGTGAATTTGAAGCTAAAATGGGTGCAGAGGCTTTAGAAGAAGTCTTAAAAGAAATGGATTTACTAGCAGAAGCTGAACAATTAAAAATAGAAATTAAAAGTACTAAGTCCGAGACTAAACTTAAAAAAATCAATGCGCGACTAAAGCTCATTAATTCACTAATTGCTTCTGCCAATAAGCCTGAATGGATGGTTTTAAATGTTATTCCGGTGCTACCACCGGACCTACGTCCACTAGTTCCGCTAGAAGGCGGTAGATTCGCAACCAGTGACCTAAATGACTTATACCGCCGCGTTATCAACCGCAATAATCGTTTAGCAAGGTTGCTAGAATTAGACGCCCCAGATATTATTATTCGTAATGAAAAAAGAATGCTGCAAGAATCAGTAGATTCACTACTTGATAATGGTCGTCGCGGTCGCGCAGTAGTAGGTAATAATCATCGTCCACTAAAATCTATTGCCGATATGATTAAAGGTAAACAAGGGCGCTTTCGTCAAAATTTATTAGGTAAACGTGTTGACTACTCAGGACGGTCAGTAATTGTAGTTGGCCCTTATTTGAAACTACACCAGTGCGGCTTGCCTAAAAAAATGGCGCTTGAACTATTCAAACCTTTTGTATTTAATCGCTTGCAAGAACAAGGTTATGCCTCTTCAATCAAAGCAGCAAAACGTTTAGTTGATAACCAGTCTAACGAAGTCTGGGACATTTTAGCTAATGTAGTCCATCAGCACCCAATTTTATTAAATCGCGCGCCAACCTTACACCGTCTTGGCGTACAAGCATTTGAACCGCTATTAATTGAAGGTAAAGCAATTCAACTGCATCCACTAGTTTGTACTGCATTTAACGCCGACTTTGACGGCGACCAGATGGCAGTACATGTGCCTTTATCTGAAGAAGCGCAATTAGAAGCGAGAACATTGATGCTAGCCTCAAACAATGTGCTCTCACTTGCCAGTGGCGACCCTATTATTATTCCTTCACAAGATGTAGTTTTGGGCTTATATTATATGACTAGGGAAAAACAGCAACAAACTGACAAATACGCAATTTTTGCTAATGCAATAGAAGCTAAAAACGCCTATGAAGCTAAAATATTAAACCTACATAGCCGTATTAAATTAAGGGTAATTGACTACCAAAAAACCACATCAGGTTTAAAAATAGCGCAAAAACGTATTGTTAACACTACTATTGGTCGGGCTATTTTTTCTACTATCCTACCTCAAGGACTAAATTTTGACCTCATTAACCAGCCTTTAACTAAAAAAGCAGTATCAAACTTAATTTATGCTTGCTATCGCCAGCTTTCTTTAAAAGAAACAGTTATTCTTGCTGACCAAATGATGTATATGGGCTTTGAATTTTCCACTAAATCAGGCATTTCTTTTTGTTCCAACGATATGGTTATTCCTAAAGAAAAATCTAATTTAATTAGTCAGGCAGAAGATCAAATTAAAGAGGTACAATCGCAATTTGGTTCTGGCATTCTTACCGACGGCGAACGTTACAATAAAGTAATCGATATTTGGTCTAAAACCTCTGAGGAAGTTGCTAAATCAATGATGGATAAAATTGGCTTTGAACAAACTGCCATTCAAGGTGGCAAAACTAAAAAACAACCCTCTTTTAACTCAATTTATATGATGGCCGATTCCGGCGCACGAGGTTCTGCGGTCCAAATTAGACAGCTAGGTGGCATGCGTGGTTTAATGGCAAAACCCGATGGTAGCATTATTGAAACACCAATTACCGCAAATTTCCGCGAAGGTTTGAACATATTACAATATTTTATTTCTACCCATGGTGCTAGAAAAGGTTTAGCAGATACAGCATTAAAAACCGCTAATTCAGGTTATCTAACACGTCGCTTAGTTGATGTAGCTCAAGATTTGGTCATCATTGAAGAAGATTGCAATACTAAAGAAGGCTTGACAATTAAAGCTATTATTGAGGGTGGCAATGTAGTCCAAACCTTAGGCGAAGGTGTTTTAGGTCGGGTACTATGTGAAGATATTTATACCGATTCTGGCAAGATATTATTTGAAAAAGGTTTGCTTATTAGTGAACCCCATATTGATGCAGTTAATGAAAACGGCATTGAATCAATCAAAGTGCGATCCACTATTACATGTCAAAGTCATTACGGGGTTTGTGCTAAATGTTATGGTAGCGATATGGCACACGGCGATTTGGTTAGTATTGGTGAGGCTGTTGGTGTTATTGCTGCTCAATCTATAGGCGAACCCGGCACCCAATTAACAATGAGAACTTTTCACATCGGTGGCACAGCCCAAGCAGTCTCTATTGTTAATAGTGTGGTAGTTAATATTAACGGTTTTGTCAACTTTGAAAATATTCGCCATGTTAAAAATAATGAAGGTGATTTAGTAGTTACTTCACGTTCGGGAGAATTGTCAATTAAAAATAATAAAAACATAGAAAAGGAGCGCTACAAAGTTCCTTATGGCGCATCCATTAAAGTCAGCGATGGCGATAAAGTTAAGGCAAAGGATAAAATTGCCATCTGGGACCCACACGCCCATCCAATTATTTCTGATTGGAATGCAAAAATTGCCTTTGAAAATTTTATTGAAGGTATTACCGTTAATAAAGTAATAGATGAACTAACCGGTATTCCCAGTTATGAGGTTATTACTGATGGTGCCCAAACCGATAAAACCCAGCGCGCACTAGTTAAATTATTGAATAAAAAGAATAAAAATAAAATCTTATCTACTCATTACTTACCACTAAAAGCAAAAATTTCTCTAAACGATGGTGATACCATCCACGCCGGTGATGTCCTAGCAAAAGTACCCAGAGCTAGCGCTAGAAACACTGATATTACTGGCGGCTTGCCTCGAGTTGCTGACCTTTTTGAAGCTAGAAAAGCCAAAGACCATGCTATTTTAGCCCAAACTAGTGGCGTAGTTAGTTTTGGTAAAGAAACCAAAAGTAAAGCACGCTTGGTCATCACTGATGACAGTGGTGACGAAATGGAAATGATGATTCATAAATGGCGTCAAATCAATGTATTTGAAGGAGAAAAAGTAACCAAAGGTGATATAATTTGCGATGGACCAAGTAACGCTCATGATATTTTAGCATTATTAGGTGTTGAAAAATTAGCCCATTATTTAGTTAAAGAAGTCCAAGATGTTTATCGCCTACAAGGTGTAAAAATCCACAATAAACATATTGAAGCCATTATCAAACAAATGCTAAGAAAAGTGGAGATCGTTGATGCTGGAGATTCTTCTTTTATCAAAGGCGAGATAGTAGAATTTGTGCGTTTGCGTTTAGAAAATAATCAATTAGCCAAACAAAATAAACAACAAGCAACTTTTAATCGTTTATTAATGGGTATTACTAAAGCATCATTATCAACAGAGTCCTTCATCTCTGCTGCTTCTTTCCAAGAGACTACCAGAGTATTAACCGAAGCGGCTACTACTGGACGCAGAGATGATTTGCACGGATTAAAAGAAAACGTAATTGTCGGACGTTTAATCCCAGCCGGTACTGGTTTTTCTGCCCACCAAAAACGCAAAGAAAGACGTTTAATACAAAGTCAAAACCTAGGTTCAAATAAACAAAACACAGCTGAGCTAAGCCAAGAACTCAACAAAATCTAATCTATGGAGGTGTGTTTGTATAACTTGAACATCATTGAATGCTAGCTTTTGGTTGCCTATAGTCTGAGTAGTCTCACTGCCCTTACCAACAACAAGTAAGCAATTATTAGATTCTAGTCTATCAATAGCATACTCAATAGCAGCTTTTCTATCGGTAATAACCTCCACATTAGTATTATGAATACCACTTTTAATTTGGTTAATAATTTGCATGGGGTTTTCATCTCTTGGATTATCATTAGTAAGAATGATTTCATCTGCTAGTTTATCTGCAATTATACCCATTTGAGAGCGTTTGTTCTGGTCACGATTACCGCCACAACCAAGTATCAGCACGATTTTCGTATCTTCATAATGTTCTTTTATAGTTAGCAATACTTGGGATAGGGCATCAGGAGTATGGGCAAAATCTACCCAAATAGGATAGTTTTGTATTTGTTGTAAACGTCCAGGAGGAGGGGTAATACTAGGTAATAATTCAGCAATTTTATTATTGCTAATACCAATTGTTTTAACATAACTAATAGCTGCTAACAAATTATATAAATTAAATTTTCCAAGTAAATTTACTCGTGTTTTAAATCCGCCAAAATATAGATTAAAACCCTTTTTATCCGCCTTTATATCAGTAAAAAGCATAGGTAATTGCAGTCCATAACTAACTTTAGCTGATGCTTGGGTTTGAGTTAATAACTTCTTAGAATAAGGATCATCAGCATTAATAATAGCTAATTTCAAGCATTTGCGTCTAAATAATTGCGCTTTAGCTATAAAATAATCATCCATAGTGCTATGATAGTCTAGATGGTCTTGACTTAAATTAGTCCAAATAGCACTATCAATAATAATGCCCGAGAGACGATCCTGAGCTAAAGCATGAGAAGAAGCTTCTAAAAATACAGTTCTTGTCTGTGCTACTTGACTTAATAATTGATACAAACTAAAAATATCAGGCGTAGTCAGCGTAGGTTGATATAATTGATTAGGTGGCAAATTTTGTAATACACCTAAACTGCCTACGCTAATAGCAGGCTTATTTAATTTAGCAAATAACTGCAACAAAAAATGCACCACAGAAGTCTTACCGTTAGTACCAGTAACAGCAACAACCAAAGGATGATTTTTGCCATAACGTTTAGTCGCAAGCACTGCTAATTTAGTAGCTAAGTCAGGCATTACCAATAATGGTATAGAATAAGATTTAGCGGGTTTTTTATTACTAATAACTGCCAGTGCGCCCTTATTAATTGCCTCGTCTAAATAATTTAGCCCGTGAGATTGTCTGCCTTGAAGTGCAACGAATATATCACCGCTTTTTAGCGTCTTACTATCAAGAATTAAATCACCACCACTTTGAGTAAGTGTTGTTAATAAAGTATCTAAATCAAGCATTACATTTGTTTAGGTGCACTTACGCCTAATAAATTTAAACCGTTCTTAAGTACTTGAGCTACAGCACTAATTAATACCAGTCTTGCAGTCGTTAATGCCTTGTCTTTGCCCAAAAACTCACATTTAGCATAATAATGATGAAAATCAGTAGCTAGAGATTTGAGATAATAGGCTAATTGGTGCACTTCTCGACTATTGGCAGCATTTAATAACACTGTACTATAGAGGTTTAATTGTTTAATAATCTGCACTTCCGCATTATCTACCAATAAGGACATATCAGCATTATTGGTGTTGAGCTTAGTGACTTTGGCAAGCACTTGAAAAATGCGCGCATAAGCATATTGAATGTAGTACATTGGATTATCATTAGTTTGTGCTTTTGCCAATTCTAAATCAAAATCTAAATGTTGGTCGCTCCGCCGTAAAACATAAAAAAACCGCGCTGCATCACTACCAACCTCATCTATCAATTTCTTAAGACTAATAAACTCGCCAGCACGAGTGGACATGACAAGCTTAACTTCACCACGATAAAGATTGGCAAACTGAACTAATAATATCTCTAAATTATTATTATCCAAACCCAAAGCACTAACAGCAGCGCGCACGCGCGCAATATAACCATGATGGTCAGCACCCCAAATATTGATAATTTTGTAGTAATTTTGCCCACGAGCAAATTTATTTGCATGATAAGCAATATCCGATGCAAAATAAGTGCTTTGTCCATTTTCTCTAACTACCACACGATCTTTTTCATCACCAAAATCACTACTCTTAAACCATAAAGCGCCTGATTTTTGATACACTAATCTTTGTTGTTGTAATTTATCTAAGACATTTTGTACCAAGTTAGACTGAATTAAGCTTTGCTCTTTAAACCAATTATCATAATTAATGCCAAAATCAGCTAAATCACTTTTAATAGTAGTTAAAATACTATTGATACTAAAAGTAAATAACTGCTGATAGTGGTCACCTAAGGCAGTTTTGGTGTTATTAATCAATTGGTCAATATATAATTCTTTATTATCACTATTGCAATCAGGGCTAATACTACTCCAATCCTTTAGCAATAAGTGCTTATATTTTGACTGAAACGCAATTGCAATATCTTTAATGTAATTGCCCTTATAAGCACTATCGGGAAGATTAATCTTCTGTCCACACTTTTCTAAATAACGCAAATAAATACTTAAAGTTAGAATATCCATCTGCCTTCCAGCATCATTTATATAATATTCACAATTAACGCTAAAACCAACTGCGGACAAAATATTGGCTAAACTACTACCAAACGCTGCACCGCGACCATGCCCAATATGTAATGGACCAGTAGGATTGGCGGATACAAACTCTAATAAAATTGCCCTACCCCTACCATAGTCGCTACAACCAAAATTTTGTTTTTCATTAATAATTTTACTAATAATTTGAATGGCTGCCATTTGGCTGACAAAAAAGTTAATAAATCCGCCACCGCCGACTAAAACTTTGGTAATAATATTATTTTTAGGCAAATTAGCAATAATCAAGTTAGCTAAATTATTCGCCTTTTGTGACGGTGTTGTTTTATTGGCAATTATAAACGCAATATTAGTGGAATAATCGCCGTGATTTTGATTTTTATTGAGAATAATATTGATGTCATAAAAACTATCTGATAATAACCCTTGTTGCTGCAAACTTACCAAACTTTCGCTAACCAACTGTTGTAACTTTTGTCTCATTAATGCGCTTCCTGCCAGTTACTACCAATGCCAATATCAACCGGCAAAGGCACAGACAATTTAACTGCATCTTGCATTAACTTAGCAATATCGCGCTTTGCCGTGTTTAATAAATCATCTTGTACTTCAAACACCAACTCATCATGAACTTGCATTAACAGGTAAATAAAGGTTTTGTGTTTTTGTATATAAGCGTTAACATCTAACATTGCTTGTTTGATAATATCAGCCGAACTACCTTGCATTGGTGCATTAATCGCAAGCCTTAACGCATGTGCTACGCGCGCCTTATTTTTACTGTGTACATCCGGCAAATACAAACGTCTGCCGCTAATAGTTTTTACAAACCCATGTTCTTTGGCAAAAGTCTGTACTTTATCAATATAAGTGCTTACCTTAGGATAATTACTAAAATAATTATCAATTATTTGCCTAGCGCGCACACGCGAGGTATTAATTTGTTTAGCTAGCTTAAATGCTCCCATACCATACATAAGTCCAAAATTAATCGCCTTGGCATTACGTCTATCATCGCTACTAACTGCTGACAAAGGCTTATTAAACATCTGCGCTGCGGTTGCTTTATGCACATCTAGGTTTTTCTTAAAAGCGCTAATCAAACCATTATCTGCTGATAAATGTGCCATAATTCTTAGTTCAATTTGTGAATAATCAGCAGCTAAAATTTTATAACCACGAGCAGCAATAAAACCAACTCTAATTCTACTACCTTTATCACTTCTAATAGGTATATTTTGCAAATTAGGATTACTGGACGACAGCCGACCAGTACTGGTACTCGCTTGATGATAAGATGTATGTACACGCCCAGTTTTTTTATTTATTTGTTTTGGTAAGGCTTCTAAATAAGTGGAATTTAATTTGCTTAAAGTGCGGTAATTTAATAGCACCGCTGCCAGCGGATGGTCAAGCAAACTTAATGCACTCTCATCAGTAGAGGCAAAACCGCTTGGGGTATTCTTTGCAGGAATTAAGTTTAGATACTCCTTATCAAACAAAATACTTCTTACCTGTTTAGGCGAGTCTAAATTAAAAGTAGTGTCAGCTAATTTATACGCTTGCTCTTTAAGTGATTTAATTTCAATTAATAATTTATTTTGTTCCTTTTTTAATAAATTACTATCTAACAAAACCCCCCGACGCTCCATCACCAATAAAACCCTCATCAGCGGTAATTCTAACTTTTGATAAATTTTTATTAAATCAGGATAATTAGTGAATTTTACAGTAAATAATAAATGCAATTCATTGGTAATAATAACATCCTCGCAAGCATAATTTGCCGCAACTTTAATGTCTATTTGGTCCATACTTCTCTGCTGCCTACCTTTACCAGCAATATCGCTAAATTTAATAGTAACATGATTTAGATAAAACTTAGCCAAATCATCCATATTATGCGCAGTTGCAGTGCTATCTAGGCAGTAAGAAGCAAGCATGGTATCAGCAATAATACCGCCTAACTCAATACCATAATTAGCCAGAATATGAGCATCATATTTAAGATTTTGTCCAATTTTACCAACCTTATCACTCTCTAAAATTGACTTTAATTTATCAAGAACAATAACACCGTCCAACTGTGACTCAACCCCTAAATAACTATGCCCAATTGGTAGGTAATACGCTGTTTTATTAAATAAAAACACCAAACCAACCAATTGGGCATTCATTACCTCCAAACTAGTAGTTTCAGTGTCAAAGACAAAATTATCTACCTTTGCCAAATATTTTAAAAATTTATTAAATTCAGCATTAGTAAATAATATTTTTTGTTTATATTTATCCAATAAACTTTGGGCTTTTTTTGCCTTTGGTACTGAGATACTATCTTGACTAGTAAGCTGTTCTAACCATCTATCAAAATTATAATACTTATACAATTCTATTAATTTTTGGCTATCCGGTTGCGCCTTAGCATTGTTAAAATCTAAGTCAATTTTAATATCAGTTTTTAAACTTACCAACTTATAAGATAAATCTAGTGAATCAAAATTATGTCGTAATTTTTCTCCAACATTACCTTTTATAAAATTGGCATTTTTTTTAATATTTTCAATATTATTAAAGGTTTGTATCCACTTTGCCGCAGTCTTTGGTCCAACACTAGGTACCCCAGGGATATTATCACTACTATCGCCTGTAAGAGCTAAAAAATCAATGATTTGTTGCGGCTTAACACCAGTTCTTGCAACAACTGCCTCCTTGTCAATTACTTTACCTTTTAAATCTATTTGCTTAACAAATTTATCATCAATCAGTTGATATAAATCCTTATCGCTACTTGCTATTAAAATATTAACTTGTTCATGTTTAGCTTTGGTGCATAAAGAGGCAATAACATCATCAGCTTCAACACCTTCTAAACACAAAAAAGGCAGCCCCATCGCTTTTACAATATTGTATAGAGGTTCAATTTGCTTAACTAAATCAGGTTCAGCTACTTTACGATTTGCTTTATAATCGGGGTATAATTGGTGGCGAAAATTCTTATCTTTATGGTCAAAAACAGCCACTAAATCAGCATCTGGGTATTGGTTTTGTAGCATTTTAATACTACTTATTACCCCAAACATCGCCCCAGTTGGAAAGCCATCACTATTAGTAAGATGGGAGGATTGAGTAGTAAAATAAGAACGAAATAAAAAAGCTGACCCGTCTAGTAAAATAATCTTTGGATTCATAATCTCACAGTAATTTTTCGCTTTGCCATAAACCGCTTAGCCTCAATGATGCTATAAGTATTAAAATGAAAAATACTAGCCGCCAAAACCGCATCCGCCCCACCAATTTTAATACCTTCTACCAAATGCTCTAAATTACCGACTCCTCCTGAAGCAATTACCGGCACTTTTACCACTTTTGAAATTACCTTAGTTAATACTAAATCAAAACCGTCTTTGGTGCCGTCTTTATCCATTGAAGTCAGCAAAACTTCGCCAGCGCCAATATTAGTGCTGCTTTGAGTGTTTTCCACAGCCCAATCAATTGCATCAATACCAGTAGGCCTGCGCCCACCATGGGTAAAAACTTCCCATTTATTAGTTTTATCACTCAATCGTTTAGCATCAATAGCAAGCACAATACATTGTGAACCAAAATGCAAACAAGCTTGGCGCACAAAATTCTTATCATAAATAGCCGCTGAATTAATAGCAACCTTATCTGCCCCAGAATCAAGCATTAACTTAATATCTTCCAAACTACGAATACCGCCACCAACAGTTAAGGGAATAAAAACTTGGTCGGCAATAGCTTCAACCATATGTACTAGCGTATTGCGATTTTGGTGAGTTGCGGTAATATCTAAAAAAATTAATTCGTCCGCGCCTTGTTCATCGTATCTTTTAGCAATCTCAACTGGGTCACCGGCATCTTTAATACCTTTAAACTTAACACCTTTAACAACCCGACCATTATCAACATCTAAACAAGGAATCACGCGGCTAGCTAAAGTCATAAGATAAAAAATTATCCAATTTTACCGTATAATGCAGCAATGACTAGTAATAACGTACCAAGACACATTGCTATTATTATGGATGGTAATGGTCGCTGGGCGCAAAATCACCATATATCTAAAATAGCTGGGCATAAAAAAGGCAAGGAAACCCTTACAAAAATTGTTGAGTATTGTGCCAAAATTGGAGTCAAATTCTTAACAGTTTTTGCTTTTAGTAGCGAGAATATTAACCGCCCTCAACACGAAGTTAGTGATTTATTTACTCTATTTTTAAACGCTCTACAATCAGAAACCAGACAACTAAAAGCCAATAATATTCGCTTAAATATAATTGGGGATTTGTCAATTTTTGACAATAAAACTAAAAAATACGCAAAACAATCAATTCAAAAACTAGTGAAATGTAATAAAATGGTGCTCAATATAGCTCTTAATTATGGCGGACGCTGGGACCTAGTCCAAGCAACTAAAAAAATTGCCAATCAAATCCAAGCGGGTAAACTAACAACTGATGCTATAGATGAAGACTTAATCAGCAAGCACCTATCCCTTGCAAACCAAAGACCGGTGGATTTAATGATTAGAACCAGCGGCGAGATTAGAATCAGCAACTTCCTACTTTGGAATATCGCTTATAGCGAACTATTTTTCACCCCTACCTTATGGCCTGACTTCAACAAAGAAGAATTAGCAAAAATCATAAATCAATACCAAATGCGACACCGTAGGTTTGGTAAATAACCAACCATAATTCCTGCTAAATGCACTATCAAAATAAGATTTTTAACTAATTTTAGGCTTCACCCATAAAATTAAACGTGGTAATAAAGTTAGATTTGATAGTAGCGCCATACCCATTGCAAGAGCGGTAAAAATACCAAAATAAATGCTAGGAATAAAATTTGACATAACAAGAACTAAAAACCCAATAGCAACAGTAAGAGCAGTATAAAACATAGCAATACCAATACTACCGTGAGCGCGATACATAGTTTTTAAATAGTCTTCATCTTTTTTAAACTCTAACTTATAGCGATAGATGTAATGAATAGCATTATCAACGCCGATACCAATAGCTATAGCAGCAATGGTAATAGTCATTAAATCCAACGAAATACCAAGCAGCCCCATTACCCCGAGTACCAAAAAAGATGGTAGGATATTGGTAATAATTGCAAGCAAAGAAAATGTTAGAGAGCGAAACACCAGCAAAAACATCACAAATATCATCGCAAACACAGCCCCCATAGTTGCAATTTGCGATTGAAACAAACTCTGAAGCATGTTATTGTATAGTAGCATAGTTCCGGTAATTGTTGCGGTTTTTTCATCTAAATTAAATTGTTGTGCTAAATCATTTCTAATTTTACTAATAAGTTGGTTGCGATTGAGTTCTTTATCAGTGTCTTTAATGCGCATGACCAAGCGAATCTGCCCATTCTCTTCTGATAAATAAGGCTTAATAACCTGATTTTTAATACTACTAGGAACATTTTGGCGAATAATATCTAGAAAAAATCCGCTTGGTTCTTTACCACCATTAATTTGAGTAATTAGTCGTAAAGGAGTGTCAATTGATAATACCTTGCCTACGCTAGGCAAAGTAGCTAAGTAGCGATGAATTTTACTAACATCACCGCGAATTTGGGGGTCATGCCAATAACCATAACCCCAATCTTTGATAATAATTTCAAGTGGCGTTGTCCCGCCTAAATGCTTATCAATAAAAGATAAACCTTGATAAATCTGAGTATCTTTCTTGAAATAGTCAATAAATCGATTCTCCACGCTTAACTTGGTAATGCCAACTATTGATAACGCAAAAATTGCTAACATCAATAAAGGAATACCAAAACGATAACGATCAGTCATTTTAGCAAGTTTGATAGTAATACCAAGTTGGGTTTTATGCTTGGGCAAGCGCGCTTCAGGTAAAATTTTCATTATTACTATAAATGCCAAAAATCCAAGTATAAGGGCTAATACAACCCCAATTGACATCATATAACCAAAATCGATTACTGGGCGGATATTACTAATTAACAGAGAAACAAAAGCCACCATAGTTGTTAGTGTGGTAAATAAACATGGGATAAACATACTACTAGTAGTCTTGGCAATTAATTGATGTTTGTCATTATTAAATGTTTGAGCTAATTCACGATATTTAACCATTAAATGCACCACTACCGAAAGCGTCATAACCAATAGTAGTGAGAAAAAATTAGCCGATATTACTGTTACTTTCCACTCCAAAAATCCCAAAATACCAGTCATCACAAGCGCAGTTATAATACCAATACTAATAGGCATCAACGTCCAACGTATTTGCCTAAATAACAACAACAGCACAAGCATCATTACCAATACAACAGCAATACTAAAAACCCATAAGTCATTTTGCACATAGCCAATAATATCAGTGACAATAAGAGCCAAGCCACCTATAAAAATATCAGCCTCATCACTAAAATTTATCACAACATCACTAATAGCATCAACGCGCCCTTTTTGGATTTGAGTATCAATGGTGGTATTGGAAGAAACCAATTTTTCAAGTCGGGCTAATTCGCTTATCTGACTGGCAGATAATAATTGTTTTTGTTTTAATAAACGTAATTCATTGCGCTTATTCCTATCTTCTATATGCTTTTTATTACCCATAAGCGCTACCAAGATAGCGGTAGTACTACCATCATTGCTAATAAAATTATTGCTATAGAAAGGATTAGTTTGTAATTCCTTCTTTGCCAGAGTTAAATCAGCATTACCTTCACCCAAAGCAATATATTTACTAACAATTTGATTAAGTGGAATCGGTGGGCTGCTAAAAAGTGGCGCCTCTAAAATACTTACAACACTGCTTATACCATCTACTTGTTTTAATTTAGCTACTAATTGACCTAAGTGGTTTAATTGCTTTTCTGATAGTAATTCATTATTTTTAGGGGTATAAGTAATAACAATACTATCTTGACTTTGATACTGTTGCCTAATTTGCTGATAATATAGCAAGTCCTTGTCATTTTCCAGAACTAAAGAATCCGCCGATGCGTCTAATTCAAACTTGTTAATTTGACTAAAAGCGAGACCAATAATAATTAGCAAAATTAGTCCTAATACCTTTGGGTAATTTAGCAAAATATTCATTAAAAACTAAAATTATCAGCTTGTTCTAGACCCTTCATAGTTATTAGTTTTGTTTCAAACAAATTTTTACTTTGCCAATCAGTTTCACTAATTCTTGTAATAAGTTTAGCAGTCATGATAGTTCCTAGTCCTTCTACCACAAAAATACGTCCGCTAATTTTAGTTAAATGAAAATAACGTCCGCTAATTTTAGGTACTGAAGCACCAACTAAAACTACATCAAAAAAATCTTTAGTCTGCCAAGTTCTTGAGGCATCACCTCTCACCAATGTAGCGTTATTAATCCCTAATTCTGTTAATTTTTGTTTAGATTTTTGATATAATGGTTCATTAATTTCAATACTGGTAATTGACTTAGCTAACTTAGCAATCACCGCGGTTAAATAACCGCTACCAGTGCCAATTTCAAGCACCGTATCTGTAGGCTTAATATTAAGAGCATCCAGAATTCTGCCCTCAACCTTAGGTGAAAACATACAAGCCACTTGTTTACTAGCTCCACCAACTTCTACTTCAAGGGGAATCTCAATATCAGCAAACACCAAATCTCTATATTTATACGGCACAAACAATTCACGCGGAATTTGCTTAAGCGCATTATTATTAATAGCATTTAAACCACCCCAAGGACGCACTTGCCTTTTTATAGCATTAGCTCTAGCAGCTTCTATATTCATTTTTTAGTCGGTAGCAAATCAGTGATCGTGCCCTCTGCCATCTCGGCTGCAAATGCCACAGTTTCTGACAAAGTCGGATGCGGATGAATGCTAAGAGCAATATCACTCATAGTCGCTCCCATTTCAATAGCAAGAGTTGCCTCTGCTATGAGCTCACCAGCGTTAGTACCACAAATCCCCATACCAATCATGCGTTTAGTTTTTTTATCAAATAATGCTTTAGATACACCTTCATTACGCCCTATACTTAAACTGCGGCCACTAGCAGCCCAAGGAAAGCTACCAACTTCATAAGCAATGCTTTCAGCTTTTAATCGTTTCTCAGTTTTTCCTACCCACGCTATTTCAGGGTCAGTATAAGCTACCGAGGGAATACTTAGCACATCAAAAGCACACTTGTGTCCACAAATTACCTCAGCTGCAACCTTTGCCTCAGCTACCGCTTTATGGGCAAGCATGGGTTGACCAATAATATCACCAATGGCAAAAATATTATCTACATTAGTACGCAGCTGTCTATCAACAATAATAAATCCATTTTCGTCCACAGCAACACCAGCTTTATCAGCATCAATTAGCTTGCTGTTTGGCGTTCTACCAATGGCAATTAACGCTTTGTCAAAATTACTAATCTTACTCATACCTTTTTTATCTTCTAAATCAACCTCAACACCATTACTATTTACACTCATTTTATTAATTTTGGTATTAAGTAGAATGGTATAACCGCTTTTTTGTAAATAGCGATGCAATGGCTTGATAATATCATTATCAGCGCTTGTAATTAATTGGTCTGAGAGTTCAACCACAGTAATTTCACTACCAAGCGCCTGATAAACACAAGCCATTTCCAAACCAATAATACCTCCACCAACAACTAACAAGCTCTGAGGTGGTTCAGTTAAATCAAGAGCATCAGTTGAGTCCATTACTTTTTTGTTATCAAATGGAAACGCAGATGACTTAGCAACACTAGAACCAGCAGCAATGATACAATGCTCAAACTCAATAATATCACCACTATTGAGTTTGATTTGAGTATTTGATAAAAATTTAGCATAATCTGTTATCACCTTAACCTTGCGTGCCTTAGCCAAAGCCCCAATACCACTAGTAAGTTTATTGACAATATTATTTTTATTAGCATTAATTTTACTAATACTAATCTTTTTATGATTAAAATTAATACCTAAGTCGGCGGCAGTTTTAGCATGATTTATAATTTCTGCAGTATGCAATAAAGCTTTTGAAGGAATGCAGCCCACATTTAAACACACTCCTCCTAAATTATCATAACGTTCAACAAGCACCACCTCCTTGCCCAAATCAGCAAGGCGAAAAGCTGCAGTATAACCACCAGGGCCGGCGCCAATAACAACAGCTTGAGTTTTAATAATATTACTCATAGCAAATTTCTAATATCGCTTAATAAAGTGCCTAGCTCAGTAATAAAACGCACTCCTTGCACGCCGTCAATTACACGATGGTTATAAGACAATGCCAGCGGTAACATTAGTTGGGGTTCAAATTCGCTACCATTCCAAATCGGCTTAATCCGCGCTCTAGAAACTCCTAAAATCGCCACCTCTGGCGCATTAACAATCGGAGTAAATTGCATCCCACCAATACCACCTAGACTAGAAATAGTAAAGTTAGAGCCTTGCAAATCAGAACTGTTAAGCTTACCGGCGCGCGCTCTAGAAGAAAGGTCTAATAAATCACTCATTAACTCAGTAATATTTTTATTGAGCACAGAGCGAATAACTGGTACTATTAAGCCATCATCAGTATCAACCGCAATACCTAAATTAATATATTTTTTGCTAATGAGAGAAGCATTATCAGCAGCAAGAGAACTATTAAAACATGGGTTATTTTTAAGCGCAATCGCCACCGCTTTAATAATAAATACCAGTGGTGTTAGCTTAATGCCTCTTTGTTTTTGTGCTTGTCTAAACTCCTCTAAATCACTAATATTAACTTCATCAAACTGAGTAACATGAGGCACGTTAAGCCAACAAGCATGTAAGTGCTTACCAGAGATTTTGTTAATGCGTGATAATTCTAAATTTTCCACCTCGCCAAACTTGGAAAAATCAACCTCAGCAATACTTGGAATACCACTTGTTCCAGCAGTCTCAATACTTAAAGCACGTTTTACAAAACTTTTAATATCTTTCTCAGTAATACGACCATTAGCCCCGCTACCACTAACCGTAGATAAATCTACCCCTAACTCACGCGCCAATTTACGCATAGCTGGCGAGGCATGAAAATCAGCCTGCGGAGTAACGCCTACTACCATTGCTGCGCTTTTATCTGTTTTTGTTGCTACTGATTGTTTGGCTATTTCTGGTTTGGTTTTTGCTTCTGTTGCTGTTGCTACTGTCTTTTCTGGTGTTTCGCTTGCCTTTTTATCTGTTGCTGTCTCTGCACTTTCAGGTTCAAGCATTAAAATTTGGTCACCCTCTTTGACCTTATCACCTACAGCAATACTTACAGAAACTACCTTACCAGCGCTAGGACTTGGAATTTCCATTGATGCCTTATCTGATTCAAGAGTAATAATACTATCTTCTGAGGCAATATTATCACCTGGACTAACTAAAACCTCAATCACCTCAACTTCATCAAAATCACCAATATCTGGTAGATTTATTGCAATTGTATTTGCCATCTTATTTAAATGTTTTACAACAATAATAAAAATAGCATTATCCCAAAAAATCTATTAAATGGGGGGAATTTGATAAAATATAGCACTTTTATGATGTAAATATGTCCAATCTTGCTATTAAAATCACCAATCTAACTAAACAATATTCCAATAAAACTAAGGCTTTATCTAGTATTAATTTAGAAATTAAACAAGGTGATTTTTTTGCTCTTTTAGGCTCAAATGGCGCTGGCAAAACTACTACTATCCATATTATTTGCGGCTTATTGCAAAAAACCAGTGGTAATATTGAAGTTTTAGATATTAACCAAGCAAAGCATCCAACCCGAGTTAAAGCTCTGATTGGTTTGATGGGACAGGAATTTAATTTTAGTCTTTTTGAACCTATTGAAGAAGTTCTTCTTAATCAAGCAGGCTATTACGGCATCAAGCGCGCAGATGCCAAAATAAAAGCAACAGAACTACTAAAAAAAATGGCTCTATTTGAAAAAAAACGCGATATTGTCCAAACGCTATCCGGCGGTATGAAACGTCGCCTAATGCTAGCAAGAGCGCTTATGCACGAACCTAAAATTTTAATCCTTGATGAACCCACCGCCGGAGTTGATGTAGAAATTCGCCATAGTTTGTGGATCTATTTAAAAGAATTAAACCAAGCTGGCATTACTATTATTCTAACCACTCATTACCTAGAAGAAGCTGAGCAGTTGTGCGAGAATATCGCAATTATTGATAAAGGTAAGGTGTTATTACAAAATAAAATGGCAGATTTACTTAACCAAGCTGATAAAAAAGTAAGAAACAAATTAGAAACTATATTTATTAAGCTAACTCAAGAAGATGTCTAGTCTACAATTATTTACTGCTTATAAGACCATAGTCAGCAAAGAAGTGCTGCGATTTATGCGCATTTGGATACAAACAGTGCTACCACCTATGATAACAAGTGTGCTATATCTAGTAATTTTTGGTTATGTTATTGGCAGTCGCGTCGGTGAGATGGCGGGTTTTGATTATCGGGTCTATATCATACCCGGAGTTGTGCTGATGAACGCCATTATTAACGCCTATTCTAATACTGTAAGCTCATTCTACCTAATTAAATTTAACCGCAGTATTGAGGAAATTTTAGTCTCACCAATGCCTAACTGGCTAATAGCTCTAGGCTTTATCAGCGGTGGTGTTGTGCGCGGTTTAATAGTGGGCCTAGCAGTGTTATTAGTGGCGTGGCTACTAGTTGGCTTTACTCTGCCCCAACTATGGTCATTTACCCTAATTCTACTGCTAACCACTACCTTATTCGCAACTGCTGGTTTTATCAATGCCATTTTTGCCAAATCGTTTGACGACATTACCATAATCCCTAACTTTATACTAATGCCTCTTACTTACTTAGGTGGCATGTTCTATGATATCAATATCTTGCCAGCCATTTGGCAAACCATATCTGCATTCAACCCCATCTTTTATATGATAGAGGGCTTCAAAAATAGTTTTTTCAGCAGCGCCAATATCTCAATTAGCACCTCGGTTACCATTTTGATTTTAATGATTATCACCCTATTTATTTTAGCGCTCTATTTTATGAAACAACGTATTACTAATGCTTGATTTTAAAATATACCTCAAATTTAACTCATAACCACTAACTTTATATTTTCATTAATACTTAATTTTTACCTTGCCATGTGCCCCCTAGCGCCACTAGTAATAGTTCCAACTGATAAACCCAAGTTTCTAAACCACTTCCTGCCTTACAATATTCAAAGCTATAACCGTTATAGTTATGCATTAAATAATCCATTATATGTTTTGGATAATAAATAAAAAGGATTTGACTAGTGGAGCAGCCTTTAAAAAGAGCAAATAGGTCAAAGTAATTTAATTTAATAGTCTTTTAATTATTGCCAGTTATTGAATTTTACCAACCCATGACGTGCCAATGCCACGGTTATCACTAGCGGCGTCAATCTTACCGTTTTTATGCAAAATAACCACTTGCATATTGCCCCAGTCGGGTTGTTGGGTAATGGTATGTCCTATTTGGGCAAGTTTTTCTCTATTGGTTATAGAGATTGCTCCTTGTTCAACAAATACTGTATCTGGTAAAAATTGATGGTGAAAACGTTTTTGACTGACAATCTCTTGAGCAGTTCTACCTTCTAGTGCTGCCATCACCCCTAATAATACTGTGGTAATAATACGACTGCCACCCGGAGTGCCAAGTATTACAGCTCTGTTGGGTGTTATCAAAATAGCAGGACTCATAGAGGAAAGCATGCGTTTTTTAGGAGCAATAGCATTGGCGTCACTGCCGATAAGGCCATAAACATTAGGAGTGTTAGGCTTAATAGCAAAGTCGTCCATCTCATCGTTAAGTAATATACCGCTATTACCTGCTACAAAACCGCTGCCAAATGGATAATTAGTAGATAGTGTTGTAGCGACCATATTACCCTCATCATCAACAATAGAAAAATGGGTGGTATGGTGAGATTTATTTTTGTTGGTAGAAGTGCTAAAATTATCACTTTTTGAAGCCTTGCTAGGATGAATACTGGCAATTAACCCTTGGACGTAATTAGGACTTAGTAATAATGGTATTGGCACTTTAACAAAATCACCATCCCCTAAATAAAGCGCTCGGTCGCGATAAGCGCGGCGCATGGTCTCAATGGCAAAGTGAATGTTGCTGGCTTCTGCATCAACACTAGGCATAGTTTCTAAGGGTAAGGCTTCTAATTGCCCTAGTATTTGCCCTAATGCAATTCCACCCGAAGAAGGCGGTGGGGCTGAGTAAAGAGTGCTACTGCCTAGGGTAATCATTATTGGTTCTCTTTCAACTAGTTGGTAGTTAGCTAAATCTTTTAACTGCCAAATACCACCAGAAGAACGAACAGCTGTTACTAATTCTTGTGCTAATTCTCCGTAATAAAATGCACGAGCACCCTTATTAGCAATAGTTGTTAAAGTATTGGCAAGATCTTTTTGTACTAGTAATTCACCAAGCGCTGGCGGTTGATTATTCTTCAAAAAAATAGCAGCGCTTTGGGGATAACTAGATAATACAGATTGTCGCAATTTAGCTAATCTCCTATACGCCTTATCTACTGGAAACCCTGCCTTTGCAACTTGAATTGCTCCTTGTAAATTTTGCTTAAATGTAAGCTTGCCATAACGTTTGCTGATATGTTCCAGCGCTGCTACCACCCCAGGAATGCCAGCAGATAATGGCCCGTCAACCGAAGCATTAGCTATCACATCACCATCCTTATCTAAATACATATCACGGTGAGATGCAAGCGGGGCTACCTCGCGGGCGTCAATAAAAACAAAACGTTTTTGTTTGGCAATGTAAAAAAGATAAAAGCCGCCACCTCCAAGCCCCGAAGCATAGGGTTCAACTACGCCAAGCATAGCACTTACAGCAACTGCGGCATCAAAAGCATTGCCACCTGCTTTTAAAGTATCAACCCCTGCTTTGGTTGCAAGCGGGTGGGCGCTAGCGATGCCTGCGGCATATACTGTAGCGTTATGGGTAATTATCAATAACAATAATATTGTTATGTATTTGAAAGTAGAGTCAATCATAATTTAATTAATTATATAATTTTTTTAATAAGGCATATAGCATATCTGATAAATTAATAATTTTTGTAAGTGGTATCACTCTGCAAAAACGTCTGACTAACACCGCGCTATTTTGAGTTTTAAATTTATCAATAATTCTTACATAATCTTCCCAAATAATTTGACTAGAACATAATAACACAATACAATATGTGCTTTGTTAAGGAGATTAATTATGCGAGCTATTTATTATTTACCTAGTAGTATTTTTATTGCTGCTTTATTGCTAATTACATCGGTTTTTGCGATAGATAATGTTTTTAGTAGCTGGGGTAAAGCAATTGGAGGGTATGATCCGGTGGCATATTTTAAAGAAAATAAGGCTGTTAAAGGTAAGAAGCAATTTAGTCATAGCTGGGATGGGGCGACTTGGTATTTTGCATCAAAGCAAAACCTAGATGATTTTATTAGCAGTCCCCAAGCATACGCCCCACAATATGGCGGTTATTGCGCCTATGCGGTTTCTCGTGGCTATACCGCAAGCACTGACCCTTATGCTTGGTCAATTGTTGATGGTAAGTTATATTTAAACTACAGCAAAGCCACCAGAGAGACTTGGTCAGAAGATGAGCAAGAAAATATCAATGAAGCTAATCAAAGTTGGCCACAGCTGTTGAATAAATAGTAATGTTTATTATTTAATTTTGTTCTACACTAATGGATTCATTAACCCAATTTATGTTAGGGGCTGCTGTTGGAGTAGCAGTTAGTCCGCTAAAAACTAGACGTGTTGCTGTGATTGCTGGTGCGCTCGCTACTTTGCCAGACTTAGATATTGTGCTAAATTATGGTGATGAACTGCAAAATATGATACATCATCGCGGATTTTCGCACTCTTTTTTAATATTAAGTCTATTATCTTTACCACTTGCTTGGGTGCTTAAAAAAATACAGCCTAAATTAGCTTTATCTTTTAAGCACTGGTTTTGGTTATGTTTTTGGGTGTTAAATACCCATATTTTATTAGATAGTTTAACTATTTTTGGCACACAAGTATTTTTCCCAAGTGGTGTGCCAAGCGTGATGATTGGTTCTATGTTTATCTTTGATTTATTTTATACTATACCCCTATTAGTGGCTTTTGTAGTGCTGATGCGAGGCAGAAGACCACCTACTTGGTTTGGTTTTTCCACTAATTCTCTGGCTCTTAGTCTAAGCAGCACTTATCTGGTCTTGATGTTATTATTACAACAATATGCTTTTGCTAATACTCCACCGCCACAAAATACTGAAATACTTAATAGTTTTACTATGCCTACTCCTTCTAATGGTCTTATTTGGCGAACAGTATATATTGATAAACAACATAGTTATGAGCGCTTCTACAACTTAGTTACCAAGCAACATAGCCCGTGGATTACCATTGCTCACAACAAAAATAATAATGTCCCTAAAGATAGAGCTTTGAAAAAAATTATTGCTAAATATGACTATTTTGCGCATGGTTTTTACCGTCTAGAATTAATAGGCGATAATATGATTATTAGTGATAAACGCATGGGTAGAACAGATATGCCATTCTTCGCTTTTGTGATTGGCAAAAAACAAGGCAACAATTACCAAGCAATAACTCCTAAATCAGTGCCACCGACAAATTTCAACTTTATTAAAATGTTTGGTAATTGGAACTAGGTTAAAATTACTGTGCCGCTAAATAATCAGCAATCGCTTGTTCTTTACCAACTACTAGTTTTGCCATAGCCTCCATAATGGCATCTTTTCTAACACCACTTTGAAAGTCTTTCATTTGCTTAACAGTATAAGCTGCATTTTGACCATTTAATTTTGGATAAGTAGGTAAAATAGGAGCAGCGCCCTTAGCGCCATGACAAGAGGCGCAAGTGGCATTATAAGCATCTTCACCAACACCAGCAAATACAAAAGGTGTTACCAATACTGCAAATAAGGCTATAGTTGTTAACTTCATTTAAGGCCTCCTTATTGTAAAATGAGCACCATTATACGCTTAAACTAGCAATGGCGATAACTAATTTTTATAAACAAGCAACATTTGAACTAAGTAGTCCTGATTTAATGCACTCGCCAGCAGATAATGGCTATGAGGTGGCATTTGCTGGACGTTCAAACGTTGGCAAATCAAGCACAATTAATGCCATTACTTCACAAAAGAAATTAGCGAATATCAGTAAAACACCAGGTAGCACCCAGCATTTAGTCTATTTTAGTTTAGCTAATAATCGTCGCTTGGTAGATTTGCCGGGTTATGGTTTTGCAAAAGCGACACTGATGCTAAAAAAAAGCTGGCAAGCTAATATGAATGCTTATTTTGCCGAACGCAAAAGCTTAGTGGGTTTGATACTGGTAATGGATATTCGCCATCCCCTTACCAAGTTTGATAGACAAATGCTAAATTGGTCCATAAAGTGCAAATTAAAAACTCATATTTTACTAAATAAAGCCGACAAAATCAGTAAAAATCAAGCCATCAATACTCAATTTGCAGTGGCTCGGGAATTAAAAAAATTTAGTAAAATTAGCCTACAAATTTTCTCTGCTTTAAAAAAACAAAATTTAATCCAAGTCCACCAAGCGCTTGATAAAATGTTAAAGATTTAAAAACCAAGCCCGTCCCACTGGATGAGTTTTTTCTTAATCTTGGTTTGCTTATCAAGAGTATTTATACCTAAACCAATGAGGTAATTTAGCGGACTGAAATTTATTTTGTTAATACAATAAAAAGCGCTCATAACAAAAGAGGTAAGTCTATTTTTACCTAGTCGCATCATTTGATATTGTTGCAAAATACGTCTATTGCCAACTGACTTATGCTGTTTTTGCCCTGCTACTAATACCGCCACTAAAGCGCTAACATCAACAAAACCTAAATTAACGCCTAAACCGGCAAGAGGGTGAATACTATGGGCAGCATCACCTATTAGAGCTAAATTTTCCTTAGCATAACAACTAGAATTTTTTTGTTTTAAAACAAATGCTTGTGGAGTGTTTAACAATTCAAACCTGTCTAGATAATAATTGCTGACTTGGGCTAGTCGGGTGGGAAGTTCATCAGGCTTAGATAACAATTCTTCTGCAATAATACTATCACAAGACCAAACAATAGAAAATGTATCATCATTAATAGGCAAAATCGCCACAATACCATCTTTGTTAAACCACTGATATAAGCTTTGATTAAATGATTGTTTTGACTTAAATAAAGCAACAATTGCTTGTTGCTTATAATCAAATTGCTGCTGTGGTATATGGGCTAATTTTGCCAGTTTAGAATTTAGCCCATCAGCGCCGATGACCAAATTAGTTTCTATAACTTTATCATCTAAATATAGTTGATAAGTACTAGCTTTTTTAGTAATATCAACAAGACTATTAGATAGATAATCAATATTTTGTTGTAATAGTTGCTGACGCAACCAAAATTGAAGCTTTTGATTTTCTACCATAAAACCAAGCGCTTCACCTTTGTTATCAAAACTAATTTGTGCATTATTTACATCATCCCAAACTCTAATCTTTTTAAACACAAAAGTATCGCTAATATGTTGCCAAACATCAATTTGTTGCAGTAAATCAACCGAAGTTGGATTAATAGCACTAGTGCGACTATCAATTTTATTACTTGGTTTAATTTGTTTTGGACTGGGGTCAATCATAACAATACTATAACTAGTTTTTTTTCTCAACAAGCAAGCACACGCTTGACCCACCATGCCAGCACCGATAATTGCAATATCATATTTCATAAATCACCGCCCAGCTATACTCATTGTCTCAATTAAAGTAGAGCCAACTTTTATTTTATTACGCATATCAATATCATCGGCAATATCAATAATTTGGGCTAACATATTCTTTAAATTACCAGCAATAGTAATGCCAGAAATTGGATATTTAATCTGCCCATTTGCCACAAAAAACCCATTAGCGCCTTTGGAGTAATTACCAGTAGTTAAATTTACCCCCTGCCCCATTAAGTCAGTAATAATAACTCCGGTATGCATTTTCTGTATTAATTGGGCTAAATTTTTACTTTTATAAGAATTAATATAACAATTACTAGTCCCGCCAGCACAAGCGGTGGTATCTAATTGCAATTGATTTGCGCTATATTGTCCCATTATGAAATTACTAACCTTACCATTTTTTATAAAAAATTGCTGCTGTTTCAATACTCCATCAGCATCATAGGCACTGGCTCCCAATACCGCTTTTTGCAATGGTTTTTCTACTAAACTTAACCAATTTGGAGCAATTGTTTTACCTATACTATTTAGTAAAAAAGAGGTTTTTTTATACTGATTAGCACCACTAATTGCACTCATTAAATGCCTAAACAAACTACTAGCAACTTTGGAGATAAAAATAACTGGCAAAGTTTGCGATTTAATACAGCTAGAATTTAATTTCTCAAGCGCATTTTGAGCTGCATTTTTACCAATATTAGTTGCTGAATTTAAACCACTAAGCCCAATTGCACTGTGGTAGTCGTAACCAGTTTGCATCTCGGATTTATCTTTATTGCTTGCAATGACATTACAAGCAAGGCTATGTTTAGAATAAGTACTCGCTAAATTGAGACCCCAAGAATTAGCATAAAAAGCCTCAATGTTGCTTGCTTGATAATGCGCACCTTCTGAATTACGAATACCTGTTTGTGCCAATGCTACCTCTTCTGTAGATTTAGTAATATCAACCATTTGGCCAATATCTGGCATTTGTGCTTGATATAGTTCTAAATCAGGCGCCTGCCATGCTAATCTGTCTTTAGGGGCAAGACCAGCAAATGGGTCAGGCTCGGTGTATTTAGCAATATCAATAGCAGCATTAACTAGACTTTTAATACCAACCTCACTAGTATCAGCGCCGCTGGCATGTCCTACTTGTTGCCCGTTATAAACACTAATACTTAGATTTTTTTCTAATTGTTGTTGCAAAGACTCCACCTTGCCTAAACGTACACTAGCACTACTACCATTTATAATACTAAAACTAATCTCATAAGCACTAAGACGGTGTTTTGTTAATAAATCAACGCTGTGACTGATAATGTCCATTAATTTTTATTTAAAGCAGGCTTATTTTTATGCTTGCTTACTTCTAATAATTGCAAACGTCGCTGGCTGCTTTTTAGCACTTTAAAATGCAAACCGCCAAGTGTAATGGTATCTAATTGTTTTGGCATTTGTTCAAAGCCTTTTAATACTACGCCAGAGATAGTATTAGCATCAGTAATTGCAAATTTAGTATTAAAAAAAGCATTAAATTCATCTAAAGGAGTATTAGCACGCACTAAGTAACGTCCATCGCCATGGTCAATAATATTATCTTGTTCAAAATCATGTTCATCTTCAATCTCACCCACAATTTGTTCAATTACATCTTCAATGGTAATCAACCCAACAATATTTTTATACTCATCAACTGCCAAAACCATATGACTTTTATTGATTTGAAAATCTTTTAATACCGATTCTAATGGCTTGCTAGTAGGTACTAACACTGGCGGACGTAAATATTCTTTAATATTAATAGTAATATTGGGTTTTTGAATAAAATGGTGCAGAATATCCTTAGCAAGTAGCAAACCAATAAACTCATCTTGGTCAAAAACTGGAAACCTTGAGTGTGCCGAATTAGAGATTACATCTAACACCTCTTCAACTTTCATATCTAGTTTTATCTCTACCATTTTGCTACGCGGGGTAATAATATCCCCCACCTGCATATTAGCGATTTGAATAACACTATTGATAAGGGCATAGCTATGCTGACTAATGATATTTTGCCCAGTAGCGCTGGCTAAAATTTGATTAAAATCTTCTTGTGTGTTAATTAGTTTTTTAACTAACTTATATTTAATAGCCAACCAATAGCTAGACATTTGTTTGTTTTAACTTTAATCTTAGCGCATTAAGACTAATAAAACCCTGCGCATCTTTTTGATTATACGCACCATAGTCTTGCTCAAAAGTAGCAATATTTTTATCAAACAAACTATCGCTGGCAGATTTACGGCCAACAACAAATACATTGCCCTTATAAAGTTTTAACCGCACTATGCCATTTACACTTTGCTGAGTAACATCAATTACAGCTTGAAGGGCAAGACGCTCAGGCGCAAACCAAAATCCATTATAAATCAGTGTTGCATACTTTGGCATTAGCTCATCTTTTAGATGTGATACTTCACGGTCAAGCGTTAATGATTCCATAGCGCGATGAGCTTTTAACATTAGTGTGCCTGCTGGAGTTTCATAGCAACCACGCGACTTCATGCCTACAAACCGATTTTCCACAATATCTGCTCTGCCAATACCGTGTTTAGCAGCTATTGTGTTTAAATTTTGTATAATTTTAGCAGGAGTATAATTAACGCCATTAATTGCTACAATATCACCATATTTAAAATTAAGTTCCAAATACTCTGCCACATCTGGGGCCTGCTCAGGACTACTAGTAAGACGCCACATTTGCTCACTAGGTTCGCAATATGGGTCTTCCAACTCACCGCCTTCATAAGAGATATGTAGTAAATTAGCATCCATTGAATAAGGAGATTTATTTTTTTGTTGCTGATAATCTATTTCAATATTATGCTTTTTAGCATACTCTAATAAGTTCTGTCTAGATGATAAATTCCACTCTCGCCACGGAGCAATCACTTTAATATTAGCATCTATTGCATAAGCGCTAAGTTCGAAACGCACTTGGTCATTACCTTTACCAGTTGCTCCATGAGCAATAGCATCAGCGCCAACCTGATTAGCAATTTCAACCATTCTTTTGGCAATTAGCGGCCTTGCAATTGCGGTGCCAAGCAAGTATTCACCCTCGTAAATAGCATTTGCTCTAAACATTGGATATACAAAGTCTTTGGCGAATGTTTCAGTTAAATCCTCAATATAAATTTGCTTAACGCCCATTGCTTGAGCTTTTTTACGCGCTGGTGTCAATTCCTCGCCTTGGCCAATATCGGCAGTAAAAGTAATAACTTCAGCTTGATACTGGTCTTGTAAATATTTAATAATAATGCTGGTATCTAAACCGCCAGAGTAGGCTAGAACAATTTTTTTCATTGGCAATAAATAAATATTTGTATAGCTAAAATATTGGCTAGCGCCTTAACTTTTATCATTAGTATTTAAAAGGGGTTATTTAATAAGTATTTATATGAAGCATTGGCACGTTTATTGTCGCTCTTAGTAGCATCTTTTGCCCATTTAAGCGCTAAATTATAATTTTTAGCCACACCTTCGCCATGATAATACATCAGCGCCAAACTAATTTTAGACTCTAGAAAACCTAATTTAGCTGATTTTTGCCACCAATAGAATGCCTTTACCTTATCTTGAGGCGCTAATTCTCCAGTATAATAAAACATTGCCAGACTATATTGAGCAAAAGTATTATTTTGCTTAGCTGATTTAATAAGTGTTTGAATAATATGGTCATTTTTTTGCTTAGTAATTGCAATATTATCAATATCGGAAATCTTATTTGATTTATGTTGGCTTGTGCTGGTAATTTTATTTTTATACAAAGCATAAGTATTGGTAGTAGGTTTGACTAGTGTTGTATTCTGATTTTTTAGTAATTCACTCAAACGATATTGGGCATAATCATTACCACTTTTAGCCGTCTGTTGATACCAATGTTGCGCTTTTTTTATATCTTTAGTAGTGCCTAAGCCTTGTTCATACATTTTGGCTATGTTTAATTGCGCTGAAGCATAACCAGCCTTTGCTACTTGCATATACCAATAAAACGCTAACATATAATCTTGTTCAATATCAATACCATTGTAATAAATATTACCCAGACTAAATTGAGCGCGCGCATTTCCTTTTTTAGCGCTTTTAGTAAGTTCAATTATTAAATCTGGGTTAATGTGGGTTTGCTTAGAGATATTATTGACTTTTTTAATATGTCTATTATCGACTTTGGGTTCTAAAATTTGCAAATCAATAGCTATAACATTTAAGATTAAAAAACTAAACCCAAACAGAGCAATATTTTTAATATACATAGTTAAAAGTGTATTCAAACTCCTGATTTTACCTAAATCAATACTTAAATAATAATTTTATACAAAATTAGAAGTTGCGCTTAAATCATTTAATTCTAAACTACCAACTAGGTCTGCTATTTGGTTAATATTGTGCTTAGCTAAATAGTCACTAATACCCTGATTGATAGATTTACAAATTAAAGGGTCATAAAAAAGAGCGGTCCCTATGCCAACAGCACTAGCACCTGCTATTAAAAACTCCAAAGCATCATTAGTAGTAGTAATACCCCCTTGACCGATAATAGGTATATGATACTTTTTAGAAACTTGATAGACTTGATGGACTTTTAATAAAGCAATCGGTTTAATAGCAGGGCCCGACAAGCCGCCCTGATTATTGCCAATAATGGGTTTTCTTTTTTTGGTATCTATTGCCATTCCCATTAAAGTATTTATTACCGCTAGACTATCGCTACCAGCTTCAATACAACGTCTTGCCGAATTAGCAATATCGGTTTGATTAGGTGAGAGTTTGGTAATAATGGGCTTAGCAGTATTTTTACGACAAATATCAACTACGCGGGCAGACATATCAGGGTCATTACCAAAAGCAACACCACCTTGCTTGATATTAGGACAAGAAATATTAATCTCAATAGCATCAATATCAGTATTATCAAAACGTTTGGTTATCTCACCATATTCCTCAACACTAGAACCAGATATATTAATAATAAATCTAGTTTGGTCAAAAGGTAATGTGGGCAGAATATTCTTAATAACCTTATTAGTACCGGGATTTTGCAAACCAATAGCATTGAGCAAACCATCAGGCGTTTCAGCAAGACGATGAGAGGGGTTGCCTAATCTGGGTTTTAAAGTAGTGCCTTTTAAACAGACCGCACCAACATCGGTATTAGAAAATCCGACAACTCTAGTGTATTCATTACCAAAACCAACACAACCTGAGAGCAATACCAGTGGTGAGTTAAAACTTAAATTACAAAATTGAGTGTGTAATTTTTTATCCATTTAGCTGAGCGCTTTTACAAACTTATCTACATCAAAAGTTTTGCCTAAATAACTACAAATTTTTAAGGCATCTTTTTTAGCGTTAGCCAAACAAGTAGAAGCGCCGGGAGATGGAGTAATGTTAAAAATCAAGCCTTCATCGGTATTAATATGAGCCTCGCCCAAGGCTAATTCTTCTTTATTTTTATCAATCACTTGTGGTCGCAAACCGCCAAAACCTTTAGCAAATTTTAAATCAGTCGGTTGTAATGAAGGAATAATTTTTTGCACTTGTTTGGCAAACAACCTACGACCCAAAATTGGCACTTCATATAGAAAGTTTTGTCCTATATAATTACGAATCTCGGACTCTTTTAATAGTTTAACAAAAGCTACCATAATATGCTTATCTAGTTCTAAAACTTTGAGATAATCTATATAAGTATTGTGTTTATAACGTTCAAGCTGAGGCAAAATCAGCGCGGTTGGCCCAAAACGGGTCTGATTAGGGGTATTAACATCAGGGTCACCATGAACCGCAGCAAAAGGCAATTTATCATTTTGTATAGTATAAACCTTACCATTTAGCGCCTCTTTGCCAAAATAAAAACTACCAGCCACCGATAGCAAACCAAAATGTTTACCATAACCTAATTGCTTGGCATAAGTAAGACTGTAAGCGCCACTAGCAAAAACCACAAATTTAGCATGAATTCTTTGTTTGCCTTGCTTGGTTTTAAAGTCAAGTTTATAGCCATCATCATAGCGGCTTAGTTTAATAAATTTGTAATGCAAATTCACTTCAAGCTTAGTATTAATAGCTCTGGCGTTATCAATAAAAGAATAACTTAGTGTGCCAAAATCTACTGCGCAAGCATCACTACTAACTCCCATAGCAATGAGAGGCTCATTTCTATTTTTAGTAACATTAGGCTCCAGTTTAGCAATATCAGTTGTGGTTAATAATTGCATATAATTAAAATCATCTTTGAACAACTGATAGCGAGTTTTTATTTTTGCTATCTCATCCTCACCGACTCCAAGTAGCATCTTGCTATGATGATAAATGATAGTATTGGCATTTTTTTGTCCAAGCGCATAACATTTAACTAAATCAGCAGCTTGCTTGACTTGAACTGCTTTTTCTAAAGTGTAATTAGTTTCAATGTCACCACAATGCAAGGTTTGAGAATTGTATTTAGACTGTGAATTAACTTGAGCTATGCCATATTTATCAAACACTGCTATAGTTTTAATATCACTATATTTACTAAGCGTATAAACAAGCGCTGCACCAGTTACACCAGCGCCAATAATAGCCACATCGTAATTTTTTTCCATAGTCTAATTTTACGGCAAATTTGGAATATTTATCAGTTATTTTAGTGGTATAATTGCTTGCATTTTTACTATTTTTTTAGAGGTAATTATGCCAGAACGTAGAGTATTAGCAAATGCAATTCGCGCTCTTAGTATGGATGCAGTCCAAAAAGCAAATTCAGGACATCCGGGGGCACCAATGGGAATGGCAGATATTGCTGAAGTACTTTGGAATGACCACCTTAAATATAATCCTAAAAATGCTAATTGGGTTGATAGAGACAGGTTTGTACTTTCCAATGGTCATGGTTCAATGTTGCTTTATTCTCTACTACATCTAAGCGGCTATGATCTAAGTATAGATGAGATTAAAAATTTTCGTCAATTGCACTCCAAAACAGCTGGTCACCCAGAATATGGCTATGTTGATGGTATTGAGACTACCACCGGTCCTCTAGGCCAAGGCATTACCAACGCGGTTGGTATGGCAATAGCTGAGCGCACTTTGGCTGCTCAATTTAATAATCCTAATTATGAAATAGTCAATCATCACACTTTCGTTTTTATGAGTGATGGTTGCTTGATGGAAGGAATATCACACGAATCTTGTGCTATGGCTGGAGCTTTGGGCTTGGGTAAGCTAATCGCTTTTTGGGATGATAATAATATTTCTATTGATGGTAACATTGATGACTGGATGGAATGCGACCCTGCTGGCCGTTTTGAGTCTTATGACTGGCATGTTATTCGTGATGTTGACGGTCACGATGCTGATGCAATTAACAAAGCAATTATTGCTGCTAAGTCAAACACCACACAGCCTAGCCTTATTTGCACACGCACTATTATTGGATTTGGTTCGCCCAATAAGGCTGGTGGACACGATTGCCATGGTGCTCCACTAGGTGAAGAAGAAATTGCGCTAACACGTAAAAAATTGGGTTGGGAGCACCCACCGTTTGTAATTCCTGCTAATGTTTATAAAGGCTGGGACCACACAGCACAAGGCGCAAAAGATGAAGCTGTTTGGCAAGATAAATTTAATGCTTACAAAACAAAATATCCAGCGAAGGCAAAAGAATTTGAACGTAGAATTGCAGATAATTTACCAGCAAACTTTTCCTCTGAAATGGATAAATTTATCACCAAAACCCAAACAGAAATGCCCAATATCGCCTCGCGTAAAGCTTCACAAAATACTATTGAAGCAATAGGGGCGCTACTACCAGAATTATTTGGAGGTTCAGCGGACCTAACTGGTTCTAACCTTACTAATTGGTCAGGCACAGTTAAGATAAATAAAAAAAATATGAATGGCAATTATATATCTTGGGGAGTGCGTGAATTTGGTATGGCGCATATGTGTAATGGTATGGTATTACACGGTGGATTTAAAGTTTATAGTGGCACGTTTTTGATGTTTATGGAATTTATGCGTAATGCGCTTAGAATGTCAGCGCTTATGAAAATTGGTATGATTTATGTATATAGCCATGATTCAATTGGTCTAGGTGAAGATGGACCAACCCATCAACCAGTAGAACAATTAGCATCTATGCGTGTTATTCCTAACTTCCAAACTTGGCGACCGGCTGATGCAACAGAGTCAGCAGTTGCTTGGAAAATAGCGCTCATGCGCAAAGATGCTCCAACAGCTTTGGTATTTTCCAGACAAACTTTACCCAATATGTCAAGAACAACACCACAAGTGAAAAATATTGAACGCGGTGGATATATATTAAAAGACTGTGCTGGTGTACCTGAGGTAATTTTAATTGCTACCGGTTCAGAAGTATCGCTGGCAATTGAGACATCAAAAGCAATGGTTAGCAACAAAGTGCGTGTAGTATCAATGCCGTCAACTTGTGCATTTAATACCGAAGATAAAAGCTATCAAGACTCAGTGCTAACCCCAGGAGTAAAGCGCGTAGTAATTGAGGCAAGTATAGATAATGGCTGGTACAAATATATCGGCTTTGATGGCGCAATAGTTGGAATGAGCACATTTGGTGAGTCTGCTCCAGCAAGTGCGTTATTTAAAGAATTTGGATTTACTACTAATAATGTTATCGCCAAGGTTAGAGCGGTGTTAAATCAATAACAGGAGCAAAAATGACAATTAAAGTAGGTATTAACGGCTTTGGTCGTATCGGACGTATGGTGTTTCGCGCCATTTATAATGAATTTCCGAACTTAAAAGTTGTAGGTATTAATGATTTATTAGACAATGATTATTTGGCTTATATGCTTAAATACGATACCGCGCAAGGTCGTTTTAACAGCATAATTAAAGTAGAGAGAAATAATTTTATTATAAATGATAGGGATAAAATTCGCCTATCGTCACAACGCGACCCAGCTAAGCTAAAATGGAATGAGATAGGTGCTGAGTTAATCATTGACTGCACTGGTTTTTTCTTAACTACTGAGAATTGCCAGCCACATTTAACCGCTGGTGCCAAAAAAGTAGTGCAATCAGCACCTAGTAAAGATTCAACACCAATGTTTGTCTATGGAGTTAATCACAACAACTATGATGGGCAGGCAATTATTTCTGCTGCCTCTTGCACAACTAACTGCCTAGCGCCAATAGCAAAAGTGGTGCATGATAACTGGGGAATTAAGCGCGGTTTAATGACCACTGTTCATGCCGCGACCGCTACACAAAAAACCGTAGATGGTCCCTCAATAAAAGATTGGCGTGGAGGCCGTTCTGTATTTGAAAATATCATACCTTCCTCAACTGGGGCTGCTAAAGCGGTAGGTAAAGTGCTACCAGAATTAAACGGTAAATTAACTGGTATGGCATTTCGTATTCCCAGTGTTGATGTGTCAGTGGTGGATTTAACTGTTGAACTTAATAAAAATGTTAGTTATGATGATATTTGCCGAGCTATGAAACAAGCCTCACAAACAGGCGACATCAGTAAAACTTTAGCTTATACTGAAGAAAAAGTAGTATCTAGCGATTTCCGTGGCATTAGCTATTCTTCAATTTTTGATGCCGAGGCCGGTATCGCTCTTGATGATACTTTTATCAAATTAGTCGCTTGGTATGACAATGAATACGGTTATACCTGTAATATGTTGAGATTAGCCGAGCATATTAGCTCTTAAGTATTACCGCTATAATGCCTATTATTCACCTAGCAAATTTGAGCTTAACTAATAAACGTGTTCTAATTCGTCAAGATTTGAATGTACCACTTAAAGATGGCGTAGTTAGTAGCGATAAACGCATTAAGGCTTCTCTGCCAACCATTAAAATGGCCCTCAAAAAAGGGGCAATGGTAATGCTGATGTCACATCTAGGACGGCCTAGTGAAGGGAGATATGACGAGCAATTTTCTTTAAAGCCGATAGCCGATAGGCTTAGTGAATTATTAGATATGCCTATTCGTTTAGAAAAAAATTATTTAGATGGAGTGCAAATAGATACGGGCGAGATAGTGCTATGTGAAAATGTACGTTTTAATATTGGTGAGAAAAGTAATGACGATAGTTTGGCAAAAAAAATGGCTGCCTTGTGCGATGTGTTTGTAATGGATGCCTTTGGCACTGCTCACAGAGCACAAGCTTCAACTCATGGTGTTGCTAAATACGCTCCTATTGCCTGCGGCGGTCCTTTATTATCAAGCGAATTAGAAGCATTAGGCAAAGCCCTAAATAAACCAGCGCGGCCACTAGTTGCTATTGTTGGTGGCGCTAAAGTTTCTACTAAATTAACGATGCTGGAAAATCTCTCCACTATAGTTGATAAATTAGTAGTAGGAGGAGGAATTGCCAATACTTTTATCGCTGCTAGTAGTAATAATGTAGGCAAATCTTTATGTGAACACAGCCTAATTCCAATAGCTAAAAAACTTATGCAAAATTGTGATATACCAGTGCCTAATGATGTTATTTGCGCTAAAGAGTTTAGCGCTAGCGCAAAAGCAAAAGCTAAACTAGCTACGAATGTTAGCGATGATGATATGATTTTTGATATCGGCGCTACATCGGCTAAAGCTTTAGCAAAGATAATGCAAACCGCTGGGACTATTGTTTGGAATGGTCCTGTTGGTGTATTTGAATTTGACCAATTTAGCACAGGCACTAAAACTTTAGCAACAGCAATTGCAAACAGTCCAGCCTTTTCTATAGCAGGTGGTGGTGATACCTTAGCGGCAGTAGATAAATTTGGCATTGAAGATAAAATTTCCTATATTTCTACCGGAGGTGGAGCATTTTTAGAGTTTTTAGAAGGTAAAACTTTACCAGCAGTTGCCATTTTAAAACAACGAGCGGGAGAATAAAACTTGTTAAGACGTACCAAAATAGTTGCTACCCTAGGACCTAAAACAGATAAAGATGATGTGCTGAGAAGTATTTTAAGCGCTGGGGTAAATGTAGTGCGTATCAATTTTTCTCACGGAGATGAAAAACAACACTTAGCACGTGTTAAGGCGGTTAGAGAATACGCTAAAAAAAATAATACTTATATTGGTGTTCTAATGGACTTGCAAGGTCCTAAAATTCGCATCGCCGGATTTAAAAATAATACTAAAATTATATTAAACACTGGCGATACTTTTACCTTAGATGCGGATTTAGCAGCAGATGCTGGTGACCAAAATAACGTGGGTTTAGATTATAAAACTCTACCTAAACAAGTTAAAGTTAATGATACTTTATTGCTGAATGATGCAAGAATTGTGATGCAAGTTGTCCAAGTCAAGAATAGTAAAATCATCTGCACCATTACCCAAGGTGGAATATTATCTGGTAAAAAAGGCATCAATCTACGTGGTGGTGGCTTATCTGCTGGTGCCATTACTAATAAAGATAAGCTAGATATACTAACAGCCGCCAAAGTTAATGCTGACTATGTTGGATTATCTTTTCCCACAAACGGCGATGATGTCAGACAGGCCAAAAAACTATTGAAAAAATCTGGTTGCGATGCTGGCATTATTACTAAAATTGAACGTTCAGAATCATTGGTAGAAGATGTTATTTTAGATATTTTACAAGAATCAGCCGGTATTATGGTTGCCAGAGGTGATTTAGGCGTTGAAATTGGCGACCCATTGTTACCAGCAGAACAAAAACGTCTAATTAAACTCGCGCGTAAAAATGACCGCATAGTCATTACTGCAACGCAAATGCTAGAATCAATGATTACAAATCCAGTGCCTACTCGGGCAGAAGTTTTTGATGTAGCAAATGCTGTGCTTGACGGCACCGATGCGGTAATGTTATCAGCAGAAACTGCTATTGGTAAATTCCCAAAAAACGCGGTTAAAACTATGGCAGATATTTGCCTTGAAACCGAAAAAAATCCAATTGCCAAAACCTCACACCATCGCTTAAACCAAATTTTCGCTGCCACTGATGAAACTATTGCTATGAGTGCTATGTATGCGGCTAATCATCTTAATGTCAAAGCCATTGCATCTCTTACTGAAACTGGTAAAACCACTTTGTGGATGTCAAGAATGAGTTCTAATATTCCTATTTTTGCTATGTCAGATAATGTAAGAACTGCCAGAAAGGTAACCCTTTATCGTGGTGTTTATCCCTGTGCTATTGAAAAAAGTAGCGATGACGAGTGGTATGATATCAACCGCACTGTAATTAACACTTTACTCGAAAAAAAAGTGATAAAATACCAAGATCTAGTTATACTTACCAAAGGAATGTATAAGGATAAATCTGGCGGCACAAATACAATGAAAATATTATGTGTCGGTGAGAAAGAATACTAAATACATCTAACTTGCAACAATTTATCAGATGTGCTACAAAATTAAATAATAAGGAGGTAATTATGTTAATTTCAATGAGACAATTATTAGACCACGCCGCTGAAAATGGTTATGGCATGCCGGCGTTTAATGTTAATAATATGGAACAGGTCCATGCCATTATGACTGCTGCTGATAAAACTGATAGTCCAGTTATTATGCAAGGTTCGGCTGGTGCTAGAAGTTATGCTGGTGAACCTTTTTTGCGTCATCTAATTATGGCGGCAGTTGAAATGTATCCCCATATTCCAGTAGTAATGCACCAAGACCATGGCGCAGAACCATCGGTGTGCTTACGTTCTATTCAATCTGGATTTTCATCAGTTATGATGGATGGTTCTTTAATGCCAGATATGAAAAGCCCTGCTTCATTTGACTATAATGTTAAAGTTACCAAAGAGGTGGTGGAAATGGCACATGCTGGTGGTGTCTCTGTTGAAGGTGAATTAGGTTGTTTAGGTTCGCTGGAAACTGGAGAAATGGGCGAAGAAGACGGCCATGGAGCAGAAGGTAAATTAGATATGGATATGCTGCTTACCGATACAGAAGAAGCTGCTGAATTTGTTAAATTAACCAATGTTGATGCTCTGGCGATTGCCATTGGCACCAGTCATGGCGCTTATAAATTCAGTAAAAAACCTACTGGTGAAATTCTACGCATTGACCGTATCCGCGAAATACACTCACGCATTCCCAACACCCACTTAGTAATGCATGGTTCTTCTAGTGTTCCTCAAGAATGGCTAGATATTATTAACAACTATGGGGGCGATATGGGACAAACCTATGGCGTCCCTGTTACCGAAATACAAGAAGGCATCAAAAATGGTGTGCGTAAAGTTAATATTGATACTGACTTAAGAATGGCATCTACCGGTGCTGTGCGTAAACATCTAGCTGATAACCCCTCTAACTTTGACCCTAGAAAGTTTCTAAAAGAATCTACCAAAGGTATGACAGAAATCTGCATCGCTCGCTACGAAGCCTTTGGTTGTGCTGGTCAAGCTAGTAAAATAAAGATTAAATCACTGGAAAATATGGTCAGCCATTATGCTAGTGGTGAATTGGATGCTAAGGTAAAATAAATTACTTGAGACATCTACCTATTTTTATTGATTTAGCAAATAAGCCATGCTTGGTTGTTGGTGGTGGCGGTATTGCGCTTAGAAAAATCAACCTATTATTAAGCGCCAAAGGATTAGTTAGCTGTATTGCCAAGGGTGTTAACAGTGAGGTTGAAAAATTAGCAAATCATAATAAGATTAAACTACATAAACGTCTATTTTCAGATGAGGATATTAAAGATTATTTTTTAGTTATTAGCGCAACCGATGATACCGAGTTAAACACTCGCATTGCTGAGTTATCTCGCACTAAAAATATTTTGGTAAACGTGGTAGATAAGCCAAGTTTATGCTCATTTATTATGCCAGCTATTATTGATAGAGAACCGGTTACTATTGCTATTGCATCGGGAGGCGCCTCACCTGTTTTATCAAGACTTTTGCGAGCAAAAATAGAAAGCACTATTCCCGCCTCTTATGGCCAATTAGCCCAATTAGCAGCTAAATTTAGACAGCAAGTAAAAGATAAATTCACAACTATTGCCAAAAGACGTATTTTTTGGGAAGATGTGTTTTCCAGCACTATCGCCGAACAAGTTTTTGCTGGCAATATAGGCGGCGCTAAAATGGCTATTGATGAACGTATCAAAAGTAGTAGTGACGCACCTATTAAAGTCGGCGAGGTTTATTTGGTCGGTGGCGGCCCAGGGGACCCCGATTTACTAACTTTTAAAGCATTAAGACTTCTTCAACAAGCTGATGTAGTGCTTTATGATAGGCTGGTATCGCCCGAGGTAATGGCACTAGTTAGGCGCGATAGTGAACAAATTTATGTCGGTAAAGAACGCGGTAAACATACTGTTAAACAAGTCAATATTAACCGACTATTAGTAGATTTAGCCAAAGAGGGCAAACGTGTTTGCCGCTTAAAAGGAGGAGATCCATTTATTTTTGGTCGCGGTGGTGAGGAAATTGAAACTCTTGCCAATGAGAAAATTCCTTTTCAAGTTGTCCCTGGTATCACTGCTGCATCTGGTTGTGCGGCTTATTCGGGCATTCCTCTAACTCATAGAGACTATTCACAATCTTGTCGCTTTGTAACTGTGCACCTAAAAAATGGTAGTATGGACTTACCTTGGCGCGAACTAGCTACAGAACAACAAACTATTGTATTTTATATGGGACTTACAGGCGCAGAATACCTGTCAAAGCAGTTAATTAAAAACAATATGCGCCCTAATATTGCAGTGGCTCTTATTGAAAAAGGCACTACTCCACAACAAAAAGTCTACACCACAACTCTTGCCGACTTGCCAAAAGTTATTAAAGAAAATATCATCCGTGCCCCAACCTTAATCATAGTTGGCGATGTGGTAAAATTGCGCGATAAACTACACTGGTTTGATTAAATTATGAAAACACTACTACTGATAACACTAATGATAGCAAGCCTGCTAACATTCAAGTATTACCAAAATCAAAACCTAAATAATACGCTTTTAACCGAAGCCGGCAATGATATTTTTGGCACAATTCAGGAAGTAATTAATAAACTAAATACCAACCCAAATACTAATTGGAAGCAAGTTAATATTGAAGCGCTACGGCAACATTTACTAGATATGAGTGATATAGCAAGCGCTGTTGATGTTATTAGTCAAACTCCAATTAAAAATGGCTTAAGAGTAGTAATCTCGCCTAACAAACCAAGAGCACTGCGCTCACTAGAGCGCATCCTTAGAAACTACCCAGAACAATTACAAAGTAAAACCGGTTGGATTATGCGCATCAAAAAGCAAGGCTTACAATACCAGCTAACCATAACTGGCAAGCCTAGCGATGCCGATAAAATACGCGCTTTAGGATATTTTGGTTTAATGACTTATGGCAACCAACACCAAGTTCACCATTGGTCTATCATAAATAGCAAAAATAATCACCAGCATTAATGCAAAAATTTAAACCTAAATTGGTGATGATTGATGTTGATGGCACCCTAGTTGATAGTGTCCCCGACTTAGCATTTTGCGTTGATGAATTAATGAATGTCTTGGACCGACCTACTTGGGGCGAGGCTAAAGTGCGTCATTGGGTCGGCAATGGTGTGCCAAAATTAGTAGAACGCGCCTTAACCGGCGAATTAAACGGCAAAGCAAATCAAAACGATTACAACAAAGCATACCCAATTTTCCTAAAATTATATTCTCAAAATATCTCAAAACGCTCCTACCTTTACAATGGCGTCAAAGAGGGTTTGACTTACCTGAACTCACTAAATTTAGACCTTGGATGTATTACCAACAAAGCCGCACAATTCACCCACCCATTACTAAAAGATTTAGGTATCTTTCATGAATTTAAATTAGTGATTAGCGGCGATACTCTAACCAAAAAGAAACCAGACCCAGCACCACTACTACATGCCGCCAACCATTTCAATATAAACCCAAACTCAGAAAAATGCCTAATGATAGGCGATTCTATAAGCGATGTTAAAGCTTCTCGTGCCGCTAACTTTGCTATTATTTGTATGTCTTATGGCTACAATCACGGTGTTGATATTACAACAGCAAACCCTGATTTAGTAATTGACTCAATGGCAAAATTGATAAATTATATCAATTAAAAAATACTTTAATATTATTACCAAGTGCCAATAAAATCAATCTTAGTTGGTTTTTTAAACGAGTCTAGTTGTTCAAAACTTACCGTACTTTTGGTGCTATGGAACATTAGTCCTTATTATGCTTAGCCCATAATACACAGGCTTCATCTTTTGATTGATGTTGATGTGTAGTTGCCTTGATAGTGTTATATTGAAGATGAATAATACTGCCAAACTATATTGCCAATTTTTCAACCAAGATGGCAATAAGTGAATCATTGAGGTTTTTTAACTTGTAAGTATTGATTTAAAGGCTAGATGTTTTGTTTTTAGTTTTATGATACTTTGATTACAGCGATGTAATTACTTGATAAATCGCATAAACCCAAATAATAATTGATATTAAGAACGAAACAAGCACTGCTGCACTAGCCATATCTTTAGATTGCTTTGCTAGAATATGATATTCGGGTGAGACCTTATCTACTATTGTCTCAATGGCTGAGTTCAGTAATTCTACAACAAGTATAAAAAGATGCGAGATGACGATTGCCACTTTTAAGGCTAATGTAAACGGGGAAAATGTGGCTACTATTGTCATAACAATAAGAACTATCAACTCTTGTTGAAATGCCGTTTCATTCCTTATTGCGTGCTTAAGTCCATCAAAGGAATTCCTAAAAGCTAAAATAATTCGTTGAAAGTTCAAAGGGTTTTTGAATTGTGTGCTTTGTTTTTTGTTCATATATAAATCAGGTTGGTTCTACACTAGTGCTTATTTCAAAAGCCCGACGCTTTTTTAAATGATAGATTAGGCAGAGCTGGTAATTATAATAGAGTGAAACAACCTAATTCCTACCGATAATTTTACAAAAATTCCGTTAGAATAGCTTCCCTGCATATTTCCCCATAGATAGGCTAATTTTGGCCCATTATCAATTTTAACTAGTGCCATATTAGTATCACCTTTAGCAGCGGTAATATGAATGATGCTATCTGTAAGTTTGTCCAGCCTATAACACCAAAACTCAGCGAACGAGTAAGTTTATCAGTCCGCTAGGGTAGATAATTAGGAGGTTTTATGCTTTTTATAAGCCTTCCACATTAATAATTTTAACAAAATTTTATTTATTTGCACTTCCAATACATTGGTACTCTGTGGTAACTCTTGCCCGAATACAGTTTCCATAGCCATTATATGTCGTGCAAAAACTTGTAGAACCTCCAAATGCTTCAGCATTAGTATATCCCCATGCACTACATTTTTCAATTGCTGTTTGTATTGCATGATTAGTATCAATCCTAACTTCATCAAATATGCCATGCTCATACGCTAATCTTACAGTTCCATCTGATTTGCTGCCTCCAATTGCTGTCATATGAGTAATAGTTTGACAACCCAAAAGAAAAAAACCCAGTAAAGATAATATAACTAGCCTCATTCTTTTCACTCCAACCACTCTATAAAAAAATCTTAATAGAAAGATGAGTGGCAAACACCTAACTATCAATTATTAACAGTATCATACTCTAAATACAACTACAAAACGTTATACTCATATTAAAAGCATATTTACTAGGTTTGTTTTTCACCTTCTAATTTCTTATAACCCACTATTATAAGTACTATAAATGCAGCTACTAATGATGCAAACCTTAAACTATCTGGCAACTCAGACCAATAATTTATATAACCATGAGACACACTAAGAATACCACCAAAAATAAGTCCTGAACCTATTGCATTGCTTGAGACAAAAGCACCGATAACAATTGATAATAGTCCAAGTGGAACGGCGACAAAAAATAGATGTTGTTGAAATTTTTTATTTGCAGATTTAAATTCTAACTCTAGTTTTTTCTTTTTTGCGGCCAACTCTTTTTTCTTTTCAGCAGACGCATCTCTGTAATCTTGGCGGTAGTTATCTATATGATAATCAATATATTCTGGTGGAGTGCTAAACATACTAACACCATAGTGAAACATCAAAGGTAAAATGATGGCAATACCAAAACCTAAGGCGAATCTTTTTGCTAACATTTTTTATACTCCTTATTTTAAAGCTAATCGGACTGCGGGTAAGCAACAATCCTCTATAAAATTTTATTTTATCACAATGGTTATTCGCTTTTAAAAAACTTATTTGACCAAGAAACTTTCGTTTAAAACCATGCCTATAATCTTCATCATCCAGACCTTGAAATGGTTTTAAGGTGATATCACCTCCAACAACTAAGATGAGTGAATCAAATTCGCCAATTTTTTTTAAACATCCCACGACTGAAGCTAAGTCAATATAATCACACTGGATATCGCTACTCACACATACCAACACGGACGATTTCATGACTATGAGATAATGCCTTATCTATCCCTTACCAATGAGACCTGAAGCGCCAATGATTATTATTTTCATAGAACCTCCTATGTATTTATAGGCTTAAAAATCTACGTATAAATAGCTGCCTGATGAAAAATTTATCCTGCGTCAACGGCTGTGCATTTAGTCCGCTTATTAGATTAGACAAACCACAGACAACCTAGCAAGTGGATTATAATCAGCAACTAGTTAGGACATGCTGTTCTTAGAGTTTGTTGATTGTCATTTTCTGTAGTGTCCTGTCTTTTTTAACGAAGTGATGATACAAAGCTGCTAAAACATGGCCCAATATGAGAAGCCATACCAGCCACTCTCCTAATATATTTTTATGGATAAAGTCTATAGGTTTTTCAAATTCCTTAAACTCAATACCAAGCCCGTTATTAACTAACGAAACGAATAACTGTGTGCTCTCAAATTTCGGGATATCAAACATGAAGAAATATTCCGTATTCACCCCAGTACCTACATACCCCGTAATTGGCATAACTATCATGATAGCATATAGCGCATAATGCCCAGCGTGAGCGGCAAAATGTTCTAGTTTAGTGCCCGGTTCCAAATTAGGCGCACGATTGGTAACTCTCCAGATAATGCGAAGCACTACAACAACAGCAATAGTAACCCCAATTGATAAATGAAGCTGAAGCGCTGTCCAATTTTCAGGAGTCTTGTCTTCTGTGAACCAATGCCTATAATAAACGCTTATATAAGACGCTAGAAATAGTATTACTACTACCCAATGCAACCACTTGGCAATTAAACCATAATTATTAGCGGTGTTTTTAAGGTTCATTAAATACTCCGATATTGGTAAGTGTTCTAGCGGGGCTAAAGACAAGCGACTATCCGATAAAAAAATTATTTTACATCAAGTGTCGTTCGTTTAATGCGCTTATTGGACAAACCTTAGGCAGTCTGGCAAGTGGATTATCGTTCGTAGTCCGTTAAATCCAACTGTCTGCAATCAATTCTAAGATTAAACTCAGTCGGCAGCGTTATTTGTCCGCTGGGGTGGATAGTTAGGTTATTTTTTAAATTTTTCACTGCATATATCAAAAATATTAGTATCAAGGACAAAAGATTCAGTTACTCCGTCAGCCATAACTGATGTCCACATAATCTCTCTTTGGATTAGTGATTCAATACTAGCTGATGATACAGACGTATTATTCATTTGTGACCATGTGAGGACGCTACCTCCTGCACCAATAAATGCCTTTATTACCTCTTTTTCTCCTTTATTTAACTTATTACATATGTGCTCTACTTTTTCTTTTTCAATTTTTCTCTTTTCATAACTAGTTATTTTTTCATACAATCCTGATGAAACAATTCTAACTACAGGAAAAGATATTATTAAAGAAAAAACAGCGATAACCCAATCTTGAAAATATAAATATACAATCAATCCAATAATTCCTGATAAGGAAGTTGCAATGCCTCTCCCAAAATCAGTCTCAGAATATACTCGCTCCGCCCATTTTTCAACAGCTCTCATTCACATACCTAACATTAAAACTCAGTCAGCGAAACCAGCTGTCCACTGGAGTGGATGATTAGATAATTGTATAATTACGATATTTTTATCATAAAAGCAGTTTGTTTTCATTTTTTACTCATTACCTGCTTCCTTGCATTCCCAAGGCCACGAGATATTGACCATGGCAAAGGATGCTGTTTTTTAAATTTAGTTTTTACGACTTCAGATAAAATACCATCGATACCTATAGCTTCTATTACGATTTCTAGGTCTCGTAAGTCATTTTCTTCGCCTTGCTCTTTAAGAATAATTTGAAATGAAGCCACAGTATCAAGATAACCAGATATATAAACAGACTTATCCTTTATTGACCATTTACGCCAATCATTGTAATCAAACAATTTTAATACACGCACCTTTGTATCAGTGTTTTTTAAATGGTCTGCACACACAACAGGGGAGACTTTATTATAAAGAACATAAGCAGCAGATTTATCTAAATGTTCTGAAAAATTCCAGTTTAATAACGATATCCAATTTGATAGTTTGGTATTTTTAACACAGTTTATCCAAGTATTCAATTCCTTACCAAGTTCATCTCTTGGTGCATTGCCATATATGATAAATGCCACTGTCTCAAAATACGCGTATAGATAAATTTTTTCTTGTTTCTTGTTTAAGTGAGCATGCTTATAAAGGTCCATTAGCCATGGAAAATTATTTTTTGTTGCACTATATACAAAGAGTGAAAATAAGCAAATAATCAATAAGACCGTTATTTTTTTCATGTGAATGTTTTTCATTTAACATTAAAACTCGTCTACCTTGTGAGTAATCAGATAAGGTGGGTAATTAGAATTTTAATATATCCTTATTATTTTTGTAGAATTCTTCAACCGCCCACTTATTACTAAATTTTAAATTGTTATAAATTCTTTCCCAGTCTGATATATTAGTAATTAAGGTCTTTATATCAGCCACTAAATAAAGATAAAATTCATTTTTAGTCTCTAGCAATGCTTTCATAGTAACATCAAGAATATTTAATATATCTTCTTTGGTTTTGGATATATTTTTAATAGAGGATTTTCTACCTCTTGCATAGTCCCATAACTCCCCTGGAGACTTTAAAACAAGTTCTTGTATAAACTCTTCCATCCTGTCGGCTAATTGCATTGGATTCAGGTCTTTTCTTTCTGCTGATAATGGGTCATAGAATGCTTTAATAGCAGATTTATTAAGAGCATACTCTACCATGCGAGTTCTAGTTTCTTCATCCATTTTATGAAAACCTACTGATACAGTTCTTACAGTATGGCCTGAACTGTCCACAACATCAAAATGCATGTCGGGCACTCTAATTACCATTTGATATTTTTTTGTATTATCACATCCTTTTCTTACTTTCCATTGATAACCGTCCATTACCAAAACTCCTAACTATTAATAGACATCCTAATATACCACAAAAGCAAAACAAAAAATTATGCAAAATAAAAATGAGAAATCTTTTTTTTGACTTCAACAAGGCTATTGATTAAGGCAACTTAATTATTATGCTAAAGTGTCTGTTTCAACACAAAATCAAACTTTAACTATCTGCTGGAATGCTTGGCGATATTGATTTTAATTGGGTAAATCATTATTTGCTAAACGGTATTGATATGATTGCTCTTTTTTACATCTATTGATAATCATTGTGTTTTCAATTACATCACCCATAGTCCAATAAACCATATTGTTTATGTTGCAATATGGAATATCTTTTTGATAAAACTTGCCGATATAACCATACTTTCTTGTATGCTTAATCAACTCTACAAACAAGGTCTTGTTCACTTTGTTTCTAGCGATATACTCGTGGGGCCAAGTTTTGGCGTAGGTTTTTGCAAAAATCCAATCTGTATCGTTTATAAATTTTGCTAAATGCTTAGGTAATTCTTTCATTTAGAAATACCAAAACTGATTTGGTTTGTTGAACAATATGATTAACAATTTGTTCCTTATCCATACCTGCTTGAAGTTGGATGCTAATAGAATCTTCATTAGTATTTTTAGCGTTAAATTCTTTTAATAAATACCTAATTTTTTGAGAGGATTTCCAATTTTTATTAATAGTTAATCCAAATGGTGTTTGAGATTTAAGCTTAAACCACTGATAATTGTCAAACCATAGACGACAAGTAAAGCCAAATGCTTTGAAGTAAAAACCGTAGCCATATTTTGAGTTAGCTTTTTGTAATCTACTAAAATCTGTATCACCCCATTGTTTTAATAAAAAATAACAGTCATCTAATAACTGTGCTAATTGATAAGATATTCTGCCATGCATGGGGCTTAAGTCTGCTTGAGACAAAGGTGGCATACCTTCGGTATCCATTTTTTGGCATAATCCTTTGACTTGTGATAAATCAGAGGCTAGTTTATGATTGTGGTTTTTATTATTTTCTCTTTCAATCTGGTTTAAAAAATCAAGCCAAGCACAAATAATGACTTTGTGGTTTGTGCCATTGAGTCTGTTTTCTATCTCTACATTTAATGAGATAAGCCTTTGTTCAGGTGCAAGAAATAAAATCTTGCCATCTGCTGATAATTCTTTTAAATAATTTTCTGGCTGATTATCCGTTAGGTTTGCCCAAAATTTACCTTCAATGATAACTTGCTTTTCACCAAGCCGACTCAGTCCAGTTATATCAGGTCTGCCATTTTGTTTGGTTGCTAACTCTGTTTCAAAATGGGATGGAACTTTGTCTATGCTTAGTAAATTTTTTAGTGTTGTTCGGGCAGCGGGATATTGGTTTAATAGATAGCAAACACTACTATTGGCAACATTTTCATATTCTGAGATGAAATTACTGGCAATATGCGTTAGGAGTGAATTTTGCATTTGGGAATATAATATCAAAAATCAGTAGGTGGTGCTAGTCATTCGCTGGAGTGGTTAGTTAGAGGAATTATAACAAAATTACTCGTAAATTATACTTCAACACCAATCATCAAAATTGTATTGGCAAATCTTATCTTTTCCATCCCCATCCCAAAATTGATAAGCTCACAAATAGAGTTATTAAACCAATCCACAATCCACCATAAATAAATGCAACTAATACGATAGGAATTAATAGCAATACAGGCCAATCAATATTTTCCTTTTCATTTTTACTCATTTTTCTACCTTTTTATACATCTGAATTTCAGATATTCAACACCAATCTTTTTTAACTTGCCATTCTTATTTCTATGGAAGAATGTTGGCTGTGTAATTGAGTTCAACGCCCATGAAATAACTCCACCTCCACTTCCAAATCCTTTAGTATCAACTTTACACCAACCTTTATTTTTATGTGTCCAATACTTATCAACTCTACTAAAACACCTTCTATTGAGTTCAGATAATTTACTCTCATATTCCACTGCATCAACTTGGACCAACCCACATGATGAGAAAAGTGCAAAACCTTTACAAACATTCCCTTTGATTTCTGCTGTTGCACAATAATCTGCATTAACTTCAAAAAGTAGAATTGCAAAAATTAGTATTAAAGTATTATGAATATACTGTCTCATTTCTTGCTCCGACTTCTCCATTAAAAAACCTTAATAGAAAGATGGAAGGGGAAGCACCTAACTATTAATCATCAGCAATGTCATACCTAAATATAGCCATGGAAAATTATACTTATATTAAAACATATTTTTTATACTAAAACTAATTTGGCAGCTAAGAAAAATTTATTTTACATCAAGGGTTGTTTGTTTGGTGAGCTTGTTAGGCAAGCCGTAGGCTTTTCAGATGGAGGGATAGTTAGGATATTTGATGTCATAAAACTACTTAAAAACTAGTATTCTTTAAATTTTTCAAAAATATTATATCTATGAAATTCTTTTGATTTTTTTCACTTGCAAGGAAAATCAATGCCTTAATTTTATTTATCATTTTAATCCATACCTTGCTAATTGCTTAGTAATTTTATTAGATAAATCTTGTTTTAAGTGGTAGTAAAAATAATTATTTGGTGCAGCATCTACCCACAATACAAGTGCTGCTAAATCACAATAATTACAGATTTCTTCGTTATCAAGCATTTTTATCGCCTCTTGTGATTTTTCATACTTTCTATGGCTAGAGGTACGAAAAGCAAAGTCATAACGATAGAATTCGCAAACTGCATTAAAATCTTTGAGTTCTTCATGATGTTTACTAATAGATTTTGCTATTACTCCAATATTACCACCGCCAAATATATAAGATAGAATGCCCATATTTAATATCCCGTCATAATTAGTAATGGCCATATAAACACATATGCCAAAAGAGTCACTACAGGTCCTTTTGAACCAGTACACCATTTGATACGCGATTAGCTCCCAAAATAAAGCCAATAACAAAATAACCAATAAACATGTATGTCCACATAAAGCTCTCTCCCAAAATACTAACATAAATCCTAATATACCACAAAAACAGAACAAATCTAAAAATTACGCTATAAAATTACTTAATTTTATTAAGCCTTATAATAAATATTTTTATATTGATTTAATTTATTTTTTAAACTTCGGAACTGCAGATATTAGACGTTTTGCAACTGCTGTTGGGATGTTACTCATTTATTCTCTCCTTTGCTCATTTGTTGGTACTAGTGGGCTATCCGATGAAAAATTTATTGATGAAAGTTTATTTTAACATAGGGGGCAGACAACTAACGCTTGAATTAACGAGCGAAGCTTTAGCGTAGCAAGTCTGTGGAGTAACTTGTTATATGTTTTATTTATTTATTATACAAAAACCGTTACCTAAAGGATCGGTACAATACGCAATTGAACCCTAGTTGCCTTGGCTTATTCCGGTGGAACTAGTTGTTAGCCATTTTCTCAGCCCTTGTTTGACACCTTTGAATTCGTTTTTGCCAATCACCAGACCAGCCTTCTTTTTGAGCTTTTTTGCAAATAGCGATTGCTTCAGAAAACATTTTTTCTTTTTCAAACAATATAGCAAGCCTGCGAAAACAAGGGTGGGACGGCAAAAAGTCTTTATATTCTTGTTTGAATGCCATAGCCGCTTTTGGAGAAAACTCAATGCTTTCTTGACAGACATTTATTAAGTATGATTTATAATTAGGCCTTTCTTTTTGTTTGTAGATGTTACCCATTTTTGATAAAAGGAAAAAGTGCATAGAGATCACCATAGATCTATTTTGACTATTAAAGACATCATAAATTTTTTGGGCAACTTTTTCTTTGATTGGATTTATGTCATCAAACTGAGTCCACATGCCTGCCAGATAAGATACGACATCTCTACTAGTAAAATAAACTTCTTTGTCAATGTAACATTTGTCAAAGATTTCTTTTCTTTCTTCATATGTGAACTGATTCAACCACCAGTCAACAAGCCCGTAAAATTTAATACTACCTTTTACGGGAGCTTTATCATTGAAGACTCTTTCTTTAGCAGTGTCCTTGCCAGAAGTCTTGAAACCGAAAATCTTAAAAATATTCATTTTAGATCTCGCATTAAATGACTAACAAGCTGTAAATAGCAGCGACTTTAGCCGTCCGCTAAGGTGGGTAGTTATGTGTTTTTAAAAACTAACAACTCCATGGATATGTATCATCTTTTTTTCTATTATTTTTCCAGTAAAGTGGTTGAAGATTATTTAGATCATCTGTGCCACCTTTTTTTAACGGCCTAATATGATCAATTTCCCACCCACGTTTTGAATTTGTATCTCCGTGTTCCGAATATTCCATAAGATTTCCACAAATATCATAACGCCAAATGTCTTTATCGTAATTTTCAATTACCCTTCCTTTGTTCCATACTTTTTGTTTATTTTGTTCAGTTGTATTACTGAATGGATATTTATACATAGCACTCTCCTTTTTATTTTAATGGATAAATCCAGTGTGTCCCACATTAAACAATTCAGGCATACACGCATCATATCTCGTTATTTTACTGTTATTTACTTCTAACGCCACAATAATAATTTTTATTTCTTTTTTATTTCCTTATACTATCAATAAAAAATCCTTACCAGCAAAATTTAATTGTGTATTGCCTACCTCTGCACAGATTTTTATACCTAATTTTCTAACTGTTTTAATTTTATTTTCAAGATAATTTAGTATAGAATTTTTATTTGTTAATTCTTCAAGCGCATATTGAGAGGCGCAATGTACATTTTTATCAAGTAATTTTAAAAAATCAGTATAATCCAACTCGTTCCATGCTTTCGCATATTCAATTGCTGCAATTTCCTCTGTAATATTCATAATCTACACATAACATTAAAGCTCAGTTGGCAGCGTTAAATATACACTGGAGTAGGTAGCATTTCTTTTTCTCTTATTCATTATTTTTTTTACAAAGATATGTTATTAAACCTGTAATAATAATTACTGGAATCGCAACATAAGTCAGATAAACTCCAACATATGTTACAAAAATCAAGGTTAAGATATACAGAAATAACGTTGACACAAATATAAATTCAAATATTTTGCACATGTGTTTTTTAAAGCACTAAAGTGGAAAATGAAAAATTTATTTTACATCAAGTATTATTCAATTAATTCTTTTGTTAGGCAAGCTGTAGGCATTCTGATAAGTGGATTATTACAGGTAACACCCATTAAAGTCATCCGCTGGAGTGGGTAGTTAGATAAATTACACAAAATGTTATTCAAAAATGATAACGTATCCCCTCTTTTATTATTTATCAACAGGCACAGGAATAACAATATTGCCTTGATAAGTTCTGTGTTTATCAGTAATTGAGTCTGTGATACCAAAATCCCAAAAGACAACACTTGCTGCCATCTTGCCGCCTTCTATTTCACTTCTAACAGAGCCAACTGCTTTTCTACCATCTTTAGTTAAACACTCATAAATCAAAGCATCATCTGAGCGGCGAATCATTACCCCATTTGTTGGAATATTAGAAGACCAAACACCACGCTTGTTTTTAAAAGTACACTCTCCAGACGAACCATCAGAAAAACTAAAAGTCAATGGGATATTTGCATCATTGACAATTGTTGCACAGCTAGAAAATAAAATAGTGGAAATCCCCAACAAAACTGATATAACTAATCTCATTATTCACTCCAACCCTTCTATTATAAAAAAATTATAGCAAGATGGAGGGAATACATCTTTCTACTATCTGATGAAAAATTTATTTTACATTAAGGGCTGTTTGTTTGGTGAACTTGTTAGGCAAGCCAACGCATGCAGTCTGGCAAGTGGATTATAATCCACAACCCATTAAATCTGACTTTTGCAGTCAGTTCTAGTATTAAAACTAAGTTGTTTGCATTAGTTATATTAGAGCAACCTTTAATAGAACCCTGAACATAATCAAGAAATACAACCTTGCAAATCACCGACGACCAAAAGATGTAGAACGAGGAACGGGCGGCGCAGCTCTTGGCTGTCCAAGCGCATTTGCCTTGTTATATCTTTTTCTCTATTTTCCATAAACTAAAATAGATTGTCGAAATTGATACTATTCTTTTCAATTATATTTGACTTATGAGTGCATTTTGGAAAGTTCTCACAACCAAGAAATAATCCATACTTGCTATCTCGTTCAATCATATAGCCTCCACATTCTATACATAATATTCTTTCAAAATCACAAGAATCACTTGTACACCTCGCCATTCCTTCTTTTATATTTTTTAATATTTCTTCATTACATTCAGGACAATAGTGCACATCTTCGGTATATTTGCATCGAGGAAAATTACTGCAGCCGTAAAAAGATTTATTTTTATCGCGAGGTTTAATCCTTTTTCGCAATACTCCAGTTTTACATTCTGGGCAGTTCATTACTCTGATTTTAGGATCATTAATAAAGAAAATATCATCTTTATAATTTTCAATAAACTCATCAATAAATGGCGATTTATTATATCTGTCACTTAATAAGAATACTGCCTCTTTTGTTCTTGTAAGCGCAACATAAAATAATCGACGTTCTTCAGCATCTTCAAATTCATCGCCTTCTGGTATTACCATATTAAGTATTGGGTCATCTTCTATTTTTGAAGGAAACCCAAACTCACCTTTGTTTAGATTTAATACAATCACATAATCAGCTTCATTACCTTTTGAGCTATGAACTGTTGAAAAAATTATATTTAGATTGGGATATTTCTTTTTAAGATTTTTCAACTTATTTGTGAGTAAAAAATTATATCTAGCTAATACCAATACTTGCTTTTGGTCTGTGTTCTTTTCTTTGCTTGCAATAAAATCGATAATTTTTATTAAATCAGATTGAATGTCACCAGTATTCCAAAAAAGTAAGATACTAAACTCGTCTGATTTCTGACGTTTTACTGTTTGAATTGTTTTCTTGATTTGGTGGGGGTTTTTTTGCACAAAATCAGATGCAATTTTCGATACTTTATCATTAAACCTGAATGTGTAATCTAGGGCAATTGTTTTTGATACCCCATACATCTTTTTGAAATCGCCTATTATTTTAATATTACCTCCAGCAAATCTGTTAATGGACTGCCAATCATCACCCACTGCTGTTAGTGATACATCACCTTGTAATAACAATTTCTTTATTAAGGTTGCTCGTGTTGTTGAAATATCTTGAAATTCATCAATAAAAATATGTTTAAAACCATGTTTATATTTATGATTATCAATAGCATTTAGCGCTTTTATAATCATATCATCAAAGTCAATACAGTTATATCTTTCTTGAAAATTTCTATATTCTTTAAAGATAAATTCAAATAATTTTATAAATAAAGAAGATCTTTCACTTTTTGATTTTTCTTTTATCTCATCTAATGTGTGCATATTAGATTTGTAATGTGTAAGAAATGATGTGAATAATTTTGTAAACCTATCATTTTCGTTTGACTGTTTTATTAACTCAAGCATTTCTGCATAATTCAATTTTCTGAAAATGACATTATGCGGCAAGAGTTTTTCCTTTAATAAAGGAATAGAATTACGTTCGGTAAATTCATAACTAAAAGTTTGAACTAAAATAGTATTGTTTTTCTTATGCTGCTCAATTTTCCATTCCATATCATCTAAATATTCTTTATTGTCTATGTAGGAAGCAGTGTTGTTATTTTTATCTATACCAAAATGCTCTATATATAAATCATATTCTGGTAGATAAAAATCAGGTCTGTATTGCCCTTTTTTAATTGTAGAAGTCTTATATTTATACGGCTCCTCATATAAATACTTAATTCCATTTAAAGTTAAGGAGTTTGCAATGAGCAGTTCTTGGTGACTTTTAACTGTTTCTTTTTTTAGTGTTATTTTGTTTTCTCCTTGGTGAGCTTCTTTTACCTTGACCTCATGTTTGAGTGTTTCCATATCATAACTACTTTGATAATCATAATACTCACCTAAACTGTTAAACTCTGACTCGCTTTTATATGGAATGCTGAGATAAGCAACAAAATCTAGAAAATTTTCTAGAAAAACACTCATTGATGCCATTAAATTATGAATGGTATCTTTGATAAATTTCGTCATATTAGTCTGCGATTCTGTGATTGAACATAGGTTAGGCTTTTGTGCCATAGCTTTAGCAATAACACCTAATCCAAATGAGTGAAATGTTTTTATTTTTACGTGCAAGCCTTTTTCTTTAAACCTATCGGATAATTCTACTTGGGCATTTTTATTAAATGCCAGTATTAACAACTCATTGGGATGTAGAATATTTTTTTTAAGAAGGTATACTACTTTTGCAACAATTACGCTTGTTTTTCCAGACCCTGCACCAGCCAATATAAGATTATTATTTTCATTGACTAAAACGGCATCTTTTTGTTTTTCAGTTAATGGATTTGATTCTATTGTGTCAAAAAATTGTTTTTCTCTGATTTTTTCATTTTTTACAAATTCTAAATTTTTACTAAAAATCCACTCTTCTGGTGATTTTATAAATGCAATAAGCTCATTAATGGAAGACTTTATGTTGTCATGCAGTATGTATTTACTATTTTCACCCACTATATTATTTAATTTTATTATTAGCTTGGTTTTTGTGCAGTCATTGATATATGTAAATTCTGCCAGCTTTATAAGGTTACTCTGGAACTGTTCAAGTTTTAGCTTCAATGTATTTAGCTTATTATTAAATTCTTCTTTTAACTTAAATATTTCTTCATTTTTCAATTGTAAATCTTTATCAACAACATTAATCGTATTTGATATTTCAAGTATCTTAGTTTTTAGTTCATGAATGATTTCAGTGTATTTTCTATCATATTTTATAAAACCAATACTTAATGCTTCGATAACTTTTTCAAAGAAGGTTTTGCATGATGCAGTAATTTTCCTTTCATGTTTCTCAATACTGGCCAAATATTTATTTAATCTACTTTCAAGCTCTGAGATTTCAGATGTTTTGGTTTTGATATATTGCTCAAGATTTTTTAAATCCAAGTTCTCACTCTGCTCGTTCATTAATGTTGATGATTTTTTAGATATAAAAAGGCAGCTAAATGGTACTTGGGTTGTATTTTAGCAGAAAGTCATCGGACTTCGTGGCTGGACTTAACAAAGTCAGCCGCCTTGTATGGCAAGGTGCCGGTTTGGATGATATTAGAGTTAATTATCCGCTAGTTTTTACAGTGCAAACTTTAAACTTATTATTTTTAATTCGCCTTTCAAAACTTTAACTGCTATTTTGTCATGATTATTTATTGTTAGATTATTCCCTTATACCACACTACTTGTCCTAAAAAGTTTGGTGTCAATAATACTACTGCTTTTTGAGATAGTCTGTTTGCTGTTTGAGTATCTTCGTATTGTAAAAATTTATGAATTGTTTCTACAGGATTATTTTTACTGTAATTTCTTATTGACCTTACAAAAACATCAACCTTTCTTCCTCTATATCCTTGTATCTGCGGATGTCTACCAAATTTTGGATTAACAAAATCCCAATTCCAGCGCGCGTGATAAGGTAGATGCTTTTGATTAAATGGATAAAAGAACCACACATCAAAATCATTTACACCAGTAACTTTGTCATAGTAGTGCATTGCAGCACCTTGACATAGAGCAACAGCAATGGGGTTTTTAATATCATACAGACTTAACCATTTCTTGCCATTACCATGAAAAAAATATTGTTGTATAACCTCTACACTTCCTTTATAGAGTTGTTTTAGGTCGTCGTTTACAATCGGTTTAAAAGAACGTTCTATTATGTTTGTTGTCAATGTTCTAAGAATATAATATTAAGACTCAGTCGGCGGCGTTAACGGTGCGCTGAAGTGGGTAGTTATAGTAAATTTGTAACATAAAACTATCCTAAAAATAACTCATCATCTTTATATCTTGTATCTCACTTTATCTATAATCCAAAATATTATGTCTAAACTAAATAATATCAACAACAGAATAGCGCTAATCTGAAAAAATATTAAAGATACAATAAAAAGTATATGACTTACAAATCGAAATCTATATTTTTTCACCACTTTAATCATAGCATTCTGTTCATTTAACCCCCTCATAAGATAATGTTCATACAAAGCGGCATTAACAGAATAATGTGATAGTCGCAACATTTTTGGAAAACCGATTTCCACAAGGAATGGATGTTTTCCCGTGCCCATCTTGTGTATATCTAAAATACCATTATCTAAAATACCATCATTTGAATAGAACGCAGAATTAATTTTAAGGCTATTTTCAGTATTTTCAATTTCTTGTTTAATGTCTTCCATAATGGATTCTACATTATTACCACTCAATATTTCTTGGAATTTTTGAAAGTCTATATCCTCAACATCATCGAGTCTCTTTTTAATGTGCTTTTCAATAGTTTCAGTATCAGCATTGTGCAAAATATCAACATCATTAGAAATACACTGTAATATTTTTAAATTTACTGAATCAAACTCATGTCTGATTAAATCTCCTTGATATTCTATTACCTTTACTAGGGCGCACAGAGGGAGCATACCTGATATTATAAGTCTAAAAAAACTTAATGTAGTCATATAAATATAAAAAGGTAGGGCAAATAATAATACCAACAAAAACATAATTAGATTCTTCATAGAGTACATTAAAAGAGAATAAAACTATTATAACAATATAAGCGGTTCTAAAATTAAAACTCAGTCTGCAGCGTTTTATATCCGCTGAAGTGGCTAGTTAGGTGGACTATTTTACAGACACTAAATCGCTTTCCCATGCCTCAAAAATCTCACCATCTTCTTTGTTATTGCACGAATGACACATTGGCAAAATATATTCTTTACCATATCCTCCAGACTTAATAACATGACCTCCAAGCACTGCACTATTGTTACATCCCGATACTTCACATGAGGTAGATTTTTTTCCTTTCTCACTTTCCCAAAAACCCAACCAACTACCATATCCTGATGGTGGATTTTTTTCTACAGTACCCTTTTTATTCTTTACATCAATATAACTCATAACAAACCTCCAAAAAATTAATAACTTATTCTGTCACCTAAAATACCGCCTCTTTCCAACTGAAAATATTCCAACCCTCTTCCGTTTATTCCTCTGTATTCATCTCCAACATCTGTAAGAGGATTGGCTGAGTATCTTTTTCCACCCTTTTCTATATAGTCTCCCATAACTCCACACCTATGATAGGTTATATTACTACCATCATCATAATTAAAGTACTGTCCCGATGAATCATTTGGCTAAGAAAAAGGCTTGCCGTGCAACTAGCATTTACAACATTAATCCAAGATACGACTGTAACACCCATTACTAAAAATATAATCTTCATGTTTTTATATCCAACCCCTTCATATAAAAATAATATTAATAGGAAGGTAGTAAGATAGATACTTAACTGCTAATTATTAGCAATATTGTACTATATTAAAAACATGCTTTTCACACTAAATTGATGTGCTTGTTAAACAAGCTGTAATCAGTCAGCAAGCTGGTTATCATTCATAGACTGTCAGGACAAGCAGTCAGTTCTAACATTAACCCCCAGTGAGCAATCAAGTTTGCTCATCCGCTAAGATAGCCAGTTAAGTTATTTTATCAAAATCATAATCTTTACAACATATGCATCTGCGTCTGCGTAGACCTCCAATATAGATTTCTAACTCTTCCTTTAACTTAAGATATTTTTTTAATTTCGTATGTTTTTCTTTTATATCACAGTAGTTTTTAAGTGCTTTATAAGGCGTGCCAAAATAAATTTTTTTAATACAATTTTTGTAAATTTTTTTATTTCTATTTTCTTTTTCCTCATTTATATTTTTATGCTCTTTTATATACCTAAATTCATACTCGTACTCCCATTGTTTTGATTTTCTAGTTAAAATTTCCTTGATGTTATCACTATTTGAAGTTGTATTGTTGTAATAAATTTCTTCAATATCCTTACAATTTTTCACCTCTAATTCAATAGCAACACCCATGCCAGCATTAGCATAATGTCCCCACATTAACTGACTATTTAATGCGTTTTTCCCAGAAAAAGAGCAAATTTTATATTTTCGTTTATTATTTAGCGATATGTTTTTATTTTCGCTGGTTATGTAAAAAACACCTTCATTTACATCATTAAAATTAAGAAAATCACAACAGTAAAATCCATTTTCAATAATATCTTTAATTCTGCAAAAATCGGGACAATTGCCTAATGGTCTAAATTTATATAATTTCATTACTAACCTCTGTATATAGGTTATTTAAACAGGTTTATTACTATATACAACAAAACAGCAAACAGCAACTCACCTAAACGGTAAAAACAACTATTGTATAGTTTTTTAGAGGATTTATGAAGTGGTCTTGGGAATTTTACTTTAACCTCGTAAAACCCCAAAAGCACAAAATGAAAAGCCTGACAATGTCCTACTCTCACATGGGGAAGCCCCACACTACCATCGGCGCTAAGCGGTTTCACTTCTGAGTTCGGAATGGGTCAGGTGGGTCACACTTGCTATGGTTGCCAAGCAAACTGATTATTTAGCGCCCTAAAACCTAGGGCGCTAAATGAATAGAAAACAATTTAGTATATTTTTGTAAAGTTAAGTATTAACACAACTATTTCTTAAAAAAAATAGATTCATTTGGTTAATAAATGCCAACCATTAACACTAAAAAATGCTTAGTATTATATGGTCAAGCCTCACGATCAATTAGTACTGGTTAGCTTCGTCCATCACTGAACTTCCACACCCAGCCTATCAACCAAGTAGTCTTCTTGGGATCTTTAGAGTAGTTAAACTACTAGGGAGACCTAATCTTGGGAGGGGCTTCCCGCTTAGATGCTTTCAGCGGTTATCCCTGCCACACATAGCTACTGGGCAATGCCACTGGCGTGACAACCCAAACACCAGAGGTGTGTCCGTTCCGGTCCTCTCGTACTAAGAACAGCTTCCCTCAAGTCTCCAACGCCCACGGTAGATAGGGACCGAACTGTCTCACGACGTTCTAAACCCAGCTCGCGTACCACTTTAAATGGCGAACAGCCATACCCTTGGGACCTGCTTCAGCCCCAGGATGTGATGAGCCGACATCGAGGTGCCAAACACCCCCGTCGATGTGAACTCTTGGGGGGTATCAGCCTGTTATCCCCGGCGTACCTTTTATCCGTTGAGCGATGGCCCTTCCACACAGAACCACCGGATCACTAAGACCTAGTTTCCTACCTGCTTGGCGTGTCTGCCTCGCAGTTAAGCACTCTTATACCTTTGCGCTCAGAAGCACGATGTCCGACCGTGCTGAGAGTACCTTTGCGCTCCTCCGTTACTCTTTAGGAGGAGACCGCCCCAGTCAAACTACCCACCATACATTGTCCTTAATCCCGATTCAGGGACTGAAGTTAGAACACCAACCATACTAGGGTGGTATTTCAAGGACGGCTCCACATAAACTAGCGTTTATGCTTCAAAGCCTCCCACCTATCCTACACAAATAGGATCAGTGTTCAATGTAAAGCTGTAGTAAAGGTGCACGGGGTCTTTCCGTCTAGCCGCGGGTATACTGCATCTTAACAGCAATTTCAATTTCACTGAGTCTCTGGTGGAGACAGTGTGGCCATCGTTACGCCATTCGTGCAGGTCGGAACTTACCCGACAAGGAATTTCGCTACCTTAGGACCGTTATAGTTACGGCCGCCGTTTACCGGGGCTTCGATCAAATGCTTGCACATCATCAATTAACCTTCCGGCACCGGGCAGGCGTCACACCCTATACTTCCACTTTCGTGTTTGCAGAGTGCTGTGTTTTTAATAAACAGTCGCAGCCACCTAGTTTCTGGGACTCTATTCTGCTCATTCAGCAAAAGAGTGAAATCACATACAAAGAGCACACCTTCTCCCGAAGTTACGGTGTCATTTTGCCTAGTTCCTTCACCAGAGTTCTCTCAAGCGCCTTAGAATTCTCATCTCACCCACCTGTGTCGGTTTAGAGTACGGTTACTAATAACCTGAAGCTTAGAGGTTTTTCCTGTAAGTATGGTATCAATCACTTCCCCCGCACCTTAAAACATATTTTTTAAGTCTTTTAAAACCAATACAAATACATTTTAAGGTGCAGGGTAGTCGTCACGCCTCAGTGTTAAGAATACCCGGATTTACCTAAGTATTCCACCTACACGTTTAAACAGGGACAACCGTCGCCCTGATGATCTAACCTTCTTCGTCACCCCATCGCAGTTATTAGCAGTGCAGGAATATTAACCTGCTTCCCATCAGCTACGCATTTTAAGCCTCACCTTAGGGGCCGACTAACCCTACGCCGATTAACGTTGCGTAGGAAACCTTGGGTTTTCGGCGAGGAGGTTTTTCACCTCCTTTATCGTTACTCATGTCAGCATTCGCACTTCTGATACCTCCAGCAAACCTCACAGTTTGCCTTCAATGGCTTACAGAACGCTCTCCTACCTTCAGAGAACAGATGACAAAAGACTAAATGACTGATGACTACCAATTTATTACCAATTATTATGCTGATTGATTAGCATTTGGCAATATTTGGTTATTTTTATGTTATCAGACTTAAACTTTCAGACCTTTGTAATCTGTCCTCTGACCCGTAGCTTCGGTACAAATCTTAAGCCCCGTTACATCTTCCGCGCAAACCGACTAGACTAGTGAGCTATTACGCACTCTTTAAAGGAATGGCTGCTTCTAAGCCAACCTCCTAGCTGTCTATGCCTTTTCACATCGTTTCCCACTTAGATTTGATTTGGGGACCTTAGCTGACGGTCTGGGTTGTTTCCCTTTCCACTACGGACCTTAGCACCCGCAGTGTGTCTCCTGTGCTCAGACTCATCGGTATTTGGAGTTTGCAATGGTTTGCTAAGTCTTGACGACCCGCTAGCCATAACAGTGCTCTACCCCCGATGGTTATACACAAGGCTCTACCTAAATAGATTTCGGAGAGAACCAGCTATCTCCGGGTTTGATTGGCCTTTCACCCCTATCCACAACTCATCCCCCCATTTTTCAACATAGGTGGGTTCGGGCCTCCAGTTAGTTTTACCCAACCTTCACCCTGGTCATGGATAGATCACCCGGTTTCGGGTCTAATCCTAGCAACTAATCGCCCATTTAAGACTCGGTTTCCCTACGGCTACCCTAAACGGTTAACCTTGCTACTAAAATTAAGTCGCTGACCCATTATACAAAAGGTACGCCGTCACTCCGAAGAGCTCCGACTGCTTGTATGCACACGATTTCAGGTTCTATTTCACTCCCCTCCCGGGGTTCTTTTCGCCTTTCCCTCACGGTACTAGTTCACTATCGGTCGGTAGAGAGTATTTAGCCTTAGAGGGTGGTCCCCCTTCGTCATAAAGACAGTTCAAACAGCGTTTCACGTGCGCCGTCTTACTCATAACACCTCACATTTTTTTTAAGGTACTGGACTATCACCATCTATGGCTGATCTTTCCAGACCATTCCCCTAAAAAATGTGAGACTTAAGGGCTAATCCCCTTTCGCTCGCCGCTACTTAGGGAATCTCGGTTGATTTCTTTTCCTCCGGGTAATTAGATGTTTCAGTTCCCCGGGTTAGCTTCACTATTCCTATGTATTGGGAATAGGATAACCATTAACAAATGGCTGGGTTGTCCCATTCGGAAATCCTCGGATTAAAGCTTGTTTATCAGCTCCCCGAGGCTTATCGCAGATTACTACGTCCTTCATCGCCTTCTACCGCCAAGGCATCCGTCATGTGCACTTAATTACTTGACCATATAACACTAAACAATTTAATAAACTAGTGTTATATTGCTTGACATTTTTTTAACCAAGGTTATTACATAGTCGGACTATGTAATAAACTTTTTAGATAAGAATCTATATTTTTTGAAATTGTTGCGTTAATACAATACACGCCACATTTTTTGATAAACTCAAAATATAATACACGCGTTGTTTTAACTTTACTTTTTCATATACTAAATTGTTAAAGAACTACCAATTAAAAAATTGGTATAAAAATAAAACAAATGACTAATAAATAACCATTGATTTTATTCTTAAGCTAAAAACTGGTGGGTCTGGGTGGATTTGAACCATCGACCTCACCCTTATCAGGGGTGCGCTCTAACCAACTGAGCTACAGACCCGAGAACTGACAATAGATGATATAGAAGCAGATACGATGACAAAATACGAAAGTCAAAGGCTAATAAGTAATATTAAATTGCTTGTGTTAGTCCTCCACTTTCCATACTTTGATATCAGATTGACTTCTTTGTCTTCTATCTATTTGCTTTTTGTATTTCAAACAACTTGTTGTGGACGCTTATGCTTGAGGTATGAATAACAAATAACAAAAACTGTATCAAAGTTTTGATTCAGCTTTGATGTTTTTTGCCTTCTATCCTCTGTATCTTAAAGGAGGTGATCCAGCCCCACCTTCCGGTAGGGCTACCTTGTTACGACTTTACCCCAGTTATGAATCACACCGTGGTGAATGGCCTCTGTAAACAGTTAGCCTACCCACTTCTGGTGCAACCCACTCCCATGGTATGACGGGCGGTGTGTACAAGACCCGGGAACGTATTCACCGTGACATTCTGATTCACGATTACTAGCGATTCCGACTTCATGAAGTCGAGTTGCAGACTTCAATCCGGACTAAGAGAAGCTTTACGAGATTAGCTCCGCCTCACGGCTTGGCAACCCTTTGTACTTCCCATTGTAGCACGTGTGTAGCCCTGGTCGTAAGGGCCATGATGACTTGACGTCGTCCCCACCTTCCTCCGGCTTATCACCAGCAGTCTCCTTATAGTCCCCAGCCAAGCTGATGGCAAATAAGGATGAGGGTTGCGCTCGTTGCGGGACTTAACCCAACATCTCACGACACGAGCTGACGACAGCCATGCAGCACCTGTCACTAGATTCCCGAGGGCACCAAACTATTTCTAGTAAGTTTCTAGGATGTCAAGACCAGGTAAGGTTTTTCGCGTTGCATCGAATTAAACCACATGCTCCACCGCTTGTGCGGGTCCCCGTCAATTCCTTTGAGTTTTAGTCTTGCGACCGTACTCCCCAGGCGGCCTGCTTAACGCGTTAGCTTCGCCACTAAGAGGCAACCCTCCTAACGGCTAGCAGGCATTGTTTACGGCGTGGACTACCAGGGTATCTAATCCTGTTCGCTACCCACGCTTTCGTTCCTCAGCGTCAGTATTAGTCCAGAAAGATGCCTTCGCCATCGGTGTTCTTTCTGATATCTACGCATTTCACCGCTACACCAGAAATTCCACTTTCCTCTCCTATACTCTAGTTTGCCAGTTTTAAATGCAGTTCCCAGGTTAAGCCCGAGGCTTTCACATCTAACTTAACAAACCGCCTACGAACTCTTTACGCCCAGTAATTCCGATTAACGCTTGCACCCTCCGTATTACCGCGGCTGCTGGCACGGAGTTAGCCGGTGCTTCTTGTATCGGTAATGTCAACACAAATGGGTATTAACCACTTGCTTTTCTTCCCGATTGAAAGTGCTTTACAACCCTCAGGCCTTCTTCACACACGCGGCATTGCTGGATCAGGGTTGCCCCCATTGTCCAATATTCCCCACTGCTGCCTCCCGTAGGAGTCTGGGCCGTGTCTCAGTCCCAGTGTGGCTGGTCATCCTCTCAGACCAGCTACAGATCATTGTCTTGGTAGGCTTTTACTCTACCAACTAACTAATCTGACGCAGGCTCATCTGATAGTGTGAGGTCTAAAAGAGCCCCCACTTTAATCCGAAGATATTATGCGGTATTAATTCAGGTTTCCCTGAGCTATCCCCCGCTATCAGGTAGATTCCTACGCGTTACTCACCCGTCCGCCACTTGTCATCAACCTGCAAGCAGGTCATGTTACCGTTCGACTTGCATGTGTTAGGCATGCCGCCAGCGTTCAATCTGAGCCAGGATCAAACTCTTCAGTTGATTCTAACTTTTTGGAACATTCGGCTAATTGATAATAATATAGCCTAAACATTCAATTTTTTTAAAAGCTTGTTTGCTTTTTTGGTTTTTTATGTGCATTTATGCAAATAAACACACAGGTTTATAGCATAAACGCCCACACAAGTTGCTTGAAATAAATTATTAAAGAACTACCAGCAATATTAATTGCGGCATAAAGATGAGGATTATACTTGATAATTATAAATTGTCAAGCAAAAAACTAAAAAAATGATAAATAATAATCCACTGCATTAAAACCGCATAAATACGATATCAACAACTATTATCACTATGCTACTAATTTAATTAAATCGTCAATATTTGGCTTTATTAGTCGGTGAGCATTTTCCTCATTACGCAGCCAAGTATTTTGACGTTTACAAAGCTGGCGACTAGCGGTAAGCGCTTTTTCTACCATAGTAGCATAATCCAATTTAGCATCTAAATATTGCCAAACTTGACGATAACCTACCGAGCGCATTGAGGGCATATTAGCTTTAATATTGGGCGATTGATAGAATTTTGCCACCTCAGCTACTAAACCATTTTCTAACATAATATTGAATCTAGTAGCAATTTTTTGGTCTAATAATGCTTTTGGAGGTGTAAGAATAATTTTGGTAATTGGATAACTGAGAGCATTTTTATGTTTTTGTTGTTGTAATTTACTCAGAGGTTCGCCACTAATTTTAAATACCTCCAAAGCGCGCATGATACGTTGTTTGTCATTAGGATTAATGCGTTTAGCACTAATTGAGTCTACATGCAATAGTTGCTGGTATAAAAATGCTACACCCTTACTTTTCTCCAGCGCTATTAGCCCGTCTCTAATAGTTTTTTCGCTATCAGGCAAAGGCGCTAGACCTCTACCAAGAGCAGCAAAATAAAAACTAGTGCCTCCGACTAATAGCGGTGTTTTGCCTTGAGCAAAAGCTTGCTTTATTAAAACGTTAGCATCAATGTTAAATTGAGCAGCACAATAACTCTCATCAGCATTGCAAATATCTATTAAGGAATGAGGATATTTTTCAAGAATTATTTTATCAGGCTTTGCGGTGCCAATATCCATACCGCGATAAATCATTGCTGAATCAACACTAATAATACTAATCGGCATTCTTTGTGCTAGGGCAATTACTAGGTCTGTTTTACCAGAAGCAGTTGCGCCCATTAAAAAAATAACTTGTTTTTTATCAGTATTTAACCCAGTCATTAGAAGGTATAATGATGCCCTTTGTATTTATTTTATGCTATGTATCAAGTTAGCAACGAATTAAGTGGCAATAAATTTTTTCTAAACCCCAAACAAACTATTTTAGCAGCAGCTTTAGAACACGGTATTAATTTACCTTATGGTTGCGAGAAAGGTTTATGTGGCAAATGCAAGGCTTTGGTGATAGAAGGTAAAATCATCCACACCAAACCACTACCAAAAGGTATTAGTAATGAAGATTTCAACGATGGCTATCGGCTGATGTGTCAATCCAGAGCATTAAGCAATATTACCATTGCTGTTGACGAACTTAGTTCTGGTAGTGATATTGTTAGCAAAAATTATACAGCCAAAGTGGTCAAAATTAACAGGGTGAGTTCCGATGTGATTATTTTGCTCCTGAAAACCCCAAGTGGCGATAGTATGCAGTTTTTAGCTGGGCAATATATTGACTTGTCTTATCCTAATTTTGAACCACGGTCATTTTCCATTGCTAATACGCCAAATAATAAAGGTGAGATTGAATTGCACATTCGTCTTATTGACCATGGTCAATTCACTCAATTTATTTTTAATGAATTAAAAGAAAAAACTTTGCTACAACTAGAGGGGCCTAAGGGTAGTTTTTATTTTAGAGATAATAATAGGCCAATTATTATGATTGCCGGTGGCACTGGACTAGGTCCAATTAAGTCAATTATTGAACAAATTATCAACGATTATAAACAACCAATTATGCTCTACTGGGGAGTGCGCGACGAGGTGGATTTATATACTAACTTACCACAAAAATGGGCTGATAAATACCAATATTTATCCTTTGTGCCAGTTTTATCAAAACCTAATAAAAAATGGCAAGGAAGAATCGGTTTTGTGCATAAAGCAGTTTTAGGTGATTACCAAGATTTATCTAATTATGATATTTATGCTTGCGGTCCGCCAATTATGGTAGAGTCCATTGCTGAGACTTTTGTTAAAAAAGGTATGAATAAACACTATTTTTATGTTGATTCCTTTGAATTTCAAACCGCAACTACATAATGCAAAACATTTTAGAGAAAAAAATAATCCAAACATTTAAACCTGTTTTCTATCAAGTCATTAATGAAAGCGACCAACACTCAGGCCCTGCTACTGAATCACATTTTAAGGTAATTATTGTAAGTGAGGATTTTAATAATATGCCACTTATCAAACGTCATCGTTTAGTAAATGAATTATTTAGAGAAGAGCTTAAACAAATTCACGCTTTGGCAATTCACACCTATAACGAAGCAGAATGGCAGAAAAAATATAAACAAGCTCCACAATCACCAAAATGTAGCAACAATAAATAAACTATTATGCGAAAAACTGACAATTACAACGCCGACCTAACTAGTGGTATTGCCGCTTTTGATAGCAAAAACTTCGCCCTTGCCTACCAATTGCTTGCCCCGCTTGCAACCGAAGGCGACAAAGAAGCTCTATTTAGAATAGCAATCATGCAAAACAACGGCTTAGGTATGGTGGCAAATCAACAATTAGCGCTAGATAACTTTAAACGAGCCGCTAGGCTTGGACACTCATTTGCCCACCATATGCTAGGCATTGCTTATTTAGAAGGTGAAGGTGTTGAAAAAAATATCAATACTGCTATTTCTTGGCTTGAAAAAGCAGCTGAGTTTGAACTAGAAGGCTCAATGCTAGTATTATCAATGCTATATGCAGATGGCAATCAAATCGCAAAAGATAACAAAAAAGCTAAATATTGGGCAGATAGAGCAACAAAAAACAAATGATAAAAACTAGGTTTGCCCCCTCACCCACCGGGTTTTTACATATTGGTAGTGTTAGAACCGCCCTATTTTCTTACCTACATGCCAAACGCTACAAGGGAAAATTTTTACTACGTATTGAGGATACTGATTTAACCCGTTCTAAAAAAAAATCAGCAACGATAATTTTTGACGGATTAAAGTGGTTGGGCCTAGTATCAGACTTACCGCCAATTTATCAAAGCAAACGTTTTAGTCGTTATAATGAAATTATTGATAAATTATTAAAAATTGACAAGGCTTATTATTGTAATTGCTCACAAAAACGTTTAGAGGATTTAAGAAAACAATTAAAAGCGGCTGGTAAAAAACCAAAATACGATAACAAATGTCGTAACTTAGGCTTAAAAAGTGGAGTTATTCGTTTTAAAAATCCAACCACAAATCAAGTTATATTTAATGATCTAACCAAAGGTAGAATTGCTGTTAATAATAGCGAATTAGATGACTTAATCATTAAAAGAGCCAACGGTGCTCCAACTTATAATTTAACTGTGGTGGTAGATGACCACGACATGGGTATTACCACTATTATTCGCGGTGATGACCATATTAACAACACACCTAGACAAATCAACCTTTACCAATCGCTAGAATGGGAGGTTCCTCAATTTGCTCACCTACCATTGATTTTAGGTGATGATGGTACTAGATTGTCCAAACGTTATAAAGCAACGAATATACTACAATACAAAGAAGACGGTTTCTTGCCCCAAGCGCTACTTAATTATTTAGCAAGACTGGGCTGGTCATACAAAGACCAAGAAATTTTTTCTTTAGCTGAATTGATTAAATTGTTTGCTGTTGAAAATGTAAATAGCGCAAACGCTAAGTTTGATAAACAAAAATTAGTATGGCTAAACAGCGATTATATTAAAAAAACCCCTGCTAATAAACTATTACCCCACCTGCAATATCATCTAAAAAAACAAAGCGTTAACACTGGCGATAAACCACATATTTTAACAGTAATAACATTATTACAACCCAGAGCCAAAACCTTAGTAGAGCTTGCTGCTAAATGCAGAATGTTTTACCACAGGCCAAATATTTATGATAAAAAACTCAAGTCTAAATATTTCACCCCAAACACACTAACTATGCTTATCAACCTGAACCAAAAGCTCAGCACACTTAGTAATTGGAGCGCTGATAATATAGAACAATTAATGAATAGTATTTGTGCTAAATACAAAGTTGGTTTTGGTAATATTGGCCAACCATTTAGGCTGGTACTAAGCGGTGATGGTATAGCTCCTGACATTGCTAAAACTGCTGAATTAGTCGGCAAAAATGAGGTTTTAATACGTCTTAGAAAAGTATTAACCAATGATTTTTAGTTACCACCCAAACGCTGGTGCTAAAACACTCAATATTGATAAAGAATTATTTAACCATCTGATAAAAGCAAGGCGACAAAGGTGTGGTGATAAGTTGCTAGTATCTAAATTAGATAACTATAAACACCACTACCAAATCCAAAAAATAAGTGCCAGAATCGCCCAATTAAAGCTGCTAAAAACTACAAAAATCACTAATAAACCGCCCTCATTGCTACATCTTGGCTGGTGTGTAATTGGAAGCAGTGTTATCAAACAAACCCTACCAGCGTTAAACCAACTAGGTTTGACAAAACTAACATTTATCTACGGCAAACGTAGCCAAAAAAGCACTAAAATCAGTTTAGCAAAACTTCATAAAATCCTTATTAATTCCTGCTGCCAATGCGGACGTTATGACCTAATGCAATTAGATATTTGCCCAACAATTGCTGATTTTTTAATAACCAACCCCAAAACAATCTTGCTAAATTTAGGAGCTAAGCCTCTAAGCCAACATAAACGAAAAATAACCACTATTCTGGTAGGTCCCGAAGGAGGTTTTACCAATAATGAAGTAAAGCTCTTTGATAAAAAAAACATAGTATCACTACCAGTCACATTTAGCCTAAAAAGCGAAACTGCCGCAATTGCTATTACTAGTAATTTACTATTTAGGTAGTTAATTGGTAATTGGACTACTAATAGTTTATAATTGTAGGGCTAATTTTTAACAAAGCACAAAAAAATGGTAACACATTTATAATAGCAATAAACAATAACAAACGGAGAATAAAATGACAACTAACGAAAATAGCCGCCCTCCTTTGCCTCCCTTTACCCTTGAAACCGCTACTCAAAAGGTGCGCGCGGCAGAGGATGGTTGGAACACACGCGAACCCGAACGAGTTTCACTTGCTTATACTACCGATAGTAACTGGCGTAATCGCTGCGAGTTTTTTTCAGGACGAGAGGCAATAGTAGAATTTCTTAAACGCAAATGGGCAAAAGAGTTAGACTACCGCCTTATAAAAGAGTTATGGACATTTGGTGATACTCGCATTGCAGTGCGATTTGCTTATGAGTGGCATGACGACTCGGGTAGTTGGTTTAGGTCCTATGGCAATGAAAACTGGGAATTTAGTGAAAACGGACTTATGCGTCGCCGCATCGCAAGCATTAACGACCTACCCATAGAAGAATCAGAGCGCAAATACCATTGGCAGCTGGGTCGCCGTCCAGATGAACACCCAGGGTTATCTGAACTTGGTCTGTAATGTATTAAATTATCTTTGTTAATAACAAAATAGTGAAGCAAATTTATGATGATTTATGGCAAACTAAAGTTGAGATTCCCTTTGGCAATGTTAACACTCACGCTTATCTTCTAAAATGCGATAAAGGCAATGTGCTTTTCTATAATACGAGCCATACAGATGATATTGAGCAAATATCTCAGTTAGGAGGTATTAAGTATCAATATTTAAGCCATCGCGACGAAGGGGGAGAATCATTACAAAAAATCAAGCATAAATTTAATTCTTTGTTGTGTTGCCACATTAAAGAAGAGCCTTTTATTACATCATTATGCCCAGTAGATATTACTTTTTCTAATCGGGTTAGCCACTTTGCTAAAATAGAGGTTATCCCAACACCGGGTCATACTAGTGGTAGCATATCTTTTTTATATCAATCGCCTTATGGAGGCAATTATCTTTTCACTGGAGATACATTTTTCCAATCGCATGGACATTGGCAGACCATATTTTTTAGACAAGCCGGAGGTAGTACTAAAACACTAATAAAAAGCCTATTAGTTTATAAAAAATTAAACCCCGATGTGGTTTTCTGGAGCGCATCCGACGGTGGGGATGATTCTTTTGCTGAAATAAACCAAAAACAGTGGCTAGCAGCTATTGATAATCAAGTTGAGAAATTAAAAAAATAGAACCCAACCAATTAAGCAAACTTTTGCTCAATCCTTTTTAACAAAACTTCATATAAGTTTTGTCATTTTATTAGCACAAAAAATTAAATACTTGACATTTATTTTTAAACTTATTACAATGGGTAACTATGAACAAGCTACTTTTACTATCAGCTGTGCTATTGCTGCTGGGTTGTGGTGGCAGTAGTGAGAATGACGGCGGTGCATTTTCAAGTGCGTCGGGCGGGACTGGTGTGTTTTTAGACTCTCCAGTTGCTGGGGTGCAGTATCGAGTTTTTTTCAATGATGGTAATGTTGGTGATATTAAAGTTACCGATAGCAAGGGGCGTTTTAGTTATGAGGGTGATACCTTTGCTATTAGTTTCTTTTTAGGCAGAGACCCAGTCGGCAGGATTAACTTAGGCTCCAGCACTATCAAACCAACTATTACTTTATTAGACTTATTGCCTAAGGGTGAGGTGCGTACTGTTGATCATCCCAAAATTAGTGCAATGGCACAATTACTACAATCACTAGATGATGATGGGGATATTACTTCTACTATTCATATCAGTAGCCAAACTCTTGCTAAGATTAATGAGATGAGTGATAATAGTGATACTGCTTTAATTGATTTAGATAGTGACCCCGCCTCAAAAATAGTCCAAGTTTTAGAAATGATACAAGCCACCGAAAACTTAGTGCCATTTAGCAATGCCGAACAACATTTAGAACAAAGTCTAGAAGAAATACAAACCAATGAACAAAACCCACTAGCGCCATATAATGTTGTAGCAGCTAGGAGTGATGCTAGCTTGACATTTTTTTGGCAAGGAACTGCAAATACAGACAGTTATGATTTATATATCACCAGAGGGACTGGCCTTACTAATCAGCATTATGAGGATTTTGCCACTAGTAAACACTCTGATGTAACAAGTCCATATACTATTACTGATTTAACAAATGGTGCTACTTATTCTTATTTTATTGTTGCTATTAATGATATTGGCGAACAGCCAAGTGTTGTTAAACAAGCAGTGCCTATGGATTTATTAAACAAAGAATATAGGAGACTTAAAAGAGAGGCTTACAACCAAATTATTGGCTGGGCAAAGGAGAAGGGTGAAGATTATAAGCAATATTGCTCATTTCCTATGCTTGTTTTTCATGATGAACTGGATTTAGCTAATAAAAAAGCCCTAGATAGTGATATAAAAAATATTGTTGCTAGTTATGATTCTATGCCTACCATTATTCACCCAATAACAATGGCCCCTCGTATTCCATACGATATTTGGAATGGGCAGTATTTTGATAGAGGTGAAAGAAGAGAACCAGTTCGTAACGCCTACTCATTTATAAGAGCCAATTTTGAACACCCTAATAGATATAAACTTCCAAGGCTTCCCTCACAAGATAATTCACTGCATATACCGGTAGATATGACAGCGCTACGCTGGATAGTATTAGACGAGCGTGTAAGATTATCCCCTCTAAGTTATGGTTATGGCTATAGAGTGCCACTAATTACACTTCAAATAAGACAACCTCTTAACGGGCCCCAGCCAGAACCTTGTAATAGCTAAACTTGATAAGGTAGTATAATTATGCATAAAATTATAAAAGGAATATTATTACTATTACTAACAAATATCACTAATGGTGCTGGCTATACTGATGCTACAGATAAAGCATCAGTTTATAATTACCTAATTAATAAACAACAAATTTAACAAAACTTAATAATAGGTTTTGTCATTTTATTAGCACAAAAACTCAAATACTTGACATTTATTTTTAAACTTATTACAATGGGTAACTATGAACAAGCTACTTTTACTATCAGCTATGCTATTGCTGCTGGGTTGTGGTGGCAGTAGTCAGAATAACGGCGGTGCATTTTCAAGTGCATCGGGCGGGACTGGTGTGTTTTTAGACTCTCCAGTTGCTGGAGTGCAGTATCGAGTTTTTTTCAATGATGGTAATGTTGGTGATATTAAAGTTACCGATAGCAAGGGACGTTTTAGTTATGAGGGTGATACCTTTGCTATTAGTTTCTTTTTAGGCAGAGATCCAGTCGGCAGGATTAACTTAGGCTCCAGCACTATCAAACCAACTATTACTTTATTAGACTTATTGCCTAGGGGCGAAGTGCGTACTGTTGACCATCCCAAAATTAGTGCAATGGCACAATTACTACAATCACTAGATGATGATGGCGATATTACTTCTACTATTCATATCAGTAGCCAAACTCTTGCTAAGATTAATGAGATGAGTGATAATAGTGATACTGCTTTAATTGATTTAGATAGTGACCCCGCCTCAAAAATAGTCCAAGTTTTAGAAATGATACAAGCCACCGAAAACTTAGTGCCATTTAGCAATGCCGAACAACATTTAGAACAAAGCCTAGAAGCAATACAAACCAATGAACAAAACCCACTAGCGCCATATAATGTTGTAGCAGCTAGGAGTGATGCTAGCTTGACATTTTTTTGGCAAGGATCTGCAAATACAGACAGTTATGATTTATATATCACCAGAGGTACTGGCCTTACTAATCAGCATTATGAGGATTTTGCCACTAGTAAACACTCTGATGTAACAAGTCCATATACTATTACTGATTTAACAAATGGTGCTACTTATTCTTATTTTATTGTTGCTGTTAATGATGTTGGCGAACGACCAAGTGTTGTTAAACAAGCAGTGCCTATGGATTTATTAAACAAAGAATATAGAAGAAATAAAAGAGAGGCTTACAACCAAATTATTGGCTGGGCAAAGGCAAAGGGTGAAGATTATAAGCAATATTGCTCATTTCCTATGCTTGTTTTTCATGATGAACTGGATTTAGCTAGTAAAAAGGCCCTAGATAGTGATATAAAAAATATTGTTGCTAGTTATGATTCTATGCCTCCCATTCTTTTTGACCTAATGACAATGACCCCTGATCTTCCATACGATATTTGGAATGGGCAATATTTTGATAGAGGTGAAAGAAGAGAACAAATATATCATGTTATAGAGTTTGGTAGGTACTATAACTCTGTACGTGAAGCAGATAAAAGCAATTCACTGCATATACCGGTAGATATGACAGCGCTACGCTGGATGGTATTAGACGAGCGTGTAAGATTATCCCCCTCTAAGTTATGGTTATGGCTACAGAATACCATCAACTTTCCATTATATAAGACAACCTCTTGATAAACCCCAGCCAGAACCTTGTAATGAGTAAACTTGATAAGGTAGTATAAGTATGCATAAAATTATAAAAGGAATATTATTACTATAAGTTTATTACAATAAAAATCATGCACAGACTAATTTTACCATTGGCTATGCTATTGCTGCTGGGTTGTGGTAGCAGTAGTCAGAATAACGGCGGTGCATTTTCAGATGCATCGGGCGGGACTGGTGTGTTTTTAGACTCTCCAGTTGCTGGGGTGCAGTATCAGGTTTTTGATGATTTTGGCAGCAGCGAGATTAGGGTTACCAATAGCGCTGGATATTTTAGTTATGACGATGACGTTTTTGCTATTGATTTTTTCTTAGGTAGAGATCCAGTCGGCAGGATTAACTTAGGCTCCAGCACTATCAAACCAACTATTACTTTACTAGACTTATTGCCTGAGGGTGAGACACGCGCTATTGACCACCCTAGAATTGTTGCAATGGCACAATTACTACAATCACTAGATGATGATGGTGATATTACTGATACTATTAACATTAGTAGTGAGACTTTAGCCAAAATTGATGCAATAAGTATGAACAACGCTGACACCTTGTTAGATTTAGATAATGACCCAGCCACTAAACTAGCAAATGTGTTACAAGATATTATGGGTGATGATGCTAATTTAATTCCCACTGATTCCGCCCAACAACATTTCAAAGAAACACTAACAAATATCGCAGATGATATACCGCCTTTATCTCCGCGCTCACTTGTATTTTGATACTAATGGTGATTTGTGTTTTTACCCCGATTATCCGCTTGTATCAACTATTGGGCAAAGTAATGTTGGTGTTGGTATCAACAGCGCACATACTATTTACTATCCACTAGATGAATTTAATGCCTATATTAGCGATGATAGTAGTTTAAATGCTGATAATTACCAAACCCTAGCAACTAAATACCCTTTATCAAATTCGCATTGTATTAGTGGTTTTGTTGCTGGTGGCAATTATTATGGTTTATTAGAGGTGGTGAATGCTTATGGTAGTGCTATTAGTGATATTTATAGCGCAAGGGCAACACCGGCTATTAGCATAAAACAGCAGCAGCGAAAAGACTCAAAGTATCAAGAGGTATTAGAATACGGAGGCATTGAATATAGAGGTAATATATCTTTTTCTACTATAGTTAATATTAATGCAAATAGTTTATTATCATCTCACTCAGGGATATCGACGGCAAATACCAACACAAAAGCTAAAGCAAGAAGCGCACAAAGCGCGCTAATACAGCAATTGGAAAACTTAGCTAATAGCGATATTACAACCAATAGTTATAAATATGATATCGTAGGTAGGTCTCGTTCTAGACCATGGATGGGACTTACAGTCAATAAAAATACTTTAAATTTTTTAAAAGATTCCCCCTTAGTTACTAGTATTGAAGAAAATCTGATAAGCGGTCATCATTAATATTACTACTATTTATGTAAAGAATAATATGACCATTATGACTACAGTCCATAATTTTCTAAATTATAAAGATAAATGATTTTGTTATTGATAACAGGCATTGCTAATGCTTGACATTTATTTTTAAGTTTATTACAATGGGTAACTATGAACAAGCTACTTTTACTATCAGCTGTGCTATTGCTGCTGGGTTGTGGTGGCAGTAGTGAGAATGACGGCGGTGCATTTCCAAGTGCATCGGGCGGGACTGGTGTGTTTTTAGACTCTCCAGTTGCTGGAGTGCAGTATCGAGTTTTTTTCAATGATGGTAATGTTGGTGATATTAAAGTTACCGATAGCAATGGACGTTTTAGTTATGAGGGTGATACCTTTGCTATTAGTTTCTTTTTAGGCAGAGACCCAGTCGGCAGGATTAACTTAGGCTCCAGCACTATCAAACCAACTATTACTTTATTAGACTTATTGCCCGAGGGTGAGACACGCGCTATTGACCACCCTAGAATTGTTGCAATGGCACAATTACTACAATCACTAGATGATGATGGGAATATTACTGATACTATTAACATTAGTAGTGAGACTTTAGCCAAAATTGATGCAATGAGTATGGACAGCGCTGACACCTTGTTAGATTTAGATAATGACCCAGCTACTAAACTAGCAAATGTGTTACAAGATATTGTGGGTGATGATGCTAATTTAATTCCCGCTGATTCTGCCCAACAACATTTCAGAGAAACACTAACAAATATTGCAGATGATATACCGCCTTTATCTCCGCGTTCATTATTGGGCTTGTATTTTGATACTAATGGTAATTTGTGTTTTTATCCCGATTATCCGCTTGTATCAACTATTGGGCAAAATAATGTTGGTGTTGGTATCAACAGCACACATACTATTTACTATCCACTAGATGAATTTAATGCCTATATTAGCGATGATAGTAGTTTAAATGCTGATAATTACCAAGCCCTAGCAACTAAATACCCTTTATCAAATTCGCATTGTATTAGTGGTTTTGTTGCTGGTGGTAGTTATTATGGTTTATTAGAGGTGGTGAATGCTTATGGTAGTGCTGTTAGTGATATTTATAGCGCAAGGGCAACGCCGGCTATTAGTATAAAACAGCAGCAGCGAAAAGACTCAAATTATCAAGAGGTATTGGAATACGGAGTCGTCATTGAATATAAAGACGATACATATTTTCTTATGATAATCAATATTGGTACGCGTAATTTATTATTTGGTTTAAATACACCAACTATTGAGGCAAGAACCGCTCAAAATATACTAATCCAACAATTAGAAAACTTAGCCAATAGCGATGTTACAACTAATGGTTTTAAATATCAAGTGACAGACAGGTCCCACTACAGACCATGGATAGGGGTTACAATAAATAGAAATGGTTTAGATTTTATAAAGGAATCTCCCCTAATTATTAGTATTCAAGAAAATACTCCGGTCGGTATTAACCCAATCCCCGTCCCCTGTGTTGTAGATGGGGAAGAAATTTCTCCTTGTATCATTCGACCTATTACTACCACTACTGTTGAAAAAGCTACTGCTACTAAAAGAGGTGCTTATGATAGCAAATGAATTAACTATGTTCTTAACTTAATCTAAAAATGAGGATGTAATGAAAAGTGTAACAGCGTTTTTATTTTTACTAGTATTAACACTAAGTTCAACGTATGCTATTACGGTAGAGCAACAGGAATGAAAAGACCTAGTCTATCAGCAAATACTGGAAAGAGGAGGTTATGTGGTTAAAAACGATGTATATTTTTCTGTTATGATTGATATTGATACTAATAATTTGTCGTCTCCATCAGGGTTATCAGTAGCAAATACCAACACAAAAGCTAAAGCAAGAAGCGCACAAAGCGCGCTAATACAGCAATTGGAAAACTTAGCTAATAGCGATATTACAACCAATAGTTATAAATATGATATCGTAGGTAGGTCTCGTTCTAGACCATGGATGGGACTTACAGTCAATAAAAATACTTTAGATTTTTTAAAAGATTCCCCCTTAGTTACTAGTATTGAAGAAAATCTGATAAGCGGTCATCATTAATATTACTACTATTTATGTAAAGAGTAATATGACCATTATGACTACAGTCCATAATTTTCTAAATTATAAAGATAAATAATTTTGTTATTAATAACAGGCATTGCTAATGCTTGACATTTATTTTTAAGTTTACTACAATAAAGTCATGCACAAATTACTTTTACTATCAGCTGTGCTATTGTTGCTAGGTTGCGATGGTAGTAGCCAGAATAACAGTGGTACATTTTCAGATGCATCAAGCGGAAACGCCTTATCCCTAGCAGTATCAGTTGGTACTGGTAGTTTTGTTAGTAGTGATGTAGACGGTATTGCTTGTGGCAATGATTGTAATGCCATTTATCCTGATGACACCACTATTTGGGTATTAGCATACACTATTGATAAGTATCCAAAAATCTTAGCTTATAATCTGCATACAATGTTAAGAGATGAGTCTAAGGAATTTGAGCTGCATTCTGATAATGGATTTGCACAAAGTCTTTATAGTGATGGGACAACATTTTGGGTAGTTGATTTTATGCTGGATAAATTTTTTGCGTATGATATTGCAACAGATGAGAGAGATGAAGCAAAAGAATTTGACCTCCATCCAGATAATACTAGTCCAGCAGGGGCTTGGAGTGATGGTACTACCATTTGGGTATCTGATATTACTGATAAGGAATTCTACGCATATAATCTCAGTGATGGGACAAGAGACACTTCAAAAGAATTTGATTTTCACCCATCTAATCGTATACTAAGAGGTCTTTGGAGTGACGGTGCTACAATGTGGACAGGCGATAGTCATGTAAATGCGATTTTTGCTTATAATATCGCACTAGGTCCTACTTTTGGTCAAAGAGATGAATCCAAAGGATTTGATTTAAGCCATCCTGATAAATTTCCATTAGCCATTTGGAGTAATGGTGCTACTATGTGGATGGGTAATTTAAACTCAAATAGACTTTTTGCTTATCATCTTAATAGACGAGATGAATCACAAGAATTTAACTTACCATTATCCTATATTAATCCAACAGGGCTATGGAGTGATGGCACTACTATTTGGGTATTAACAGGTATGATGGGCAACCATCCAGAAATCTTAGCTTATAACCTAGATACAATGATAAGAGATGAGTCCCAAGAATTTGAGCTGCATCCTGCTAATAAATTTCCACAAGGTCTTTCTAGTGATGGAACAACACTTTGGGTAATTGATTTTATGCTAAATAAATTTTTTGCCTACAATCTAAATACAAAAGCAAGAGATGAGGCAAAAGAATTTAGCCTTCATGCTCTTAACAATGATGGCGCAGCAGGGACTTGGAGCGATGGCACTACTATTTGGGTAAGTGATATAAATGCAAAAAAACTCTTTGCCTATACTCTTACAACAGGTAATAGAGATGAGACAAAAGAATTTAACCTCCATGCCTCTAATGTCATACCAAGAGGGCTTTGGAGTGATGGCACAACTATGTATGTAGGAGATAGTGTATTAAATAAAATATTCGCTTATAATTTAGCCACAGGCGATAGAGATGAGATAAAAGAATTTAGTTTAAATCATCACAATAATTTCCCATTAGGCATTTGGAGTGATGGTAATACTATATGGATGGGTAATATAGACTCAAACAGACTTTTTGCTTATCATCTTCATGGGCGAGACGAAGCACAAGAATTTGATTTACCAGCATCTTATACTAATCCAGTGGGTCTTTGGGGCGAGAGCCCTATCATCACCCTAACAGTAAGCACTACTAGTGGTTTATTTACTCACTGGTCTGGTGATTGTGCTGGAACTGATAATACAGTTGCCGTAGTTATAGATAAAAATAAGTTTTGCGCGGCAAATACTATTAACTTTGACCCAACTACCACTACTATTAGCGGCCACACTGTCCTAGAAACTGACGAACAACTAAAAATAATAGTAAATGGCAATAGTATAAATGTCACCCCAGATACTTATGGTAATTGGTTTTATGTAGCAAGCACTACTAATTATGGGGAGGTTAGTTTAGAGGTAATTGCTAGTGATGGTAGTATTAAAAATAGTTATGAGGTTTATACTGATACTACTGCAGGTGCTTTTAGTTTTGCAGCCAAAACTTACAGAGCGCTTAATAGTCAAATAATATCAAATGCCATAACCATTGCTAGTTTATACAGTGATACATCTATTGTTGCTGATGGGAACAGCGAATATAGTGTTAATAACGGTGGTTGGGATAGTATTGGAGTGATTGCTAATAATGATGTAGTCAGGACGCGCCATACATCTAGTCAAGCGGGTGCTGCAACCACAACAACTGAATTAATTATTGGGGGTATATCAGGATTTTTTAGTTCTGTTACCAGACCAGACTGCCCAGCAAGTGTTACCGAGATTGCTTGTCAAGTGGGATTACACCAAATTAGTGCTTATAACACCAACGGTAATAGCAGAGATATTGAAATAGTTGCTAATATGGCTTTTGTTGCTAATCGCGATAATGGTATAGAAATTATAGATATTAGTAATCCAACAAGTCCAAGTTTTGTAGGTAGTATTGATACTAATTTAGCCGTAGATGTTGAGGTAATTGATAATATAGTCTATGTTGCAGATGGTGATAGCGGAATACAAATCATAGATATTACCAATCCTGCAAATCCAACAAATATCGGCAATTATACTAGCCAAGGTTTTGCCCATGGTATTGAGATTAGCGGGCAAAATGCATTTATAGCAAACTTGAAGGGTGGTTTAGAAATCATAGATATTAGCAATAAAGCAAATCCAAGTTATATTAGCAGTTACACCTCTAATATTACTGCTATGGATGTTAAGGTTATTGGCGATTTTGCCTATATTGCTAACCGCTATAACGGAGTGCAAATACTAGATATAAGAGATCCAGTAAACCCAATACTTGCTGGTAATATTGATGTCGGCGACCGCGCTATAGATATTGAGGTAATTGGCAATTATGCCTATGTTGTTAGTCGTCTTGGCGGGTTAAATATTATAGATATTAGTGACAAAGCAAACCCAAACATAGTCAGCAATTATCTTGCAAGCGATGCTTTTGATGTAGAAGTTATCGGCGATATTGCCTATATTGCAGATAGTGCTAACGGACTATATGTTATTAATATCTCAAGCCCAACCGCCCCAAGCTTAATTGGTAATATTAATACTAATGGCAACCCTAGAGATACTGAAATTATAGGGCAGACAGCATTTATTGCAGATTTTGGCGGAGGTTTAAAAGTTATAGACATCAGCAACCCAGTTTATAGAAATATTGCCGATAAAACAGAGATTATAAGCAGTTATTATAACAATGCATCATCTCTAGCAGTATCAGTTGGTACTGGTAGTTTTGTTAGCAGTGATATATATGGTATTGCTTGTGGTAATGATTGTAATGCGATTTATCCTAAAAGCACCACCATTACTCTAACAGCAAGCACTACTAGTGGTGAGTTTACTCATTGGTCTGGTGATTGTTCTGGCACAGATGAATCATTTACTTTTGCCTTAGATAACAACCAATTTTGCGCAGCAAACACCATTAACTTTGACCCAACTACCACTATCACTGGTCACACTGTCTTAGCAACTAACGAACAACTAAGAATAATAATAGATGGTAGTATCATAAATATTACCCCAGATGCTTATGGTAATTGGTCTTACACGGCAAGTGCTATTGGCTATAGAGAACTTAAATTAGAAATTATCACAGATACAGACAGTCTTAAAAAACAGTTGTGTGTTTTATGTTGATATTATTAAATTAAAGCAATAAAAACTAAAATCAAAGGCAAAACTTGCCAAATATAAACGGTAGAAATTAGAAAATTAAAGCGCCAACAATAAACCAATTATAAATACCTAAAACATCAATTACAATAAAAACAGTATTTAGTAACATCAGCGGATAGTCTTTGTTTTTATAGCCTTGAATAAGCCAACTTAGAGCTGAGACTAAAAAGAAAATAAAACCAAAACGAGAATATTCAATAGAATTTAACGCCACTAAAACACCACCGATGATACCAGTTAAAGCGCCAAGCCAGCCAAAGGTTAAAAACTTAGCCATTAATGATTTTAAAATTATGGCTGATGATGGCAGTTTTATTTAACATCATTGCCGCCGAACAATACTTATTAGCTGATAAATCAATAGATTTTTGTACCTTTTGCGCTGATAAATTGGTGCCTTTTAAGCTAAAAAATAAATCAATATTGGTAAAAACTTTAGGATGAGAACTTGCGCGTTTAGCGTTAATACTAATACTGCAATTGCTAAGATTTTGCTTCATTTTAGCCAAAATACTCACTACATCTACCAAAATACAACCCCCCAAACCTACCAATAACATCTCCATTGGTCGCGCACCTCTATTTTGCCCGCCAAGCTCTTTAGGGCCATCAAGATTAATGCTATGTCCGCTAGTAGTAGTTGCTTGCATTGCCATCGCATCAATCCAATTAATATTAACTTCCATTTAACCCTCCTATTAGATTTTTAAGCGCGCTACTAACATCACTCTGCCCCATTAGCGCTTCGCCTACTAAAAAACCGCCCACGCCATACTGTTGCAATAATTTAATATCATCATTGGTAAAAATAGCGCTTTCACTAATTACATACACACCTTTTGGCACCAGTGGTAATAAGTCAATAGTGGTTTGCAGGCTAGTTTTAAAAGTTTTTAAATTACGATTATTGATGCCGATAATGGGTAGATCTAGTTTTAGCGCTCTTTGCAACTCTAATTTATTATGCACCTCTACTAAAACCGCCATACCCAAAGACTTCGCCAATTCTGACAAGCTTGTAAGTAAATCATCGCTACTAAAAGCAGCAACAATAAGCAAAACACAATCTGCGCCTAGCAAGTAAGATTGATAAATTTGATACTCATCAATAATAAAATCCTTTCTTAACACTGGTAAATTACAAGCATTTTTAGCTTGTAGTAAATCTTTATCATTACCTCTAAAATAAGTGTTATCAGTAAGCACCGAAAGACAACTAGCCCCGCCTATTTGGTATGATTTTGCAAGCGCTTTTGGATTAAAATCCTCTCTAATTAAACCCCTAGATGGTGACGCTTTTTTAATCTCGGCAATAACTGCTGGTTTGCGCTTATTAATATTAGTTAATAAGGCTTGATTAAAATCCCTGATGGTTTGAGAATTATCAAGCCTTACTGTCAATGCTTTAAGACTTAATTGTTGCTTTGCTCGGGCTATTTCTTGACGTTTAGTCACTAAAATTCTATCCAGCATATTCATAGCCAATATTATATAATGTATGAATGCAATTATTAGACTTTGAAGTTGGTATTGACCAGCCTTTTTTTTTAATAGCCGGACCTTGTGTAATTGAGTCTGAACAGCTAGCTATTAGTAGTGCCGCTACTTTGAAAAAAATTACCAGCAGACTTAAAATTCCCTTTATTTATAAGTCCTCTTTTGATAAAGCAAACCGCAGCAGCAGTAAAAGTTTTAGAGGTTTAGGGATTGCCGAAGGTCTGCGTATTTTACGAAAAGTCAAAGATGATATTGGTGTTTTTACTTTAACTGATGTCCACGAAGACACGCCCTTAGATGAAGTCGCAGATGTAGTAGATGTATTACAAACCCCAGCGTTTTTAGTGCGCCAAACTAATTTTATCCAAAATGTATGTGCTAAAGGTTTGCCGGTTAATATTAAAAAAGGTCAATTCCAAGCCCCGTGGGATATGCAAAATGTAGTAGATAAAGCCTACGAAGTTGGTAATAGACAAATTATGCTGTGCGACCGTGGTGTAAGTTTTGGCTATAATACACTTATCTCTGATATGCGCGCCATAGCAAGTATGCGCAGCACTGGCTGCCCAATTGTTTTTGATGCCACTCATTCGGTGCAGCAACCTGGAGCACAAGGTAGTAGCAGTGGTGGACAACGCGAGTTTGTACCTGTGCTTGCTCGTGCATCAATTGCCGCTGGTGTGAGCGGTATATTTTTAGAAACCCACCCCGACCCTAGCAATGCTAAAAGTGACGGACCTAACGCAATGCCACTAAGCAAAATGGCAAATCTACTAAAAACTCTAAAAGACCTAGATAGTATTGCTAAAGAAAATAATTTTTTAGAAAATGAATTGTAATTTTTACAGGTTTTTCTACAAAGTTAATACTCTTAATATGAAACACTATTTTTTAATTTATATAATTCTGTTACTTACTGCTTGTGGTGGTGGTGGTGGCGGTAGTGGTGGTGGTAGCACACAACCACCGCCACCAAATACTGGTGCTGTTATTAGCGGTGTAGCGGTTAAGGGCGCTATTAGTGGCGCTACTATTAATGCCTACCGCATTAGCGATAGTGATTTTGATACACCAATTGCTTCTGCCAACACTACTAATGATGGCGCTTATAGCTTGCAATTAAACGATAATTATCGAGGTTTGGTGATTGTGCGCGCTATTGGCGGACAATACCAAGATGAGACAAGTGGCATTATTATCAATAATAGCCAATTAACCGCTGTTGTCAATGTCAAACAAGACAGACAAACAACTGCTATTATTACCCCATTTACAGAATTAGCATATCGCTATATGCAAAGTACCAATATCAATATTGCCACTGCTACTGACTTTGTTGCTAGACAGTTTGGTATTGTTGATAACAATGGAATGGCTATTGATATAGTAACAACAACGCCTAGTATCTATGGTATAGATGATATTGGCGATAATGACGCTGGTCGTTATGGTTTTGCCTTAGCAGTGGCTTTTTCACAAGCTTTAGCAACAGCAACAGTAGCAGAGCTTACCAAAACACTGGCTAATTATGCGCTTGATTTAGCCAATGGAGGAATGTTTGATAGCATAACCACACTAACAAAAGCGGTTTTAGAACTAAGCACCAATACTATTACGGTTCCTACTGAGGTTATTAGGTCTATTTTAAGACCAACACCAAACATTGTCCTCAGTGGTCTTAAAGATTTTAGGCAATTTCAAGTTATTGACGAGGTTAATTTTGCAAGTGACAACACAGTAGTGGCAACTTGGTCCATTAGTCCTGATTTGCCATCAGGTCTGCGCTTTGAGGTTAGTAGTAATAATATTACCGCCACTATTTTAGGAACTCCGACTACGCTTGGTATCAGCACACATACTATTGTAGCTACAAATATTAATGGTAGTGATAGTTTAGAGATTACTATTAGGGTCGAAGGAAATGCGCCTAATTTAAGGTCTAACCTAGCTCCACAAACTTATATTGAACGTCAAACCATTACACCACTTATGGTAAGAAATACCGGTGGCGATGCTAGTAATTGGAATGCAAATTTACCTGCTGGTTTAGTATATGCTACCACTACGCAAATGATGATGATAACTGGCGCGCCAGTCGCTGCTTTAAGTCCGATTACTTATACTATTGTGGCAGAAAATAGTGTTGGTCGGGCGGTGGCTAAATTACCGATTAAAGTATTACCAAGACCGCCAAATATAGTAGATATTGGTCGTAGAACTTACATAAAAGGGGTGGCGATTACGCCATTTATTCCCACTAATACTGGCGGGGCAATTAATGTTTGGTCAAGCGCTATTACCCAGAACACTGGCTTAAATTTTAATACTCAAACAGGAGAAATATCTGGCACGCCTACTATGAGCGCTGATTTAGCAAGTTATACTATTGTGGTTGAAAATAAAGCCGGCAACCATAGCGCAATTATCCAAATTGTGGTGTTAGAACCAACACCGATTTTAACTACTCAAACTCCACAAAATTTCGTGCTTAATCAAAGAATTAATCCTGCCATACAAATAGAGAATATAGGCGGTAAACCTAGTTTGTGGTCAATTACGCCAACTCTGCCAAATGGATTAATATTTAATAATTTTGTTGGAATAATTTTTGGCACACCAACTACATTAAGCCCGCCTACTGAATATATGATTACCGCTAGTAATTGTGTAATATTTAACCCTCTCGCGCTTAGTTGTTCAGTGGCTGATATTGTTAACTCTACTACTACTATCATTATTGCTGTTAGTCAAAACGCGCCCAATATTAATAATCAAGTAGCGCTTATGTATCAAATAAGCACAACTATTAATCCTATTAAATTTACTAATACTGGTGGTGGGGCTAATTTTTGGTCAATTACACCAACTTTGCCCCTTGGTTTGAGCTTTGTAAGTGGCACTATTAGCGGGACGCCACAGGAGTTAAATCCACTAACGCGTTATACTATTACCGCAAGTAATACTAGCGGTGTTGATAGCGCAATTGTAGATATTGCGGTTAATGATAGACCTCCTATACTTGCTAGTATTGCCAATCAAAATTATCAACAGGGGGTGATGATTAGCCCACTTAGTATTAGTAATAGTGGTGGTAGTGTTATAGGGTGGAGAATTAATCCCGATTTACCTGCTGGGCTTAGTTTTAACAATGGAGTAATTAGTGGAACACCGACTATATCAAGCACAATGACTACTTATACAATTAGCGCTACTAATAGTGGTGGCGCGGATAATACATCAGTTAATATCGCAGTTAATACTAGTTTTAATAATATTGCTGGTACTCTTAATGTTGTCCCAAATGTAATAATAGATAGCGATACTAATGATATAAATGCTGCAATTTTTAGGAGTAATAATAACCCAAGTAGCGCTCAGAGAATTAGCAATGGTGTTACTGTTTATGGTTTTGTTACCACAGTACCAATGAGCACTTACGGCATCGGTGGAAACTTTGGCAGCATAGTTGATAATAATGATTGGTATTTAGTAACTCTATTAGAAAATCAAGTTGTTAATTTAGATGTTTCTGATCATTCTAATATTTATGGCTATGATGGTGATATTGATGTATTTTTATTTGAACGTTTAAGCAGAAGTATGTTTCGTTTGGTAGGTGTATCAATTTTTTCTTCGGAATTTGAAAGGGTAGTTGCCCCTAGAAATGGTGAATATTTAATTTGGGTACGAGCTTATAGTAGCGCTGTGCTTAATATTGAGTCAACCTCTAAATACACACTTTCACTTGCTAACCTTAATACTAATCATCAATTACAAGGACAAAATATGGATTTTATAGAGCATCAATCAGTGGTGCGTTATAAAAATGATGATAAATTAAATTTTAAGTTAGAACAAATCTCCATTCCACAAATTAGCAACCCATTTGCCGACGGTATTTTAAGACAAACCGAACAAAGTTTTGCAAAATACACAACTTTACTCTCAATTAAAGAAAAATCTTTACAAGCAGAGGTAGATTATGCTGAGCCTAATTATATTTACAGACCGCTATTCATACCAAATGACCCACATTACAACCTACAATGGCATTACAACAATATCAATCTGCCAGCTGCTTGGGATATTACCAGAGGTAGTAGTGAAGTAATTGTGGCGGTAATTGATAACGGGGTATACTTAGGTCATAGTGACTTAAAAAATCAGTTGATTGATGGTTATGATTTTATTGCTAATGCTAATAACGCTGACGACGGCGATGGTATTGATAATAATCCTGATGACCCCGGAGATATTAATTTCATTCAACGTAGTAGTTGGCATGGCACTCATGTGGCTGGTACAATTGGAGCAGAAACTAATAATAATATCGGGGTAGCGGGAGTGGCTCATAATATAAAAATTATGCCAATTCGCGCCCTTGGGACTAATGGTGTCGGCAATAGCTATGATGTTGCCCAAAGCGTGCTTTATGCGGCTGGCCTTGCTAATGATAGTGGCACTGTGCCTGCCCAAAAGGCTGATATTATCAACTTAAGTTTGGGAGGAGGTGGTAGTTCGCTATTTACTGAAGATATTTACCGACGCGCTTATGAGGCAGGGGTTATTATTATAGCAGCTGCGGGTAATAATAATAACAATCGTCCATTTTATCCCGCAGCTTATGATAATGTAGTTGCTGTCAGTGCAGTAGATTATCTAGGTAACAAAGCAAGGTATTCCAATTTTGGTAGCGCTATTGATGTAGCCGCCCCAGGTGGTAACCGTAGCGCTGACTTAAATAATGATGGTCATGGCGATGGTGTCTTTAGCACTGCGGCTAATATTTCTGATGGAGCACGAGCTGACGGATATCGTTTTTATAACGGCACCTCTATGGCAGCGCCACATGTAGCAGGTATTGCCGCCTTGATGAAATCTATCTATCCAGCAATGACTCCACAAATTTTTGATAATCTGCTTGCAAGCGGTGAAATCACCGACGATGCCGGTGAACCAGATAAAGATGATATTTATGGTTATGGCATTATCAATGCTCTAAAAGCAGTTAGAGAAGCGCAAAATTTACAATTAGGTGGTGATATTCCTCTATCACCAATAAATATTGCAGTTGTTCCTAATCCAGTCAATCTTGGTCTGGCAACAAATATAACAGTTAATATCTCTAACCTAGGCACTACCCCAGCTTCTATCACTAATATCACCAGCAGTGATAATTGGCTTAGAATTGACCCTATTAACACCACTGAAACATTAGGTGATTATAGAATTAATATTGACCGTAATAATTTAAGCGAGGGCATTTATAATGGTAATATTACCCTTGCTATTAGTAATGGTGATAACATTAGTATTAGTGTTAGTATGCAAGTGGGCATCATTGCTAGTAGCAGACATAATATTGATGTGGTTTTAATCGATAGCAGTAATACCGTTGTGGCTACTACTACTGCTAATGCTGTTGGCAATGATAACTATCAATACAGTTTTGATAGAATAAGAAATGGGCAATATTTAGTATTTGCTAGCTCTGATATTGATAGCGACAACGAACTTAGTAATAGCGCCGTATGTCAATTAGGCGAAATTTGCGGCGCTTATCCGGTGTTAAATAGACCAGAACTAGTAGTGTTAAATAACGCCGACCAAAGAGATATTAATTTTAATATAAATATTATATTTAATACTAACAGCAATAGTGCCAGAGAATAATTATGAAAATTATCACTTTATTAATAATAGCTCTTGCTTTGCAAGCTAATACCGCTGATTTACCATTAAAGGTAGTATATGCTTCTAATGATTGTCCAAATGAAAATGCTAGCACTAGCGAGATAACAACAGCAGCATTAGAAGCAATTATTGCCCACCATAACAAGCTAAACTTTCCCAAAATAGGAGTGCCAAAAGTTGATTTTGACCAATCAATGCTCATCAATATAGCCCTTGGCAAGCAATCTCAAGATGCTGTTAAAATCCAGCCCACTGCTGCTACATTAGTTGCAAATTTAAACGCTGACATTATCACTTTACCTTTTAAAGTTACCACCCCTAACGAATTTGCCCCTAAATCACAAATTATCAATAGCCCGTGCATAGTCATTAGACTCAAAAGAACTAATTACCATCAAATCAAACTTAGTCATTAATCTTTAACTAGCTTTGCTAGCTAATAACCTTTAAGCTCTAACAAGCGACTTGCTAAATTAGATTTATACAAATCTAATTAAAAATTCAAATCGTTCCAATCATCTATATTAGTGCTATAATTATCACCATTGTGTATTTTAAAAATACCATTTTGTGTTCGTTGAACAATACCACCCCACAAAATAATTGTGCTATTTTTTGCTTTAAATTTTGATCTTTCGCTTAAGATGCCAATTAAGGTCAGGATATTGAGAGTGATTTTTTTCTACTAAAATAGGTAGCGCATTTTTTGATAATTCATCAAATTGTTCGGGTTTATCTTCCCAAACTAAGCCATAACACTTCTTTAATTTCTTTTCTAATGCGTTGATTTTTTGTTTTAGCTGTTCTACTTCACTCATTGTTTTCTTTTTAGAAATTTAACAACATTTTAATATATTCTGTTTAAGGATTGTGCTGGATAGAGACCAACAAGAAAATCTCTTCGCTCATCAACAAACACCAATTTTTTTGCTATAATACCAACTAGAAAACTTTGGAGATGATAATGCTAAAAGTAATTATTATTTGCATATTAATGCTGATAAATAATTTAACTATAGCACAACAAAATAGCACTTTCTTTGATGAAAATTTTAATGATTATCAAGAAAGTTTAGCAGAAGCTGCAGAGCAAAATAAATCAGCAATTTTTGCATTTTTCTATTTAGATGATTGTCCATTTTGCCACAAAATGCGCCAAACTGTATTTAATCAACAGCAGGTGATTGATTTTTATAGGCAGCACTTTATTAACTACGAGATTGATGCCAATGGCGCGCTTGAAATTATTGATTTTGAAGGCAATACTACCACAGAGCGTGAATTCTCCAGTAAAAAATACAATGTTTTTGCAACACCTGTGATGATATTTTTTGACTTAACAGGCAAAATAGTTGCCTATCGTACTGGCTTTTTAAATGAGCAAGATTTTTTATTATTAGGCAAGTTTGTTAAGGATAATCAATACAAAAATACTAACTTTACACGCTATAAACGTCAGCATAACCAATGAGAGGGACTACACTACTGATATGGTTAACACCACTTAATTTAGTAGCACTGACACTGGTTCAAGCCTTACAATACGCAAAACCTCTAAGCTACCAAACTATGCAACAGCAACAAGCGGTCATCCAAGCAGCTCTGGGATATAAACGTATAATTAGCGAGGAAGATTACGATACCAGCCTCAACGTCCAACTCGGTATTAGGGAAAACTACGGACGAAGCAGAAATGATAGCAGATTTTATCTAAATTTAAGCAAAAAGTTATTTGATAGTGACCACCAAGCTGAATTATCATTTGCAAGTAGTAATATTGAGATAGAAAAACTAAAACTAAACCAACTAAAATTATTGCAAAAAATAGCTATAATGCGCACTTTTTTTGATGCTGTGCTTGCTGATTTAGGTTATAATCATCGCACTCAAGTATTAGCCCTAGCTGCAGTAAGGGCCCGCCACGCTGAGGAAGATTTTGCCTTTGGTTGGGTGAGTGAGGTGGAATTATTAGAAAAGCAAGCGCAAACAAGGCTTAACTTTGCTAGCCGCCAACAATTAGAAAGTCAGCAAGTTTTTCTGCGTCAACAATTACTAGACTTACTAGATGATAATATCAAAGACCGTCCTGATAATCTGGATTATCCAAAACTCAATAGCTACTTAAACTACCAACCCAAACCCGAACAACACTGGCATAATTTAATTGCCACTAAAAATAGTAATTTGGAGGTATTAGCAAGAGAAATAAAAACATTAAAAGCTAAAAAACAACACCTGCAACAATCCTGGCAAGCAAAACTCATTGGTTTTGTGCGACTGGGTGAACAGAGTTATAACAGAGATAAAGAAGGCAATTATCGCGCTGGTGTAAGATTGAGTGTGCCTTTTGGTGATGATAATAGTGAGCATGAAATAGAACAACTTGATATTTTAATTGCTAATAAAAAAACTCAACTAACTGAACAACAAGAACAGCTTAATGCACAAGCGCTACAATTATTATTACAATTAACAACATTAAAACAACAACATCAAGCCTTAAAATTAGAGGCTGATTATCTACAATTTAATTTAGATAGAGCAAGCTTAGAATATGAGATGCGCTTAACGCGCAATCTTGGCAATTCAATGGTTTTAGTTAGCAAAAATGAGCTAGACTTAGCAAGAGTAGAATTTGATATTGCTGTTACTATTGAACAACTAAATTTACTTATATTATGAAAAAAACTATCATTGCCAGCATTATAAGTGTGTTATGTGTGGTAAATGCGCATGCTGATTATCAAATTTACCCTCAAGTATCAGCACAAATTTTATGGATTGCAAGCCCAGAGCAAACTTTTCAAAAAGGTGAAGTTTTAGTCCGCCTAGACAGTAGAATTGCTAAAACAGAATTAGAAAAAGCCCAAGCGCTACTAAACATAAACCAACAATTATTAGCTGATGCTAAACTCACCTACGAGCAAACCCAGCAATTATTTGATAATTTAGTGCGCTCAAAACGCGAATTAGAGTTAGCTGAGATAGCCTACAAACAAGCTCAGCAAAATTTTTATGCCCAACAAGCTGAAGTCAAACAACAACAACTTATCTTAGCTCAATATCAAATCACTGCTCCTTTTGACTTAAAAGTAATAAAGCTCATCACTCCTAGAAACGCGACTAACCACCGCTACCCACAAGCCTTATTATCAGTTGAAAAAATACAACCTAATAATCGCTAACTATAAAGTTTATTAAATTCCCACAAACATTATAAAACAGTAGTATGCCAATATTTTTATTAAAAAATGCCATTCTTATGATAAATACTCTTACACAACAAATACCATCATAAGCGCTGGTGATATTTGGTCAAACAACACTATTATCTAGCTGACTGCTAAACACATCTCCATCAGAAGTCTTTGCTCACAACTTTATCGCTATGTCCAACGCCTTGACCAATAACACCAGCCTTAACTATTAGAAATGCCGATACTATTGCTACCACCCGCTCCTACTAGTCTATAGTGATTTTTAATCGCTCATTATTAAGCTTTTAAATACATTGCCACGCTGTTCAAAATTATCAAATTGGTCAAAACTAGCCCCAGCTGGTGAAAATAAAATAATACCGCTATCAAGCTGTTTTTGGGCATTTTCAACAGCAATAGCCAAAGATAAACAGCACTTAGTTTTATGAACATCAAACAAAAAAGCAAGTGTTTTTCTAGCATCTCCTATACAAAAAATATAATCACAAATAGCATTTGCCTTATTTGCTAATAACTGATAATTATTTCCTTTAGCAATACCGCCAATAATAAGTGCTAATTTAGAAATATTTAAGTCGTGTTGTTGTTGTATTGCCTCTAAGGCGGCACAACTTGCATCGGCATTGGTAGCTTTTGAATCGTTATAATAATGTATCCCACCCTTGCAAGCCACCCATTCTAGACGATGGGGGACTGCTGTAAATGATTGCGCAGTTTTTAACATTTGTGGAATTTTTAAACCAAGTTTATAGCCAATACTAAAAGCGGCAAGTATATTACTAACGTTGTGTAAGCCAATAAGTTTAATGCTACTGGTTGGCAATAACCTTATGTTGCCTTGGGTAAAAAATCGTTTACCATTATAAACCATTGTGCCAAATTGGGTAGTGCTTTGTGGTAAGCCAAGACCATAATAAATAGCATTATCAGTAGCGATTGAATCGGCTTGGTCTCTATCAATTACAGCATATTTCGCATAGCTATAAATACTTAATTTACTTTGGCGATAATCATCAAAACTACTATAACGTTCTAAATGGTCAGGGGTAATATTAAGCACGATAGCAATATGTAGTTTAATTTTTTGAATTAGGTCTAATTGATAACTAGAAAGTTCAAGCACATATAGTTCCACCTCATTACTAAGAGCATCTAATGCAGCAACGCCAATATTGCCAGCCATCACTGCCTTTTTGCCTTGGTCCCTAGCTATTTTGGTAATTAAATGGGTAAGTGTTGATTTACCATTAGAACCAGTGATACCAATTATTTTAGCCTTAGCATTCATACCAAATAATTCAATATCACTAATAACAGGTATATGATGTTGTTTTAGTTTGTTAATTAGTTTATGCTTGTTAGGAATGCCAGGACTAATAATAGCGCGTTTAATAATACTAAAATCTAAATACTCATCACTACCACAATAACATTTAGCATTTAATGCTAAAAAATCAGCTAGTTTGTTTGGTGTTTGATAATCATCATAAACGATAAATGCTTGATTTTGTTTAATTAAAAATTTAGCAACTGATAGCCCGCTCACCCCCATCCCAACAATTAACTGCATTTAGACTTGTTTTTTGACTCAAAAAAGGTTATATTTTAACTTTATTTAACAAAACTGGACAATTATTATGAATACAAAAGCTATTACTACAACTACTATTGTTATCAATCGCACTTTGCGTAACACTTACCAACTGCTATCAGCGTGCTTGCTATTTAGCGGACTTATGGCTTATTTATCTTTAGCTCTTAATTTGCCACATTTTGGTTTATTAATTACTTTGGGTGGCTATTTTGGTTTGTTATTCCTTACTTATAAATTGCAACATTCAGCATGGGGACTGGTATCTGTATTTGCTCTTACTGGTTTTATGGGACTAACCTTGGGACCAATTATCAATATTTATACTCAAGCCTTTGCTAATGGTTCTAGTTTAGTGGCAATGGCAATGACAGGAACTGCAGTAATATTTCTAGGACTATCGGCTTATGCGCTAGTTTCTTCTAGAGATTTTAGTTTCTTAGGAGGCACACTTACTATTGGTATTATTGTTGCATTTTTAGCGGGCTTAGCCGCCTATTTCTTTGCTCTACCCGCTTTAGCACTAGCAGTATCAGCAATATTTGTGATACTAATGAGTGGCTTGATTTTATATCAAACTAGTGTCATAGTCAATGGAGGCGAGCAAAATTATATATTAGCAACAGTTACTTTGTTTGTTTCTATTTATAATTTATTTTTAAGTTTATTGCACTTATTAGGTTTTTCATCTGGTGAATAGTAATGGTAGATAACCAAGGTTATCGGGCTAATGTAGGTATTGTTATTAGTAATGACAACAAAAAAGTTTTATTAGCAAAAAGATACAAACAAAATGCTTGGCAACTGCCTCAAGGTGGCATCAAGTCGGGCGAAGGTGAGCAAAATGCTCTATTTCGCGAACTATATGAAGAGGTTGGCTTAAGACAACCTCAAGTTAAACTAATTGCCAAAACGCCTAAGTGGCTACGTTACAATCTGCCAAAGAACTACATTAGGCATAACCGACAACCCAAATGCATTGGCCAAAAACAAGTTTGGTATTTGCTTAAATTGCTTAACTCCAATGACGTTATTAACCTAAGTTGCCATAATCGGACAGAATTTGATGATTGGAAATGGGTAGATTATTGGTCGCCTATTGAAGCGGTAATTGACTTTAAACGTTATGTTTATGAAGATATGTTAAAAGCGTTAGCGCCAATATTATTTGATAATCAACACCAAATTCCGCCCTGCTACCAGCGTCCGCTTAAATGCTGCGCCATTCGTCTAAATTAATTACTTACTATTATGTCTAAATTTTACTCAATTCTGTTTATTAGTCTTATTAGCCAATTTATTTTTGCCCAAGAGCTTGAATTTAAAAGCGGTGACAAACAGACAATATTACTAGAATTATACACCTCAGAAGGATGCAGTAGCTGTCCTCCAGCTGATAGGTGGTTATCTCAATTAAAAAATAAAACACAATTATGGCAAGACATTGTCCCGCTTGCCTTTCATGTAGATTACTGGGATGATTTAGGTTGGGATGATGAATACGCTCAGTCTGATTTTTCAAAACGTCAACGCAACCATCGCTACTACGGTAATATTAGCAGTGTTTATACTCCAGGGGTAGTTAAAAATGGCAAAGAATTTCGCCATTGGTATTATGGCTTTAATCTGGATGATAACCGTCCTGTTGTTGGCGCGCTTAGCACTAAATTAAAAGATGGACAATTAACTATTGATTTTGATAATTTAACCAAACAAAAATCACTGGTGCTAAATGTGGCATTGTTAGGTGTTGATATTGTTTCTGATGTTGATGCTGGTGAAAATGAAGGTAGAACTTTAGCCCATGATTTTGTAGTCTTAAATCATAGAACCTACCCTCAAAGTCCGCTACAAAACAATCCTAAATGGATAGTGCCTCTACCAACTTCACACATCAAATCCCCGCGCTACGCGCTTGCTGTTTGGATTAGTAAAACAAGCAACCAACAACCTGTCCAAGCCAGTGGAGCATGGCTGGCAAAAGTTAAAAAATAACTACTAACTCATAGCGCTAAACAGTTGCAACAAACACACCACAGCCTTAGACATTGACCGTTGAGTTTAGGTATAATAAGGCGTTTTTAAATTTAGTGTAATATGAAAATTGGCTTATTAGGCGTAGGCACAGTCGGCGGTGGAGTGGTTAATATTCTTAATAAAAATCAAAATCTAATTAATAAACGCGCTGGTAGCAAAATTGAAATTATAATTGCTGCGGTTAAAAATATTACCGAACCCAGAATTTGTGATATTAGCACTGACTTAGTTACCGAAGATGCCTTTGCGGTGGTTAATCATCCTGAAGTTGAGGTGGTGTTGGAGTTAATAGGTGGTAACGATATTGCTAAAAATTTGGTTGAAACTGCCCTTAAAAATCAAAAATCAGTTATCACTGCTAACAAAGCATTAATTGCTACTTATGGTAATCAATTATTACAGCTTGCCAAAGATAATAAAGTAGCGCTATTATTTGAAGCCTCAGTTGCTGGTGGTATTCCCATTATTAAAAGCATCCAACAAGGTTTAAGTGCTAATAAAATCCACGCTATTGTCGGTATTATCAACGGCACTGCCAATTTTATTTTAAGCGAGATGAGCAGCAAAAAACGTAATTTTGATAATGTGCTCAAACAAGCCCAAAAATTAGGATACGCCGAAGCCAATCCCAGTTTTGACATAGATGGTATTGATGCAGCGCACAAATTAGCTATTTTATCCGCACTAGCATTTGCCCACCCACTTGCTTTTGATAAAGTCATTACCGAAGGCATTAGCGATATTACTCCCAAAGATATTGAGTTTGCCGCAGAGCTTGGCTTTGTCATCAAACACTTAGGTATTGCTAAACAAAGTGGTGATGGTGTGCAAATGCGCGTCCACCCAACACTTATTTCTAATACAACATTAATTGGGCAGATAAATGGAGTAAAAAATGCAGTCTTTATCAATAGTGATGCCTTAGGAGATAGTTTGTATTATGGTGCTGGAGCTGGGTCCTCTGCTACAGCATCAGCAGTGCTTGCTGATGTAATTGACCTTAGTAATAATACTCATACCATCACTGATTTAAGCGCTTATAAGGCGATTAATTTTTTAAACGAAGACCAAATACAAAGCGAGTATTATTTACGTTTAAAAGTTTCTGATAAAATTGGTGTTCTCGGTAAGATCGGGCAAATATTATCAACTAAAAAAATCAGTATGGAGACTATAATTCAACACCCACAAGCACAACAAGCACATATTGCTATTATCACTAATAAAATCAAACATAAGCAATTAAAACAAGCAATTAATGATATTCAAAAATGTGATTTTAATCAGCAAGCAATACATAGTATTCGTGTAGAACGACTATAGATAAATGAGTTATGCAGGCATAATTAGACGTTATAAGCAAAGATTACCGATTGATAAAAAGACAAAAATTATCAGTCTTTGCGAAGGCAATACTCCGCTTATTAAACTCAAAAATCTACCCAAAACTTTAACAACAAAAATAAATATTTATGCTAAATATGAAGGTTTAAATCCAACTGGTTCATTTAAAGACCGCGGTATGACTATGGCAGTTACTAAAGCAGTTGAAAGTGGTGCAAAAGCGGTAATTTGCGCTTCTACCGGCAATACTTCAGCCTCAGCCGCAGCTTATGCCGCAAGAGCTGGTATTAAAGCATTTGTGATAATTCCCGGTGGTAAAATTGCGCTAGGGAAATTGGCACAAGCAATGATGCATGGCGCTCATATTTTACAAATTAAGGGTAATTTTGACGATGGTATGCGTCTTGTAAAAAAAGTAGCCGACTACGCTGGCATAATCATTGTTAATTCTATCAATCCCTATCGTCTGCAAGGACAGAAAACCGCTGCTTTTGAAGTTATAGAAACATTAGGGGACGCCCCCGATTATCATTACTTACCAGTGGGTAATGCCGGCAATATAAGCGCTTATTGGATGGGTTATAAAGAATATTATGAAAATAAATTAGCAAGCAAATTACCAATTATGGTGGGTTTTCAAGCAGCTGGTGCTGCCCCGTTTATAAAAGGCGTAATGATTGATAAGCCAAAAACCGTTGCCACTGCAATTAGTATAGGTCATCCACAAAGTTATGATTTAGCAATTAAAGCCAAACAAGAATCCAAAGGCTGGTTTGGGGCATGTAGTGATACTGATATTTTAAATGCACAAAAAATGCTTGCTAGTTGCGATGGTATTTTTTGTGAACCTGCTAGCGCTGCCTCATTAGCAGGCGTTATCTCAGATATGAAAAACAATAAAATCCCAGCTGGCAGTAATGTAGTTTGCACATTAACTGGTAATGGCTTAAAAGATTCAGATATTGCTATTTCCCAATCAAAAGGCAATATTACTAATATTAAATCAGAATTAAGCGTGGTGAAAACGGCAATTTTAAACAATTTATAAAATGAAAATTATGCTTTTTATAATCGGCTATTGTATTGTGCTAGTAAGCCAAGCAAGTTACTATGTCCAATTAAATACACGCGGTGTTGTGTATAACAATTCAGCTAGTAGCCAACGTTTAACTGAACCTCAGATTTGTTCACAAGTTTATTGTTTGTATATTTCTATGCTAGAAAATGACCTGCTTAATTTGGGTTTGGGCGATTCTAACGTTGAGATTTATCAAAATTTATTAAAATCTGATGAGCGAGAACTGGCTTATATTTTTTATCGCCTAGATAGGTTACAAAATACTAATTATTAGAATTGTGACTGCTTTTTTAACAAACTTGCCGCAATTAGCACAATATTGCTTTTCACAGAATCCTGTTAAGTTAAACTAGCACAATAAAAAAGCGGGGATTAACCCGCTTTTTAACAACTTGGATTATTTATCTACCAAATGGGCTTTCGCCAGTTAATTCATCAATAGATAAAAAGTGGTCGCCATCTTTGTCCATTGCCATTAACTTATCATGCAAACCACTTGGAATCTCGCTGGATGACAATCTATTGTCTCTGTTAAAATCAAACATTGCCATAAAATGACGATAATCCTCAGTTGTTTGTAACTCGGCTGGTGTAAGCATAGAATCGCCATCTTTGTCCATACGCATTAACTTAACTCTTAACACTTCTGGAATCTCATTTGGCGCTAATAAACCATCGCGATTAAAATCATAATTTACCATAAAATGGTCAAAATCCTCGGTAGCTTGTAATTCGCTAATGGTAATGATATTATCACGATTTTTATCCATTTTCATAATTTCAGCCATTCTCTCTTTTGGGATTTCATTCATAGTGAGCCTACCGTCCTTATTAGTATCATACTGCAACATAAAATGATCATAATCTTCAGTCACTTGTAGCTCACCAATCGTTAACACGCGATCTTTATCTTTGTCCATCGCCATCAACTTAGCGCGTAACCTAGCGGGAATTTCTTCCATAGTTAATTTATTATCCTTATTAAAATCAAACATTGCCATAAAGTGACGATAATCCTCAGTAGCGGTTAACTCATCTCTAGTTAGATAATGGTCGCCATCGCGGTCACTTTTAATCATATTAAAAGCGGCAACAGTCATCTCCTCCATAGAAATACGATTATCGTGGTCTAAATCAAATACAGAAAACAAATCTACCTCACCGCCAGCATCATCTGGCAAAACAGCACTATTAGCATAAGAAAAGCCTAATGCCAACATTGTTGCTATGCTAATTTTGGTCATATTCTTCATCCTGTCTCTCCTATTTGTTGTAAAAAAATAAACACCGCAAGCCCCATTATACACAAAAGCTAATCCTTGTCAATGTTATCATCTGTCCATTATACACTGCTAACTGCGATAGTTTGCATTAATTTTGATATAATCATTGGAAAAATCACTTGTCCATACTATTTCTTGATGCACGCTACTACCAATGCTAACATTAATAATGATATCAGTCTTTACCATTTGCTTAGCGCCTATGGATTCAGTATAAGCGCTATCAACAACACCGCTAGTGATGATTTTAACGCCATTTATATCAATATTGACATCACTTTGACTAAAAGAGTAGCAAACCTTAGCCTTACCAATTGCCATTAACAACCGCCCAATATTAGCATCGCTTGCAAAAAAAGCGGTTTTTACCAAAGGTGAATGGGCGATAGCATAAGCTACTATTAGACAATCCTCAGTAGTTTTACCTCCACTAACACTAATCTGGATAAATTTAGTAGCCCCTTCACCATCGCGCACAATTTGCCATGCTAAATCTTTGCTAATATCACCTAAAATACTTCTAAAATTATCCACCTCAGTAATAGTAATGCCACTAGTTGCAGTAGCACTTAGGCTAAGCGCATCATTAGTAGAAGTATCGCCATCAATAGTGATGCGATTAAAAGAGGTGTTTGCAGCTTCAATCAAAAATTGCTGCAACTCATCTTTACTACTAGCAACCAAATCGGTAATAATAAACCCAAGCATAGTTGCCACATTAGGACAAATCATTCCCGCGCCCTTAGCAATGCCAACAACAGTGGCAGTTTTACCATTATGGTTAATAGTTTTGTGCGCAATTTTGGTTCTAGTATCAGTAGTCATAATTGCCTTAGCAACTAGCGCTAAATCGCCCTCACTAGCGTTGATTACCAAATTATTGAAATGTTTTTCTAAACAATCCATTGGTAATTGCTGCCCAATTACTCCAGTTGAAAAAGGCAATACTTGCGTGGGACTTACTTTGTAAGCATCGGCAACTAAAACACACATCCGATAAGCATTATTTAGGCCTTTAGAACCACTGTCAACACCAGTCCCAGCATTAGCATTACCGCTATTTATCACTAAAGCACGCACTGCATTGTTAATATGCTTCTTAGCTATTACCACCGGTGCTGCACAAAAAATATTTTTGGTAAAAACCGCAGCAGTAATACTATTCTCAGGCAGCAAAATAACTGCTAAATCTAGCGCGTCACCAGCCTTAATACCACTAGCAACCGCCCCAAACCTAACTTGCTTTAAAATCGGTAACCCCATCAGTTTAAACCTCGTTTTTGCCTAAAAAAATCACTCAACAATGCTGAACATTGTGCTTGCATTATCCCTGATACTACCTCAATTTTGTGATTAAAACACTTATTGCTTATAAGATTAATACACCCCCCACAAGCCCCAGTTTTACTATCACTTGCTCCAAACACCAGCCTTTTAATCCGTCCATAGACCATAGCAGTTAGACACATAGCGCAAGGCTCAAGCGTCACAAAAAGCGCACTATCACTCAAACGATAGTTATCAAGCGCTTGCCCAGCTTCGCGCAGCACATTTATCTCAGCATGCGCGCTTGGGTCGTTACTACTAATTGGACTATTATGACCTCTAGCAACCACCTCTGCGCCCACCACCAAAACCGCGCCTACCGGCACCTCTCCTAAAATCTGCGCTTTGCGCGCTTCATTTAAGGCAAGTTGCATGTAATGAGTACTGTTTAGCATAGAATATTAAGGAAATAATTTATAAATACTTTTTTATATAAAAAGAATGATATTAATTTGATTACTTATATAACTAAGTTTAGAACCACAACTGCTCAATTTAACATGAAAAAACAATTATGCATTGCTGATTTTTTCATATTGACTAATCCCCTAATATTTTTACCAAACTCAAGTTTATTGACAATTTGTTTAAATTTTTTAATAATTTGACGTTAAATGCCTCATTTCTACTGATAACAACCCCTTCTTTATCCTCTTTAACTAATTTGCAAAAACAATCCTCAATTGCTGATATTACTTTAAACTTCTCCAATGATGCTTGGTTAATTTAGTTATTGTTAGTTTTGAAATTTAACGCAATAAATAAAATATTTTTTGTATCAGTATAGCACTCTGCAATACTAAAAGCGCTATTTTTTTATAGTTTTAGGCGTTAGTAATTCAAAATCTTGAGCTTTATGCTTACCGATATTTACCCAATTATCGATGTTAAAAGATAAAATAGCAACTGCCATAGTAGGAAAATCAGCCACTGCATCAAATGTGTAATGCTGAACTAAACTCTGTTGCGTAGGATTATGCCCCACCAGAGCTAAACTATCAATACTATTATCATTAGCCTCAATAACTTTACACACATCATAAGCGCTAGTGTTATAAAAAGCAGATTCTTTAAGCAATATCGCACTTACTAATCCCATCTTATCTAATAAAATCTCTGCGGTAGTCAATGCCCTTTTAGCACTGCTACTAATTACTAAATCCCAAACAATGCCCCGCTGCTTCAAAAATATCCCCATCGCTTCAGCATCACTAAACCCACGCTTACTAAGCGGATAATCAAAATCTGACAAATTTGGATTATCTCTGTCTGGCTTAGCGTGTCTGATGATGGTTAAGGTTTTCATTTAGAAATGTGTAGCATAACTAAAACAAATTTATGTAAGTATTTTATGGCATCCCAATACATTTAATGTGACGATTTTAAACAATGAGACTATAACTGAAATTTTGAATATAAAATTGAAATTAAAAATAAAAAAACTAATAAAAACTTATGTGCCAAAAAAATTGGTCAGGCGATGAACAAAAAATTTGCCAGTGTTGATTATCATCTAAGAAAAACCTATAGAGTATATTAAATTTGCTGGTATTGGAATAAAAGACCAATATAGCAAAACCAAATAAGTATTAGGCGATGAGAAATTATTTAATAATTCTATTTACAAAAACCTGATATATTGAATAGGGGCACCACTACCTCCAAGCTAGAGTAAAAATGACAAATAAACTAATATTTATATGAAAAATACTAAAATTAAAGTTGGTTTTTTAACTGTTTCAGATAGAGCTTCTCAGGGAGTTTATAAAGATAGTTCTGGTCCTGCTATGCAAAAGTGGGTTAATCAGGCATTATTGTCGCCTTATGAAGTGGTTAGTAAGGTTATTGCTGATGATAAAACGACTATAGAATGGAGTTTGATTGATTTATGTGATAGGCAGGGATGTGATTTGGTACTTACTAGTGGAGGAACAGGTCCTGCTAAACGAGACGTAACTCCTGATGCAACTGCTGCTGTGTGTGAGCGAGTTTATGAGGGGTTTGGACAAGCGATGCGCGAGGTTTCACTAAAAACTGTCCCCACTGCTATTTTGTCGCGCCAAATTGCTGGGTCACGTGGTAAAAGTGTAATTATTAACCTACCGGGCAAGCCAGAAGCTATTGATGTTTGTTTGAATGCTATTTTTTTAGCGCTGCCAAAAATGTTAGAATTATTAAGCGGGGTTAATATTCAAATTGATTTGGATTTTATAGAGGGATAACTGGTAAAATTAGTCCTTATTATTACTGATTAAATTTGAATGATAAAATCTTTAACTGGGTCAATTGTTGCGCTAATTACACCTATGCTAGCAAATGGCAGTATAGATTATACTTCGCTAAAACGTCTAGTTGAATTTCATATAAAAAATACTACCACAGCCATTGTTGCTGTTGGCACTACGGGCGAGTCAGCAACGCTTAATATAGGGGAGCACTTAGAAGTAGTTAAAAAGGTTATTGAGTTTGCAAGAGGTAGAATCCCAATTATTGCAGGGACTGGGGCTAATTCTACCGCCGAAGCCATAGAGCTTAGCATTGCTGCTAAGGGTTTAGGAGCCGATTATGCTCTATTAGTTACTCCCTATTATAATAAGCCCAACCAAGAGGGTTTGTATAAACATTATAGGTTAATTGCAAATTCTACCGATATACCTCAAATTCTCTACAATGTTCCGGGAAGGACCGGAGTAAATTTGGATGTTGAAACAGTAGTACGTCTCAGTAAAATTGACAATATTATTGGCCTTAAAGATGCAACTGGTAATTTAAATATTGCTGAGCAATTAGTTCGTAAGTGTCCGAAGGATTTCATGCTCTATAGTGGCGATGACGAAACGGCCTTATCATTTATCGCCTTAGGTGGTAATGGCGGTATTTCTGTTACCGCTAATGTAGCTCCCAAAAAGGTCCAAGACATCTACCAAACTGCTCTGGTTGGTGATTTAACAACGGCAAGAAGTTTAGATAACGAAATCGCTCAATTACACCGAGATTTATTTGTTGAATCTAACCCAATTCCCGTTAAATGGGCCTTGTATAAAATGGGTATGTGTACTGATGCTATTCGTCTACCGATGACTGCTTTAGATACTAATTACCGCGACCAACTTGAACAAACTCTAAAAAATACTAAATGCTTATGAAAACTATACTAATCATCCTCATTATGTTTAGTCTTAGCGCTTGCGATGCTATTAAGAAAATTCAAAAGCCAGAATCTGGCTATTATTATCAAAAAAACACCACTAAAAATAGCTCTCTGGTGATTCCACCGGATTTAAGCCAGCCTAATTTTGAGCAAAATGATGTTAGTAATATCATAACTAATAATGACAAAACACAAATTTTTATTGAACCCTCTGGTATTAAAGTAAAAAAACGCGGTAATAGACGTTATTTACAAGTTGATAAGCCTAGCGGTGATTTATGGAACTTAACCCAAGACTTTTTGCGCGAATCTGGGTTTGTCATCAAACATTCCCAAACCAATATTGGCCTTATAGAAACCGATTATCTAAAACGAGAATTGAACGTGCCCAAAGAACAATTAAATATAATACGCGCTTTTTTTCAAAGAACACTAAAAGCAACTTATGTCAAACCTGTAATAGATAAATTCATTGTGCGTATTGAACCGTTATCCGCTAGTAAAACTGAGATTTACCTAAGTATTAGCACCTTAGAAGAAATAGGCGCTAAATCTGGTAATACCGAAAGTGAAAATACCGAATGGCGTCTGGCTGATGCTGATATAGACCAAGAAGCGATTATGCTTTATCGATTAATGACGTATTTAGGCGGTAATATTGACGAGATTATTAAACCCACAGATACGACGCAGGAGAAATTAATTAAAACTGAGTTAATTGACACAAACGACTACATTGTACTTAGAGTGTATCTAAACAAAGAAGAAGCATGGCGTTATGTCTCTTGGGCACTAGATCGCTTGGAGGTTAATATTAGTGATAAAGACAAGCAAGAAGGTAGTTTTTATGTCAAATTGATAGAGGCTACCAAACAACAAAAGCAAGGTTTTTTATCACGGCTCTTTGCTAAGATTAAAAGCGCCCAAACTTTTCAAATTTTGGTGCAACAAATTAACCAGAATTTTAGCGAAGTGTCACTCAAAGTTCTATCTACTACTGATGGTAAACACCAACAATTTAGTCGTGAATTTCTAACTAATATTAGTGAGCAAATAACAAATTAAATGACTATTAGTAGTCCAAATAAACTCACAAAAAAACAAATACTTGCTATTGCCAATCAAAGCACTTTATTGTCAAACTTAGATGATGAACAACTAAGCCAATTTTGTATTTATGCTAACCAAACCTACCGTGCTGGCAAACCTGTTATAAGTGATGAAGATTATGATTTTATTTACTTAGCAGCACTAAAAAAAAGAAATCCTGCCCACCCATTACTAACCCAAGTAGAGCCAGAGGAACAAGCCTTTTCTAGCCAAAAATATCGCCTGCCAAAACCTATGCTCTCCACCGATAAGGCTTATACTTGGACTGAAGTTGAGAATTGGTTAAATCGAATTACCAAATCTGCTACTCAGATTAATTTAACCCTCCATAACATTCAAATTCAAGCAACACCCAAACTAGACGGCTTTGCTGCCTTTGATGATGGCAAAGTTCTCTATACGAGAGGTGATGGTAAAAGCGGAAGTGATATTAGTCGAGTTTTTAAACGTGGTCTTAGCGTTTTTAATGAGCAAAACCGTGGTTTAGGTGCTGGTGAAATCGTAGTCCAAAAATCTTATTTTAAAAAATATTTAAGCAAACATTTTGATTTTCCGCGCAATTTTCAAGCTAGTATTATCAAAGAAAAAGAATTGGATAACTTTACTAAAAAAGCCATTAACGATAAAGCAGCACTATTTGTGCCCTTTGTTAGTTTGCCTAAATGGCAAGGCAGTATTGATGATTTTCGCAACAATTTTGACACTATTGTTGAGCAATGTTTTACAGCAGTTGATTTCAATATTGACGGGGTGGTATTAGCGGTTACAAACCCAAAAATACAGCAAACAATGGGCAGTACGCGTAAATTCCACCGCTGGCAATTAGCGTTCAAGGAGAATAAAGCCAAAGCCCAAGTAAAAGTGCTTGAAATCACTCCTCAGGTCGGTCGCACTGGTAAAATTACCCCAGTTGTGGAACTTGAACCTACTTTATTAAGCGGAGCTACACTTAGACGCGCTAGTGCCCATCACTATGGTTTTGTTAAAGAGCAAAATTTAGGCACAAATAGTGTAGTTGAACTTACCAGAAGCGGCTTGGTGATTCCTAAAATTAATAAGGTATTAAAAGCAACTAAGGCGCAAATTCCAACTAACTGTCCTAGTTGTAATACTAAATTAGTGTGGCAAAGAGATTTTCTAACTTGCCCTAATCAAAAAAATTGCAAGCAACAACACGTTTTAAGTATATTATTTTTCTTTTCAACACTTGATAATAATAATGGTTTTGGCTTAGCAACCATTGAAAAGCTTTATGCAAATAGCATACAAACGCTTAGGGCAATTTACCAACTTAATCACAAGCAACTAACAAGCTTAGGTTTTGGTGATAAAATCAGCACAAACCTACTTGCCGAACTAGAAAAATCTAAAACCAATCTTATTGAAGACTGGCGATTACTCGCCGCTTTTGGTATTAGTCGTCTTGGTCTTGGAAATAGTGAAAAATTATTGCAACATTATCCACTGGCTAATATTTTTAATTTAAGCAAAGAGCAAATTGGTAACACCCCAGGATTTGCTGATATAACAGCATCTGGTGTCGTTGATGGTCTTAGCAAAATTAAGACTATTTTTGCTGAGTTAATAGCAATAACTGGTGGTTTTAATTTAGAAATAACTCCATTATTAAAAAAGCAATCTACAACAAAATTTAATAACTTGACTATTATATTTAGTGGCAAAATGCACGCTGATAGACAAAAAATGCAAAAACGAGCTAAACAACTCGGCTTTAAAGTGCTAACAAGTGTTTCTAAAAAGTGTAATTATCTGGTTGTAGGAGAAAAAGTGGGGCAAAGTAAACTAAGTAAAGCCAGAAAGTATGGCATAAAAATCGTAACCGAAGCAGACTATTTAGAGATGATAAAATGAGTAAAATTGGTGTTTTGATAACTAATTTAGGCACGCCTGATTCTCCAAGTACCAGCGCGGTTAGAAAATATTTAAGAGAATTTTTATCCGATAAACGCGTAGTAAATCTGCCAAAATGGTTGTGGCAAATTATCCTAAACTTGGTAATTCTACCAACTAGGCCCCCCAAAACTGCTAAGGCTTATAAAAGTATTTGGACTAAAGACGGTTCACCATTGCTATCTATTTCTAAAAAGCAATGCCAAGCAATCACCAGCTACCTAAACCAAAAAAACTGTGACGTAATTACCAAACTTAGTATGCGCTATGGTAATCCCAGCCTAGCACTTGTCATAGATGAATTATTAGAGCGCAAAATCACCAAACTTATCGTGCTACCATTATACCCGCAATACTCTGCAACTACCACTGCCAGCACCTTTGATGAAATTAGCCGCATACTTAGGAAAAAACGCAATATTCCAACTTTGAATTTTATTAGTAATTATTATAATCATTCAGGCTACATTGCCGCGCTAGCAAAAAGTATTGAAGATTTTTGGCAGCAACACCAAAAAGCAGAAAAACTAATTATGTCTTTTCATGGCTTACCCCAAGCCCATATTGACGCGGGTGATTGTTACTATAAGCAATGTAAAAGCACAGCAACTGCATTGGCTAAAAAATTGGGATTAAAAAACGATGATTATGTACTCAGTTTTCAATCGCGTCTGGGAAGCGCTAAATGGATAAGTCCTTACACTGATAAAACAATTAAATCTCTAGCTAGCTCAGGCATTCAATCAGTCCAAGTAGTATGTCCAGGTTTTAGCGCTGATTGTTTAGAAACTTTAGAAGAAATTGCAATAGAAAATAAGTCTGGTTTTCTTGGGGCGGGTGGCAGTAGCTATCAATATATTCCTTGTTTAAATAATAGACAAGACCATATTGCTTTTTTAAGCGAACTAATAATTACTCAAATAAAATGAAAAGTCTATTGATTATCGCTCATGGCTCAAAAAAAGAAGCTTCTAATAAGGAGATATGTGAAATGGCTGGTAAAATGAACAAGCAAAATACCAATTTTGACCTAGTAAGCGCTGGCTTTTTAGAACTAACCAAACCAAACATACCAACCGCTATCAATTATCAAATAGCACAAGGCGCGGACGAAGTGGTGGTTTTGCCATATTTTCTGTCTAAAGGCAAACATGTTAGTATCGACATACCAGAACAAGTAGCCATTGCCCAAGCGCAAAATCCGAACATAAAAATTGACATCAAGCCTTACATAGGTTCAGCCAATGTTATGCCTGACTTAATTTTACAACTTGCTAACTTATAGCTTCATAGTAAAAAGAGTATACAACAATCCAACATCATTTGATTTTTAAAAGTTTAGTATAATCATTTAGCTAATCACTCCAATACTAAGTTTTAGAACTATCCTACCCAAACCCTAGCATTTTCAAATAGTCGAAACCACGGTGATTTTTTACTGATATCATCAGTTGTCCAACTCATTTGAATATTGCGAAAAACTCTTTCGGGATGAGGCATCATAATGGTAATACGACCATCATTATTGCAAACACCAGCTATTGCATTAAAAGAACCATTAGGGTTGTGAGGATAGGTTTGAGTGGGATTACCGCTATGGTCAATGTATTGCATCACGGTATTAGTAGCCTTGATGGTATTAGTAAATATAGCGCGACCCTCGCTATGGGCGGTAGGAATAGGGAGTTTGCTGTTTACCATATCTTTTAGTAGGATTGAATTAGATTTATTGATTATAACCGATGAAAAACGCGCTTCAAATTGAGCAGAAGTATTGATTCTGAATCGGGGGAAATGGCTAGCACCGGGGATAATTTTGGTTAGCTCTGATAACATTTGACAACCGTTGCACACGCCCAAAGTAAAAGTATCAGTGCGACTAAAAAACTCAGCAAACTCATCATAAGTTTTACTATTGTGCAAAATTGCATTTGCCCAACCACGCCCAGCGCCAAGCACATCACCGTAAGAAAAACCGCCACAAGCGACTAAACCTTTAAAAGTATTTAAACTAACACGGCCACTGATAATATCGCTCATATGGACATCAACTGCGCAAAAGCCAGCTTCGGTAAAAGCTGCTGCCATCTCAATTTGTCCATTGGTGCCTTGCTCACGCAAAATAGCGATTTTAGGTTTTATTTTTTGATGCAAATAAGGAGTGCTTATAGGCGCGTTATCAAAACTAGCACTACTAACTAAACCTTTGGTATTATTAGTAATATCTTCATATTCTTGCCGAGCGCAATTGGGGTTGTCACGCAGTTTAGCTAACTCATAAGAAGTTTTTGCCCATAATTGTTGTAATTTGATACGTTCACGACTATAGATTTTGTTGCCATCATGGCTGTAAATATTTATATTGTCTTGTTGGTTAATAGTGGCAATTTTATGAACTAAGTGCGCTAATTTATGGTGTTTTAATAATTGCATTACCTCATTCTTATTATCAGTAAACACCTGAATTACACAGCCTAATTCCTCACTAAACAGCCCGTCTATATTACCAATTTTAATATCTAAACCACAATTGCTTGCAAATGCCATCTCTAATAAAGTAATAATAACACCACCATCAGAGCGGTCGTGATAAGCAGCAATCAGCCCGCCTTTATTAAGCTTGTTAATGGCGCTAAAGAAGTTTTTAAAAGCAGGTACATCATCTAAATCTGGTGTGGTTTTACCAGTTTGATTATACACTTGCGCTAAGCAAGAACCACCAAGGCGATTTTTACCGCCGCCAAGGTCAATCAACCACAATTCGCTAGTATTTTTAGTGTCTAATAATGACGTTTTTTGCCATCTAACATCTCTAGTTTTAGCAAAAGCGGAAATAATTAGAGATAGCGGTGCTACCACTGATTTCTGCTCATCACCATCCCGCCAAACTGTTTTCATAAAAAGCGAATCTTTACCCACTGGAATTGTCAAACCTAAAGCTGGACAAAGATCCATTCCCACTGCTTCAACTGCTGCAAAAAGCCTAGCATCTTCACCTTCATAACCACTGGCACACATCCAATTTGCCGATAAGTTAATATGCTTTAAATCAGCAACATAACCGCCTAAAAGGTTGGTAATCGCCTCACCAACGCTCATTCTTGCAGCAGCTGCAGCATTATTTAGAGCAGACGGAGCACGCTCGCCAATTGCCATTATCTCACCACTAAAACCAATATAATCATTATTGGTAATAGCACAATCGGCCACAGGCACTTGGTAAGGACCTACCATTTGGTCGCGAGCAACTAAACCGCTAATACTTCTATCGCCTATGGTAATTAAGAAATTTTTACTAGCAATAGTAGGTAGTTGTAATAGTCTTATAAGCGCTTCATCAAGTTTAATATCAGCGCTATTAAACTCTCTAAGTTCTAAGTTTTTACTAACAACATCTTTTTGCATTCTTGGCGGCTTACCAAATAGCATATCAAGCGGCATATCTATGGGGATATTATTAAATAGACTATCTTTTAGCACTAAATTTTTTTCCTCAGTGGCATAACCCAACACCGCAAAAGGAGCGCGCTCGCGTTTGCAAATCTGACTAAAAATTTTAAGCGATTTTTGATCAATAACAAGCAGATAACGTTCTTGTGACTCATTACACCAAATCTGTAGTGGACTCATACTTTGATCATCGCTAGGTATATTTCTAAGCTCAAAAACTCCACCTCTTCCGCTATCATTTACTAGCTCTGGTGTACCATTACTTAGCCCACCAGCACCAATATCGTGAATGGCGATAATAGGATTATTATCCAAATTAGCACAATAATCAATCACTTCTTGACATCTTCTTTGCATCTCCGCATTTGCCCTTTGCACTGAGGCGAAATCCAGCTCCTCACTTTGACTACCACTGCCAATACTAGAAGCAGTGCCACCACCAAGTCCAATTAGCATAGCAGGACCGCCTAGAGCAATAATAATACTAGTTACTGGAATTTTGCCTTTTTTGATATGGTTTTGCCTAATATGGCCCAGACCACCAGCAAGCATAATCGGCTTATGATAACCGCGTACAACACCTGCAACCCATTGTTCGTAAATACGAAAATAGCCGCATAAATTGGGGCGGCCAAACTCATTGTTATAATTCGCAGCGCCAATAGGAGCTTCTAACATAATTTGTAGCGCTGAAGAAATGCTACTAGGTTTGCCATAATCAATTTCCCAACTTTGCCTAGCGCCGTCAATTTTTAAATTAGACACACTAAAACCACACAAACTTGCCTTAGGCTTAGAGCCACGGCCAGTTGCGCCCTCATCACGAATCTCACCACCACTACCGGTTGCAGAACCAGCATAGGGGGCAATTGCTGTTGGATGATTGTGAGTTTCCACCTTTATTAACACCGCTTTGGGCTCAAAACTACTTTGATAGTAACCTCTAGCATTAGGCGCAAAACGTTTGGCGCTAAAACCTTCCATCACCGCCGCATTATCAATATAGGCAGATAACAACCCTGAAGCACGTTTAGCATAAGTATTTTTAATCATTGCAAATGGACTAAGCGGTTTGCTATTACCATCAATAGTCCAATTAGCGTTAAAAATTTTGTGGCGACAATGCTCAGAGTTAGCTTGGGCAAACATCATTAATTCAATATCGTTAGGATTTCTGTCTAATTTTTTAAAATTTTTTAATAAATAATCAATCTCAGTAGCATTTAGGGATAGACCAAGCTCAGTATTTGCCCGTGTTAAGGCTTTGCGACCTCCGCTTAAAATATCAATACTAATCATTGATTTAGGCTTGTGGTCATTAAACAATAAATGGGCGTCATCTAAACTTACAAGCAAGGTTTCTACCATTTTATCCATAATAATATCTAACACTGTTTCTTTATTATAAATAGCGCTGTTGAAATGATAAATTATCGCGCGTTCTAGTCTTATAATTTTATTAAGACCGCATAGACGGACAATATCGGTTGCTTTAGATGACCACGGTGAAATAGTTGCTAGTCTAGGTGCGATAATAATGTTATTATTAGTTTTAATACCAATTTTTGGGGCATAATTAAGAAGTTGATTAAGTATTTGTTGTTGTTTTTGATTTAACTCGGATTGTAAATGGACAAAATGGACAAATTCGGTTGCTACTATACTAATACCTAACGATTGTAATTTATTATTTAATGCTGCTTGCCTAAAGTCGCTCAGCGCGCGAATATTCTTAAAAATTTTTACCATTTATAATCAACAAATTTGAATTTTATAACCAGTTTAAGATGGCATAATTATACATTTAATTATGCATTAATTTTCCTACTATGTTTAAACCCAAGTTTTAGAATGCGCCTTAAAAACCATAAATTAACAGAAGCACGATTTTTGCCATCACCTAATTACAACCAGCGTCCAGAACAAACCATTATTGATTTGATTGTAATACACGGCATTTCTCTGCCTCCTGGAGTTTATGGCGCTGAATTTGTAGAAGATTTTTTTTGTAACAAATTAGATTATAACCAACATTCCTATTTTGTAACTATCAAAAATTTAAAAGTTTCAGCGCACTTACTAATTAAAAGAAGTGGTGATGTGGTGCAATTTGTGCCATTTGACAAACGTGCTTGGCATTGTGGCAAATCGCATCATAAAGGTAGAGATAATTGTAATGACTTTTCTATTGGGATAGAGATAGAGGGTAGCGATAATATTGCTTATAACAATGTGCAATATCAACGATTAAACCGTATAATTAGCGTTTTAAAACAGAACTACCCTATTGAAAATTTAGTTGGTCATAGCGATATCTCCCCAGAACGAAAAACTGACCCCGGTAGTGCGTTTGATTGGAGTAAAGTATGCAAAATTTAGCCCACTTAAAAGCCAAAAAGATTAAATTATTGATTTGTGATGTAGACGGCGTTCTTACCGATGGGGGCTTGTATTTTGATGCCAGTGGCAACGAATTAAAACGTTTTAATGCCCAAGATGGTCATGGTTTAAAAATGCTTCTGCAATTTGGCATTGAAGTGGCTGTTGTTAGCGCAAGGAAGGCAAAAGCAGTGGAACACCGCATGCATGATTTAGGCATTAAACACTATTATCAGCAACAAAGTGACAAAAAACAAGTGCTTAATAAATTGTTAAAAAAATTAAAGCTCAAACTCGAAGAAATTGCCTATATTGGTGATGATATGCTGGATTTACCTATCATGCAACAAGTAGGACTAGCAATTGCGGTAAATAATGCGGTCGACAAAATAAAGACTCACGCTCATGTTATTACTGCTAAAAATGGCGGTAATGGCGCAGTGCGCGAGGTGTGTGATTTATTACTAAAAACCCAAGGATTAGATAAAAAGTATGAATGATTTTGCAAAAAAATGTTACCATTACTTAAAACAAAATGTCCCAGTAGGCAAAGTAATTAGTTATGGAGACCTAGCCCGCGCCATAGGGCATAAAGGAGCTGCTCGTGCAGTTGGGTCAGCAATGAAAAACAACCCTTATGCGCCGCAAGTGCCATGCCATCGAGTAATTAAAAGTAATGGAGATGTTGGCAACTACCTTTATGGCGCCGAACAAAAAATTTTACTATTACTACAAGAAGGCGTTAAAATCAGCAAACGTAAAATTAACAAACAGCACATTTTAACCATAAAATAAATTATGAATAATCAGCATTGGTCGTCACGTTATGTATTTTTATTGGCGGCAGTGGGTTCGGCTATTGGTTTGGGTAATATCTGGAAATTTCCTTATATTGTCGGCGAAAATGGCGGTGGCGCTTTTGTGTTGATATATTTGCTTTGTATTGCTTTGGTTGGTATTCCAGTTTTAATAGCTGAGTTACTCATTGGCAAAACAGCTCAAGCAAATCCAGTGTTAGCATTTATAAATTTGTCCAAACAATTTAAAACCACTCGTCTGTGGGTGTTGTTTGGTTATATCGGCGTTATTAGTGGATTTTTAATTCTATCTTTTTACTCAGTGGTTGCTGGTTGGTCACTAGAATATTTAAAAGTTTTTATCCAAAATAGTCTTGTTAATAGTAACGCTAAAGAGGTTGAGGCTTATTTTATTAATCTATTGACAAACCCTACTACTTTATTGCTATGGCATAGTGTTTTTATGGCACTAACTATTGTTATTGTCTCGCGCGGTGTTAGAGGTGGTATTGAAAAAGTCATTAATTCTACTATGCCTATTTTGTTTATACTACTAATTATTTTAGTGTTATACGCCTCCCAATTAAACGATTTTAACAAAGCATTTAAGTACTTGTTTTACCCTGATTTTTCCAAACTAAATACAGAAGTGGTATTGACTGCATTGGGGCATGCCTTTTTCACTCTATCCCTAGGTATGGGGGCAATGATGGTTTATGGTTCATACCTGAAAAAAACAGCACCAATTGCTAAACTGTCACTAAGTATTGCTATTATAGATACTTTGGTAGCGCTACTTGCTGGTTTAGCAATATTTCCACTAATTTTTACTCATAATTTAGAACCTGGTGCTGGTCCATCATTGCTATTCATCTCTATGCCAAACGCCTTGCTAGACTTACCTTTTGGACAATTTTTTGGCATTGCTTTTTTCCTATTATTACTTATAGCCGCTCTTAGCTCGGCAATCTCTATTTTAGAACCAGTTATACGTTATATTGAGCAAAAAACCAAATTAAATAGAATAATTATTACTTGGATAGTTGGCGTAATCATTTGGCTTATTGGTATTACCACTTTACTATCATTTAATAATTGGTCAACCATTACCCTAATAGGTGATAAAAACATTTTTGATAGTCTAGATTACCTAACAACTAACATCCTATTACCACTAGGCGGCTTAGGCATTACCCTATTTGCCAGCTGGATTTTGGCTAAAAAATCAGACGTAACCCAATCGCTTGGTATAACCGGCATAACTTATAAAATTTGGCAATTTAGCGCAGCAATTATAGCCCCTATTATTGTTTTAGTAGTATTTTATAATGGTTTATGATTTATAAGTTTAATTCAATTTATCACTCTAGGATATAAACGCACTCTACAAAATATTTATTAAGTAAATTGCTAGTGACGGGCAAGATTTTGCATGGATAGTAATTAATTGGTATTATAATATGGGTAATAGGGGGTAGTGATTAAAAGAAATTTTAGATATCAACCATATTGGGATTAGAAATGTGGATTTAGGCACTACAAAATTAAACGGCACTAGCGGGTTTTATTAGTAGCTTGTGTAATTTCTAAAAAAGCTGCTAATTTAGTAGTCGTATCATCGCCTAAATCTAATAAAACAGTGTTGCTATTGGACAATAAATCTAATAAACTAAATAGCTGTTTTGATACTGTTAGGTCCTAAATTAATTCTGCAATTTTAAAAGAAGTAATGCTGACCTTTTGATTAAACTGTTAACGGATTAGGCTTATTGGTGTTAATTTTATATTTTTTGATTGCTGCGGATACTTTACCCATATTAATTATGCCCTCATCAGCTAAAGCATGTAAACTAGCAACAATAACATAATAAGCATTAACCTCAAAGAAAAGACGTAATTCACTTCTAGTATCACTTCTACCAAAACCATCTGTGCCCAGAGTTTCATAGTGGTTGGGTATGTATTTGCGTAGTTGTTCGGCGTAATTGCGCATATAGTCGGTAGCGGCAATTACCGGAGCTTTGCTGTCTTTTAAGCAACTGGTAATATAAGGAGTTTGAGGTTTTTTGCTTGGATTTAGACGGTTTTCTCTATCAATATTTTGCGCCTCGCGCGTAAGCTCGTTAAAACTAGTAATACTCCATACACGACTACTAATGCCCCAGTCCTTATCTAGTAAAATGGCGGCTTGTTCCACCTCGCGTAAAATAGCGCCACAACCAAATAATTCCACTTTTTCACTGCTTGTACCCACTATTTTTAACACATAAGCGCCTTTTAAGATGCCATATTGTGAATTTTTTGGTATAGCTGGGTGGCTATAAGACTCATTCATAGTAGTAATGTAGTAAAACTTTGCTTGTTGTTTTTCATACATCTTATATAAACCGTCACGGATAATTACCGCTAACTCATAAGCATAAGTTGGGTCATAAGAGATACAATTAGGAATAGTGTTTGCCAAAATATGACTGTGGCCGTCTTGATGCTGCAAACCCTCTCCTGCAAGGGTTGTTCTACCAGCCGTGCCGCCGATTAGAAAACCTTTTGCTTGCATATCACCCGCTGCCCACGCTAAATCACCAACACGTTGGAATCCAAACATTGAATAGTAAATATAAAAAGGAATCATAGTGATATTATGGGTTGCATAAGCAGTTGCCGCTGCTATCCAATCTGAAAATGCGCCGGCTTCATTGATACCCTCTTGCAGCACTTGACCTTTAATATCTTCTTTATACCACATAACCTTATCCGAGTCCTCAGGCTGATATAACTGCCCAGATGAAGAATAAATACCAAGTTGGCGAAACAGACCTTCCATACCAAAAGTACGCGCTTCATCGGGAACAATAGGCACTAGCCTCTTGCCTAAAACTTTATCTCTAACCAATAATGATACAATGCGCACAAAAGCCATAGTAGTTGATAATTCACGTTGCCCAGTGTCTTTTAACAAATTGTCAAAAATATTTAGTGGTGGGGCTTTTAGGTCCTCTAACTTAAATTTGCGCTCTGGTAATAGACCACCCAAAGCCTCTCGTCTTGCTAACATATATTTAACTGCTTTTCTATTTCTGTCAGGCTTGTAAAAATTGAGCTCTTCAATATCAGCCTCGCTCACTGCAACATTAAATCTTTTAGCAAATCTGCGGACTGCTTTATAGCCTAATTTTTTTTGCGAATGTGTGATATTCTGTCCTTCCCCAGCCTCGCCCATACCATAACCTTTAACAGTTTTTGCTAAAATTACAGTTGGCTGCCCCTTATGCTCTTTGGCGGCTTTGTAAGCTTGATATACTTTAATTGGATCGTGCCCACCACGTCTTAACGCATAAATCTCATCATTAGAAAGATGGTCTACCATCTTTAGTAATTCTTCTGACTTGCCAAAAAAGTGCTTACGCACATAAGCGCCATCTTTGGCTTTATAACCTTGATAATCACCATCTAAGACTTCCTCCATTCTCGCTTTTAACAAACCTTTATCATCTTTGGCAAGTAACGCATCCCACTCCGAGCCCCAAATTACCTTAATCACATGCCAATTAGCGCCGCGAAACATTCCCTCTAATTCTTGAATAATTTTGCCATTGCCACGCACAGGACCATCTAAACGTTGTAAATTACAGTTAATAACAAAAATTAAGTTATCTAACTTCTCTCGACCAGCTAGGGAAATTGCCCCTAATGATTCAGGTTCGTCCATCTCGCCATCACCTAAATAAGTCCACACAGTGCGTTTATCGGTAGCTTTTAACTCACGGTCTTGTAAATACTTCATAAAACGAGCTTGAAAAATTGCCATAATCGCCCCTAAACCCATAGAAACAGTAGGAAATTGCCAAAAATCTGACATTAATTTAGGATGAGGATAAGATGATAACCCTTTTTTGCTAGCCTCTTGGCGAAAATTTAATAATAGTTTTTCATCTAAACGTCCCTCTAAAAAAGCGCGTGCATATATACCGGGGGCCACATGTCCCTGAAAAAAGATTAAATCGCCACCTTGGGCAGCATTATTGCCACGATAGAAATGATTGAACCCAACATCATACAAGGTCGCGCTTGATGCAAATGAGGCGATATGCCCACCAAGCTCCGAGCTTTTGTTATTAGCTTTTACCACCATCACCATCGCATTCCAACGAATAATATTAGATATTTCATGCTCAATATCTAAATCCATCTCTGATATATCAACTTCTTTACTACTATCAATACTATTAAGATAAGCGGTAGTAATGCCACTAGGCAGCTCAACACCAATAGCGTGGGCTATATTCATTAACCGCTTAAGAATAAACTGCGCGCGCTTAGAACCTTCTAGTTTAATAACTGAATTAAAAGCATCTAGCCATTCTTGAGTTTCTTGTTTGTCAATATCGTGATAAGGCATAACAAAACCTATAAAATAAGTCTAATTTTATCCTAACTGCTTAAGTAGATATTTACTAAATATAAACCCAAATACAAAACCCAAAATACCAAAAATAACCTGATAAATATCTTGCTGCGGATAAACAATGCTTGCAAAAAATGCGGCAACAACCAAACAAATCAGTGGCAATAAATACAATAAAAATGCATGCTTAAATAAAGTGCTAGTCGCTATATTTAATGTAATAATATCTCCTACTTTGTACTCACTACTTACTGGATAGGTAATAGTTTGTCTACGGAAAATACGTCCTAAGCTAGCAATACCGCACCCACCTTCTGTATCGCAAGTATTACAATTGTCAGCATTGATTGGTTCTAATTCTGCTGTTTTTTTATTAATTTTAATAATCTTAAATTGTTTGTCCATAGTCATACTAAAATATTATGTTTTTGTTATATTTTAATACAATGTCCGTTAAGCAATCCATTTTTAGAGCCTATGATATTCGTGGAATTGTTGATTCTGAATTAAACCAACAAACAGTAATTGCAATTGGCAAGGCAATTGGTAGTTATTCAATTCTAGCAGGAGAGAGAAATATTGTTATTGGACGTGACGGGCGATTAACTAGCGCTAGTTTACGCGATTATTTAGTTGATGGATTAAAACTTAGCGGCTGCCATATAATGGATATTGGACAAGTTGCAACTCCACTGCTTTATTTTGCTACCAAAACTACAGCTGCAAGTTCTGGAGTGATGATAACTGGTAGTCATAATCCACCACAATATAATGGTTTTAAAATTGTGATTGCTGGTAAGACTTTATCAGGAACAGAAATTGCTGACTTATATAAAATTATTATTAACAAAGATTATCAAACTGGTGCTGGCAGTATCAGTGAAATTGATATTAAAAATAATTACCTAAATGAAATTCTAGCCGATGTGAAGCTACAAAAACCGCTTAAAGTAGCCATTGATTGCGGCAATGGTGTTACTGGGACTATCGCACCAATTCTATACCAAAAACTAGGTTGTGAAATAATTCCACTATTTTGTAATGTTGATGGTAATTTTAATAATCATCACCCCAATCCGAGTGATGCAAAAAATTTAATTGATTTGCAAAATACTGTTACTCTTAATAAAGCTGATGTAGGTTTAGCGTTTGATGGTGATGGTGATAGATTGGGCGTGGTGGATAATTTAGGTGATATAATTTGGGCGGATAAACAACTAATTCTATACGCGCAAGATGTACTTAGCCGCAATAAAAACGCCAGCATTATTTACGATGTCAAATGCTCCAATTTAGTCCCTAAAATGATTAAATGCTACGGTGGAAAAGCGATTATAGAACGCACAGGACATTCTTTTATTAAGGCAAAAATGCAAGCTGAAGCCGCTTTGCTCGCTGGTGAAATGAGTGGACATATTTTCTTTAAAGAACGTTGGTATGGCTTTGATGATGCTCTTTATAGCGGCGCTAGATTATTAGAAATCCTATCTAAAAACAAAAAAAGATGTGCTGATATTTTTGCCTCGCTTCCCAAAAGTACCACTACTCCAGAAATTAATATTGATTTTACCAAACAAGGAGAGCAATTTGCAGCAATGGACAAACTTAACTCTTGTTTAGATGGACAAAATTTTCAAGGACAAATCACCACCATTGATGGCGTCCGTATTGATTTTAGTAAACCAAACGGCTGGGGCTTGGTGCGCCCTTCTAATACTACACCATCCTTGGTGCTTAGATTTGAAGCTGATAATAACAAAAATTTAGCTGATATTTTGCAAAAGTTTAAAGTTTGGTTTAATCAAGCTGGTGTAAATAGTAGCGTATTTTAAAATACTTAAACCTTATTATTTGTCCACAACATAACTAATCTTTACTACTATCCTCTTTTTTAAGTAAATCTTTAGTATTGATCCGTTTTAATTGCTTATTATTTTTGCTAGTTTTTTTGTCAAATAGTTTAATCCATTTTTTAGCCCAAGCATTGATTTTTAGAGACATTGTTTGTTGTTGGGTTTGGTTATATTCTGCATCAGTATTACCAGTGTTTTCAAGCAAACCTAAATAAATAGCGGTGGTGTTAAAAATACCCTCCTTAGCGCTAATAGCGCCTAGAGGAATAACCAATAATGTTAGAATAGTAGATATAAAAACTCCAGATAATAACGAAATAGCCATACCTTGGAAAATAGGGTCAAACAGAATCACAGACGAACCGCCAATAAGTGCCAAAGCAGTTATTAAAATCGGTCTGGTGCGCACACTACAGGCATTAATCACAGCATCAAAAAGTTTGACATCTTTAGCGTATTCTTGGACGGTAAAATCAATTAGTAAAATAGAGTTACGCACAATAATACCAGCCAAAGCAATCCAGCCAATCATTGAAGTTGCGGTAAATTCTGCATTTAGTAGCCAATGTGCCGGCACAATGCCTAGCAAAGTAAGCGGAATTGGAGCCATAATAATTGACGGTAGTAAAAAATTACCAAACTGCCATACCACCAGCATATAAATTGCTACCAAAGCCACTCCAAAAGCGATGCCCATATCTCTAAAAGTTTCGTAAGTTATCGTCCATTCGCCCGCCCAATCAAAACTTAATTTGCCACTCCTATCCGCTTTTGGTAAATAGTTGCCTTGTAAAATTTCGTTATAATCAGTTTTATAATCATTTAACAGCTCATCTACTTCGCCCATAGCATAAATTGGCGCGCTCAAACGACCAATTGGTTCGCCTACTACATACTCTACTGGAACTAAATCTTTGTGAAAAATTAGCGGGTCTTGTTGTTGCAAAACAAACTCTCCTAAATTAACAATAGGCACTAACTTACCACCACGAGTGGGGACGGGTAATTGTTTTAGGTAATTTAATTGTGAACGTTTTGCAAGCGGAGCTTGTATGAAAATAAATGTAGGCTCTAGGGCATTCCTAAGACGCACTGTGCTTACATTAAAATTACCCATCGCCATTGCTAGTGTTTCTTTAATAGTATGAACGCTGATGCCAAGACGGCTTGCTTTTTCGGTATCTACATCAAAATACCAAATAGGATGTTTGTCACGCATATAATTATCCACATCCGCCATAACTCCAGTTTGTTTAAAAATAGTAGTAAGATCAATGGCTAATTTCTGGCGACTGAAATCATCTGGGGCATAAACTTCAGCTACTACTGGTCGCAATACCGGTGGTCCAGGCGGCATCTCTACAATAGCAATATTAGCAGCAGCTTGGTCAGCAATATCTAAAATTAAAGACCGCGCTTCTAAAGCAATTTTATGACTTGGTCTGCTACGCTGATTTTTATCTAATAATTGTAACTGCAGTTCGCCTAAAGATGATTCTTGACGCAAATAATAATGACGCACCAAACCATTAAAATCAAAAGGTTGAGAAGTACCGGCATAAGTTTGCACCGCCACTACCTCGGGAATATGGCGCAAGACTTCTGCCATTTGATTAAGCACACTATTGGTTCTAACCAACGAAGTACCATCAGGCATATCCAACACAATGCCAAATAAATTTTTATTATCCAAAGGCAACATTTTTACTACAACAGCAGTAGAGATAAACATAGAAATCGCTAAAAAAAATGTTACTACCAAAACCGCTAAAAATAACCAACCTAAACGAATATTATGAATTAATCTGCCAATGATACGATGATAAAATTGGTGCAAAAAATTAATAGTTTTTTGCTCTGTATGCTCCATATTATTAAGCACTTTAATAGGTGGGACTAGCTTCATTATAAAATAAGGCGTAAATACAAAAGCAGCAAACAAAGAAAATAACATCGCCACTGAACCTAAAATAGGAATAGGTTCCATATAAGGACCCATCATTCCTCTAACTGCTGCCATTGGCATTAAAGCCGCTATTACCGTTAGTGTTGCCAAAATAGTGGGGTTGCCTACTTCTCGCACTGCGTCAATGGCAGTTTTAATGCTAACTTTCTGCTCAATTAACCAACGCCTATAAACATTTTCTACAACAACAATTGCATCATCTACTAAAATACCAATAGAAAAAATAAGAGCAAACAAACTTACTCTATCAATAGTAAATCCCATTAACCAAGCAATAAAGATCGTCATCAATAATACCACTGGAATAATCAAAGTAACCACCACAGCCGCGCGCCAGCCCAATGCTAACCAAATCAGTAAACTAACAGCGCCTGTTGCGATAAAAAGCTTTAAAATCAGTTCATCAACCTTTGCCTTTGCAGACTCGCCATAATTACGGGTAATACTAACATTGACATCACTAGGAATAAGCGTTCCTTTTAATTTATCAACTACAGCAATAACATCGCTTGCAACCTTAATACCATTAGAACCATATTTTTTGGCAATAGCAATAGTAACCGCAGCTGCGCCATTTGCTACTTTTGGCTTTTTTAAATCATCAGCGCCAACGCTTGCAACGCCAACATAATGAGTAACAATTTGGCGAGCATCTTCAGGCGCATAATAAACTTTGGCAACATCACGCACATAAACTGGTCGCCCGCCCTTGGTACTGACCACTAAGTTTTCAATATCGGCTGTTTTTTGAAAGAAATCACCTGAATAAATCACCATTTCGTAGCCATCAACATCAATAAAACCAGTCCTACCTTTGGTATTTGATTGCTCAACAACTTTTGTGATTTGCTGCAAAGAGACTTGATAACTAAACAACTGAGAAGGATTAATATCAATATGAAAAACTTGCTTGCGACCACCGACTACAAAACCATTATTAGTATTTTCTATATGCTCTAAGCGCTGCAAAACCTCTAAACCCAAAGCGCGCAATTGCCCATCATCAACACTATGCGACCAAAGAGTAACATTGACAATAGGCACATCGTCAATTTCTTTGGGCTTAATAATAGGCATTTTTACCCCAGGCGGCATAAAGTCTAAATTAGAAAGCAATTTATCGCGCACACGTATAATAGCATCGCGCATTTCTTCACCAACATCAAATTCAATAGTAACAACAGACTTGCCTCTATCACTAACAGAATAAATGTGCTTAACACCTAGTAAATTAGACATAAGCCGTTCTAAGGGGCGCACAATAATATTGGAAACCTCTTTAGAAGTGGCCCCAGGATATTGGATAAAAATATCAATCAAAGGCACTGAAATTTGCGGGTCTTCTTGTCTAGGAGTTGCAATTAAACCCAAAATGCCAGCACCAAGCATTACAATAAATAAAATAGAAGATAGCGGTGATATAATGAAGCTTTTAGAAAGCCTACCTGCTAGTCCTAACTCGGGTGTAATAGTAGGCGATTTTGATTGCCTCGCCATTTATAAGCTCATCCCAGAAGTCATTAGCGCGCTTGGGCTAACAACTACTTTTTCTCCAATAGTCAATCCCGACAAAATACTAATGTTATCGGTATCAACTTTATCACCAATACGAACAAATCTGAGTTCAGTTTTACTGTCTTTATTAAGCACAAAAACACTAGGAATACTACTACGCCAAATTAAGGCGCTTTCTGGAATAATCAAAGTCCTTTTACTAGAGATAATATCAAATAATTCTAACTCGGCATAAGAGCCAGCAATTGTAGGCACACCTTGGGGTAAATCAAATTTTACTTTAACAGTGTGGGTATCAATGCTGGCAATGGGATAGATTTGGACTAATTTTGCCAGCACAACTAAGTTAGAAATGTCTAAGCGAATACGATATTGCTTGTTTTTTTTTATGCTGTGTAATAGGCGCGCAGGAACATCAACTTCTACTTGTAATTGCTCGGTATTGGCAAAGGATAACAGTAAATCTCCACGTTGTACGCTATCACCTAAATCTACCATTTTCCTTATTAGAACACCATCAAATGGAGCAACAACTTTGGTATCTTTTAGTTTTGATTCTATCTCTTTTAATTTAGATCTAGCTTTTTTTAAACGTTTATTGGTTTGGGCAAGTTCAGAATAATAATTGGAGCGAATGGCATATTTTTCAAAATCATAATCACCGCGGTCAACAAAATTGCGCATAGGGCTTGTAAACATATTAAACATCCACGGCGCGCCACCAAACATATTATTTGAATCGGCATAGGGAGATATAAGTGATTTATTATATTGCACACTTGCATTTTTCAGCGCTTCTTGTAGTGCTTCAATTTCTGCCTTTGCTGCTTCTTCCTGAGCTAAAATGAAGTCTTGTTCCAAAGCAACAATAGTTTGCCCCTTAGTATAATAATCTCCTTCTTGACCTATAAAAGAGATAATATCACCTGATAATTGCGCGCTAAAATTAACCTCAGTAATAGGCACTACTGAACCGCCTAGTAGTAATCTTTTTGCAAAAATATTATCTTTAACTTCAACAATCTTAAAACCATTATTAGCGCCATAAGCGGTTTGTAAAAATAAGAAAGTTGATAGTAAGATAATTTTTTTGAGCATAACAACTAAAGTAAAAACAATTTACTACATTATACCCAGATTTTTTAAACCACAAATCAAAAGTCGTTAACTATTTAATCCTCATAAACCTTAACTCTTCACAGTCATAAAAACCCATTTAGAACTGATAATTTACCCCTAAATTAATAACTCTGCCGGGTTGGTTATAGCCACTGGCAATAGTGTAATTTTTCTTGAATAAATTGTTAATACTAAAATTAATAGCTATATCATCATTATAATTATACTTAGTGGCGGCATTTACTAGGCTATAGCCACCTAGCCTAGTATTACCAACATCTAGGCTTGATGATTTTTTAATGACTTGTAAATGATAATCAAACTTTTTATATTGTTTATTAACAATTAAATTAGTAGTGTTTTTTGGTCGCCTTAGTTCTTGAGTATTACTATTTTCAAACTCAGCGCTATTATAGTTGTGACTAAAAGTAATATTGTAGCCCGCTAAGGGACGAAAACTAACCTTTAACTCAATACCTTTACTAATTAAATCGTCATTACTATTTATATAATTAGTAGGGCTTGGAACATTGATAAAATCAATATCATCTGTAATTTTATTATTATAAATATTGATAAAAAAATCAGCTAATTGAGTCCTATAATCTAAGCCAATTTCAATATTTTTAGAAGTTTCCGGTTTTAGGTTAGGGTTACCTATTATACGAAAAATAGAAGAACCAGTATCAAATATCTGGTCAAATATCTGGTCAAATACTGGGGCTTTAAATGCAGTAGCATAAGAGGCAGTAAATTTTAATTTATCGCTGAGTTGTAACCCCCAACCCAAATTATAGGTATTGTAATTACCAAATCGGTCATGGTCAATATGCCTAAACCCAAGCAGAATATCATTGTTAGCGTTTAATTTTATCTGATATTGCGCAAAAATATCTTCATTAACAATATCACTATCTTCAATACTATCCTTAAAATAAGCATAACCAATTGTGAGTAGCGAATTATTTAGGTAAATATCACTTAACCAAGTATATTCTTCAGAATCAATGTTAATTGCACTGAATGTTTCTCTTTTTTGCGAATTTTTAGATAATAGAAGTTTTGTTTGCCAATTAGTGGTAGGCTGATAGTTAATATTGATACTTCTTTGTTCAAAATCGGTTTTCAACAGCAGATCATGCCCAATGGAAGTGGGCTCACCAAAACTATTATCGTATTCTATTTCGGTGTCATTTGCTAATAAATTAAAGCTAATATCTACTTCATCACTAAACCTATAATTTGCATAAATACTTTGTGATTGCCTCTCATTACCATCTTTATCACCACTTAAGTCATTTTGATGCACAGATATGCCATCGGTGCTATAATCACTAGCACTTAAACGCAAACTAAATTTATCTTCCTTAAAACCGTATGATATTTGCCCTTGTTTAGTATCATGTGTGCCATAGCTAAATTTTAAATTACCGCCAGTAGTATCTTTTTTAGTAAATACTTGAATTACCCCGCCAATAGCATTAGAACCATAAAGTGAAGAATAAGCGCCTTTAACAATCTCAATACTATCAATTTGTTCCAAAGGAATAACACTTAAATTAGGCGCGCCTTCAGGAGTTGAATTATCCATAACGCGCACGCCATCAACTAATAAAAGAGTATTATGTGACTGGGCGCCTCGAATAAATACCGAAGGCACATTACCAGGCGGATTAAATACATTAACCTCTGGAATAGTTTGTAATAATTCTAAAAAAGTCCTAGCCCCACTTCTGGCAATATCATCACTATTAAGCCTAATAGTAGAAGCTATTGAACCGATAACAGGATTATCAGTGCGGTATTCAGTTTCAAGTGTAATAGGTATAGGACCTAAGACTGCATAACTATTTATCACACCCAACAATGCTGAACCAATAATAATTTTTCTCATAATTTAAGTTAAAAATTTAAAAAATTAGTATTATAAGTAGTATAATTATTATTTTTTATCATAAATTTAATATTATTTATGCAAAAAATTTATAACTAATTATGCTACAAATATCACAACTCAAACTCATTCAAGCCTTATTAACACAAGGCAATGTTTCCTTAGCGGCTAATGCTTTATTTATTTCCCAAAGCGCCTTGTCACATAGAATTAAAAAATTAGAGGATTTGTTAGGACAAAAAATTTTTGTGCGTCACTCAGAACCAATAGCACTAACCCCAGTGGGCAAGGCTTTAGGCAATCTAGCAACTGAGATGCTTGGTAAAATAGAAGGTTTTGAAAAACGTTTTATATCTAGTCAATTTAGTCGCCTTAACATCGCTATTGAATGTCATGCTTGTTTTGACTGGTTAATGCCAACACTAAAATCTTTTAGTCAAACTCATCCACAAATAAATTATGACTTGTCTATGGCATTTAGTTTTGAACCATTTAAAGCTCTTAAACACTATAAAGTAGATATGGTGGTTAGTTCCGACCCTATTGATGACTCAAATTATGAGTATTATCACTTGTTTGACTATCAAGTATTAATGTTAGTTGCTAAACAAAATCATCTTAGCCACAAATCATATTTAACACCAACAGACATTGCCACACAAACATTGTTAACCTATCCAGTATCTACCAATAGGTTGGATGTTTTTAACTATTTTTTAAATCCTCAGCAACTGAGACCAAAATATATTCGTCAAGTAGAACTGCCAATGATGATGCTACAATTAGTACAAAATAACCAAGGCATTGCTACAATGCCAGAATGGGCATTCACTAACACTCAAACCAATGGCATTACCGCTAAGCCACTAGGAAAATCAGGAATGTGGCGCAAGCTTTATCTTGCCATTCGCAGTAGTGATGTTAAAATAAAATACCTACAAGATTTTATTAAATTAGCTAAACAGATATCCTTACAAACCATTAACAAATGACTATCGCATTTACTATCGGCGAACCCGCTGGTATCGGACCTGACTTAGCTATCTTAAATGCCAAGCTCTACCCTAACCCAGACTTAGTTACCTTTGCTGACCCTGATATTTTGAAAAAACGGGCTACTGAGTTAGGTATAAATTTAATAATTTTAGAAAACAAACCTGCGCAAAAAAGAGGTCAAATTAATGTTTATCCAATAACTGCTGCCAAAACGGTCACTGCTGGTAAACTTGATGCTGCCAATGTGCCATTTGTGCTAAAAATGCTAGATAGCGCCATTAGTCATTGCCTAAATAATAAAGCACAAGTGCTGCTAACCGCGCCAGTTCACAAAGGCATTATTAATCAAGCCGGAGTTAAATTTAGCGGGCACACTGAGTATTTAGGTGTAAAAACACATAAAAAAACAGTAATGCTGCTTGCAAATAATAAATTAAAACTTGCCCTAGTCAGCACGCATCTATCACTTAAAGAAGTACCCAAATACATAAGTCGCTACAAACTAATTCAAGTGATTAAAATTCTGCATAGCAGCTTAAATGCTTATTTTAACATTAATAATCCTAAAATTGCCATTTGTGGACTCAATCCTCATGCTGGTGAAAATGGTTATTTAGGTAGTGAAGAAATCACCATTATAAACCCCGTTATCCAACAATTAAAACAACGAGGATTAAATTTAATAGGCGCTATCTCAGCTGATACCGCTTTTACTGCTAATAATTTGCAAAAATACGATGCTATTTTGGCAATGTATCACGACCAAGGCTTGCCGGCACTCAAAGCATTAGACTTTGAGAATAGTATCAACATAACCCTTGGCTTACCATTTTTACGTGTATCAGTTGACCATGGCACCGCCCTAAATTTAGCTGCAACCGCTAATATTAGTTTAGCTAGCCTACTTGCAGCAATTAAATTCATTAAAGCCCAGATAAATAAAAACCCGCTTTGTTAGCGGGTTTTTAAATACTTAGTAAGTGGTCTACATCATACCACCCATACCACCACCTCCACCTACATCAGGACTAGCGGGCGTTTCTTGAGGGATATCAGCAACCATCGCTTCTGTTGTTAACATCAAGCCTGCAATACTTGCAGCATTTTGCAGAGCATAACGAGTTACTTTGGTTGGGTCTAAAATGCCCATTTTAATCATATCGCCATACTTACCACTACTAGCATTATAACCATAATTAACATCGCGATTATTCTTAATCACATCAACAATAACCGATGATTCACCACCACCATTCTCAACAATTTGACGCAGTGGAGATTCGATGGCTTGACGCATAATATCAATACCCATATTTTGGTCATGATTATCGCCTTTTAATTTATCTAGGACAGAAATAGTATTGACAAAAGCGACGCCGCCACCTGAAACCACTCCTTCTTCAACTGCAGCACGGGTGGCATGTAGTGCATCATCAACACGGTCTTTTTTCTCCTTCATAGCGACTTCGGTAGCAGCGCCGACTTTAATAATGGCAACACCACCTGAGAGTTTTGCTAAACGTTCTTGTAATTTTTCCTTGTCATAATCAGAAGTAGTAGTTTTAATTTGAGCATTAATAGCATCAATTCTATCATTAATATCAGCTTTGGTGCCACTGCCATCAACTATGGTTGAATTTTCTTTACCTACTTGCACACGTTTGGCATTGCCTAAGTGCTCAATAGTAGCTTTTTCCAAACTCAAACCAACTTCCTCAGATATAACCGTACCACCAGTTAAAACAGCAATATCTTCTAAAATAGCTTTTCTCCTATCGCCAAAACCAGGCGCTTTAACCGCGCAAACTTTAAGCATACCGCGCATACTATTTACCACTAAAGTTGCTAACGCCTCGCCCTCAATATCCTCAGCAATAATAAACAAAGGTTTACCTTCTTTATTTATTACCTCTAAAATTGGCAGTAAATCGCGAATGCTAGTAATTTTAGCATCGTGTAATAATATGTAAGGTGATTCCAATTCTGCGCTCATTGATTCATTATTGGTAACAAAATAAGGTGAAATATAACCTCTATCAAACTCCATACCTTCTACCACATCCAACTCATCAGCAAAACCTGAACCCTCATCAACAGTAATCACACCATCTTTGCCAACTTTGTCCATAGCAGCGGCAATAATATCACCAATAGCAGTATCAGAATTAGCTGAAATAGTGCCAACCTGAGCAATATCTTTGCTGGTTGAACACTCTTGTGATAAATCTTGTAATTTCTCAACAATTACACCAGTAGCCTTATCAATACCGCGTTTTAAATCCATTGGATTCATACCAGCAGCAATTGATTTAATGCCATTTTTGATAATAGCCTGAGCAAGCACCGTTGCAGTGGTAGTGCCGTCGCCAGCAACATCATTAGTTTTAGAAGCAACCTCTTTTAACATTTGCGCTCCCATATTTTCAAACTTATCTTCTAGTTCAATCTCACGCGCAACCGCAACGCCATCTTTGGTAATCATTGGCGCACCAAATGATTTCTCTACTATTACATTACGACCTTTGGGTCCCAAAGTAACTTTAACAGCATCGGCTAACACATCAACTCCATTCACCATAGAATCGCGAGCTTGAGTGCTGAATTTAATCTCTTTAGCAGACATAATTTTCTCCTTGTAATTTATAGTTAAAAACTGATAATTATTCTATAATGGCAATCACATCGCTTTCACGCATCACAAGTAATTGTTCACCATTAACATTGACTTCATTACCAGCAAATTTCTCAAATAAAATATTATCACCAACAGCCACATCTAGGGCAATGGTCTTACCATTATCGGTTTTTTTGCCGCTACCAATGGCAACCACTTCACCTTGAACTGGTTTTTCCGCAGCAGAATCGGGAATGATAATACCACTATCAGTAGTCTTCTGTTCCTCGGTGCGACGCACTAACAAACGATCATACAAAGGGCGAACAGTCATATTTATCTCCTATTGTTTATATTAAACTAATACCCCAACGAACCATCTAAAGTCTCCTTTAATTGCTTCATTGCCTGATTTTCTAACTGGCGAATACGTTCAGCAGAGACGCCATATTTATCTGCTAATGTATGTAGGGTCTGTTTTTCTTCTTTCAAGTACCTAGACTGTAAAATGTCTAAACTTCTATCATCTAACTTTTTAAGTGATTGATATAATTTTTGTTGTTGATGAGTTTCTTGATCATGTTCAATAGTAATAATTTCTGGATTTTGAGAATTATCCGCCAAATAGTCCTCTGGAGCATAGTCTTCATCTTCTTTATGAGCAACATTGAAACCAACATCATTAAATTGCAGCCGTGACTCCATTTCTAACACATCAGCAACCGGCACATTTAGGTTTTTAGCAATTTGTTGAGCTTCTTTATTGGTTAAAGAATGATAAATTTGTTTTTTAGCATTTTTTAACTTAAAAAATAGCTTGCGTTGAGCTTTGGTAGTGGCAATTTTAACAATTTTCCAATTCTTAAGGATAAATTCATGAATTTCAGCGCGAATCCAATACACCGCAAACGAAGCCAAACGAACATTTTTATAAGGATTAAACCTTTTGACCGCTTTTAATAACCCGATAGCTCCTTCTTGAACTAAATCCCTCTGCTCAAGCCCATACCCCTTATATCCATAAGCAATAAAAGCAACAAAACGCATATGTGATAACACTAATTTTTCCGCAGCTAACACATCGTGGTCCTCATAAAGCGCAACTGCTAACTCGTGCTCTTCTTGTTCACTTAAAATTGGTGGATAATGGCGAGCAATTAAGCCAGCATTAATTTGGGCTAATTGCTGATGTCTAGTTGTCATAATTTAATATAGTTTTAATAGTTTGTTTTTTAGCATCCAAACGCATTTTATAGCTAATGATAACACATTTTAATTGCGCTAACGCGGTATCAAAATCTTTATTCACAATAATATAGTCATACTGGTCGTAATGACCAATCTCATCTCTTGCAAATTGCATACGTTTTTTAACGCTTAGCTGTTCATCACCTCTAGCGATGAGCCTTTGTTCCAAAGTGGCAATACTAGGAGGAACAACAGCAATGCTAAGAGCATTAGCAAATAGCGCCTTAATTTGTTTTGCTCCCTGCCAGTCAATTTCAACAATAACATCTGCTGTTTTTAATTGCGCATTTAAACTATTTTTATTAGTGCCATAATAACAATCAAATATATAAGCGTGTTCAACAAACTCGTTATTTTTGATCGCCATTTTAAACTTTTGCTCACTACAAAAATGATAATCAACACCATCTATTTCACCTTTGCGTTTGTTGCGTGTTGTATGAGATACCGAATGTAGGATTTCTGACATCTCTTTTAATAAGGTCTTTACCAAAGAACTTTTGCCAACACCAGATGCTCCAGATATAATAATTAAATCATTCACTTTGGCGCTTTCCAACCAGCAATTTTATCTGCACCCTCCTCAGAAAAGAAAAACTTCTCTAATTGTTCTTTTAAGTACTGCTGTGCTTTATCATCCATCATATTTAGATTATTTTCGTTAATAAGCATAGTTTGATGATTAAGCCACAAGCCCCAAGCCTCCTTAGACACCGCACCTAAAATCCGCTGCCCTAATTCACCCGGCATTGGCGCTCTATCCAGCGCTTCTAATTGCTTTTTAAGTTTTATACAATGTACTGTTTTCATAATATTTATTAAAAATAAGCAAAATTAAAAAATACATTATTATCGCAGGAATGATGCTTACACTAAGATAAAAAATTCTAATTAATAAATCTAAATTAATATAACTGCCCAAAAAACTATTGATAAAAACCAAATAAATTGCCATTGCTAATGTAGCTATTAAAACCTGTATACTCAAACGTTTTAAACCTTTGCTTATTTGGTAATGCCCTTGTTTTTTTAAAATAAAAAATAGCAAAAACGCTTGCACACTGGCAGAAATACTAGTTGCCAGTGCTAAACCAATATGAGCTAAAAACCAAACCAAAATTAAGTTAAAAACAATATTTACCAACATCGCAACCACGCCAATCTTAACTGGAGTTTTGATATTGCCTAGGGCATAAAAAGCAGGGGCAAGAATTTTAACAAAAATTAACATCAATAGACCAGCGGCATACGCCATCAACGCATAAGCGCTATTAATACCGTCCAACACAGTAAAACTATCATACTGAAATAAAGTTATTATCAGTGGTTGTGCCAAAATAATTAAGCTAGTGCTGGCAGGCAAACCTAAGATGATTGCTAAGGATAATGCCTTATCAATAGTATTTTTAAAAGATTGAGTATCACTGCTAGCGATATGAGCAGATAATTTAGTCAAAGACAAAGTAGCAAGAGAAATACCAATTAACGCCAAAGGCAATTCTAACAAGCGGTCAGCGTAATATAGCCAAGAAATACTACCTGTTATTAAAAATGAAGCAATTAGTGTATCAATTAACAAATTAATCTGGGCAATAGAAACTCCAAACATTGCAGGTAACATTTTGCGCTTTAATTTAGCAATTGCCGGATGATGTTTGTTTTTTCTTAGTACAAACCTAATATCGGGTAGAGCATCTATTTTTTTTAAAAAAGGAATTTGCCACAAAAATTGGGCAATACCACCTAAAAAAACACCAATTGGTAACGCCATAATTGGCATTTCAAGATAATCACCTAAATACAAAGCACTTAAAATAAGGCTGATATTTAGTAAAACCGGCGTAAATGCCACTACACCAAAACGATTATGCACATTTAAAATCGCGCCAAAAAAAGCCGTCAGCGAGATAAATAACAAGTAAGGAAAAGTAATACGCAACATATCACTAGCTAAATTAAATTTTACGCTATCTGTATAAAAGCCAAAAGCAAATATTAAAATAATAAGTGGAGCAATAATAATAGCAACTACGGTAGTAATAAATAAAACTTTAAGTAAATAAGCGCCAATATGATTAATTAAAATTTGAGTTTGGTGGGCATTATCATTAATGCGACTATGTGATAAAATTGGCACAAACGCTTGAGAAAAGGCTCCTTCTGCAAATAACCTTCTTAAAAAATTAGGGATTCTAAACGCCACAAAAAACGCATCCGACCCTGTTGATGCGCCAAAATACTTAGCAATTACCACATCTCTTATAAGACCAAATACTCTGGAAACAAAGGTCATAAAACTAATAACAAAACCAGACTTAACAAAAGAAGATTTTTGCATTTTTAGGTTTGTCAGATACAAGTAATTTTAGTCTAAAGCATCACCGCGCATAATGCCGGTTTTTGAAGTGCGAATGAAGTTAATAAAATTAATTACTTCAGAGCAATTTTTCTCTAATTTTTTTAATTTGGTCAATGTATTGTCAATCACTTGACCCTCATTATCACGATAAACAACCTTAAAAGCATTTTTAATAGCGCTAACAGTACGCCCACTAAATTTGCGTCGTTTTAAACCGGTAACATTAACACTGCGCACCTTAGTCGGCATGCCCGAAACAACTAAATATGGAGGAATATCTTTATTAATATGACAACCCATGCCAGTATAGACGCTTTGACCAATAGTGCAAAACTGCTTAACCAAAGTAAAACCGCCTAAAAAAGCATAATCCTCAATATGAACATGGCCTGCAAGCGAACTATTATTTGCCATAATAATATAATCTCCTAACTGACAATCATGGGCAATATGGACGTATGCCATTAACATATTATTAGAACCGATTTTAGTAAGTGCTTGTGGTTCTTTCTCAGTGCCACGATTAATAGTGCAAAACTCGCGAATAAGGTTACCGTCGCCAATAACAAGACGACTTTTCTGACTTTGTTTATAGGTTATATCTTGCGGATCTCCACCAACAGAAGCAAAAGAAGAAATACGATTATTTATACCAATAATAGTTGGTCCGTTAACAACCGCGTGCGACTCAACCACACTGCCAGCGCCAATTTCTACTTGGTCACCAATGCGGGCAAAATCTGCAATTTGTGCATCTGGGTGAACATTAGCACCTTTATGCACGCTAGCATATTTACTAATCATGAGCTTTTTGGGTACACATTAGTGTTGCGCTTGTAACCAACTTATCTTCTACCAAAGCTTGACAATCAAAACGCCAAATACCGCGTTTAATAGTATCTACCACTACTTTTAAAACTAATTGGTCTCCTGGTCTTACCATTTGTTTAAAACGTACTTTATCCACACCAACTAGCATATAAATTTGCCCTTCTACCGGACGACCAACTTCAGATTTAAAAGCCAAAATACCAGTCGCTTGTGCCAAAGCCTCAATAATAAGCACACCGGGCATAATAGGCTGGACGGGGAAATGACCAATAAACTGTGGTTCATTAACTGATACATTCTTAACAGCGGTTAGGCTTCTGCCTTTTTGGATATCTAACACCTTATCAATTAGCAAGAATGGGTAACGATGAGGGAGGTAATTTTTAACCTCGTCAATATTCATCATTTTTTAGTTGATGTTAATTTTCTAAATAAAACGCGTATTTTATCAAGCTTTTTAATAATAGTTTGCACTTTAAGCCAAGTTTTATGCTTCATAACAGGCATACTACCACTATATTGGCCCGCATATTGAATATGCTGACGCACAATAGAACCTGAATAGATAACGATATTATCAGCAATATTTAAGTGGTTTTCAATACCAACCATACCACCAATTGAACAATGCTTACCAACAGTAGTGCTACCAGCAATTTTAGTTCCAGCGGCAATAGCAGTGTGTCTGCCAATACAAACATTATGAGCAATATGAATGAGGTTATCCAAACGTGCCCCATCACCAATAATAGTATTGCCAAAACGTCCTCTATCAATAGTGCTACTGGCGCCAATATAGACATTATTACCCACTTCTACAGCCCCAAAATGACTAATATGTTGCCAATGCTTATTACTGTCAAGTACATTACCAAATCCCTCACTACCAATAATAACATTAGCATCAACAAAATTATCACGTCCCAAAATGCAATTTTTACCAATATAGCAATGGCTGTTAATATGAGTATTAGCTCCAACTTTCACCTCTGATTCAATTACAGTAAAAGCTCCTACATAAGCACTTTTATCAATTTTAGCAGTGCTGCTAATCTGAGCGCTAGGATGGATAAAACCTATTGTCTTAACAGCAAAAATTTGTGAACACAAAGCAGCATCTAAGGCAGGATTATTACTGATAAGTTTATTTTTTGTGCAATAATCACTAAAACTCGGCGATAAAATAACAGCAGCCGCCTTAGTTGTTCTTAACTCTTCTAAGTATTGTTTGTCACTAATATAACTAATATGGTCAGCGCTAGCCAATTTCAGACTTGAGATAGCGCTAATACTAACATCAGCATCACCACTTAATTTAAGACCAAGCGATTTTGCTAATTCACCTAAGGTAAAACTTTTGGTGATATTATTTTTCAATTTTTTATTGCTTTAATAACTTTATTAGTTATATCACTATTATCATTAACATAAGCAATTCTATCGTGTAATATCAAATCAAATTCTTCCTTAGCGGCAATTTTTTTAACGGTATCATTGATTTGGGTTTGAAGTTTCTGTAACACTACTTCATTTCTGGCGGTTAACTCGGTGTTAAACGCTTCTGTTTTTTGCTTCAATTGTTGTTCTAATTGAAGCAAAGCTTGAAACTCTTTATCCGCATCACTTTTTAGCATAGTAGCTTTATTTTTTTGAAATTCTTTTAAACGTTTTTCAAAATCTTTGGAGTGTTTGACAATTTCTTCCTCCTTAGACGCAAACTCCTCCCTAAGCTGCTTTCTAGCCTTCTCAACACTAGGCAAACTACGCAAAACTTTATCCACATTGACATATCCAACCTTGCTACCCCAAGCATAAACGCTAGCAATGGAAAATAAAATAGTTAATATATAAATTGTTTTTTTCATAAAAACTCCTTGTTTTAGAATGTTTTCCCTAAAGAAAAAGTAAAATTATCAATACTGTCGCCACTTTTATCATTAACAGGTATAGCATAAGACAGACTAATAGGGCCTAATAAAGTAACCCACTCAAAACCAATGCCAACTGATGCGCGCAAATCGCCAACTTCAAAATCAGATAAACTGTCATAAATATTGCCAATATCAAAAAAACCACTAATACGCATAGCAGAGCTATCTCTAATAAACGGCACTTTGGTAATTACTGCTGCCCGAGCTAAAGTCAGTACCTCGCCACCTTTAGCGTTACCATCACTATAAATTTCTCCAAGTGTATTAAAAGAATAGCCACGCACCAAATTTTCACCACCAGCAAAATAACGTCTAAAAAATGGTAAATCTTTATCATTAATACCTTTACCAATACCAAACTTATTAGTTAATTTTAACACTAAATCTTTACTAAGTTGCTGATAATAATCGTATTTTATGTCAGCCTTAATATATTGAAAATCGCCAATAGCAAAATCGCCAGAAACAGTAATATTAGAACCATCACTTGGAAAACGGAAGCGATTTAGGGTATTTTGTATCCACGACAAACTAATACGATATTCACTACTATCTCCGCATTGGTCTTCCAATAATGGTTGTTCTAATATAGTAAAACTAGCAGTGCAAATTAAATCGTGGTCTGCAAAATAAACAGTAGCATTAACATTACTGTCTTCACTAACAGGTAGTCCATAGCCAAAATGGACGCTGGTGGTATTAATGCTATAGTCAGAAATATCTAATTCATCTGCATCTACCTCTCTATATCTAATACCATAATTAATGCTATGCCCCTGATTATTAAAGTGTGGATTAACAAAATTAAAACCGTAATCTTCTACAGCATTACCTTGAATTAAATGAACGTTTAAAGTATTACCAGTGCCAAGAAAATTTCTCTCTTGAATACCTAAATTATAAGATAGTCCAAGACTATCGCTATAAGAAAGGCCAATGGTAAAATTACCTGTTTTCACTTCTTCAACACTAAAAATTAAATTAACCTTATCTTTATTTACTAACCTTTCTATTTGTATATCCACTTTAGAAAAGTAGCCTAAACGTCGCAAATTAGTCAATGATTTTTGCACCGCCTCGCTCGAATAAACACTGCCTTCGGTTTGGACTAACTCACGGCGAACAACTTCATCCTGAGTAATAAAATTACCACGAATGAGAATACGATTGACATAAACCCGATGCGATAAGCGCAACGGAATACCAATATCAACAGTTTTGCTAGCAGGATTTTCCTCAATAATAGGAGTTATATCAACAAAAGCATACCCTTGTTTAGTGTATTTATCAGCAATATTTTGCGCGCTTTCCACTAAGGCTTTTTGGCTGTAAATTTGTCCAGATTTAAAAGTGATACTATCCTTAATATCGGTTGTGTCCTCACCTAAAAAGTCACCTAAGAATCGGACTTTACCAAAGCGATAAGGTTGACCTTCAAAAATCTCAATCTTAATATCAACAAATTTTTTATCTGCAGATAGAGGTGTTAAGACTTTATTAATATTAAAATCAATATAACCAGAATCTTTATAAAACGTAGTTATTTTTTTCAAGCCTAAATTTAGCTTTGCTTTGGAATAATGGTCTTTTTTAGTAAAATAATTAATTAGAAAAAAATCAGGTTCGCCAATTTCAAATTCATCTAATAAATCATCTTCTTCATAATCTTTATTACCAACAATTTGCATGGAACGAATACGTACAATATCACCTTCATCAATTTCAATGTTAATATTGACACGATTGTTATTATCAACGCTAGTATCAACTTTGATATTAGCAAGATAATATCCGCTTTCTATATAACTTTTTTTTAATTCACTTACTAATTTATTAAGCGTTTGCTGACTAAATATCTCACCTCTGGTTAAGCGCACACTTGTTAATATCACATTCAACGACTCCTCTTCAATAACTTTACCAGAATAACCGCTAATATTAATATTATAAATATGGGGTTTTTCTCTAACTTGAATTTTAATTATCCCATTATCAATATTGACTGATATATCACTAAACAAATCACTCTTATATAAAGCAGAGATGATATTATTAGAAGTGTTGGGTTGAATAACATCATCCACCTCAATTGGTAAATAACTCAAAACAGTGCCACGAGTTACGGCATCTAAGCCGGTAATTTCAATAGATTTAATTACTTGTGCATAAACAAAACCTGATAAAATTATAAATAACAAAACAGCAAAAAATCTTTTAAACATAATCAACCGACAAGCCTAATAAAATCGTTATAAACCGCAACCGCTATCAATAAAGCAAGCAGTAATGCGCCTATGTATGAGAAAAATTGTTGGAGCTTCATACTAAGCGGACCTCTTTTAACAATTTCTACAAAATATAAAAATAAATGCCCGCCATCTAACATTGGTATTGGCAGCAAATTAAAAAAAGCAATTGCTAAACTCAAAAGAGCCAAAAAATTTAAAAAAGCAGGCAGGCTTATAGTTAAACTTTGTCCAGCATAATTGGCAATAGTAATAGGACCACTCAAATGCTTAACTGAGGCATTACCACTAATAATACGCACTATCATTTTAAAATTTAGCAGCATTAATTCATAACTTCTATTAATCCCATAATAAAGCGCTTGATGCAAAGGATAATGCACAAATACCTGATAATCCTTTGAAAAATTATTACTAACTTTTGCTTGGATACCAAATTTAGCCTCATTATTGATAATTTGAGGTTCAATATTGGTAATCAAAGTATATTCATCACGTTTTATTCTCAACACAATGGGCTCACTAGTTCTAATAGCCTTAATTTTTTGCAATAATTCTGGCCAATTACTAATTTCATTACCGTCAATACCAATAATCTCATCACCTACCTCTATTTGTGCCTTAGCAGCAGCACTGCCATCATTAACCTTAGCAATAATGGCCGGTAATTTAGGATAGGCAAATTTAAAACCAAGACGGTCATCAATACCAGTATCTGTCTCATCCAACCAATTATCATTTAAAATTAGTCGGTGCTGCTTAGTTTGTTGGTCGCTATCAATAGTAATAATATTAAATTCGGTTTGATTAGATAAAAAAGTGCTTAACACCATTTTTGCCCCCAAAATAGGTGTATTGTTGATACTACTAAAAGTTTGTCCTATTTCAAGACCCGCTCTTTGTGCTGGCGAATTAGCAACAATACTACCAATAGTAGGTCTTAAGTCATTAAAGCCAATAAAAGCAATAATGGTATAGATTAAAATCGCCAATAAAATATTAAACAACGGCCCTGCCAAAACAATTAAAGACCGTCTATAAACACTTTGTTTATCAAATGCTTGATGCTGATTATCCTTATTTAGCTTATGTTTTTTACTATCTAACATATCCACAAAGCCTCCTAAAGGAATAACTTTTAAGTGGTAAATAGTTTGGGGGGTGCTGATTTTATAAATACTTTTGCCAAACCCAATGGCAAAATTTAGCACCTTAACACCACAAATTCTAGCAACTAAAAAATGTCCAAATTCATGCACACTGACTAGAATAATAATTGCGCCCAGAAAAGCAAAAACAGCAATTAAAACATCCATTAATCTACAAGCCTTAGGTGCCCTGCGGCATCTAATCTTGCCAAATAATCTTGCCAAAGATGGTCATAATTTGTCGCTAAACGATACAACTCTTGCCAAGAATAAAGGCCGCTATCATGTCCATCACTAAAAGTGATTTTAATAGCATAATTGCCCACTGGGTCAATAGCGCTAATAGTTATTTTTTCTTTACCCACTTGGAGCACAGATTGGTCGGGGCTATGCCCTCTAACCTCTGCCGAAGGTGAATAAACACGTAAATATTCAGCAGATAGGACATAATACTTATTATCAAAACAAATTGTTAGTTGGGTTTTGTTTTTATTAAGGGTAATATTGCTAGGCACTTTCATAATTTGGTATTTATAAAATATAACGACTTAGGTCATAATTTTGCACTAAATCACTTAATCTTTGATTAACATAATTCTTGCTAATTATGGTTTGTTTTTTTATTTTATCAGGCGCATCAAATAAAACACTTTCCAGTAATTTCTCCAACAAAGTATGTAGCCGTCTAGCGCCAATATTTTCAGTATTTTTATTAACATTAAACGCCATATTAGCAATTTCAATCAAAGCTTCATCTTTAAAAATTAAATTTATGTCTTCGCTTTTAAGCATTGCTTGGTATTGTTTAATGAGTGAAAAATCAGGTTCAGTTAAAATTGCATAAAAATCTTCAACCTTTAATGCCGATAATTCCACACGAATGGGCAGGCGTCCTTGTAACTCTGGAATTAAGTCCGACGGTTTACTCAAGTAAAAAGCACCCGAGGCAATAAATAAAATATGACTAGTATCAACGACGCCATATTTAGTATTAATAGAACAACCTTCAACTAAAGGTAATAAATCACGTTGCACTCCCTCACGAGAAACATTGCTACCTTGATTGTGCATAGAAGTAATTTTGTCAATCTCATCTAAAAAAACAATACCATTATTGGCAACATCGCTAAGAGTAGCTTTTTTAATTTCTTCTTTATCAATTAATTTATGCGCTAGCTCTTCTGATAAATTTTTTAGCGCCTCTTTAATAGACATTTTACGCACGGATTTGGTATTTTTTTGCATTTGAGAAAACATCTCTTGCAAATTATCAGTAATCTCATCTAAACCAGATGAACCAATGACCTCAATCTGGGGTCTACTATTACTAAGAGCAATTTCAATTTCTTTATCATCTAACTTGCCAGATAGAATTTGGTCTTTAAATTTCTTTCTGGTTCTAGCTTGTTTTTTTTCTGTTTCGTCATCCACATTACTAGCTCTTGGTAACAAAATATCTAAAATTTTTTCAATCGCTTGTATTTTGGCGCGCTCTTGGGTAAGAGCAAGAGCATTTTTTTGAGCGTATTTATAAGCTACATTTGCTAAATCTTTAATAATGGAATCAACTTCACGACCAACATAACCAACTTCAGTGAATTTAGTTGCTTCAACCTTTAAAAAAGGCGCATTAGTAAGCTTGGCTAAACGACGAGCAATTTCAGTTTTACCAACGCCAGTTGGTCCAATCATTAAAATATTTTTAGGACTAATTTCTTTGCGGATATTCTCTGGCGCTTGCATTCTGCGCCAACGATTACGTAGTGCGATAGCAACTGCGCGCTTAGCATCTTGTTGACCCACAATATGACGATTAAGCTCAGCAACAATTTGCTTTGGCGTTAAATTTGTTCGCATAAGCGTTTATAATAACAACAATTAATAAAGTCAAAGGTATTTTACATTATGCAATCACTATGTTTTAGCAAAATGCACGCCCTAGGCAATGATTTTGCCATTATTGACCAAACTAAAATTAATTATAAACTTGACAAAGAAACTATTCTAGCATTGTCCAATCGCCGCAGTGGTATTGGTTTTGACCAATTACTAATAGTTGAATCCCCTAAAAAAGATGGTATTGATTTTCATTATCGCATTTTTAACGCTGACGGTAGCGAAGTTAACCAGTGCGGCAATGGAGCGCGTTGCTTTGCTCTATTTGTGCGCAAAAAAGGCTTAACTAACAAAAAGCAATTAACTATATCTACTAATACTGAGCTTATCCAAGTTGAGGTATTAAATGATAATAATGTACAAGTGGATATGGGCAGACCAAGTTTTTCTCCAAAAGCAGTGCCATTTTCATCTCCAGAAGAGCAATTAACTTATACTATTGATAGTTATCAATTCGGCATTACCAATATCGGTAATCCCCACTGCACTTTCTTAGTAAATGACTTGCAAAATGCTAAAGTGGCTAAAATCGGCGCTTTTTTAAACACTTGTGTACTTTTCCCAAAAGGAGTAAATGTTGGTTTTATGCAAATTATTAACAAGAATAATATAAAACTACGAGTTTATGAACGTGGAGTTGGTGAAACTTCGGCGTGTGGTTCTGGCGCTGGTGCTGCTGTTGGTTATGGCGTGCGCCTAAATTTATTAAATAACCAAGTTACAGCCCAACTAAACGGAGGTAATTTGATTATAAACTACTGCTTAGGTGAAAATATCATAATCCAAGGTGAAGCAACATTTATCTATGAAGGGGAGATAAATTTACAAAAATAATATTTATCACTAATGACAATTAATAGTAAAAATTTCTTTAGTATCTAAGCGCATTGCACTGAGCTTTCTGCCCCAAATACAGCCTCTATCTAACGGATAAATGCCTTGTGGATAACAATACTGCCCAAATGGAATAAGAGTTGACCAGTGCCCAAAAATAATATTTTTCTGTATCATTCTTGGATAGTCAAACCAAGGTTTAAAGCCTACAGGCGCAGTTGTTTGGTCACCTTTGTGGTCAAATTCTAAGCTACCATCTGCTGCGCAGAATCGCATACGCATCAAGGCGTTAATAGTATAACAATTTTGCTCAATACTATTGTTAGAAAAACGGCTAATATTTTGATAAGAATTATGCAAAAAATCTACTAAATTATGCCTACTTTGTAACCGTTTTTCAACAATACTAACTTGACATTTCAATATTTTTTCATCCCATATTGGCGGTATTCCAGCATGAACTAATAAATTATTATCAACCTCAATTAACAAAGGCTGTTTACGTAAAAAATCTAATAATTCAGAGGCATTAACATTTGCTAAAATTTCGTCTAAAGTATCTTTCTTATGTGATTTTTTATTTATATAACCACGAACTAATAAATGATAATCATGGTTTCCAAGCACCATACTTGCGCACCTTTTTTCCACCAAATCCTTAATAAAGAGCAAAACCGCTAGTGATTGGTCGCCGCGATTAACAATATCACCTAAAAAATATAAATAATCAGTTTGGCTATTAAATTTAATTTTACTAAGTAATTTTTTTAAAGCATTAAAATTACCTTGAATATCGCCAATTACATAATTCATTAAAACTTTACTAGTGCAAGGTTCTAGGGCCTAAGAGATTAAACTTGGGTATGAGGGCATTAAAGGTTTGTTTTTTTTCATCAACCATACCATAACTACCGTGCATACTGCCAGTTGGCGTATCAAGCACCACACTTGAAGTATATTGATAATATTCCCCTTGCTTAATAATTGGTTGCTCACCGACAACACCTTTACCCATTACCTCTCTGATATGGCCATTTTCATCACTAATATACCAGTGTCTATTTAATAATTGACAACTCAATTTATCCATATTAACAATAGTAATTTGATAAGCAAAAACATATTGATTGTTAGTAGCATCAGATTCTTCTACCAAATATTTACTTTGAGTATCAATTTTAATATTGTGCATTTATATAATCTTTAGTTAATTGAAAAAATTCTCCAACAGACAAACTTTGTGCCCTCCTGCTTAAATCAATTTTTGTTTGTTGTTGGCTTAAATATGATTTTAAACAATTTTTTAAGGTTTTACGGCGCATTGCAAAACTTAGACGAACAATTTTTTCCAGATGATAAAAATCAATCGTCTCTGCTGGTGATTTTGGTATTAGTCTGACAATTGCTGACTGAACTTTAGGCATTGGCTTAAAAGCATTACTATTAACGTTAAAACAATATGTTATGTCAAAATAGGCTTGCAACATCACACTTAATCTACCATAAGATTTACTACTTGGTTTAGCGCTAATACGTTGTGCTACCTCCTGTTGCAACATAAAACACAAATCACTTATTAAATGGCGATTATGTAGCATTTTAAATAAAATAGGCGAAGAAATATTATAAGGTAAATTGCCTATAATACGTAGTGGGTCTGGTAATTGGCTTAAATCAAATTTTAAAATATCTGCTTGATATATTACTAAATTGGAATATTTTTTTAAGCGCCAATAGGCAACTAAATCTCTATCTAATTCTATTAAATTTAACCTATCCGCTATTTTTAATAGCGGCAGAGTTAGCGCGCCCATGCCAATCCCAATTTCTAATAAATTATCTTTTTTAAGTGGATTGATAGTGCTAATAATACGTTCAATAACATCAGTATCAGTAAGAAAATTTTGCCCAAAACGTTTTTTTTGAGGGTAAATCAATTCTGTAAAAATTCGTATTCAGTGCTATTTATAATACTTTGTAAAATACTCACCTCCAATAACTGCTCTCTTACTTGTTTTAATTGTTCTTTGGCTTTTTCATCTAACTCTTTTTGGCTACGTTGTGCCTCTATTTTGACTAAACTAATAGTAGTTGAGGCTTCATTAATAGCAAATTTATCATTTAGAGCAAATACAGGATAATTATCAGCAATATCAATACTGAAAATAAAATTTATTTGCGCTGATGTTAGTCCATTTTCTCTATAACCTCTATCCAACCATTGTGACTCTGACCAACTCAAACCATAATCACTAATGAGTTTTTCACCTAACTCTATTTGCTTTTCTTGTAATGCTTTTTGAATATCATTCAGCACAGCAACTGCCTGTTTATAAGCAATATCAATCTTAAAATCATCTTTAATCTTATGTTGGATTTCATCAAATGCTTGTTGACGACGTGATTTTTTATCTGCTATTCCCAGCACCACAATTTCACCTTCACCATCTTCAAAAACATCACTGTTTTCATCATCTTCATAAACCTCTTTAGAAAAAGCTTTATTGATAAATTTCTCTGAAAATTTATGGTGCTTTTTCTGAGTTAAAAACCCAGTTCTTTGAACTTTTAAACCTAATTTTTTCGCAGCAGAATGAATTGTTTTATTAAATCCATAAGTAAGGTCGGCAAGTTCCTCACTGAGTTGATAAAACTTTTCTAATTTTCTCTCTTCATCAATAAATCGCCTTATTAATTCCTTTTTCGCGCTAGCAAAATCAAGTGCCACCGCAGGCTTAATAACATCTATACGAATAATATGATAACCAAACTCGGTTTCAACAACATCACTATATTCACCCTCATTTAAAGTAAAAGCCATCTCTTCAAATTCGGGCACCATCACCCCACGTTCAAAATAGCCCAAGTTACCGCCTGCATTTTTACTACCACTATCTTCTGAATATTTACTCGCTAATTCAGAGAAATCTTCACCATTTTTTAAACGTGCCAAAATCTCCTCAGCTAGCTCCTCACTAGAAACCAAAACATGTCTAGCCTTACGTTTTTCTGGAGTAGTTAGGTTATCTTTTTCTTGTTCATATAAATCTCTTAATTCTTCTTCTGAAACTTCAGTATCAACCTCAATATCATCAATAGAAATCCTGATATAATTGACTTTTACTTGTTTTTCTTGAATAAACTTATCTTTGTTATCTTCATAAAACTTTTGCATATCTTCTAATTTTGGCTGTGCAGGTTCTATAAGCTGCTGATAATTAAACAATAATTGAGAAACTTTGCGTTCTTTGGTCAATAAATCAAGCACAAAGCTATGCCGTTTATTCAAAATAAAATCCGCTTGAACTAAATTCCTTACAAATTGATGACGTTGTAATAAAGCGCTTTGTTTTTGCTCATAACCACTCTGCGACAAACCATTTAAGCGCAAAATAGTTTGGTATTTTTCTAGGGAAAAGTTACCATCTTCATCTAAAAAGTCTTGTTGGGTTAAAATACTATCTTTTAGTTCAGACTGAGAAACCACTAAATCTAGTTTATCAGCATACTGGGATAATGCTTTATCTCTAACAACTTGTTGTGCTGCTTGTTGGCGCAAAGTATTATCAATTTGTTCATTATAAGCATCGCCATACTGAGAACGGTAAATTGATTTAGAGTGATTATATTGAGCAATATATTCACTACGTAACACTTCCTCACCACCGACCTCAGCAATAGGCGGGTCATCTGGCGCTTTGGTATATTCACCAATGCCAAATAAAGCAAAAGGAATAGCAATAACAACCACAATTACCCCTGCCAACCAACCTTTAATTTTTTGTTTAATACTTGTTAAAATCATAATAAACAGAATTTCAATATTCGTGTTCTGGGAGTATTATTATATATTAATTTAGCGATTTTATTTTATAGAATTTATCTGTATATGCTTTGTAAATTTCGCGAAATTATATTTAAGGTTGTAGCGAGGGTATCTGCGGTTTTTAGTTTTATTAGAACCTCTGCTGCCCAACACATCAAGAGCAACGAAAAGTAATAAAACAAGCACTTAACCAAATTGCGTAGGTAAAATAAACACTTTAACCCTAATAAAACGTGGATATTACTAAATCATTAAAATTTGACAAAAGTGGTTTGATACCAGTGATTGTCCAAGACTATGAAAACGCTAAAGTGCTGATGTTTGCCTTTATGAACGAAGAGGCTTTGCGTTTAAGCATAAAAAGCAAACAGGCGACTTATTATTCTCGCTCTGGAAGAAAACTTTGGCATAAAGGCGAGCAATCAGGATACACACAAAACATTAAAAATATTTTAACTGATTGTGATAAAGATGTATTATTATTACAAGTAGAGCAAACAGGTGGCATTAGTTGCCATACTGGCAGAAAATCGTGCTTTTTTAATCAACTAAAAGGCAATGATTGGGAAATAATTAGCCCAGTAATTAAGGACCCTATGGAAATATACAAATGAGCACCTTAACTAAACTGGAAAACATATTGCAAATGCGTAAAACAGCTGCTGCAAATGAATCTTATGTGGCAAGCCTTTATACTAAAGGTACTGATGTTATTTTAAAAAAAATCAGTGAAGAAACAGATGAATTAATTATCGCTGCTAAGTCAAAGAATAAAGAGCAAATTATTTATGAGACAGCCGACTTGTGGTTCCACATAATGGTATTATTAGCACAACAAAATATCAAAATTGATGATATACTTGCTGAGTTAGAGTACCGTTTTGGCACTAGTGGTTTGACAGAAAAAGCAAATAGAGATAAAAAGTAGGAGGGGGTTATGCCAGGAATGTGGGAATTATTGATTATTTTAGTCATTGTGCTACTAATTTTTGGAGGCAAACGACTAAAAAATATCGGCAGCGATGTAGGTTCAGCCATTAAAGGCTTTAAAAAATCTATGGGTGATGAACAAAACAAGCCCCTAGATAAAGCAAAAGAAGCAGCTACTGATGCAGAGATTGTAAAAGAAAAGCAGCAAAAATAATGTTTGATGTTGGTTTTTGGGAAATCGCTCTCATCGCTATTATCACCTTGTTAGTAGTAGGACCTGAAAGAATGCCTGCTGTTGCCAGACAAGCAGGCGCAAGTATAGGCAAATTAAAACGTTTTTTAAATGATGCTGGTAGTGAGGTAAAAGCTCAGTTAGAACAGCAAGAAATCGGTGAATTAAAACAGCATTTAAGTATTGAAGATAAAAAAAATTCTATTTTAGACGTCCTTGAAGGCAAAGAGAAAAAATCTGTCAATGAGTCAAACAAAAACTGACAAAAAAATACCACTTGTCCAACATTTAACCGAGCTAAGAGATACCATACTACATTGTGTTATTGCGATTTTAATAGTGTTTTTAGCAATATTTCCTTTTGCAAACTCTATTTATGAATTTATTGCAACTCCTATTATAAATGTCTTGCCCAAACAGGCTAATATTATTGCAATCGGTGTTATCTCACCTTTTTTAACACCGCTAAAAATGTCGCTTATTCTTGCGGTCTATATTGCTATGCCATTTTTGCTTTATAAAATTTGGCGCTACATAGCCCCAGCACTCTACAAGCAAGAAAAACAATTAGTAGCTCCGTTAGTTATTTCCAGCACTCTATTATTTTATACGGGTTTAGTATTTGCTTATTATATTGTTTTTCCGGTAGTTTTTGATTTTCTAACCAGTATTGGTCCTAGTATTGTAACTATCTCGCCAGATATACAATATTATTTGGATTTTGTTCTTAAACTCTCATTTGCTTTTGGTGTTGCTTTTGAGGTTCCGGTTGCAACAGTATTATTGCTAATAACTGGTGCTACCACAACAGCAAAACTAAAGAAAAACCGCCCTTACTTCATTATCATCGCATTCATTATTGGCATGTTGCTTACCCCGCCTGATATCATCTCCCAAACCTTAATTGCTATTCCTATGTGGTTATTATTTGAGGTTGGTATATTGTATTTTAATATTTTCCACCGAACAAAAATTAAAGAAAAACAAGCGCAAAAAAAGCAACAGGAAGATAAAGAATTAAACAAAGAATTTAAACAAATTGAAAAAGAATTTGACGCGCTAGATAATCAATAGATAATTACTAAGGAGATTCTATGAATGTAAATGTATGGAATGAACGTTATAACACTAAAGATTACGCCTACGGCGTGGACGCCAACGATTTCTTAGCGGAAATGGCAAACCATATTCCCCAAGGTCGTGTGCTATGTTTAGCAGAAGGTCAATGCCGTAATGCTGTCTTTCTTGCTAAGCAAGGTTATCAAGTAATAGCGGTAGATTGGTCACAAATTGGCTTAGAGAGAGGACGCCAACTAGCACACAAAAATAAAGTGGAAATAGATACCATTTGTTGCGATTTATCTAAATTTAAAATTAAGCCTAAATCTTATAGCGGTATAGTTAGCATATTTGGTCACCTACCACAGCAGGTACGCGCGCAACTATACCAAGACGCAATAGGGGGTTTGGTATCAGGAGGAGTATTTATATTAGAGGCATACACACCTGAACAATTAACACTTAAAACAGGCGGTCCTAAGGATATAAAACTACTTGCTAGTATGGATACTTTATGCGCAGAACTTGAGGGGCTAGAATTTAAAATTGCCCGCAAGCTAAAAAAAGAACGTTATGAAGGTAAATTACATTGCGGGTATGGCTTTATTGTGCAGATTATGGGTTTTAAAAAATGACTTATAAAACTATTGAAACCAATGTTGGCAATACGCCACTAGTGCTTTTACAGCGCCTAAATCCTAATTCTAGTAATTCTATTTTATTAAAACTTGAAGGCGACAATCCAGCAGGTAGTGTAAAAGATAGAGCAGCGCTAAATATGATTTCAACTGCTGAACAAAAGAAACAAATTAAGCCAGGTGATACCTTAATTGAAGCAACTAGTGGCAATACTGGCATCGCCCTTGCTATGGTATGCGCCATTAAAGGTTATAAAATGACGCTTATCATGCCTGATAACCTCTCCCAAGAGCGCCGCGACGCTATGGCAGCGTATGGCGCTGAATTGATTTTAGTAACCCAAGATGAAGGCATGGAAGGCGCGCGTGATTTAGCATTACAAATGCAAGCAAATGGTAAAGGTAAAGTGCTTAATCAATTTGCAAATCCCGCTAATCCGCAAGCCCACCTAGAAGGCACAGCGCCTGAAATTTGGCGACAAACTAAGGGTAAAATTACCCACTTTGTATCAGCTATGGGCACCACAGGAACAATTATGGGAGTTTCTCGCTACTTAAAAGTAAAAAATAAAGCGATACAAATTATTGGTATTCAGCCAGAAGATGGGGCTAGTATTGCCGGCATTCGTCGCTGGTCACCTCAATATTTACCTAAGATTTTTGACCCATCAGCAGTAGATATAACTATGGATGTTTCCCAAGCACTGGCTGAAAAAACCACGCGCGATTTAGCCAAAAAAGAAGGTATTTTTGCCGGCGTTTCCTCAGGAGGTGCCGTTGCTTGCACCCTTAAGCTATCTAAACAAGTCAATAATGCCACTATTGTTACTATTATTTGCGATAGAGGCGACCGCTACTTATCTACCGGTATATTTAGTAATGGTTAATACAGCATAATGCCATATTACCACCGCTATATTAAACACCAACTACCTCAAAACCCTACCACCTATTTAATGCTATTGCTCGCCAGTGTTGTAGCAGTGGTAGCGATTACTTTTTTATTACAAATTAGTGAATATGGCGAAGATTTATTTCGCCAAATTTTGTCTCACAATGTTTATTTAGGTTTTATCATAACGCCTATAAGTGTGGTGTTTATTGTTTATACTGGTGAAAAATTTTTTCCTTTTGTAAACGGCAGTGGTATTCCTCAAGTTCTGGCAGCAACAAGTTCAAATAATAAATACCTGCGCTACCAATTACTATCATTTAGAATCGCGATAGCTAAAATTTTCTATATTTTTATCGCCGCACTAGGTGGGGCGCCAATTGGTATTGGTGGTCCCAGTGTGCATATTGGCGCTAGTATTTTTTACGGATTTAATCACTATATTAAACTTAAACGTAAGCTTCTTATTCACGGCTTGATGGCAATAGGAGGTAGCGCTGGTTTGATTGTGGCATTTAATGCCCCGCTTGGCGGTTTTTTATTTAGCTATGAAGAACTTGGACGCAATTTAAAAAAACAAGCCCTAATTATTATTGCCATTATTAGCGCTTTGGTGTTTTTATTATCACTAATATATAGTGGTAATAAGCCTTATTTACTAGATTTATCGTCTTATAATCTAGATTTATTAATAGTATGGCAATTAGTGCCAATGATTATTATAACCGCTATCACAGGGGCTATATTTGCCAGAGCAACTATTTTATTAATAAACAAAATAACAGCACAAAAACCAGTTTTTTTAATAATATTAGTTTTTTTATTGGGAGTTTTAATTGCTGTATTTAATACCTTATCTGATGGGGCAATATCAGGTTCTGGCAGAGAAGAAGTATTATTGATGCTAAACGAAGGTTCATTGGGACTAGATTTTGTAGTAATGAAATATTTAGCGGTTTTAACTACACTAGCCTCATCCATTGCTGGCGGTTTATTTATGCCTAGTATTGCTATTGGCGCGGGTATTGGCGCAGAAAGCGCTAGTTTTTATAGTCAAATCAGCCCGCAAATTGTTATCATTATGGCAATGGTAGGCTACCTAAGCGCTGTTATTAGCGCACCTTTAACTGCTACTTTTGTTGTTCTAGAAATGACCAATACCCTGCATTTAGTGCTACCTGCCTTAGTAATTGCCTTTGGGAATTATTGGCTGGCTAAGCAAATCAACCCAACACCACTTTATAAAACACTAGCAGAAATACTCATTAAACCTAAATAACTAAAAGCAATTCAGCTGCCTAATATTCAAAAATTATATAGCTAACAATAATTGCTAAATTTTTCCATTGTCTATACTTAACAAATTCTAACTACTGCGCAATTAGTAGCACCACTTCTGCCTTACAAGTCTAGCTATTGTTGTTAACTGAAAAATAACAACGCCAACTACTATAAAACTTAGAATTGCTAGGATTTTTTAGTTTTTAAAGATAACACCACTACTCAAACTCCATTTGTTGATACAAACGAGCAGCGTTTTGCAAGTATAATTCATAAAAAGTATCCCAAGTTCTAAACATAGACTGGTCAATTTTATAAACATCAGCTAGGTCGCCGCCATTAGCCAAGATATTTTCTACTTGTTTACGAATGTAGCCCAAATAGCCAACAGTAAATTCAGTAACAGTTTTAATATTAGTAACATCGCCATGGCCGGGGATAATAATTTCAGGTTTTAAATCAGTTAATTTATGCCAAATTTTTAACCAATTTTTACTGTCAGTATGAGGCAAAATTGGTAATAAACGTTTATTAAAAGCAAAATCACCGCTAATTAACAATTTCTTAGATGGTATCCACAGCTCAATATCCTCTGGCGAGTGCGCAGGTCCAAAATAAAGTAATTCAACCTTTAAATTACCTAAATCCAAAGTCATATTTTTCTTAAAAATAGTATCAGGTAGCACAACTTCGGTTTTATAAAATTTATCTCTTAAAACCCTGTTACCACGTTCAATTAAAAAATCTTTATTTTTATTAATTTCATCAATAATAAGCTCTTGTCCAATAATAGTAGCACCTTGTTGTTGCCAATATTTGCTGCCTAAAATAGCATGTCCTTGAGCATTTTCAAGCACCACGAAACGCACTGGTTTATTGGTAATTTTTTTAATTTCCTCGTCTAACGCCTGCGCTAGTAAATAACTGCCACCAGCATTAAAAACCAACACTGATTTATCACCAACAATAAAAGATAAGTTATTATTATGTCCGCTGTTTTCATAATTGCCGGGTGTGGTTGCTCCAATAGCAGAATAGACACCATCGGTTACTTTTTTAGCTAAGGAAAATAGCACACTTTGTGGCGCGTTGTCGCTAAATTCAACAGCACCACCATTATCACGCCAATATAAATAGCCATCAGCATAATTGCGAACATTTTTATAGCCTAAATCCATTAACCTTTTTGCTACTAACGGTGAACGCAAATCCTGCCCACAATAAACTACAATCGGTGTATTAACATCTGCATATTCATCAATTCTAAATTCCACCCACCCTCTTGGAATAACCACATTCTGCCCAGCATCAATGGTACCAAGTGTATTAATTTCATGCTCAGTCCTAACATCAATTAGCACTAAATCCTTTTCACTGGCAATAATTTTTTTTAATTGTTTGGTATTTATATTAGAGATTTCTTTGCGCACCTCCACTAACAAATCTTGCCCACTTTGCACCTTGCCAAAAGCAACAAGTGGAATTATAAGTAGTAATGACAAAAATAATCTTTTCATAAAATATCTAATAATAGATATTGAGCAGCCCTTATTAGTAGTTTTGCAAATACCCTAGATGATTTTAGCGCCACCAAGACTGGGCGCTAAAACTGTTATTTTTAAATTTAGCTTGCGGTTTGAACTTAACCTGTTCACAACTTTTTAATTCGTCTTCTAGTGCCATTTGCTCAGAAGTTGCAAATATCACAACGGGGGGTTCAACATCTGGATACTTTGTTATAACATTTATTCGGCACCACTGATACGAATCTAGTACTGATGTTTCTGCTAAAGCAGATAAACCAAATATTAATATAAGTAATAATATTTTCATTTTTTAACGTTTTTAGTATACTTTATCTAATAAAACTCTTAAACTAACAACATCAAACTTTAATATCTATACCAAAAATAAATCTCTTGTTATGATAACACAACAATCAAGGCTATTATTTCATAATTACCCATCTTATCTCATTTAGCGGCCTTATAAACCTCTGACTGTGCTTTATCTATACACCAACAAACACACTAATAATACTCCTATATCTTACTTAATGCAAATTAGCAATTTAGTTTATATACTTTAATAATCTTGATACTAATACTTAATTTTTACTAACATAATTGCTATTTTATCAACAATCTGCCGTATAATTGCGCTTTGGTAAAAAGGAGAGGTGGCCGAGAGGCTTAAGGCGCTCCCCTGCTAAGGGAGTATGGGCTTTATCTCCCATCGAGGGTTCGAATCCCTCCCTCTCCGCCATTAAACTCAATCATCCCCACCAAGCTCATTGGGCAATGTAGCCTACAGTATAAGGTGTTTGTGGGATAAATTTATTTATATATGTTTTGCAGGTTGATAATAATTATATTCGCACCGATGCTTGTAGTTGTAGTAGCACCTGCGGTGTTGAGATTTTCTTGGTCTGCTAAATAGCGCATAATTAGCATACCATCGCTATTTGCTTCTATTGTGCCATTCCCATCAACATCTAACCTATCATAACCACTTTGTAAAAATTTAAGTATTTGTTGGGTATTTCTTTGTGCATCACTTGTAGTTGCCCCAGTAGTATCTATAGTATCAGTAGAACCTGTTAAAAATCTGATAATTAAAATACCGTCGGTGGTAGTTAGTCTTCTACCGTCATCATCAATATCTAAATTAAAGCCAGTGACCATGACTACTTCTAGCGAAGCACTAGTGCTAATATCATTGTAATTTCTACCTCCTGCTTTGGTTGCGGTAATAGTAGCCTCACCCGCACCAGTTGCAGTAATAATACCATCGGTGGTAATAGTTGCAATTGCTATATCACTAGAACTGTAAGTAATAGTGCCATCACCACTACCAAACTCTACTACCACAATAGCACTCGTTGCACCCAATATTAAGGTGCCACTAGTAGTGATAGTAAATGGTTCTTGGTTTGCTTGGTTAATAGTTAGTAGATAATTATCAGTTGATGAGGCATAATTAGTAGTTGCCGCAGCGCTTACTATAATGCTCACTGTGCCAGCATTTGTAATAGTGATAGCACCGGTATTTATATTAATTGTTGCAACATCACTATCTATTGGGTCTATGGCATAACTAATTACTCTGCTTTGGGTATTAGTTGGCGTTTGAGCGCTTAGTACACCACTAGGGGCATAGGTGGTAGTCCTGTCATCACCAGCATCAATAGGGGTTGTGGTATTTTGGATAACTACTAGTTGATAACTAACGCTGATGTCGTTGTGGTTAGCAACTTGTTTGCTAATGGTAATAGTAGTTATGCCAACATTATTAGCGGTTATGGTGCTGCCATCAATTGTGACAATACCAGCTTCACTAGCACTAATTGTCAGTGTGCCTTGTGGTTGGTCATTAGTAGCAGTTGCGATGGTTGTTTGTCCTACCATGAGTCTGGTGGCATTGCTGGTAATATCTAGTTCAGATTGCCGAGCTGGGGCTACTACCCAGCTAATAGTTATTGGGATTAATATGTAGTTAGGACTATCACTACCTTCAATGGCGCTAATATCAAAAGAGTAATCACCAGTATTGGTTGCTGTTTGGCTGCCGCTTATGGTAAGACTCACCTGCTCATACCCACTAACAAGGTTAGTAATAGTGGTAGTTACTATAATAGCAGCACCAGTATAAATAGTGGTAGTGCTACCAGTGGCAATAGTGAGTGTTAATGGAGCAACATTTAGTGTATAGCTATCAGCTGCAGAGTTGTAGTTATTATCACCAGTGTTGGTGGTACTAATAATAGTGCTGCCAACACCAGTGGTTGTAATATCGCCGTTTGTGGCCACCGTTGCAACGTCTGGGTTAGACGAACCATAACTACTAGCAACAGTAGCAGACACACCTATTGCTGGGCGACTTAAACTATCACCAAATGTTATAGTCGTATCAGCCCCTAGGCTAAATTGGCTTTGGTCTGCTTTTATAATTGACCAGCTAAGAGTAGTTGTGCTTAAGCGGTAGTTGCGACTAGCAGTACCTATAAGGACTAGGGCTATATTGTAGTTGCCAACATCGGTTGCAGTGGCACCACTTGTGCTAAGGCTAACGTCATCAGTACCTACTATGCCGCTGGTAATAGTTGCGAGTACAGTTCTTATGTTAGTGTTGTAGATAAAGGTTTGTGGACTAGCAAAGGTTGGGGTTAGAGTTAAGGGTTCTACAGTAAAAATTATGCTATCCTCATTACCACCTCTCCTTGCAGTAATTAAAGCACTACCAGCCCCAACAATAGTAATTAAGCCAATATTTGGATCACTAAAACTTACAACACTTGTAGCACTAGAAGTCCAAGTTATAGCTATTGTTGTGATATCACTACTAGTAGCACTAATAGTAATTGGAGGGTCGTTGTAGCTAGCTGTGCTATCACCGCCGATAATCATTAAGTTAGTGGTAGTAATAGTAAATGCGGCTGTGATATTATCTATGCTAATAGTTGCTGTTTTTGTGGTATTTAGCTGATTGCTAGCTACAATTTGTACCCTAACACTATCACCAATATTAACCACCCCACTTAAATCTGTATAACTACCATCGTTAATAGAATAGCGCGCATCACTGCCTTCAATACTAATGGTAAATGTGCTTTGTGGGTCTTGGGTATTGGTAGCAATTGTAATAGCCCCAGAAGTAATGGTTGCGCCTAAGGCAACATCATTAACTACATCAAAGCTAAATGGAGCCACTAAAACACAACTGCCGTCACTCATAACTCTAATAGTAAAACTTTGTGAACTTTGAAGTTCGCCGTCGCTAACAATAAGAGCTAAATTATGGATACCAATATCATCGCAACTAGGAGTACCTATAAGGTTATTTCTATCAATTTTACGAATTCTGCTATTACTTTGGTCAGCAATAATAATATTGTCTGAAGCATCAATTGCAACACCAACCGGTCTAAAAAATTTAGCATCACTACTAAGACCATCAGTAGAGCCAGTGTCACTACCAGCAACAGTGCTCACTACGCCGTCTGGGGCAATACTACGAATGCGGTTATTACTACTATCAGCAACAATAATATTACCGCCAGCATCAACTGCAACACCCGTTGGGTTATTAAATCTAGCTGTAGCGCTAGCACCATCAGCAGTACCAACAGTATTACTACCAGCAATAGTCCTCACTATGCCATCTGCGCTAATGCTACGGATACGGTTATTACGGCTATCAGCAACGATAATATTGCCAAGAGCATCAATTGTAACACCCCATGGTCTATTAAATTCAGCTGTAGCGCTAGCACCATCAACAGAACCCATACCACTACCAGTAATAGTGGTTACTGTACCATCTGAGGTAATGCTGCGAATGCGATGATTATTTTGGTCAGTAACAATAATATTGCCCAGAGCATCAATTGCAACACCTGTTGGAGACCTAAATCTAGCTGTGGCGCTAGCGCCATTAACAAAACTACCAGTATTACTACCAGCAATAGTACTCACCATACCATCTGGGGTAATTTTACGGATGCTATGATTACCTCTATCAGCAACGATAATATTACCAAGTGCATCAATTGCAACATCCCTTGGGGAATTAAATCTAGCTGTAGTGCTAGCACCATTAACAAAACCACTAGTGCTGCTACCAGCAATAGTTCTTACCACACCCTCTATGCTAATACTACGAATACGATGATTATTGGCATCAGCAACAATAATATTGCCACTAGCATCAATTGCAACAGACCTTGGCAAATCAAAGCTAGCTGTGCTAGTAGCCCCGTCATCACCGTCTCGCGAGCCATCTCCTGCCAAAGTAGTTACAACTGCGCTAATAACTAACCAACTTGGTAGCTGGGTCTCTGATGCTGCACTAAAAACAAAGTTGCTACTATCAGTGTCACTAGCACTTAAGCCATATTGGTATAGGCTACCAACTATAGTGCTGGTAATTGGGGTGCTGATAAAAACAGGGCTAACTTCATTAACATCATTAACACCGATGCTAAAAGTTTTAGTTACCAAAGGATGTATAATATCGCTAGCACCGATAATAATTTCATAACTGTTTTGGGCTTCAAAGTCGGGACTATGGTCAATAATTAATTGATTACCACCGCTAATACTAAAACTAGGACTATCTGGACCACCAATAATACTAAAAGTGAGGCTTCCAGAATTATCACTATCATCAGCGCTAATAGTGGCAATAATGCTGTTTGCTAAGGTGTTTTCAACAATGGTAGTAGTGCTGAGTGCTAAATTAGCTGGAATGGCGCCACAACTACCATCATCTAATACAACAATATCAAAACTTTGTAAATCTTGAAGCTCACCATCACTAACAATAAGCTCTAAATCATAAATGCCAATATCACTACAATTAAGAGGTGTGCCTATAAGGTTATTTCTATCAATTTTACGAATACGATTATTACCTCTATCAGCAACAATAATATTGCCGCCGCTATCAATTGCAACAGCTGCTGGGGAGTTAAACTTAGCTGTGGCAATACCACCATCAGCAGAACCAAAACTACTGCCAGCAACAGTCCTTACTACTTGGTCTGTTGCAATAGTGCGAATGCGATGATTACTACTATCACCAACAATAATATTGCCAAGACCATCAATTGCAACAGCCGCTGGGGAGCGAAACTCAGCTGTGGAGCTAGCCCCATCAGCAAAGCCAGTATCACTGCCAGCAATGGTGGTTACCACACCGCTTGAGCTAATACTACGGATGCGATGATTATCTCTATCAGCAACAACAATATTACCACTAGCATCAATTGCAACACCTGAGGGAAAGCTAAATCTAGCCATTGTGCTAGTGCCATCAGCAAAGCCAGTCTCACTACCAGCAATAGTGCTCACTACATCGTCTGGGTCAATACTGCGAATACGATTATTATTACTATCAGCAACAATAATATTGCTGTTAGCATCAATTGCAACACCTGAGGGGAAGCTAAATCCAGCCATTGTGCTAGTGCCATCAGCAAAACCGTCACTACTACCAGCAATAGTGTTTACCATGCCATCTGGGGTAATTTTACGAATGCGGTGATTATCTCTATCAGCAACAATAATATTGCCGTTAGCATCAATTGTAACACCTGTTGGGGAGCGAAACTCAGCTGTGGAGCTAGCCCCATCAGCAAAGCCAAATTGACCACCAGCAATAGTGGTTACTACACCATTTGAGGTAATTTTACGAATGCGGTGATTATCTCTATCAGCAACAATAATATCGCCAAAGGCATCAATTGCAACACCTGATGGGGCATTAAAGCTAGCTGTGCTAGTAGCACCGTTATCATCATCAGCTAAGCCATCACCTGCTAGGGTAGTTACGGCTATATCAATAGCTAACCAATTTGGTAATATAGTCCCAGACGCGGGGTTAAAGACAAGGTTGCTACTATCAACATCGCTAGCGCTTAAACTATACTGGTATAGACCACTAACCCTAGCACTAGTAATTGGGCTGCTAGTAAAAACAGGGCTAAATTCATTAACATTATTAACACCAATGCTAAAGGTCTTAGTTACTAAAGGATGTATAATATCACTAACTCCAATAATAATTTCATAACTATTTTGGGTTTCAAAGTCGGGACTGTGGTCAATAATTAATTGATTACCCCCGCTAATACTAAAACTAGGGCTATCCGCACCGCCAACAATGCTAAAAGTGAGGCTAGCAGGATTATCACTATCATCAGCGCTAATGATAGCAATAATACTATTTGTTGCAATATTTTCAAAAATAGTAGTAGTGCTGAGGGCTAAATTAGCTGGAATGGTGCCACAACTACCATCATCTAAGACGACAATATCAAAACTTTGCAAATCTTGAAAGTCGCCATCACTCACAATAAGTTCTAAATTATGTATACCAATATCACCACAGCTGGCAGTGCCTACAAGAGAGGGGTTTCTATCAATTTTACGAATGCGGTGATTACCGACATCAGCAACAATAATATTGCCACTAGCATCAATTGCAACACCATTTAGGCTAGAAAATTGAGCATTGTCAGCAACACCATCAGCAAAACCAGCTGTGCTAATACCAGCAATGGTGGTTACTACACTGCTTGTAATAATACTACGGATACGATTGCTGTCAGCAACAATAATATTGCCACTAGCATCAATTGCAACACCTCTTGGAAATCTAAATCTAGCGGTGGCGCTAGCGCCATCATCAGACCCCTGAATACCACTACCAGCAATAGTGGTTACTGTGCCACCTGGGGTAATTTTACGAATGCGCCTATTATCAGCAACAATAATATTGCCTGAAGCATCAATTGCAACAGCAACTGGAAAGCTAAATCTAGCTGTATTGCTAGCGCCATCAGCAAAATCTCTAGTTCCACTACCAGCAACAGTAGTTACCATGCCATCTGCGCTAATGCTACGGATGCGACTATTAAATTGATCAGCAACAATAATATTGCCGCTAGCATCAATTGCAATAGCCTCTGGAACATTAAATCTAGCGGTGTTGCTAGCGCCATCAACAAAATTACCAGTTATAGTCGTTGTTGCCACGCCGGCAATGGGGAATACTATGCCATCTGGAGTAATGCCACGAATGCGGTGATTGCTTGTATCAGCAACAATAATATCACCATTAGCATTAATTGCAACACCATTTGGGGAATAAAATCTAGCAGTGGGGCTAGGGCCATCGGCAAAACCACTTGTACTACTACCAGCAATAGTGGTTACTATGCCATCTAGGCTAACGCTACGGATACGATTGCTGTCAGCAACAATAATATTGCCACTAGCATCAATTGCAACAGACCTTGGGAAATTAAATCTAGCTGTATTGCTAGCACCATCATTATCACCAGCCACACCATCTCCTGCTAAAGTGGTTACAACTGCGCCAATAGCTAACCAACTTGGAAATATAGTGACTGATGCGGCGCTAACAACAAGATTACTACTATCAACATCAGTGACGCTTAGATTGTATTGGTATAAACTATTAGCCCTAGTGGTGGTAATTGGTGGAGTGCTGGTAAAAACAGGGCTAAATTCATTAACATTATTAACACCAATACGAAAGGTTTTAGTGAGCTGGTGTATAACATCACTAACGGCGATAATAATTTCATAGCTATTTTGGGTTTCAAAGTCAGGGCTATGGTCAATTACTAATTGATTACCACTGATAATGCTAAAACTAGCGCTGTCTCTACCACCAACAATACTAAAACTAAGAACTCCGGGATTATTACTATCATCAGCGCTAATGGTGGCAATAATGCTGTTTGTTGCAATGTTTTCAAAAATAGTAGTAGTGCTAAGGGCTAAATTGGTTGGAATGAAACCACAACTGCCATCATCTGCAACAATAATATCAAAGCTTTGCGAACTTGTAAGCATGCCATCACTCACAATAAGTTCTAAGTCATAAATGCCAATATCATTACAGCTGGGAGTACCTAAAAGAATACTACCAATTTTACGAATGCTGTGATTACCCTTATCAGCAACAATAATATTGCCCAGAGCATCAATTGCAACACCAGTTGGAATACTAAATCTAGCTATTGTGCTAGCCCCATCAACAAAGCCAGTCTCACTACCAGCAATAGTGCTCACTGTCTCATCTGGGGTGATTTTACGAATGCGATGATTATCTCTATCAGCAACAATAATATTGCCCAGAGCATCAATTGTAACAGCTATTGGGGCGCTAAATCTAGCGGTAGGGCTAGCACCATCAGCAAAACCACTGGTCCTACTACCAGCAATAGTGCTCACTATCTCATCTGGGGTAATTTTACGAATGCGATTATTACTTCTATCAGCAACAATAATATTGCCCAGAGCATCAATTGCAATACCTGAGGGAAAGCTAAATCTAGCCATTGTGCCAGTGCCATCATCAAAACCAAGCGTGCTACCAGCAATAGTGCTCACTGTCCCACCTGGGGTGATTTTACGAATGCGATTATTATCTCTATCAGCAACAATAATATTGCCAAGAGCATCAATTGTAACGGCTACTGGGGTACTAAATTTAGCTGTGGCGCTAGCACCATCAACAAAACCAAGCGTGCTACCAGCAATAGTGCTTACTCTACCATTTGGAGTAATTCTGCGAATACGATTATTATTTCTATCAGCAACGATAATATCACCGCTAACATCAATTGCAACACCCGTCGGGGAAGCAAATCTAGCTGTGTCGCTAGCACCATCAACAAAACCACTTGTACTGCCAGCAATAGTGCTCACTATGCCCTGTGGACTAATGTTGCGAATACGATGATTAGCAGTATCAGCAACAATAATATTGCCAAGTGCATCAATTGCAACACCTGATGGGTTATTAAATCTAGCAGTGAGGCTAGTGCCATTATTATCACCAGACACACCATCTCCTGCCAAAGTAGTTATGACCAAATCAATAGCTAACCAACTTGGTAATTCAGCCCTCGGCGCAGCGCTAAAGGTAAAGCTGCTACTATCAACATCAGTAGCGCCTAGATTGTATTGGTATAAACTATTAGCCATAGTAGTAGTAATTGGGGTACTAGTAAAAACAGGGCTAACCTCATTAACATCATTAACACTAATACCAAAAGTTTTGGTGAGCTGATGGATAATATCGCTAACAGAGATAATAATTTCATAGCTGTTTTGGACTTCAAAGTCAGGACTATGGTCAATTACTAATTGATTACCACCGCTAATACTAAAACTAGGGCTATCTGGGCCACCAACAATACTAAAAGTGAGACTTCCAGGATTATCACTATCATCAGCGCTAATGGTAGCAATAATGCTGTTTGTTGCAATGTTTTCAAAAATAGTAGTAGTGCTAAGAGCTAAATTGGTTGGAATATCCCCACAACTGCCATCATTTGCTACTATAATATTAAAACTTTGCGAACCTTGAAGCTTGCCATCACTCACAATAAGTTCTAATTCATAAATGCCAACATCATTGCAGCTGGGAGTACCTGCAAGACCACTTCTTTCAATTTTACGAATGCGGTTATTATTTTTATCAGCAATAATAATATTGCCCAGAGCATCAACTGCAACACCAAGTGGAGAACTAAATCTAGCAGTAGCGCTAGCCCCATCAGCAAAATCAGAGCTACTACCAGCAATAGTGCTCACTATCTCATCTGGGGTAATTTTACGAATGCGATGATTATCTCCATCAGCAACAATAATATTACCAAGTGCATCAATTGCAACACCAGTTGGGGCATCAAATTTAGCGGTAGTGCTAGCCCCATCAGTAGAACCTGCATCACCACCAGCAATAGTGGTTACTGTGCCACCTAGGGTAATTTTACGAATGCGATTATTATTTCTATCAGCAACAATAATATTACCAAGTGCATCAATTGCAACACCAGTTGGGGCATTAAATTTAGCGGTAAGGCTAGCCCCATCAGTAGAACCTGCATCACCACTACCAGCAATAGTACTCACTGTGCCACCTGGGGTAATTTTACGAATGCGATTATTATTTCTATCAGCAACAATAATATTGCCCAGAGCATCAATTGCAACACCAAATGGAGCACTAAATCTAGCTGTTGCGCTAGCGCCATCAACAAAAGCACTGGTACTACTACCAGCAATAGTGCTTACTATACCATTTGGAGTAATTCTGCGAATACGATTACTACTGGTATCAGCAACAATAATATCGCCACTAGCATCAATTGCAACACCATTTGGAAAGATAAATTGAGCTGTGGCGCTAGCCCCATCATCAAAACCAAAACCCACACCACCACCACCAGCAATAGTGGTTACTACGCCCTGTGGACTAATGTTGCGAATAAGATGATTAATAGTATCAGCAACAATAGTATTGCCAAGGGCATCAATTGCAACACCTGATGGGCTACTAAATCTAGCAGTGGCGCTAGCGCCATTATTATCACCAGCCACACCATCTCCTGCCAAAGTAGTTACAACCAAATCAATAGCTAGCCAACTTGGTAATGTGGTCCCTGACGCAGCGCTAAAGATAAGGTCAGTGCTATCAACATCACTAGCGCTTAGATTGTATTGGTATAGACTATTAGCCATAGTATTAGTAATTGGGATGCTAGTAAAAACAGGGCTAACATCATTAACATCATTAACACTAATACCAAAAGTTTTGGTGAGCTGATGGATAATATCGCTAACAGAGATAATAATTTCATAGCTGTTTTGGGCTTCAAAGTCAGGGCTATGGTCAATAACTAATTGATTACCGCTACTAATGCTAAAACTAGCGCTATCCGCACCGCCAACAATACTAAAAGTAAGACTTGCAGGATTATCACTATCATCAGCGCTAATGGTGGCAATAATGCTGTTTGTTGCAATATTTTCAAAAATAGTAGTAGTGCTGAGGGCTAAATTGGTTGGAATTCTGCCACAACTGCCATCATCTGCTACAACAATATCAAAACTTTGCAAATCTTGAAACTCACCATCACTAACAATAAGTTCTAAATTATAAGTGCCAATATCATCACAGCTGGGAACGCCTACAAGGGCAAAGTCATTTCTATTAATTTTACGAATGCGGTGATTACGTTCATCAACAATAATAATATCATTATTATCAATTGCTAGCCCTCCTGGCGTGTCAAATTTGGCTGTGCTGACAACACCATCAGCAAAACCCTGAATACTACCAGCAATAGTACTCACTATACCATCTACATCAATGCTACGAATACGATGATTACCACTATCAGCAACAATAATATTGCCAGCAGCATCAATTGTAACATCCGTTGGGAAAGCAAACTTAGCTGTAGCGCTAGCGCCATCATCAAAACCTTGGCTACTACCAGCAATAGTGCTTACTGTCCCATCTGAGGTAATAATACGAATACGGTAATTGCGACTATCAGCAACAATAATATTGCCAACAGCATCAATTGTAATACCTAATGGGTTGCTAAATCTAGCTGTTGCGCTAGCGCCATCAGCAAAACCGTTATTTCCTGTAAAACTTATCAAACCTGTCCCAGCAATAGTAGTTACCGTTCCACCTGGGACAATGTTGCGAATGCGGTGATTAAAGCTATCAGCAATAATAATATTGCCAAGGGCATCAATTGCAACACCAGTTGGGGAATCAAATAAAGCTGTGGTGCTAGCGCCATCAGCAAAACCAAACGTACCACTACCAGCAATAGTGCTTACTGTGCCACCTGGGGTAATGTTGCGAATGCGATGATTTCTTTGGTCAACAACAATAATATTGCCACTAGCATCAATTGCAACAGATACTGGTCTGTCAAATTGAGCCGTAGCGCTAGCCCCATCAGCAAAATCAGCAACACCACTACCAGCAACGGTAGTTACCAAGCCACCTGGGGCAATTTTGCGAATACGATGATTATCCCTATCAGCAACAATAATATTGCCAACAGCATCAATTGCAACATTTGTTGGAAAACGAAAGTCAGCTGTGCTAGTAGCGCCATCATCTTTACCTGCCACACCACTTCCTGCCAAAGTAGTTACAACCGCATCAATAGCTAACCAACTTGGCAATGTAGTCCTTGACGCAGCGCTAAAGATAAGGTCGCTACTATCAATATCGCGAGCACTTAGGTCGTATCGGTATAAACTAGAAGCTCTAGTGGTAATAGTTGGTGTGCTAGTAAAAACAGGAGCATTAGGACTAGCTCTGGTAGTAACACTAAATATTGCCCTTGTTGTGCTGGTGCCAGAACCTAGAGTTAAAGTGGCAATGGCTTGAGTGTTAAACTCACTACTAGATAAAACTTGAACAGCAACAGTAACCCCTAAGCTAATTACACCCTCAGCTGCGGTAGGGGTGCTAGCGCCTATGGTATAAGACCCACCCTCAATACGAATGCTAACAGTGCTGTCAAAACCGCTAATAGTTGCTATATTAGAACTAATTAGCGTGTTTGGTTGCGCGTCTATTACCGAGGTAAAACTAAAGGGGTCTGTGGTTGCTGTAATTGATAATGAACTCAGTAAAAATGAAATAGCAACAATTACCTTTGATAATATAGTTTGCATAATTATTGTGTTATACCATAATCTTTTGGAATATATCTATAAGATAGTTTAAAAAATGTTATTTTAGTAACTCACAGCGCAATATTTAGTAGCACTAACTATAATAACTCCTAAACTCGTAACGGTGATAATACCAGAAGTTTTATCAATGTCAAGTAATGTTAACTCTTAATAAAAATAATGATGCTAGGTAAATTATTATTTTATAAGTCTTAAGCTTATAGTTCTATACATTGGCACTAGCAAGCGATAATAGCTGATAATTATTATTAAAAGCAGATATGTCAATAACATTTTTACTGGCTAATTGCACTTGTTTTAGGCTTAATCCTTTAATAATTAACTCAGTTTTAGTTTGAGTAATAGTGAGGGTTTTTTCATTAGCGCCTAAAGGAGCTTTGAAAATGCGCAAAGTTTGCTTTTTAAGAGTTTTGCCGCTAGCTTTATGTTTTAAGTCTACTAGGGTTTGGGCGATAGGGTAAGGGTTGAATGCTCTTATTTGGCGGTCAATTTCACTACTGGTTTTATTCCAGTCTATCCACGCCTGTTGTTTGGTAATTTTTTTGGTATAAGTGATGGTGTTTTTGTCTTGAGGTTTGGGGACCAAGATTGGTAATTTTACTAGCACCTCAATAATTGTGCTTTGGGCTAGTATTAGGAGTTTATCGCTTAGAGTTTGAGTGGTGTCAATAGCAGTGATAGAACAAGTTTTGCTACTTAGAATATCGCCACTGTCCAAACCCTCATCCATCTTGATAGTAGTGATGCCGGTAGTTTTATCACCATTTAAAATGGCGTATTGAATGGGTGAGGCGCCGCGAAGTTTGGGTAATAACGAAGCGTGGATGTTAATGCTGCCATAGGTGGTGATATTTAAAACTTCTGCTGGCAAAATTTGACCATAAGCAACTACTATCATTACCTCTGCGCTTAATTTATGGATTTTATTAGCATCGGTAGCAGTGATTTTTTCGGGTTGGAAGATGAGTAAATTTTGGCTTTTAGCGTATTGCTGGACTGCGCAGGACTTGATAACTTTGCCACGACCATAAGGGCGGTCGGGCCTACAAAAAACACCTACTATATTATGATGTTGGTTTAAAGTAGTTAGTATCTCTCTGGCAAACTTAGAGGTGCCGACAAAGACAATATTCATCTAGCGCTTAGCCCTTTTTCAAAGGCTTTAATAGCAGCTTTTACTTGGGCTGGGGCGGTGCCTCCTATATGGTTGCGACTGGTGATTGAGCCTTGTAGACTTAATACTGCAAATACATCGTCCTTAATACGTTTGTCAAACTTTTGCAAGGTTGGAAGCGGCAAGTCGGCAATATCAATTTGGTTGTCAATGCAATAAAGCACTACTCTACCTACTATATGGTGAGCTTGTCTAAATGGTATGCCTTTTTTAACTAGGTAGTCGGCTAGGTCAGTCGCAGTGGCAAAACCTAGCTTAGCGCTTTGTTTGGTTATATTAGTGTTAACCCTAATCTCTGGTATCATCGCAGCTAGGATAGAAAGACAGGCAGTTAAAGTATTAACAGCATCAAACAAAGGTTCTTTGTCTTCTTGATTGTCTTTATTATAAGCAAGTGGCTGTGATTTCATTAATGTTAAAAGAGTGATTAAGCTACCATATACTCTACCAGTTTTGCCACGAATTAATTCGGCTACATCAGGGTTTTTCTTCTGCGGCATAATAGATGAACCACTACAAAACTCATCAGCAATTTCAATAAAATTAAATTGAACCGAAGACCATAAAATTAACTCCTCACAAAAGCGTGACAAATGCATCATCGTTATGCTTGCTACTGAACAAAATTCAATGGCAAAATCTCTATCACTAACCGCATCAACAGAGTTTTTACAAATACCGTCAAAATCCAACAAACCAGCGCTAAATTCTCTATCAATAGCATAACTAGTCCCAGCTAAAGCAGCAGCGCCCAAAGGAGATATATTAGTGCGCAAGTAGCAGTCTTTAAGTCTTGCTAAGTCACGGTCAAACATCTCCACATACGCCATTAAATGATGGGCAAAACTTAAAGGCTGAGCAGCTTGTAAATGAGTAAAGCCGGGAATAATGGTATTTATATGTCGCTTGGCTAAATTGACAAAACTTAATTGCAGACTTACTAATTTATCAATAATTGCATCAATAGAATCTCTTAAATACAAACGCATATCGGTGGCAACTTGGTCATTACGAGAGCGTCCAGTGTGTAATTTCCCCCCAACATCTCCGCAAATTTCAATCAAACGCGCCTCAATATTCATATGTATATCTTCTAACTCAATTTTAGCTTTAAAGTTGTCGCTTTTAATCTCGCCAAGAATTTGCTCTAAACCTTTTGCAATTTGGCTATATTCCACTTTGGTTAACACACCTACTTTGGCAAGCATTTGCGCATGAGCGATAGAAGCTAAAATATCGTATTTAGCTAATTGTATATCAAAACTAATAGATGCTCCAAATTGTAGTGCTAATTCATTATTAGCAATTTTGAAACGACTACCCCAACTTTTATTTATAGGCTTTGATTTATTTGCCATTTTTTAGATTATTAATAGCAATATCAATAATTTTATCTACCTTATTCCAGTAAAATTCCTCGTTCACTATACCTGCTAAACGTGGAGCTATTATATCGCCATCTGCATTAAATATTAACACGGTTGGATAAATGCCCACTGAATATTTATCATTAAAAACATTATTAGTAGTTAGGTTATGGTTAAAATCATAGAATACACTACTATCAGAAACCTCCCTGACAATAACTTTTTGTTGGTAATGAAAGAGGTTTGATATAGGAATTAACGTCTGATTTTTAGCTATTTCACAATAAGGGCAACCCTCCTCAGTAAAAACTATTAAAATAGGCATTTGCTCCCTGCGCACTTGCTGAGCGTCTAATAGCAGATTATCTACCTGTACCAATTGCTCGCAGTAAGCATAAAAAGATAATAATCCCAATAGGATAAATACTTTTATTTTTACAATCATGTCAGCATTTTAACACACCATGGATAAAATTACCATTGCCACACGCAAAAGCCCTCTAGCGCTTAAACAAGCGCTATTAGTAAAAGCTTCGCTGGCAAAACAATACCCAAAACTAATAATAAAATTATTAAAAATTACTACCCAAGGTGATAGAAACTTAAATTCCCCTCTGGCTAATATCGGTGGCAAGGGTCTATTTATCAAAGAATTAGAAGTAGCAATGCAGCAAGGTTTAGCAGATATGGCCGTTCATTCTGCTAAAGATATGCCTTACAAACTACCTAATAATTTTGCATTAGGCGCGATTTTAAAACGTGAAAATCCTTATGATGCTTTGATATCTGGTAAGTATAATAGCATTGCTGAATTACCAAAATCAGCTAAAGTAGGCACTTCCAGCTTGAGGCGACAAGCACAATTATTAGCCCTACGTCCTGATTTAAAATTGCAAGATTTAAGAGGCAATATCAATACTCGTTTAAAAAAATTAGACCGCGATGACTATGATGTAATTATTTTAGCATGCGCCGGCTTGTTGCGTCTTAATCTAGGTAGCAGAATAAAACAACAACTACCAACTAGCACAATTCTGCCTGCAGTAGGTCAAGGCGCGCTTGCAATTGAGATTAGGCATGACGATAAGGCGCTAGCCAGTTTAATCAAACCGCTAATTTGTAAAAACACAACCGCTTGTGTATTAGCAGAACGAGCAATGAACGCCCGCTTAGAAGGTAGCTGCAGCGCGCCAATTGCTGGCTTTGCCACTACTAAGAATAATCAATTATTCATAAGCGGCCTAGTTGGTAGTATTACTAAAAGAAAAGTAATTAAAGCTAGCACAACAGGTGATATATCAAAAGCACAAAATATCGGCAAACTGCTAGCAGATAAATTACTTGCAAAAGGGGCTAAACAATTACTAAACTCAAATACTTAAATAGTGCTTACTTTGTGTTATCAATTACACTATCAAATCGCTTAAAGTCTGTTCTCAGTCGTAGAAAATCTTGCCAAGGCAAAGTCATTACAATAGTGTCTTCTAAGGCAATAACATCATCTTCATATTGAACTTGTTGTGTATTGCTAACAAGATTGTTTTGAGCGCTAAAGGTAGATTTACCAATTTGCACCTTACCTGATATAACTAAGGAAAAACAGTTGATTAACTCATTTTTATCATAAATAACCTCACCTTTAGCATAATAGTCATAACGCACTAATTGCTCACTAATTGGCGCTATCTGGACCAAAGTACGAGGAAAGAAATAATCCATCATCCAATTAAGAAAAACGCGTAATTTAGTAGTAAATCCCGGCAATTTAACCATATAAATACCACGCCACATAGCCCATGCTAGCACACCTGATTGCACCCAACCTCTAATTTCAATCACACCTTGATAATTACCTAGCGATGCCATCAAGCCCAGTGGATTAAAATTAAAAACCAACATTGTGCCATCAAACAATTTGGCGCGTAAATTTTTAGCTAATATTTTTGCTTCACGCACCGCAAACTGAGCTGTTGGCGGGGCGTATTCACTATTAGATTTATTTGCATTTAATGGAATTAACGCCGCATCACCCAAAGCCCAAATATGCTTAAATTGCTTAACTTGCATAAACTCATTAACAATAATGCGATTATTAGTGAGATTAAATGTTTGACTAATAAAATCTAGGGCAACACTGCCAATGGTGGTAATTATGGTATGGGTGTAAATTTTATGTTTGTTATCTAACTCAACATGGGTTTTGGTGGCTTTGGCAACACCGATGTTAAGACGAATATCAATAGCGCGCTTTTGTAGTTTCTTATGCGCATAAGCGGCAAGCTTTGGTGTTAATTGGGTCAAAATTCTTTCTTCTTTTTGTAAAATAATAAACTTCACCTCACTCAAAGTAATATTGGGATAAAACTTCAATACTTTTTTAACCATATCTTGCAACTCGCCAGCCACTTCTACTCCAGAAAAACCAGCCCCAATTATTACAAAAGTAAGTACTTGTGCTTTTAATGCTTTATCTTCTGTAACATCAGCAAGTTCTAGGCATTTTAACACCTGATTACGCAAGGCAAAAGCATCGCCTATATCCTTTAATGTCCAAGTATGACTAGCAAAGCCTGACAAAGTAAGATTGCTAGTTTGACCACAAGCGATAATTAGCTCATCATAATTGATACGAATATCTTTTTTATGCCTGCCTTGTAGGACTTCAAGCTGCTTATCTTTAGGGTTGATACGTTTTACCGTTGCCAAACGATGTTTAATATTAGGTAATAATAACCTTAATGGAGTTACTGCATCATGAGGGTTAATAATAGCAGAACTAACCTCAGGCAATAGTGGCTGGAAGACAAAATAATTTTTATCACTAATAAGTTCAATATTAATGCTACTGAGCTGAGCTTTGTTAAATTGTTTTAATATATTTTTGGCAGTGAAAACACCAGCAAAACCACCACCGATAATAATAATTTTGGTTTTACTGGTCATAATTTTTTAATAGCCCTACAAATATTATCAGGCACAAAACTACTAATATCACCTTTTAATTGGGCAATCTCACGCACTAAACTAGAAGATATATTAGCGTATTGTTCAGCAGGGGTGATAAATAGAGTCTCAATTTTAGGGCTTAATTTTTTATTCATTCCCGCTAATTGGAATTCATAATCAAAATCAGAAACAGCGCGCAACCCACGAATAATAATGCGCGCCTGCTGACTTTTGGCAAAATCAACCAAAAGATTATTAAAAATCATTACCTCAACATTACTAAATGCTAAAAGACTCTCTCTAACTAGTAATAGTCGTTGTTGAATCGGAATAAACGCAGGCTTTTTAAGGTTTTGACTAATGGCAATAATCACCCTGTCAAACAAAGAACTAGTGCGACTAATAACATCAATATGCCCATTAGTCATCGGGTCAAATGAACCCGGATAAATTGCTATTTGTGTCATAGTGTAGTAGATGATAGTAAACATCGGCTGCTTTTTTTGCTTTTTGCAAACTCAGCGCCTGTGGTAATTGCGTATTGTTTAATGCTTGGCTAGCCTCCAGATAAATTTTACTACCAGATTGCAAAATATTAGCACTAATTACTTGTTTTAATAATTTTACGGCATCAAAATCACTAAATGGCGGGTCCAAAAACACAATATCAAACTTATGCTTATATTTTTGCAGATATTTGTCAGCATCAATACAAATGATATTAACACTATTATTTTTATTACGACTTAATTTTTGGTATTGCTTATTAAGTTGGGTATAAATTTTGGGGTTATTGTCAATCAAAGTAGCCTTACTTGCCCCGCGCGATAAAGATTCAAACGCTAAAACACCGCTACCTGCAAACAAATCCAAAACACAAGCCCCGACAATATCCAAAGCCAACCAATTAAATAAAGTCTCACGCACACGATTAGGCGTTGGTCTAAGCCCTGGTTCATCTAAAAATTCCACTACTAAAGACCGCCATTTACCGCCAATAATTGAGATCTTATTCATCTTACTGACAATATAACTTATTGATTTTGTGCTAATAACTTATTTTTTAAAATTATCAACACTAACAATAATCTCTGCTTTTGCAGCATCAACGCCGTGCCAACCATCAACCTTAACCCATTTGCCAACTTCTAAACTTTTGTAATGAGTAAAAAAATGCTCAATTTGGTCTTTTAATAACTGACTTACCTGATTAATATCTTTTATGTGGCGGTATTCGGTGGATAGTTTATCACAAGGAACAGCAATAATTTTAGAGTCCTCACCAGCTTCATCACTCATTTTTAATATACCCACCGGACGACATTTAATGGCACAATTATGCACCAGAGGATAAGGAGTGATAACTAGGGCATCTGCTGGGTCACCATCATTGGATAAAGTATTAGGAATAAAGCCATAATTACAGGGATAAAACATTGGTGCTGAAATAAAGCGGTCTACAAATAAGGCATTAGTCTTTCTATCCACTTCATATTTAACTGGCGGACTATTGGCGGGAATTTCAATCACAACATTAATTTCATCTGGCACATTACCCGCAGAAATATTCAGTTTAGACATAGCTTAAAATCTAGTTAAAGCTGGGTATTATACTGTTTTTAATATTAAAAATTGTATTAACCTTACTTTTTTAGATATCAAATTTGTCAATTTATAACTTTGCAATTCTTTTTAAAAATACATAATATAAAATGGTCTATACTTTTTCAAAACGCTAGCCCTACCATATTATGAGTGTAGAACAATCATTAATTAAACAAGGTTATAACTATTTAACTATTTATAAAGAGGTTATTGCTGATACTTTAACACCGCTTGGCACATATCTAAATCTAGGCAATAAAAAATGGACTTATTTTTTTGAGTCAGTAGAAGAAGGTAATCGTTGGGGACGCTATTCTATTGTTGGTCTAACAGCAAAAAAAGTTATTAAAGTTTTTGCTAATAATGTCCATATTTATCAAGATAATAACTGTATTGAAAAAATATCAGTAGTTAATCCCCTAGATTGGATAAAAGAGTTTAAATCACAATACAAAGTTCCTAAAAATAAAGACTTGCCAGATTTTTATGGTGGCTTGGTGGGATATTTTGGTTATGAAACCATTTGTTATATTGAACCTAGACTAGCCAATATTACTAAAAAGCGTGATGAATTAGGCTTACCGGATATTTTATTAATGCTTGCTGAGGAGATTATTGTGTTTGATAATCTCACCGACAAAGCCTTTTTAATCACCCATATTGACTTACACAGCCAAACCGTAGCACAAGGCAAAGAACGTTTAGAACAAATTTATCAGCAATTACAACAAACAGCCGCTCCGACCAAATCAAAGGGCAAAGTTGGGAGCTGTGTTTCCGGTTTTGGAGAACAAAAATATCAAGCAGCGGTTAGAAAAATCAAAAAATATATCACAAGTGGTGATGTAATGCAGGTGGTGCCGTCACAACGGTTAAAATGCGACTTTAGTTTACCGGCTATTAATTTATACAGAGCACTGCGCAAAATTAATCCATCCCCTTATTTGTACTTCTTACAACTAGATGAGTTTGCCATTATAGGTTCATCACCAGAAATTTTAGTCCGCATTGAGCAAGATAATAACAAAACAACAGCTACACTACGCCCGCTAGCAGGCACTAGAAAACGTGGCGCCACCAGTGCCGAAGATAAATTATTAGCCAAAGAATTGCTTGCTGATGAAAAGGAGATTGCTGAACATTTAATGTTGATTGATTTAGGTAGGAACGACTTGGGACGCATCGCTAAGATAGGCAGTGTGCAGGTAACTGAAAAAATGGCAATTGAGTATTACTCCCATGTAATGCATATTGTCTCTAATGTGCGCTCTGAATTAAAAGACGACCTCTGCGCTATAGATGTGTTAAAAGCGACTTTCCCAGCTGGGACTTTAAGCGGGGCTCCTAAAATTCGCGCTATGGAGATTATAGATGAAGTAGAACCAGTTAAACGCGGAGTGTATTCTGGCGCTGTAGGTTATTTATCATGGCAAGATGGAATGGATTTAGCAATTGCGATTCGCACCGCTATTGTGAAAAATAAACAACTATATATCCAATCTGGAGCTGGTATAGTTTATGATTCTAATCCCAAATTGGAATGGGAAGAAACTATGCATAAAGCACAAGCTTTAATACAAGCGGCTAGACTGGCAAAGCAATATTAGTATATTATTATATTTAAATATATTTGCTTTTTGTCTATTTTGTTGTATCATCATATCAAACAGTGACGTTCCAATTGTTTTTCATTAATTATAAAGGAGAAAATATGAAGTGTTTTTTTACAAAAACAAATTTAATATCTGCTTCAGTTGCTCTTAGTGCCGTGCTTAGCCTACCTGTTTATAGTTTAGACGGAGAGAAAATAGCTTTTGATCGTAAAAAAGGCAATTGTGTTTCTTGCCACGCAATGCCAACAGCTGACCCTAAAAAAGCAACACTGCCGGGCAATATGGCGCCGCCATTAGTTGCGATGAAATCAAGATACCCTAAAAAATCAGACCTAAGAGCGCAAATCCATGATTCAACAATTATTAATCCGTATAGCATTATGCCTCCATTTGGTCGCCATGAAGTATTAAGTAGCGGAGAAGTTGATGCTGTTACTGACTATATTTACACGCTATAATTTTTAAGGAGAGTTTTATGAATAGAAGATTATTTTTAAAAAGTGCTTTAACAACCAGTGCAGCTTTAACTGCTGTTAGTGCTGGATTGTTAACACCAACAATGGTTTTTTCTGCTACACCACAATTTAAAAGAGCTAGTGATGAGATAACAAAAGCTATGGTAGGGGCCACTCAAGGTGCATTTGGTTTCAAAGCACCTAAAATTGCAGAAAATGGCGCAGTAGTGCCACTGGAAGTGAATGCTAGCAAACTTAGTAATGTTGACCAAATAGCTATTTATGCTAAAAATAATGCAACACCGCTGGCAGCTTCTTTTAATTTAGCAGGCGCAGTCGGTTTTGTATCCACTCGCATCAAAATGGCTAAAAGTTCGCCAGTGACAGCTGTTGTAATTGCCAACGGTAGTGCTAGCAAAATTACCAAAGACGTTAAAGTAACCGTTGGTGGTTGTGGCGGTTAAATATTTATATAAATTTATAATAGGAGTTTGAATATGGCAAATATTAAGTTAAAACCAAAAGCAAGAAATGGTGTTATTGACGTTAAGGCTTTAATAAAGCACCCTATGGAAACTGGTTTGAGGAAGAATAATAAAACTGGCAAACTTTACCCAGCAAATTATATTACTGATTTAAAAGTTGCTGTTAATGGCAATAATGTGGTAAGTGCTATGGTTGGTAGCGCTATTTCTAGAAATCCTTATTTTCGTTTTAAAGCAAGTGGCAATAAGGGCGATACAGTAACATTGTCTTATAGCGATAATCAAGGCAAGTCCGGTAGCGCTACTAAAGAATCCAAGTAAGGAGAGAGTTTAATGAATAATAAAATAGTAAATATGGTTGGTGCTAGCTTTATCGTTAGTAGCAGTCTAGTTATGGCTGATGTTGGCACTGATATTAAAAAATTTCAGAACTATTTTTTGAAGCAACATCCTCACTTGTCTTTACAGGAGTTTGAAGATGGTCCTTATACATTTGATGCAGATAAGCGCCAGCAGTTTGAGGCAGTCATGGAGTTTCCACCATTTGAAGACCATTTGGATAAAGGCGAGAGGTTGTGGAAAAAACCATTTAAAAATGGCAAAACCCTTGCTGGTTGTTTTAATAGAGATGTATCTAAAGTGCGTCCTAGTTATCCGTATTGGGATAGCAAAAAAAGCAAAGTTATTACCTTAGAAGCGGCTATCAATGATTGTCGCGTTAAAAGTGGCGAGCCAAAATGGGGTTGGAAAAAAGGAAATATAGCCTATGTTTCTGCCTATCTAACTAGCGCAGCTGATGGTCAAAAAATCAATGTGGTTATACCTGATGACCCCAAAGCACAAGCAGCCTATAAAGAGGGTAAGAAATTCTTTTACGCCAAGCGCGGTCAGTTAAATCTATCTTGTTCAAATTGTCATATAGATGGCCATGCTAAAAGGATTCGCGGCAATGTTCTAAGTGCCGCCTTAGGCCAAACAACTCACTTCCCAGTTTGGCGTGGTAAATGGGCAAGATCGAGTAAAGGCAGTGATGGTTTCGGCACTCTACACCGCCGTTTTGGTGGTTGCAACAAGCAAGTGCGCGCTAAACCATTTAAAGCCCAAGGCAAAGAATACGCTAATCTTGAATATTTCTTAACCGCAATGAGCAATGGCATGACCTACAATGGTACTGCTTACAGAGAATAATAGGAGCAAAATATGAAAAAAGTATTACTATCATTAATTACCAGCGCTTTTATTGCGCTAGCTGGTATTAGCGCAAACGCCGAGGAGATGCGTGATACTAAATTTAATTGGAATAGTCCAATGTCTCCAGTAGAACAAGCTATTAAAGACGCAACTACTGAAAACAAAAAAGCAAAAAAAGCAAAATTTGAATGGCGTGATACGGGCAAAATGATTAAAAAGGCTAAGAAATTAGCTAAAGCTGGCAAAATTGCTGAGGCAATTAAACTAGCTAAAAAAGCCAGAAAGCAGGCAATTAACGCTCAACACCAAGCTTTGGTTGCTAAAGATGCAGGGCCTCATTTATTTTAATAAGGTTTTGTTACAACAAAAGGGCGGGTATTGTTATACTCGCCTTTTTTTATCTTAATTCAAAGTAAAATAGCAACATTTTTTAAATAACTTTTTATGGAACAAACCCTTAATACTGCTAATGTTCTAGCAGAAGCACTGCCTTATATTCAAAAATTGGGCAACAAAACCATTGTTGTTAAATATGGTGGTAATGCAATGGTAGATAAAAAATTAAAACATAATTTTGCTCGTGATATTGTGCTTATGAAATCGGTTGGTATGAATCCTATCGTAGTGCACGGAGGAGGACCGCAAATTGGCAGTATTTTAAAAAAACTAGGTAAACAAAGTGATTTTGTTGATGGTATGCGCATCACCGATAGCGAAACTATGGATGTAGTAGAGATGGTTTTAGGAGGCTTGATAAATAAAGAAATTGTTAATCTCATCCATCAACACGGTGGCCATTCTATTGGGCTAACAGGCAAAGACGGTCATCTAATTAGCGCCAAAAAACTTAAAAACAACATTAACCCAACCTCAGAAATTATTGACTTGGGGCATGTGGGCAAAGTTGATAAAATTGACGCCTCAGTAATTAAATTACTATTAAAAGATGATTTTATCCCAGTTATTGCTCCAATTGGTGTTGGAAATGACGGATTTTCTTACAATATTAACGCTGACTTAGTTGCTAGTAGCATTGCTGTTGAATTGGGAGCGGAAAAATTAATTTTACTAACTAATACCTTAGGAGTGCTGGATAAACAAGGTAAATTATTAACTGGTCTATCCGCAACCAAAGCAAAACAACTAATTGCCAATAACACTATCAGTGGTGGCATGTTACCCAAAATTAACTGTGCTCTAACAGCGATAAAATCAGGTGTGAGACAAGTGCATATAATTGATGGTCGTACCAATCACGCAGTGTTGCTGGAGATATTTACCAACAGCGGCGTTGGTACTTTGATTGAAAATATAAATGGCTGACATTTATTCCACTCATGCAAAAATCATCAATCATAAAGCTTTTGCTGGCAAGCAATGGATACTCACATTACTAGCCCCAGACATTGCAAATAACGCCAAACCAGGACAATTTGTTCATCTCAGTTGTGGTGCAGAGTTATTGTTGCGCCGTCCATTTTCTATTTTTACCATTAACAAAAAAAATGGCTGTATTGACTTGCTATATAAAGTAGTAGGAAATGGCACTGAATTATTAGCTCAGGCAAAATTAGGGCAAGAATTAGCGGTCATAGGTCCTATCGGCAATTATTTTATTACTGGTCGTAGCAAACCGCTATTATTAGGCGGCGGTGTTGGCATACCGCCAGTGATTGCTCTGGCACAAACTCTAAAACACGATACCAATTATCAACCAATGGCAATTTTAGCCTCAGAGGTGCCATTTCCTTTTGATTTAGTTGATAATCAGCAAAGTCTGCTCCACCCAGATAATAGTAAAACTTTTGGCTTGTTAGCCAAATGGAATATCAACTGCGCTCTGACCAGTTTGCAAGGTTTTAGTGGTGTATATCAAGGCTATATTACTGATTTAGCGGAGCATTATCTACACGACTTAACCACTAATGAATTACAAAATATTGATATATTTGCTTGTGGACCAACACCGATGCTCCAGGCTGTAGCCCAATTAGCTCAAAAATACCGCTTGCCTGCCCAATTATCACTAGAAGAATATATGGCTTGCGCAGTCGGTGGCTGTGCCGGTTGCACAATCAAAATAATAAAAAACAATCAACTATCAATGCAACGTGCCTGTGTTGATGGCCCTGTTTTTGACGCCCAAAGTGTTGTTTTCTAAATGTCTGACATCGCCAAGAATATCGCTATTATCAAACAGAATATTATTGCTACGAACCGTCCTATTAAATTATTAGCGGTGAGTAAAGCCAAAACCGTAGCAGATATTAAAAGTGCTTTTGTTGCGGGACAAAAAGATTTTGGTGAAAATTATCTGCAAGAGGCGCTTAAAAAAATCCAGCAATTAAAAGATTGTAATATTAACTGGCACTTTATTGGTAATATTCAATCCAACAAAACCAAAGATATTGCTAATAATTTTCATTGGGTCCATAGCCTAGATAGACTAAAAATTGCCAAACGATTAAGTGGGCAGAGGCCTGATATTTTGCCAAGTTTAAACATTTGTTTACAAATCAATATTGATAACTCACCTAGCAAATCCGGTATTCATCCAAAACATTTAGCACAACTAATTGATGAGGTCACCTCACTGCCAAGATTAAAACTAAGAGGTTTAATGGCGATGCCAAACCTAGCAAATGCTAATAAATCTTTTACCAAAATGCAAACATTATTTAATCAATATCCCGAGTTTGATACTCTATCAATGGGTACTTCAAACGACATAAATTTAGCTATTAAGTATGGTGCAACAATGCTAAGAATAGGTGAGGCAATTTTTGGTAGCCGTTAACATAGGTGAGGCTTGTGCCACTTCTTGACAAAGCTCAGGCTAATATACTTTTTACCTTGCTTAATAGCGGTGGTGTTAATAATAGTTAGGGTTTTTACCAAAGTGCTAAGGTCGCGACTATGATTAAGCAGTAAATAATCATAAATATCAGGATGAATGCGAATTTTTTGTTGGCGCATTTTTTGGTCTAAAATTTGCTTTTTATCATCATTGTCAAGCACTGCTAATTCAAAACGATGCGCTAAGTCAAGCCTAGTTTTTAAATCATTAAGCCCTATACCAAGACTACTAGGGGCAACATCACCACTAAGCATTAAAGTTTTTTTTCCAAATCTAACGGCATTATAGAGGCTATATAAGGCGTATTGCGCCTCTTTATCACTGGTATGAATATTATCAATACAAAACCAATCAAATTTCAATAACTCATCTACTTTTGTCTGGTTAAGAATATCAACGCTACAATTTAGATAGGTTGCCTTTATATCAATATTAATAGCATGTAAATAATAAGCTTGCAGAAGATGGGTTTTACCTGTGCTTTGTCCACCATAAAAATAAAAAATTGCCTGACTATCGCCTGCTAATAATTGGGCAATATTTTGCTTAATTTGTAAGTTTTGCGCGCCAATAAAATCATCAAGTACAGCATAATCTTGTTGCAATATAGGAATAGTAGTTAATTGAGCCATTACTTTAATGCTTTTTTAATCCAAACCCAAGCATAGTCTATACCGCTTAAAATAGTGCTGGTTGCAACAATAATAAATGATAAATCCACCCATACTAACAAAACTGGGTACAATTGGGCAATAATCACTAATGACACAGTTAAAGTTTGTAAAAAAGTATTAACTTTACTTAGAGTAGAAGGAATAATTTCGTTTGCCTCATTAATGCCAACTTCATAATAATACCCAACTATTCCAGCAATAAGAATAATATCTCTTAGTAATACAATTGTTAAAAGCCATAGTGGCGCTAAACCTAAAATATAAATGCCAATAAATAAACTGACAAGCAAAATTTTATCTGCTAGTGGGTCTAAAATGGAGCCCAACCAACTCTGATGCCTAAAACGTTTAGCAATTAAACCATCTAAAGCATCGGTAATACTAGCGATTACAAATAGTATAAGCGTTAGTGTGAAATTTGATTTGAGTAAAACAATCATAATAGGAATAGTTAAAATTATGCGTGTAATGCTCAATATGTTAGGCACATATTTAAAACTCATATAACAATTACTGATAAAATTTGCTTATTTTACCTGTGTTATGACAACATTTAGTTATGAAAAATCAGGTGTTAATATTGCTGCTGGCAACAGTCTTATTGATAACATTAAACCACTGGCAAACTCTACTAAAACCGCAGGTGTACTATCTGGATTAGGCGGTTTTGCCGCCTTGTTTGCGCCTGATTTAAGCGCATATAAAAATCCAATCTTAACCGCTGCTACCGATGGTGTTGGTACTAAACTTAGACTTGCTATAAATTACAATAAGCACGATGGTATTGGTATTGATTTAGTAGCAATGTGTGTTAATGACCTAGTCGTTACTGGTTCTAAGCCATTATTTTTCCTAGATTATTATGCTACTGCTAAACTAAATATTGATTTAGCTACCTCAGTAGTTGCAAGTATCGCTAATGGTTGCAAGCAAGCAGGTTGTGCTTTAATTGGCGGTGAAACTGCAGAAATGCCGGGAATGTATGCCAACACCGATTACGACCTTGTTGGTTTTTGTGTTGGTATAGTTGACCAAAGTAAATTGATTGATGGTAAAAATATCAGTTCTGGCGATGTGTTGCTTGGTCTTTCCTCATCAGGCGTCCATTCCAACGGCTTCTCACTAATTAGAAGTATTATTGATAGTAACAAAGATAGCAGTAAAATTAATGAATTATTAACACCTACTAAAATTTACATCAAGCCCATCTTAAATTTACTAAGGCAAATAAAAGTAAAAGGTATGGCACATATTACCGGCGGCGGTTTATTGGAAAATATCCCTAGAATTTTACCAAAAAATTTATGCGCTAAATTAGACAGTTCTGCTTGGCAGTTGCCAAAAATATTTACCTACTTACAACAACAGGGCAATATTAGTGATACAGAAATGCGACGTGTTTTTAATTGTGGTATTGGTATGGTTATTATTATCAGCGCCGATGATGTAGAAAAAAGCACACAAATTTTACAAAAAATGGGCGAACAAGTTTATATTATTGGTTCAATTATTACCAAAACCAACAATCAACAAGTAATAATATGAAAGCGGTAGTGCTTATATCTGGCAATGGTTCAAATTTAGCTGCTATTATTGCCAAGCAGCAACAAATAAACCTACAAATCGTATGTGTAATTAGTAATAATGCTAATGCTTACGGATTAAAACGGGCCAAAAAAGTGGGTATTAAAACCAAAGTTATTAGCAATAGGGGTAATTTTGACGCAGAGCTGATGACAGAAATCAACACCCATCAAGCCCAATTAATAATTCTGGCTGGATTTATGCGTATATTAACTACCAAATTTATTAATAAATATTTAGGCAAAATAATTAATATTCATCCATCATTATTACCAAAATTTAAAGGCCTAAATACCCACAAACGAGCTATTAGCGCTGGTGAGAAGATCCATGGCGCTAGTGTGCATTTTGTAACCAAGGAACTTGATAGCGGCGCTGTTATTGCGCAAAGAAGCGTGCCTATTTTAGCTACTGATACACCAGAAAAACTCGCATCAAAAGTGCTAAAAGAAGAACACATCTTATACGCTGAGGTTATTAGTTACTTTACTCAAAATCGCTTAAAGCTAGAAAATAATATTGCTTATTTAGATGATAAAAATAATTTACCTATTATTACCCATATTAGCTAATATTAGCATTGATGCTCTGGAACTAGACTTAACAACAGTTAAGTATAAACTGACTATAGGTGGTGTTGATATTGGCATAGAAAAACGCACGCTGCACTTTGCAGATGGACAATACATATTCACAGCAGAAGCTAAAACTACTGGTATTGGCTCATGGCTTGCTGATTATAAAATAACTAATATCAGCAAATTTAGTATTAATAATAATCAACTTAATAGCAGCGAATACCAATTTACTAAGCGTTTAAAAGGAAAAATCACAAAAAATATTCACCTAAAAATCGCCAGTAAAACCTTGATTAATATGATTAACAACCAAACCTATGCTCTAACTGAACAAGCCCATGTTGACAAACTAAACTTAGTAATTGCTCTTGGTTATGCGCTTAATAAAAACAACCGACAACCTAGTTATAGCTTTTGGGTAATTGATAAAAATGGTACTACCTCTTATGAATTCAAGAACTATGGTTCAGCTACGGTTACATTAGCTAATAAACCAGTAAATACCATTAAACTTAGTAGTTTTAACATTGACAAAAATCGTCTAATTCAACTCTGGTTAGACCCTAAACAATCATATCTACCACTAATAATTAAACAAAAAGATAGCAGAGGTGACTACAAGTATCAAATTATTCAATAATCAATATTCACCCAGAGCGCATCAATAAGAAAAGTCGTTATAAAATATATTATTGTTGCTATCCATATCAATAGTGTAAAATTAGGATTTTTATTTATCTTTACTAAATTTTATGGCATGGAATGATCCGATTGCGCCCAACCCTAAACAACCTCCAGAACTAGATGATATTATCAACAAACTGAAGGAGAAATTTGCTAATTTTAATAGGGGTGGTAAAAAAACAAACGGCGGACAAAATAAATTAGGCGCACCTTTATTAAAAGTGATTGCTATAATTGCTTTGCTAGTTTGGCTTGGTTCTGGATTTTATATTATCGATGCTGGCTGGAAAGGCGTGGTATTTCGTTTTGGGCAGTTCCAAGAAGTTACTAATGCTGGACCGCACTGGCACCTGCCCTATCCTATTGAAAGCCGCATGGCAGTTTATGCTGATAAAATTCGTAGCGTGAGCATTGGTTTTCGCCAAATCAATAGTCAAAATCGTCAGTTTATCGGCAATGTATCTACAGAATCATTAATGCTAACTAAGGATGAAAACATTATTGATGCTAAATTTGAAGTTCAATACCAAATCAAAAGCGTAACTGATTATTTATTTAAGGTGGCAAATCCAGAGCAAACTTTAAAACAAGCTCTGCAAAGTTCAATACGTCTTATTGCCGGTCGTAATAATATGGATTATATTATCACCGAAGGCCGTAGTGATGTGGTTGCCCAAATTGAACAAAATGCTCAAACTTTGCTAGATGGTTACCAAACTGGCTTACTTATTACCGCAGTTAATATGAAAGACGCTCAAGCTCCAGAGCCAGTCCAAGCAGCATTTAGTGATGTAGTAAAAGCCAGAGAAGACAAAGAGCGTTTAATAAATGAGGCACAAACCTATGCCAATGGTATCCTACCTCAAGCTCGTGGTGAGGCAGCAAGAATGCTGGAAGAAGCCAGAGCCTATCAGGCACAAATTGTTGCCAAAGCCGAAGGTGAAACCGACCGTTTTAAAAAGATTCTTACCGAATATGAAAAAGCACCAATTGTTACTAAACAACGACTTTACCTAGAGACAATGGAGGCGGTTTTGGCTAGAACATCTAAGGTTGTGGTGGATAATCAAAGCAATAATTTGATGTATTTACCACTGGACAAACTCGGGGCAAATAGAGCCAAAACTCTAACAAATGTTGGTGACCAATCTCAGTCAGGCCAATCTCAACTGGGTAATCAGCAACGACAGAAATTAGGCAACATTCGCAACATATTTAGAAGTAGGGAGGTAAGATAATGAGCACTGGAGGAAGAAAAATAGCAATTGGCTTAATTATAATTGCTATTTTATTGTATTTATCACTTTATATAGTGGGTGAGACTCAAATTGCTTTGAAATTTCGCTTAGGAGAGGTAGTTTCAGTTGAAAAGCAATCAGGCTTACACTTCAAAACTCCGTTTGTGAACAATATTCGCCTTTTTGACAAACGTATTCAAACATTAGATGCTCGTCCGACGAGATTTTTAACTGGTGAAAAAAAGAATGTGATCGTGGATTCTTTTGTCAAGTGGCGTATTGACAATGCCCGCCTGTTTTATACTACTATAAGAGGTGATATTGGCACTGCTAATGAACGTATATCACAAATCATCAATACTGGACTTAAAAGTGAATTTTCTAAACGTACTATTAATGAAGTTGTTGCTGGGCAACGTGTTCAAATTACACGCAATATTACTCAACTGGCAAAAAAAAGTGTAGCAAATTTTGGTATTGAAATTGTTGATGTACGCATTAAACGCATTGACCTTGATAAAGATGTCAGCGATTCTGTGTATAACAGGATGCGCACTGAACGTCAACGAGTAGCCAAAGATTTTCGATCTAAAGGAGCTGAACAAGCAGAAAAAATCAAGGCAACAGCTGATAAAGAGCGCACTATTATTTTAGCTGATGCTTATCGCGAGTCACAAAAAATTCGCGGTGATGGTGATGGTAAATCAGCTAAAATCTACGCCGATGCCTTTAATCAAAACAAAGAGTTTTATCACCTATATCGTAGTTTAGAATCGTATCAAAAATCCTTTGACAATAAAAATGATATTTTAGTGTTAAACCCAAATACTGATTTTTTCCGTTATTTTAATAGCCCCCAAAATGAGTAGCGCTTGGCGCTTGCCAGCTGGCATAGTAGATTTATCGCCCACACAAGCAAATAGGCTTTATCAATTATCTTATCAACTCATTAAATATTATCAAAACCACAATTATCAAATGGTGATGCCGCCAGTTGTGGAATATGATAGCAATAATTTATACCAAAAAAATCAAGCATTTACCACACTTGATATTACTGACGGACAAGCGCTTGCTATACGTGCTGATATTACTCCACAAATAGCGCGCATTGACTATAAATATTGTCCGCAAAATAAAAGTGGCCGTTATGCCTATATTGCCGAAGTATTAACTAAACAAGCAGATGATTTTTATGCTTCAAGAAATCCTATTCAAGCGGGAGCAGAATTATATGGTAATGCTGATTTAGACGCTGATATAGAAATAATTAAATTAATGCAAGAATCGCTAGGAATTTTAGGTTTTAGTAAAAATATAACCCTTAGTCTAGGACATATTGGAGTAGTGAATGCCTTAATAGAGGCGAGCGGCTTAAACGGACAAAATTTAGAACGATTAACAACCCTAATCAAACACCGTTCGCACAGTGATTTAGCGGAGTTTTGTAAGCATACCAAATGTGAAAATACTAAAGACTGGCTAGATTTACTGCAATTCAGTGGTGATATCGATACTTTAGATAGGTTAGCTGACCGTTATAGAAATAACAAAACTATTATCAGCATTACCGAACAATTACAGCAATTATCTAACCAATTAGCAACCAACAAACTAAAAATTCATATTGATGCAGTTGATATTGGCGATAAGGACTATCACACCGGTTTATTATTTGCCTATTATTGCCTAAACTATTCCAAACCTCTAGCCCAAGGCGGGCGCTATGATGGCATTAAATCCAACCGTCCTGCTACTGGATTCTCGCTAGATTTAAAGTTTTTAAGTACGCAGCAAGAGAGGTAATTTTGGCAAAAAATGTTATTATTATAGGTAGCCAATGGGGTGATGAAGGCAAAGGCAAAATAGTCGATTTAATTACTAATAAAGTAGATTGTGTAGTTAGATTTCAAGGCGGTCATAATGCTGGACATACCTTAGTGGTGAAAGGTAAAAAAACAGTATTGCATCTAATCCCATCTGGCATTTTACATCCTCAAGTTGAGTGCTTAATAGCCCACGGTGTAGTATTGTCACCTCAGGCATTATTAAAAGAAATAGGCGAGCTAGTAAGTATTGGCATTAAAGCTACTAAACGTTTAAAAATAAGCTTAGCTTGTCCACTCATATTGCCCTATCATATTGCCCTAGATAAAGCAAGAGAATTGAAACGAGCTAAATCAGCTATTGGCACCACCGGTAATGGTATTGGTCCAGCTTACGAGGATAAAGTGGCGCGGCGAGGTCTGCGGGCAGGTGATTTATTAAATGAGCAATTGTTTAGTGCTAAACTAGACGAAGTTATGGATTATCACAATTTTATCCTCAAACACTACTATAAGCAACCTAGTTTGGATATTATCCAAGTTAGAGACGAAACGTTAGCTCAAGCAGATGCGATAAAACCCATGCTAATTGATAGTAGCGAATATTTACTAAACTTAACACAAACAGATAAAAATATTTTGTTTGAAGGCGCGCAAGGAAGCCTATTGGATATTGACCAAGGTACCTATCCATTTGTTACTTCTTCTAATACTACATCAGGTAGTGCTATTATTGGTTCTGGTATTGGTATTAATAGTATTAACTACATATTAGGTATTGTCAAAGCTTATACTACTAGAGTTGGCGGCGGCCCTTTTCCAACCGAATTGATTTATGATTTAGCCAGCGATAGCGGTGATGCTATCGGTAAAGAGTTAGGCGAACGCGGCAAGGAATTTGGTGCAACTACTGGCAGACAACGTCGTTGTGGCTGGTTAGATTTAGTGCTACTAAAACGTTCACTAGCAATTAATGCTATTGATGGTATTTGTCTTACTAAATTAGATGTGCTGGATAATCTGGCAGAAATCAAGATTTGCATTGCTTATGAAATTGACGGCAACCGCGTGCATAAACCGCCATTTTTAGCAGAAGAATATCACAAAATTAAGCCTATTTATATCAAAATGCCAGGCTGGCAAAAGTCAACTATTGGTATTAAAAATATTACTGAGTTACCACAACCAGCTAGGAACTATATTGCCAAAATAGAACAATTAACAAAACTTAATATTGATATTTTATCCACCGGTCCTGATAGAGACCAAACCATTATTATCAATGATTTATTTTGATGAAAAAGGATAAATACTTAGCTAAGGAGGCGAAAAAATATCCTAACCCTATTCCAAGTCGCAACTATATTCTAAGCCTTATTAGCCGTAGAAAAACATTAAAAAAATCCAAACTAATTGAATTGTTATCCTTAAAGCCTGAACAACATAAAATCTTGAGCTATCGCTTAAAGGCTATGTTAAGAGATAAACAATTAAGCATAAATAGTGATGGTAGTTTTACCAAATTTAATCCACAATCAGTCTTAAAAGGCAAAATAATCGCTAACCCACGTGGCTTTGGTTTTATTGAACTTGAAAATCAACAGGCTGATTTACGTCTTAACCCTAGTCAAATGCAGCTTGTCTTTCATAATGAAGAGGTTTTGGTAAAAATGGCATTTGACAAAAAAGAAACTCAAATTTTAACCATTACCAAACGTATTAAAATTATTATTGGTAGAGTGATTAAATCTGGCAAAGTTTATTATTTACAAGCGGATGATAAATATATTCCTCATAAAATTTTAATTGATTTTAAAGGCAAGAAACCGCCTAAATTAGACCAGATGGTGGTGGCAAAAATTACTAAATACCCCACTAAAAGCCAACTAACCAATGTCAAAATTGATAAAGTATTGGGTAATTATTTCGATGTTGATGTAGCAACAAAATCAGCGCTACTGCGTTATAGCATTGATAAAAAATTTAAACCAACAACTATTTCTGAGGCAGCTGCCCTACCTACCAAAGTAATAGCAGCAGAGCAAACAAGACGTAAAGACTTAACTAAATTACCATTTATTACTATTGATAGTGAAGATGCGCGCGATTTTGATGATGCTATTTATGCTCAAAAAGACGGACAAAATTACACACTTTGGGTAGCAATTGCTGATGTTTCGCACTATATTAAACCTAATAGCGCTTTGGATAAAGAAGCAAAAAGTCGTGCAACTTCAGTTTATTTTCCTCAATTAGTAGTGCCGATGCTACCAGAAAATATATCTAATGGCTTGTGCTCTCTTAACCCCAAAGTATTACGTTTATGCCTATGTGCCCAAATACTTATTAACAATAAGGGTGAGGTAATTAACTACCAATTCTATTCGGCTATTATAAGGTCTGTGGCAAGAATGACTTATACTAAAGTTAATCAAATTTTAGTAGATAAGGACCAAAACTCAATTAAAAAATACCAAAATATTTATCCACATTTACTAAATTTAGAAATGGTTTATAAGTGCTTGTCCAAAGCTAAGGATTTAAGAGGAGCAATAGCGTTTAATCGACCTAGTAATCAAATTATATTTACTGGTAACGGCAAAATAAAGAAAATTGTTGCTAAATACAGCACACTAGCAGACCGTCTAGTTGAAGTATGTATGTTGCTAGCCAATGAAACTTGCGCTAAATTTTTACACCACCATCGCCAAGCTTTTTTATATCGTGTCCACCCAGCGCCAACAGCGATTAAATTACAAAATCTAGCGCAATTTTTACACGCATTAAATATTAATTTTCCTAAAAATAGCGCTAGTGTGGAAGATTTTGCAATACTGGCTAAAAAAACTGCTAAACGTGGTGATGTCGCTCTTATTCAAGTGATGGTGCTACGTAGTTTACAACAAGCGGTCTATACTCATAATAATGAGGGACATTTTGGCTTAGCATTAAGTCATTACACTCATTTTACTTCACCCATTCGTCGCTATCCTGACTTACTTGTACACCGCGCTATCAAACAAGTGCTTAATAAAAAACAACCAAGCACTAAACTTAATTTAACTAAACTAGGCAAACATTGTTCAAATAAAGAAAGAAACGCCGATAAAGCAAGCGCTGATATGGAAAAATGGCTTAAATGCGAGTTTATGAACAATAATATCAACAAAATATATCAAGGAATTATCTCCAGCGTTGCTAATTTTGGTTTATTTGTTGAACTAACAAACTTGCTAATTGAAGGTTTAATACCAGTTGCAAAACTAAATGATGATTACTACATTTTTGACCCAACAACCCAATCCCTAAAAGGCCAGACTACTAATAAAATTTATTCCTTAGGTGATGCTATTACTGTTAGAGTCGCAGATGTCAGTTTACACAAACGTCAAATAGAATTATCAATAGCCTAGACTACAAAATCTTGCGCTAGATTTCTTTTTACTTCGCTACTTAAGACACAACTTGTTTGATAATGAGGATGATTGGTGATAATCCTAACTTCTTGTTTAGTAAAATTTTGCCTAAGTTTAGTATCAAACTCAAAACGCATAAAATGCACAGCTGCGGTTTTCTCCTCAGTTTGTCTTACTAAATCCTCATTACAAATAGCAAAAACCTTATTATCACTCATATCAAAATAAATACTTTGTTCAATATCAATTAAGCGCGCTAATGCCTCTTTACGTTCATTGGGGTCACTATATTCAATCATTAATGTTGATTTTAGGTTAGTTCCACTAGGAATTAGTGGATTATAAGTGTCTAACTCGTCTTTTATCCCTTGCTGAGTAAAAATTTTTTCAATACGTAACATCTCTTGAATTTGATACTTAATAGTTTGTCTATTTTCAAACAATAAACGTATATGCTTGCCTAGAGCAACGCTTCTAATTTGACGTAAGGCTATTATTTGTTTGCGAAAAGTTGAACGCCTTTTTTCATAGTCTTCAAGAGATAATAAGTCATTTTTTTTAAGCATTATATTCCATATTTTTTCCTAATGAGCGATATAGGATGCAGCGCTTTAACATCATTGCTATCACTAATATGGGCAAGATGATTGCCGGCAATTACACAATCACTAACAATATAATTGGTAGTTTTGTTGATTTGCTTAGTGATTGGTTTACCAATTTTAAGCGCAAACTCATAGCTGGATTTTTTCACTCCGTAAGTACCATCATGTCCTGAACATCTACTAGCAGATTTGAGTTTAATATCTGGGATTAAATTAAGAATTTTTTGTGTTTTTGCGCCAATATTTTGCACTCTTTGATGGCAAGCAGCATGATAAAGTACCTCAATTTGACCATTGCTAAATTCAATATTTAACTGACCATTTTTATTTAAAGAATCTAAGTACTCAAAAGGGTCGACAAATGCATTGGCAATTTTTTGTATCTCTTTGTCGTTATTAAGTAGCAGCGGTAACTCATCTTTAAACATAAACACACAAGATGGAATCGGTGCCATAAGTTTATAGCCTTGGTTAGCAGCTTCTAACAATGGCGCTTTATTTTGTTTAGCATAATTAACAACACTTTGTATATCGCCTAACTCTAATTTAGGCATACCACAACACTTAGGCGCGCTCAATAACTCCACATCTACCTTATTATGACGTAAAACCGCTATTAAATCTCCCACTATTTGTGGTTCGTTATACTCTCCATAACAGGTGGTAAAAATAGCAACTTTATGAGGGTTTTGAGATTTTTTATCGCTAGTAAATAATTTAGATGCAGTTTTATTTTGAAAATTAAATATAAAGGCTTTTGGATGAATATTTAGTAGCTTTCTAACAAAACCGATATCATTGATTTTATTTACTAAACTTGCCAATTTTAATCTACTAACAACTTTACCTATCAATTGTGATGAGGATAATAATTTATCGCTAATTGAGGCATTTTTTTGCTTAAATTTAACTGCCTTTGCTCTTAACATTAGTTGCGGAAAATCCACCATCCATTCGTGCGGCGGCACATAGGGGCATTTAGTCATATAACATAAGTCGCACAAATAACATTCTGCCACAACTTTTTCATAATCATCTTTGGCAACACTATCAAGTTCCATAGTCTCTGATTGATCGACCAAATCAAACAATGTAGGAAAAGTTTGACACAAATTCACACATCTCCTGCAAGTATGACAAATATCAAATACACGCTCCATCTCTTCTAAGAGTAGGCCTTGATTGTAAAAATCTTCATTTCGCCAAGCAATAGCATGGCGAGTTGGCGCTGCTAGACTGCCTTCTTTTTGCATAGTTATAAGCTAATAATTAAAAAATGGGGTGAAAATCACCCCATTAAATTTACATAGTATCTAGTGCTTTTTGAAAACGATTGGCATGCGAACGCTCCGCCTTAGCTAAAGTTTCAAACCAGTCCGCAATCTCATCAAAACCTTCCTCTTTTGCATCTTTTGCCATTCCCGGATACATATCAGTGTATTCATGAGTTTCGCCAGCAATAGCAGCTTTTAAGTTATTACTAGTCTCGCCAATAGGTAAGCCTGTTGCTGGGTCACCTACCGCTTCTAAGTGCTCCAAATGGCCGTGAGCATGGCCGGTTTCACCTTCGGCAGTTGAACGAAAAACTGCCGCTACATCGTTATAACCTTCAATATCGGCTTTAGAAGCAAAATAAAGATAACGGCGATTAGCTTGAGATTCACCGGCAAAGGCGTCTTTTAGATTTTTTTCAGTTTTAGTGTCCTTTAATGACATTTTTATCTCCTTATTAAAAATATGAGGTCATTATACAACAATCCATTATCCTAGTAAAGCGAATAATATCAATTATAATAATCTAAAAAAACGATTATAATTTGTATATAAAATATCAATTATAATTCAAAAATGATACTACCAAGCATTAAAAATTTAACATATTTGCTGGCTGTTAGAGAACATCTGCATTTTGCCAAAGCGGCCGCTGCCTGTTATGTTAGCCAATCCACGCTTAGCGCCGGTATTTCCAAATTAGAAAACGATTTAAACGTGCAATTAATAGAACGTAATAATAAGTCGGTATTATTAACAAGCACTGGTAGAAAAGTAGCTAAAGAAGCAGAGCAAGTAATAACATTATGCTATGAATTGGTTAAAACCAGCCAAGCAAATTTTCATACCTCAGTGCTAACAATTGGTATTATTCCTACTATATCACCTTATTTATTACCAGATTTTATCAAATTTATCCAAAGTAATTATCCACAACAAACCACCAAATTTTTAGAAGATACCAGTGCTAATTTGCTAAAACGCATTGAAAAAATGACTATTGATTTTGCTATTTTTGCCTTCCCTTATGATTTACCAAAAAGCATAAATTATTACCCAATTGCAAAAGATAAGTTATTACTAGTCCACCACCAAGACCTAGACCCTAACAATATAAATAACCACGAGCTATTATTGCTAGAACAAGGACATTGCTTGCGTAGCCATATTTTAGATGAACCTCAAATTACCAATATGCAAATTGCCGATATACATTGCGCAAGTATTGCCACATTAATTGCTATGTTGGATATGAAGCTAGGCGTTAGTTTTTTACCTAATATTGCCATTAAGCAAGGAATACTAAATAATTACCCAAATTTAATAATCAACAACAAGCTAAAAACAACACGCGAGATTGGTTTGTTATTCAAAAAAAACTATCCCTACAAAAAAGAATTATTATTATTAGCCAAGCAGTTTAATACATTAATGAGTTTATAAAATATACCTTATACATCATTCATATTTCTAAATTTATAAATTATTGCTAAGTTTTAATTTATAATGCTTGGGTATGATTACTAAACAAAAAATTGCTCTAATTGGAGCGGGAAATATGGGATTGGCAATTACTAAATGTCTGCTACGTGCGGGTTGCCTAGCAGAAAATTTAACTTTGTGCGATAGTAATGCTGTCCTAGTTAAAAAACTTAAAAATGAGCTTTTAGTTAACACTAGTACTGATAATAAAGAGGTGCAGCAAGCAGATATAATTATCTTAGCGGTTAAACCGCAACAAATAGCTAAGGTTTGTCAACAATTAACTATTACCGCGCCAAGCCTTGTGGTCTCAATTGCCGCTGGGATTAGTACTGCTCAGCTAGGTGCTTATTTAGCTAATTACACTCAAATTGTGCGCTTAATGCCTAATATGGCGGTTAGTCTTGGGGTCGGCGCTGTTGGCGCTTATGCAACACTAACAATTAATCAGGCGCAAAAAGCACTAGCTGATGAGTTGATAGATGCAATGGGAGTTGGAGTGTGGGTGGATAATGAAGATAAAATCAATGTTATTACCGCCCTTTCAGGTAGCGGACCTGCTTATTTTTTCTATATGGTTGAGGCGCTTAGTAAAGGTGGGGCTAAGTTGGGATTACCATTAGAAGACGCTTATAAACTAGCGGTGCAAACCATAAAAGGCGCCACTAGTATGCTTAGTAATACTAGCACTAATTTAGAAAACTGCCAACAATTACGTCAACAAATAACCTCCCACGGTGGCACTACTATGGCGGCAATTGAAAAATTTAACCGCCTTGAGCTTGATAAAAAACTTATCTCTGGGGTAGAGGCTGCCTACAAAAGAGCATTAGAATTAATCTAGCTTTGTATTTTGAACTTCAACCCTCCAAAACTCATCTGCTACTTATAATAATAGCGCATTTTTTAGTGTTGTTAGTCGGTATTATTGTTTTACCAATACTATTTATTTTAACTTTAATTTTAATATTGGTGTTTAATTTATATAAACGATTAAAGTCTTTATTAGAGACCAAATATAATCGCATTATTGCCATCAGGCTTGATGACGAACAATGTATTTTTTACTACCAGCAGGGTCAACAACAATCACAAGACTACCAACGTCCTGTATTTCAAAGTAAAAATTTAGTTATTTTACCAATTAAAATTTTCACCAATTGGCAGCAACAACGTCATTTGGTGATTTTTAAAGACAGTATAAAAAATGCTAAAATGACAGACTTAAATCGTTTATTAACCGTTAATGTATGATTAGTCCCGAAGACAGTTTACGTCTTAATAGCCTACTAAGCCTGTGCCTTGCTATTCGCATTGATGAATACAAAATGTGTATTGTAGGATTGGATAAAAACCAAAAAGAGAGGCGAATGCAACTAAATCCTAGTGGTGATGATTACCAGTACTTAACGAGCGTGCGTTCTTTTTTAACCACTAGAGTTTTAGGTGGTATGGGAGGCTATCCGGCATATTTAAAAAGGTGGTCAAGAATGGGCGGATTATCACTTAAAAACTTACAATCATTATTAAAATTAGGCGATACTAATGCTATTGTTGCTATTGCTAATACCACTAATTTACCAGCTAACATATTACCTCAAGTCTGGTGGTGTGCCACTAACACCGATCAACAAGCAGAAATTGGACGCTATTTATTAACTAAAAAAGAAGTGCTATCCCACCCTATTAAAAATGAAATTTCCAAATATTTATTAGAATTTTTGCCATTTTTAACAACAGATATAAGCGCGTTAATGGATACTCTATATTTACTATTACATCCAGGCTTAATCAGTGATGAAGCCATACAAAGACTCTGGCAACAAGGACAACGCAAACCCTATATTTTGGTGCCATTTTTAGAACGCTACCCAGATAAATTGCCAACTACAAACAACAAAGTTAAGCCAATAAATAATATTGTTGGTTTAGAAAAAATGACCAGTGAGCAGGGTCAATTATTTTTACAAACTTGTCAATTAATACTAAAAAAAATTAACCACGAAGATGTACTCTACCGCAGTTTAGATGTGCTCGGCAATTATTGCGCTCATAAAACAATAAAACCAGCTCCGACTATAACAAAACTACTAACACAAGTCAGCAGCGCGTTAAAAACAATAAATCCAACAAAAGACTATAATAAAATTAAAGCACAATTTTTATTAGCAGGTGTTAGTGAAAAATTGGTGATAAGTGAAATTGCAACTCATGCTCTAAGCGGTTCTACTATTCGCAAAAAACTCTCACCCATTTTAACCCCTATTCAAGAAGCACTGACAACACTAACCAATTAAAACTACAATAAAAAGCGTAAAATGAGAAAATAATTATTACTCAAATTTTAATAATGACAGATGCTTGTTTTTCTAAAAATGAATTAATGCACTCAGTTGAAGAAGCGCTAGAAATTTTACTAACTAATACTCATAAACCTACCAAAACTATTTTAGTCCCTATCCACCAAAGCCTAGGTATGACGCTTGCAAAGGATATTACTTCTACTATAAATATTCCCCCCAAAGACAGTAGCGCAATGGATGGTTATGCTTTTAATCTGGCTGATTTTGACAAACAGCCCCTACCCATTAGCACTAAAATTTGTGCTGGTGATAATAGTCCTCGTCTAGTATCTAGCAGCGCTGCGCGTATTTTTACCGGTGGACAAATCCCGCTAGGCGCTAATGTGGTGGTGATGCAAGAGGATTGCAATGAAAATAATAACAAAGTGGAAATTTTTAATAAGCCCGAATTAAACCAACATATCAGAAAGTGTGGTGATGACATTAAAAAAGGTGAAATAGTGCTTAAAAAGGGTGAGAAAATTCGTGCTCAAACTATTGGTTTATTAAGTAGCCTTGGCTTGCAAAAAATTCTTGTTTATCAAACATTAAAGGTAGGTATTTTTACAACAGGCAATGAAGTTATCAACCCCGGTAAGGCAAAAAAAAGCACCCAAATTTATAACTCTAATCGTGGCACTTTGTTAGGATTGCTAATTGATATGGGCATCCCAATTATAGATTTAGGTATTATCAAAGATGATTTAAACGACACTAAAAATATTCTTAAAAGTGCAAGTGAAAAAGCAGATGTTATTATCAGTAGCGGTGGTGTCTCTGTTGGTCAAGAAGATTATATCAAAGACGGGCTTGCTGACTTAGGACAGTTAATAATGCACAAAGTACGTATGAAACCCGGTAAACCAATAGCATTTGGCAAAATTAAGCAAACATTTTTCTTAGGTCTTCCCGGCAATCCAGTATCAGTATTTGCGGTATTTAACTTATTTGTGCGTCCATTTTTAGCAAAACTTATGGGTGATGAATATTACTCTCAAGTTGATTACATTTTATGTGCTGATTTTAACTGGAATAAATCAGGCAACAGACGCGAATATCTACGCGCTAAACAATACGGTAATAAGGTAAATATTTATCCTAACCAAAGCTCAGGTGTTCTAAGTTCGGTGCATTGGGCAGATGGATTTGCTGTGGTTAAAGAAGGTGAAAAAGTTAAAAAAGGCGATAAAATAACTTTTATTCCTTTTAGTCAGTGGGGTAAATTATGAAGCTAACACATATTAGCAATAAGGGCGAAGCCAAAATGGTAGACATTAGCAACAAAAAAATAACTTATCGCACAGCCACTGCCCAAAGTTTTATTAAAATGAGCGCTAAAACACTTGATTTAATTGAGAGTGGAAGTAACAAAAAAGGCGATGTGTTAGCAACAGCAAGAATTGCCGGTATCCAAGCCGCTAAAAATACCGCCCGTCTAATTCCAATGTGTCATCCGCTATTGCTAACATCAATTGCAATAGACCTACACCTAAACAGAGAAAAAAGAGGCATTGAAATTACATCAACCTGTAAATTAAGCGGACAAACAGGCGCAGAGATGGAGGCGCTAACCGCTGCCTCAATCACCGCACTAACACTTTATGATATGTGTAAAGCAGTTGATAAAAATATGGTAATCATCAATACTAAATTATTGCAAAAAACTGGAGGTAGGTCAGATAATACTAAATCATAGCACTCTGGGACCAATAACTTATTTGCCGATACAAAACTCACTAAATATCTTACTTAATAAATCCTCATTGCTAAAACGACCAGTAATACTGCCCAAAGTATTTGCGCATTGACTTAGGTCTTCTGCTAGTAAATCAATGCTGCTAAGGGATAATTGCTCACTTGCTGAGATGATAAAATCATTAGCCTTATTTAAAGCTAACAGATGACGTTTCCTAGCAAGAATAGTGTGCTGCCCTAATTGTTTTAAACCAGCTTTTTCTAGTAATGCTTGCTTGAATAAAGCCAGTCCCTCTTTGGTTTTAGTAGATAGGCTAACTTCTGTCATGTTATAATTAGTGCCGATATTAGCCTTTTTATTACATAAGTCAATTTTATTTGCCACCAATAACACCTTATCTTTATCTACTTTATCAGGAAGTAGCGATAAATCAAACCCCTTACTACCCATATCATAAACCCAAACAATAATATCAGCCTGTCTAATTGCCTGATAAGCCTTATCAATACCTAGTAATTCTATATCACTGGCATTTTTACGCAAACCAGCAGTATCTAAAATATGCATAACAATACCATTGATTTCCACCCACTCTCTAACCACATCGCGCGTAGTCCCAGCAATATCAGTAACAATAGCACTATCCTGCTTAGTCAGGCAATTAAGCAGGCTAGATTTACCCGCATTTGGCTTACCAATAATAGCAATTTGCAAACCTTCTCTTAATAGCGCGCCACTTTTAGCGCTAGCTAAAATAGCATTTAATTGTCGCCTAATCGTAGTTAAATCAGCGCCAATTTTATCAATTTGACTATGCTCAATATCCTCATCGCCAAAGTCAATAAGTGCTTCAACCTCAACCCTAAGCCTAATCAAAGCATCAACTAAATTATTGATTTTAGTAGAAAAGACACCAGTTAATGAACGCAACGCTGATTGTGCTGCCTGCTTGGAATGACTGGCAATTAAGTCTGCAACTGCTTCTGCTTGCGCCAAATCCATCTTATCATTTAACACCGCGCGCTTACTAAACTCGCCCGGCTTTGCAAGCACCGCCCCAAGCGACAGTGCCACATCAATTAACTGGTCTAAAACCACCTCAGACCCATGCGCTTGCAATTCCAACACATCCTCTCCAGTAAAAGAATGCGGTCTCGGATAAAAAATAGCCACTCCCTTATCAATTAACTCACCATCTTGATTAAAAAACCCGCCATAATGAGCATACCTTGGTTTAGGACTAAGGCGCAACATTTGCTTAGCAATCATAAGACTTTTACCACCTGATAACCTCACAATCCCAATACCAGCTTTCCCGCTTGCACTTGCTTGGGCTACAATTGTTTGTTCCATTTAATATAGATACGATTCTAAAAATTAGCAAGCACTATTTTATATTAAATCTAATATATAGAAATTATCTACTAAATATCATAACTTTAAAGTATAAATCATAGTGAACTTCTATAATAAAATACAGTCCTTTATTTACCTTAATAACCATAACTATCATCTATTTAAATAATGAAGCAATCATCGTAATTATGACTATCTCACAAATACTTAACCAAGCAAGAAAAGGAAATTTAGAATCTTGTAAACAATGCCCTTGGTCACCCAAAAAAGATCCAACCGTTAGTTTTGGAGCTAGTTGTATTATCCATGGATTAAATTGGAGGGAAGAAAATAGACCAAACTCTATGCTTATTGCCCAAGACCCTGGCAATGCAGAACCAGCAACAACAAGCGTATTGTGCGCTCGTAATTATGACACAACTGCCATGCAGCAAATTAAATTATGGGGTGCAACTGTTGCTAGAGATTATCACAATCCTGAAAAAGATGGCTATATGAAAAAACACTATTGGACAAATGCGGTAATGCATGGGTCACATGATAAAAATACTATGGAACAAGCTAGGGAGTGTTGCGCTGAAGTCCTTGCTAGTCAGATACAAGCATTGCAACCTAAGGTTATTATTGCAAGTGGTGAAAAGGCTGTTGAAAGCTTACATGAAATTGATATTTTAGAAGATAATTGGAATGTTATAACACAAAAGTTTGATGAAGGTGCATACCAAGAAACAGTCCATAATTGGCCAAACATTAGAACAGTCTATAATTGGATAAACATTCCAGAATTTACAGTTTTTTGCACATATCATACGTCTACACGAGCAGTTAATGGAGCTGCTGCTGGTCGCTACACAAACGAAACAGAACAATATATAGAAGAAAAAATAAAAAACCTAGGCCCAGTTAACTTAAAATCAGTTAAAGAGTTTTTATCAGAACACAACCCAGAAGGTGGTGGCAGGGGTATGCGCTATTTATTAAATCATTGGTTAGATATTGGTGAAAAAATAAGAGAAGAGTATCACAAGCCATTTTAGCTAGATGTTTTTAAAAAACAACCTTGACATAAAAGACAATAAAATATATTAAAATGATTTAATTGCCTTAACTTTTGAAGTAAAGGGTAAGTATAAGTATTAACAAATTATACAAATAATCACAATTCATAATATTTGAGTTGTATGATGAGTTACACATCAAAAAAGGATAATATATGGAAAAACTAAATCTTGAAGGCAACAAACTCTACCAAAAAAGAGCTAGAGTTGCTTTGCCTATTTTAGTGCGCCAAGCTAAAGCTGGACAAACAATCTATTATGGAGATTTAGCTAAAGAAATCGGTATGCCACAAGCAAAAAACCTGAATTATCCACTAGGCTCAATCGGTAAAAGTCTTAAAGAATTAAACGACAAATGGAAGGGAGATATTCCCCAAATTCAATGGATTGTTGTAAATCAAAGCACGGGATTGCCGGGAGATGGAATAGAGGAGCTTATACCTAATACTAAAAAGAGAAAAGAGGAGTTTACACCTGATACTGAAAAGAGAAAATTTAGCAAGTTAAGCACAGAAGAAAAAAATAGAATTGTAAAGTCAAAACTAACAGAAATTTATAGTTATGGTAAGTGGGATTTGGTCCTAAAAGAACTTGGTCTGCAACCTTATACCACAGATAGGGCAATAATAAAAAAAATTAAAAAATTGGCTTCAACAAAAAAATCTTTTGGCGGAGAAGGGGAACAACATAAAAAATTAAAGTTATATATCAAAGAAAATCCGAATTGTGTTAAAGTCAAACTTACCGAACTAGAGGCAGAAACAGAAAAAGGTCTGCCGTCTGGTGATTCAATTGATGTATTTTTTGAAAATGCAAAACATTGGGTGGGTGTTGAAGTAAAGTCAGAAATATCTAGAGAGGAGAATATTTGTAGAGGGCTTTACCAATGTGTCAAATATCAAGCCGTAATGGAGGCAGATTTATTAACTTCAAATAAAGATACCAAGGTTAGAGTTATCTTGGCCTTGGGTGGCAGCTTTCCAAGCTCACTTATTCATATTAAGAACACCCTTGGCATTGAGGTTATTGATAAAATCAAGAAGAAAAAATGATTACTGACCATGTCGAAATAACTGTATCTGACTTTGAAACGAGCAAAAATTTTTATGCAAAAATACTCACTACTTCTGGGTATTAAACTAATAGCAGAAGTGCAAAATTGGGTTAGGTTTAGCAAAGATGTCAAGCCTGAATTTTAGTTTGGAATTAATAAAAAAACTCAAAAGTCCTGTGCATATTACCTTTTTGGCTAAAAATAGAGAACAAGTAGGCCAATTTTATAAAGCGGCAATCTACACTGGGCTAAGGATAATGGTAAGCCTAGCATTGAAGAGATTCACTCTAATGATTATGGCGCTTTTGTTATTGATGAGGAGGGATATAACATAGAGGCTGTATGCTACAAAGAACATAAAAACTAGGGGCTAATTAATATCAAAAACCCATGACACCACGCTTTAAATTATTCCTATACGCATTTACTGTGTTTTGTGCTTCTGCTGCGTTGATGATTATAGAAATTGTCGCCGCCCGCCTGTTAGCGCCTTATGTGGGTGTATCGTTATATACTTGGACAACACTTATTGGAGTGTTGTTGGCTGGTTTGTCACTTGGAAACTGGCTAGGTGGTATTTGGATAGACCGTGGTGCTGGTGCAAAAGAGGCGGGTATAACATTGATACTTGGCGGTCTGCTATGTCTTATGAGTTTGTTATTTCTTACTTGGCTTGGACCATTTTTGCAAGATTATCGGCTAAATTTAATTTTTGCTAACTTGTTATATGTTAGTAGCTTATTTTTCTTACCCGCTATGTTATTAGGTATTGTTACACCACTACTGACAGCACTAGCACTAAAATTGGACAACCGTAGCGGACGTATCTTAGGACGTATGCACGCACTAGCGGCACTAGGTAGTATCATAGGAGTTTTTGCCGCCGGTTATTGGTTGATACAATACTTTGGTAGCAGAGGCGTGCTTATAGGTACAGCCATAGGATTATTCATACTGGCTATTCCACTGCTTTGGTCTAGACGCACTACACTTATAAGTTTGCTTATAGGTTGGTTGCTGGTATTTAGTGCTGTTGCAATGCGCGGCGGTTTAGATAATCCCTGTGATTATGAAAGTAATTACTTTTGTATCCGAGTAGTAAGTGAAAATTCATCGGCTCAATTTGGTCAAGTACGTAGTATGATATTAGACCATCTATCTCATAGTAGTAATGTAAAAGATAACCCCGAGTTACTAATAGCGCCATATGTGCATGCGATGGACGAACTAGTGCAACAACATTTTAAAGATAATAGCCAACTACGTTACTTCTTTGCTGGCGGAGGCGCTTATACCCAGCCTCGGGCACTACAAAGCAAAACACCACAAGCAGATATTCACGTTGCAGAAATTGACCCATCGGTAACCAAAATAGCAATACAACAATTATTTTTCAAACCTAGGAACATAACCATCCACCACCAAGACGCTCGTCCTACTTTAAAAGGCTATCCAAAAGCATATTTTGATGTTGTGGTTGGTGATGTTTTTCACGATATTACAATTCCTTATCACCTAGTTACACTGGAATTTTTACATCTAGTCAAAACTCGCCTCAAGCCAAACGGTTTGTATTTGATGAATATAGTAGATACTTTTCCCAACCCACGCCTTGTCAAAAGCATATTAAAAACCGCCCAAACACAATTTAGCAACGTTCAAGTCTGGATTGATAACCTACCAGATAGCCAGCAACGCATGACCTATGTGCTCTCTGCTGGGGATACTCACTCTCCCCCCAATATACTCATCTCCCAATCCGGTATAAAACGTCAATGGCTGAGTATTAACCAACCTTTGTTCATAAGTGGAACACCGCTAGCAAAGCTGCCACTGCTAACTGATGACTACGCGCCAGTGGATAGATTGCTATCACAACTATTGTTCAGCGATTTAGGGTTGTGAATCTAAAATAATTAGCTATCTAGCAACAATTCACCAATGTGGACCAAGGTAGGAGCGACTTTAACATCTGCTCGTTCTAAAGCTTCAATTTTATCGCCAACACTACCGCTACCACTACTAATTACCGCACCAGCGTGTCCCATAGTGCGATTTTTAGGGGCGGTTTTACCAGCAATATAAGCTACTATAGGCTTTGAAATATTATGTTTAATATACTCGGCAGCATCTTGTTCAGCATTGCCACCAATTTCACCAATTAAAACGATTTGTTCAGTTTGTACATCTTGTTCAAATAGAGCTAAACAATCAATAAAAGTCATACCGCCTATCGCATCACCACCAATACCAACACAAGTGCTTTGTCCTAGATTAATTCGAGTTGTTTGCTGCACTGCTTCATAAGCCAAAGTGCCTGAGCGCGAAACGATACCAATTGAACCTTGCTTGTGAATATCACCGGGCATAATACCAAGCTTACACTTATCAGGGCTAATAACACCAGGACAATTAGGACCTATAAGATAACTATTACTTTGCTTAAGAACAGCATTAATTTTGACCATATCCAAAGCGGGAATGCCTTCGGTAATACAAACAATTACTGGAATTTGAGCATGAATTGCCTCTAAAATAGCATCACTCGCAAAAGCTTTAGGAACATAAATCATAGTCGCTAAATTATCAATACCGCCGTTAAACTCAACCGCCTCTATAACCGTATTAAAAACTGGTTTATTAAGGTGAGTTTGCCCACCTTTACCCGGGGTAATACCACCTAAAAAATTACTACCATAAGCAATAGTTTGCTTGGAATGAAAACTACCCTGCTTACCAGTAAAACCTTGACAAATAACTTGAGTGTGTTCATCAATTAAAATACTCATTTGACAAGTTCTACTGCTTTTTTGGTAGCAGTTAGTAAATCCAACTCACTAATAATATCAACCTTATTACTTGCTAACAATGCCAAACCTTCCCTAGCGTTAGTACCTGCTAATCTAACCACAATAGGAACTTTAATTGTCATTTGTTCCAAGGATTGCAATATGCCTTTAGCAATTACATCACAACGCACAATACCACCAAAAATATTAATCAGTATTGCTTTGACATTACTAGCACTTAAGATAATTTGCAAAGCTACTGCAACCCTCTCTTTAGTAGCACTACCGCCAATATCTAAAAAATTAGCAGGACGAGCGCCATAATACTCAATCAAATCCATAGTTGCCATCGCCAGCCCAGCACCATTTACCATACAACCAATACTACCATCTAAAGCAATATAACTTAATTGATTTTCCTGAGCAATTTGTTCATTGTTATCACTTTGACTAGTGTCTAATAATGCTTGTAAATCAGTGTGGCGATAAAGAGCGTTATCCTCACAAACCAATTTAGCATCTAGCGCTAACAATCTATTATCCCTATTAATGATAAGCGGGTTAATTTCTAATAATACTAAATCTTTTTGAGTAAATAATTGATATAAATTCTGTAATAGGTGGCTAAAATCCCTAAATAAAGCATCAGTTAAACCAAGCTTAAACCCAAACGTTCTTATCTGATGTAAACACAAACCAACACAAGGGTTAATATGGCTTTTTATAATTAAATTAGCGCTGCTTGTAGCTACAGCTTCAATATCTACACCGCCCTTAATTGAAGCAACTATTACCACTTGCTTAGAACTTCTATCCAATAACAAACTTAAATATAATTCTTTAAAAACCTCTTGTGCCACTTCAATTAAAACCTTATTAACTAACAAACCTTTATTATCCGTTTGTGCGGTTATTAAATGCTTATTTAATAGCTGCTTGCTTACTGTTATCACTTCTTTTTTGCTATTGCATAATTTGACACCGCCAGCTTTACCTCTACCACCGCTATGAATTTGGGCTTTTACTGCCCAACTTGTACCCTTTAGCGATGACGGAATTTGGCTAACATCATCAATTACTATCCCTGGGGGCACCGCCACACCAAAAGCTGATAATATATCTTTTGCTTGGTATTCGTGAATATTCATAGGTGGTATTTTAGCAGAATTACTCAACCACTAATTGATAGTTAGGCAAGGCAGCAAGCAGTTGTTTGCCATAATTTTTAGTAATAATACGTCTATCAAATAAGGTTATTTTGCCGGTGTCTTGCTCAGATCTAATTAAACGCCCACAAGCTTGAATTAATTTTAAACTAGCGTCAGGCAAACTTACTTGATAAAAAGCATTTTGGTTAACCGATTGCAAAAAATCATGAGTAGTTTTTTCTAACGGATTAGAAGGCACATTAAATCGTAATTTAACAATTAGCACATGGGTTAAATAGCCCAACGGCAAATCTACGCCCTCATAAAAACTATCCAAGCCAAAAATAACACTACCTTTTTTATTATCTATCAAAGATTTGTGTTTGTCTAAAATAACCTGCTTGTTGTATTGCCCTTGACACATTAAGTTCACTGCTAATTTATCCTCAACTAATTGAGTAATATAGTGCATTTGGGCAGTGGCGGTAAACAGCACCAGCGAGCCATCTTTTTTATCCAACCGTTCAATCAGCGCCTCAGCAATATGGTCTTGATAATGCTCATCATTCGGCAAACTAGCCAATTTAGCAATGATTAACGGAACTTTTGATACATCAAATGGTGATGCAAGACGCAAATGAGAGCTTATTTGAGTATTTAACCCTAATTGCTGATACAAACGGTCAAAACTATTCAGTGATGTTAAGGTTGCTGAGGTTAAAATAGCCCCAGCGCAATGTTGCCACAAATACTCTACCAAATCTTTAGCAACATTGGTTTTAGCAGCATGGAGTATATATTGAGTTTTATAACCATCAACTTTTTGTTCAATCCAACGAGCAATAGGCGGCTTATTATCAGCGTAGGTTTGTAAAATATAATTTAGAGTGGTATTTAGCACTTGATAATAACTAAGGATAAATTTTAGCCGAGTTTGATAATTATCACTTAGCAAAGCATCAAAAGACTGGACCTTTTTATCTTCGATAAATTGGTTATTTAGTTTGTCAATGATACTTTCTAACTGCTTGCCTAATTGATAAATTTGATTACACAAATGCTGATAATTATCATCAATTTTACCCAATTTAAAAAGATAAATATTATCCTCAAAACTATAATTACCAAGTATTGTTAGTAGCGCATTTTTGCTATCTACAAATTGCTTGCTAATCTTTTTAAATTCATCTAGGACAATAAGATTGCTTTGCAGTTTTGATAATGCTTCTACCAAAACTAAATGTTGACTTTGCTCACTGTCTACACTGGATAAATTAAATTGATAAGCAAAATGTCCCAAAGCTTTTTGTCCCAAATGGTGAGCTTCATCAAAAATATAAAATACCTCATTTGAGTTCGGCAAAGCATTATTACCACCTAATAAATCAGCCAAAACTAAATCGTGATTAGCAACAATAACATCGGCATTAAACACATATTTACGCGCCTTAAAAAAACAGCAATCATCATAATAATAACACTCGCGCCCAGCACAATCATGGTGATTACAAGCCACTTTTTGCCACAAAATAGGTTCAGTAGGCTCATCTAAACTATCAATCTGACCATCCCAACCTCTGCCATAATCACCTAGTAACCGTTTTAGTTGTTTTCTTTGCTGTTTGTTAACTCCACTATCAATAGTATTATTTTGCTCAAATAATGTTGCCTGATTGCCATCTTGGCTTAAATGATTAAGATTACGTAGACAAACATAGCGATTACGTCCTTTAATAAGCTCAAAACTAAAATCCAAAAGACTGTATTTACGCACATCAGGCAAATCTTTATTGATTAATTGCTCTTGCAAAGCAATAGTTGCGGTAGAGATAATCAGTTTCTTATTTAAATGTCTAGCTAATACAATAGCGGCTAATAAATAAGCAATAGTCTTACCAGTGCCAGCTGGGGCTTCAATGCAAGCAATATTTTTATCCTTGTCTGTAAAGGTATTTGCCACTTGTGCAAGCATTTTATTTTGCGCAAAACGCACTACAAAATCAGGCATTTTACTTTTAATAGTATCAAATGCTTGCTTAATATCCGCTTTGGTTTCAGCATCTAACATTATTGCTTAATGAAATTTAACTATCTCGTTAATAAATGTTCTAGATTACTAGCAATAACATCAACTAGCCTATCATTTTCAAACAATAATTGCAAACGATAATTCTTATTAGAAGAATAATTAACATATTCCCAATGGTCGTTATGAAAAATATCCACCAGCACTGGTGAACCCAGTAAGTCCGATACTTCTTGCTTACTCATACCAAGTTTAAGTTTGTCCAAACTATCCTTAGTTAACACATTACCTTGGACAATTTCGGTTTTATATGTCTCTATAAAATTACACGATAGTAAACTAAGCGCGGCAAAAAGCAAATAAAAGACTTTCATTAAAAATAAAATCAGTAAAATGATAGTCAATACATTTTACAAGGATTTGAAAATGAGCGTTACAAATTTAAAAGAAAGAGGATTAAAAACCACTATCCCGCGAATAAAAATTTTAGAAATTTTAGAAACCAGTGACAAACGCCACCTAAGCGTTGAAGATATTTACCGAATTTTAATCAGTCAAAATATTGAAATTGGTTTTGCTACCATTTATCGCGTTCTCAGTCAGTTTGAAAAATCAGATATTGTTATTAAACTCAATTTTGATAATCAATCAGTTTATGAACTTAACCGCAACGAACACCACGACCACTTAGTGTGTGTCAAATGCGGCAAAATTGAGGAATTTCAAGATAATATTATTGAGCAACACCAACAGGACGTCGCCAAAAAGTTAGGCTATCAACTTACCGACCACTGCTTATACCTATATGGCATATGTCCCCAATGTAGATAAATAATTATAAAAGACTTATTCTCTACGATAGTTTATAGCCTCGCTAAGATGTGTGGTATTGACACAATCTTGACCATCTAAATCAGCAATAGTTCTAGCAACACGCAAAATGCGGTAATAACTTCTAGCAGATAAGCTTAATCTATCCATTGCTGCTTCCAGTAAGTTTTTATCCTCCTTAGTTAAATCAATGCTATTTTCTAACTCAGTATTGCTAAGATGACTATTGAGTTTACCTTGACGCTTTTGCCCAATATTATAAGCCTTATAAACTCGCTTAGCAATAACAGTAGATGTAGTTTCTCGTTCACTAGGCCTGGTTAATAATTCATCTGCTGTCAGTGCTGGAACATTAAGCACCATATCAATTCTATCTAACAAGGGGCCTGATATTTTATGACGATATTTTGCTACTTGAGCAGCACTACAATAACAAACCTTTTTAATATCACCTAAATAACCGCAAGGACAAGGATTCATCGCTGCAATCAACTGAAACCTAGCCGGATATCTAATTTTACCACTAGCGCGCGATAGATGAATATAGCCATTTTCTAAAGGCTGCCTAAGAACTTCTAGTGTATGTCTTGGAAACTCTGGCAATTCATCTAAAAATAATACTCCATGATGCGCTAGTGAAATCTCGCCCGGTTTAATATTACTACCGCCACCAACCAGAGCAATCGCCGAAGCACTATGATGCGGGCTACGAAAAGTTCGTTTCAACATATCCTCTGCTGCTACTGATTCTCCAGCAATACTAAAAATACTTAACTTTTCCAAAGCCGAATTTTTATCAATCGGTGGCATAATACTTGGCAGCCGTTCTGCAAGCATAGTTTTACCAGCACCCGGAGTACCAATTAAAAGCACATTATGTCCACCAGCTGCTGCTATCTCTAAAGCACGTTTAGCTTGATTTTGACCTCTGATTTGAGCAAAATCTTGACTGTACTTACTAACATTAAGGTCTTGCTTTGGTGGACTAGGTAACACCTCTTCTTTACCCGCCAAAATTGCACACACTTGAGCTAAATCATTACAAGGAATAAGATAATCGCTATTTAATAAAGACAATTCCACTAAATTTGCCTGCGGAATAATAACACGTTTTTGTGCTCCTATAGCAACAATAATAGATGGTAGCAATCCCGCGGTCCAGCGCAAAGAACCATCTAAACCTAGTTCCCCATAAAACTCCAATTTATTTAAATCAAGTTGATTTGTCAACTGTTCTGATGCTAATAATAAACCAATTGCAATAGGCAAGTCAAAACGCCCACCCTTTTTGGGTAAATTAGCCGGCGACAAACTAACAGTGGTGCGTCTTTTATGTGCTTTAAAATGGTTATTAACCAAAGCGGATACTACTCTATCCTTACTTTCTTTAACCGCTGTCTCTGGCAGTCCAACAATAGAAAAATTAGGCAGCCCATCTTGCAAATGCACCTCAACACTAACCATAGGCGCATTAAGACCATATTCTGCACGAGTATAAACTTTGGCTAATTTACTCATTACAACTCCCAAGATGGATTAACAATAATATCATCACTAGCGTCTTTTTTACCCTGCTGCAAATACAAATGGCCGACAAGGGCAATCATAGCAGCATTATCGGTGCAAAATTCAAACCGTGGATAAAAAGTTTGCACTCCTAACTGTGCGCCCATTTTATCAATTTTAGCGCGCAAAGTTTTATTAGCGCTCACGCCACCAGAGACAACTAATTGTTGCAAATTGTTTTGTACCAAAGCTTTTTCAGTTTTACTAGTCAACACATCACCAACTGCTTGTTCAAACTCATAAGCAATATCAGCCAGATCTTGCCGATTTGGATTTTTTAAATCTAAAAACACATTTCTTACAAAAGTTTTAAGTCCGCTAAAACTAAAGTCTAAATTATCTTTATTAAGCATTGGTCGTGGAAAATTAAAAAGTCCGGCTCTACCGTCAAGCGCCAATTTTGCTAGTTCTGCCCCACCAGGATAACCTAATCCAATTAATTTAGCCACCTTATCAAATGCTTCGCCAACAGCATCGTCCAAAGACTGTCCCAATAATTGATAATCACCCAAACCATTAGCAATTAATAATATTGTATGTCCTCCTGAAACCAATAGCGACAAAAAAGGAAAACTAGGCTTTTGATATTCTAAAAATGGTGATAGTAAATGTCCTTCTAAATGATGCACGCCCAAAGACGGAATACCCAGCCCAAAGGCTAAACTTTTAGCAAGAGCGCTACCACTGAGTAACGCCCCGGCCAAACCAGGGCCCTTGGTATAAGCGATACCATCCATGTCAGATACTACCAAATTTGCCTCATCTAAACTACGTTTTAATAATGGCAGACCGTATTTAATATGGTCTCTGGATGCTAATTCCGGAACTACACCACCGTAATCAAAGTGAGTTTTAATTTGGGAATGTAATTGATGAGCAATCAAACCTTCACGTTCACTAAAAATTGCAACCGCAGTTTCATCGCAAGAGCTTTCAATGCCAAGTGTTAAATAATCAGCCTTGATTAGCATAATTTGAATGCTCACCTAAATAACTTTGCTTAACCTGCGGACATTGCAAAATAGTTTTTTTATCACCATTAGCGATAATTTCACCATCACTTAATACGTAATTTTTATCACAAATATCTAACATTTCACGAAAATTATGGTCAGTAATAAGTACGCCAATATTTTGCTCAACTAACTTGGCAATCAGCCGTTGCAAAACCTTAACTGCAATCGGGTCAACGCCCGCAAACGGTTCATCTAGCAAAATAAATTTTGGGTTAATAGCAATAATTCTGGCAATTTCTACTCGCCTTCTCTCTCCGCCAGAAAGGCTAATACCATTGTTATGACGAATATGGTCTAACTTAAATTCGCTCAAAATTTCCTCTAAACGATTATATCTACACGTTCGTTTTAATTTTAATGCTTCCAGAGCGGCTAAAATATTTTTCTCAACACTTAAATAGCGGAAAATAGAAGCTTCTTGAGCCAAATAACCAATACCCAATAAAGCCCGTTTATCAATTGGTAGTCTAGTAATATTATTACCATTTAACAACACCTTGCCTTTATCAGCCCTTAGCAAACCCGAAGCAATATAAAAACAAGTGGTTTTACCAGCCCCATTAGGGCCCAGTAAACCAACTACTTGAGAACTATTTAACTCAAACGATACTGATTTAACAACTTGACGCTTTTTATATGATTTACTAATTGATTGCACATTTAGATTATTACTCATTACTGTATTTAATTTCTACAATGATATAAGTAATATCGCCATTGGGAGCCTTAACAATAACCTTATCATCTAAAGATTTGCCAATTAACGCCCGTGCAACCGGTGAATAACAAGATATTTTATCGCATTTTATATCCGCCTCATCCTCACCTACAATTTGATAGCAAACTTTCTGTTCGCTAACAATATTTTCTAAAACTACGTGAGCGCTAAAGATAACAGTATTTTTACCAACTAATTTGATCGGGTCAATAATTTGAGCATTGCTTAATTTGGCTTCAATTTCTTTGATACGACTCTCAATAAAGCCTTGCTCCTCTTTAGCAGCATGATATTCGGCATTTTCTTTTAAATCGCCATGTGACCTAGCTGTTGCAATATCACTAATAATACGGTCCCTATCCTCGCTAATTAGTTTATTCAACTCATCCTCTAAAGCCTTTACTCCATTTGGCGTCATTGGAATTGTCTGCATAAAATTTAAACTATTATAATCACTTTTTTGCTATATTACTGTGTTTTAAATAGTTTAAATTACAAATTTTGGTAATCTTTAAGATTTTAGCAAATAAAAATTAATATCTGCTTACAAACAATTATTACTCTAACCAATAAGCCAGTTGGTTGTTGATGCTATATATATTACAGAAATAAATTTTACGTTTGGTGGAGAAGTTTGCAGAGAATACTCGCATCAATACCAAAATCAACAGCTCGTGTAGCTGCTAAAACTGATGATGATAACAACAAAAATAAACCACTTAGTAGTGTTTTTATAACTTTAGCTCTAATAATCCTTGATTAATATATATCTTCAAGATACTCTATAATCTCCTCAAGGCTTCTTGCACCACTTATATCTAAACCGTCAACATTAAGATTTTCTTGGTCTGCTAGGTAGCGCATAATTAATACACCATCAGTATTAGGTAGCACACTATTGTCATCGTCAACGTCTAACCTATCATAACCTCTTTGTAAAAATTTAAGTATTTGTTGGGTATTTCTGTGCGCATCATTTGTAGTTGCATCAGTGGTATCTATAGTGTTAGTAGAACCTGTTAAAAATCTAATAATTAAAATACCATCGGTGGTAGTCAGTCTTCTACCATCACCGTCAATATCTAAAGTGAACCGAGCAACTACTTCTAGCAAAATACTATTGCTAATATCATTGTAATTTCTACCGCCTGCTTTAATTGCGGTAATAGTAGCCTCACCTAGACCAGCTGTGCTGATAATACCATTTGTATCAATAGTAATAATACCACTTGGGCTAGTAGCATAGCTAATGGTGCCATCACCACTACCTAGTTCTACTACCATAATAACACCAGTTGCGCCAAATATTAGGATACCGCTAGCAGTAATAGTAAATGAGTCTTGGTTTGCTTGGTTAATAGTTAGTAGGTAGCTATCGGCTGAAGCAGCATAATTAGTAGTTGCGGTGGCACTTATTACAATGCTGACTGTGCCAACGTTTGTAATAGTGATAGCGCCAGTATTTATGTTAATTGTTGCAACATCGCTATCAGCTGGGTCTGTGGCGTAGCTAATTACTCTACCTTGGGTATTAATTGGCACCTGAGCGCTTAAAGTGCCACTGGGAATATAAATAGCATCTCTGTCATCACCAGCATCAATAGCGGTTATGGTATTTTGAATAACTACTAGTTGATAACTAGCACTAATATTGTTGTAGTTAGCAACTTGTTTGGTAATGGTAATAGTAGTTATGCCAACATTACTAGCAGTTATGGTGCTGTTATTAATTATAATAATACCATCTTCACTAGAACTAATTATTAGTGTGCCTTGTGGTTGGTTATTGGTAGCAGTTGCAATTATTGCCTGTCCTACCATAATTCTAGTGGCATTTCCAGTAACATCTAGCTCAGATTGCTCAACTGGGGCTACTGTCCAACTAATAGTTGTTGGGATTAGTATGTAATTAGCGCTATCGCTACCTTCAACAGCGGTAATGTCAAAAGAGTAAGAACCAGCATTGGTTGCTGTTTGGTCACCGCTTATGGTAAGGCTCACCTGCTCATGCCCATTAACAAGATTAGTAATGGTGGTAGTTACTGTAATAGCAGTACCGGTATAAACAGTGGTAGTGCTACCAATAGCAATAGTTAATGTTAGTTGACCAACATTTAGTATATAACTATCAATTGCTTGATTGTAATTATTATCACCAATGTTAGTAGCAGTAATAATAGTAGTGCCAGCGCTAACTATTGTTATCTGACCATTTATTATATTTACTGTTGCAACACTCGGATTAGATGAACCATAACTGACAGCAGAAATAGTAGCAGATATGCCTGTTGCTGTGCGACTTAAGCTATTACCAAATATTATAGCTACATCAGCACCTAAACTAAATGCGCTTTGGTCTGCTTTTCTAATTTGCCAAGATAGAGTATCTACGTTTAAGCGGTAATTAGGACTAGAAGCGCCCATTAATGCTAGATTGATGTTGTAGTTACCAGCATTTATTGCAGTTCTTGAGCCACTTACGATTAAGCTAACATCATCGGCGCTGATTATACCACTGGTAATAGTTGCAACTACAGTTCTTATACTAGTATCATAAATAAAGGTTGATAGCCCAACAAAGCTTGGGGTGAGAGTTGAAGGAACTACGGTAAAAACTATGCTATCCTCATCATTGCCCCGTCTTGCAGTAATTAAAGCGCTACCAACACCAACAATAGTAATTGAACCAATATTTGGGTCGCTAAAACTTACAACACTCGTAGCACTAGAAGTCCAGGTTGTTGGTATTGTCTGGCCATCACTACTGGTAGCACTAATAGTAATTGGAAGGTCATTGTAGCTAGCTGTGTTATCGCCTTCAACAATTATCAAATTAGTGGTGGTAATAGTAAATGCGACTGCAACATTATCTATGATAACAGTTGCTGTTTTTATGGTATTTAGCTGATTGCTAGCTACAATTTGGACCTTAACACTATCGCCAACATTAACTACCCCAACTGCATCTGTATAACTACCATCGTTAATAGAATAGCGTCCATTACTGCCTTCAATGCTAATAGTAAATGTACTTTGTGGGTCTCGGGTATTGGTAGCAACTGTGATAATATTAGAAGTAACAATCTCACCTAAGTTAACATCGCTAATTGCATCAAAGACAAATGGCGTCACCAAAACACAACTACCATCATTCACAACCCTAATAGTAAAACTTTGCGAACTTTGAAATTCGCCATCACTAACAACAAGTTCTAAATTATGAATACCAATATCATCACAACTAAGAGGAGTACCTATAAGGTTATTTCTATCAATTTTACGAATGCTATTGTTGCCAATATCAGCAATAATAATATTGCCACTAGCATCAATTGCAATATGATAAGGACTATTAAATTCAGCATCGTCAATAATACCATCAACAAAGCCCGTATCGCTACCAGCGATAGTGCTTACTATACCATTTGGGGTAATGCTGCGAATGCGGTCATTACTACTATCAGCGATAATAATATTGCCACCAGCATCAATTGCAATACCAAATGGAAAATCAAATTTAGCTGTGGCACTAGCGCCATCAGCAAAACCAGTTTCACTACCAGCAATAGTGCTTACTATACCATTTGGAGCAATACTACGGATGCGGTTATTACCGCTATCGGCAATAATAATATCGCCGCTAGCATCAATTGCAACACCAGTTGGAAAAGAAAATTTAGCTGTGGCACTAGCGCCATCAGCAAAACCAATTACATTACTACCAGCAACAGTAGTTACTGTCCTATCTGGACTAATACTGCGAATACGATGATTGCCGCTATCAACAACAATAATATTACCGCTAGCATCAATTGCAATACCAAATGGAGTAGAGAATTTAGCAGTGACGCTAGCGCCATCTAAAAAACCAGTTTCACTACCAGCAATAGTGCTTACCATACCATTTGGGGTAATGCTACGGATACGGTCATTATCTCTATCAGCAACAATAATATTGCCACTAGCATCAATTGCGATAGCCGTTGGGAAATTAAATTTAGCTGTGGCACTAGCGCCATCAGCAAAACCAGTTTCACTACCAGCAATAGTGCTTACTATGCCATTTGTGCTAATGCTACGGATACGGTGATTATCTCTATCAGCAACAATAATATTACCACTAGCATCAATTGCGATAGCCGTTGGGAAATCAAATCTAGCTGTGGCACTAGCGCCGTCATCATCACCATCTAAACCGTCTCCTGCCAAAGTAGTTACAATGATATCAATAGCTAGCCAATTGGGTAACTCAGTGCTTGGCGAAACACTAAAGACAAGGTTGCTACTATCAACATCTCTGGCGCTCAAACTATACTGATATAAGTTATTAACTCTAGCAGTAGTAATTGGGATACTGGTAAAAATAGGACTAACTTCATTAACATCATTAACACCAATATTAAAAGTTTTGGTTACCTGATGTATAACATCGCTAACTCCAATAATAATTTCATAACTGCTTTGGATTTCAAAATCAGGACTATGATCAATAACTAATTGATTATCACCGTTAATACTAAAACTAGCGCTATCTCTACCGCCAATAATACTAAAAGTGAGGCTAGCAAAATTATAACCATCATCAGCACTAATAGTAGCAATAATGCTATTTGTTGCAATATTTTCAATAATGGTGGTGGTGCTAAGTGCTAAATTAGTTGGAATGGCGCCACAGCTACCATCATCTGCTACAATAATATCAAAACTTTGCAAATCTTGAAATTCACCATCACTAACAATAAACCCTAAATTATGAATACCAATATCATCACAGCTGGGAGTGCCTACAAGAATAAAACTATTTCTATCAATTTTGCGAATGCGGTGATTAATGCTATCAACAATAATAATATTGCCACTAGTATCAATTGCAATATCCGTTGGGGACATAAATCTAGCAGTTAGTTTAGCGCCATCTACAAAACCAGTTTCACTACCAGCAATAGTACTTACTATGCCATCTGTGCTAATGCTACGAATACGATGATTATCTTGGTCAGCAACAATAATATTGCCACTGGCATCAATTGCAACACCCGTTGGGGACCTAAATTTAGCGGTGACGCTAGCGCCATCTAAAAAACCAGTTTCACTACCAGCAATGGTACTTACTATGTCATCTTTGTTAATTCTACGGATACGATGGTTACCGGTGTCAGCAACAATAATATTGCCACTAGCATCAATTGCAACACCCCTTGGAGACCTAAATCTAGCAGTGACGCTAGCGCCATCTAAAAAACCAGTTTCACTACCAGCAATGGTACTTACTATGCCATTTGTGCTAATGCTACGGATACGATGGTTACTGGTGTCAGCAACAATAATATTGCCACTGGCATCAATTGCAACACCCCTTGGGAACCTAAATTTAGCGGTGACGCTAGCGCCATCTAAAAAACCAGTTTCACTACCAGCAATAGTGCTTACTATGCCATCTGTACCAATTCTACGAATGCGATTATTTCTAGTATCAGCAATGATAATATCGCCACTGGCATCAATTGCAACACCCCTTGGGAACATAAATTTAGCAGTGACGCTAGCGCCATCTAAAAAACCAGTTTGACTACCAGCAATAGTGCTTACTATGCCATCTGTGTTAATTCTACGAATACGATTATTCACGGTATCAACAATAATAATATTACCACTAGCATCAATTGCAACACCTACTGGAGAATTAAAGCTAGCTGTGCTAGTAGTGCCATCATCGCTACCATCTAAACCATCTCCTGCCAAAGTGGTTACAACTAAATCAATAGCTAACCAACTTGGTAAATCAATGCCTAATGCTATGTTAAATGCAAGGTTACTATCATCAACATCTCTGGCAGTCAAGCTATATTGGTATAAGCTATCAACTCTAATACTAGTAATTGGAGTGCTGGTAAAAACAGGGCTAACTTCATTAATATCATTAACACCAATATTAAAAATTTTGGTTACTGAATGTATGGTATCACTAACACCAATAATAATTTCATAGCCGTTTTGGGCTTCAAAGTCAGGACTATGACCAATAACTAATTGATTATCATCAATAATGCTAAAACTAGCGCTATCTCTGCCACCAATAATACTAAAAGTGAGGCTAGCAGGATTATCACCATCATCAGCACTAATAGTAGCAATAATGCTATTTGTTGCAATATTTTCAATAATAGTAGTGGTGCTAAGTGCTAAATTAGTTGGAATGGCACCACAACTACCATCATCTGCTACAATAATATTAAAGTCTTGCGAACTTTGAAAATCGCCATCGCTAACAACAAGTTCTAAATTATAAATACCAATATCATTACAACTACGTGGAGTGCCTGCAAGAGCAAAATTATTTCTATTAATTTTACGAACACTATGATTGCTTAGGTCAGCAACAATAATATTGCCACTAACATCAATTGCAACGCCGAACGGGTTATCAAATTGAGCATTGCTAGCAATACCGTCAACAAAACCATTTGTGCTACTACCAGTAATAGTGGTTACTATACGATTTGAGGAAATACTGCGGATACGATGATTCACGTTATCAGCAACAATAATATTGCCGTTAGCATCAATTGCAACACCCGACGGAAAATTAAATCTAGCCGTAGCGCTAGCGCCATCAGCAAAATCTCTAGTTCCACTACCAGCAATAGTACTTACTACACCACTTGTGCTAATGCTACGGATACGATGGTTACTGGCATCAGCAACAATAATATTGCCACTAGCATCAATTGCAACACCCGTTGGGGAATTAAATTCAGCAGTGGCGCTAGCACCGTCAGCAAAACCAGTTTGACTACCAGCAATAGTGGTTACTGTCCCATCTAGAGTAATGCTACGAATACGATGGTTACTAGTGTCAGCAACGATAATATTGCCACCAGCATCAATTACAACACCCGTTGGGGAATTAAATTCAGCAGTGGCGCTAGCGCCATCAGTAAAACCAGTTTGACTACCAGCAATAGTACTTACCATGCCATCTGTGCTAATACTACGGATACGATGATTATTTCTATCAGCAACAATAATATTGCCACTAGCATCAATTGCAACACCCGTTGGGGAATTAAATTCAGCAGTGGCGCTAGCGCCATCAGCAAAACCAGTTTGACTACCAGCAATAGTCCTTACTATTCCATCTGTGCCAATGCTACGAATACGATGATTATCTCTATCAGCAACAATAATATTGCCACTAGCATCAATTACGATAGCCGTTGGGAAATTAAAGCTAGCTGTGCTGGTAGCGCCATCATTACTACCATCTGAACCTTCTCCTGCCAAAGTGGTTACAACCGAATCAATAACTAGCCAACTTGGTAAATCAGTATTTGGTGCAACACTAAAGATAAGGTTAGGACTATCAGCATCACTGGCGCTTAATTTATATCGGTATAAACTATTAATTCTAGCAACAGTAATTGGGACACTAGTAAAAACAGGGACGTTTTCAATCTCAATAACATTAATCTCAAAACTCCTAGTAGCAATGTGTAATATATCACTAACACCAAGAATAATTTCATAACTGCTCTGGGCATCAAAGTTAGGACTGTGGTCAATTACTAATTGGTTATCGCCGCTAATGCTAAAACTAGCGCTATCCCTACCACCAACAATACTAAAACTAAGGCTGGCAGGATTATCACTATCATCAGCGCTAATAGTAGCAACAATACTACTTGTTGCAATATTTTCAATAATGGTGGTGGCGCTAAGCGCTAAATTGGTTGGAATGAAACCACAACTACCATCATCTAGCACCATAATATCAAAACTTTGTAAATCTTGAAACTCGCCATCACTAACAACAAGTTCTAAATTATGAATGCCAATATCACCACAACTAGAAGGAGTGCCTCTAAGAGCAAAATTACTTCTATCAATTTTACGAATGCGATGATTTCTACTATCGGCAATAATAATATTACCACTGGCATCAATTGCAACACCCAACGGTAAATTAAACCTAGCTATATCGCTAACACCATCAACAAAATCACCCACTGTAGTACCCGTTGGGCCCGAACCAGCAATAATTCTTACTACGTTATTTGAGACAATACTACGAATACGATGGTTAAGGCTATCGGCAATAATAATATTGCCACTGGCATCAATTGCAACACCTGTTGGGCTATTAAATCTAGCTGTAGCACTAGCGCCATCAATAAAATCACCATTTCCAAAACCTGTTGCACCCCCACCAGCAATGGTACTTACTGTGCCATCTGGAACGATTCTACGAATGCGATGATTATTTCGGTCAGCAACAATAATATCACCGCTAGCATCAATTGCAACACCTATTGGAACATTAAATCTAGCTGTGGCGCTAGCGCCATCTAAAAAACCAGTTTCACTACCAGCAATAGTCCTTACCATGCCATCTGGTGTAATGCTACGAATACGATGATTAAAGCTATCGGCAACAATAATATTGCCGCTAACATCAATTGCAACACCTGTTGGGTTACTAAATCTAGCTGTAGCGCTAGCGCCATCATCAGAACCACTTGTACTACTACCAGCAATAGTGCTTACCATGCCATCTGTGTCAATGCTACGAATACGATAATTATCTCTATCAGCAACAATAATATTACCGCTAGCATCAATTGCAACACCCGTTGGGGAATTAAATTCAGCAGTGGCGCTAGCGCCATCAGCAAAACCAGTTTGACTACCAGCAATAGTCCTTACCATGCCATCTGGTGTAATGCTACGAATACGATGATTATCTCTATCAGCAACAATAATATTGCCACTAGCATCAATTACAACACCCGCTGGAGAATTAAATCTAGCTGTGCTAGTAGCGCCATTATCACTACCTTGGCTGCCATCTCCTGCCAAAGTGGTCACAACTGCATCAACATCAACAGCTAACCAACTTGGTAAATCAGTATTGGGTGCAGCACTAAAGATAAGGTTAGGACTATCAGCATCACTGGCGCTTAATTTATATCGGTATAAACTATTAATTCTAACAACGGTAATTGGGGCACCAGTAAAAACAGGGACGTTTTCAATCTCAATAACATTAATCTCAAAACTTCTAGTAGCAATGTGTAATGTATCACTAACACCAAGAATAATTTCATAACTGCTCTGGGCATCAAAGTTAGGACTGTGGTCAATTACTAATTGGTTATCGCCGCTAATGCTAAAACTAGCGCTATCCCTACCACCAACAATACTAAAACTAAGGCTGGCAGGATTATCACTATCATCAGCGCTAATAGTAGCAACAATACTACTTGTTGCAATATTTTCAATAATGGTGGTGGCGCTAAGCGCTAAATTGGTTGGAATTAAACCACAACTACCATCATCTAGCACCATAATATCAAAACTTTGTAAATCTTGAAACTCGCCATCACTAACAATAAGAGCTAAATTATGCATACCAATATCACCACAACTAGAAGGTGTGCCTCTAAGAGCAAAATTACTTCTATCAATTTTACTAATGCGGTTATTATTACTATCGGCAACTATAATATTACCACTGGCATCAATTGCAACACCAAATGGGCTACGAAATCTAGCTGTAACGCTAGCGCCATCAATAAAATCGCCATTTCCAAAACCTGTTGTACCCGTACCAGCAATGGTACTTACTGTGCCATCTGAAGCGATTCTACGAATGCGATGGTTAAGGCTATCGGCAATAATAATATTGCCACTGGCATCAATTGCAACACCAAATGGGCTACGAAATCTAGCTGTAACGCTAGCGCCATCAATAAAATCGCCATTTCCAAAACCTGTTGTACCCGTACCAGCAATGGTACTTACTGTGCCATCTGGAGCGATTCTACGAATGCGATGATTATTTCGGTCAGCAACAACAATATTACCACTAGCATCAATTGCAACACCTGTTGGAACATTAAATTTAGCTGTGGCGCTAGCGCCATCAACAAAACCAGTTTCACTACCAGCAATAGTCCTTACCATGCCATCTGGTGTAATGCTACGAATACGATGATTAAAGCTATCGGCAATAATAATATTGCCGCTAACATCAATTGCAACACCTGTTGGGTTATTAAATCTAGCTGTAGCGCTAGCGCCATCAGCAAAAATACCATTTCCAAAACCTATTGTACCCGTACCAGCAATGGTACTTACTGTGCCATCTGGAGCAATTCTACGAATGCGATGATTATTGCTATCAGCAACAATAATATTGCCGCTAGCATCAATTGCAACACCTGTTGGAACATTAAATTTAGCTGTGGCGCTAGCGCCATTAGCAAAACCAGTTTCACTACCAGCAATAGTCCTTACCATGCCATCTGTGTTAATGCTACGAATACGGTGATTAGCTCTATCAGCAACAATAATATTGCCACTAGCATCAATTACAACACCCGCTGGAAAATTAAATCTAGCTGTGCTAGTAGCGCCATTATCACTACCTTGGCTGCCATCTCCTGCCAAAGTGGTCACAACTGCATCAACATCAACAGCTAACCAACTTGGTAAATCAGTATTGGGTGCAGCACTAAAGATAAGGTTAGGACTATCAGCATCACTGGCGCTTAATTTATATCGGTATAAACTATTAATTCTAACAACGGTAATTGGGGCACCAGTAAAAACAGGGACGTTTTCAATCTCAATAACATTAATCTCAAAACTTTTAGTAGCAATATGTAATGTATCACTAACAGCAACGACAATTTCATAACTGCTCTGGGCATCAAAGTTAGGACTGTGGTCAATTACTAGTTGGTTACCGCTAATAATGCTAAAACTAGCGCTGTCTCTACCACCAACAATACTAAATTCAAAAACGTCTAGCGGATTAGTTGCGGTAGCATCAATAGTAGCAATAATGCTATTTGTTGCAATATTTTCAATAATGCTGATAGTGCTAAGCGCTAAATTAGTTGGAATTACACCACAACTACCATCATCTAGCACCATAATATCAAAACTTTGCAAATCTTCAAATTCGCCGTCACTAACAATAAGACCTACATCATAACTACCAATATCATCACAATTAGCGGGAGTGCCTGCAAGGGCAATGCTATTTCTATCAATTTTACGAATGCGATGATTATCTCTATCAGCAACAATAATATTGCCAAGCGCGTCAATTGCAATATCTGTTGGGACATTAAACCCAGCTGTGCTGCCAGCGCCGTTGGCAAAAACATCAGCACTACCCCCAGCAATAGTGGTTACCACACCCTCTGGGCTAATACTGCGGATACGATTATTATTTCTATCAGCAACAATAATATTGCCAAGCGCGTCAATTGCAATACCTGTTGGGGCATTAAATCTAGCCGTAGCGCTAGCGCCGTCATCAGAACCACTTGTACTACTACCAGCAATAGTAGTTACCATACCATCTGCGTCAATACTACGGATGCGGTGATTACTTCTATCGGCAATAATAATATTGCCAAGCGCGTCAATGGCAACACCTGTTGGAGCATTAAATCTAGCCGTAGCGCTAGCGCCGTCATCAGAACCACTTGTACTACTACCAGCAATAGTAGTTACTGTCCCCTCTATACTAATACTGCGGATACTATGGTTATTGGTATCAGCAATAATAATATTGCCATCGGTGTCAATTGCAACAGCTGTTGGTAAGCTAAATCTAGCAACAGTGTCAGCGCCATCGACAAAACTTGCCTCATCATCACCAGCAACGGTATCTACCATGCCATTTGCGCTAATGCTGCGAATGCGGTGATTAAGGCTATCGACAACAATAATATCGGCGCTGTTGTCAATTGCAACACCTGTTGGAATACGAAACTTAGCAGTATTACTAGCTCCATCAGCAAAACCTTGTTCACTACCAGCAATGGTGGTTACTACACCGTTTGTGCTAATGCTGCGAATTAGATTATTGCCGCCATCAGCAACAATAATATTGCCAAGTGCGTCAATTACAACATCAGTTGGGAAATTAAAATTAGCAGTGCTGGTAGGGCTATCATCAATACTCTGGGTGCTGCCATCTCCTGCCAAAGTAATTACAACTGCGCCAATATCTAACCAACTTAGCAATTCAGTACTTGGGGCGATGCTAAAGACTAGGTTGCTACTATCAGTATCACTAGCATCTAAGTTATATCGGTATAGGCTATTAACCCTAACAGTAGTGTTTGGGATGCTAGTAAAAACAGGGGTAACTTCATTAACGTCAATAACACCAATATTAAAAGTTTTGGTTACTAAATGTATAGTATCGCTAACGCCAATAATAATTTCATAACTGTTTTGAACCTCAAAGTCAGGACTATGATCAATAACTAATTGATTACCGCCAATAATGCTAAAACTAGCGCTATCTCTACCTCCAACAATGCCAAATTTAAAAACATCTATTGGATTAGTTGTAGTGGCGCTGATATAAGCAATTACACTGTCACTATCTATATTTTCATCTATGGTGTTGGTGCTGAGGGCTAAATTAGTTGGAATTACACCACAACTACCATCATCTAGCACCATAATATCAAATCTTTGCAAACCCTGAAATTCGCCATCGCTAACGATAAGTTCTAAATTATGAGCACCAACATCATCACAACTAGCTGGAGTACCTTCAAGAGCAAAGTTATTTCTATCAATTTTGCGAATGCGATTATTGTCGCTATCGGCAACAATAATATTGCCACTAGCATCAATTGCAATATCAAGTGGTCTATCAAATTGAGACTTGCTAACAACGCCATCAGCAAAACCACTTATGCTACTACCAGCAATAGTACTTACTATACCATCTGGTGTAATGCTACGAATACGATGATTATCCCTATCAGCAACAATAATATTACCACTAGTATCAATTGCAACACCCGACGGAAAATTAAATCTAGCCGTAGCGCTAGCGCCATCAGCAAAATCTCTAGTTCCACTACCAGCAATAGTACTTACTACACCACCTGTGCTAATACTACGGATGCGGTGATTACTTCTATCGGCAACAATAATATCGCCACTAGCATCAACTGCAATACCTATTGGAGTAAAAAACATAGCTGTGGCGCTAGCGCCATCAGCAAAACCACTTGTACTACTACCAGCAATAGTGCTTACCATGCCATCTGTGCCAATGCTACGAATACTATTATTAAGAGCATCAGCAACAATAATATTGCCACTAGCATCAACTGCAATACCAATTGGAAGTTGAAACTCAGCTGTGGCGCTAGCGCCATCAGCAAAACCCTCAATACCACTACCAGCAATAGTGCTCACCATGCCATCTGTGGTAATTTTACGAATGCGATTATTATTTCTATCAGCAACAACAATATTGCCTGAAGCATCAATTGCAACACCCGATGGAGACCCAAATTGAGCTGTGGCGCTAGCGCCGTCGCGAAAACCGTCTCTACCACCAGCAATAGTACTTACCATACCATTTGTCCCAATACTACGGATGCGGTGATTATTTCGTTCAGCAACAATAATATTGCCACTAGCATCAATTGCAACACCCGATGGAGTTCTAAAACTGGCAGTGCTAGTAGCACCATTATCACTACCCCTTAAACCGGTGCCTGCTAAAGTTGTTACAATCATATCAATAGCTAACCAACTTGGTAAATCAGTGCCTGGTGCAACACCGAACTCAAGGTTGCTACTATCAGCATCGCTAACGCTCAAATTATATTGGTATAAACTATTAACTCTAACCATAGTAATTGGGATGCTGGTAAAAACGGGAGCATTTTCAGTCCTAACAACATTAATCTCAAAACTTCTAGTAGCGATATGCATTGAATCGCTAACAGCAATGATAATTTCATAACTACTCTGAGCCTCAAAGTTGGGACTATGGTCAATTACTAGTTGGTTGCCACCGCTAATACTAAAACTAGCGCTATCCCTACCACCAACAATACTAAAACTAAGACTGGCAGGATTATCAATATCATCAGCACTAATAGTGGCAATAATGCTATTTGTTGCAATACTCTCAGCAATAGTGGTAATGTTAAGCGCTAAATTAGTTGGAATCGCACCGCAACTACCATCATCTGCTACTATAATATCAAAACTTTGCGAACTTTGAAGCTCGCCATCACTAACAATAAGTTCTAAATCATAAATACCAATATCATCACAACTAGCGGGAATGCCTGCAAGAGCAAAGTTATTTATATTAATTTTACGAATAATATGATTAAAGGTATCTGTAACAATAATATTGCCACTAGCATCAATTGCAACACCTGATGGGAAAAAAAATCTGGCGTTGACGCCAATACCATCGTCAGAACCAGCAACACCGTCGCCAGCAATAGTGCTGACTATACCATCTGGGTTAATGTTGCGGATACGATGATTATTGGTATCAGCAACAATAATATTGCCACTAGCATTAATTGCAACACCCGTTGGTTCATTAAATCTAGCGGTCCCACTAGCACCATCAGCAAAACTAAATTCACCATTACCAGCAATAGTGCTTACTGCAGAATCTCCATCAATCCTACGAATACTATGATTACCTCTATCAGCAACAATAATATCGTTGAGACTGTTAATTACAACACCTGTTGGAAAACTAAATCTAGCGTCATCACTAACGCCATCAACAAAATCAGCAACATCGTCGCCAGCAATAGTGCTGACAATATCATCTAAGTTAATGTTGCGGATACGATGATTATTGGTATCAGCAATAATAATATGGCCACGACCATCAATTGCAACATCCGACGGAGAATCAAACTCAGCGTTATTAACAGTGCTATCAACAAAACCCTGACTACCACCAGCAATAGTGGTTACTGTCCCACCTGCGCTAATGCTGCGAATGCGGTGATTATCCCTATCAGCAACAATAATATCGCCGAGACTGTCAATTGCAACACCAGTTGGAAAACTAAATTGAGCTGTAGAACTAGCGCCATCAGCAAAACCAAAAACACTACCAGCAATGGTTCTCACTACACCATCTGTTTTAATAATACGAATACGATGATTATCGGTATCAGCAATAATAATATTGCCGCTAGCATCAATTGCAATACCAGTTGGAGAATCAAAACTAGCAGTACTAGTAACACCATTATCGTCATCAGATAAACCATCACCTGCCACAGTGGTTACAACCAAATCAATAGCCAGCCAACTTGGTAAATCAGTACCTGAAGCTGCCCTAAAAATAAAATTGCTACTATCAATATCGCTAGCGCTTAAATTATATTGGTATAGGCTGCCAACATTAATAGTAGTAATTGGAGTGCTAGTAAAAACAGGGATACTTTCAATATTAGCAACATTAATCTCAAAACTTCTAGTAGCGGTATGTAGTCCATCATAAGCGCTAATGATAATTTCATAACTACTCTTAGCCTCAAGGTTAGGACTATGGTCAATTACTAATTGATTGCCGTCGCTAATACTAAAGCTAGCGCCATCTCTACCACCAACCACGCTAAAACTAAGGCTGGCGGGATTATCATTATCATCAGCGCTAACAGTGGCAATAATACTATTTGCTAATATGTTCTCAACAATAGTGTTGACGCTAAGCGCTAAATTAGTCGGAATTGCGCCGCAACTACCATCATCTAGCACCATAATATCAAAACTTTGCCCACCTTGAAATTTACCATCACTAGCAATAAGTTCTAAACTATGAATGCCAATATCACTACAACTAGCAGGAGTGCCCATAAGAACAATATTATTTCTATCAATTTTACGAATACGATGGTTACCTCTATCAGCAACAATAATATCGCCATTAGCGTCAATTACAACACCAAACGGGTTGTTAAATTGAGCAATACCATCAACAAAACTCCCACTACCACCAGCAATAGTTCTTACTATAGAATCTGTGTTGATGCTACGAATGCGATGGTTACTTCCATCGGCAACAATAATATTACCAAGAGCATCAACTGCAACATCTGTTGGAAAACTAAATTCAGCGGTCCCACTAGCGCCATCATCAGAACCCGAACTACCACTACCAGCAATGGTGCTTACTACCTCATCTGTACTGATACGACGAATAAGGTGATTAAAGGTATCGGCAATGATGATATTACCACCAGTGTCAATTGTAATACCCCTTGGTCTATTAAAACCCATAGCAATAGTACTTACCATACCACCTGTGCTGATACGACGAATACGATTATTAATTCTATCGGCAACAATAATATCACCAAGAGCATTAACTGCAACATCTGATGGAAAATTAAATCTAGCAGCAGTGCTAACACCATCAGCAAAATTACCACCACTGTTACCAGTTGGACCCGAACCAGCAACAGTAGTTACTGTCCCATCTGCACTAATACGACGAATACGATGATTAAAGCTATCAGCAATAATAATATTGTCAAGAGCATCAATTGCAATGCCCTCTGGAGCACGAAATGCAGCGGTATTACTAGGTCCATCAATAAGACCCTCACTATTACCAGCAATAGTGCTTACCATACCATCTAGACTAATACTACGAATACGATTATTATCTCTATCAACAACAATAATATTACCGCTATCATCAATTGCAATATCTGTTGGAAACCCAAAGCTAGCTGTGCTGCTAGCGCCATCATCGCTACCTAGGGAACCATCTCCTGCCAAAGTAGTTATAATGGGACCGATAGTTAACCAGCTTGGTAATTCAGTCCCTGGTGCTATATTAAAGGAAAGGTCATTAATATTAGCATTGCTGGCGCTTAAATTATATCGGTATAAGTTATTAACTCTAGTATTAGTAATTGGAGTGCTAATAAAAACAGGGGCGCCTTCATCAACATCTTTAACGCTAATATTAAAAGTTTTGGTTGCTAAATGTATGTCATCGCTAACGGCAATAATAACCTCATAACTACTTTGGCTCTCGAAGTCAGGACTATGGTTAATAACTAATTGATTAGCGCTAATGCTAAAGCTAGCGCCATCTCTGCCACCAACAACACTAAAAGTAAGACTCCCAGGATTATCATTATCATCAGCACTAACAGTGGCAATAACGCTATTGGGTGAAATATTTTCAAAAATGGTAGCAATGCTAAGAGCTAAATTAGTTGGAATTGCATCGCAACTACCATTATCTACTACAGTAAGGTCAAAACTTTGCGAACTTTGAAATTCGCCATCACTAACAATAAGCTCTAAATTATAGACACCAATATCATCACAAACAAGAGGAATGCCTACAAGGTTATCTCTATCAATTTTGCGAATGCGATGATTACCGCTATCAGCAACAATGATATCATTATTATTGATTGCAATACTAAATGGGTCCCTAAACTTAGCATTGCTAACAATACCATCAGTAAAACCCCGACTACTACCAGCAATAGTGGCGACTATCCCATTTGGGGCAATGCTACGAATGCGGTTATTATTTTGGTCAACAACAATAATATTACCACCAGCGTCAATTGCAACACCCGTTGGTGAATTAAATTTGGATGTGGCACTAGCGCCATCAGCAAAACCAAATTCACCACTACCAGCAATAGTGGTTACTATACCACCTGTGCTAATGCTACGAATGCGGTGACTACTTTGGTCAGCAACAATAATATTGCCACCAGCGTCAATTGCAACACCCGTCGGGAAAGCAAATCCAGCTGTAGCGCTAGCCCCGTCATCAAAACCAAACCCACTACCAGCAATAGTGCTGACTATGCCCTTTGTGCTAATACTGCGTATACGATGATTATTGGTATCGGCAACAATAATATTACCAGCAGCATCAATAGCAACATCCCTTGGGAAGCTAAACTCAGCAGTAGCACTAGCGCCGTCGGTAAAACCACCATTCCCACCTATTGGACTTGAACCAGCAATAGTACTCACCGCACCATTTGGGGCAATGTTGCGAATGCGATGATTACCTCTATCGGCAACAATAATATCGCCACTAGCATCAATTACAATACCCGATAGAGCGCTAAACATAGCTGTGACGCTAGCGCCATCAGCAAAACCAAATCCACCAGTACCAGCAATAGTACTTACTATGCCCTCTGTGCTAATTCTACGGATATTATGATTATCGTCATCAGTAATAATAATATTGCCACTAGCATCAATTACAATATCCCTTGGCGCAGCAAATCTAGCTGTATTAGTAGCGCCATCATTATCACTGGCTGAACCAGCGCCTGCCAAAGTACTTACAGCTATATTAACAGCTAACCAATCTGGTAATTCAGTGCTCGGCGAGGCTCTAAAAAAAAGGTTGCTACTATCAGCATCACTGGCGCTTAATCTATATTGGTATAAACTACCAACTCTAACAGTAGTAATTGGCGTGCTAGTAAAAACAGGGGTGCTGGGAACGGGTCTGGTAGTAACACTAAATATTGCCCTTGTTGAGCTAGCACCAGAACCCACAGTTAAGGTAGCAACAGTTTGAGTATTAAGCTCACTACTAGATAAGACCTGAAGGGCAACAGTAGCACCTGAAGTAATTATGCCCTCATCTGCAGTTGGGACGCTATTGCCTATGGTATAAGAACCACCTTCAATGCGAATACTAATAGTGCTATCAAAACCAGTAATAGTTGCTATATTAGAAGTGATTAGTGTATTTGGACTGGCATCTTTTATCGCAATGAAACTAAAGGGACCTATATTTGCTGTAATTGGCAATGAACTCAGCAAAAATAAAATAGTAGTAGTTACTTTTAATAATATAGTTCGCATAATTCTTCGTCATACTATAAACTTTAAAAATATAGCTATAAGATAGTTTAAAAAATGCTATTTTGGTAGTTTATGTTGTAGTTTTTAGTAGCGACAATTATGATTGTTTCTAAATTCATAGCATAGCGCTAGTAATACCAGAAGCTTCACAGTGTCAACTAATATAATCTTTCGTAGAAATAAAATCAAGAATGATTATACCATAGCAATTGCCACTTTAACTTAGTCTGCTTTTGTAATTAACTAGCTAAGTGTGTCTTTGCTTAAGCGATAGCTGGAGCTAACGGCGCCTGTTGGCACTAGGTTGATATTGTAGTTATCAACATCAATCACAAATTGCTTCGCTCACAATATAGCGCTTTTATAAATGTAATTTTTATAACTTCGCTCCTGATAATCCTTTATTGATATATACTTTCAAGGTAATTGCTAATTGCTTCAGCTCCACTCCTTGTTGGGCTATTTCCAACCAAATCGCCAACATTAAGATTTTCTTGGTCTGCTAGGTAGCGCATAATTAGCATACCATCGCTGTTTGCTTCTATTGCACCATTACCATCAATATCTAAACTATCATAACCCCTTTGTAAAAATTTAAGTATTTGTTGGGCATTCCTTTGTGCATCAGTTGTAGTTGCATCAGTGGTATCTATGGTATCAGTAGAACCTGTTAAAAATCTGATAATTAAAATACCATCAGTGGTAGTTAGCCTGTTGCTATCACCGTCAATATCTAAATTAAAGTCAGTAACTACCTCTAGTGAAGCACTAGTGCTAATATCATTGTAATTTCTACCCCCTGCTTTGGTTGCGGTAATAGTAGCCTCACCTACACCGATTGCGCTAATAATACCGTTTACATCAATAGTGATAATACCACTTGGGCTAGCAGCATAGGTAATAGTCCCCTCACCGCTACCTGGGTCTACTACCACAATAGCACTCGTTGCGCCAAATATTAAGGTAGCACTAGTAGTGATAGTAAATGAACCTTGGTTTGCTTGGTTAATAGTTAGTAGATAGCTATCGGTTGAGGTAGCATAATTAGTAGTTGCAGCGGCACTGACTATAATATTGACTGTGCCAGCATTTGTAATAGTGATAGCGCCGGTGTTTATGTTGATTGTTGCAACATCACTAGCTATTGGGTCTACGGCATAGCTAATTACTCTGCCTCTGGTATTAGTTGGTACTTGAGCGCTTAGAGTACCACTAGGGACATAAGTGGCAGTCCTGTTATCACCAGCATCAATAGCAGCTGTGGTATTTTGGATAACTACTAGTTGATAACTGGCGCTGATGTTGTTGTGGTTAGCCACTTGTTTGGTAATGGTGATAGTAGTTATGCCAACATTAGTAGCGGTTATGGTGCTACCGTTAATTGTGGCAATACCAGCTTCACTAGAGATGATTGTTAGTGTGCCTTGTGGTTGGTCATTAGTAGCAGTTGCAGTGGTTGTTTGTCCTACCATGAGTCTGGTGGCATTGCCAGTAATATCTAGTTCGGATTGCCGAGCTGGGGCTACTACCCAGCTAATAGTTGTTGGGATTAGTATATAGTTAGGACTATCACTACCTTCAATGGCGCTAATATCAAAAGAGTAATCACCAGCATTGGTTGCTGTTTGGTCGCCATTTATGGTAAGGCTTACCTGCTCATACCCACTAACAAGGTTGGTAATAGTGGTAGTTATTGTAATAGCAGCACCAGTATAAATAGTGGTAGTGCTACCGATGGCAATAGTTAGTGTTAATGGAGCAACATTTAGTGTATAGCTATCAGCTGCAGAGTTGTAATTATTATCACCAGTGTTGGTGGTACTAATAATAGTGCTGCCAATACCAGTGGTTGTAATATTGCCATTTATATCCACCGTTGCAACGTCTGGGTCAGACGAACCATAACTACTAGCAACAGTAGCAGAAACGCCTGTTGCTGGGCGACTTAAGCTTTCACCAAATATTATAGTTGTATCAGCCCCTAGGCTAAATTGGCTTTGGTCTGCTTTTATAATTGACCAGCTAAGAGTAGTTGTGCTTAGGCGATAGTTGCGACTAGCAGCGCCTGTTAGTGTTAGGTCTATATTGTAGTTGCCAACATCAGTTGCAGTTGCTGTACCGCTTATGCTAAGGCTAACATCATCAGTACCTACTATGCCGTTGGTAATAGTTGCAAGCACAGTTCTTATGTTGGTGTTGTAGATAAAGGTTTGTGGACTAGCAAAGGTTGGGGTGATGGTCCTTGGACTAACGATAATGCTAATACTTGCTTGTTCGCCCGTCCCATCTCTAGTAGCAGTTATAATTGCAGTGCCAGCGCTTGATATGGTTAGCTCGCCTATGTTTGTATCACCAAAGTTGGCAACACTTGGGGTGCTGGAGGCAAAAGTTACCGCCCCAGCTGGACTGACTCCGCCTTGGGCTATGATGTTTTGGCTAGCAGCGCCATAAACAACGTTTCTTAAATTACTACCAACAATAATAAAATCACCACTAACTGTTAAGCTAAAGCTGGTGCTAACCATAGCCCCATTACCATCATCAGCGGTGACAGTTATATCTGAAACTCCTACTGTTACTGGAGTGCCAGTTATGCTAATATTAGTGCTATCAAACATTATGCCATCTGGTAAAGCAGAAATACTAATAGTTAAGGTATCGCCGTTGGCATCATTAAAGGTATTAGCTGGGATAGGGAAAGTAAATAGGTTTCCTAGTGAGGCAATTTGGTTTGGTATAAGGTTTGCAACAGTGGGGGTGGTATTGGTAATAGTTAGTAGATAACTATCACTAATATCATGATAGTTATCCCCGCCACTTTTGGTAGCGCTAATAGTAGTAGTGCCTAGGCTTTGCGCGTTAATTATGCCATCTTGGGTAATAGTTGCAATATCTGGGTTGCTGGAACTAAAAACAATAGCCCCTGTGCCGCTACCACCAGTTGCGGTTGCAAAACTGGTCTGAGCATTTGCTAAGGTTGAGCTGCCGCTAATTACAAAATTAGCTTGGTCAGCTCTTTCAACTATTAGCGAATGAGTAGCGCTGGTGTTAAGATAGTTTCTGCCACCATCTCTGGTTGCGGTAATTATAGCCTCACCTACACCAGTTGTGCTAATAATACCATTTGTATCAATAATAATAATACCACTTGGGCTGGCAGCATAGGTAATAGTCCCATCACCACTACCCGGTTCTACTATCACAATAGCGCTGGTTGTGCCAAATGTTAGGGTATCGCTAGCGGTGATAGTAAATGTGCCTTGGGTTGCTTGGTTAATAGTTAGTAGATAGCTATCGGTTGATGCGGCATAATTAGTAGTAGTTGCGGCACTGGCTATAATATTGACTGTGCCAACATTTATAATAGTGATAGCACCACTATTGCTATCAATAGTTACAACATCACTAGCTATTGGGTCTACGGCATAGCTAATTACTCTGTCTTGGACATTAGTTGGTATTTGAGGACTTAGAATACCATTAGGGATATAGGTGGCAATCCTGTCATCACCAGCATCAATAGGGGTTGTGGTATTTTGGATGACTAGTAGTTGATAACTGGCGCTGATGTTGTTGTAATTAGCAACTTGTTTGGTGATGGTAATAGTAGTTATGCCAACATTAGTAGCGGTTATGGTGCTAGCGTTAATTGTGGCAATACCAGCCTCACTAGAGGTGATTGTTAGTGTGCCTTGTGGTTGGTCATTAGTAGCAGTTGCGATGGTTGTTTGTCCTACCATAAGTCTGGTGGCATTACTGGTAATATTTAGTTCAGATTGCTCAGCTGGGGCTACTACCCAGCTAATAGTTGTTGGACTAAATATGTAGTTTGGACTGGCACTACCACTAATAGAGACACTAAATTGATAGTTGCCAGCATTTATCGCAGTTTGGTCGCCGCTTATAGTTAAGCTAATAGCACCACTGTTGATATCGCTCTCAACAGCATTAGTTAGGCTAACTGCTATGGTTTGGTTAGTATTATTAAAGACAAGAGTGGTGTTTGGATCAACACTAAGCCCAAGTTGTCTAGGATTTACCAATAGGCTGATACTAGCTTGACTGCTACCTCTACTAGCAGTGATAGTAGTAGTGCCAATATTTATAATTGTTACAACACCACTATTTTCATCAATGGTAGCAACAGTGGGTATACTAGAAGCCCAAGTGATTGGTTGTGCTGGGTTGCCACCTTGGCTGGTAATGCTAATGGCGTCATCACCATAATTAGCAGTTATATCTCCTCCCACAATATTAAGAGGCTCTACATTAACACTAATAACAAAGCTAATAGTATTAGTTCCAACCGCATTGCTTGTGCTAAGTGTGTAGGTTGTGCTCTGTTGGGCTATAATTGGTATGCCGCTTATAACAATATTACCAACCACATTAATAGATAAACTAGCAGGTAGGGCAGGTGTTATATCAAAAGTAGTTGGCACCCCACCATTGTTGACAATAGTTAGCTCTACGGGCTCACCAGCTAATAATACCTGAGCGCTAGGGGCAACTAGAGCAGGGGTAGGATTAACTACATTAATCATCACTACTGCTGATGCTCCATTAGTAAGGCCGACTTCATTAAGATTAATAGTTAGGGTAATGTTGCCATGGAAATCTGGCGCTAGCTGGTAGGAAATATCAACAATAGAACTAGTGATGCCGATTATGTCAATATTACCACCAGCACCGCTATCTGTTGCTGACCAGACGGTCTCATCACCATCTAAGTCAAAACCTAGCAAATTAGCAATAATAGTTGGTGATGTAGTGCCAAAAGGAATATTAACTCTACCTAAATTGCTAGTAGCGGGAAAGCCGTTGCTAAACTCAAAAACACCACCTAAAAGCGAATTACAATCTATATCATCACTCATTAAGTTTAGACAATCTGCATTGCTGACATTATTTGGTTGGTTACTTGGTCCAAATGCAAAAATATTAAAAAATCCCGGATAAACCACAAAACCGCCAGCCCCAGGGTTTGTATCTACACCAAATTGAACACCATCGTTAGTATAGACCCAGTCTCCTTCACTAGCTATATCATTAGCGCCCAGATAAAAGCGGTCCTCATTACCGGGAAACAATCCTCTTATATGTAATAGTTCAGTGCCACTCTCAATTCTGGCTAAATAACCACCCTCTGCATCAAAAGCATTCAATAAATTATTATAATTATCATCGCCAATTGTGACGTATGCATGGCCGCCAAATACTGAAAAATTTGTTATCCTGCTATCAGCAATGCTAATTATTGGTATCGTATTACTATCTTGGACAGTTATTATTAACGTTTTACTACTATCCTGCCCATTTGCTTTATCTAAGATAATTATTAGCGAAGCGCTACCTATTGTATCGGGGGCAATGCTAAAGTAAAGACTAGCACTTGTTGGGGTAGCGTTTAATGAGGTGCTAGTTTGAATACTATTGGTGGCAAATGATACAACAGGTTCTGGACTGAAAGTAAAGATATCATCACCAGCCCTAGTAATGCTAAATGTTGCTTGTTGGTTAATTATAACATTATCAGCGACAATATCTGTAATAGCCACAATATGGCGAATAATATTGGGGGCATTTTTAGTAAGGGTAATACTAGTAGTTGCTAGGGTAAAAGCAGGTGGAAGCGCGTCAATAATATGAATAACAGCTACAGCTGAAGCTCCCAAGTAGTTAGCATCTTCAGGGCTAATAGCGCTAATACTAATACTACCAACACCAATAGGGCTTAGGATACTATTGCTAATACTGGCTGAGCCAGAACCTAGGCTAATGGTATAAATAACATCAGCTGTGCTGGAAGCCCCAGTTGTAGAAGCGCTTAAATCTAGGTTTGATGTTGATAGTATAAAATTAGGAAGAGTAAAGGCAAAACTAGATTGCTCAGCTTGGTTAATAGTCCAAGTAATAGTTGTTGGACTAAATATGTAGTTTGGACTAGCGCTACCACTAATAGAGACACTAAATTGATAGTTGCCAGCATTTATTGCAGTTTGGTCGCCGCTTATAGTTAGGCTAATAGCGCCACTGTTGATATCGTCCTCAACAGCATTAGTTAGGCTAACTGCTATAGTTTGGCTAGTATTGTTAAAGACAAGAGTATCAGTTGGACCAACACTAAGCCCAAGTTGTCTAGGATTTACCAATAGATTAATACTAGCTTGACTGCTACCTCTACTAGCAATGATAGTAGTAGTGCCAATATCTATAATTGTTACAACACCACTATTTTCATCAATGGTAGCAACAGTGGGGGTGCTAGATGCCCAAGTGATTGGTTGTGTTGAGTTGCCACCTTGGCTGGTAATGCTAATGGCGTCATCACCATAGATAGCAGTTATATCTCCTCCCACAATACTAAGGGGGTCTATATTAATACTAATAACAAAACTAATAGTATTAGTTCCAACCGCATTGCTTGTGCTAAGTGTGTAAGTTGTGCTTTGTTGGGCTATAATTGGTGTGCCGCTTATAACAATATTACCACCGACCTCATTAATAGATAAACTAACAGGCAGAGTAGGTGTTATATCAAAAGTAGTTGGCACCCCACCATTGTTGACAATAGTTAGCTCTACGGGCTCACCAGCTAATAATACCTGAGCGCTAGGGGCAACTAGAGCAGGGGTAGGATTAACTACATTAATCATCATCACTGCCGATGCTCCATTAGTAAGGCCGACTTCATTAAGATTAATAGTTAGGGTAATATTGCCATGGAAATCTGGCGCTAGCTGGTAGGAAATATCAACAATAGAACTAGTGATACCGATTATGTCAATATTACCACCAGCGCCGCTATCTGTTGCCGACCAAACAACATCATCACCGTCTAAGTCAAAACCAAAGAGACGAATAATAGTAACCGCTGATACAGGACCAAAAGGAACATCAACTGTGCCTAAATTAGCAGTAGCAGGCAGGCCACTGGGAAACTCAAAAACAGCGCCAATAACATCACCCCCACTACAAACTACATCATTAGATGTTGCTTCTAAGCAATTTTCGCTTCCTCCTCTACCATCGTTATTATTTGGTTCACTAGTTCGTGCAAATGCAAAAATATTTAAAAACCCAGGATAAACAACAAAACCGCCAGCCCCAGTGTCTGTGTCTACACCAAATTGAGCGCCATCGTTAGTATAAACCCAATCTCCCTCACTAGCTATATCATTAGCCCCTAAATAAAAGCGGTCGTTTGGACCAGGGAACAATGCTCTTATATGTCCTAGTTCAGCAGCACTCTCAACCCTAACTAAGTAGCCCCCCTCTGCATCAAAGTCATTTAATAAAGTATTATAGCTACCACTGCTAATAACACCATATAAATGCCCGCCAAATACTGAAATATCCTCTAAGGCGTTAGCAGCGCTAATTACTGGGGCTTGATTGCTATCTTTAACAGTTACTACCAACGTTTGAGTGCTACGCTGTCCATCTTCCCTGACCGAGGTAATTACCATCCCAGCGCTACCTGTTGCATCAGGGGCAATGGTAAAATAAAGAGTGGCAGTTACTGGGGCGATGGTCACTGAGGCATCAGTTTGGATGATATTGGTAGCAAATGATATAACAGGTTGTGGATTTTCGGTAAAAATATTATCACCAACCCTAGCAATACTAAACTCTAATCCTTGAACAGTTGTGCTAGCATCGGTGGCAATATCTGTAATAGCTACAATATGTCGAATAGTATTAGGCGAGTTTTTACTAAGGATAATACTATGAGTTGCCAGAGTAAAAGCTAGAGTATCAACAATATTAATATCAGCGGTAATTGAAGTTTCCAAGTAATTAGTGCCTCCAGGGCTAATAGCACTAATACTAATACTACCAACACTAATAGGGCTTAGGATACTATTGCTAATACTGGCAGAACCAGAACTCGCGCCAATAGTATAAATAACATCAGCTGTGTCAAGAGCACCAATTATAAAAGCGCTTAAATCTAAGGTTGGTGTTAGTGGTATGGACTCAGGCGGAATAAAGATAAAATCAGTCTGCTGCCCCCGACTGATAGTCCAAGTAATAGTTGTTGGACTAATTATATAGTTTGGACTGGCGCTACCGCCAATGCCAATAATAAAGGTATAAGTGCCAACATCAATGGCTGCGCTAGTGCCATTAATTATAAGAGTAATATCATCAGCATCACTAGCTAGAATATTGTTTAGGGTAGTAGCTACGGTTCTAGTGGTATTGTCAAACATAAAACTAGTATCACCAATGGTAGCTGTTATCTCTCTAGCAGTGACAATTAAGGTAATACTCGCTTCGCCCTCACCACCTGCACCTCTAATAACATCATTGCTAGCAGTAATAATAGCGCTGCCAACACCAGTAGTGCTAACCACACCAGTATTTGGGTCAATGCTGGCAATAGCAGGGGCACTAGAGGTCCAAGTAGAGCCGGGAATATTAGTAGTAAGGCTAATATTATCACCATAAGTAACGGTTATATCTCCTTCTACAATCATAAAAGGGTCTAAATTAATACTAATAACAAAGCTAATGGTCCCAGTACCAGCCGCATTGCTCGCGCTAAGCGTGTAGGTTGTGCTTTGTTGGGTCATAATTGGTGTCCCGCTTATAATAAAATTGCCACTAACTAAAACAATAGATAAACTAGCAGGTAGGGCAGGCGTTATACTAAAAGCGCTTGGCGCTTCGCCATTGTTGATAATAGTTAGTGATGACGGCTTGCCAACTGATAATACCTGAGCGGTAGGGGTAACTAGGGAAGGAAAAAGACTACGCACATTAATCATCGCCACTGCTGAGGTTCTTCTGTCAGTGCGAACAACCTCGTTAAGACTAACAGTTAGGGTAATATTGCCATAAAAGTCTGGTGCTGGTTGGTAAGAAATAGTGGCAGTGGCGCTAATGGTGTTAGTGGTTATAACAACACTACCACCAGCGCCGCTATCTGTTGCTGACCAGACAATATCATCACCGTCTAAGTCAAAACCTAATAGATTATCAGCAATAATAATTGGTGATGTAGTGTTAAAAGGGATATCAAATCTACCTAAATTAGTAGCGGCAGGCAAACCACTGGGAAACTCAAAAACGCCACGAAAAAAAGTACTACACGCTGAGTCAGTAATAGAATTAGTCCTTACTTCTAGGCAATCTTCACCCTCACCGAAATTATTTGGTTCGTCATCGGTGAGCCCAAATTCAAAAATATTTAAAAACCCCGGATAAACCACAAAGCCGCCGTTTCCAGAGAATACGTCCACGCCAAATTGGGTGCCATCGTTAGCATAGACCCAATCTCCCTCACTAGCTATATCATTAGCCCCTAGATAAAAGCCGCCACTAGGTAATAATCCTCTTATATGTGCTAATTCAGCAGCGCTCTCAACTCTAGCTAAATAACCACCATCTGAATCAAAGGCAGTCAAGTGACTATTATAATTCCTAGTGAACCTTGTTATGCCATATACATGGCCACCAAATACTGAAAAATCTCGTATATCATCATCATCAAGAATAATAATTATTGGGGCTGTATTACTACTATCTTGGACAGTTACTATTAGCGTTTTGCTACTATCTTGGCCATCTTCTGCTTTATTTAAGGTAATTACCAGCGAAGCGCTACCTGTTGCATCAGCGGCAATGCTAAAGTAAAGCTTAGCACTTGTTGGGGTAGCAGTTAATGAGGCGCTAGTTTGGATACTATCGGTGGCAAATGATACAACAGGTTGTGGATTTTCGGTAAAAATATTATCACCAACCCTAACAATATCAATTGTTAGTGTTGCTTGTTGGATAGCTACACCACCATCGGCAACAATATCTGTAATAGCCACAATATGGCGAGTAGTATTAGGAGAGTTTTTGCTAAGGATAATGCTACTAGTTGCCAAAGTAAAAGGTGAGATATCAAAAATATTAATATCAGCGGTAATTGAAGCTTCTAAATAATTAACATCTTCAGGACTAATAGCGCTAATACTAATACTGCCAACACTAATAGCAGTTAGGGTGCTATTGTTAATACTAGCAGAACCAGAATCTAGGCTAATAGTGTAGATAACATCAGCTGTGCTAGAAGCCCCAGTTATAAAAGCGCTTAAATCTAAGGTTTGTATTGGTGGTATAGAATTAGGAGGATTAAAAGCAAAACTAGATTGCTCAGCTTGGTCAATAGTCCAAGTAATAGTTGTTGGGGCAAATATGTAGTTTGGACTAGCGCTACCACTAATAGAGACACTAAATTGATAGTTGCCAGCATTTATTGCAGTTTGGTCGCCGCTTATAGTTAGGGTAATAGCACTACTGTTGATATCGTCCTCAACAGCATTAGTTAGGCTAACTGCTATGGTTTGGTTAGTATTATTAAAGACAAGAGTATCAGTTGGACCAACACTAAGCCCAAGTTGTCTAGGATTTACCAATAGGCTAATACTAGCTTGACTGCTACCTCTACTAGCAGTGATAGTAGTAGTGCCAATATCTATAATTGTTACAACACCACTATTTTCATCAATGGTAGCAACAGTGGGGATGCTAGAAGTCCAAGTGATTGGTTGTATTGAGTTGCCACCTTGGCTAGTAATGCTAATGGCGTCATCACCATAGATAGCAGTTATATCGCCACCAATAATAATTAGTGGTTCAACAGCAGTAATAGTAGTTGTGGCAAATATATCATTGATACTAATAGTAAGAGTACCAACACCAACAGCAATTGCTTCTACCACAATAAATGCCCTGCCAGCAGAGCTAATAATAGTTGTAGAGGAAATAGTAAAAGGCCCTTCTATATTAACAGTTAGTGTAGTTGGGGCTAAGAATAGGTTATTGTTAATACCAAACAAGGTAACACTGGCAATAGCACTATAATTAACTATTATAGTCTGAGGTGATGGTTCTAATTCAATTCTGGTAAGCGTGCTACGAGTTATATTAAATGTAGCACTACTACCAATAATACTACTAACATCTAAACCATTTATGCTAGTAACGCTAATAGTTTCAGTGCCAATAATGCTGGGGATGTAGGTTATTTGGTTACTACTAATTAAGATAGAAGCATCTGCTAGGACTACAGTTGCCTCTAATTCACTAATATCAATTGTATCACCGACAGAATCAGTAGCACTTATAGTAATAGTTATAGGGCTATCAGTGTTAGTATTGCTAATGCCCACAAAGCCTATATTTGCTATCTCAACACTAGTAACAGTGGTCGTAGCAGATATAGCGCCAGCCACAATAGTAACAATGCCTGTTCTTTGCTCACTTTCAAGTACTTCAACAGTTCCTGTTCCGCTTAAAGCCCTACCATTTTTAGTTTCAAAACCTCCTCCTCCTAATGCTGCAAACCTAATAGCTGTATCAGTTAATACCAAATTATTATTTGCATCATATAGAGTGACAGTAATTGTAACGCCAGTTGTATCTACACCATTTACCAAAAAAGTGGGGTTTTGTGGCTCTAGTTCAATTCTAGTAAGCGCGCCGTGGGTAACCTCAAATGTAGCGCTACTGCCACTAATACCGCTAACATCTATACCATTTATACTAATAACACTAATAGTTTCATTGCCAGCAGCACTAGGGGTGTAGGTAATCTCATTGCCATTAGTTGAAACAGCAGCGCCTGCTAAGACTACAGTTGCCACTAATTCAGCGATATCAATTGCCCCGCTAGAATTACTAGCACTTACAGTAACAGTTATAGTATTATCAGCAATAGTAGTGGTCGCGCTTAAGGTTAGGGTAATAGAGTTAGGAGTTATAGCTGGGTCAAGTCTGGTGGTAACACTAAATATTGCCCTTGTGGCACTAGCCCCAGAACCTACAGTTAAAGTGGCAACAGTTTGAGTATCAAACTCATTACTAGATAAAACTTGAACAGTAATAGTAGCGCCTGCGGTAATTACGCCCTCAGCTGCGGTAGGCTCACTAGCGCCTATGGTATAAGAACCACCTTCAATATGAATACTAAGAGTGCTGTCAAAACCAGTAATAGGCACTATATTAGAAGTAATTAGTGCGTTTAGTTGTCCATTTATTATCGCAGTAAAACTAAAGGGGTCTGGAGTGATGTCTAATACTACTTCTAATAAAGTGCTAGCGCTAATATCATTATAATTGCTATCACCAGCTCTGGTGGCACTAATAGTGGTAGTACCTAGGCTTTGCGCGCTAATTATACCATCTTGGGTGATAGTTGCAACAGTTGGGTTACTAGAGGTAAAACTAATAGCACCTGTGCTTTGTCCTCCACTTGCAGTTGTAGTTGTAGTTGCTTCCAGTTTTAAGAAGCTACCAATCATAATAGTAAAACCAGTTTGGTTTGCTTTTGTGATTGACCAGCTAAGAGTATCTACGCTTAAGCGGTAATTGGGGCTAGCAGCTCCTATTAGTGCTAGACCGATATTATAGTTGCCAGCATCAGTTGCAGTTGCCCCACTTGTGCTAAGGCTAACATCATCAGTACCCACTATGCCGCTGGTAATGGTTGCGAGCACAGTTCTTATGTTAGTGTTGTAGATAAAGGTTTGTGGACTAGCAAAGGTTGGGGTTAGAGTTAAAGGCTCTACAATAAAAATTATGCTGTCCTCATTATCACCTCTCATTGCAGTAATTAAAGCACTACCAGCCCCAACAATAGTAATTAAGCCAATATTTGGATCACTAAAACTTACAACACTTGTAGCACTAGAAGTCCAAGTTATAGCTATTGTTGTGATATCACTACTAGTAGCACTAATAGTAATTGGAGGGTCGTTGTAGCTAGCTGTGCTATCACCGCCGATAATCATTAAGTTAGTGGTAGTAATAGTAAATGCGGCTATGATATTATCTATGCTAATAGTTGCTGTTTTTGTGGTATTTAGCTGATTGCTAGCTACAATTTGTACCCTAACACTATCACCAATATTAACCACCCCACTTAAATCTGTATAACTACCATCGTTAATAGAATAGCGCGCATCACTGCCTTCAATACTAATGGTAAATGTGCTTTGTGGGTCTTGGGTATTGGTAGCAATTGTAATAGCCCCAGAAGTAATGGTTGCCCCTAAGGCAACATCATTAACTACATCAAAGCTAAATGGAGCCACTAAAACACAACTGCCGTCACTCATAACTCTAATGGTAAAACTTTGTGAACTTTGAAGTTCGCCGTCGCTAACAATAAGAGCTAAATTATGGATACCAACATCATCGCAACTAGGAGTGCCTGCAAGAATAACATTATTTCTATCAATTTTACGAATCCTGCTATTATTTTGGTCAGCAATAATAATATTGTCTGAAGCATCAATTGCAATACCAACCGGTCTAAAAAATTTAGCATCACTACTAAGACCATCAGTAGAGCCAGTGTCACTACCAGCAATAGTGCTCACTATGCCATCTGGGGCAATACTACGAATGCGGTTATTACTATCAGTAACAATAATATTACCACCAGCATCAACTGCAACACCCGTTGGGTTATCAAATTTAGCTGTAGCGCTAGCACCATCAGCAAAGCCCTCATCACCACTACCAGCAATAGTGCTTACTATGCCATCCGAGCTAATGCTACGAATGCGATGATTACCTCTATCAGTAACAATAATATTACCGCTAGTACCAATTGCAGCACTAAATGGATTACTAAATCTAGCTGTGGCGCTAGCTCCATCAACAAAACTACCATTCCCAAAACCTCTCGGACCCGTACCAGCAATGGTAGTTACTGTGCCGTCTAGAGCAATACTACGAATACGATGATTGTTAGTATCGGCAACAATAATATTACCACTAGCATCAGTTACAACACTTGTTGGGGCATTAAATCTAGCTGTGGAGCTAGCGCCATCAATAAAGTTAGTTTCACTGCCAGCAATAGTACTTACTATGCCATTTGGAGCAATACTACGAATACGATGATTGTTAGTATCGGCAACAATAATATTACCGCTAGCATCAATTGCAACACCGAATGGAAAAGCAAATACAGCTGTGGCGCTGGCGCCATCAGCAAATCCTAAAAAATTAGCTCCAGCAACAGTGCTAACTATCCCATCTGGGTCTAATTTACGAATGAGATGATTAAATCTGTCGGCAATAATAATATTACCGCTAGCATCAATTGCAACATCGCTTGGAGAACGAAATTTAGCTGTAGAACTAACACCATCATCATCGCCCGTTAAAACATCACCTGCTAAAGTAGTTACAACTACACCAATATCTAACCAACTTGGCAATTCAGTATCTGTACTTGGTGCAACGCTAAAGACAAGGTTGCTACTATCATCATCGCTGGCGCTTAATCTATATTGGTATAAACTACCAACTATAACGGTAGTGATTGGATTACTAGTAAAAACAGGGGTGCTGGGAGCAAGTCTGGTAGTAACACTAAATATTACCGTTGTTGGGCTAGCGCCAGAAACTACGGTTAAGGTAGCAAAGGTTTGAGTGTTAAACTCACTACTAGATAAAACTTCAATGGTAATAGTCCCCCCTGCAGTAATTGCGCCCTCAGCTTTTGTTGGGGTACTATTGCCTATGATATAAGAACCGCCCTCAATGCGAACACTAGCAGTGCTGTCAAAACCGCTAATAGTTGCTATATTAGAAGTAATTAACGTGTTTAGTTGCGCATCTTTTATCGCAATAAAGCTAAAGGGGTCTATGTTTGCTGTAATTGGTAATGAACTCAGCAAAAATAAAATAACAGCAGTTAGTCTTGATGATACGGTTTGCATAACTCTATGTTATACCATAACCTTTTAAAAATATAACTATGAGATAGCTTAAAAAATGTTATTTTGGTAATTTATACTACCATCTTTAGTAGTGGTAATTACCACTATTTTTGAACTCATAGTTCTTATAATACCAGAAGCTTCATTAATGTCAATGAGATAAAGAAAATTTTGCTTGTATACTACACTTTTTTTAGTATACGATAAAATACAAATTAAAATCTTCGTTGTTTAGTAAAAATTTATTTACATATTAGCTATACTACATATCCTATTTAAAAGATTCAAGGCTTGCATTAAAAAAATTAAATTGCCTTGAATTATATGTTAGAGAATTTTTATTTTTCTTGCCTTAGGCGTGGTGATTTTTAGTCTGGGGATGGTAATTTTTAACACGCTGTGCTCAAAGCCCGCGCTGATGTTTGCAACATCGGCATCATCGGGCAGAGTAAAGCTCCTAGCAAACGCACTAGAATGATAGGAATGATAACGTCTCTGTTGGTTGCCAGTTTTACGTTCGGTTTTGTTTTGAGAAATAATGCTTAGCCTATGTCGATTAACCTCAATATCAACATCATCTTTGTTTAAATCACCTAAATTGATTTGGATAATATAGGCGTTGATTTTATTGTCAATATACTGCCAAGTATTGGACGAATGGTTAAAACCAACTCGCTTATTAATGCTATTATCTATTCCATTTAGGTAATGGTCAAAATGATTAAAAATACGGTTTAAATCCTGATTAAAAAAGTAATGACCAGAAGCACTAACATAACCAGTCGCTACTAATAAAACAGTCATAAATACTGCCTTCATTATCGCTCTGTAAAAGCAGCAAATTATAATAGACTGCCCACTAAATGTCAATACACTATTAACAGCTAAAGTATTAAAAAATTACAAATCATGGAGTTTGCGGCATAAACTATCTAAATTACAATAATCACAAGCACCTTTTTGGGGTATTACCGCTGCTTTACCATTTTGAAAATCACGACTAGTTTCATCAAGGCTTATTTGCCAGTGATTTTTGAGAATTGCAAATTGCTCACTATTACTATTTTTACCTAATTGCTCAGTCATAATATTATTTTTACTGCAACCAATATAATTGGTTTTAGCACTGGTTAATTGCACAAAAACTAGAGCATCAATAGGATTATTAAGCGCATAAATTGGCAGTTGCGATTCTTTGATATTAACAGCTGTACCATTTTTCCAGCCAATATCTTTAAGTGTTAAGTCTTTTTTAGTTTTATAATCAAACATAAGTAAATTACCATTTTGGTCTTGGTCTAGGCGGTCTATAAATACTTCAAATGTCAAACCATCAATATTAACTTTTTGGCGCTTTTCAGTTGCTAAAATCTTAAATGGTTGTCTTTGTTGTTCGCGCTGCAAAAAATCCACTATTACAGGTAAGGTTCGTGAAAATTCTAATTGCCAAAAAATGCTATTATCAGGCAAGCAACTATTAAGGTGAGATTTTACTAACATGGTTAAATCACCTACTTTTAATAATTCTTCTTGATTTGGTATTGCCCGATAGATACTTTGTAAAACGCGATGAATAAAAACGCCTTTTTGCATTGAACTTAAGCCTAAAACCTGATCTTCAATGGTAGTAATTTTTAACCGCTGCCCAAAACCTCTAAAAGAGCATTGAGACTGATATTGTAAAGTTTTTACCCCTTGTGTAATATCTAGATTATCCAAACTTGACGCATAATTATCAGTGACTGTAATTAGGGCTTTGGGCTCTTTTATTGCCACAGGTTGATTAATTACATCGCTAAATTTAATAAAAGGGGTTGGTAGACGTTGTTGTTTGTCGTTTAGTTTGGCATAACTACAAAAAAACTTATCCGCTATTTTTGATAAATATTGATAGACGCCACTTGCCTCATTGCTTAACCGAGAATAGCTGCTATTCGGCAAGAAAAATTTAGCAGCAATTTGAGAGTCAATAAAACGATAATTTTTAATTATTCCGGGTAAAAAATTACTATCTGCACCCATCAACCAAATTTGGTCAAAAAACAGGCCTTGCGCTTCTAACGCACCAATAATATGAATGTTAGGCTGATTTTTAAGTTTGGGCTGGAAAATCGTCTGTTGTAATAAGTCAAACCAGTGGTTAAGCGCTACTATCATACTAACGTTTATAGTTAGCTGGTCTAGACTATTAAAATTTAGCTGAGCCTGTTGATACTTATTAAAACACTGGTATTCAACACTAGATAGATGCAAATCAGATATCCAACTAAAACTAACTAAAATATCAATAAATAGTGTCATCCACTGGCTATAACTTTGGTATTTATCAAAATTATTGAATTTAGCCTCCAAAGCACTGATTGCTTGATATAAACGTGGGCATTCCTTGGGCAACATTGTTAAAAAATCTCTCACTTTAAACTCATTGCTTAGTTTAGGCAAAGTATTAACAACAAAATGGTGACGATAATAATACTCATCACTACCAGTGGTAATTATAAAGGGCGACAGTAGTATTTCAGCACATAAGTCTTTACTAAGCACATCCCTATAAAAATCATAACTAAACTGCAATACATTCATAGCGCTTTTTACCAGTGGATAGTCAGATAACGACCTGCCTAGCGATAGATTGTAACACTTATCAACTTGTGCCTTAAATTGATTATGATATCCGAACGCCTTATCTAAACGCCAAATAATTTGGGGACGTAATTTAGATAACTCTGGGACAACAACTGCAATTTTTTGTTGCGGATTTTGAGTACTTTGCGCCACTAAATAAGCACTAATTGCATCTAATTCTTCATCTACTGTGGCAAAAGCCAATGCTTGATGTACATTAATAGTTTTACGCACCAACTTATAAGGCTTAATGTTATGTTTTTTAAATAAGATTTGTTGTTGGGTGGTTAAAATATTAAAACCATAATAATAAGTATTATCAATAGTGGTTTTACCGACAATTAGTTGCTCGGCTAAATCAAACTCATCGCAGTATTGATGTTTATCCAAATAAGCGCGATAAGCATTTATGACATCTAGTAAAACTTGACCTTTATCATTAAAATATTGGTCAAACTCACTAAGAGGAATATTAAATTGTCTAACCAGTGCATATTCTCCTTGACATGTTTGGGCTAATTGCTTGTGGATTAAATTTATGCTGAATTCACCGATAGCAAACTTGTTGTAAATTAAATTGCTAAAAATAATAAATTGTTGATAATCACTAACTACCAATGTTGCATCTATAGGCTTACTAGTCAATAAAAATTGTTGATAATTAACAATGCGCGGTGTTATTTTCCTAGGATAATTTCTCAGATAATAAGCGCTTAATGCTAACACTTGACGTTTGTTGGCGGTAATAATAGTATCTTGTGCGCTTAATTGTTGCATTTATGTATAATAATGTGCTTTTAAAAATAAATTTTTATGAGGCAGTTTGACGGCACTACCATTTTATCAGTTCGACGAAACAGTGAAGTTGTTATTGGTGGCGATGGCCAAGTATCACTAGGTAATACCATTATGAAAGGTAATGCCAAAAAGGTCCGCCCACTTTATAATGATAAAGTGTTAGCGGGTTTTGCTGGTGGTACTGCCGATGCTTTTACTTTGTTTGAACGTTTTGAGGGTAAATTAGAAAGTTTTGACGGACAGTTAGTGCGTGCCGCTGTGGAGATGGCGAAAGAATGGCGCACCGATAAAGCTCTACGCCAATTGGAAGCCTTGTTATTAGTAGCCGATAAGAAAACCTCATTAATGGTAAGTGGTAATGGTGATGTAATTGAACCAGAATTACCAGTAATGGCAATTGGTTCAGGTGGTCATTTTGCAGAATCTGCCGCTAGGGCTTTATACGACAATACCAATTTAAGCGCCAAAGAAATCGTTGAAAAAAGCTTAAGTATCGCTGCTGATATTTGCGTCTATACTAATCACAACTTTACTATTAAAACACTTTAATAGCTGGGCTGTTTATCTAAATTTTAGTATCTCATCAGCTAATTGCAAACAACTATTTGGCATTGCAAGAGCCTTAGCTCTCGTGCCCATTTGCTGGATTTGTTCAGCAGATAAATTGGCTAAAATTTCATCCAGTTTTTGCGGGCTTAATTGAGTCTGAGGTAATAAAATAGCCGCCCTATTGTCGCTTAAAATTTTAGCATTAGCATTTTGATGGCCTCCACTAGCATAAGGAAAAGGCACCAAAATACTTGCGCTACCAGTTAGCATTAATTCTGATATCGTCATCGCCCCAGCTCGACAAATTACTATATCCGCCCAAACATAAAGAGATGCCATATCATCAATAAATTCAATTAATTGCGCTTTATTTTTGCTGTTTTTATAAAACGCTTTTAACGTTTCAAAATGTCCCTTACCACTTTGGTGAATAATATTAAGCTTGGTGGTTAGTTGGGGAATAGTTTTATTAAAAATCGTAGCGCCTAAACTTCCACCAATCACTAATACATTTTTAACAGGCGAAGAATGCGACCTTTTAGATTGAGGAATAAAAGTGACAGGATTGCCTATGGTTATGGCATTTATTTTGCTTGTAAATGTGTTAGGGAAAGCTTGGTAGGTTTTACTAGCTATTTTAGCCAAGATTTTGTTAGTCAGTCCAGCAATAGCATTTTGTTCATGAATTAATAGCGGCACACGAAATAAATAAGCGCATACTCCAGCCAAACCCGAGCTAAAACCGCCCATAGCAAGCACAATATCGGGTTTAGTTTTGGTGAAAATGACCAAGGTTTGCACCAATGCCAATGCTAATAAAAACGGAGCTTTTAATAGGTGAGGCAAAGACTTGCCGCGCAGACCGACACTACTAACGGTAAAAAGTGGAAAATGATGTTTAGCAATGATGCGACCTTCCATACCCACTTTTGAACCAAACCAAATGATATTAATAGTTTTGTGTCTTTTTTTTAATTCTTGCGCCACCGCTAATGCTGGAAAAATATGCCCGCCAGTTCCGCCTGCTGCAATTAAAATGGTCTTATTAGTATTTTTGGTAGTGCAATTGCCGATTTTCATAATCAATTCTAAAAATAATCGCCAAACTAATTACCGAAATAAGCAAGCTACTGCCACCAAAACTAAAAAACGGCAAAGTAAGGCCCTTAGTAGGCAGTAGCCCAGTATTAACGCCAATGTTAATAAAAACTTGCAAACTAAACCAAACACCAATGCCAAAGGCAACAAAAGCGCTATATTTTTTATGTTGATATAGCGCATTATAAGAGATAGCAAACATTTGATAAATTAAATAAACAAACAAAAATAACACCAATAACATCCCCACAACCCCAAATTCCTCACCAATAATAGCAAAAATAAAATCAGTATGCGCATCTGGTAGAAATTGCATTTTTTGCACACTAGCTCCTAACCCAACACCAAACCATTGCCCTTTGCCAATCGCTATCAAAGACTGAACAAGTTGATAACTTTTGCCATAGGGATCCCCCCAAGGGTCAACAAAAGCGCTAATACGCGCCAAACGTTCGGGCAAGAATAAAATAAAACTAATGAACCCTACAATACTTGTTAAAATAATTACCATAAAAGCTTTAATTTTAGTTTTGGCAATAAATAGCATGCTAAGTGTAGTAGTTGTTACAATAAAAAACGCCCCAATATCGGTCTCAAACAATAATAAAATCGCCACAATAAATAATACTAAACCAGCAGCGAATAATACCATTATATTACTTTGTATATTGCTTTCCTGACGCACTAAAAATCGCGCCATAAATAGAATCATAGTAATTTTTAATAATTCTGATGGCTGAAAATGCAATAACCCTAAGTTAATCCAACGGTTAGAACCTTTGACTTCAACACCAATATAAGGCACAAAAACCAGCGCTAATAACAGCAAAGTAATGCCAAATAACACCACAGCTAGTTGCTCAATTTTATCAATAGAGGTATTAATAACCAAAGCCCCTATAATAAGCGCAATAAATAAGTAAAGCAATTGTTTATTAATGATATGATAGGGGTTGTTATACAATTCTGCCGAATAATAAATTGAGGTGGAAAACAACATCAATAAGCCAAACAAAACCAAAATAATACAGGCAAGTAATAATTTAGTATTAATGTTTTTAAGCATAATAATCATTTTATCCTAGTAACAATAATTTATGCGCCGGTTAAGTTAATTAGCCATTTAGGCGCATCTTGCCCTGCAATAAGGTATCATTTTTTTATTTATGGTTAAAATAGACTAACTTAGATAATGAAGGTTGTTTTTTTAGATAGAGATGGTGTTATCAATCAAGAAATAAGTTATTTGCACCGTATTGAAAATTTTATCTTTATTGATGGTGTCTTTAGCGCTTGTAAACATTTTCTATCTCGTAATTATCATATTATCATTATAACTAATCAATCTGGGATTGCCCGTGGGTATTACAAACGTGCTGATTTTTATAAAGTTAATGATTGGATGCTAAAGCAATTTGGTCGTAATGATATTACTATTTTGGATACTTTTTTTTGTCCGCATAAGGATAGTGATAATTGCACTTGTCGCAAGCCCAAACCGGGAATGTTGTTAGCAGCTCAAAAAAAACACAATATAAATATGACTAAATCATGGATAATTGGCGATAAGGAAGATGACATAACAGCTGCCAATCAAGCTAAAATCAGTAATACTATTTTGGTTAAAAGCGGACATAGTATAAGTGAAAAAAGTTCTAAAGCTAAATTTATACTAAAATCTATCAAACAAAGTATTAATACCATCCAATGATTTATACAACACAAGACTTCAACCATAAAACTATTTTAATCACTGGCGGTGCTGGTTTTATTGGTTCCAACCTAGCTTTTTATTTACAAACCAACTATCCTTATTCGCAAATAGTGGTGTTTGATTGCTTTAGAAGCGAGGCAAGATTTAGTAATGGCAATCTACAAAGCTTGGGCCACTATAAAAACTTAACTAGTTTCAAGGGCGATGTTATTTGTGGTAATATCAATAATAAGGACGACTTAGATCTACTTAATGATTACAAATTTGACTATATTTTTCACCAAGCCGCAATTAGTGATACCAGAGTAAATAACCAAGAAATTATCATTAGATCCAATGTAAATGCCTTTTATGATTTACTTAATATCGCTAAAAAAAATAAAGCAACAATAGTATATGCCAGCTCAGCCGCTACCTATGGTAATCTACCACCTCCACAAACAGTGGGTAAGGAAAACCCAGAAAACCCTTATGGTTTTAGTAAATATGTTATGGATGAAATCGCTAAACGCTATATACAAAAAAATCCAGATATGGTAGTTGTGGGTTTAAGATTTTTTAATGTTTATGGCAAGGGGGAATACTACAAAGGCAAAACTGCATCAATGATAGTGCAATTAGGACACCAAATTTTAGCCAATAAATCACCTAAATTATTTATCGGTTCTCATAACATTTTGCGTGATTTTATCTATATTGATGATGCTATCCAAGCTAGTATTAAAGCAGTTAGCCCTAAGCAAAATGGAGTTTATAATGTTGGTGTAGGTGTAGCCCGTAGTTTTGTAGATATTGTCAATATTCTACAACAAGAACTAAGCACCAAACTTGCTATTGAGTGGATAAAAAACCCTTATACGGGTTATCAAATGCACACTGAGGCTGATATTAATGACACTAAGACTAATCTTGGTTATGAACCTAAAATCAGCCTAGAAGCAGGCATCAAGGATTATCTAGCGGAAATTAAAAGATTGTTTAGAGAAAATATTGTATAAATGATAAATATAGCCAATAAAACTCCAAAAATTTTAGTCATCGGTGATTTAATGATTGACTACTATTTGTGGGGGAGTTGTCAGCGCATCTCGCCCGAAGCCCCAGTACCAGTGGTAAATATTAACCAACAAAATACCACACTTGGCGGGGGCGGCAATGTAATTAGCAACTTAGAAGCGCTGGGAGCACAAGTTGGAGTAATTAGTGTTATCGGCAATTGCGCCAATGTTAATGAAGTAAAAACGTTGCTTGATAATATTAACATCAGCACCAAACATTTAATTACTCAAGAAGACAGAATCACTAGCAAAAAAAGTCGTGTTATCGCCTCTGGCCAACAAATAGTCCGTTACGACCAGGAAAATGATTGTGAGATTAATCCCACTACAAAAAATCAAATTTTGGAGATTTTTAAACGTATTATCAGTGATTATGATAGTATTTTGTTATCAGATTATGGCAAGGGTGTGCTAACTAATGACCTAACCAAATCAATTATTGCTACCGCTAATAAACATCATAAAAAAGTTTTGGTTGACCCTAAAGGCATAAATTACAACAAATACAAAGGCGCGTACTTGTTAACTCCAAACAAAAAAGAAGCAAGCATTGCAACCAGTATTGATATAAAAGATACCAAAAGTCTTAGCCACTGCATTAAAAAACTAAAAAAAGAATGTGATTTAGCTGTATCTCTAATTACTTTAAGCGCACAAGGGATTGCAATTTTTGATGATAATTTGCGCATTCATCCAACTGTTGCTAAAGAGGTTTTTGATGTTACCGGCGCTGGTGATACTGTCCTTGCCGCTTTGGGCTTTGGACTTTCTTGCGGACTTGATATTGATGAATCGGTTAAATTTGCTAATCTTGCTGCAGGCGTGGTGGTAAATAAAATAGGTTCTGCCATAGCAACTATGAATGAAATTATTGCTTATGAATCAAGTCTTAATAAGTCTAGTAGTGATACCCACATTAAAACTTGGGATGAAATTAATTCAATTGTCAAAGAATGCAAACACAAAAAGCAGAAAATTGTCTTTACCAATGGTTGTTTTGATTTGTTGCACATCGGTCATATCAAGTATTTGGAAGCTGCTAAAAATTTTGGCGATGTACTAATTATTGGTCTTAATAGCGATACTTCTACTACAAATATTAAAGGTAGTAAGCGGCCAATTAATGGACAAGGCGACCGCGCTTACCTACTGGCAGCCTTAGAAGTAGTGGATTTTGTAGTAATTTTTAATGAGCCTACACCTTACAATCTTATCAAACTAATTAAGCCCAATGTGCTAGTAAAAGGCTCTGATTATCAAGGCAAGAAAATAGTTGGAGAAGAGCTTGTTGATGAATTAAAATTGGTTCAATTCATAGATGGTAAAAGCACTAGTAAAACTATCAAACAAATACAAAAGTTATGAAAACAATTATTGATAATGAATTTGATGCACATATAAAAATAGCGCGCACAATGCACAATTTAAAAGACCAGTTAGCAAAAGCTTCTGATATGTGTATTACCAGCCTTAAAAATGGCGGCAAGATTGTTATTTTTGGCAATGGAGGTAGTGCTGCCGATGCCCAACATATTGCTGCTGAATTAGTTGGTCATTACAAAATTAAACGCAAAGGTTTAGCTGCTATTGCCCTTACCACTGATACCTCAGCGCTAACCTCAATTAGCAACGACTTCGGCTATGACATGGTTTTTGCTCGCCAATTGGAAGCACTAGTAAATAAAAATGATATTATTATTGCCATTAGCACCAGCGGTAATAGTCAAAATGTATTAAAAGCTTTGCAAACAGCGAAAAAAATGGACATAGCTTGTATTGGTTTTAGTGGTAATAACGGTGGCAAAATGAATGATTTATGTGATATTAACCTAGCTATTGCCAGCAATGATACTGCCAGAATTCAAGAAATGCACATTCTTATCGGGCATATACTATGCCATTTGATTGAAAATAAATAACAAAATTAGTAATTATTGTTTAGGTGGTAATATCGTTTTAATGCTTGCTAGCACCCGCCCAGCCTTGATAGTTTTCATACACCTATGGTGTTTATCGCCTGTTAGCGGACACCTACGTCGCATACAGGGTTGACAATCAAATTGTTGTTTTAAAATCACACTTTTTGCATTGCCCCACTGTGAAGTTTCACCATCCTCAGTAGGTCCAAAAATTGCCACTGTCGGCACCGCAAAGGCGGCAGCAATATGCATAGGACCACTATCACCGGTGATAAATAAATCCAAACCAGCGATACGGTCAATTAATTCATCAATACTAGTTTTACCTGCTAAATTTTGATAATTTTTAATGCCATTTTGGGCTAATAATTTTGCAATATCGCCTGCAATATCAACTTCACCAGCACCGCTGAAAATTTCTATATTGTAATCTTTTGCCAGCTCGCTAGCAACTATTGCAAATTCGGTAGGATACCAACGTTTAGCGCTACCATAAGACGCTCCAGGATTTAAACCTAGTATTTTTTTGTGTTTTTTTTCACAAGTCTTGTCTGTGGCACTGCGATAAATTTTAAGGTTCCCCACCTTAAAATTAGCGCCTAAACTATAATTTATAAAATCATTATACCTAAGCACCTGATGCTTGATGTTTTTATCATATCTCTTATAGTAATAACAATTATTAGCGTTGATAAAATAAACAAAAAACTTAGCTGAGAATTGTCTCCTAAAAGAAAAAACTATATCAAATTTTAATTGTTTAGCCTGCTTATAAAGCCACCAATAGCGATTTTTAGCCACCCTACTATTATCAATGATAATGTTTTTAACTTGAGGGTGTTCCGCAAAAACACCACTAGCAATTTTTGTGCCAAAAATAGTAATGTTCGCATTAGGATAATGCCTGATAACATTCTCAACAGCAGGCGTTGCCATTACAGTATCACCAAGCCAAGTTGGTGTTTCAATAAGTATTTGCAAATCGTTTTACTATTTGGATAGTGTTTGTGTGAAAGACTCGCCTAAAAAATCTTGCATTAGTTGCCATGAACGTTTATCAGCCTTTTTGTCATACTCCAAATTAGAGATACTATTGATAGCAGCGTATTTAGCTGCTTCAGGATTAGTAAAAGCATGTTTAGCATTAGCATAATTTACAAAAACCCAATCAACATTAGACTGTTGCATTGTATGTTGCCAAGTATTAATAGACTCTGGACTGATAAAGCTATCCGCCGCGCCATTATTAACTAATATACGAGCCTTAATAACGTTTAGCTGGGGCTTAGTTGGCGGAATTAACGAACCATGGAAACTAACAACAGCATCAAGTTCAGCCCCAGCATAAGCCATCTGCATCACCGTTGCCCCGCCAAAGCAATAACCAATAGCTGCTGTTTGGTTTGGATTAACTTGTGGATGTTGTTTGCCAACTATAAGCGCCTTAAGGGCGCGTTGTTGCCAAAAGTCTTTATTTTTTTTAACTGCTTGCACCCAATCTTTAGCTTGCTTACCATGTTTGGTCTGTTTACCACTACCATACATATCAATAGCAAAACCAACATAACCAAGCTTTGCTAGCGATTTAGCGCGTTCTTTAGCGTAATCATTAAGTCCCCACCACTCATGCGCTACCAAAACAAGTGGTTTTTTAGCAGTAATTTTATTATCATAATATAAATAACCTGTTAATTGGACCTTTTGATGTTGGTAAGTTATTTTTTCTTCAACAATCTTAGCAGATAATTGAGAGGATAATAAAACTAGTAGTAAAGTGATAATTTTTTTCATAATAATTGTGAGTAAGCTGAATTAAAACTTATTGATTTTAGCACACTAAATAATGGTGTCAAGACTTGACATTTAAGTTTTAACAAAATGATATTTTATTTAAAATGTTATATTTATTGCAAATTTTGCTTGTTAAGCAAGTTTTTAAAAACCTTAAAAGCATAAGTTTTGCGAATTTTACCATTGCGATTATCTACCAAGCCATAGCCTGGGGCTATTAGTTGATGCCAATAAATTCTGCTTACCCACTTGGTTTTACTAGCAATATTGATGTAATCTTGCATATAACTGGCATAATCAATTTCACTTACACATTCTGCCTCACTAGTCGGGGAAAAAGGAGCGGTATTTTCAAGAGGCCAATTAACCTCAGTGATGTATAACTCATTATTGGTTTTAGTGGACATAATCATCATTGCTGCTAATAATTTAATTTTATTTTTAATATCAAAATAGCCGTATTGCCTATTTTGCGGCGCACCTCTTCTATCAACATAAAGTAGAGATGATAATTTATCAAACTTGGTTTTTCTAAAATTAAATAAAGCAAAAGCGGTGTAGTAATATTCAAAATCAATTACACTAGGACCAATGAGTTTTAGTTGTGGAAATTGCTTATCGCGAATACTTTGGACAGTTTTGTAAAAATCTAAATATTCACTCACAGCGAAAAATCCCCACTTAGTGCGATTTATCGCATTACCAATTTGGTACTCATCAGCAATAGGGGCAAATTTAGTAAAAATAATACTGATATTTTTCTTAAGCAACGCTCTATCGTCAATATGGACTCTATCTTGTAGAACATTGATTAAAATATGCTTATCATCACCAAAACTTTTGGCAAAATCAACATAATCATTAATGTTATCAATGTCCCAAAGTGGTAATCTAATCAATAAATATTTAACGCCCAGTTCTTTAACTAACGCGTATTGTTGTGTGCCTTTATCTAAATTAACTCCGATACCAATCCTAGTAATTTTAGTTTTGAGAGAACCTAAAAAAAACTGCGTTATAAAAGACAACGGAAAAATAAAAATAAACAGCAACAACATTTGTAAATATTCCAATAAATATTTACGTTTTTGCCGATTTTTAAAAGCGCGGTCGCTAATAGTATAAGGCTGGTCAGAGTTATAATCCCAGTTAGGCTGTTGTTGCATTTATGCTAAATTGATAAGTAATGTGATTATGCTTTTTGATTAAGGATATTAAATTTTACAATGAATAGTATGATATATAATGTATATTAAAACCTATTATGTGGCAAAATTTTATCGGCAACAATCAAAAAAATATAATTTTATTTGTTATTACCCCACTATTATTCAATGCGGTATTTATCGGGTTTTATTTTTCCGGTAATCTTTTTTTACAACATCTAATCGCACCTGAAATGCCAACTATGGCGCCTAATTCGTGGCGTGAATTTGGCTTAGTGGAGCAAACACAAAATCTGCTATTATTAATTACAATTTTGCTACTATTTAAAGAAATATTTAATAGAAGTCTGATATTAGAGAAAATTATTTTTGCCTCAGGTTTTATAGTTTTTAGTTTTTTACTATTAGAAGAGACTGATTATGGCTTGCATTTTTATGAATATTTATCGGACGAGAGATTAGATATTGAAAATAGAAATTGGCATAATCAAACAACAGATGGCAAACAAAATGTTAAGCGATTTAAGCAAATTATTGATTTGGTGATGTTTGTGTTATTCATTTTACTACCGCTGCTTAGTAATCAACATCGCTTAAAAACGATTAAACCGATAATACCTAGTCGTTGGTTTATAATTGGTTTTGCAATTGCCATTATTAGCTCTAGAATTGCTCATTTTTTAGATGATATTGGTGTTGCACATAGCGGTTTGGCGAGTAATCTGTCGGAATTTAGAGAAACCAGTAATTATTACTTCTTTGTGCTCTACGGGTGGCATTTAGTAGGTTTGAAGTCTTTGTTTGAGAGAAACACTGTAAAGCATAATAAATAACGCAATTAAACATTCTTTAAACTCTCCAACAGAAAGAATATCTACAAATGTATGTTCTAAAAATTCCAACGCCGGTCTTGCAATAATCACCAAAATAGAGATAGTAAGCAATGAAAAAGTAGGTAGTACCCAATACCAAAGGCGACTTTTGTTTAAATATATTTTCTTAGTTATGCGATAAATTGGTAGTATAACTCCGCCAATAGCAATACTTAATATAAGTAAAAGTCTTGGTAATTGGTCAAAAACAGCACTAATATTGTGTAAATTAGTCTCACCTTGGTCGTTAAGTTGTTGCCAAACTTCTGGTGAGTGCCAACTAATAATATGCTGCCCCCAACTTAGTTCCTCACCAGTAAAATAAACAGCTCCCACTATTAAAATAACTAGCCAAGACGACAGAAACTGTGGCACACGTTTTGACCTAACCAGCATCAACGAACTAATAAAAAAATAAATAGCAATCAATAAAAAAACAACTGTTGCCTGCTCAATAACACCCAGTTCACCAACTAATGCCCGATTATCACCAACAATGCTATACCACACAAAAGGAAAAGCAAGTATTATGAGCGGTGTAATTAGATAAAACATTTATTTGCTATTGCTAAAAAGTATTTATTTTATAATAACCCTAATTTTTTTGCATATCAGTGGTGATGTGTTTTTTGGTTTTAAAACCAGAAATAGTAATTAAAGTTTGAAAATGTTGCACGCCAAGTAAAAATAAATGCCCAAAGTATAATTTATCTTGGCTGTTATTAGCAAACCAAACTCCGTCAATTTCAGTAGGTGGCATACGTTTATAAAAATCGGTTTCAAATAAAAAGTGCGGTAATCTAGCCCTAATATGTGAGTTATTAAGTGTGGTAATTAAGACAATACCATCTTTTTTAAGCACCCGATTAAACTCTTGTAGCACATTTAATTGATTAGGTATGTGTTCAATGCCCTCTTGGCAGATGATATAATTGACCGACTCATCTTTTAATGGCAATTTTTCCGCCAAATCCGCATACTTTGCCAAAACACCATCCACACTCATAAACTCTGGAAATAAATCAAGCGCAATAATCTGCGCTCCTTTTTGCAAAAATTCATAACTCGCCCTGCCATCTCCACAAGGAATATCTACCACAACTTTAGCTGACAAATCTGGTAAAAACCTGATATAATCGGTAATATATTTATTTATACCTTTTTAAGGAAAGCTTTTAGCTATCATTAATAGTCTTATTTTTATAAATAGCACGTTATAAAATATAAATAACCCGTGAAATTATTTTTACTACTACAAAATAAAACAAGTATATACATACTTTCTTATCGTCACAAATTTACAATTTTAGTTATTATTATTTTTTATAAAATCTTGGCTAATCAATCACGCTTATATTTTATTTTGAAAATTAGTTGACATATAAAACATTCTATTCTTCTAAGCCATTTTATATCTTTGCGTACTCTATTAATAGCGCTTAGTTGTTTTAGAATACGACTTCTCTTTTGTAGTTTCTTCCTTATGATATTTTTTTCCTTGAATCTATCTTTACCAATATCGCTTGGAAATCTGGGTAAATTAGCATGAATGACTTCTGGGTGGACTACATAAAAATTAACCGTTTTATAATTGCCTGTAAAGTGATCAATAGGGCTGTATATTTTTCTATTTACTTTTAGTATCTTTTTTGCGCCATTTTGGTTGATTATATAACCATGTGCTGCACTAAAATGAGAAATTGATTTATAAAGATAGTAATTTGGTACATTATTCATTTTAAATTGCGCTATTTTACAATTATGTTTCGGTATAACATACCCTAATAGCACCAATTCCCAATCATTGGGAAAATAATTGATTTGCTTAATAATTTTTACAAAGTTCTTCCCAATACAAGCATCATCTTCTAATATAATAACTTTTTCCATATTCTCTGATAGCATCTTCTTATAAATGCCTAAATGACTTAACGAACAACCAAGTTCACCTAATGTTAAATCTCGCCCTCTTAGTTTTTTAGCCATCTTTTGATCATAAATTTCAGCAATCTTTTGTTGGGTAAGTTGTGTGCCATCCACTGCCTCAAAAAATTGATAATTTATATCTAAGGGTTTAAACATATTGATAATATGATTTTTTCTATTAACACTTTTAGATAAATTAATAACAAAGATGGGAATACTAAATGTGTTTTGATAACTCATGATTTACAGTTTAAATTTATAGGTGGTAATGATTACATTTTAATTACATAATACTGTGCTTAGAATAAAAATAAAAGCGCTTGCCTAAAAGAATCACGCTACACATACAAACGCCTAGAATGGTAAAATTAAATTATTTGTACTCTCTTTTCTTTCACTTGATGTAAATTTTTTGTGAATAAACTTTACCAAGTCATTAAATACACTGCTATTGCTGAATCTGCTAGATTATGTTACTTTTTGACAGTGCCATTTTTTAAAAAAGATATTTGGATTATTTCAGAAACACCTTATCAAGCTCAAGAAAATGGCTATGAATTATTTTGCTGGATTGAAAGCAATACAGCAAAAAATGTATTTTATGTGATTGATAAAAAATCACCTGCTATAGACAAATTTAGACAAAAAAATAATTGGTTAGCTATAAACTCTTTTAAATTGAGTTTTTATCTTTATCATGCCAATAGAATTATTTCTACTCACGGGCTATGGATGGTAGCAGATGAATTAGGCATTTTGAAAAAACTAACTAGAAAAACATTAAAAGCTAAACGCGTTATGATTAATCACGGAATAGGTTTTTTGAAAAATGGGAAAAAATATTATCATAAATCAACCTTTTCTTTAAATGATTTAATTACTTCGTTATCTCCCAAACATAAAAATATTTTTACAAGTGAATATGGCTATCTAGATGAAGAGGTTGTCATTACAGGATATCCAAGGTTTGATTCTTTGGTTGACACTAGTTCAAACTCAAAGTGGAATAATACGATTTTATTTATGCCAACTTTTAGAGACAGAGAGCAGAAATTAGGTAGTGAATTTAAAAAAACTCAGTTGTATAAAAGAATTAGAATGTTGATAAAGGATAAAATTTTAATGAAGTCCCTTACACAGTCAAATAGTCATATTGCAATTTATCTACATCAAAATATTCAATATTATAGTAAGTACCTAGATTGTTTTTCAAGAGATAACGTTCACATTGTGCGACAAGAAGAATTTACAGTTACACAACTTCTTAAAATGAGTAAATTATTGATAACTGATTATTCTAGTGTATTATTTGACTTTGTGTATATGAATAAACCCTTTATATCCTACCAGTTTGACTACAACGAATTTATATCTAGCAGAAAAGATAAGCCTTTTATTGATATGAGAAAAGACTTGCCGGGGTACGTAGTTAATAGTCACCAAGACTTAATACACCTTATTCAAAATATCATTAAAAATAATTTTTTAATAAGCGCAGAACATGTAAAACATGCTCAAGAGTATTTTACTTATCGAGATAAAGGAAATTGTCAAAGAGTTTATCACGCAATAAAAAATATAAACAAATAAGGTAGAAATTCATGTGTCCTGTATTTTATGTAAAACTTCTTTTAATACAGTGCTAGATGTGGTATTGGTATAGGGGAAATAATGAATCTCAACTCCTAAATTACTAAACTTTCGTTCTAGTTCATTCCACTCAAAAGAGTTTTTCCAATCGTCCCCAACGAACATTTTATCAAATTTTAATGTTTCCCATGCTTCTACTTTATTATAATTAACTTGTGCTACCACTTCATTTACAAAGCGAATAGATTCAACTATTTTCATTCTTTCTTGCAAGGGAATTATTGGAAGATGCCCTTTTTTTGTTAATGCTAATTCATCAGTAGTCACGCCAACTATTAAATAGTCACATTCAAGACTGGCTCTTTGTAATATATTAAGATGTCCGATATGAAACATATCAAAAACACCTGTTGTGTATCCAATTTTTTTCATATCTACTTAAAATCACATTTTATATAATTTGACTGATTATTCATCACTCCACATTTTTAATAATTTAACTTTCTTTATGATATCGGCGCTACTAATATTGTTGATATCATTTTTATCTATAAGACTATAAGATTGATTAATTTTAATCAACCTTGTTATAGGATTAACAAGATAAAATAACGCAACAACCGGTGTTTGTACCGCATTAGCAGCGTGTAGTAGCCCGCCATCACAACAAAGCAACATAATTGACCTTTTAATAACTTCAGTAGTCTGATTAAATGAACAAGTATCAACTAAATTGATTATTTTATTAGGACTTATTTTTTGAATATTTTCTGCCTCTTGATTTACGACTTGTCCTACTAATACAATATTTTCTACTATGCTTTCTGTAATTAAAATTTTAATAACTTTATCCCAAAATACATAAATTCTTTCCCTGTTTGCACCACCGATAGCAATTGTAATAAAATTATTTGGTAAATTGTGTTTATCAATAATGTCAATATCAATTTTACTGATAGGAAGCAAGGGTTTAGCCATATTTTGAATATATTCAGAGTTATAAGGCTTCAATAATAAATGGTTAATACGAAAATAACTAAAATATAGCCGATTAAAGTCAGGCACATGGTAATAACCATATAAACTAGCATGAGGTAATTTTAATAGTTCTGGGGTTAAGATTTTTAATTCTCTTTGCCTATAACTGCCGAGTATCATTAAATCATAGTGTTTGGCATGACATTGAGTAGCACTAGTAAAAATATGAACAAATACTGGGTCGTTTGCATAAATTCTAGCAACATAATCTTTTGTTAATAAATCTATTTTTTTATTTTTTAATAATGCCCTACTTGACAAATCCATTAAACTATCGCCCAAATAAGCATCTACCCATTGCACCCATAAAATTCTCTTATGTTGTGTGGTAATTTGATATATTTTCTTGCTGTTTCGTAACCGAATTTCAGTATATAAATATCGGCTGATAAACCTTCTAATACGTTTATATAAAGACACTTTAGCAAAGAAATCTTCTAAAAAAACAGGAATTTTTTCCTCAAATGGTGTCGTATAAGTACGATAGAACCCTAACATATCATTCTAAGTGATATTATCAATTAACACTTTTTTAATATCTAACATAGTATTATTGTCCCTTTCTAAAATAAAATTACTCTGTTTGTCCGAATCACTTACTGTTGCCCAGCGCTTTGGACTGGCAAATAAAGTGTTACCAAAAAAACTAATAGTTTTTATATTTAACGCACCCGCTAAGTGCATAGGACCAGTTGAAGTGCTGATAAGCAGTTCACTATCATTGATTAAATAGCAAAAATCCATTAGGGTTGGTGGTTGATAAATTAGCGCTTTAAAGTTAAGTGATTTTTGCAATTTTTCTTTGTTTGCTAAGTCATCAGGGCCAAAGGTAAAAACCACCTGAATATTATTGATTTTGCTGGTATTTTTGGCTAATTTTAGATAATCATCAAGGCTTAGATTGCCCTCACTGCTGCCACCAGAACCGTGATGAAATAGCACGATTTTTTTGTTATCTAATTGGTGTTTATTTCTAAAAGTTTGATTTTTAGATAGTGTTAATAAAGGTGGCCTAAAACTCAAATCAATATTTTTGTCCAAGACTTTTGCTAAATCCAAATTATATAAAACTTCGGTTTTCTCCACTCTGCTTCGTCTTTGTGTTAAGGTTTTATTAAAAAATATTTGCGCAATCTTAGTCGCTGGGGCAATACGAGTTTTGATACCGCTTAAAAACAGTAGCCAACCAAGCCTAGTATCAATAAAAGCGCTAATACTAACGTCTACACTAGCTCTTTTTATTTGCTTTAATGTTTTTACAAAATTGTTTCTATCATACAAAATCACCTCATCAATAAACTTGACTCGATTGGCTAATTCTATATTAACAGCCCCCACTAAGGCATAAATTTTAGCATTAGGCTTGGCTTTTTTAACCGCATAAAATAATGGCAATGTGGTAATAAAATCACCAATTTTATCGTGACGAGTAATAAGTATATTCACTTGTCCTTATTAAGTTCATAAAGCCTAATATATTTATAAAAATTAGTTGCCATATGTGAAAAAGCAATTACCAAACCGGGGTAGCCGTCTAAAAACCCACGTTTTAATATATAAGTTTTTAAAAAAGCAACCCCGCCACTAATAACCGCTTTTAGTGGTGATGAGTGCTTTTTATGAATGTTATCCTTGGCAAATTCGCTAGCATAAATATCACTTTTAGCAATAAAATCGCTAACACTATTATAAGAATAATGGCAAATGCTACCAGATAAAAGCTGAGTGGGCATACCACTGGTTAAAACTTTTTCATGTACTCTTTTGTTATTAAAATTTGTTTGTCCGCGATGATACAAACGCACAATAACATCATTACCCCAGCAGTGTTTAATATGTTGCTGCTTGTAAAAATTCTTCCTAAAAATACTATAGACAATTTTTGGTTTTAGTGTAATTGTTTGCAAACAATTTAATAATTTATCATCAATCACCTCATCAGCATCAAGCGATAATATCCAATCATTTTTTGCATAAGTGGCAGCTTTATTTTTAGTAGGTCCAAAGCCTAAAAACTCACCCTTAATAACATTAACATTACTATAAGATTTCACAATCTCCAAAGTTTTATCAGTTGACCCATTATCATAAATAACAACATTGGTAAAATCTTTGGTAGAGTTAAGCGTATTGGTAATGGTTTTTACCACGTTCTTAACGATAATAACAACTGATATAGTTTTAATCATATTAGATTTAGTAAATTATTTAACCTCTATTGTAATAGAACTAACTGCTAACTATTTTGCAAAAAGTTTATTGCAATAATTGTTATATGTCAAATTTAATTTTACGGCTGAATTGCTTGATTTTTCTTTTTCTAATTTTTTGCTGCTTGTGTTGCCTACTATGTTTTAGTCCTAATCTAGTAAAAGCATTGCTATCAAAACCAGCAATTTGTGCATATTCTTTTAATATTAATGTTAAATCAGTGTCATCTGCCCACAATTTAGCAAAATTTTTCGCCCGTGCTTTGATAGTTAGTGGTTTAAAAATCATCCTATTAATATCAACAATTTTAAACTCATAGTTTTGTTTATCTTCTTTAATCAATACGTTACCTGGGGATAAGTCGTTATGTTGTATATTGTCTTGATGTAACTTAAAAACAAAATCAGCAAATGCTTGAAATATCTTTACTCTATCTGCAAAATTATCATCCAATAAAGGTTTTCTAATATCAAAATCAAACTCAAATTTTTGACAAATAAAATAACTTTCTTTTAATAAAAAAAAATGATAATACTCAATATAGCCAATAACACTTGGCGTAAAATCACTAATTTTTAAACCAAACTCATAAGCGCGTTTTGCTTTAGATTTTTTAAAAAAACTATAAATAATACGTTGGATAAAAATGGGTTGTTTAAATACCTTAACAACCAATTTTTCACCATCAAAATCAATCTCTTTAATAATATTGCGTCTATCTTGCAAAACAATATTGCTAGTTGTGAAATAATCTTCAATTTTCTCAATTAGTGGTTGATATTTGCTGTTATTTAATGCGATTTTTAGCATAATAATTGCTGGGCTAACTTAACAATATCACCGCTGTTGATATTTTTAATTGAATCATCATTTTTATCTAATTTATAATGATTAACAATAGAGCTGGATTTAATAGTTTTATTAATAGGTGTTTGATAAACCCTATTTTCTGGCGTAGGTCCAAAGATGGTAATTGAAGGCACATTTAATCCCCAAGCTATATGCGTAGGGCCTGTGTCATTGCCAATTAATAGTTGTGCTTGACTAATGACTGATTTTAATTCATCTAAGGTCAATTTTGGTAATTTGTCAATATAGTCAGACTTAGCTGCCATCCAATGGGCTTTTTGTTGCTCTTTGTCATTACTCCAAATGACTAAGCAAGTTTTTTGCAGTTTATCTGCAATTTGGATAAACCTCTCCTTAGGATAATTTCTATTTTCCCAAGTAGAGTTAACAATAAAAATAATATAGTTTCTCTTAGGTATTATAAATTTACCTTTAGAAAATAAAAATGGTTGTTTAGCAATAATTTGCTGGGCTGAGACTTCAATATTTAGCGGTTTGCAAATAACAGCAATATTTCTATCAATAGTGTTTTTATCATAAGCGATGTTAATAGTATAAGAGTAAAAATAACTGGCTATTTTTTCCTTAATTGAATGTCTATCAAAACCACAAATTTTCTTACTAGTCAAAAACTTAGCAACAATTGCTGATTTTAGCAGTCCTTGGGCGTCAATTACTAAATCATAATTACCAAAATAACGTACCTTTTTTAATTGCTGCCACAATAATTTTAGCGATTTTTGCTGTCTAATTTTAGTGAAGTTTAAGCAATGGATGCGATTAATATGCGGATTATTTTCTAATATAGCCTTAAATTTTTCCTCCACCACCCAATCAATCATTACATCTGGACGTTGCTGCTTGATAAATTGCAGCGCTACCATAGTATGGACAATATCGCCCAAAGAGGACAGCTTAACAATAGCAACATTCATAAATTATTTATCTGCCAAGCCCACATGTCTTTACACGCGGTAGTTATGCTTTCTTGGGCTTGCCAGTTTAATAATGTTTTAGCAAGTTTTGGATTGGTATAGCAAACATCAACATCACCCCTACGTCTGGTAGTAATTTTATAGGGAACTTTTTGTTTAGTGACATTTTCAAAAACATTAACTAGCTCAAGCACTGAATACCCCCTACCAGTGCCTAAATTGACTACAAAATACATCAATTTATTTAGCACTTCTAAAGCATTTAAGTGTCCTCTTGCCAAGTCCATTACATGAATATAGTCGCGCACACCAGTGCCATCAACAGTGTTATAGTCATTGCCAAATACCAATAATTCTGGTTCAATCCCAGCAGCAACACGAGTAATGTGAGGCATCAGATTATTGGAAATATTGTCTTTATTTTCGCCTAATAACCCAGATTTATGCGCGCCAATAGGATTGAAATAACGCAAAACACCAATCCTCCATTTTGGTTCACATTCTTTTAATGAGTCTAGTATCTGTTCATTTACTAATTTAGATAGCCCGTAGGGACTGGTAGGCTTAATAGTTGGAAAATTCTCCTCAATAGGATTAGATTTAACTTGCCCGTAAACAGTAGCAGAAGAACTAAAAATCAAACTATAGCAGTTAAAATCCTGCATCACTTGGGCTAAAGTTATAGTTGAGGTGATATTATTATCAAAATACTGCAGAGGTTTTTTGCCAGATTCTGCTACAGATTTAAGCCCTGCAAAATGAATAACAGCATCAATATCATGCTGCTTAAAAACTTTTTTCAGTGCCGCCTTATCTCTGATATCAATTTGATAAAAATTAACTTCTTTCTCACCAATAGCTTGGATGTGTTCAACTGCGATAACATCAGAATTAAGCAGATTATCAACAATGACTATATCATAACCGTTTGCCAGTAAAACCACAGCGGTATGACTACCAATATAGCCAGCACCACCAGTTAACAAAATTGTTTGGTTTTTTCTCAAAATACAGGGTCTAAAATATGTAATACGCTACATTTTATAGTAATCAACACCTAAAACAACACCTTGATAAAATGCGCATGGAATTCGTATAAAATTTATACAAATCTAATTTATACAGATAAGATGATAAAACTAAATATCAACGAAATTTTTTACTCCATTCAAGGAGAGTCCAGCAGAGTTGGGCTACCTACGGTATTTGTGCGTTTAACGGGATGTCCTCTACGGTGTAATTATTGCGATACGGAATACGCTTTTAAAGGCAATAATATCCAAACCATCACACAAATTTTAAAAACGGTAAGCAGCCACCACACACCTTTTGTATGCGTAACTGGTGGTGAACCATTAGCACAAAAAAATTGCCCTGCTCTACTAGATGCTTTAGTTAATAAAGGGTATCAAGTATCATTAGAAACCAGCGGCAGTATTGATATTAGCGCTGTTAATGATGATGTAATGATTGTAATGGATGTTAAAACCCCCGCTTCTGGCGAAGAAAAAAATAATTTACTTAGCAACATTAAACTACTAAAACCTAAAGACGAAGTTAAATTTGTCGTTGCTAATAAAACCGATTTTAATTGGTCGGTAGAGTTTTTAAACCAACATCATTTTAACTGTCAAATCTTATTTTCACCAATCACAGAGCGCCTTAAACCAGCACAATTAGCCAAGTGGATATTAGATAAACAACTAAATGTCAAGCTACAATTACAACTACATAAAATCCTTTGGGGCAATAAACTCGGAGTATAAGCCCACACTAGTTAAGATATGTGAGAATATTATCCAAAACACAATTAGCCGCTTGGTATTGCTCCTCTCTAACTGATAAAATCTCTGCTTGTTGTTGGATATATTTCCCCGCCACAAGTTCGCCTCTGCAATTTTTAACTATTGCTTGTGCTAACTCTTTTGTGATTTCTAAGTGAAATTGCAGCCCAATTACACTGCTGCCAATTTGAAATGCTTGATTAGCACAAACCTTGTTGGTGGCAATTTGAGTTGCCCCCTCTGGCAGATTAAATGTCTCACCATGCCAGTGAAAAGCAATTGTTTGTGAGGGAAAGCGAAAAATATTTTTATATTTTGTAGGACTTGCTTGGATAGGAAACCAGCCAATTTCTGTTACCATATTTGGCATTACTTCAGCACCCATACTACTTGCAATAAGCTGAGCGCCTAAACAAATACCTAACACTGATTTTTTAGCATCAATAACTTGCTTAATAAACCGCTTCTCTGCTACCAAGTAGGGATACTTCCGCTCCTCATTAACGCTCATAGGCCCACCCATAATAATGAGTAAGTCAATATCACAAACATCAGGTAATGTCTGATTATTATAAAACTCGGTTTTTGTTATTTGGCAGCCATTTGTTCTTAACCAAGGCAAAATGCTACCCAAACCTTCAAAAGCTACATGTTGTAAATAATGAGCGCGCACTTAAGCCAAAAGCAATGTATTCATTTTTTTAACAAATGCTGCAGGGTTTGGCAGTTGCCCTCCTTCTGCTAATACCGCTTGGTCAAACAACACTTCTAATAAATCATTATCCATTTTGGATTCTAGGCGTTTAACTAAGGCATGGTCAGGATTGAGTTCTAAAATGGGCTTGGTTTCTGGCACGGCTTGCCCCAAAGACTTCATAATACGTTCCATATTAGCCCCCATATCCGTCTCATCAGCAACCAAGCAAGATGGCGACTCGTCCAAACGATGACTAATGCGCACCGATTTAACTTTATCTTTTAATACTTCTTGGGCTTGTTTTATTATATCTCCAAAGTCCTTTTCTTTTTTTTGCTGTAATTTTTTATCAGATTTGCTATCTAGATCTGCCAGATCGCCTTTGGCAATAGATTTTAAGGTTTTACCTTGATATTCCCTAAAATTATTTACCAACCATTCATCTACTCTATCACTTAGCAATAAAACCTCAATACCTTTTTTATTGAAAATTTCCAAGTGAGGTGAATTTTTAGCAGCAGCAAAATTCTCAGAGGTAATGTAGTAGATATATTTTTGTCCCTTGCGCATACGACTAACATAATCAACAAGGGCTACAGTTTGCTGTTCAGCGCCACTTTCACTAGTGGCAAAAAGCAACAAATCAGCAATTATATCTTTATTAGTAAAATCTTCTACCACGCCTTCTTTTATAACCATACCAAATTGTTTCCAGAATTTTGCATAATCTTCAGGCTTGTTTTTTTGCATTTTGGTTAGCGCGTTTAAGATGCGTTTAACAGAAGCGCTGCGGATTTTATCAATTACTTTATTACTTTGCAAAATCTCCCGTGATACATTAAGCGGCAAATCTGCAGTATCAATCACACCTTTTATAAAACGCAGATAAAGCGGCATTAACTTATCATTATCATCCATAATAAAAACACGTTTTGCATATAATTTAATGCTGCCCTTAGGTTTAGGTTCCCACAGGTCAAAAGGGGCTTTTGAGGGGATATAGAACAAGGAGGTATATTCTAACTTGCCTTCAACTTTATTATGCAGGTAGGCAAGTGGAGGCTCAAAATCGTAGCTAAGTTGCTGATAAAACTCATTATAATCCTTAGTCTTTAAACTCTTTTTATCCTCAGTCCAAAAGGCTTTGGCTTTATTGATAGTTTCATACTCAATTACCGCTTTTGCTTTTGTTTTGGCTTTTTTAGTTTTATCATCGGTAACCGTTTCAGCAGGTTTTAACATTTTGATAGGAACGGTGATGTGTTCTGAGTATTTGTGGATAATATTTTTAAGAGTAAAACTATTTAAAAACTCTTTTTCAGCCGCTTTAATATATAAAGTAACGGTAGTGCCATAATTATCTTTGGTAATAGTCTCAATACTGTATTGCCCCTCGCCCTTTGACTGCCAGCGCGTAGCGGTTTTTTTATCTTCGCCGGCTTTTAAGGTCTCAATCACCACTTCATTGGCAACAATAAAACTAGAATAAAACCCAACCCCAAATTGCCCAATCAAATTACTATCTGCAGCTTTGTCTTTGTCTAGGTTTTGTAAGAATTTTTTAGTCCCAGAATTAGCAATAGTGCCAATATTGGTAATTACCTCATCTTGAGTCATACCGATACCATCATCACTAATGGTGACAGTCTTATTTTTCTCATTTATGTCAATTTTAATCTCACCGCTAACAAGGCCCTTTAATTTTTTATCAGCAAGGGCTTCAAAACGCAATCTATCAATAGCATCAGAGGCGTTGGATATTAACTCTCTTAGAAATATTTCCTTATTAGAATATAAGGAATGCACCATTAAATCTAATAATTGACTAACTTCGGTTTGAAAGCTATGGGTTTGTTTATCACTGGTTTTGTTAGGTTTTGGACCAGCCTTTGTTTGAAAACTGCTAGGGGTTTGTTTATCACTCATTTTATTAATTTTTAGAAATAAATTGCTTATGTGGGGTTATAATATTTTTTTTCAAGAACAATTAGTAATGAACAAAAAAGATGTTATCACTTACCTAAAAGCGCACCCAAACTTCTTGCAACAACATCCACAACTGGTGCTTGGTACCAGTATTGATGTCAACGATAGCGCTGGTAATTTATCGCTAGTATCATATCAAGCAAAAACCTTACAAAAAGCGTATCAAAAACTAGAGCGCATACTAAAAAATATCCAAAAAACCGCTACTTTTAACGAGCAATCACAAAAGCAAGTGTATAAATTTATTATCAATATCCTCAAGCAAAAAACCAAAAAAGATATTATTGATTTATTCAATCAAAAAGCGGCTAAATTTTTTAAACTAGTAGCAGTTGAGCTCTACATTTGGTCTGATAAAACTTACAATAAATATAAAGCCCAACAAATAGCTATCAAACGTTATCTGGATAAACAAGGCGCTTATTTCGGAGCTATGGATGACAAACATAAAGACCTATTTTTTAGCAATCCCACCCAAACCGTAGCTATTTTACCTTTAAAAAATCTACGCTATGGGGCAATTATCTGGGCAAGCAAAGATGATTATTTCAGCGCTGATAATGCATCAGAGATTTTACTTACTTTTATAAGCGATGTGTGTTATGAACAATTACAAAAAATTACTTAACCAATTTGGACAATATCTAACCAAGCAAAATAATTATAGCCCACATAGTATTAGTGCTTATATGAGTGATGTTAAAAATTATCTACATTTTTGCAGACAACAAAAAATACAAAGTTTTAATAAATCGCAATTACAATATTATTTAATGCAATTAAATCAAAAACACTACGCTAAAGCCAGTATGCGACGGGCTGTATCGGCTTTGCGACTATTTTTTAATTATTTAATTGCCAACAAACAATTAAACACTAATCCAACTTTTAGTATAAAAACCCCCAAACTTGCCCAAACGTTGCCAACAGTGCTCTCTATTGAGGAAATAATAAATCTTATCAATAATTTAATTAGCAAAGGTGAGCATAGAGATGCCCTTATAATTGATATGTTCTACACTACTGGAGTGCGTGTTAGCGAGTTGGTAGGCCTTGATATTGTTGATGTTGATGGCAAAACCGGCTTTATTAAAGTGCTTGGTAAAGGTAATAAAGAGCGCTTTATACCAATTGGTGATAAAACTTTAAAGCAATTAAACCATTACCTAAATACTCGCAGTGATAACAATCCAGCTTTATTTCTAAATAAAGACCACAAAAGAATAACATCAAGAGGAGTGCAATACTTACTAGCTAAAATTGCTAAGCAAAACGGCTTAGATAAACACTTACACCCGCACATGCTAAGACATAGCGCAGCCACGCATTTTTTGCAATCTAGTCAAGATTTAAGAATAGTGCAAGATTTTCTAGGACACACTAGTATCAAAAGCACACAACGTTACACTCAGCTGGATTATCAGCATCTAGCAAGTGTATATGATAAAACTCATCCTCATGCTAATAAAAATAGTTAATTTAGCTAAAAAATACTATTTTTGACAAAAAACAATTATTAATTTAAGTATTTTTTAAATATTAAAACAATGGCTTAATAAAAATATTTAATTTTTTATTGCTAAAAGTGGTAAAAAGTGGTAAAAAGTGGTAAATGTTATATATAATTGGAAACTATGTTTTATAATTTTCAACAAGCGACTATTGATGAAAAAGGACGAATTAAGTTGCCAAAGCGTCATTATAAGCAAATCATTGATGGCAAACACGAAGGGCAATTTATGCTGACTTTACATCCCAGCGAACAATGTTTGGTGCTTTATCCTTTTAATAATTGGCTAAAAGTGGCAGAAAAAGTGAGTGCCCTGCCGAGTATGCACCGTCTTAGTAAAGGCATTAAAAGACGAGTATTAGCTTATGCCAATGACTGCCACCTAGACAGTGCTGGACGCTTCCTAGTGCCTAAAACTTTGCGTGATGAAGTACCGATGACAAAAGATATCTATATTAGCGGACAAGGTAGCGGTTTTGAAATTTGGTCATCTGTGGCATGGGATAAACAAAAAATTGATGCCAAAGAGTTACAAAACTACACTGATTTACCAGCCGAATTACAAGGGGTGTCTTTATGAAACAATTACACCAACCAGTAATGTTAAATGAGTGTTTAACAGCGCTAAATATAAAAGCTGATGGCTGTTATCTAGATAGTACTTTGGGACGTGGTGGCCATAGTTTTGCACTCCTAAAACTACTAGGTGAAAAAGCTAGATTAATTGCTTTTGATAAGGATAGAGAAGCAATTAATTATGTTAAAAAAGTTTGTAAAGATAGGAGGCTGGAGCTGGTACAAAAACCATTCTCTAATATAGAGGCAGTGCTTGGCGAGAGGGGCTTAATAGGCAAGGTTGACGGTGTGATGATGGATTTGGGTCTATCTTCACCACAGCTGGACAACCCCAAACGAGGGTTTAGCTTCCTGCAAGACGGTCCCCTAGATATGCGCATAGACACTAGCAAGCAACTAACAGCTGCAGAATGGTTAAAAAAAGCAAGTGAGAAAGAAATTGCCGATGTTTTATATAAATATGGCGATGAGAAAAAATCGCGCTTGATTGCTAGAGCAATTAAAAAAGCTAAAACACCTATTACAACAACCAAACAACTAGCCAATTTAGTGGTAAATATTGTTAGTAATTATAAACAAAAAAAACATCCGGCAACCAGAACTTTTCAAGCATTGCGTATTTTTATTAACCAAGAATTATCAGAATTAGAACAAACATTGACCCAATTACTAATATGCTTAAAACTACATGGCCGTTTAGCGATTATCAGTTTTCATTCTTTAGAAGATAGAATAGTTAAAAAATTTATCAACCAACACAGCAAACCCAAACCACTACCTAAATATTTACCAATTATCAGTGCTGATAAAGTTATGCCACTGAAATTTATCGGACGCTATTTCCCCAGTAGCGATGAAATTAAAAACAATGTCCGCGCCAGAAGCGCAGTGCTGCGCGTTGCAGAAAAAGTGACATCTTATTAGTAGTTTTTATAGGAGAAAATTATGAAATACATTATCCCAATACCAACAAAAAAAGAAGAAATAATTGCAAAAAAAGAAGAAATAATTAAAGTGATAGGCTTAGGCGGCGGCGGCAGTAATGCTGTTAATTATATGGCAAAAAAATACCCATCTAAAAATGTTTGTCATATTTGTGCCAATACTGATAGCAGGCACCTTAACTCATTAGAAAATGTGGATGAACGTATTAACTTAGGTAAAAATAGCCTAGGCGCTGGGATGAAAACTCATGTTGGCGAGCAAGCTGCCCAAGAAAGCGAAGCAGATATTCGCAAGGCTATTGATAGTGCTGATATGCTATTTTTAGCAGCCGGTATGGGTGGTGGCACCGGCACTGGGGCTATTTCTGTAGTTGCTGAAATTGCTAAATCAATGAATATCCTAACTGTTGCTATTGTTACCAAACCCTCTGCTGGCGAAGGTGAGAAAAAAATGAACATCGCCAACGATGGTATTGAAAAATTAACAAAACATGTTAATTCACTTATTATCCTGCCTAATGACCGTCTAGTTGACACTTTGTCTACTAATTGCTTTGATGATATTTCAAAAGCCTTTGCAGCCTCATATGATGTGCTGGCAAATTCGGTGCATTCTATTACCGATATTATCAGTAAAATCGGTTATATCAACGTAGATTTTAGGGATATAGAAACAGCAATGTCTATTCCCGGTAAAGCAATGATTAGTTCGGGCGAAGCTAAGGGTAAAAATCGAGCAGAAGCAGCGGTGAAAGCAGCGCTTAGCAACCCCTTGATTGAACAAACAAAGATTCATAATGCCAAAGGAGTGTTGGTGAATATGACATCTAGCACTATTGGTATGGGTGAAAAGACTGATGTAGAAATGATAATGGAAGATTACTCCCATAAAGATGCTGATATCAAAATTGGCATTGTCCAAGATAAAAACTTAAAAGACTCCTTAAAAGTTACAGTAATTTTAACTGGGTTAGAACAAGTGAACCAGCACGGTGAAAACCAACCCTCAATCCTAGACCCCTCGGTAGAGGTAATGACTGAACAGGGTGGTAAAATTGAGCCACTACTGGCAAATAACCAAGTGCCATCTGATGTAGATGAAAAACGTATCCCCGCTTATCTACGCAATAAACAAAAGGCTTAAAAATGAAAAAAATCAACCAATTTTTAATCATTATTATTAGCTTTATTGCTATTGATAGCATAGTGTTGAATTTTAATCAGCATCAATCTTTTAAAAAGCTGCAACAATTATACAGCGAATACGAACAACTAGTTTCCACCCACAAAGCGTATTTAATGCGCTACAAACAACAATATAATTTACTTAATATTCACCACCGCGCAACCAATGATTTAAAAATGACTATGCCTAAAAAAAGTTATGAACTCTAAATTAGTGCCACTATGTTTTATAATAACTGGCGATACTACATAATTTATGGTTTATTAATATTGTTACTAATGGTGCTGATATTTAAAATTAGCACTCTGCATGTTTTTAAGGTTAGCAATAATCAAACTCTAGAAGAAAAGGGTATTAATCAAACAGTAAAAACCTTAAAAATTACCGGTTTTAGAGGCAATATCCTAGATAGAAATTCTCAAGTGATGGCTATTAGTCTGCCCCTTAAAAATATAGTAATTGACCCTGAACAATTAGTTTGGTTTTTAAGCGCTGATTTTTTGGATAAAGAACGCGACCAATTTATTGCTAAATTTGTGAAATTACTCAAAAAATATCCAGCAATATCGCCTAAATTATTTCATAAAGTCAGGCGCTCTTTTGCCCTAAATAGCGAGGAATTTAAACAAAAATTAGGCTTAAAAATTACATTTAATAAATCCAGTAACCCCAATTTAGTAAAAAAAACCAACCAATTATTAAAAGCATATCTTTTGGTTAGGACCAAAGCTATCTTTGAGCGCAAAATTAATGCAAAAATTTATCTAAAAATCGCTAACACATTACAAATATCAGCAGCAGCATTAAAAACAGCATTATTAAACACCAGCAGTCGTAAGTATCTAAATATTGCCACCAATTTAGATATCAATAACCCAATTTATAAAAATACCAGACAATTACTAAATAAGTCTCAGAAAATATTGTTTAGCAACGGTCGTTTTAGTGAACGTTATTTTGGTGGTGCTATTTTAATTGATTCCCATATCAAACGTTTTTATCCAGCAGCAGAGGCAAATGCTGCGTTAATCGGCTTGGTTGATACTGATAATAAAGGCATTGAAGGTTTAGAAAAAATCTATGATAACTGGCTAAAAGGTGAGGACGGACTCAAACAAATGGCATTCTCTGGTGATAAAAAACCCTATGCCGATATTGGTATTGTTAAACCTGCCAAACAAGGCAAGCATCTAAAACTTACTATTGATAATGAAATTCAACATCGAACCTATGCTGCTATCAAGCACATTGTCGAGCAAAAAAAAGCTAAGTATGGCAGTGCTATTGTGCTTAATCCGCAAGCAGAAATTTTAGCAATGGTCAACTATGTTAGTGATAAAACTGCTAAAAATAATGGCTATAGCGCTGAGACTTATCGCAATCGGGTATTATTAGACGCGTTAGAAACTGGTTCTACAATCAAGCCTTTTATTGTCTTATTCGGCTTACAGAAAAACCGTATTAGGGCTGATGATGTGCTTGAACTAACTAGTGCTATCGCCCATCATAAACCAGATAAATACAAACAACTAAGCATTAGTCAAATCATTGCCAAATCGCATAATTTAGGTATTTTAAATATTAATAAACTTCTAAGTAAAGAAGAAATATGGCAAATGATGACAAATCTAGGTTTTGGTGAAATAAGTGGCGCCCTACCAACACTAGAAAACGAGGGTTTACTGCGTCACCACAGCAAATGGCATCTATCGGATAAATACTCGCTATCCTTTGGTTATGGACCTATGAATACCACTATTGCCCAATTAGCCCGCGCTTATTTAATATTTGTTAATCAAGGTAGGATAACCAATCTAAAACTGCTTAAAGACGATGATAAACCTGAATTTAGGCAAGTTTTTAACCCTGCTGCTATCGCTGCTGTTGTCCAAATGTTAGCCGATGCCGCCAGTGATAAAGGCTCTGGTTATAAAGCGCAAATAAGCGGCTATGATGTTGCTGGTAAAACCGGTACTACTCGCCTTAAAAAAATAAATGCCAAGGGTTATGATGACAACCGTCATAGCACTTTTTTTGTTGGATTTGCGCCAACTAATAAAACAAAATACTTAATGGCAGTGCATATTTTTGACCCTGAGAATAAATACTCAAGTGGTGCAAATGTTGCAGCCCCAGCATTCAAACTGGCAATGGAAAATATTTTAAAATTCCAATAATCTTAGCATACACTTCTGATATAATCTGAGACATCATAATTACTGGAGAATTTTATGCTATCAGTAGTGGCGAAATTACTTAGGCTTTTAGCACTAGGTCTTTTGTTGAATTTTGGCGCGCATGCATCCTCTTATATAGGCTTAGAACTTGGTAGCAGTGATATTGGTCCTGATACTGGAGGTAGCAATTACACCTTAACAGATGACACAGATTTAGCCAGAACAATTTTTGTAGGATATCGTCTTACTGATAATATTAGCTTAGAGTTAGGCTATGCTGATTTAGGCGAAGCCACTATTAGGAATAATAATCAAACCAGCAGCAAAATATCCTACGAACAACTCACCCTTGGCGGCATTTATGGCGTTAATGTGACAGAAAATATCACATTATTTGCAGGTCTTGGTGTGCGTGATACAGATATTAGTACTAATAACAACGATGTTGATGTTGATGATGATATAGAATTCTACTGGAATATTGGTTCTAGTTTTGCTATCAACGATACCTTTGCTATTAGACTGAACTATAGTGAGTATTCAGATGACGCTAGTAATATTGGACTAGGTTTAGTCATCAATTTTGGTAAATAATTTCATTTTTTCACAACGGCGTGAATCATTATTAACAAATGCAAAAATACAATAATGGCGTTGTCTATTGCATTTTTAGTTTAAGGAGATATAAAAAATGTCTGTAAAAAATGTTATGGCAACGCTTAAAAAGAATGATGTTATTTATGTTGATTTTCGCTTTACAGATACCAGAGGCAAAGAACAACACGTAAGCGTCCCAGCACATACCATAAGTAGTGATAAGCTAGCTAATGGACAAATGTTTGATGGTTCATCAATTGCTGGCTGGAAAGATATCAACGAATCTGATATGATTTTAAAACCTGATACCAACACCGCTGTTATGGACCCATTTACCGAAGAGTCAACACTGATTATTCGTTGTGATATTATTGAACCAACGGATATGAAAGGTTATGAAAAAGACCCCAGATCTATTGCTAAAAGAGCAGAGGCATATTTAAAGAAAAGCGGTGTAGGTGATACGGCCCATTTTGGCAATGAACCTGAATTCTTTGTTTTTGATAATGTTAAATGGGATAGCGGTCATGGTATGGGCAAGGCTTTTTATGAGATTAGTTCTGAAGAGGCGGCTTGGGAGTCTATGAGCGAATTTGAAAGCGGTAATAAAGGACACCGTCCACGTATTAAAGGCGGTTATTTCCCAGTGCCACCGGTTGACTCATTGCACGACTTGCGCGGGGCTATGTGTTTAGCCATTGAAGAGATGGGTGTTACCACAGAAGTGCATCACCATGAGGTTGGCACTGCTGGTCAATGTGAAATTGGGGCTTTATTTAATACTCTTGTAAGAAAATGTGATGAGACCCAAATTTTAAAATACTGCGTCCATAATGTAGCCCACTTGTATGGCAAAACCGCAACTTTTATGCCCAAACCTATTGCTATTGATAATGGTAATGGTATGCATGTGCACCAGTCTATATTTAAGGGAGGTAAAAATTTGTTTGATGGTAATAACTATGGTAATTTATCACAAACCGCACTTTACTACATAGGCGGTGTTATCAAGCATGCTAGAGCTTTAAATGCTTTTACCAACGCTTCTACTAACTCATACAAACGTTTGGTCCCCGGCTTTGAAGCCCCAGAAATGTTAGTTTATTCCTCCAAAAACCGTTCTGCGGCTATTCGCATTCCTTTTGTTGACAACCCTAAGGGTCGCCGCGTTGAGGTGCGTTTCCCCGACTCAAGCGCTAACCCCTATCTAGCATTCTCAGCAATGCTTATGGCAGGGCTAGATGGTATTAAAAATAAAATTGACCCCGGTAGTGCAATAGATGAGGATTTATACGAGTTAAGCCCAGATAAAAAATCACACATACCCAAAGTGTGCGGCACTCTGCAAGAAGCCCTAGAAACTCTAAATAAGGACCGTGATTTTCTAACTGCTGGGGGGGTGTTTACCGATGATACAATTGATTCGTATATCGCGCTTAAAACCGAAGAAGTAACTGCGGTACGCGCCGCCCCTCATCCAGTTGAGTTTGATATGTATTATAGTGTATAGTTAAGCTAAAACCCCGCTTGTGCGGGGTTTTGTTTTTTAGATAGGGGGTAATATGACTAAATTAAATAATCCTATACGAGCAGTGTTTTTAGCTATGTCGTCTATTTTGTGGCTAGGGATATATCTAAGCGGCTTTGCTAATGTGCATTGGCTACTATATATCCCAACAATTGGCATACTACTTGCTGCTATAACGGGTATTTGTCCTTCGCATATAGTGTTTAGCAGGGTTATAAAATAGGGGGTTATTAGAGGGGGTGATGAATTGGGTTTTTGGACGTGAAAGCATCTTAACTTAAATAGTGGGCGCGCTATTTTTCTTTGATAAACAACTTATACCCCTTAAAATCATCTGGTTTGTTATACTCGAGTTTTTCAAAAATTTGGATACGTACGCGTTGTTGCAGATATTCGCTTTGTTTTTGTTTATTCCCAATTCCTTGTAACCATTGTGGTGGTTTTTGGATAAATTTTTCCAGCAATTCTGTATTTTCGGAAAATGCTTGAATGTTTATATAGAAAATATAATCTGCTTTTCCTTTTTCATCTTTATTTAGTGGGGATAGCTGAATAAGACGCCCTATTTTTGACTTGCTTAAAATTAAAATTTGATCATCTATTTTTTTATGATTTGTCTCAAAAACAGGAATTGATTTTCCTCTAAATTCATACCAACCACTGAAACTTGTTATCTCCAGCTGATTGGTATCACTCAGCCGTTTTGGCTTAAAGTTCTGGGAAGGTTCAAAAAACTTCCACAATGCAACATCTGTTGCAAAAATTATTATGTCGTTAGGATTTTTAAATTTTGCCAAAGTTGTCTCAAAATCTTCTATGTCAATTTGTTCACAATCTTTTGCTATGCTATCAAGCAAATAAGAGTCCTCATAAGAAGCCAAACTACGTCCATAATTATCAGCCCAGCCGACATAGGTAACGTGCCAATTATCAAAAAATGAAGCCTTATCATCAACAATGCTGATTCCAAAACGTTTGTTGTGGTCAGTTCCTTTTTTTATGTTCTCTTCATATGCATTAAAGTGAATGAAAATATCACGTATATTTGTATTTTGTTTGAAACTACGTACCATTTCATCCTTAAATTGCTTGACTCGGTCTTGAGAGATGTTTTGCTCTAGTATATATTCTAGTTCCTCTTGTTGTTGTGTTTGTTGCGACTTAGTAAGTAGCTTTTTAAACACACCGACTTTATTTATAGCTTCTTTTGTTAAAACAGATTTCCAGTTATCTTTGTTATTTTCTATATCATCAAGCACTTTAATCAAAACGTTGGGCAAATCTCTAGTATATGATAATTCAATTTGTATAATTTGTTCATCAGCTCTGTCCGCCAATAAAGTTAGGGATTTGATTACATAAAATCTTTCAAGCTTTTCAGTGATTTGTATTGAGTATACTTCTCCTTCATGGTAAGTTTCCATTTCCCAAAAATTCCAGCCCCAAAATTCCCCAATATTATAATTATGGGCTTGCAAAAAGATGTTTGTAAAATCTTTAATCTCAGAGGAGAAGACGGATTGAATAGAATTATAAAATTGTTGTGCTACCTCATCTTGCTTGTTGTGAATAAAATAAGCAAGTATCCAGCTTGCTAAGCCAAAAAACATTTGGTTTTTCTTTGTCTTTATGTATTGCTCAATCTTTTCAATTTCTTTCTGCTCTTTGCTTGGCCTAAAATGCTTAAAAAGTTCTTGACTTGCTCTTTTGAAGGCTTCAAAACTATTAATATCTCTGCTATCAAAAGCTTTTTTCAAGAGGTTTTGATAAATGATGAAAAAATGAATGCCGAAATCTCTCAAGCTTTCCAACTCTTTTTCATCTACAGCATTTTCTAACTTAGCTTCAACATAAACACCGCAAGTCTCTTTTAAACTACGCCACGACCGATCAATAAGAAACTTTTTCAAATTATCATCCTCTTCTTTAAGCGCATATAGGTATAAAAGCTCAACAAACCAAATAAACTCTTGAAATAGATAGTGGTCTTGCTTCTCAATAGCCTGCCGTGCAATTGCAGTTGGCAGATACGAAACTGTTTTAATTATTTCTAGGTCATGGCTTTGCATCGCTTTCTTAAGGATTTGTTTAATATCAGATGATAACCGAAGCACCTCTTCCCACCCTGATAAAGGCTCGTGCCTCTCTTTTCTTGCTTGTTTAGCAGAATACCCACCGCCATATTTCGTAATAAACTCTAAAAATCCTTCGGCAATTTTGGTGTAAAGATACGCCAACTCTTTCATATATCCAAAGTGCTTATTCTCAATAGCAGTAATAAATTGGTCTTTTATATCAGAAACCTCAGATGGTACTTTTTTTGCAAAGTTATCTGTGGTATTGTCAAAAACCTCATAGTGTCTTTTTTCTGCAAAATTATCTGCTGTATCAATTATAAAAGCAGATTTGGCAAGAGCCTTTATTTTTTTAAGCTTACTAGTATCTCGTAAAAGTTGCCTATCTAAACAAATTAAAGTAGGATCTTTTTCATCAACAACGCTATAAAATCTCTTCATCAAATAACGTTGATTATTTTTGGTAGTAGCTTTTAATTTTACTTCCTCTGCCTCATTTGCCATATCGGCACTTACCTGCGGTCTATTACCACTTCCAAATGAGAAACCACTCTTTAATCCCTCCTCATCCACAATATTTGCAAGCTTTTCCAGTGCTTGTAGATTAATATCGGATACTATTCCAAATTTTTCAGCTTGAAAACAATAATAATCTGTTCTGTTATCAGTTAAAAAGGGAGAGTATTCTAATTTAATGTTCTCAGTATTAAGTTTAGAAAATAAAATATTATTGCCAATGCGCTCGTCAATAGCTGAATTAATACCTCGCTTTAGTCTCTCTTGAAATAGTTCAGCCCTTTTTTGTGCAAAAAGATACTTATTCAAAAGAACTAAAACAATCTTGGAAATAGAGAATATAGCAAATATACCAACAGCTACAACAGATAAAATGTGCCCAAAATTCATATCAACCCAAATAAAAGTAAAGAAAACCAATATTTCAGCCACAGTAAGAGGAAATAAATAGCTTTCTTTTAGTAACACCCGTGCCTTATCTTTTGCCTCATCGTCACGTAAACTTTCAGCAACAAAAATTATCAGCGCAAAAATAATCACACCAATACCAGCATGAATAGCAATTAAATCCTGCAGACTTAGAAAAAAAGGTAACTCCAAGCGAAACCAGGTGAGTATTTGTTCCAAACAATACGCAAAAACGAAAAATACACCCAGTAAAATAAAAATGAGAAAAAAAGACTTTGGTGCGGGAATGTAAACTTCAAAAAATAGAGTTTTAAACCAATTTTTTATATCAGATAATAAAATTTTAAAATAATTTTTTTTATCAAAACGACGGAGTTTTTCTTTCTCCTTTTTAATCAATTGACTTAGCAATTTTTTGCTTTTAGGTCTATTTGAAAAAATCATAATAAAAATTAAATTGACAAAATCTTCTAGTTAAAAAAAATTATCAGCAATGAAACCAACGGATTGTCGGGTCAAGTATTGCATAGGGTGATTTGGGGAAATCTTTGTGTAGTGCCATAGTTTTATCAACTTAGTTTGTTTTGCATGTGTGCAATATAAAGTAATTTGCTTTGCATTTTTTTAATTTTTTGCAACACAAAACAGTTTGTTTTGCATGTGTGCAACACAAAGCAGTTTGCTTTGCATTTTTTTAATTTTTTGCAACACAAAACAGTTTGTTTTGCATGTGTACGACATAGAATATCAAAATATATTTTTTCCTTCGGCAATATTAAATAATTCAGGGAAAATCATTATCGCTGGTCGCCTCCCTTTTGGTTTATTGTAAGTTTTTACAATATTATTTTTTTCTAGTATTTTTACCAATCGACGGGCAGAATGACTAGAAATACTAGCATTTTGCACTAATGAGTTTAAGGTAAAAATTGGTCGTTTAAAGATTGCATCAAGTAGAGGTGTGGCAAATTGCGAATGTGTTAATTGGGGAAGGCGATCTTTAAGGTCATTATATAAATTCAATATCTTGTTTATTTTCTCTAAATTATTATTGGCTTGAGCCTTTACTGCTTTTAAGAAAAACAAACACCATCCGACCCAATCATGGTTTTTAGAAACTGAGCGTAATCTTTGGTAATATTCGTCACGGTGTGCCTCTAAATACTCACTTATATAAAAAACTGGTTGTTGTATCATTTTTTTTTGAAACATAAAGAGTGGTATTAACATACGACCTAAGCGCCCGTTTCCGTCAAGAAAGGGATGGATAGCTTCAAATTCAACATGCAATAATGCTAGTTGTACTAGCTTATCTGTATATTCACTATTTATGAATTTTTCCCATTGTCCCATTAATTTTGATACTTCATTAGCAGGAGGGGATATATAATAAGCCTGTTTTTTTGTGCTTCCTTCAGGTCCAATCCAATTGGCAATTTTCCGATATTGCCCAGGAGTTTTATTATGTCCACGAACACCACTCATCAATTTTTTATGAGCTTTTAAGACCACTTGATTACAGATAGGAAGTTTTTTCAAGTCTGTAACTGCTTCTGTCATAGCCACACGGTAATTAATAATTTCGGCAATATCTAATCTCTTATTTTCTTGAAATTCTTGATTATCCCCCTGGGCCTCAAATTGCAATACCTCTGCCATTGTCGCTTGGGTTCCTTCAATGCGACTAGAAAGTACCGCCTCCTGTGTTGTCAATGGAGATAACAAGATTTGCTTGTTACCAACAAATTCAAGCAAACTGTCATAGCGGGCAATAACACTATAAGTATCGCCTAACAAAGGAGTAATTTTCTTCCATTGCAGATTTTTAGGAGGGAAGTTGAAATGGTATTTGACAGGACTCATATTGTTACCTCAATAACTTTCATAGTGTTGTTGCCGAAAATATCAACAACCTTGATGGCGTAGACATGCCGGACCCAAGTAAGAAGTTTATGTTACAATCCTGCACCACATCTTTTAATTCAGTTATATTTAAGTTATCGTTTTTCATATTTCTAGTAATTCCCAGTTATCAAAATTATCAAAGTTTAAATCTTGGTTTTGTTTTTCATAATACATCCAACGACCACTAAAATTCTGAAGTTCAGTTAAATTTTATGATAAAGTCCACATCAAATAGCTACCACTTTTCATTTTCTTTATATGATACAGCAAAAAAATGTATGTCTTGGTTATCGCTGTTAAACCGCTATTGATGATACTCCTCAACAATTTTTATCTCGTCGTTAGTGAGGTTGTAGAGTTGATAGACGAGTTGGTCTATTTGTTGTTCGTAGTCGCGGACCTTGGCTTGTTTGATGGGGTTTTGTAAATAGTCGTTGTTTTTGGTGATGGCAAGGATTTTGTTTACTAAATTTATAAAAGTTTTTTGCTTTACTTGCGATATTATTTTAATAGGTAATGTCTAAATGCTTTTTCAAATATGTTGTTTTCACTGTTGAATAAAGGCAAGCCTATTAATTTATAATCTTCGTTTTCATGTTTTAATAAATCGCCATCGCTATACTTATTGGTAATTTGTTGCAAAAAGTCTTCTTTCCAGCCCTCTCTGCCCTGTCTAAACAAACCTTCTCTATCCTTAAATTGTCCACCTTTTGGCTCAATAAAAACTTGATAATATAGATTTTTTTGTTTCCCTTGCAAAAATAATAAAAAGTCTGGCGCAAATCCTCGCCCTTTTTCAAAATCATAAATTTTGTAAACCTCTTCGTTTCTCAATAAATAAACCTTATCATATTTTTGTTCTAAATTTATGATTCTATTTTGCATAAAATCTAATAATTCTCTTTCTTCACTTGTTCCATTAAACCCGTCAAGCACATACCAGCTATGCCGCAATAATTGCTCTTCAAGACTTTTACTTTCCTCGTCAATAATCACGCTTTTTTCTTTTTCCTCACCAAATAAATCATTAAATGAAAAAGGCTTAAATTCCTCTGTTCCTTTGTGTGGATTAGCAATTTCTCGTAATTTCTGCATAAATTTTTCAAAAAAATTCAATAGTAGGTCCAATTTTTGTTCATTAGTGATGTCATTAAAATTATTCTTGGTGGTAATTATTTTGATTTCAAAATTGCCAATAAATTCTTGTTTAAAAATATCATCTACACTACCTATGTCTAGCTCACTTTGCAGATTATCAAAGCGCAAAAGTGATAAATCCTTTTTAGCTTTTTTATTAATTGCTTTTGCTACAATATGTTTTTCAAAATCAGAAAATTTTTTAATATGTGTTTCTCTGTCTCTTTTAAAACTCTCAAAAATGGTTTCATCTGTATCTTTATCTAGGACAACTTGCTCTTCTTTTAACACAAACTCATTTAATTTATATTCAAAAACAAACTCCTTTTCCAACTTAGATAATGTTAGTTTTCTTTTGTGTGGATTGTCCTCTCTCTCATTTTTCCAAACTTTTATCTCCTTAAAAAATTGGCTTTGCTTAAAATCGTCTTTTAAGGCAAACTTTTTAATTACACGATCATCGTCTATAAATCCTTTATTTTTAAGCTCTCTCTTTAATTCATAAAGGTAGCGATGATCAGGATCATTGCTATGATAATAAAACTCTTCTAAAACACGAAGTGGATTTTCTAAATCATTATCAAACTTTCTTTTACTTCTTTCATATTGTTTATAGTCAAATGGGAAATACCTTACACCTCGTCCAATGAGTTGTATTTCTTGCACAGTTGTGCTACCCACTTTTCTACGCCCAGCCTTACCCTTGCCTTCATCGCGTCCCTTGTAAAGCCTAACAATATCAAAAAGATTAAGCACGTCCCAACCTTCTGTTAAGCGCTTGACTGTAAAAATTGCCCGAATATGATTATTTTTGTCCTCTAAGCTATTAAGTAATTGGTCTTGCTCGTCTGTTGTCTTTTCTTTGGTTGTTGCTCTATTATCTTTAGAATTAGTGATTATGCAGTTTTTTTGTGCAAATTCGTCTTTTAGATAATTGACAATATCTCTGATATTTATTCCCTCATCTTTGATAAATGCAAGCATTTGTCTAACCCTGCTTTTGCCCTGTTCATACACTTTAAAACTTGCTTGATCTCTTTTAATGCTATTTTCAATATTTGTTAAAAAACCAAAATCTGTTGGACCTAAATCAGCAATCAACGAAATAAATTTTGCATAATCGCTTCTTGACGCTTCAATAACTTTACTTCTAAATAATATAACTGGCTTAAAATTAGCGATGTTATTTTTTAGGGCAATTTGATGGCGATACCAGTTGAAAAGCATAGCTAATAAAATCTTTTCTTTATTTTCTAGTGAAGTGGATATAAGGTTTATTTCTTTGGTGTATCCAGCTTTTAAAAAGTCAACAAGTTCAAATTTATAAATAGTTTTTGAGCGATATTTTTCTCTAACATCAGCCCTTTGAGGTATGGTTGCGGTAAACTCTAATAGGACATTTTTATTGTCTTTTTGTTGTTCAATGTTGACTTTTCTTAGAATTTTATTTATTACTGTATCTTCCCAACTCTTTTCAACATCTTTTTCACTGGCATTTTGTTTTAACTCCGCTGACAATTTTATCTCTACTTGTCCGCTTTTCATGGTAGCAGCGTTAAGATGATGTGCCTCATCGCCAATCATTACTAAATCTCTTTTTTGCAACTCCCCAAGAGTAACAGCATTTTCTCTTGCTAAATAAACTGCATTATGAAGTTTGTGGATTGAGGTAAATTTAATTTGAATATCATCGGTATCATCAAAGGTCTCTACTTTGCGAATATTTATAGTTTTGTCATCAATAATAATATTATGTCTAAACTCGTATTTTGTGTGGTGCTTATTGATAAAATTGTTTTCCGTTTTGTCAACTATATTATTTTGATTTACAAAAAATATAAAGTGCCGATAATCTTGTTTATAATATTCTAAAATGAAAGCCGCCATTAGCATGGTTTTGCCGGTGCCGGTTGCCATATTAAACATTAAATGAGTTGGTTGATTTAAGTCTGCTACAAATTTATGTCTTCGCCTTTTAAAAACATAAAAATACTGCATTGCCTCTCTTTGCCAATACCAAAAATCGTGCTTCAAATTGCTTGTAATATAATCCGGCACGTTGTATTTTTCATCAGCAACGCTAAGATAATTTTTTATTTTGTAAAACATACTATCGTCTAAGGGCAGCGAAGTTTGCCCACTCATATTTGTTTTGTGTTTATTAGGTCATAAGCCAAACTGGCTAGTGAAATATAATGAATAGCTAAATTTTTATCTAAGGGACCAGCTGGGGTATGCGCTCTTTCATTTCTTAGATGTTGGATTGACATGTGTAAAAATTTTACACCTTCACAAAAATCTTTTTCGACTGGAGTAACTGGCTTGTGTCCAAAAATTTTCTCATAGTTTGACTTATTAAAAGCATCTGTTGCTCTTTCCTTTCCGGTAATATTTTTAAGTTTACTTCTAACAATTTTATACGACTCCTCTACTGCATTGGAGTAATGTCCATTATTTAATAATCTTTTAACATGGTCAAAAACTTCTTCTTGTAAAGTAATACTAATTTCACCGTTTCTAAATGTTGCTTGAGACTCATTTGTCCCGCTTAACAACCTTTTGGCAATCATTCCGCAGACTTTCATTTCAGTAGTGGGAAAAACACTCGGAATAGAATTATTATTTACCATTTGAGCTGCAATATATGCAAGAAGTTCAACAATAGCTTTCCCAACAGTTTTGTTATCTTCTTTTATCCAAAAGCTTCGCATACGGTTTGCTTTTGAACCACTTCTATAATTATATTTTTCGGAATAAATATCTACGCCAATATCATTTTTAAAAAATTCGCCCATTGTGCGATCAGTAAAATCCAGAACAAAACCACCTTTCATCTGAAAGAGTTTTTCTAACATTACCTTATCTGCTGTAGTTAAGTTGGCCATAGTTATTTTTTGGTATTATAAAATTCCTCACTCAAAGCAATATCATCTTTGGAAAGATTATATTTTTTATCTGCGCGTTCGCTAAAATTGACATACATTTGGTTCATATCCAACATTTCTACAAACAGCCTTTTCTGCTCATCCAAGCTTAGATTTTTAAACTCTTGTTGTTTGAGTATTTTTTCTTTAAAATCTTTTGTTTTCACATTGTAATTTAGAAAATATCGTTCATAGAGTTGGTCAAAAAGTTCTGCTAATTCTGTTAAGTTTTTAGCTTTTAATATCTTTTCTTTTGCTTTTTCGTTCCATTTGGCAAGTTCAAAATAAACAATATCATCATTTTTATTTTGATTAACTACATTCAACACTCTTTTTTTTGTTATAGTGTTAACATAATCCATCTGTTCACATAAAATAAAATTATATTTCTTATTATTTTCCCTATTTAACTCCAGTACAGCTTGGGCTGTAGTTCCAGATCCGCCAAAAAAATCTAAAATAATCCCATTATTATCAAACATCATTATTGATTTAATAACTAGTTTAATCAGTCCAACTGGTTTTGGGTAATCAAACCCTTCTATATTTAGTTTTTTTAAATCATTTTTGCCAATTTCAGATAAATAGCCAGATATAATTTGGGAGTCATCCTCAGAAATGTTTTTTAATATTGAGTAAAAAGTGGAATATGCCTCTTCAAGTGGTTCTAATCTAACAATAATGCGTTTGCCACTGCTATGTTTTTCTAAAATGTACTCGCCAGATTCAATTTTTTTGTCAATTTCCTCTTTCTTTTTGGCGTCCCTTAATTCTTCTATTTCTTCGTAAAAAAGTCGCCTATCATAATTTGACTTCTTTTCGCTATTATATTTACCAAAAACTTTTCTAATAAAATCATCGTTTTTTATAAATTCTTTTCCATTAATTTTGATAATTTTTTTCTGAATACTTTTTTCTCTTCTTAAAGTTAAATTATCAATATTATTTTTGTAAACTAAAATATAATCATGCCCCTTAACTATCTCTTTAGCTTGCCCACCACCTTTTGCCCTTTGCCATACTAACAAACCTACAAATTTATTTCTTCCAAACAATTCGTCCATTAAAACCTTTAAATATGCTTGTTCATTATCATCACATTGCACAAATATAACCCCCTCATTTTTTAAAAGTTTTTTGGCTATCTCTATTCTATTTCTCATAAATACTAACCAAGCAGAATGGTTAAAATTGTCATTATATCCAAGTTTGTTTAATTCTGTATTATACGGCGGATCAATATAAATCAGCTTTACCTTTCCAGCAAACTGCTCTTTGAGAGAATGCAAAGCTAGTAAATTATTACCTTTGATAATTAGATTTTCTTTTATAGTCCCGTCCGTGTCTCTTTTGAGTTGTGTTACTTTTTGTTCACCTTGGGCAGTGTGTCGCCTCCAGTTTACAAACGCTTTTGGATCTTGAAGGCGGTCAATCTCGTCTCGTGCCAAAACTTGGTTAAAAAATATCTCATTTCGTTTTTGGTCTTCTTTAGTCATGCCGCCTTCAAGCACACAATCCTTAAAGGGCCAGTCTAGAACCACTTCATTTCTTTCGCTTAATAATTTATTACCAACCCGCAAGCCAATTTTATTTTGATATTGTGTGTATGAATTATCAAGTTTGTTTTCATCAATAAAAAATTTAAGGTCGTTATGCTTCAAAACAAAAACACCTCCCACTTTCATAAAAAACTTGTCTTTTGTTTGCTCATCACTAAGCAAAAGTGCAATAAGATTTTCATCTAAACTATCAATTAAGTCTTTTAAAAGGGTTTGGTTAAGTTGTTTTGTGTTTTGGTCCCACAAACGAGAGTCTTTTTTGAATAATTTATAGAGATTATCTTTAAATGTTTTTTCCATAATAAAAACTTATTTAATTAGCCCACCACCTAAACCAAAATGGTCGGGGAGGCAGGATTTGAACCTACGACCACTTGACCCCCAGTCAAGTGCGCTACCAGACTGCGCTACACCCCGAAGATTATGATTTAATAATAGCGGCTATTTTATCATCATCAATGCGACTTATAAGCGGTTTAAATGGAGCTATACGATGCTTGGTTAGCGGATGGTCTAAGTCGTGCCAATCTAGTTTAGTATTTAGAAAATCAGCCGATTTTGCAGCGGTGGTGGGTAGTACTGGTGATAGATAGGTCATAATTACTCTAAATAAATTCAAGCCAAGACTGGTGATGTCATGGGTTTTAGCTTGCATATTTTCATCTTTTATCATGTGCCAAGGTTTGTTGTTATCAATGTATCTATTTGCTCTATCTGCTAGCTGCATTATGAGGCGCATTGCTTGGGAGTATTGGCGATTTTGGTAGTGTTTTTTAATATGCTCGCCGCTTGCTACAAATTGCCTATATAGCTCTAGGTCATCTACAAAAGCGGATAAATTGCGGTTGAATCTTTTAACCACAAACCCAGCGCAACGACTAGCGATATTTACTACTTTACCTACCAAATCAGTGTTAATTCGTTGTTTAAAATCAGCTAAATTAAGGTCAATATCATCAATTTTATCGGAGAGTTTATAGGCGTAATAGTAGCGCAAATATTCAGGATTAAGATGGTTTAGGTAAGCTCTAGCGGTGATAAAGGTGCCACGAGATTTACTCATTTTTTGACCATTTATAGTTAAAAACCCATGAGCAAAAATACCGCTAGGGGGGCGATAGCCCGCCCCCATTAGCATAGCGGGCCAAAATAGGGCGTGAAAGTAGAGAATATCCTTGCCAATAAAATGAAATACCTCAGCCTTGCTATTGCTATTCCAATAACTATCAAAATCAATATTTTTTAGTTGACAAAGTTTTTTAAAACTGGCTAAATAACCAATAGGCGCATCTAGCCATACATAAAAATATTTACCTTTATGCCCTGGAATTTCAAAGCCAAAGTAAGGAGCATCACGAGAGATATCCCAGTCTTTTAAGCCATTTGCAAACCACTCGTCCAATTTATTACTCATTTGGGTTTGTAGACTGCCAACCTTAGTCCATTTTTTTAAGGTTTTTTCAAATTGGGCTAAATCAAAAAAATAATGCTCAGACTTTTTGGTAATAGGCGTACTACCTGATAAAACTGAATAAGAATTTTTAAGCTCTAAAGCGCTATAAGTAGCGCCGCAAGCCTCGCAATTATCACCATATTGGTCAGCAACTCCACATTTTGGGCACTCACCTTTTATAAATCTATCGGCTAAAAATAAGCCTTTTTCTTTATCAAAAGCCTGAGATATAGTGCGTTTTTTAATATAACCTTTGCTGTTTAACTTTTGGTAAATATCATTAGAGATTGCCTGATTTTCAGCACTATGGGTGGAATGATAATGACTAAAATCAATACAAAAATCAGCAAAATCTTGACGGTGCTGCAAATTAACTCTCTCAATCAATGCCTCAGGGGTAGTGCCTAATTCTTCAGCTTTTAGCATAATTGCACTACCGTGGGCATCATCAGCACAAACAAAATGACACTCACAATCCATTGCGCGCATAAACCGCACCCAAATATCGGCTTGGATATATTCTAGTAAATGTCCTAAATGAATTTCACCATTGGCATAGGGAAGAGCTGCGGTTACTAAAATTTGACGCTTTGTGCTCGTAGGCATTAAAAGTTTATAAAAACTGGCGATTTTATCATAATCCTAACAAGGCTGTTAGCCATAAAAAATGCTATTTAGAAAAATTAAAATAATGTATCTTTAGCAAAAATTAAGATTAATTTATGGGTGGTAATGATAAAATACAATGTTATTTTCCCATTAAATTTAAGCGCTATGAATAATCAGCAAGTAGAACAAATTTTAACCGAAGTTTTTGATAAACACACCAACTTAGACATTGTTGAGGCTAAATTAGTTAAAAATATTAATATTAGTGGTAATAAAGTAGATGTTGATATTGAGTTTGACTATCCTGCTAAAAGTTATCATCAGCAATTAAGCGATGATATCAATAAAGCCCTAGCTAATGCTGACCTTAATGCTAGTGTTAATATTAAAACCAAAATTGTCCCCTATAGCGTCCAAAAAGGTGTTAATCCAATAAATGAGGTAAAAAATATAATTGCTGTTGCATCAGGTAAAGGCGGCGTTGGCAAATCAACTACTGCGGTTAATATTGCCCTTGGCCTACAAGCTGAGGGAGCAAAAGTAGCGATTTTGGATGCTGATATTTATGGTCCCAGCCAGCCACGAATGCTTGGTGTGCATAAACGTAAACCTGAGAGCACCGCAGAAGGCAAATTACTACCAGTGCTAGGTCATAGAATGCAAAGTATGTCTATTGGCTATTTGGTAGGTGAAGAATCACCAATGATTTGGCGAGGACCAATGGTAACTCAAGCCTTAGAACAAATGCTAAGAGATACGCTGTGGCGGGGTGTAGATTATATGGTTATTGACTTACCGCCCGGGACTGGTGATACTCAACTCACTCTTTCACAGAAAATTCCAGTAAGTGGGGCTGTTATTGTTACTACTCCCCAAGATATTGCCCTACTTGATGCTAAAAAAGGTTTGAAAATGTTTGAAAAAGTCAATGTGCCAATTTTGGGCATAGTGGAGAATATGAGTCTGCATATATGTTCTAAATGTGGTAATGAAGAACCTATTTTTGGCACTGGTGGTGGCAAAAAAATGGCAGAAGAAGCGGAGGTAAATTTCTTAGGGTCTTTACCCTTAGAAACAGATATTCGCACTGATACTGATGAAGGTAATCCAACAGTTGCCAAGTCCCCTAATAGTCGCAGCGCTGAAATCTATCGCGAAATAGCGCGCAAACTGGCAGCGAAACTTAGCCAACAAGACAAGGCAATAGCTAAATTCCCCAGTATTACTATTGAGTAGGTGAGGATTTTAAAATGAGTGTGCTATTTACCGCGATTTTTTTATTTGCTATTGTTGCCTATGTTGGGCTTAGTTACTACTTGCACATGCGTCAAATTAGGGCAATTAATAAATCTTTTGGGCAAGTTCCTAAACAATTTAGTAAAAAAATATCCTTACAACAGCATCAAAAAGCAGGCAATTACACTAAGGCTAAATTGGGCTTCTCATTAAAACAAACTATTTTTGGTATAGCAATTTTACTGCTGTGGACCTTAGGGGGTGGTTTGGATTTACTAGATAAGTTTTTAGTCCAATTTGGATTAGGGCCTATCTGGTTAGGTGTTGTATTTATGCTGAGTTTTATTTTTATTAACTATTTAATTGAAATCCCGCTTAGTTTTTATAAAACATTTGTGCTGGAAGAAAAATTTGGTTTTAACAACAGCACCAAAAAGATATTTTTAAGCGATATGGTAAAAGGTTTATTACTAGGGGTGTTAATAGCGCTGCCACTTGTGTATTTGATATTATATTTAATGAATGTCAGCGGTGGTTGGTGGTGGTTCTTTGTATGGTTGGTTTTGGTTGGGGTGTCAATGCTTATGATGTGGGTCTATCCAAACTATATTGCACCATTATTTAATAAATTTAAAGCTCTTGATAATAAGGGGTTAACTACTAAAATCACCAACCTGCTAGCCAAAACTGGCTTTAGTAGCAATGGTATTTTTGTAATGGATGGTTCAAAGCGCAGTAGTCATGGTAATGCTTATTTCACTGGGCTTGGCAAGCAAAAACGCATTGTATTTTTTGATACTTTGCTAAAAGGCTTATCAGACAATGAAATATTAGCAGTGCTAGGACACGAGCTTGGACACTTCGCCCACAAACACATCAAAAAACAAATGATAGGGGCTTTTATTATTATGCTAGTAGCGCTGGCTATTTTGGGTTATTTGATTGACCAACATTGGTTTTATCAAGGTTTAGGCGTTGATACCTACACTAATTATCTAGCGCTGATTTTATTCTTACTCATTAGCCCAGTATTTAGCTTTTTTATCCAGCCGCTACAAAATTCCCTATCAAGAAAGCACGAATATCAAGCAGATGCTTTTGCCGCTAAGCATACCAATGCTGATGATTTAATCCTTGCGCTGGTTGGCTTATACCGAGATAATGCTAGCACATTGACACCAGATAGTTATTATTCGTTATTTTATGATACCCATCCTAGCGCCAGTTTAAGAATTAGCCATCTGAAAAAGGAGGAGTGATGAAAATTATAAATTTTTTGCTACTAATATCACTTGTGATATTTGCTGTTGCAGATGATAGCCAATGGAAGGATTTACACGACGAATCTTGCGTGGCTTGCCATTTTGTTGTTCATGATGGAGAGTTCTATACCAGCGATACCCGTAAGATGAAAACTTATGCCCAAATTGGTGGTCAAGTTAGTCGCTGCGTGCAAAGATTTAATATAGAATGGTTTCCCGAAGAAGAAGTAGGGATGACTAAATACCTTAACAAGCTTTACTATCATTTTCCAGTTAAATAGTTAAGTATTTTGCAAGCACTGGTAATTGCAGGACATAAGAATACTACTGATATTAAAATAAATGGCAGAGATATTTTTGCTGTTAATAAACGTAAAAGCGTGCCTGCTTTAGTAGCTGGTGATGTGGTTATAGTAGAACAATTAAGCGGCAAATATATTATTACCAAACTAAACAAACGTAAAAATCTACTCACGCGTAATCACAAAGCCGTTGCCAGTAATTTAGATTACTTAATATTAGTGGTAGCGCTGAAGCCACACTACCAATTTCAATTAATTGACCGCTATTTGGTAATTGCAAGGATGATGAATATTCCTGTTAAGATTATGGTCAATAAGATTGATTTAATAAAGGATGCTAAACAATTAAAACAAGATTTCAAAACTTATACTAATTTAGGTTATAACACCTATTTTATTAGCATTGCTAAAAAAATTAACTTAGAGAATTTATCAAAAAACCTGAGCAATAAACGTTATATATTACTTGGTCAATCTGGAGTTGGTAAAACTAGTATCAGCAATTACTTAGTGCCGAGACTAAAACTAAAAACCAATCCACTGGATAAAGATAATAAAGGCAAACACACAACTACCAACACCACACTTTACCATAGCAAATATGGCCAAATTATTGACTCGCCGGGAATGCGAGAATTTGGGTTAACAAACCTCAAGCCAAACCAAATAGAAAAAGGTTTTATTGAGATTAATGCCAAAGGCAAACACTGTAAATTCCGCAACTGTGTCCACTTAGATGAACCAAACTGCGCCGTTAAAAGCGCGGTTTATGCAAAGCATATCAACCATAAGCGCTATCAAAGTTATATTGATTTAATAAAAACATCATTATAAAGCGCATTAAGAATTACCTTGATTTAATAATACTTTGCGTGATAGTTTAATTTTGCCACTTCTATCAACACCTATTACCTTTACTTCAATTTCCTCACCCTCTGCTAAATGGTCGCTGACTTTGGCAATTCTTTGGTGGTCAATTTCAGAGATGTGTAATAAGCCATCTTGATTAGGCATAATGGTAATAAAGGCGCCAAAATCCACAATTTTAGAAATCACGCCACGATAAACCTTACCCACTTCAGGACTGGCAGTAGTGTCTTTGACCATTTGTAATGCGATGTTAAAATTATGCTCACTATTAGCAAAAATAGTTACCTCGCCCTCATCGTTAACATCAATACTAGCGCCACTTTTAGCAATAATACCTTTAATAGTTTCACCACCTTTGCCAATTAGGTCGCGAATTTTATCTTTATCAATTTGAATGACTTGGCTTTTAGGAATATTATCATTGTTTTTATTAGGTTCATGAATAACTTTATTCATCTCTCCTAGAATATATAGCCGCGCTTTTTTAGCTTTTTGCAGGGCAATTTGGATAATTTGTTCGGTAATGCCACTAATTTTAATATCCATTTGCAAAGCATTAATACCATCACTAGTCCCAGCAACTTTAAAATCCATATCACCCAAATGGTCCTCATCACCTAAAATATCAGTAAGCACTTGAAAATTATCACTATCCTCGTCTTTGACCAACCCCATAGCAATACCTGCTACTGGGGATTTCAGTGGCACACCAGCATCCATTAACGACAAACTAGCACCACAAACACTAGCCATTGAACTTGAACCGTTAGACTCAGTAATTTCACTAACAACCCTAATAGTATAAGGATAATCTTCAATGCTAGGCAAACAAGCAGCAATGCCGCGCCGAGCAAGGCGACCGTGACCAATTTCACGACGTTTTACCGCCCCTAGCATACCAGTTTCACCAACACAATAAGGAGGAAAGTTGTAGTGCATCAAAAAATAATCTTCTACTCTATTATTATTATTGAGCGTCTCTAACAATTGGGCATCACGTTTAGTCCCTAGGGTGGTTGCCACCAGCGCTTGAGTTTCTCCGCGAGTAAATAAGGCAGAACCATGAGCACTACTTAGCACACTGGTTTGAATATCAAGAGCGCGTACGCTATCGGTATCGCGACCATCAATACGTTTCTCACCAGCTAAAATGCGGCTACGAACAATAGTTTTTTCTAACTTTTTCATCAAAGTTAGCACCGCTTTGGCATCAATCTCAGCCTCTTCATCAACAAACTGCGCCTCTACTTTATCTTTAATATCAGCAATTGCATCATAACGCGCCACCTTTTCGCTAATTTGATAAGCCTCAGTCAGGTCTTTACTAAACTTTTTAGTTAATTGTTGATAGACCTTATCATCAATGGTGGTTGCTTGCCATTCTAACTGCGGGATATTAACACTGGCTGCAAACTCAGAGATAGCATCAATAACAGAGCTAAAAGCATTATGAGCAAACATTACAGAACCTAGCATTATCTCTTCACTTAGTTGCTTAGCTTCTGATTCTACCATAAGCACCGCTTCTCGCGTCCCAGCAACCACCATATCTAGTTGTGAATTTTCCAACTGCCGATAGCTTGGATTTAAGTGATATTTACCCTCCCAATAACCAACTCGGGCAGCCGCGATTGGTCCATTAAAAGGTAGCCCAGAAATACTAAGAGCAGCAGAAGCACCAAGCATTGCCAAAATATCTGGGTCGGTATTATTATCTGCTGAAATAACAGTGCAAACAATTTGGACTTCACTCATATAACCATCGGCAAATAAAGGACGAACAGGACGGTCAATTAAACGAGAAGTGAGTACTTCTTTTTCACTGGGACGCCCTTCGCGTTTTAAATAACCGCCGGGAATTTTACCAGCGGCATAACTTTTTTCAATATAATCAACCGATAGTGGAAAAAAGTCCTTATTAGGGTCGGTTTCTTTTTTAGCAACCACAGTTACCAAAACTTGTGTTTTACCTGTACTTGCTAGCACAGCGGCGGTTGCTTGCCTAGCAATTCTACCTGTTTCTAAATTAATAGCATGGTCGCCAAATTGAAATGTTTTTTTAATAATATTCACTATCTATCCTTACTAAATATGTTATTGCAACACGGTTAAAAATAACGCCAATTATCCCATAAATTAAGCATTTAATAGCCTGATTTTAAACTAGCCTCTATGAATTTATCCAAATTGCCGTCCAGCACAGCACTGGTATTTCTTGACTCAACACCGGTGCGTAAATCCTTAATACGACTATCATCAAGCACATAAGAGCGAATTTGCCGACCCCAACCAATATCAGACTTAGATGCTTCTAAGCCTTGTTTTTCTAACTCACGTTTTTGTAATTCCAACTCATAGAGTTTAGAACGTAATTGTTTCATGGCTCTGTCTTTATTATTGTGCTGACTTCTGCCATCTTGACACTGCACCACCGTATTAGTCGGTAGGTGAGTGATGCGCACTGCGGAGTCGGTTTTATTAACATGTTGTCCACCAGCGCCACTAGCGCGATAAGTATCAATCCTTAAATCAGCTGGATTTATCTCAATATTTATATTATCATCAACCTCAGGTGATACAAAAACCGAAGCAAATGAAGTATGCCTTTTGCCACCAGCATTAAAAGGTGATTTACGCACCAAGCGATGGATACCGGTTTCAGTGCGCAACCAGCCAAAAGCATAAACACCCTTAATATGGATAGTCACTGACTTAATACCGGCAACTTCACCTTGTGATAATTCCATTATTGTAGCTTTAAACTTGTGGGCTTCAATAAAACGTAGATACATTCTTAATAACATCTCCGTCCAGTCTTGCGCCTCAGTCCCACCAGAACCAGATTGAATATCTAGGTAAGCATCATTAATATCTAACTTACCGCTGAACATACTTTCAAACTCTAACTTAGCAATAGTTTTTTCACATTGGTCAACATCATCAATAACAGATTGAGTAGCTTTTTGGTCATTTTCTTCAGCCGCTAAGGTTAATAAATCTCTAGCATTAACTAAAATACTATCTAGCTGAATAAATGTATTACAAAGCTGTGTTAAAACTACTTTTTGCTGACCAAGCATTTGTGCTTTTTGTGGATGCTGCCAAATATCAGGCTGTGCTAATTGCGTTTTAGTTTGTATTAACTTTTGTTGTTTATCGGCAAAACTAAGCTGTAATTTTAATGCTTCTACACGTTGTATTAACTCATCAATTTGTTGATAAACCAAAGCGAGTTCCATAACACACGCCCTATTAATTTTAAAAAATATTCTACTTTCTAAGGCCTAATTTCTTAATTAATCCCGCATAACGATTAATGTCTTTTTTCTTCAAATAAGCCAATAATTTCCTGCGCCTGCTGACTAACTCTAACAAACCGCGCCTTGAATGGTGATCTTTTTTGTGAGTTTTAAAATGCTCAGTTAAGCCGCTAATACGGCTTGTTAGCAATGCAATTTGAACAACAGATGAACCAGTATCACCTTTTTTTAATTGATACTGGTTGATAATTTTCACCTTAGTAGCATTAGGTAACATAAATTTAAGAATTTAAGCAAAAATAGCAGATTATACTCTATTTTTTAATTGGCAAAGCGCTTTTAATTGTCCTTAAGCGAATAAATAATTGCTGCATGGTGGCTGCCGCTTGCTTTGAATTTGTCAGCAGCGGTTGTAATTGATTAATTTTTAGCTTAATTTGCTCAATCTCCATAGCGTTAATACTATCAAAAAAACGCGTCTTAGCGTCGGTTTCAATAGGTGTTGTATCTACACAAGTTTGTAGTTGGACAAAATAACTTTTATCTTTAAAAGGCGCAATTAAATCATTATTATTAAATTTATTCAAGTCGTCTAGTAATTGAATGCTATGGATAATATCTAACAACACACTGCCTAGGTGATAGTCTTTAATGATTTTCTCAGTATCATTATTAAGGGATTTCTCCTTGGCGATATCAGGATAGTGTAGCAACATATGTATAGCTATTAATAATGGCTTAGTTAGTTGTTCTGTACTTGTGGTATTGGTAGTAGAGGCAATACTGGTATGATGAGCATCAATACCAAAATTGGCATAATCATCAGTAGTATCAGGTTCTATATAATTACTTTGACTGAGCTTAGCTCGGGCTTGATTTAGTAATTGCTGAATTTGGTCCAAAGGACGCGAGCTCAATTTTACTAGTTCGTCAATAAGTGTATGGCGATACAAATCATAATTCATCTTAGCTAAGTATTCAATTGCTAGTTCCACAAACTCAGTTTTGCCCTCTAAGGTATTAAACTTAAGCTGAGATTGTAAGTGTGAGAAAAAATAATTAGAAAATGATAGCGATTTATCAATAAGTTGGTTGAATTTGTTTTTGCCAATTTTTTGCACCAATGAATCAGGGTCATCGCCATCTGGCAAAAATAAAAAACGCAATTGCACTCCTTTTTTAAGCCAAGGCAAAGCAATTTCCAACGCGCGCCAAGCAGCTTTTTTACCAGCATTATCACCATCAAAACAAAAAATAATTACTTTTGATATGCGCGATATAGCGCTTAGGTGGACGGTAGAAGTTGCAGTTCCCAAAGTGGCAACCACGTTGGTAATGCCGTTTTGATGCAAACTGATAACATCCATATAACCCTCAACTACCAAAATATGTTCAATATTTTTACTGTATTCTCTGGCATGGTATAGCCCATATAATTCTTTGTTTTTAATGAAAATTTTACTCTCTGGAGAATTCCAATACTTAGGTTTTACTCGCGCTGATAACGCCCGCCCGCCAAAGCCAATAATTTCTGTTTTATTATTATGAATAGGAAAAACAATGCGATTTCTAAGACGCGCATAATAATGGTTTGGTTTTTTCTCATCTATACCAAAAACCCCAAGTTCTAGTAAATCTTGTAATTGTGTTTGACTAAATTTAGTGAGCAAATCATTACTATTAGGTGGCGCAAAACCAAGTGCAAACCTCTTTGCAACCTCGCCACTAATTTTTCTGGATTTAATATAATCAATTGCTCCATTTTTAAGAGGGTGGGTTCGTAATTGGCGCTCATAATAACTGGCAACCTCAAATAATAGTTGTTTTTGCCTTTTTAATTCTGCGCTTAATTGGGCATTATTAGTATTACCACTTTTGTCATAAATCACCGCAATACCCATATCTGATGCTAATTGTTCCACACTTTGGGCAAAGTCAAGATGGTCATATTGCTGGATAAATTGCAGCACACCACCACCAACATCACAGCCAAAACACTTAAATAATTGTTTAGTAGAACTCACCGAAAAAGATGGTGTTTTTTCTTGATGAAATGGACAACAAGCTAGATAATTCGCTCCCGATTTTTTAAGCGCTATGCGTTTACCAATTACCGCTACAATGTCAGCGTTATTTTTTAGTTCCTCAATAAAATCTTTATTAATATAGGGCATAATAATAGGATGGTAACAAAATTCCAACATCCAAAATTTTACCCTACTTGGGTCTTATTATTTTTGATGTGGTTATTGGCAAAAATGCCATTTAGAATACAAAGACTACTGGCAAACTTTTTTGGTTTTTTATTTTATCATATTGCTAAAAAACGTAAAAGAATAGCAAGTATTAACATTAGTTTATGTTTTGCTAATAAAACTAAATTAGAAAGAAAAAGGTTATTAGTGCAACATTTTAAAGCATTAGGCGCTGGTATTATTGCCACTAGTAATAGTTTTTATTTATCCAAAAAACGTATCCAAAAAATTTGTGATATTAAAGGGGGTAAGCATTTAGAAGCAGCGTTTTTGAAGCAAAAACCAATTATTCTGCTAGCTGGGCATTTCACCTCAATGATTTTTACCAATAGTATTGTTGTTAATTACCCAAATATCACTTTTAGTTTTCGCCCGCAAAACAACCTCTTATTTGACGACAAAATGCGTAAAAATAACAATCAAGTAAATGCCAAAATGGTTTCAATTAAGTCTTCTGCAACAATGATTAAAACTTTGAAATCTGGCGCCCCTCTTTGGTATGCACCAGACCAAGATTTAGGAATCAAAAAAAGTGTTTTTGCGCCTTTTTTTAATATCTCTACAGCAACAGCGCTATCCACCGCAAAATTAGCCCAATTAACAGATGCCCAAGTGCTGCCAATTTTGTTTTATCAAAAAAATAATCGCTATATTTGCGAATTATCCCCAGCACTGAAAAACTACCCCAGTAGCAATAAGGCACTTGATGCTAGCAAAACTAACGCAATTTTGGAAACTCAAGTGCGCAAATGTCCAGAACAATATCTTTGGATTCATAAACGTTTTAAAACCAGACCCAAAGGTGAAAAATCATTTTATTAATTTTTCATAAATCTTAACCGCTAGTTTTCAATATTAAAATTGACCATTTTCGGACGTTTTTTTTGAGTATTTTTTAGGGATTGCTGTTGATTATAAGCGCTGATTTTTTTAGCATCGCCACTTAATAATACTTTTGGAACCTGTTGCCCATCAATTATCTGAGGTCTTGTATAAAGTGGTGGTGAAAGTAAATTATTGCTAAAACTCTCACATTTAGAATCTTCATTACCAAGCACATCTGGTAGTTGCCTGCCGATACTATCAATAAGTGCCATTGCTGCAATTTCACCACCACTAAGAATAAAATCGCCTAATGAAACTTCCAAATCTATATCACGTTCAATCACACGTTCATCTACTCCTTGATAACGTCCGCACAATAAAGTGATGGCGGATAATTTAGCTAGATCTTGGACTAATTTTTGTGTTAAAGGCTTGCCTTGTGGTGATAGATAAATAACCTTGGTATCGCTTTGTTTGGCTTTGATATTATTGATACAAATACGAATTGGCTTGACTTGCATTACCATTCCCGCCCCGCCGCCATAAGGCTTATCATCTATACAACGATATTTATTATCACTAAAATCACGTAATTGCCATAAACGCATACGAATAATATTTTTCTCCATCGCCCGAGCAATAATTCCCTCTTGCTTAATAGCATCAAACATAGCGGGGAAGAGAGTAATTACATCAAAATTCATCATACAATTGTATAAAACATTTCATTGATAAATAAAATTTAGCTGTCGCCACGCTTCATAAGTAATAATAGCAACCGCATTAGATAAGTTTATACTTCTTGAATTTGCTACCATTGGCAAAGTAATACAAAAGTATTTTTCTCTAATTTTAGCAGGCAATCCTTTGGTTTCTGAACCAAATAACAAATAATCGCCCAATTGATAATTAACCTCGCTATAAAGAGTTTTAGTTTTGGTAGTTGCGCAAAATAAACACTGGTTAGTGACTTTGGTTTTGGCTAAAAAATCAGCAAAATTATCATATTCATTAGTTATCATTAAATGCTTGTAATCCAATCCCGCCCGCCTTAAACTTTTCTCTGTTAAATCAAATCCATACGGCTTTATCAAGTGCAACTTAGCACCTATATTAGCGCAAAGTCGCATAATATTGCCAGTGTTTGGAGGTATTTCTGGTCTAAACAAAACAACATTAATCATATCCTTATATTTATCTATTTAAAATGATGGAGGTGGACAGAGTCCTTTAATAGCTGGGCAATTGGGGGCTGATGATACAGAAAATGTTAAAAATAAAGTAATTGATAGATTTTTTATCCCTTCTCCATATTAAAGTTAAATTTATTAAACTCTGCTGGGTCGTATTTTAATTGAAAAATCGACCCAAATGATTATTGTTCTGCTTGTATATCATAAAATTATCCCCAATTATTCCAGTGAATATAACTTATAAATTTTATAATGAATATTGAAAAACTTACCTCACAATTTAAGCAGGATTTAGCAAATGCTCAATCACTGGCAAACCAACGTAATCATACTACTATTGATACCTCTCATCTACTTTTTGTAATGTTAGATGATAACAATAGTAGTGCTGGTGTTCTTTTGAAAAAAGTAGGCGCTAATATTAATGCACTCAAACAATCAGTTAAAGAAGAATTGGACAAAATTGCAACTATTAGTGAGCCGACTGGTGATATTGGTATTAGCCGTGATTTAGCAATGCTACTTAACCAATGTGAAAAAATTGCTAAAAGTTTAGGGGACAGTTATATTGCCACCGAAACCTTTTTACTAGCACTAGTTGATAGCAATCATAACATTGGTAAAATTCTAAAACAACAAGGGGTTAATAAAAGCCAATTACAAAGCCAAATTCAGCAATTACGAGGAGGACAGACCGTAAACGAAGAAAGTGCAGAAAGTAGTCGCGAATCTTTGAAGAAATACACACTTGATTTAACCGAACGTGCCAAAGATGGCAAGCTAGACCCAGTTATTGGGCGCGATAGCGAGATTCGCCGCGCCATTCAAGTCCTCGCTAGACGCACCAAAAATAATCCGGTATTAATCGGCGAGCCGGGAGTGGGCAAAACTGCAATTGTAGAAGGTTTAGCACAACGCATTGTCAATAGCGAAGTGCCAGAAGGTTTAAAAAATAAACGTGTACTAGCGCTTGATATGGCAGCGCTTTTGGCAGGGGCAAAATATCGTGGTGAGTTTGAACAACGGCTAAAAGCAGTGCTAAAAGAACTAGAAGCCGAGCAAGGACAGGTAATATTATTTATTGACGAACTGCACACTATGGTAGGCGCTGGTAAAACTGAGGGAGCAATGGATGCTGGTAATATGCTAAAACCAGCTTTAGCCCGCGGTGATTTACACTGCTTAGGGGCAACAACCTTAAATGAATACCGAGAGTATATTGAAAAAGACTCAGCCTTAGAGAGAAGATTTCAAAAAGTGCTAATTGATGAACCATCTTTAGAGGATACCATCGCTATTTTGCGCGGCTTGAAGGAACGTTATGAACTCCACCACGGCATTGAGATTACAGATCCAGCCATTATCGCTGCAGCAACTCTTTCAAAACGTTATATTACTGATAGGCAATTACCTGATAAAGCCATTGATTTAATTGATGAAGCAGCTTCGCAATTAAGAATGGAGATTGAATCTAAACCAGAGGTAATGGACATTCTCAACCGTAAATTAGTCCAGCTTAAAATTGAAAAAGTTGCGCTTAAAAAAGAACGTGATAAAGCGTCAAAAGCGCGTCTTGCCGACTTGGAAAAAAATATAGCTAATTTAGAGAAGCAATACGCTGACTTAGATGAATTATTACGTAAAGAAAAAGCCCAACTACAAGGGTCTCAACACCTAAAAGAACAACTAGAACAGGCGCGACTAGACTTAGAAACTACCACCAGAGACGGGCAATACGACAAGGCTTCAAAAATTCAATATGGCATTATTCCAGGGCTAGAACGTCAAATTGCAGAAATAGAAAATAATGATAAATCACAGAAAAAACCAAGCCTTATTCGCACTCAGGTAACAGAGGATGATATTAGCAAAATTATATCTAAAGCAACAGGAATACCGATAGAAAAAATGCAAAGCGGGCAAAAGGATAGATTGGTGAATATGGAAACCATTATTCATCAAAACTTAGTTGGTCAAGATGAAGCTGTGAGCAAACTTGCCAATGCTATTCGCAGAGCGCGGGCGGGCCTTGCTGATGAATTTAGACCCGATGGTTCATTTTTATTTTTAGGTCCTAGCGGCGTTGGTAAAACCGAACTCACTAAAACTTTAGCAGAATTTTTATTTGACACCAAAGATGCCATCATCCGCCTTGATATGAGCGAGTTTATGGAACGGCATTCAATATCTAAACTCATTGGCGCTCCACCGGGCTATGTTGGTTATGAACAGGGTGGTGCATTAACCGAAGCTGTGCGCCGCAAGCCTTATTCTATTATCCTACTTGATGAGATAGAAAAAGCTCATCCTGATGTGTTTAACATTTTATTACAAGTCCTAGATGATGGCCGCCTAAGCGATAGTCAAGGTCGGGTAGTTGATTTTAAAAATACAGTAATTATTATGACCTCCAACTTAGGGTCTCAACTAATTCAAGATAAATTAGGACAAGATATTAAAGAAGAATTAATGCAAATCGTTCATCAGCATTTCCGCCCCGAGTTTATCAATCGTATTGATGAAATTATCACCTTTGAACCACTCACAGAGGCACAAATTAAAAGCATAGCCGAACTGCAAATAAAACGTTTATCAGCAAAATTAGCAGAGATAAATTTAAACCTAAATATTAGTGATAGACTAATGGCTGAAATAGTCAAGCAAGGCTATAACCCCATCTATGGCGCTAGAATTCTAAAACGCGTTATCCAACAATTGTTGGAAAACCCGCTATCTGAGAGGATTTTAGCTGGTGAATTTACGCCCAATAGCAAAATTAGGGCAGATTTTGTAGATAAAAAGGTTATTTTTGATAATCAATAAATAGTATTTTACTACAAGTAAATATAAAACTATAATGTTGTTGTATCACTTTTTATTACACATATATTACCAAACCAATTCGTGTTAAATTTTAGCAATATATGGCTGAATAGTCTTAAATAGGACGGCATAAACTGAAGGATTACCAGCTACCACGTTGCCGCTTTCTAAATAGCCCTTGCCACCGTCAAAATCACTAATAAAACCGCCAGCTTCCTGAATAAGTAGCACACCTGCTGCAATATCCCACTTATTTAAGCCAATCTCCCAAAAACCATCTAAACGCCCACTAGCCAAGTAGGCTAAATCTAGGGCAGCAGAACCGGCGCGACGGATACCTGAGGTTAAGGGATGAATGGCTTTGAACATAGCAAGATAAGTATCTAAGTGCTCGGGTTGCTTGAAAGGAAAACCAGTGCCAATTAAGGTATGTGCCATATTTTTGGTTTTACTAACACGAATACGTTTTGAGTTTAAAAACGCCCCACCACCCTTACTAGCATACCAAAGCTCATCTTTAAAAGGGTCAAATACTACACCATAAGTAATAACTCCTTTATCAAGTAAGGCGATGGAGATAGCATATTGCGGGAAACCGTGTAAAAAATTAGTAGTGCCGTCCAGCGGGTCAATAACCCACTGCAAATCTTTATCTCCAACTAATTCACCCAATTCTTCGCCCAAAATACTATGCTTGGGAAAATATTTTCTAATTTCATCTATAATAGCTTGTTCTGCATACCTATCTGCCTCAGAGACAAAATCATAAGCGGCTTTGCTCACAATAGTTAGCCTGTCAATTTGATTGTGATGCCGTAAAATAACTTTACCTGCATTTTTAGCAGCGCTAATAGCAATTTTTAAAGTCGGATGCATAAACAATAGTATGAACAAAAACCTAAATTATACCTTTGACACCATTCGTATAGTGATGGTTAATACCACCGAAGCTGGTAATATCGGCGCTGCGGCGCGAGCTATGAAGAATATGGCTCTTAGTAATTTATATTTGGTAAACCCGCAAAATTACCCTAGCGCCGCCGCCACTGCTAGAGCAAGTAACGCTGATGATATATTGGCAAAAGCAAGGGTTTGTAAATCTTTAGCAGAAGCGGTAGCGGATTGCCAACTAACCATCGGTACCTCACTTAGAAAACGTAATATAAAGTGGCAACAAACTGATGTGGTAAATGTTTGTAATACTATTATCAAAACAGTTAATAAAGACTCAAAAAAACAAAAAATAGCCATAGTATTTGGCTCTGAAACCTCAGGTTTAAGCAATGATGAATTAGATTTGTGTCAAATACTGATGACTATCCCGTCTAATGCCGATTATCCATCTCTTAATTTAGCCCAAGCGGTGCAAATTTTTAGCTATCAATTATATTTAAAAGTTAGGGACGATGCTACCAGCGCCAACAATAAAAGCATAGAAACACTCCCCACTAACAAAGAATTACAACATTTTTACCGCCACTTAGACCAAGTGCTAAAGAGCATTGGTTATACCAACTATCATCGTCCTGATAAACTCATAATCAGACGATTGCGTAATATTTTTAATCGCACGCAACTTTATAAAGATGAGGTAGCAATTATGCGTGGCATTTTGACTAAAATTAAAAAATACAAATAATGATATTAAGGTCCAAGAGAGCTAAATTAAAACCACAATATAAACAGTGGTGGCAAATTAATAGCAAAATTATTTTGTATTTACTTCTAGGCTTAATGTTAACGCTACTGGCATTTTTTGGCACTGACATAATCAAACAGCGCTTACCTAAATTTAACCAATTGCACTATGATATTAAAGGACAAATACCAGCTCCAAGTCTTAGGCATATTAAAAAACAGGTAGATGCTTTGCTACCAAAATATTATGCCGATGCTGATACTTATAAAATCAAAAACACCATTTTAAAAAATGCTTGGGTTAAAACAGTAATTATTAGCCGACCATTTTGGAATAGACTACATATCCATATTAAAACTAGACAAATTGCGCTACGACTTAATCAAAAATCCTATATTGATGAAAATGGTGAAGCTTTTAGCCCAAGTTGGACTTTAAAAAGCAATATTGTGCTTGCAATTGGCAATAAAAACAATGCTAAGGCGATTTACGATGCTTATAAAAATTACCAAAAAACACTTGGCGAGCACTTTATTATTAAATTGATTAAATACGACCAAGTAAGCGAGATAAATATTAATAATAACACTTTATTAAAACTAGGTTATGACAAACAAATAGAACGTCTTAGAAAATTTAATCGCATTTATCCAAACTTAGTGGAAAAATACAAAACTATTGACCATTTAGTTATTGACCTACGTTATAAACAAGGGGTGAGTGTGCACAAACAGTAATTATTTAATTGCTAATATGCCTTCAAATGCCAAATATTTTTGAATACTGACAAAATCAACAAAACCAGCGCGTTTTAATAAATCAATATTGCCTTGAGTGGAAAAAGGTTCCAGCACACCTTTTAGACTGCGACTTTTATTAATAATCTCTTCTGCTTGATAACCTCGTTGCAATTTATAATCTGTATAAAGCGCACTAAATATATCCTGAAATCTCGCATCTGGAGCGCGCATTTTATCAAACAAAATCAAAGCGCCACCCCAGTTAAGAGCTTGATATAATTTATTTATGAGTAATTGACGCACAGCGGGAGGAATAAATTGCACAGTGTAGTAGCAAATAATCATATTTGCTAAATTAAATTTAGTTGTCAGAGCATCTGCACAAATAAAGTCAATATTGTTAAACTTATTGCTTTTATTAGCATAAGTAATCATATCACTAGCAATATCAATACCAATAAATTGCGCTTTTTTATGGATATTATATTTGCTAAGTTTTTGTAAAAGCGCTCCGGTCGCACAACCAACATCATAGACAAGCGAGCCTTGTTGGATGAAAAAATCACTCAAAGCGCAAATTAATTGGTGGCCATTTTCATAAAGTGGCACCGATTTAGCAATATGCTTATCAAAATTAGCAACCATATCGCCACTAAATTGCCAATTTGCAGCACCACTACTTATACTATCGCCAGAATTAGAAGACATAAGAAAATTTAGCAAAAAGTGCCCAGCAACAAATACCCGATAAAACTGCTACCGCTGCTTTCTTCCGAACCTGACGGGGTTTACAATCCATCGCCATTAGCAACTAGGCACCAACTACACATTATACTTAAATTATTTTTTTTATTAATATAAGATTTTTTAATTAACAAGGCATATTAAAAATTAAAATAAATTTTGCTAGGGCAAACACTGCATTAAAATATGTGCATTTTTTAAAAAATTATATGCAAAACGAATTTTTACACCGTCATATTGGTTTAACTGATAATGATACTACTGCTATGCTCACTGCTATTGGTGTTAAAAGCCTAGATGATCTCATTAGTAAAACTCTGCCAAGCACGATTTATGACGATACTGAACTCAATATTGCCAATGGCAAAACTGAGCACGAGGTAATAACATATGCTAAGGAATTAAGCGAGCAAAATCAAGTATTTAAAACCTATATTGGTAGAGGTTATTACCCAAGCATTACTCCGAGTGTAATTAAACTTAATATTCTTCAAAATCCAAGCTGGTATACAGCTTATACGCCCTATCAAGCAGAAATATCGCAAGGACGACTGCAAATGCTGCTTAATTTTCAACAAATGGTTACCGACCTGACGGGAATGGAGATTAGTAATGCTTCTCTTTTAGATGAACCTACTGCTGTTGCCGAGGCAATGATGCTTGCAAGAAGGGTCAACGGCAAAAACTCTTCCAATCGTCTTTTTGTTGATAAACATAACCATCTGCAAACTATTACCGTGCTTACAACACGTGCTAAGCCTTTAGGGATTGAATTGATAATTGATGATATGCACAATACTGATTTTGATGATTTTTTTGCTTGCGTTTTGCCACAAATCAACACTCTTGGCAAAATAGACGACCTCACCAAAATTACCAAAAAAGCACAAGATAAAAATGTAATTAATATTATTACTACCGATCTACTTGCACTAACTATAATTAAAACCCCAAAAGAGATGGGGGCAGATATTGTGGTTGGTAATTCTCAACGTTTTGGCGTACCGCTAGGTTTTGGCGGTCCCCATGCTGCATTTTTAGCGACTAAGGACAATTATAAACGTCATATTCCCGGACGCATTATTGGTGTTTCCAAAGATATCAAAGGAAGCCTAGCGCTAAGGATGGCGCTACAAACCAGAGAACAGCATATTCGCCGTGATAAAGCAACTAGCAACATCTGCACCGCACAGGTTTTACTTGCAATAATAGCAGTAGCGTATGCTATTTATCATGGTAAAGAAGGTTTAATTAGCATCTCTAGACGTATTGCAGGTTATACAAATTCATTAAAACTAAGCCTAGAGGGGGCAAAAGTTAAGGTATTAAGTGGTAATTTTTTTGATACTATTACCCTTGTAGTTAATAATGCTGATACGATACTTAAAAAAGCCCAACAACAACAACTAAATTTAGGCAAAATAGACAAGACTAGAATTAGTATCTCCTTAAATGAAACTACCACCTATACTGACTTAGAACAATTAGCCCAGCTATTTAATGCAAAGCTAACACTAACAACTAATACAGGTATTAGCAAACATCTGGTTAGAACTAGTGATTTCCTAACGCATTTGGTATTTCATAATTACCGTAGTGAAACCGAGATGATGCGCTATCTTAATAGACTGGAGAAGAAAGATATTGCTCTTAATAATTCAATGATTGCGCTGGGTTCTTGCACAATGAAACTTAACTCCGCAACCCAGATGCAAACTATTTCTTTACCCGGCTTTGCTAATCTACATCCTTATGTGCCTAAAGAACAAACCAAAGGTTATCAACAATTATGTCAACAATTAGCCGAGTTTTTAATGGAGATTACCGGCTATGATGCCATCTCATTACAACCCAATGCTGGCAGTCAAGGCGAGCTTGCCGGATTATTAGCGATTAAACACTACCACCAAGCAAAGGGGGATAATAAACGCCAAATTTGCTTAATTCCAACCTCAGCTCACGGCACCAATCCAGCAAGTAGCGTGCTTGCTGGGATGCAGGTACAAATAGTTAACTGCGATGATAAAGGCAATATAGATATTAGCGATCTAACAAAAAAACTAGAATCTCATAGCGCTGAGATAGCAGCTATAATGATTACCTATCCTTCAACTTTTGGTGTGTTTGAAGCAAATATTAAAGAAGTTTGCGCCCTAGTGCACAAACACGGCGGACAAGTATACCTAGACGGAGCAAACTTAAATGCTATGGTCGGCCTAGCCAAAGTTGGGCAATTCGGAGCAGATGTATCACATATTAACCTACACAAAACCTTCTCCATCCCCCACGGCGGCGGCGGACCTGGAATGGGCCCCATTGGTGTTAAAGCCCACCTAGCAGATTTCCTGCCGGGCGACCCGCTGATAACTAATTCTGGCGCCGTCAGTGGTGCTAACTTTGGCAGTGCTGGTATCCTACCAATTTCTTGGGCTTATATGCAACTTTTAGGGGGTGACGGTATGACCTATGCTAGCAAAATAGCAATCCTAAACGCTAATTACATCGCCAAACAATTAGCAGACGACTACCCAATTTTATACACTGGAGAACAAGGCTTGGTCGCCCATGAGTGTATATTAGATTTGCGTCCGCTAAAAAGCACAAGTGGTATCACCGAAGTTGATATTGCCAAACGTTTAATTGACTACGGCTTTCATGCACCAACTATGTCTTTTCCAGTAGCTGGGACTTTAATGGTGGAACCTACTGAGAGCGAATCTAAAGCAGAAATTGACCGCTTCATCGCTGCAATGAAACAAATCAAGCAAGAAATAAACTCAGTAATAAACGGTAGCTACGACAAACACAACAACCCCTTAAAAAACGCCCCACATACCATAGATGAACTAGTGCTAGACTGGCAATATCCATACAGCAGAGAACAAGCGGTTTACCCGCTCAAAAGCCTAAAAAACAAACAATATTTTCCACTTGTCAAACGTGTTGATGATGCTTATGGTGATAAAAATTTGTTTTGTCAGTGTCCTGATGTTGGTGATTATCAATAAGCTTTGATGTGATTGATATTTTAATATTAGCAAATAGCTTCGCAATAACTAACTAGCAAAACGCAAAACTTTAATAACTGGTGTTATTACCCTTTTATGAACTATTTAAATGCTTTAGCGTCATACCACTCCTTATGTTTTTTGTCAAGAATTAATTTTTCTGGCAGTGTTTTTAATAAACTATACTTTTCTACTAAAGATTTAAATTGTTTTACTTCCGCTGAACTTACGCAATAATAAAAAATAAAAAACAACTCATAGCCTGAAAGCTGAGACCTTAAAATATCAGTGTATGACTTTTTATTGGGAATATCACTACTGTCATCAACAAACTTAATAGTAGTACAAAAATTTCTAAAATAGTGGCCAATATCAATACGCTGCTCAATAAAATCAAATAATTTTTGAGAAATATCATCTATAGACTCTAGGGTGTTAGTTTCCAAAAAAGCAATAAAATCATCACGAAGTTTGCGCAAAACTTTTATCCCGTTATAATGATTTCCTCTATCCACAAAATAAACATCTCTCAAAATTCCATTATGAAAAGCAATCATTTGAAAAAAAGTGCTTTCAAACCTTTGCTGTTGCATTGTTTTGTGCTGCGATACTAGTTCTTGTTTTTGAATGAGTATGGCTATGATTAATCCGGCAAAAGCTAAACCAGAAAATAGAGAGGTTAAAACTCCAAAGCTATCTCCAAAAACACCGTATTTATCTATTGATAACTGGTCTATTGGCCAAAGTGAATAAAATAGGAATGCGTATGGAGCAACAATTAAAAATACTAAACCTGATGACCATAGAAAGATTGATGGTTTAATTTGCATCAGTTTCTATCCACATATAACATTTAGGAGCGACCACTGCTCTAGCGGTTAGCTGGAATGATTTATTACAAGTCTTATTGCTTTTGCATAACCACAATATATTCATTTTTCATTGTTGTTGCTTTTTTACCTATCTCATTTGTAGGACTATTTTTGCTTGGCATTCTTTTGTTTGGTATATTTCTAATAAATGTGTTTTTATGCTTAAACCCATGTTTCTCAAATAAATATTTAGTTACTTCATCCGTTGGCAAAATTGTATTTTTCACCCTCCTATTGCCAACCACATAACAAGCATATCCCTTAGGCCTTATTACGTTAGCTACATTAGCAATAGACCTACTATAATCAACATAAAAACTGAAAACTTCCTTAGCCCTTTTGCAATCTTTTTCGTATATTTTTTGAATAATTTTATCAATAATGCTAATATTTGTTTTTTCTATTGATTTGGTTTTACCCCCCATTAATTCATTATCAATTTGGCTAGCGTTCTTTACATTTAACCACTGATTAGATAATCTTGAAAATTGACCGTAGGCAACTGTTGTTTTGCTGTCTCCATAAGGTGGAGAAGTTACAACTATATCAATAGAGTTTTTGGTTATTTCTTTTATATTTTCAGATGAATTAAAATTATAGATATTAGTTTTTGCTTGATTTTTGTTCTTCTTAATATAATCTTTTAGCCCATTTCTATTCCTAACAAGTTTCAAACTGATAATCTTAAACACATCAGGACTGAAATTTTTTATATGTTTTTGTGAAATTCTATACAATTTGAACTCACCATTTCTTGTCAAACTGCTTTCTCTAACAGTTTCACTAAAGGCCACTAAAAAGAAGTTTTGAATTTTCTTATTTTGAATATTATCAATGAATTGTTTTACATTAGCAAGCTTGTGCTTTGTTTCTCGTTTAAACCAAAAATCAACATTTTTAAAATTTGGTTCAGTAATATCTAACTTTTTTATACCAAAGTTTAATGCAAATAAATAGTCGTTAAATTCTTTTAAATGTGAATCCAGTATTTGTAATTCAATTTTTGTTGTTTTGACTTTTGCAATTAATCTTGCTATCGGATTTAAATCTGCACCAAAAGCATCAATGCCACTCATATTAGCTTCAACAAGTGATGTGCCTGTTCCGCAATATGGATCAAAGAGTATTTTTGATTTTTTCCCATATTCAGAAATAAGCTTATTAGCAACTTGTGGAATCATCATTGCTGGATAGTTATGATAGCAATGGGTATATTCTTTAGTATTTGATGTTCTAAAATCCCAGGTTGTATCAATGTATCTCTTTACTGAATTCATTAAATATCCTCTATTTTTTTAAACAATGATGATAATTTATCTTCAAAAACCCTAAATGCGGTGCCATGGTTTCTCGCCATTGTGTTTTTATCGTGTAACCTGAAATCAACTAATAAATTTCCTGCTATAAATAAATTAAATAATAATTCAGCAGATGTTTCTCGCATTAATTGTGCTCTATAAAAATAAAAATATTCATCTCCATTTCTTTCTTCTGTATGTGCAGATATAAACAATAGTGCAGGAATTTTTTCAATAAATCTATTAGCAAGATCTGATAATTGCCAAGTTGCTATTATTTCTCCAGAAATGTGTTGCACCGATAATTCTTCGTTGTTTGCGACTAAAAATAATCCTGCGTTATTTGGTTTTAACGATATGGTATAATACATTCCCAAGCGTCCATTAACATCATAACTACCATACTTTCTAATAGCTTCTAATGGTTTAGTTTGCCACGCTTGTTTATTAAAAGTAAAAAGTGTAATCATACTTTGCGAATGGTCTCTATGTGCTTTTATTTCAATTCCTTTTATATCAGGTAAAATAAGATTATTTTCTTTTAGTCCAAGCAATTTTTCAAAAGTAAAGCCAACGCCTGTTGGACCTTTTCTAAGTGATTTAGTAAATTTTTGGTTTTTTAAATTTTGAAATTTTTGTTTAAATTCTTCTAATACCATTTTCTATTTTGTTTTTGAATTTCACACAAAGCACAACCATTTAGCATGCAACTTATGCTGCCCTTTACTTTAAAAAATTAAATGAAACCAATTATGTTATTGCACTGCTACTTTATACGCTATGTTACCATAACACTAAAACTATTTGATAATCTTGAATACAACAATTTAAAATCAAAGTTAAAATTTTTGTGTAAAATACATACTATTAATTATTAACTTAGAAACTTATGAGACGCGTTACTTATTTTTTAGCGACTAACTTTGCTATTATTATTGTGATGAGTATTACCCTTAGAATTTTGGGGGTAGATAGCTTGTTAGCGGAAAATGGAGTAGATTTAGATATTAATGCTTTGCTTATTTTTGCTGCTATTTTTGGTTTTGGTGGAGCTTTTATATCGCTTCTAATATCTAAATGGATGGCAAAAAAACTATCGGGGACACAAATTATTGCCAAACCTAGCAATCAGCAAGAGCAGTGGTTGTTGGATACAGTTGCAAATCAAGCAAAAATAGTTGGTATTAAAATGCCTGAGGTGGGTATTTTCCCCAGTAATGATATGAATGCTTTTGCAACAGGGGCCAATAAAAATAATGCCCTAGTTGCTGTGAGCAGCGGTTTGCTTGGGCGAATGAGTGAAGGCGAGATTGAAGCGGTTTTAGGACATGAGGTAAGTCATGTTGCCAACGGCGATATGGTGACGCTAACACTTATTCAAGGCGTGGTGAATACTTTTGTTATCTTTTTTGCACGTATAATTGGACACTTTGTTGATAGAGTTATTCTAAAAAATGAACGTGGCTATGGCATTGGTTATTTTCTAACTGTTATTGTTGCTGAAATTGTGCTGGCGATTTTAGCTAGTGTTATTGTGATGTATTATTCTAGAAAACGTGAGTTTGTCGCCGATACTGGTGGCGCTGATTTAGCAGGAACGCATAATATGGTGTCTGCTTTAAGAAGATTGGGGCAAATGGAGCCTGAAGCCCTGCCAGACCAACTAGCAGCTTTTGGTATTGGCGAGAAGAAAAAAACAGGCATTAAAGCGCTATGGTCATCACATCCACCAATTAAAAGTAGAATAGCAGCCTTAGAAAAAAGAGAAGCTCTACGCAACCAATAATTAATGGGTATTGCCATTAAAACTGAGGCAGAAATTGCCAAAATGCGTACAGCAGGCAGGCTGGCAGCTTCAGTGCTAGAGATGATTACCCCCAAGGTTAAGGCTGGTATTACCACCGCAGAGCTCAATGATATTTGCCATAACTATATTGTTAATGAAATCGGCGCTATTCCAGCGCCATTGAACTACGGCCAACCTCCTTTTCCAAAATCAGTTTGCACCAGTGTCAATCACGTTGTTTGTCATGGCATTCCCAGCAATAAAAAATTAAAAAATGGTGATATTGTCAATATTGACACCACTATTATCAAAGATGGCTATCACGGTGATACTAGTAAAATGTTTATTATTGGTAAGTCTAGTATCAAGGCGCAAAAAATATGCCGCGTATCGCAAGAGTGTTTGCAAATAGGTATCAAAACTATCAAGCCCGGCATTAGATTGAATGAAATCGGTAGGGCTATTGAAAAACATGCTAAAAAAAATCAATGCTCGGTAGTGCAAGATTTTTGCGGACACGGTATAGGGACAGCATTCCATGAAGAACCGCAAGTATTGCATTATTACGATGTTAAACAACAATTGCAAAGCCCTATTTTAGAAGCCGGCATGACCTTTACTATTGAGCCTATGATTAACCTTGGTAGTTATCAAGTAAATGTATCTACTCACGATGGTTGGACAGTTACCACCAAAGACAGAAGCCTTTCTGCTCAATGGGAACACACCATCTTGGTAACCACGAACGGTTATGAGGTGCTCACCCTTAGAAAAGAAGAAAAATAAGGTAAAATGGCGTTTTTTAAGGTAATATTGTGAAAAATATCCGTAAATACTTTATTTCAGGCTTGATAGTATGGCTACCGCTAGGCTTAACTGTGCTGCTTGTGCGATTTTTTATTGACCTTGCAGATGGCATGGTCCCTACTGCCTATCACCCCGATACTTTACTTGGCTTTAATATTCCCGGCATTGGTATTATTTTTATTATTATTATTGTCTTTATTACTGGGCTAATCACCGCCAACTTTATTGGGCGACGCTTATTGGATTTTTGGAATGCTTTTTTAAACAAAATTCCTGGTGTTCGCAGCATTTATAATGCTATTAAACAAATTTCAGATACCGTTCTTACCTCTTCTAATAGTTTTGAAAAAGTGCTGCTTATTGAATATCCACGTAAAAACCTATGGACTATCGCTTTTAAAACTGGTAATTATCGCGGTGAGGTAGAAAAGTTTATTGGAGAACCCATTATCAATGTTTATGTCCCAACAACACCTAACCCTACTTCTGGCTTTTTTATAATGCTTCCGGAAAATGAAGTAAAAGAATTAGATATGAGCATTGATGATGCTTTAAAACTAATTATTTCTGGTGGTATCGTCAGTCCAAATGATGTGGCTGTAAAAAATAAGAAGCGCAAAAAATGAGAACGCATTATTGCGCAAACCTTAATAAAAATAATATCAACAATGCCGTCCGATTAGTAGGCTGGGTTAATCGCAGACGCGACCATGGTGGTGTTATTTTCTTGGATTTAAGAGACAAGACTGGTATGGTCCAAGTCGTGGTTAATCCTGATAATGCTGATATGTTTGCCATTGCTGAAAAAGTGCGTTCAGAATTTGTCTTGCAAATAAGCGGCAAAGTAATTGCGCGAGAAGATACTCTCATTAATCCAAAATTAGCAACTGGTGAAATTGAGGTTAATGCCAATAATATCAATGTTATTAATACTTCTAAACCAATGCCATTCCAATTAGATAGCAATGATATATCAGAAGAAGTGCGCCTACAATATCGCTACCTTGACCTAAGAGGCAATAATATGCAAAAACGTATTAAACTACGTTCGCAGGTGAGTCATTTGATACGCAATTTTATGCAAAAGCATAGTTTTTTGGATATTGAAACGCCATTTTTGACCAAAGCAACACCTGAAGGCGCCAGAGATTATTTGGTGCCATCACGCACTCATACGGGCAATTTTTTTGCCCTTCCGCAATCACCACAAATCTTTAAGCAATTATTAATGATATCTGGTTTTGAACGTTATTATCAAATTGTTAGATGTTTCCGTGATGAAGATTTACGCACTGATAGACAACCAGAATTTACCCAACTGGATATGGAGATGTCATTTGTAGATGAAAAAACTGTTATGCAACTAATGCAGGAAATGATAATCACTCTGTTTAAAGAGATAATCGGTGTGAATTTAAGCACCACTTTTAGTCAATTAACTTATGCCGATGCAATTACTAAATACGGCATTGACCGCCCAGATATGCGTATCCCGCTTGAATTATGCGAGGTCAGCGATTTAATGACTGAGGTTGATTTTAAGGTGTTTGCCACCCCAGCTAATGATAAAAACAGTCGCATTGCCGCCCTAAAAGTCCCAAATGGTGCAAAATTAAGCCGTAGTCAAATTGACCATTACACTGATTATGTGAGTATTTACGGCGCAAAAGGTCTAGCTTATATTAAAGTTAGTGCAGACGGTTTACAATCACCAATTTTAAAATTTTTACCAGAAAATGCAGTAACAGAAGTAATAAAACGCACCACTGCTAAAACTGGTGATATTATCTTTTTTGGTGCTGATAAGGCGAAGGTCGTCAATGAAGCGTTAGGCAATCTACGTATAAAAATTGCTAAAGACCTTGATTTATACACTAGCCAATGGGCCCCAGTATGGATTGTTGATTTTCCTATGTTTGAAAAAACACAGGGCAAATTAAACGCAATTCACCATCCATTTACTAGGCCTAAGGCTAGTATAAGCGACTTAGAAACCACACCTAATCATAAAATCTTATCACACGCTTACGATTTAGTAATAAACGGTAATGAAGTCGGTGGTGGTTCGCTAAGAATTCACGACTACAAAATGCAAATGGCTGTCTTAAAACATCTTGGTATTGATACAAAAGAAGCAAATGATAAATTCGGCTTTTTATTAGAAGCGCTAAAATACGGTTGTCCCCCGCACGGAGGAATGGCATTTGGCTTAGACAGATTAATAATGCTACTTAGCAACACTAGTTCTATACGTGATGTTATTGCCTTTCCCAAAACTCAAACAGCATCTTGTCTGCTAACAAATGCCCCTACCAGCATCACTAATACGCAATTAAGGGAATTAGGGATTAAAATTGAAAAAAATAAAAGCCAGATTAAAAATCGGTAATGACTTATTTTTAAGCGCAATACTTGCAAATTAGCATTATTACGCTTATTATAAGTGGTGATGACAACCGATTATATTTAGGTAATGCTTAAAATTTAGATGTCTATTGAACAGCAAATAAGCGATTTATTAAAACAAAAAAACGCTCTATTATTAGCGCATTATTACGTTGATGGGGCTTTGCAGGACTTGGCAGAAAAAACTGGGGGAATTGTTTCTGACTCATTAGAGATGGCGCGCTTTGGCAGAAACAGCAAAGCTGAGACCTTAGTAATTGCCGGGGTTAGATTTATGGGTGAAACTGCTAAAATTTTAAGTCCAGAAAAAAATATTTTAGTAGTGGATAAGGAAGCGAATTGTTCGCTAGATATATCTTGTCCAATTGATGAGTTTAATAACCTTTGTAATGGTCACCTTGACAGAACAGTGGTGGTTTACGCTAATACCTCTGCAGAAGTTAAAGCCAGAGCTGACTGGGTGGTTACTTCAGGTAGCGCGCTGAAAGTTATAGCCAATTTACATAAACAAGGTAAAAAAATTCTATGGGCACCAGATAAACACTTAGGGCATTATATAAAAACCCAAACCGATGCCGATATACTACTTTGGGATGGAGCTTGCATAGTGCATGAAGAATTTAAAGCAGACGGCATCAAAAGACTAAAAAATCAATACAATGATGTGGCAGTTTTAGTGCATCCAGAATCGCCTAAAGAAGTAATTAAAATAGCGGATGTGGTTGGTTCAACAACAGCGCTGGTTAACGCTGTTAAAATCCGTCCTGAAAAAACTTTTATCGTTGCTACTGATAGTGGTATTTTCCATAAAATGCACCAAGTAGCTCCACATAAAAAAATATTAGAAGCACCAACTCACGGCAGTGGCGCCACTTGCGAATCTTGTGCTCATTGCCACTGGATGGCACTAAATACACTAGAAAAATGCCTAACAGTACTTCAAAATAATCAACCTAGTATTAATATTAACCCTACTATTATTACCCAAGCGCAAAAATCTATCAATCGTTTATTAGAATTTACTCAATAAGCAAGCTCTTAATTACGATAATAGTTGTTGGACAAAATCAGCTATATCAATATTAGCAGCTTTAAGTGAAATAGGTATTAAACTTGCAGGAGTCATACCGGGGATGTTATTTACCTCTAATAAGCAAGGCTTGCCATTTTCAATAAAAAAGTCAATACGAGCCCAGTCTTTACAGCCCAACACTTCAAAAGCCTTAAGTGCTAAACTTTGAACTTGGTTAGTTATCTTGTTATCAAGTGGCGCTGGACAGATGTGCTTAACCAAATGTTCATTATCAAAATATTTAGAATCATAATCCAGAAAATCTAATTGATGAGCAATTTCAATAATGGGTAGGGTAGTGTAGTTAGATTTAATTCGATAAATACCAATAGTATATTCCTTACCAGCCAAATAGCGTTCAATCAACACTCTATCATCATATTTGTGCGCTAGATTTAGAGCGGAGTTTAACTGCAATTTAGCGGTAATTTTACTAATGCCAATACTTGAGCCTTCAGTAGCAGGTTTAACAATCCATGGCAAAGGGAAATTAGGTTGTTTGATTAATTTATGATTGGCAGACAACACAAAGTCAGCACTTGGCAAGCCATGCTCGCGCCATATTTGCTTAGTGCGAACTTTATCCATACAAATCTTAGACACTGCAGAAGATGAACCGCTAAATGCTATACATTTTGCTTCTAACTCGGCTTGGATTGCCCCATCTTCGCCACCCCTGCCATGCAAAACAATAAAGGCTTTATCAAAATCACGTTCAAGCAATTGTGGCAAATTATCTGCCTTAACATCAAATAAAAAACAGTCTATTCCCTTATTTTCCAGTGCCTGATAAATATTCCGCCCGCTACGCAGCGAAACCTCGCGTTCTGCCGACCAGCCACCACATAAAATTGCAATTTTCACTCATAAATCCCAGATAAACAAAATGACTTGGATATCCAAAGCTTTTTATTATATTATCAACCAGTGCAGTAATCAATAATTTAGCCGCGCACTTTCAACACTTCGTTAATCAAATAAGAGATAAATTAGTGATGACGAATATCCTTGCCTTGAACAATATAAATAACCGACTCGCATAGATTCTTGGCGTGGTCACCAATGCGCTCAATGGAGCGTGCGCACCATATTACTTTTAAATTATTTTCAATATTTTTTTGGTCTTCTAAAATATAGGTAGTTAGAACCCGACTGAGTTTTTCAAACTCAGCATCTAATTCTTGGTCTAATGTTAAAACACTACTAGCTTTATCAACATCCAACCGAGCATAACTATCTATTGCATCTGCTAACATATTACTTGCAACTTGAGCTATTGATTTGAGTAGTTTATAAGAATCCATCAATTTTGCTTTCTTGGATAGTTTAGCGGCAAATTTGGCTATTTTTTCTGATTCATCGCCAATGCGTTCTAAATCAGTTGCCATTCTAATAGCGCTTAATAAAGTGCGTAAATCAATAGCAGCTGGCTGGCGTCTGGCAATAATTTGAGCGCAAGCTTTGTCAATTTTAAGTTCAAGTTGGTTGATTTGCGCTTCAGATTTTAATATTTGGTCAATTAAGTCTGATTGACTTTTTAATAAAATAGTAGTGGCGTTGGTAAATTGTTCTTCTACCAAACCACCCATCGCTAATACTTGTGATTGGATATTATCCAATTCATCGGTATACTCTTGTGAAATATGCTGTGTGGTATTCATTAGCCAAACCTCCCAGTAATGTAATTTTCAGTCAGTTCATGTTCAGGATTGGTAAAAATTTTATTAGTATTATTTACCTCTACTAACCTGCCTAAATGAAAATAAGCCGTTCTATCAGAAATACGCGCCGCTTGCTGCATAGAATGGGTTACGATAACAATAGTATAAGAATGTTTTAATTCACTCATTAGTTCCTCAATAGTTGCTGTTGCAATTGGGTCTAGCGCTGAAGTTGGTTCATCCATTAAAATCACCTCAGGCTTAATGGCAATTGCTCTTGCGATACACAACCGTTGTTGCTGCCCACCTGAAAGGCCAGTGCCAGACTTATGCAATCTATCCTTAGTTTCCTGCCAAAGGCCGGCTTTTTCTAAACTAGAGCGAACAATTTGTTCTAATTCAACATTATTATTAGTCAAGCCATGTAATCTGGGGCCATAGGCAACATTATCATAAATAGATTTGGGGAAAGGATTGGGTTTTTGGAATACCATACCCACACGCGACCTTAACAAAACCGGATCTATACTCTTGTGATAAATATCCTTATCATCTAAGGTAATTTTACCTGTAATTATACAATCATCGATAGTATCATTCATGCGATTTAGACATCTTAATAAAGTAGACTTGCCGCAACCAGAAGGGCCAATCATTGCCAAAATTTGATTTTTGCCAACATCAACGCTAACATCAAAAATAGCCTGAACAGTTTGATGATAAAAAACATTAACATCACGACAACAAACTTTAGCTTGTTGCCCATCTAGCAATAGAGGATAGCCAACTGTTTTACCAATAGTTTGTTCTAAACCAACTTTTTGTTCCTCTGTCATTTTATCACCATTTGGTTTGTAATTTCTTGCGTAATATTATCGCTAATAAATTCATCAAAAATAAAAATAATAATAGAACTATAATTGCCGCTGAGGTAAGAGCGATAAAAGCGCGCTCAGGCGAGTCTGACCAAATAAAAATTTGCACCGGTAGCACAGTCGCTGGCTCCAAAAAGCCTCCTGGTATATCAGCAATGAAGGCTACCATACCAATCATTAGCAGCGGTGCTGATTCGCCCAATGCTTGCGCCATACCAATAATAGAACCAGTTAAAATACCAGGCATTGCCAGTGGCAACACGTGATGAGTAATAACTTGCATTTTGGAAGCACCAACAGCAAAAGCTGCTTCACGAATGGAAATAGGCACTGATTTAATAGCAGCGCGAGTAGCGATAATAATAGTCGGTAATGTCATTAAACTAAGTACTAAGCCTCCTACCAGCGGCGCTGAGCGTGGCAGACCAAAAAGATTAATATAAATTGCTAACCCCAAAATACCAAACACGATAGAAGGTACCGCAGCTAAATTATTGATATTAACTTCTATTAAGTCAACAAAAACATTATTTTTAGGAGCAAACTCTTCTAAATAAATAGCAGCTGCAACACCTATTGGAAAACTTAGTAATAGAGTAATAAACATTGTATAAAAAGAACCTTTTACCGCCCCTAAAATACCAGCCTGTTCTGGCTCGCGCGAATCAGCTTTGGTGAAAAAATTAATATTAAATTTGCGTTTTAGTTGTCCTTGTTGTTGTAATTTTTCAATCCAAGTGATTTGAAAATCTTTTACTCGTCTATTTGCTTCTTCTACGCGAGAATCGATTAAACCTTTGACAAAACTATCAATATCATCATCAACTAATAACCATAATTTTTGTCTGGTATTAATCCAATGCGGATTTTTAATTAATAAATAGCGCAGATGGTATTGCACGCCGCTACTAGTGAAGTTTCTTAATGATTTTTTCCTATCTCTACCTTTAGTTTTGGGGAATAATTCTAGTAATGATTTGTAGGTAAGTTTACTATAAGACGCGTTAAATAATTCATCATTTGTGTAGCTGGATTTTGGTAATAGTTGTAAATTTTCAGTAGAGAAATCAATATCTAGTTGCACATAGGTTTGGCTAAAGGCAGGCAAGGATTTATAAGTAATGTCAGTTAGTAAAAATAACAAAAATGCTAAACTCAAACTAATAGCAAATATGCCATAAAGACGAAAACGTCTTTCTTTGGCATAACGATTTTTTAAGCTTCTTTTAACAATGTCAATATTATTCATACTGCTCTGTATATTTTTTAACTACGTGTAGGGCAAGCACATTTAATAATAAGGTGGTAACAAATAAACCCAAACCTAGAGCAAAAGCCGCTAGTGTTTTAGCATTATCAAACTCTTGGTCACCAGTTAATAAAACTACAATTTGGGTGGTAACAGTTGTTACCGAATCAAACGGATTGGCAGTTAGATTAGCAGCAACTCCCGCTGCCATTAGCACAATCATGGTTTCACCAACCGCTCTTGAAATCGCTAATAAAAAACCGCCAACTATACCTGGTAGCGCTGCTGGAACAATGACTTTAAATACTGTTTCTGATTTAGTAGCACCCATTGCTGTTGAGCCATTACGCATAGTATCAGGCACAGCTGAGATAACATCATCCGATAAAGATAAAACAAATGGAATGATCATCATTCCCATTACTAAACCTGCTGCTAAAACAGATTCGGTAGAAACTACCATATTGGCAAATAAAGGTATATCTAAATTAGCTCCAATTGATTTCAGCCAATTACCAACATCACGCATTAAAGGACCAATAGTAAGCGCAGCAAAAAATCCATACACCACGGTTGGAATGCCCGCCAGTATTTCTAAAATTGGCTTGATAGCGGCACGCATTTTTTTATTAGCATATTCCGCTAAATAAATAGCTGATATTAAACCTAGCGGTCCTGCAATTAACATAGCAATAAAAGAAATAAAGATGGTGCCAAAAAATATTGGAACCGCGCCAAATGCGCCAGAACTGCTATATTGGTCTTCGCGAATAGCAATTTGTGGCGACCAATGTGTGCCAAATAAAAAATCCAAAATAGGCACTTGGGTAAAGAAATCAATTGACTCAAATAACATCGAAAAAATAATACCCGCAGTGGTAAAAATTGCAATTAAAGCACAGACAAATAAAATAGCTAAAATAAATTTTTCAACATAATTGCGTGATTTAGTTTTAGGATTAATGCTAACAAAAGTTAGTAAAAACCCCAAAATAGCAATTGCTACAGCGATGATAATTTTTAACACAAAAGCACTGTGTTGATAGGCAATGTAATCTTCAGCTATGGCTAGATAAATAGGGTTAGCGCTGTGCTGGGTATTGTATTTTACTATATACTCTATTTCATCAAACACCAAGCCCAATTGTTCTTTGGGGAGTGCGCTTAATTCACTATAATTGCTAATCAACAGTAGTTGGATAATATAGTCTTGTAATAGCGACCAAATCATAAAAACAAGCAGCGCAGGGACAACACTCCAAAGCGCACCCATATAACCATAATAACTAGGTAGTGAGTGCAATTTAGCACCATTTTGCTCTAACTGCCAATTATGTGCTTTATGTCTGGTTAGAAAAAAACTTATCACTGCACCCAGCAATAATAAGGTTAACAAATCAAAGTTTGTCATCAACAAATCTCACTTATTGTTTAAGTGCTTAAATTATATAGACTAGATATTAAAAATGATAATTGTTTTTAATAATATTACAAAAACCCACCTTTAAAATTAGTGGGTTTTTAATGAAGCATAAAAAACATTATAAAGATAGTTTAATTGCTTGAAGAGCAGCCTTTCTAAATTGCTCACGTTTTGCCATAGATGATGGAATTAAACCCTTGTCAACTAAATAGCCTTCCTCACCAAAAGTATCCTCTTTTACAAACTCAGCAATAAAATCATTCATACCTTTGACTTTAATTCGATGAGAGTTTTTAACATAAAAATAAAGTGGACGAGATATTGGATATTTGCCGCTTGCAATGTTTTCAAAGGTAATATTACTGCCGCCTATGAGTGAACCTTTGACTTTATCAGTATTTTGGTCTAAGAAAGAAAATCCAAAAATACCCAAAGTGTTTTTATCATTGACAAGCTTGGAAATAATGAGATTATCATTTTCACCCGCTTCAATAAAATAGCCATCCTCACGCACAGTGCGACAAAGTTTTTGCATACGTTTTTTATCTTGCTTTTTTAGTTCTTGAATAAATTTATAAGTTTTACAACCTCCTTCAAGAGCTAGCTCTTGCAGAGCATCACGCGTGCCTGAAGTAGGTGGAGGGCCAATTACTCTGATTTTTACATTAGGCAGCTTGAAGTTAACTTGATTCCAGTGAGTAAAAGGATTAGTAATTAACTCCTCCTTATTCTCCTTCCTACCTGTAGCTCCAGCCGGAACTTGAGCAGCAAGTGCTAAATATAAATCCCTTAAAGTGAGGTGAAAATCAGGCCCATTTTTAGCATTAGCAATGGCAATACCATCAAAACCAAGCAAAACTTCGGTAATATTTGTTACCCCGTTTTTTTGACATTTTTGATATTCTTTTATCTTAATTCGGCGTGAGGACCCAGTAATGTCTGGGGTATTGATACCATCACCAGCGCAAAATAACTTCATACCGCCGCCAGAACCAGTTGATTCAATTTTTGGTGTTACTAGGCCGGTTTTTTTACCAAAAGTTTCAGCAACAACTGTTGCAAATGGAAATACCGTTGATGAGCCTACCATTTCAATATGTGTGCGCGCGTTAGCAACTTGACCGCCAAAAATAGTAGTAATTGCTATACTACTAGTTAGTATTATTTTGTTAAGCATAATTTTTCCTTACAAATTGACAAAGTTATAAATAAAAGTACACCGCAAATCAAACAAAATTGTAGATCAATTTAACATCTATTTGAGCGCGGATTTTACGCCAATATTGTATTATATGAACTTTTTATTAAAAATCAGCATATTATGTCAATTTAACATTTGGGTTTTGGCTAGTTGTATGTTGTATTACTTATCTTGAAAACAAAGCGTTAATCATTGCAACAGCATTACAGCCAGCATCATAAGCAAGTTGTTTATTGTGATGGTTGATACCACCAATACCAACAATGGGAATAGATAATACTTTGCTTGCATCTTTGATAATTGCTAATGGACAATGAGTCGCAACAGGCTTAGTTTTAGAAGTAAATAAAGCACCAAATGCAACATAACTAGCACCTAACTGCTGGGCATTTTTCGCATCTGCTATATTGTTATAACAAGAAACACCAATTATTTTGTGTGGCAGCTTGGCAATCGCTTGAACTAAGCCAGTATCACCACTTCCTAAATGCACACCATCAGCATTGATTAAACAGCACAAATCAATATCATCATTAATAATAAGTGGAGTGTTAAACTGGCTACACAAATCTCTTAAAATAATGGCTTCGGTATATTTTTTATTAAAATCTGCTTGTTTACGGCGATATTGTAAAGCGCAAATGCCTTGTTTTAATAATGCTTCAACAATCACCAAATCCACTGGTCTGTTGGGTGTAATCGCATAGATGCCACTAAGAGATGTTAAAATAATGCCCATGCATACTATTTTAGCAATTTTATTATCTTTATCTAGCCCAGTATTAGCGCAATCAGTATTAAATATCAGTGCTGATAATGTAATTTTTGACCGCGAGAATAAGTATAGTTCCTATCGTGGTAATGTAGTCTTAGACGATGCAAGTGTACAAATTAGAGCAAACCAAATTGATTATTTTAAAAAGAAAGATAAAGATAATATTGTTGCAATAGGCAGTCCAAATCAACCAGCTATTTATCATAATACTACTGATGATATTAAGATATTTGCCCAAAAAATTTATTATAAACAGAAAAATGATGTAATTACTTTTAGCGGTAAGGTTATTCTTATTAGCGAAGATTCACGTTTAGAAAGTGATGAAATGAATTATTATATCAAGACCAAAAAAATCATAAGCCGCGCTAAGCATGGCAATCGCGTCTCATCATTAATTACTCTTGAGTAATGGCAAGAGCAATATCTCTTATCTCTGGGGGTCTAGATTCACTACTAAGTACTAAACTTATTTTAGACCAGGGCGTTGAGGTTGAGGGTATCAATTTTTTTACCGGATTTTGTGTAGAGGGACACACCCATGCCATTCGCAAAAAGCATCAGCAAAAACCAAAACATAATAATGCTCTTTGGGTAGCTGAGCAATTGGGTATTAAATTACATATTATTGATGTAGTTGATGAATATAAAAAAGTGCTACTTAATCCTAAATACAGATATGGCAAAAACTTAAATCCTTGCTTGGATTGCAAAAGTTTTATGGTCAAAAAGGCATACCAGTGGATGTTAGCCCATAATTTTGATTTTGTTATTACTGGAGAAGTTATCGGGCAAAGACCAATGAGCCAAAGAAAAGACACCATGCCTATTGTTCAACAAGATTCAGGTGCAAATGGTTTGTTACTGCGACCACTTTGTGCTAAAAACTTAGCTATCACCTTACCTGAGAAAAGAGGCTGGATTAATAGAGACAAATTACTTGGGATTAGCGGTAGAGGTAGGAAAACTCAAATAGCGCTAGCTAAAAAATATAACTTTAATGATTATGCAACTCCAGCAGGCGGATGTTGCTTTTTAACTGATAAAAGCTATTCTGATAAATTACTTGACTTATGGCAGGCACACAATCAACGTGATTATGAATTGGATGACTTAATGCTACTTAAAATTGGTCGTCATATCCGTCCTAATAAACGGTTTAAACTCATTGTTGCAAGGGAAGAAGGAGAAGTAGTATTTTTATCGGGCTATAAGCATCAATATCCCACACTCTACCCAACTAGCCATTTAGGTCCACTAGCGCTTATTGACGGCACACCAAACCAAAAAGACTGGCAATTAGCTGCTAAAATTATTGCTAGATATAGCAAAGGTAAAGCAGCAAATCAAGTAATTTTAGAAGCTAAATTACTATCTGGCATTACCCAATTGATTACCACAAAACCACTAAATAACGAAACTTTATTAAAATCTTGGTTTATTTAAGTTTGTTTTGTGATTATAATAACTATTAAAATCGTTATTTAGATTTTTTAGGAGAAAGTTAGTAACCCTAACTTTTAGTTTTTACAAATGAAGAGTTAAGTTTTATGTCAACAACAGGCACTGTCAAATGGTTTAATGCCAAAAAAGGCTTTGGTTTTATTGAGTCTGAAAAGGGGGATATTTTTGTCCATTTTCGTAATATTATTGCCGATGGCTATAAAAAATTAGATGATGGTCAACGAGTATCGTTTGAAATTAGTGAGGGTGAAAAGGGCCTACAAGCCGAGAATGTAAAGGTTATTGAGTAAATAACTTTCTTAACCTCCACCAATTGCTTTTACAATTTCAACCCTATCACCTGCTTTCAACAAAGTGGTACAATGGTTTGATTTAGATACAATTTGTCCATTAATTTCAATGACAAGTCGCATATTTTGATATCCTAATTGTTTAATCAGGCTGGCGCAGCTGTTATTATTAGTTAGCGTTAGTGCTTTGCCATTGAGAATGATTTCTTTCACTTTAGTTTGCCAACTGCACAACTAATAAATGATTTTGCTCGGACTTTTTTCCTATCCCAACCTCGGATGCTATTCAACAACGGGTAGCCCATTTTTTTCAAAGTTTCAATAACTGCTAATTTAGTTTCTTCATCAACATCATCTATACTAACACTACCAGTTTTAATATCAATATTAATTTGACTAAGTTGATGATTTTGTTTTAATTTATCAGTAATAGTCGCCACACAACCACCACAACGTATATTTTCTACAAAGATACTAGTCATAATAACTATATTTTAACAATTGCTAATATTTGACAAAATATAAAGTTTAGCATAAAATCTGGGAGTTTTGTACAGGAGTAATGCCATGGTAGACCAAACCTTAGATGCATCGGGGCTAAATTGCCCTTTGCCAATTTTAAAAACTAAGAAAACTTTGGCTCAAATGCAAGTCGGACAAGTGTTAGAAGTTATCTCAACAGATGCTGGTTCGGTAAAGGATATTGAGGCTTTTTGCAGTCAAACCGGCAATAAGTTATTAACTAATAATGAAGATAGTGGTAAATACGTCTTCACTATTGAAAAATCTTAACAAAAATACTAAAGGTATAATAATGACAAAGACAAATAGTGACAAACTTACAATGATTGTTACCAAAGGTTCTTTTGATTGGGCGTTTCCGCCTTTTATTCTAGCAAGTACAGCAGTTGCGGTAGATAAAGAAGTTACTGCCTTTTTCACATTTTATGGTTTAAATTTACTATTAAAAGACCTGAGTAAATTAAGAGTTACCCCTATTGGCAACACAGCAATGCCAATGAAAATGCCCTTTGGTCCCAAGCAATTACAAAATATTGACTTCGGTCCTAAAATTCCCAATTTTGTTTGGAATCTGCCATTTGCTGACCACTTGGTTACTTTTTTGATGAAAAAAACCATGCAAAAACATGGAGTAGCAAAATTAGAAGAATTAAGAAATATGTGCCAAGAATTTGGCGCTAAATTAATCGCTTGTGAGATGACAGTTGAACTGTTCGGCTACGATAAAAAAGACTTTATTGATGGTATTGAGTTTGCTGGTGCCACTACCTTCTTTTCTGAAAGCAAAAATTCTCAATCATTGTTTATTTAATTTTATTTATTTTACTGCTTTGCGCTAATTTAGCAATTTGCGGGTAGTCAGTGTTATAGTATAAACCACGACTTTCTTTGCGCGCAATAGATGCTTTAACAATGATTAAGCCAACTTGAGTAAGATTGCGTAATTCAATTAAATCAATACTAATTTTGTGGTTTTGATAATGGGTTTCAACCTGTTCCTTAATCAATAATAATTGCCTTTGAGCATACAATAAACGCTCATTATTACGCACGATACCAACAAAATTCCACATAATTCTTCTAACCTCATCCCATAGATGCTTAATGATAATACGTTCTTTGGCAATGCTGGTTTTGCTATCATCCCAATTAGCAAATGCCGCAGTAGCACTATCAGTAGACACACTATTGTTAATATTATCAGCACAACTTTTAGCAAATACCACACATTCTAACAAAGAATTACTTGCTAGACGATTAGCGCCATGGACGCCAGTGTGTGCCACCTCACCAATAGCATAAAGCCTTTTAATTTGGGTGTTAGCAGTTAAATTAGTTTTGATGCCGCCACAAGTGTAATGTGCTGCTGGGACTACTGGAATAGCTTGCTTAGTGATATCAACACCAAAACTTAAGCAATGTTTATAAATGGTGGGGAAATGTTGTTTAATCCAAGTTGCATCTTTAAAAGAAATATCTAAATACACACAATTGATACCAAGTTTTTTCATCTCGGCATCAATTGCACGAGCAACTATATCTCTTGGTGCTAGTTCAGCTCGACTATCATAAGCTGAGACAAACTGTTTACCATTTGGCAAAATTAATTTAGCTCCCTCACCTCTCAAGGCCTCTGAAATTAAGAATGACTTGGCTTCAGGGTGATAAAGGCAGGTAGGATGAAATTGATTAAACTCCATATTTATTAAATCACAGCCAGCTCGATAAGCCATTGCCATACCATCACCAGTTGAAGTATCTGGATTAGAGGTATAAAAATACACTTTAGAAGCACCACCAGTTGCAAGCACGACTTGGCGACTTAAAAATTGACTCACCCTTTCACTAGCACTATCAAAAACACGCACTCCATAACAAACTTTTTTTCTAACTAATAAATCTAAGGCAAAATAATGCTCAAATAATTTGATATTATTGCTCCCATTAGCGGTATTTAATAAACACTGTTCAATAGATTTACCAGTTTTATCAGCTATATGAGCAACTCGTCTTACCTGATGCCCACCTTCTGTTGTTAAGTGATAATCGCCTTGTTGCTTGCTGAATTTGACGCCATATTTTTCTAAATTTATAATTGCATCACCAGAAGATGCAACCATAAATTCAACCACTTTTTTATTAGCTAAACCGCAAGCAGCATTAAGCGTATCCTGGGTGTGTTGCTTAATACTATCACTATTATCAAGCACGGCTGCAATTCCTCCCTGTGCGTAAAATGAACTACCTTTATATGCTGATTTCTTGCTTAAAATTGCAATTTTTAGATGCTTAGATAGGGATAATGCGCACATCAAACCGGCAATGCCCGAACCAATAATTACCACATCAAAGTTAAATTTTTCTCTATGATTTTTCAATGTATTCTAGTAGTTGGATACAAGCTTTTTCAATAAGCGCTAATACACCGTCAAAATCACCTTCATAATATGGGTCCGGCACATTTCTTAATGAATTTTGAGGCAGAAATTGTAACAAACGGTATAACTTGTAACGATATTGCTGTGGGCAATTGCTGGCTAAATCAGCCAAATTAGCCTCATCCATAACAATAATATAATCATAATAATCAAAATCACTAAAACGCACTATACGCGCTGTTTGTGTGCTTAAATTGATGCCTTTTTTACTAGCAGCAGTTTGGGCTCGCTTATCAGGTAATTGACCGATGTGATAAGAGTGCGTACCAGCCGAATCTATCTCAAAATCATCACTAACGCCTTGCTTTTGCAGCAGTGCTTCAAACACACCTTGGGCACTAGGCGAGCGACAAATGTTACCCATACAAACGAATAAAACTTTAATACACATGTCACTACTTTTAAAATTTATAGGTTTTGTATTATATAATAATAAATATTTATTTATTTTTATGATGGCTAAAAAAAGCAAAAGTTTTATTATTAAGGTCTTAATTGTGATAATTGCTATTGCTGGCATTCGCTTTTATCAACAATATGGACTTAGTAGCGGCGTTGCTCCAGAATTTCTATCTAAAAGTATCACTGGTGTTGGCATTGGTGTCACCTCTGAACTGCCCGAGGCAACTATTGTGCGTTTTTGGGCAACTTGGTGTGGTATTTGCGCTTTAGAACATGATAACTTTGAATCTTTAAGCCGTTCTGGGGTGCCATTATTAAATATTGCTTGGCAGTCAGGAACAGACGATTTATTATTGGAATACGCTAAAAAAAATCAAATAAACCCAGTAAATATTATTAATGATAAAACAGGTACTATTGCTGCTCTTTATGGTGTTAAAGCAACGCCGACTACTTTTATTATTAGTCGTGCTGGCAAGATTATTTTTACAGAAGTTGGTTATACTACTACATTAGGTTTACAGCTAAGATTATGGTGGACGAATCTAATTGGATAATTGAGCAAAGTTTTGCTAATTCAGATGTATCCTCTTTTTTAGCGGAGATGCAAAAGCGACATCGGGTTTTGCCTGCTAAGGAAAATTATTTTAAGGCGTTTAGACTTTGCTCTTTGAGTGATACCAAAGTGGTTATTTTAGGTCAAGACCCTTACCCCAATCCTGCGCATGCTCATGGTTTATGCTTTTCAGTTCCAAGCGGAACCACACCCTTGCCAGCTTCACTAAATAATATTTTTAGAGCGATGCAATATGATTTGGGAACAATGCCTGCTGATGGCAACCTATCTTATTTAGCCACACAAGGTGTTTTGCTACTTAATAGTATTTTAACAGTTAATATTGGAGCGCCTTTATCGCATCAAAATAGGGGTTGGGAAACACTTACAAATGCGGTGATTAAGCAAATTAATGAGCAAAAGCAAAATGTAGTATTTTTGTTGTGGGGAGGAACGGCTAGGCAAAAATCCATGTTCATTGACAGACAAAAACACCTAATACTAACAAGTGCGCATCCATCGCCTTTATCTGCGCATCTTGGTTTTTTGACTTGCAAACATTTTTCTAAAACCAACGACTATTTGAGTGAGCACAATATTACTCCAATTAACTGGTGTTGAATTTTTGCTAAGCTAGTGTGTTTTACGATAATCTAACCACTTTAATAAACCTTTAGTGCAAATATAAACATCTTCTTTTAAGATTTTTATTTGCGCTTTTTCACTCAAATTACAATAATTTTTAGTAGCGTCTAACAAGTAATTAGTAAGTGCGGATTTAATATCACTATAAGTTTGGTGTTGTTCTGCAATCTGTGCCATATCGACGATGCGAGTTTTTAGTTGCTCTGCGATAGCGCTATTAAATTGAATGCGATTAAAATGGGTTAAATAAGCGTATTTAGGCTTAAATTTTAGTAATTTATCAATAGTTTTTAACCATATATCCGGTGCAAATTGAGTAGGTGAGGTCGGAGGGAAAATTAATACATTATCACCTCTATTCAATTGAGCATAACTTACACCTAAAGTATCACCGCTAAAAATACCCTGTGATTGTTTATCAAAAATTGAATAGTGATGAAAGGCGTGTCCAGGACTATCAATCAAGGTTAGTTGGCGATTATTAAGACTAATTATGCCACTATCCATTACTACTACTTTATCTCTATTAACCGCAACAATATCGCCTAAATACTTATCAAAAAATGTCTTACCATATACTTTTATTGCACCGTCTTTAAGTTTTTTGGGATTAATTAAATGCTCGCATCCTCGGCTATGAACTACAAGTTTTGCTTGCGGTAAATGACGCATTAACTCGCCAGACCCACCGGCATGGTCTAAGTGAATATGAGTAACAAATACATATTTTACTTGCTCATAACTTATATTTCTAACAGCTAAAACTTGCAATAAATTAGCCACAGATAAGTGCGAACCAGTATCTACAAAAGCAAAATCTTTACCTGATTGAATTAAATAGGATGCAACAAAATCGCTTCTAATATGCTTGGTATCAATACAAGTAATTTGATGGTCTAAATCATAACTTGTCATAAACATTAGCAACAGTGAATAAACATTAAGTCCCAAATATTATGCCCTAATTGCTTAGCTTGTAATTCAAATTTAGTGGTTGGACGTTGTTTTTGATTATTAGTTATATTACTAAAATAAGGGTGGTTTTTAAGCATAGTAGCTATTTCTTCTGCGTAATCTTGCCAATCTGTTGCAATATATAATAAGCCTTGACTTTTTAGTTTAACACTTAATAGGTCTAAAAAATTAGGCTTTATAAGTCGGCGTTTGTGATGTTTTTTCTTATGCCAAGGGTCAGGGAAAAAAATTTGCACTCCACTGATTTGTCCATCTGCCAATTTATTTAGCACATCTATTGCATCCGCTTCAATAATTTTTAAATTAGTAAGACCAAGCTTAGTTGTCTTATTTAGCAAACTGCCAATACCAGCCCGATAAACCTCAACACCCAAATAATTAAATTGTGGGTTGGCAAATGCCATTTTTAATAAACTATCTCCATTACCAAAACCAATTTCAATTATTAATTGTTGTTGTTTATCAAAATGCTGATGCACGTTATTTAATTGGCTTAAATTAAGGCAATAATCTTGGCACAAATACTTTAGTGCGTATTTTTGTGCTTTACTGAGTTTACCCCCTCTGCACACAAAGCTTTTAATTTTTCGCATTATATTTGGATAAAGTAAGGTATTTTTTCTGCTTCTACAATAAGTACATTGCCTTTATTATCACTCCAATCACCAAGCACAAAACGTTTGTATTTATGCTCATTGTGAATTGCTTGCTTGTGAGTATGTCCGTGAATAAGGTCAGCACTTGGATAGTTTGCCATTAGTTTATTAGTAGTGATAATGTTTACATCAAGTTTGTACAAAGCTTTTTTAGCGTTATATCGCTGAGATTTATGACGCATTTTCATTGCTAGTGTACTGCGATAACTATTTGGCAGATTTAGTAAAAACCACCTTATTAACTTATTGCGGACAATACTTCTAAACAATTGATACTGAGTATCATCACTACAAAGTTTATCGCCGTGCATTAGTAGATATTGTTGTTTAGTAGTAGTTAAAATATAGGGTTCGTCAATAAGATTAACTCCTGATTGTCTAGCAAATACTTGGCCAATTAAAAAATCACGATTGCCAATCATCAAATAAATAGCACAACGTTTTGATAAGGCATTTAAGGCACTAATAATTGATTGATAAAGGTTAATTGATACATCATCACCAAGCCAGACCTCAAACAAATCGCCCAAAATGTATAATTGGTTGGCATTGGTTTGCTTGCAAAAATTAATAAATAATTGACTTTTATTGTCATTAGGAAGCAAGTGTAAATCCGCAACAAATGCAAGCATTATTAAGTTTTAGATAACGCTTGCTTTGTGAATTATTACTGCATCAATTGGCACATCTAAATGCCCTGACTGAGTAGTGGTTGGTGTTTTTTTAATTTTATCTACTGTCTCAGTGCCATCTACTACTTTGCCAAACACACAATAGCCCCAACCATCTTGGGCAGGATAATCAAGAAAATGATTATCAGCAACATTGATAAAAAATTGTGAACTTGCTGAATGCGGAGCAGCAGTTCTTGCCATTGCCATACTATATCGTTCATTTTTGATGCCATTTTTAGCTTCATTTTCAATCTCAGCTCTGGTGTGTTTTTGCTGCATATCTTCAGTAAAACCACCACCTTGAATCATAAAATTATCAATTACGCGATGAAAAATTGTTTCATCATAAAAACCACTCTTTACATAGTTGAGAAAGTTTTTACTAGTAATAGGTGCTTGCTTTGCAAACAGCTCAATATCAATATTACCAAAATTTGTTTCTAGTCTAACCATAATTTACTAAAATGAGGATAATTATACTGGTATAATAACCTCGTTTTAAACAAAATTATTTTAATAATGTATGCAATAATCAAAACTGGTGGCAAGCAGTATCGACTTAATAAGGGTCAAATACTGAGTGTGGAAAAATTAAATATTGGTGCCGGTAAAAAGGTAGTTTTTGACCAATTGTTAATGATCTCTGATGGCAAAAAAATCAACATCGGCAATCCAACTATTAAAGGCGCTACCGTTGAGGCAAGTGTGATTGATAATATACGTGCTGACAAAGTCAAAATTATTAAGTTTCTTCGCCGTAAACATTCAATGAAACGTCAAGGTCATCGTCAACAATTAACTAAAATCTTAATTAATAAAATTAATCTAGGGAGGTAATTATGGCTCATAAAAAAGCAGGTGGTAGCAGCAATAATGGTAGAGACTCAATCTCTAAAAGATTAGGTGTAAAAAAATTTGGTGGTCAAACAGTTCTAGCCGGCAATATTTTGGTTCGTCAACGTGGCACAAAATTTCATCCCGGCACTAATGTTAAACGAGGTAATGATGACACCTTATTTGCTATTAGACCTGGCAAAGTGGTATTTGAAAGAAAAGGCGCTCTTAGTCGACATTTTATAAACGTTGTCTAATAACCTTGACAACAACAATTGTCTTTCCTGGACAAGGTTCACAAAAGCTTGGTATGTTAGCGGACTTAGCCGCCAATTTTAGTGTTGTTAAACAAACTTTTGCTGTTGCTAGTGATATTTTAGGCTTTGATTTGTGGGATTTGTCTCAAAATGATGCAATTGGCATAAATCAAACTCAAAACACTCAACCAGCAATGCTTGCAGCTGGGGTCGCTACTTATAAAATACTTACTCAAAATACCAGTATTAACCCAAAATTTTTAGCCGGACATAGTTTAGGTGAATGGACTGCTTTGGTAGCTGGCGGCTATCTGGGTTTTACTGATGCTGTGAAAATAGTCAGCAAGCGCGCAGAATTAATGCAAAATGCTGTGCCTACTGGAACGGGTGCTATGGCAGCAATATTAGGATTAAGTGATGACCAAGTAATAACTGCTTGCAAACAAGTAACTAGCGGTGTTGTTCAAACAGCTAATTTTAATGCTGTTGGGCAAATAGTAATTGCCGGTGATAAAATTGCAGTAGAAAAAGCGTCTCAATTGTGTAAAAATAGTGGTGCTAAACGTGTGGTGATGTTGGCAGTAAGTGTACCCTCACATTGTGCTTTGATGAATGGTGTTAGTGCTGTGTTTGGCAAAATAATTGATAAAACCCCAATTAAAATGGGCAGCGCTGCGCTGGTGCATAATGTTGATGCTAAAGTTGCCAATAATATTGATGGGGTTAAACAAGCGGTTATTCGTCAACTAAACAATAGTGTTAAGTGGAGACAAACTATTGAATATCTAGTTAGCCAAGGAGTTAATAAATTAATTGAATGCGGTCCAGGACGTATACTTACTGGACTTAATAAACGTATTGCTAGTAGTGTTTATAGTAAAGCGGTTTCTGATACTAATTCTCTAAATGAAGTAAAAAATGACAGCTAAAATTGCTTTAATAACTGGTGCAAACCGCGGTATTGGGCAGGCAATTTTATTAACCCTTGGCGCTTCTGAGGTTTTTGTAATTGGCACTGCAACTACTGATAAAGGCGCAAATCACATTGCTCAAAATCTTAAAAAAAATAACCTAAAAGGTACTGGCATTATACTTAACGTTACTGATGATGAACAAATAAAACAAGTAATTACTACTATCGATAGTAAATATGGTTCAATTGACATTTTGGTAAATAATGCTGGTATTATTGATGATAGCTTACTTATACGTATGGCAGATGAGCAGTGGCACAACATTATTAACACCAATCTTAATTCAGTTTATAAGCTATCTAAAGCGGTGCTAAGAGGAATGATGAAAAAACATTTTGGCAGAATTATTTCTATTGCCTCAGTAGTCGGCACTATGGGCAATGTTGGGCAAACTAACTACGCTGCTGCTAAGGCTGGCATTATTGGTTTTAGTAAATCTCTTGCCCGTGAAGTTGGTAGTCGCAACATTACTGTTAATACTATAGCCCCTGGGTTTATAAAAACCGATATGACCAATGCTATGTCTGAGGAAAAAAAACTTATATTACAAAAACAAATACCTTTGGCGCGTTTAGGCATGCCAGAAGAAATTGCCGATGCTGTTGCATTTTTGGCTAGCGATAAAGCAGCTTATATCACCGCTCAAACTCTGCATATAAATGGCGGAATGTATACCGTTTAAGCTCTTAGTAGATATGCAAATAAATATAAATCTTATAAAAATACTAATCTTTATTTAAAAAGCCAAATGCATTAATACATATAATTACTCTTCTGGCAGATAGGAAAAATGATTACAGTTAGGTTAAAACTGCGATTATTTATTCAATAACATACAACTTAATGACTAAGAGGTTTATCAGTAAACAAGTAGTCTTTTAATTCTTTACTAAAAGTGCTATCTTGACGTCTAATCCATTCTAAAAGCATTGCAGCATGTTCTTTTTCCTCATCACGATTGTGCGCTAAAATAGCGGCTAATTTTTTATCAGTACAAGCATCAACACGCTGATTATACCAATCAATCGCTTCTAATTCCTCCATCAAAGATACAATTGCGCGATGCATCTCTTTGGTAGTAATTGTTAATTTTTCTTCTGCTTCGTGAAAACCTTCATTTGCCATAACTTTAACCCCCTAACATCAACTAACGTGATGATTTACTAGTGAAATACAACGCAAGTGCTACCATTAAAATACCTAAAGCAAAATATACTAAATCAAGTGGTGAGTCAATAGGCATTGATAATGCTATCTCAAAAAATGTTACTACTAAAATTATCAAAATTACTTTGGTAAGTTTAGATTTTAAATCTTCTAAATCTTTGATGATAAGCACTTTTGATGCTTGTTTGCTGGTTTTAGAATCATCAATATCGCTAATAAACAGCTCATATAAACCTAAAGCAAAAATAAGCAAAACAGTCGCTAGTAAAAATTCATCAACTGCGCTTACGGTATGCCCTACCAATAATGTTTGTAACTCCTTGCGTGTTAACTCATCTGAGTGAAAATACTCAAAAGTATGACCCAATAAACTAACTACATCAACCAAGGTAATAAAAAATAAAATCAATGATAATATTAACGAGGCAATCACAGCACTAAAAACCATAAAACGCGACCGCCATAAAAATTGTTCAAATAATGTTTTAATAGTTTTTTTATATTTATTCATTATTATTTTCAGCAACTGGTGGCAACTCGCTGTTACTAGTCGGTAGTGGTTTATCTCCGTCATTTACTTGCTCAGCAATAAGTTCTACCCCGACTAATTTTTCACCTCTTCTAATATTGATGAGTTTGACGCCTTGAGTGTTGCGACCGATAATAGAAACCTCGCTAACCTTAGCACGTACCAAAGTGGCAGTATTAGATATGAGCATCATTTCATCGGTTGGTGCTACTGATATTGCACCTACCACTTTCCCATTTCTAGTAGATGTTTTGATAGATATGATGCCACTGCCACCGCGATTTTGCAGACGATATTCATCAAGTTTAGTGCGCTTTCCGTAGCCAAATTCGGTAGCAGTTAAGATAGTATTATCAATATTTTTTGAAACAATTAAAGATACTACTGTGTCAGTATTTTTAAGACGAATACCACGCACGCCAATGGCGGTGCGTCCAACAGCGCGGATGGATTTGCTATTAAAATGAATAGATTTGCCTTGTTCGCTAAATAATAAAATTTCATCTTCGTCACTGGTAATATCAACGCCGATGAGTTTATCGCTTTGTCTTAACTCTAAAGCTATGATACCGCCATTTCTGGGACGCGAAAAATTGGTAAGCGCAGTCTTTTTAACCGTACCACTACTAGTTGCCATAAATACAAACAAATCATCTCTATATTCCTTAACTGGCAAAATAACGTTAATAGACTCATCTTTTTCCAGTGGTAATAAATTAACAATCGGTTTGCCTTTGGCGTTTCTAGATGCCATTGGTAGTTCATAGACTTTAAGCCAATAAACTTTGCCGTAGTTTGAAAAACACAAAACTGTATCGTGAGAATTAGCAACAAATAATTGGTCTACAAAGTCCTCATCTTTCATTTGTGTTGCTGACTTACCCTTACCGCCACGTTTTTGCGCACGGTAATCTTCCAAAGATTGCGCTTTAACATAGCCACTATGTGATAAAGTTACCACCCTTTGTTCTTCAACAATTAAATCCTCTAAAGTCAAGTCAATTTTATCTTCCCATATTTCGCTTAATCTAGGTGTTGCAAACTCTTCTTTAATAGCAATTAATTCCTTTTTGATAACTTCCATTAATTGGTCTGGATTTTGCAAAATAGCTAATAATTTTTTGATCTCAGTTAATAATTCACTAAACTCAATAAAAATTTTGTCTTTTTCAAGTCCAGTTAAGCGATGCAGGCGTAAGTCTAAAATGGCTTGTGCTTGCTCGGGTGATAAGTTATAGACGCCTTTTTCAGTAAGGCCATATTTAACAGGCAAACCTTGTGGGCGAAAATCTGCCATATCTTTATTACCAATTAAATCTTTTATTACTCGTCCCTGCCAAGATTGTTGCATCAATCTAGCCTTTGCTTCAGGAGAATTGCTAGCCGCGCGAATAATAGAGATTATTTTGTCAATATTATTTAAAGCAACACTTAAGCCTTCTAAAACATGCGCTCTAATTCTAGCTTTATTAAGGTCAAAAATACTTCTTCTAGTTACTACTTCACGGCGGTGGTCAATAAAAGCGTTAAGCACGCTTCCTATGGACATTAATTGTGGTTTGTTTTTATGAATTACTACCATATTGATACCAAATACGGTTTGCATTTCACTAAGGCGATAAAGGTTGTTTAGAATTACCTCTGGCACCTCGCCACGTCTTAGCTCAATTACCATACGCATACCATCTTTATCAGACTCATCACGCAAAGCAGTAATACCATCTATTCTTTTCTCTTTGATTAATTCAGCAATTTTAGTAATTAGTTTAGCCTTATTGACCTGATATGGCAGTTCAGTTACAATAATACTTACATTTTCATTGCCCTCAAAATGCGCCTTAGCGCGCATATAAATTTTACCTTTACCAGTTTGGTAAGCCTCTAAGATACCGGCTGTGCCATTTATAATGCCTGCGGTTGGAAAATCAGGTCCAGGTATTATTTTTACTAATTCAGCAACGCTAATATCTTCATTTTTCATTATTGCTAAACAAGCCTCAATTACTTCACCTAAATTATGCGGTGGGATATTGGTTGCCATGCCAACAGCAATGCCAGCACTACCATTGACCAATAAATTCGGCACTTGTGTTGGCAGCACCGAAGGCTCGGCTTCACTTTCATCATAATTGGGGATAAAATCTACTGTTTCTTTATCTAAATCCCGCAATAATTCGTGAGCCAATTTACTCATTTTAATTTCAGTATAACGCATTGCCGCTGCATTATCACCATCAACTGAACCAAAATTACCTTGTCCGTCAATTAAGATATTGCGCATAGAAAAAGTTTGAGCCATTCTAACAATAGTATCATAAACCGCCGTATCACCGTGTGGGTGGTATTTACCAATTACATCACCAACAATGCGCGCTGATTTCTTATAAGCTTTATTGTAGTCATTTTTAAGTTCGTTCATTGCATATAGAACACGACGATGCACTGGTTTCAAACCATCTCGCACATCAGGTAAAGCTCTACCAATAATTACACTCATCGCATAGTCCAAATAGGACTGTTTCATTTCTTGCTCAATGGCTATAGTAGAAAACTCATGTTCTGGGTGCTGTGGATTATCGGTATCACTCATAAAAAGCTTAGGTTATAAATGGATTGATTTTAACACAAGTCCAATCAAATTATAAGCAGTCTATAATGTATTTTATTTTTTTAAATTGGTGTTATATTTTAAATTTACACGTATAATTAAACGAATTTTGCTAAGCGATAAAATGGTTATTGTATTTAACGATTACATTCATTTATGCACAAAAATTACCTAATCATATTTGTAATAGCAGTATTGCAATCAATTTATCTGGGTGCGGATAGTCTAGATTATAACCAATATGAGCATGTATCAGATGCGGTAATTGCCAAACAACGTGCAATGTTGGCAAAAAATACCAAAGACAAAGGTTTTGGCCCGCAGTCGCCGCGTGATATAAATTTAAGCGCCGGTAATAATAAACGTATATTTAATATTGCCCCCACTGCTACAAAAATGAATCTTTGTAATATTCATTTTCACAAAAATGCTGAGCATAAAGGTGGTGAATTTAATAAGTATGCTGGTAATGGCGATGGCAAGGGGCATAACAGTGGTTATAAATATTCTAATAAGCTTAGCGATGCCGAATTAAAACCAATTGCAAATGGGGTATGTTCAAATAAGCACGGCGCTCTTTATCCGGGAGATACCATAGAAGTTCATTATGTTTATTCTACCGCCCAAGTTAAGACAGGGCCAACTTTAGGGGCATGCTTAAGTGATTCAATTAAAAATCCTCAATTGCGAGTAGAAACTCAAGTGTATGTTGTTGTTAATGATAGCCAAGTTCTTGATTTTTCTCACCTCACTAAGTATGGTATAAAAAATGGCTTATATCAAGCGCTAAATATACCGAATAATACTGGTATACCTATTCAATACACTGGTTCTACCACATCTCCTGTGCATAATGAAAAAGGTTCTATGTTTAAAGTTACATGGAGTATTCGCCCTAAGGTAGCTAAAGTTAATATTAGCACTGTTGGTAATTGGTGTAAAGATAATATTTTTAAAGAACATTATGCGCATGGTGTAAGAAACTTAGTTATCAATCCAGATTTACTCTCAAAAATAAAGTAAAAAGCGCTAATTATAGCTTGGGACAGTTGGTTTTGATGTGATTAGACTTATGATTTGCGACTTGAAACTGCTTGAGCTAACGTTTCTAAAATGACAACACTATCATCCCAGCCAAGACAAGCATCGGTAATGCTTTGACCATAGGTTAGTTTATCAAGCGTGTTTATAGGTTGGCTGCCTTCTATTAAGTGGCTTTCAACCATTACTCCTAAAATATTTTTGGAACCATTCTTAATTTGGCTGGCAATACTATTGGCAACTTTAATCTGATTTTTAAATTGTTTTTGACTGTTACCATGACTACAATCAACCATTAATCGTTGTGTTAAATTAGCTTTTTTAAGCAAAGCGCAAGCACTGGAAATATCGCCACTACTATAATTAGGTTCTTGCCCACCTCTTAGAATAATATGGCAGCTTGGATTACCCATAGTTTGGTAGCGCCTAAGCATACCTTTTTTGCTAATTGACCAAAACATATGAGAGTGTGAAGCTGAAACAATAGCATCAATTGCAATTTGCACATCACCATTAGTAGCATTTTTAAAACCAACTGGGCAGGAAAGTCCCGATGCTAGTTCGCGGTGGGTTTGGCTCTCAGTAGTACGCGCGCCAATGGCGCCCCAACTAATCAAATCAGTAAAGTATTGCGGGGTGATTAAATCTAGATATTCAGTAGCGGTGGGTAGGCCAAGTCTAGTAATTTTTAGTAATAAATGACGCGCTTGAGATAAACCTTTGTCCATATTAAAGCTTTGGTCTAAATCTGGGTCATAAATAAGCCCTTTCCAACCAATAGTAGTGCGGGGTTTTTCAAAGTAAACTCGCATTACAATTAATAATTGTTGTCTTAATTTATTTTGCACTTGTTTTAATTTTTGGGCATATTCAAACGTTGCTTTGGGGTCATGGACTGAACAAGGTCCAATAATCACCATCAAACGTTTACTAGAACCTGTTATGATGTTGCTAATATCCTCTCTAGCTTTATCAATTAAAAGAATATCACTGTTGTTAAGTGCATAACGTTCAATCAACTTAATGGGCGCAATTGGTGCTTGAGCTTTTCTGATGCGCAGATTATTATGTTTCTTACCAACAACGCTCATTTTTCTATATAAGCATATGCTGAATGATTGTGAATAGATTCAAAGTTTTCTGATTCTAAAATATAGGATTCAATTTGGCTGTAATAGTTTAATTTTTGGGCAATATCACGTACCACATCTTCTACAAAAGCAGGATTTTCATAGGCTCGTTCGGTAACAAATTTTTCATCATCACGTTTTAAAATAGCAAATAGTTCGCTAGATGCCGAACTTTCAGCAACATCAATTAAATCTTCTACCAGTAATTCAAGGTTTTTACTAATAGTAGCATCAATAGTAATTGTTGAACGTTGATTATGAGCGCCATATTCAGCAATACTCTTAGAACAAGGACATAAACTAGTAACCGGCACTACCACTTTAATACGGGTTTTAACGGCTTTACCGCTTAGATAGGCGCTAAGCTTTATATGATAATCTAAATAACTTTTAACTTTGGACACAGGAGCTATTTTTTTTCTAAAAAAATTAAAATCAACACTAGCTTCTGCGCTATTACTATCAAGTTTATGAGCAATTTTTTGGACAATCTGAGCAAATGAAGCGCTACTAAAAGCCATTTTTTCTTGATTTAAAATCTCAATAAAACGCGACATATGTGTGCCTTTTATATCAGCCGCCAACTCAGTTGTCATCGTCCATAAACCAATGCTAGGTTGTGGATTTTTATCTTTATCAATGAAGATAATTGGATGTTTGATATCCTTAATGCCAACCTTATTGATGACTATATTGCGACTATCGTATTTACTCTGAGTATCAGGTAATGGTTTAGTTTTATTCATAATAACTTACACTAGCGTTGTCAGTTTCCCAAATTTTAATACTTTTTAGCGCCGCAATATCATTATTAAATTGTGGTTTTAGTTTATCAAAAAAATACTTCGCTAAATTTTCAGCGGTCGGATTAACCAAATTAAACGGCGCTATTTCATTGATAAATTGATGGTCTAATTTTTTAATAACATTTTTAGTTTGCGCTTTAATATCTTTAAAATCAACTGTAATACCAATTGCGTCTAACTCAACTACTTTAATCAATACTTCAACCTTATAATTGTGTCCATGTACGCGCGCGCAATCGCCCTCATAACCGCGTAGAGCATGAGCTGCGGAAAAATCAGTGCAAACTTTAACAACAAACATAAAAAAAATATAATTAAAACCCGTTCAATTATACTGTGATAAGTATCTAAATAACTATTTTTATTTTCTAGCCTTGATTAAATTTAGCAATTCTTGTATAATTCCCTCCTTATTTTTTCACTAGATTTTATGCAAGAATATACGGTTGATATTAAAAAAAGGCGGTTTTTGACAGCTGCTACTAGTGTTGTTGGCGCTGTAGGAGTTATTGGTGTTGCCGTGCCTTTTGTATCTATTTTAGCCCCCAGTGAAAAAGCAAAAGCCGCGGGCGCTCCAATTGAGGTTGATATTAGTAAGCTAGAAACGGGGCAATTGGTGCGTGTTTTGTGGCGAAAGAAGCCAGTATGGATTTTTCGCAGAAGCCAAACCGAGATAGCTAATCTTAACAGTTTATACAATCAATTAGCAGACCCAAACAGTGATGTTGTCTCGCAACAAAAAAGCTATGCTCGCAACAACACGCGGTCCATTAAGCCTGAAATTGCAGTAATTATTGGTATTTGCACCCACCTAGCTTGTTCTCCGACTTATCGCCCTGAAATAGCGCCACCAGATTTGGGTTCAACTTGGAAAGGTGGATTTTATTGTCCTTGTCATGGGTCGCGTTTTGATTTAGCGGGTAGGGTTTATAAAGGTGCTCCAGCACCCACAAACTTAGCAATTCCTCCTTACCGCTATCTAAATGATAATTTAATTCGCATAGGTGTTGACCCCAAGAAAACCTAATGAATGCTAGAAAAGAAGGTTGGATTGACAAACGTTTTCCATTGACCAAAACTTGGAACGAGCATCTAGCGGAATATTATGCTCCGAGAAATTTTAATTTTTGGTATTTTTTTGGTTCGCTGGCAATGTTAGTATTGGCGATACAAATTTTATCAGGTATTTTTTTAGCAATGTTTTACAAACCGGATGAAGCTCAAGCATTTGCCTCAGTTGAGTTTATTATGCGCGATGTAAAATGGGGCTGGTTAATGCGTTATATTCATTCTACTGGAGCTTCTGCTTTTTTCTTAGTTATTTATTTACATATGTTTCGTGCTATGCTTTATGGTTCGTATAAATATCCAAGGGAGTTGATTTGGATAATTGGAATGTTGATCTATATTGTGCTTATGGCAGAAGCCTTTATGGGCTATGTACTACCTTGGGGTCAGATGTCTTATTGGGGAGCAGCAGTAATTATCAATTTGTTTGGTTCTATTCCTTTTGGTATTGGTGAGTGGTTATTGCCTTATATTTTTGGTGATTATGCTTTGGGAGACCCAGCCTTAAACCGTTTTTTCTCATTACACATTGTTGCTTTGCCAATGCTACTTGCAGCTTTGGTTTTTATTCATATTGTTGCCTTACATAAAGTTGGGTCTAATAACCCTGATGGTATTGAAATTAAGGATAATAAGGATAGCCATAATATTCCCAAAGACGGAATACCTTTTCATCCTTATTATAGTGTTAAAGACATTGTAGGTGTAATAGTGTTTTTGATACTATTTTCTTTAGTAACTTTCTTTGCTCCGGATTTAGGCGGTTATTTTTTAGAAGCAACAAATTTTGTCCAAGCTAATCCCTTGCAAACTCCAGAGCATATTGTTCCGCTCTGGTATCTAACACCATTCTATTCAGTATTGCGCGCTATTCCACCATTATTTAACTCACAATTTCCCGGAGTATTTATGATGTTTTTATCATTACTGATATTATTTGCTCTGCCTTGGTTAGACAGGGGTAAAAATAAATCTATTCGTTATCGGGGTTTAAGTTATAAAGTCGCTTTAACTATTTTTACTATTAGTTTTATTATTCTAGGGTGGTTGGGAATGCAGCCAGTTATATCCCCACAATGGTATATAAATTTAGCGGATTGGATGGGTATGGAAATAGAAACTGCATTATATGTAATACTGGCAAGGCTATTTACTATTTTATATTTTGCTTTTTTTACACTAATGCCATGGTTTACTTCTGAATCAGTTGAAAAACCTAAAACAGTGCCTAAAAGATTAACCTAAATGCTATGATTAAAAAAATTATTATCAGCGCTGTAATAAGTGTTGTTATTACCAGTCCAAGTTATGCACTATCAAATGATGTTACATTGCGTTTTGCAAACAATGATATTCACAATAAGCAATCTCTACAAAATGGGGCTAAATTATTTATGAATTATTGTAGTGGTTGTCATTCTATTAGCTATATGCGTTATAGCCGCTTAGCCCAAGATTTAGAGCTGAATAAGGAATTAATTAGCAAAAACTTTATTTTTAACGAACGTAAAATTGGGGATACTATCATATCTGCTATGCCTAAAGATGATTCTGCTAACTGGTTTGGCATCGCCCCACCTGATTTATCACTAACCGCCAGAAGTCGTGGCGTTGATTGGGTATATACTTATTTACACAGTTTTTACAAGGATAAATCACGTCCATTTGGTGTTAATAATTATATTTTAGAAGGTGTTGCTATGCCTGATGTACTAGAACCCAGAAAAGCAATATTAACCGCTTCTGAGTTTGACCAAGAGGTGCGTGATATTAGTAATTTTCTAGATTATGTTAGTGAACCTATTGCCTTGCATCGTAAGTTTATTGGCACTAATGTGCTTATATTTTTAGGTATACTTTTAGTTTTATCTTATTTACTGAAAAAAGAGTATTGGCAAGATGTAAAAAAAGGGATTTGGCGCGCTAAGGATTGATTTTTCCCGCACTAAATGCTATCCTTATACTTAAGTAAGTTTTGTAATAACAGCTAAATTAAACAATGACGATACCACCTAAAAATATTTTAACTACCACCACCACACTTTATGCTTCGCCTACTGATATTGAGTCACATTGTGTGCGTATAATTGTTGCAGAAAAAGACATTAATGTTAATCTACATTTAATTAGTGCTGCCGAGTTACCCAGCGATATTTTAGCCCTTAATCCCCATCAATTATTGCCAGTGTTGTTTGATAGAAAAATGGTCCTTTATGATTTTTCTGTGATTGCGGAGTATTTAGATGAGCGCTTCCCATTTCCGCCACTAATGCCAATTGACCCAGTTGAAAGAGCAGATAAACGTCTATTATTATTTCGTTTTATGCGCGCTAAAAATTCCCTACTAAACTTGTCCAACCGTATTTTAAGCCCTAAAAGTAAAACAGACGCGGCGCTGGCTAAAAAAACTTTATTTAATTATTTGATTGATTTAATACCACTATTTGAGAGGCAATCATTTTTTAAAAGTAATGTAATGACTATTATTGATGTGTGTTTAGTGGCAATTTTATGGCGCTTAAAAAAAATGGATATTCAACTACCCGATAGCGCCAAACCTATACTAGTTTATGCCAACCGCCTGTTTGCTAAACATAGTTTTCAAATTAGCCTATCTAATTTAGAGTCTGAATATCAATAATGATAGATATTCGTTCCTATATGGTACGCGCTTGGCGTGATTGGATGATTGACAATGGGTTGACGCCTTTTGTGGTAATTAATTGTAAAGCAGATGATGTTAAAGTCCCCAAACGACATCAACAACAACAAAATCTAACATTAAATATCAACAACACTGCGGTGAGCGATTTTTCTATAGGCCAAAAAAGTTTGAGTTTTAAGGCGCGATTTGGTAAAGATTTTCAAGAAGTTTATGTACCCATTTTGGCAATTATTGGTATTTTTGCTAAGGAAAACAAACATGGCATGTGGTTCAATGTACAAACCGAATTAGTAAACAAACCCACTAATAAAGAAAATTTTACCTTATCAGACTAATTTTGGTTAAAATGACTGAATTATGGCGACAAAAAATAAAAAACAGCTTGATTTTAATCAAAGTATGCAACAATTAGAACGGATTGTTGCCACTATGGAAACCGAGCAATTAAGCCTAGATGAGGCTTTAAAAAATTATCAAAAAGGTATTGATTTAGTGCACAGTTGCCAAAAAGCACTAACCAAAGCGGAACAAACAGTGGTCAAACTTAGTCAAGAAGATAATTTTACAAGTCCCACCCCCTTTACTAATCAATAATGGATTTAGCTCCGTACCACAAGCGGGTTGAGGCTAGGTTAGGTAGTTATTTGGCAAAAGCACATCTAAGCGCTTCACAATTAACACAAGTTATGCAGTATAGCGTCTTATCGGGCGGCAAGCGTCTGCGTCCCATACTTACCTACTTAACCGCGCTTGCCTGTGCCAAACAAAGTGAAAAAGACCAAGTTCTATCATTAGCTGACAGTAGTGCTTGCACTATAGAATTAATACATATTTATTCTTTAATTCATGATGACTTGCCCTCTATGGATGATGATGATACTCGTCATCATAAGCCTAGTTGTCATATCGTTTATGGTCAAGCTCTGGCAATTTTAGCTGGAGATGGCTTGCAAAGTTTAGCATTTAAAATACTAAGTGAGGATGAAAAACTTAGCTCCAAACAGATTTTAAAAGCAATACAAACACTAGCAACCAAAGCTTTTAATATGGTTTATGGCCAAACTTTAGACATTGAGACAGATGACAAGGAAATTAATTTAGCGCAGTTAAAAAAAATCCATCAGCATAAAACTGCCGCCTTATTACAAGCAGCGGTTTTACTCGGTGGTATTGCTGTTGATGCCGATGAAAAAACCCTAAAAGGATTGGCAAAATTTGCCCTTAATTTTGGTCTTGCCTACCAAATACAAGATGATGTGCTTGATGTTAAAACCCCATCTAAGTTACTAGGTAAAAACGCTAATTCAGATGCGCACAATAATAAAATTACTTATGCCAATTTACTAGGCACTAGTGCGGCAAGTGAGTTATTTAATAAATATTATCAAGAATCTCAAAAATATCTAAAAAATATCAATATCAATCACCAAGACCTATTAAATCTCGTCTCTTATCTCAGAAACCGCCATTATTAGTAGCACCGATAGCAAGACTGTTTAAAAATTAATGTTGAGTTTTTAATAGTAGTGGACGTGTTAAAATAACTAAAATCTCAACAGAGGCAATAGTTTATGGCTGCTAAATTTATTTCTATTGACGGTATTGAAGGTTCAGGCAAGAGTACGCATATTATTTTTATAAAAAAGTATTTAGCGACCAAAGGTATTAAAGCCTATACAACACGCGAACCTGGCGGCACCGATATTGGTGTAAAGATTCGCCAATTATTATTGAATAATAACACTAAAATTACCCCCAAAACTGAAACTTTGCTGATATTCGCAGCTAGGGCAGAGCATGTCCAAACAGTAATTAAACCTAAGCTAAAACAGGGGATTTGGGTTATCAGCGACCGCTTCACAGACGCATCATATGCTTATCAAGGCGGAGGTAGAGATTTAGGTTTTTCAGCAATTAATACTTTAGAAAAGTGGAGTTTAGGCAATTTTAAGCCTGACCTATCTATTTTTTTAGACGTAGAACTTAAGCTATCTAAAAAACGAATTCAACAACGTGGCAAACTTGATAGATTTGAAACCGAAAAACAAGAATTTTTTCAAAAAACTCGCAAAGCTTTTTTAACTCTTGCTCGCCAAAATACCAAACGTATTAAAGTTATAGAAGCCAGCCAACAAATAACTCAGATAAAAAAGCAAATTAAGCAAGTTATTGATGAAGTGTTGTAAAATATATTTGATATTTATAAATTATGACAATTTCCATATTAAAAATACTAAAACAAAGCAAGATAGTGTTAAATAAGTTGCCTAACTTATCAACAAGTGATGTGTTAATAGAGTATCAACAATCATTAATATCACAATATCTGCTTGCGGATATAAAAGCTACTAATAAAGCAATTAGGTTTTATTTAACATCACTAACAACTAAGTGTTTAGCATATATTAGGTATAAACAAGAAAAACAAAGCGCCGATTATGGCGCTACAAAGTGCTGTTGAATTTTAATTATGACAACAGCAATTTATCCTTGGCAACAAAGCGCTTTTGCGCAATTACAAAAAATGTTTTTAACACATAGGCTGCCAAATGCCCTATTATTACATGGCAGCCAAGGTGTGGGTAAGCTGGAATTGATGCGTTTTTGGGTGGCGCTCTTATTGTGCAAAGAGCTTAAAAACAACAAGCCTTGTGGCAATTGTTCTAGTTGTTCAGCGCTCAGGCGAGATGATTTATCAGAAGACGGTTCTCAAAAAAATTTACTTATTCGCCATTCTTACCACCCTAGTGTAATTTATTGCACTAATGAACTAAATGATAAAGGTAAATATTCCCACGATATTCGCATAAACCAAGTGCGTGAATTTTGCTCTGCGCTTTATAAAACCTCGCAACAACTAAAAATTGGTATTTTGTGGTTTGCTGAGAGAATGAATGTTAGAAGCGCTGATAGTCTGTTAAAAACTTTGGAGGAACCACCTCAAAATACGTTCATAATTTTAATTAGTCACCAAAAATCACAATTACCCCCTACCATTCTAAGTCGTTGCCAAAAGGTCCAAATTACAACAAATAATAGCAGTGCCATTTATAAGTGGTTAAGCGCACAAGTTGAAGTGGAGGAAAAACAAGTGCAACAAGCATTAAATATTAGCAATTATGCGCCATTACTGGCGCTTAAACTGCTTAATTCTGATGAATTTTCTAAATACCAGATGTGGCAGGATTACCTAATTAGTTTAGCAAACGACCCTAGTCATATTAATCAAAATATGCCTAATTCTCCAAGTTTGGGATTGCAATGTTTAGAAAATTTATTAACAAATTTAATCAAAAGACAAATCAAACATTCAGGCCTAAAAACTATTGCTGATAAAAGTAATCCACACTATTTATTTAAGCTACTTACTGATGTTCAAATATCTAAGCAATTATTAAATACCAATGTTAATATTGATTTATTGATGGATAACATTTTAATTGTTTGGTCGCACATAACCCATCTAGCGCATTATCCAAATATTATAAAATGACAAAATCGCAACAATTATTTACCCAAGCTAAAACACTTATCCCCGGCGGTGTTAATTCGCCAGTGCGCGATTTTAGCAGTGTCGGTGGCAATCCTATTTTTTTTAAAAAAGGCAAAGGGGCATATTTAATTGATGTTGATGATAAAAAATACATTGATTATGTTGCCTCATGGGGGGCAATGATTTTAGGACATAACCACCCTGTTATTAACTCTGCTGTTAAAAAAACTTTGAATAATGGCATTGGTTTTGGCGCTCCAACCGAAATTGAAACCAAACTTGCTAGTAAAATTTGTAAATTAATGCCAGCTATTGAATTGTTAAGAATGGTAAATTCTGGCACTGAAGCTACTATGAGCGCTATCCGTCTTGCTCGCGGTTATACTAAACGTGATATAATTGTTAAGTTTGAGGGTTGTTATCACGGCCATTCTGATGCACTTTTGGTTAAGGCGGGTTCAGGAGCGCTTACCTTAGGCAAACCAAGTTCTGACGGGGTGCCAGCGGATTTAGCTAAGCATACACTTACACTACCATACAATAATATCTCTCAAATTAAACACGCTTTTGCTAAATTTGGCGCAAAAATAGCTTGTGTAATTGCAGAACCTGTTGTCGGCAATATGAATTGCATTTTACCAACCGTCGGTTTTTTACAAACTTTGAGAGAGGTTTGTGATAACTCAGGCGCAGTGCTTATTTTTGATGAGGTGATGACTGGTTTTAGAGTTGGTTTAGGTGGGGCGACTGATGTTTTTAATATTACCCCAGATTTAATTACTCTGGGTAAGGTAATTGGTGGCGGTTTTCCAGTTGGCGCTTTTGGCGGTAAAGAGCGAATTATGAACCACATTGCCCCGCTTGGCGGTGTTTATCAAGCAGGGACTTTATCTGGTAATCCAGTTTCTATGAGCGCAGGGCTTGCAGTGCTTGAATATTTAGCTAAAAATGCAGATATTTATGATAAACTGCAAACCAAAACTACTAAGCTTACAAATGGTATTGTTGTTGCTGCTAGAAAATATAATATCGCTATGACTAGTAGCGCTATCGGCGGTATGTTTGGTTTGTTTTTTACTGATGCTGATAAAGTAGAAAATTTTGCAGCTAGCACCGCTTGTAATAGTAAATTATTTAATAAATTTTTCCATGCTATGCTTAGAAGTGGTATCTACCTTGCCCCTTCGCCTTATGAAGCCGGTTTTGTATCCAACGCCCATAGCGATGCTGATATTAACAAAACTATTAATATAGCAGATAAAATATTTAGTTATTTAAGTCAATCATAAGTTCATTAGGAGAACAATATGAATAAAGTAGATTTTAGTGGTATGCCAATTGTGCCTAATAAGGTAGTTTGCGCTGGTTTTAATTATACTGAGCATATTGAGGAGGTTACTAAGTTCAAACAAGCACCAATGGCGGTTTTTATTAAGGCAAATTCCTCTATTAGTAATACTTTTTATCATTTTGATGATGGCTATGAGTTTGAAGGTGAGTTGAGTTTTATTTTTGCCAATGACAAACCAATTGGCGTTGGCTTTGGCATTGATATTACTAATCGCAAACTACAGCATCAGCTAATGGCAGATAAACTACCTTGGTCTTTAGCGAAATCATTTGATAACGCTGCGGTTTTTAGTCGTTTTGTTACTTTAGATGGTATTGATATTGCAAGTCTTAGTATGGAGTTTTATCGTAATGGCAAATGTATTCAGCGAGGAGACTATGACAAAATGATTAACAAACCCAATGAAATTATTGACAAAATCGGTAATGCTATGAAACTGCAAGATGGCGATATTTTAATGACTGGCACTCCTAAAGGCACCACTAACTACGAGGTGGGTGATGTCTTTAACGGCAAAGTATATAGTAATAATCAGCTACTGATTGAACATAGTTGGCAAGTCCAACAAGCCCCGATTTAACTATTAACACTAATAACATCGGTATTCATATATGGTATTAATACTTTGGGAATGGTGATAGAACCGTTTTTTTGTTGATAATTTTCCATTATTGCTACCAGCGTTCTACCCACTGCTAAACCAGAACCATTTAAAGTATGCAAAAACTCGGTTTTATTAGTATTAGGATTTCTCCAGCGCGCGCCCATTCTACGGGCTTGAAAATCTTCAAAATTACTGCAACTTGAAATCTCTCTATAAGTATTTTGAGCGGGCAACCATACCTCTAGATCATAAGTTTTAGCAGCAGCAAAGCCTAAATCAGCAGTGCATAAAGCTACTTTGCGGTATGGCAATTCCAAAGCATCTAAAATACCACTTGCATCAGTAGTTAATTGCTCTAGTGCTTGATAAGACTCTGGAGCTGTTACTATTTGGACTAATTCTACTTTTTCAAATTGATGCTGTCGGATTAAACCCCTAGTATCTTTACCATAAGCGCCTGCTTCTGAACGAAAGCAAGGGGTATGAGCGACAAATTTTCTCGGCAAGTAATTAGCGCTTACAATACAATCGCTAACTATATTGGTAAGCGGAACCTCGGCAGTAGGAACTAAATACAAGGATTTTGCTTTATTGTTATCACTGTTTAAATGAGTTTTAAATAAATCCTCTTCAAATTTAGGTAATTGTCCAGTGCCAAGCAGTGACTTAGCATTTACTAAATAAGGCACATAAACCTCCACATAGCCGTTTTTAATATGGGTATCAAGCATAAAAGTAATTAAAGCGCGTTGTAGTTTTGCTAGTTGCGCGCTCATTAATGCAAAACGGGAGGTAGCAATTTTGCTAGCAGTTTGTAGGTCTAACTGCTCATTTAACTCACCTAAAGTAATATGGTCCTTGGGCTGAAAATCAAAGTTGAAAATATTGCCAAATTTGGCAATTTCAACATTGTCTTGCTCACCACTACCAATTGGTACACTAGTATGGGGCAAGTTTGGAGTTGCCAATAATAAATCATCAATTTGACTTAGTAATATATTTAGTCTCTGTTTTGTGGCATCTAACTCATTGTTAATGAGGTCAACTTGGGCATAAATAGCGCTGGTATCTTGTTTATCGCGTTTTAATTGTCCAATTTTTTTAGATTTTTGATTACGTTTATTTTGTAATTCTTGGGTTTTAATTTGTAAAATTTTACGTTGAGCTTCTAACTTATTAAAGAGCTTTATATCAAACTCAAAACCACGTTTTTTTAATTCGCTTACTAATCTATCGGCATCATTGCGCCATTGTTTTATATCTAGCATTAATGTATAATGATTTGCTAATATGTTTTAATCCATATCATTATACTATGATGTATCAAGATTTTAGTCCTCAAATTGCCTGCAATTTACTAGCAAATGACAAGGCACAATTGGTAGATGTACGTTCTGAGTCTGAGTTTGCCAGTGGCGCTTTGCCTAATGCCATTAACTTACCACTATCATCTATTATGGCAGCGGATAATTTCTTAAATAAAAATAAAGCAGTAATTCTTTATTGTGTTACTGGCACACGCTCAAGCATGGCACAGCAATATTTATTACAAATGGGTTATCACCAAGTGTTTGATTTAGGTTCATATCAAAATTATTGTTGTTAGAATATTGCCCTTAACTTCAATAAAAAATGCGCATTAAAAGTAAATGGCATGACAATCAAACTAAATCAATTGCTGATATTAGTTCTGCTTTGGCATTTAACACTTGGCGACTTATTAAAAATTCACTAGAAGACCTAATTAATGAAGGTTTTACTATTGAAAAAGACCAAGTTTTTGGTGTAATTGCCGAGTATGCTTGCTTTATTATTCAATGTATTGACCGTTTAAGCTTTAAGCAATTATCAGTATCACAACGCAAACAATTAATTAGTAAACTTATCAAACAAACTGCGCTTTATTATCAAGAAAATAAAAGCGAACGTATTGGTACTGGTAAACATTGGCAAGATTTTGTTAAACTTTATCATAATAGGGTTAATGATTATAGCGAGTTTGGTTTTGGTAGCGAACCAGATTATAAATTTTATCGCTATTTTGCACATATGATTTTACAACTAACAACTGCAAAAGATGAGAAGTGGATTGTGCAGCAAATGATAGAAATTCAGGCGCCCAAAGCGTTTAAAACCGTGAAAAAAAATCTAGTAAATACCTTATCCGCAGTTAGCAATATTAGTAGTGACAAAATGCTAAAACCACCAACACCACGCCAAATTCGCCGTAAGCAAAGACGAAAGAAAAAACGCATTAGTCAAAAAATAGACATCAATAAAGGTATTGACTTTAGTTGATAACAGGTAAGTATATAATTACTTTTTGGTGGTATAATTCACAGATTAAAAGCATTAAATCAACAAGGAGGTTAGACTATGTTTAATCAAATATGTGTCCCTTATGGCAGTAAAATGCTGTTCAATCGCTTTACATTAAAACCCAGCTCTAATATTGAAGATGTTGAGTTAGCAATGGGTGAAATGTGCCATGTGGTCAAAGAGAAGTATGGTGATGACCATGGCGGTTTTATTGCTGGGCAGGTATTTCGTTTTGATGGTTTTGTTTCTGAAGAAGGATCGTTAAATATTGATAATACTCAGCAAATCCATATTGCCATCCTCACCTATTGGAAAAGCTTTAAAAAGCATGAACGTAGCCATGCAGATGCTTTATTTAAAGAAAAATTCTCAGCCCTTTTAGAGTATGTAGAAGATGCAGAAGAATTAGGTTATGAGCTACTATGGCAAGGTGAACCTGAAAAATAACCTAAACATCCCATGCGATAAAATTAAATACTAATAGCTATTAATCACTTGTTAGTCTCTAACTGTTAATAATAATGCAAATAAAATTGGCTGATGGACGAGATAAATTACAAGAGCATTTCTTCCTAAGTATTTTAGGGGTCTAAATAAGGGAAGTTGCCAAAATTGGACTTGAAGAATGATAGTAGTTTGAGGACGATGAATAACAAAGATGCCAAGCAAAACCACAGCGAACCACGGAATAAATGGCACCCAGTCGGCGCTGTAATCCGGTAAGCTTAACCAGTTATATATTGGTGTTATTAACCAATCAAATTGCCATAAATTTAATAAGTTGCCAATTAAGATAATAAAGGCTAATATTAGCGATACTTTAGGCAATTTTAGAAATAGCAATCCACATAAAGAGGCAACAAAAATAAAATGCAAAATGCCAAAATAAATCCAGTTATTTATCAAAAAATACCAACTAACTATACTTATTAAACTAGCTGATAGCAACAGGACTAAACTGCGTTTTAACATCTTTTTCCAGTTAATATTATTTTTATGCGCTAACACCAAACTAATTCCTACCGCCAATAAAAACAAAGTAATAATCAGATAACGAAAAGCCCTCCAGCCATGATGATTATCCATATCTGAGACCACAAAACCTAAATATTCCAAGTCATAAAAAAAATGGTAAATCACCATCAGCACAATGGCGATACCACGCACAATGTCGAGTCCGAGTAAGCGATTTGACATCTTTATTATTGGTAAAATGGTTTTATTTTAAACACAATGAAAATTATTGTCGGACTTTCTGGAGGAGTTGATTCCTCAGTAGCAGCACTTTTGCTAAAACAACAAGGTCATAATGTAGCTGGCTTATTTATGAAAAATTGGGAAGAGGATGACAAAGATGGCATTTGCGCTGCTAGTAAAGACTTAGAAGACGCACAAAACGTTGCTACTAAACTTGGTATAAAACTACATCAGGTTAATTTTGCCAGTGAGTATTGGGATGAGGTTTTTAATGACTTTATAGCTGAGCATAAGCGCGGTAGAACACCCAATCCAGATATTTTTTGTAATCAACGCATTAAATTCAAATTTTTCCTAGATTATGCGCTTAGTTTAGGCGCAGATAAAATCGCAACTGGGCACTATGCCAATATTTATCAATATAAATCGGGGCAATATCAGCTAAAAACTGCTAGTGATATTAATAAGGACCAAAGTTATTTTTTAGCAAGGCTTAATCAGTATCAATTAAGTAAAAGCCTTTTCCCATTGGCTAATTTAACCAAAAATAAGGTGCGTAATATTGCTAAGGAAAACTCGCTTATCACCGCTGATAAAAAAGACAGCACAGGTATTTGTTTTATTGGTAAGAAAAATTTTAATTCTTTTTTAATTGGTTATATTAAACCCAAACCCGGTAACATAGTTGATGAAAATGGTAATATTATTAAACAACATCAAGGGCTTGCTTTTTATACTATTGGACAAAGACAGGGCCTTGGTATTGGTGGCGGTTTTGGTGATGGTTCTGGGTCTCCATGGTTCGTAGCTGATAAAAATGTTAAAACTAACGAATTAGTGGTAGTCCAAGGCGAGCACCACCTACTTTATAACAAAAATCTAATTGCCAACAAAACGCATTGGATTAGCAAAGCACCGACATTGCCTATTAGTTGTTTTGCCAAAATTCGTTATCGGCAAAGTGCACAAGCTTGTCAAATTAGCAGTAAAGACCAGCAATTAATAGTTGAGTTTTACAATCATCAACGGGCAATTACACCTGGGCAATTTGTAGTGTTTTATACAAATGATGTTTGTCTAGGTAGCGCTGTTATCAATCAAGTATTGCCTTCTAATTCAGATATTGGGTATAACTGCTGATAAATCATAGCAAGAGTAATCCAAGCCCAATAATTAAGCACAAATTTAACCACTAATAATACCAATAAAGACAAAGCACTCGGTGGTGATAGTAATAGGATAATACTAACAATAATAATAAAGGGGATTAGCATTTGCAGAATTGCGATTTTAAAACGAGTAATAAAATCAATTTGATGCTGAATTTTATCTAAATCTAGCGCTGAACGTATCATATTTAGAACTAGTGGCACTAGTAATATATAGACAATAAAACTAACTAGTGGCAAACCTGTCAGCAACGCCGGCAGTCCCAAAAGCAATTCAATTAATAGTAAATAACCAGCAAAACTCAGAAAACGTTTGTTAATACTCAAACCCCAGTAGCCAATGTTATCTTTACCCAAAATAACTAAGCGATAAATATTTAAGTTAAGCATAATATAGGCAAAAATAGCAAGTATTACACTTAGTAATATACCTACATTAATATCAACTGCGTTTACTAAATCTGTATTTTGAACAATAAGCGCTTGTAATTGGTAAGCAAATGGCAATATCAGTAGTAGCGGTATAAAAGAAATTCGCACTAAAATTTTGCCGTAAAGGACTAAGTAAGATAGCCCAGCTATGCTGATCTTATAGATATTAATCATTGGACGATATTTATGTGTAATATAAGATTCTCACCATATTTAATGGTATCATTTATCAGTTCATTCCAAGCACGGATGTCCTCTACATTTACATTAAATCTATTTGCAACTGATGATAGAGTATCACCTTTTCTAATTTGATAGAGAATTTTACGGCTAATATTTAATTTAGTATTAATACCAGCCTTAGCAATGGCTTGATTAAGTTTGTGGTGCTGGCTAATGTGCAAAGCTTGTCCAATTTTAATGAAGTTAACATCTCTTATATCATTCCATTTTACTAAATCATCTAAAGAAACGCCATATTTTAGGGCAATCTCAAGTAAGCTATCTCCACTTTGAACTTGATAAATCGTAGGCGCATTACTACGTTGTCTGGCAAGACGCTTTCTACGTTGTCCTTCGTCTAAGGCGTGAAATGATATATGTTGTTTTAGCACCGGCACAATAACAAAATCATTTTTTCTTGGGTCAAATCCACCTAAATTATTAATAGCAACTAGTTGTCCCACATCTAAATTATAAGTTTTAGCAACATCGGTTAACTTTTCATCTTTTTTGAATTTATGACGCACCCACTCTAATTGTTCGGACAAAGGCAAAGCAGAAAGTTTTTTAGTAAAATCAGTAGCAACTTCAATTGGTAAAACTAGTTGATACTTTTGGGCAGCTGGGGTCGCCCAGCGGTTTAGCCCTGGGTTTAGTTCATAAATTAGCTCAATAGGCAAACCGCTTAACTCACTAATAGCACGCACATCTAGCTGTGAATCTAGGCTTATTTGGACAATTCTAGGCTGAGTATCTATAATTGCTAATTGATGCGGGTATTTATCTGGATTTTTAATAATCTTTAATAACGCTAGCAATTTAGGCACATAACTTCTGGTCTCAAGCGGCAAGTCCAAATGCCAAAAATCAGTAGGTTTATTGAGTTTCTTATTGCGCCTAATAGCTTGCTTAACTCTCCCAGGACCAGCGTTATAAGCGGCAATTGTCAATAACCAGTCACCATTAAATAAGACATTCAAATTAGATAAATATTGCAAAGCTGCATTGGTAGAGGCAACTACATCGCGTCGCGCATCATACCACCAATCCTGAGTTAACCCATAATTTAAGCCAGTGCTGGGAATAAACTGCCACAAACCGCTAGCGTGTTGTGGTGAATAAGAAAATGGATAAAACGCCGATTCTACCGCCGGCAGTAGCGCTAACTCAATAGGTAAATTGCGTTTTTCTACCTCAGATACAATATATTGCAAATACCAGCCAGCTCGTTTGCTGATGCGCGTTAGGTAATCTGGACGCTTATCAAACCATTTAATATAATTATCAATATCATTATGTTGTTGGTCAAAAGTGGATTTTTGGGCAATTACTTGCCATAAATTTAGACCAATTCTTAGATTTGTTGGCGTTTCTGCTAAACTAAAAAAACTAATGCTTACAAAAATAGCAATTGTTAAAGACTTTATCATGGTTGAGTATTATAAAATACCTAGTGTTTATTTTGAATATTTTTAGCACAAATGTATTATGTTGGTCTGATGGCAGGCACAAGTTTTGACGGCATTGATGCCGCCTTAATTGATGATGATAATCATTTAATTGCTAGTTATTACCACACTTATCCTAGTGATATTGTTGCTACACTAAAATCTATTATAAGCCAAAAACACTCATTAGCCACTGTTGCTAACCTAGATGTAAAACTTGCTAATTTATTTGCCCAAGCAGCGTGTGAGTTAATGGCTAAATCCACTATTAATATAGACAATATTAAGGCTATTGGTTCGCACGGACAAACTATTTACCACGCGCCTAGGCGCTATTCGTGGCAAATTGCCCATCCAGCAATCATTGCAAATATTAGCAAAAAAATAGTAGTTGCTGATTTTAGAATGAATGATATTGCCAATAGTGGCGAGGGAGCGCCACTAACACCACTATATCATCAATATCTTCTAGGCAACAAAGATGGTGTTGTTATTAATTTAGGCGGTATTAGCAATATTACTATTGTTAAAGATAATAAACTCAGTGCTTATGACATAGGACCTGCAAATACACTAATGGATGCTTGGATTAACCAACATCAAAACAAGCCTTATGACCGTGACGGTTTATGGGCAAAAAGTGGCAAGGTGATTCCTGTATTATTACAACAATTATTAGCAGATGATTATTTCCAAAAACCACCACCCAAAAGCAGCGGCTTTGAGTATTTTAACTTAAATTGGCTAAATAAATTCCTAACTGGTAATGAATCTAGCGCCGATGTGCAAAAAACATTATTAGCATTAACTGCTAATAGCATTAAAAATGCAATACCTAAAAATCTACCAGTATATTTATGTGGAGGGGGCGCTAGTAATAAAACTCTAATTCAAAGCTTAAAAAAACTCTGCAATAACCCAGTTACTACTACCTCCGACTTAGGCGCTCACCCTGATTTTGTAGAAGCAGCAGCTTTTGGATTTTTCGCCAAACAAACTCTTGCTCAAAAACCCAGTAATCACCCAGCAACAACAGGAGCTATTAAAGCTAGCATTCTAGGCGGTATCTACCATCCTTAAAAAACTTTTATACACCCTTTCTATTAAATTAATAATAAAAGATAAACATACAATTGTTTGACAATTTTTAAAACTTGATATACAACAATAAAGATTATCTAGTGGCATAATTGTAGTATTAATTACTAAATCTGTCTTCTAATAATTCTCTATTGATATATGTTTTGCAGGTTAAAAGTAATTGTAGCTACACCTACGCTTGTGGGGATACCTGTGGTGTTAAGATTTTCTTGGTCTGCTAGGTAGCGCATAATTAGCATACCATCGCTACTTGCTGCTATTGTGCCATTACCATCAATATCTAGCCTATTATAACCTCTTTGTAAAAACTTAAGTATTTGTTGGTTATCTCTTTGTGCCTCAGTTGTAGTTGCATCGGTGGTATTTATAGTATTAGTAAGACCTGTTAAAAATCTGATAATTAGAATACCGTCAGTGGTAGTTAGCCTGCTACCATCATCGTCAATATCTAAGTTAAAGCGAGTGACCACTATTAGGGTGGTACTATCGCTAGTATTATTATAATTACTATCGCCAGCCCTAGTTGCGGTCAGAGTGGTGGTGCCTAGGTTTTGGGCGCTAATTAGACCGTCTTGGTTAATAGTTGCAACAGCTGGGTTGCTGGAGCTAAAACTAATAGTGCCTGTGCTTTGTCCGCCGCGTGTAGTTGCAGTTATGGTTGCCCCTATTTCTAAGATGTTGTCAACCATAATAGTAAAGCCAGTTTGGTCTGCTTTTATAATTGACCAGCTAAGAGTAGTTGTGCTTAGGCGGTAGTTGAGGCTATTAGCACCTATTAGTCCTAGGTCTATATTATAGTTGCCAACATCTGTTGCGGTTGCCCCAGTTATACTAAGGCTCACATCATCACCCGCTATGATACCGCTGGTAATAGTTATAAGCACAGTCCTTATGTTGGTGTTATAGATAAATGTTTGTGAGCTGGCAAAGGTGGGTATTATAGTCCTTGGACTAATGATAATGCTAATACTTGCTTGTTCGTTGCTACCTTCTCTGGTGGCAGTTATAATTGTAGTCCCAGCGCTTGATATGGTTAGCTCGCCTATGTTTGTATCACTAAAGTTGGCAACACTTGGGGTGCTGGAGACAAAAGTCACTGCCCCATCTGGATTGACTCCGCCTTGGGCTTCGATGTTTTGGCTAGCAACGCCGTAGATGATAGTTCTTGGATTATTGCCAATAATAATAAAGTCATCACTAACTGTCAAGCTAAAGCTAGCGCTAACCATAGCCCCATTACCATCATCGGCGGTGATAGTTATAATTGAAATCCCTACTGTTGCTGGAGTGCCAGTTATGCTGGTATTAGCGCTATCAAACATTAGACCATCTGGCAGATTAGAAACGCTAATAGTTAGGGTATCGCCGTTGGGGTCATTAAATGTATTAGCTGGAATAGGGAAAGTAAATAGATTTCTAAGTGAGATAATTTGGTTTGCTATTGAGTTTGCAACAGTGGGCGTGGTGTTTACAATAGTTAGTAGATAATTATCACCAGTATCATGATAGTTATCCCCACCGCTTTTAGTAGCGCTAATAGTAGTGGTGCCTAGGCTTTTTGCAGTAATTACCCCGTCTTGGGTAATAGTTGCAATATCTGGGTTGCTGGAACTAAAACTAATAGCCCCTGTGCCACTACCACCAGTTGCGCTTGCAAATCCAGTTGCGGCATTTGCTAAGGTTGAACTGCCACTGATAATAAGGCTTGTTTGGCTAGCTCTTCTAACTGTTATGAAGTGAGTATCGCTAATATCTAGGTAGTTTATACCACCTGCTTTGGTAGCGGTAATGGTAGCTATACCTACACCGATTGCGCTAATAGTGCCATCAGCGGTAATAGCTATAACTGCTATATCACTAGAATCATAACTAACAACACCATCACCACTGCCGCTCTCTACTACCACAATAGTAGTAGTTGCGCCAAATATTAAGGTATCGCTTGCGGTGATACTAAATGGGTCTTGGGGGGCTTGTGTGATGGTTAATTGATAACTAGCAGCTGCAGAGTTGTAATTATTATCACCAGTATTGGTGGCGCTGATGATAGTGCTGCCAATACCAATAATTGTAATATCGCCATTTGCGTCTATTGTTGCAACATTAGGGTTAGACGAGCCATAACTAGTAACAACAGTAGCAGAGACACCTGTTGCTGGGCTACTAAAACTGCTGCCAAATGTTATAGTTGTATCAGCGTTTAAGCTAAATTGGCTTTGGTCTGCTTTTATAATTGACCAGCTAAGAGTAGTTGTGCTTAAGAAGTAGTTGCGGCTATCAGTCCCTATGAGGGTTAGGTCTATATTGTAGTTGCCGACATTTGTTGCAGTGGCACCACTTAGACTAAGGCTAACATCATCAGTAGCTACTATGCCGCTGGTAATAGTTGCAAGTACAGTTCTTGTGCTGGCGTTGTAGATAAAGCTTTGTGGACTAGCAAAGGTTGGAGTGAGGGTTAGGGGCATTATTGTAAAAACTATACTATCCTCAGCGCCAGCCCGACTTGCCCTAATTAAGGAACTACCAGCCCCAACAATAGTAACTAAGCCACTATTGGGGTCGCTAAAACTAATAACATTTGTAGCATTAGAACTCCAGACTACTTGGCTATCGGTAATTGTGGTGGTAATAGTAATGGCAGGACTATTGTAGTTAGCCGACCTATCGCCTCCAGCAATCATAAAATCAGCAGTGGTAACAGCAAATGCGGCTGCAACATTATCTATGCTAATAGTTGCTATTTTTGTAGTAATTGCTTGGTTGCTAGCTACAATTTGCACCCTAACACTATCACCAATACTAACTACCCCAACTGAGTCTGTATAACTGCCACCATTAATAGAATAGCGAGCGTCCTCGCCTTCAATTCTAATAGTAAATGTGCTTTGAGGACCTTGGGTATTAGCAGTAACGGTGATAGCAGCAGAGCTAATAGTTGCATTGGGGATAACATCACCTATAGCATCAAAACTAAATGGGGCTATTAAACAATTGCCATCGCCTACAACATTAATAGTAAAACTTTGTGAGCTTTGAAACTCGCCATCACTAACAATAAGGGCTACATCATAGCTGCCAATATCACTACACTCAAGGGGAACACCTGCAAGGGCAATGCTATTTCTATCAATTTTACGAATGCGATGATTATCTCTATCAGCAATAATAATATTGCCAAGCGCGTCAATTGCAATACCCATTGGGGCATTAAATCTAGCAGCAGCGCCAGCACCATCGGCAAAACCAGTAACACTACCAGCAATAGTAGTTACCACGCCGTCTGAGTTAATGCTGCGGATACGGTTATTACCTCTATCAGCAACAATAATATTGCCAAGCGCGTCAATTGCAACACCTGTTGGGGCATTAAATCTAGCTGTATTACTAGCACCATCAGCAAAACTGCCATTATCCAAACCTATTGAACCAGTCCCAGCAATGGTAGTTACCATAGCGTCTGCGTTAATATTGCGAATACGGTGATTAAAACTATCGGCAACAATAATATTGCCAAGCGCGTCAACTACAACACCTATGGGGGTATTAAACTTAGCTGTATTACTAGCGCCATCAGCAAAAGCGCCCTCTAATAAAAAACCACCCATTGAAACAGAACCAGCAATAGTGGTTACCATAGCGTTTGTGTCAATGTTGCGAATACGGTGATTAATGCTATCGGCAACAATGATATTGCCAAGCGCATCAATTACAACACCTGTGGGGACATTAAATCTAGCAGTAGCGCTAGCCCCATCGGCAAAACTCATGCTACCAGTCCCAGCAATAGTGGTGACTGTCCCATCTGAGCTAATGCTACGAATGCGGTGATTAAGGGTATCAGCAACAATAATATTACCGCTAGCATCAGTTATAACACCATAAGGGCTTTTAAATCTAGCCGTATTACTAGCGCCATCAGCAAAACTGCCATTACCTGAACCTATTGGACCAGAACCAGCAATGGTACTCACAACACCATTTGGGGATATGCTACGAATACGGTGATTATTGGTATCAGCAACAATAATATTGCCTGAAGCATCAATTGCAACACCTGCTGGGGTATCAAATCTAGCAGTGCTGGTAGCCCCATCATCAATACTCTGAGTGCTACCATCCCCTGCCAAAGTAGTTACAACTGAACCAATACCTAACCAACTTGGCAACTCAGTCTCTTCGGCGATACTAAATACTAAATCGCTACTATCGGCATCACTAGCGCTTAAACTATATTGGTATGAACCCCTAACCATAGTGGTAATAATTGGTGTGCTGGTAAAAACAGGCACTCTTTCAATCTCAACAACATCAATCTCAAAACTTTTAGTAGCAATATGTAGGCTATCACTAACACCAATGATAATTTCATAACTGCTTTGGGCTTCAAAGTCAGGACTGTGGTCAATTACTAATTGATTATCATTGATAATACTAAAACTAGCGCTGTCTCTGCCACCAACAATACTAAATTCAAAAGGACTTAGCGCATTAGTTGCAGTAGCGCTAATAGAGGCAATAACACTATCTGGGGCAATGTTTTCAACAACATTGGTAGTGCTAAGGGCTATACTAGCTGGGATTACACCACAACTACCATTATCTAAAACAGTAATATCAAAGCTTTGCAAACTCTCAAATTCACCATCACTTACCATAAATTCTAAACTATAAATGCCAATATCATCACAGCTAGGAGCGCCTACAATGCTAAGGTTGGTCCTGTCAATTTTGCGAATGCGGTGATTAAGGTTATCAGCAACAATAATACCATCTCTACTATCAATTACAACACCTGTTGGAAGGCTAAATTTAGCAACAGTGTTCGTGCCATCAACAAACCCCATATTACTACCAGCAATGGTAGTTACTGTGGTATCTGGGGCAATGCTGCGAATGCGGTTATTATTACTATCGGCGATGATAATATTACCTCTGCTATCAACTGCAATACCAAATGGGGTATTAAATCTAGCTGTGCTGGAAGCCCCGTCCATAAAACCACCAATTATAGAACCAGTTGGCGCCCCAACAACAGTGCTGACTATACCAGCTGTGCTAATACTGCGAATACGATGATTAGAACTATCACTAACAATAATATTGCCAAGCGCATCAATTGCAACACCCGTCGGGGAAGCAAATCTAGCTGTGCTGCTAACACCATCAACAAAACCAGTCTCACTACCAGCAAGGGTTGTTACCACATCACTTTGACTAATGTTGCGTATACGATGATTGCTGGTATCAGCAACAATAATATTGCCTGAAGCATCAATTGCAACATCATTGGGTGAGCTAAATCTAGCTATTGTGCTACTACCATCGACAGAACCCACCGCGCTACCACCAGCAATGGTGGTTACTGTGCCCTCCATGCTAATACTGCGAATGCGGTTATTATCTCTATCAGCAACAATAATACTTCCTGAAGCATCAATTGCAATACCGCTTGGAAAGTTAAATCTAGCAGTAGCGCTAGCGCCGTCAACAAAATCGCCACCTGCTGAACCTGCCGCGTCCCCACCAGCAATAGTGCGCACTACCCCATCTAGACCAATACTGCGAATGCGATGATTAAAGCTATCGCTGATAATAATATTGCCAAACGTATCGATTGCAATATCTCTTGGGAAGTGAAAACTAGCAGTGCTGGTAGCCCCATCATCAATACTCTGGGTGCTACCATTTCCTGCCAAAGTTGTTACAATGATATCAACTATATCAATAGTTAACCAATCTGGCAGTGTAGTCCTTGATGTGGCGCTAAAGACAAGGTCATTGCCATCAGCATCACTAGCGCTTAGGTTGTATTGATATGGACTATTAACCCTAATGGTGGTAATTGGATTGCTAGTAAAAACAGGGGTAGATTCATTAATATTAACAACACTAATATTAAAAGTTTTGGTTATCTGACGCACAGTATCACTAACACCAATGATAATTTCATAACTGCTTTGGGACTCAAAGTCGGGACTGTGGTCAATTACTAATTGATTATCATTGATAATACTAAAACTAGCGCTGTCTCTACCACCAACAATACTAAATTCAAAAGGATTTAGCGCATTAGTCGCAGTAGCGCTGATATGGGCAACAACACTATCCATATCTATGTTCTCATCTATAGTAGTAGTGCTTAGAGCTAAATTAGTTGGCACTGCCCCACAACTGCCATCATCTGTTACAACAAGACTAAAACTTTGTAAATCTTGCAATCCACCATCACTAACAATGAGCTCTAAATTATAATTGCCAATATCGCTACAATCAGGGGTGCCTAAAAGAGTATAGCTATTACCAATAATTTTACGAATGCGGCCATTAGCTGTATCAGCAACAATAATATTGTTTGAGGCATCAATTGCAATATCCTGTGGTGAATCAAATTTAACTATTGCGCCTCTACCATTAACAAAACCATTACTACTGCCGACAATAGTCCTTACCATGCCATCTGGGGATATGCTGCGAATACGGTGATTATTGGTATCAGCAACAATAATATTGCCACCAGCATCAACTGCAACGCCACTTGGGAAATTAAATCTAGCAGTGGTTCTGTCGCCATCGGCAGAACCAGAAGCGCCATTACCACCAGCAATGGTGGTCAATATATTTCCTGGGCTGACGCTACGAATGCGATGAGTATAAGGGTCAGCAACAATAATAGTGCTGGTAGCATCAATGGCAACACCCCTTGGTGTAGAAAATATAGAAACATTTCTTACCATGCCATCTGGGGCAATTCCGCGGATAGCATCATTGCCACTATCAGCAACAACAATATTGCCACTAGCGTCAATTGCAACACCCGTCGGGGAAGCAAATCTAGCTGTGGCGCTAGCGCCGTTGACAAAACCAGATTGACCGCCAGCAATGGTGGTTACTGTTCCATCTGTGCTAATGCTACGAATACTAAAATTACCTCTATCGGCAATAATAATATTGCCACTAGTATCAATTGCAACACCCGTCGGGGAAGCAAATCTAGCTGTGGCGCTAGCCCCATTAACAAAACCAGGGCTAAGGTCACCAGCAACAGTACTGACTATGCCCTCTGGGGATATGCTGCGAATACGATGATTAAGGGTATCAGCAACAATAATATTGCCAGCAGCATCAATTGCAATACCGCTTGGAGTATTAAAGCTACCTTCTAAGGTAGTTACTAACGCGCCAATACCTAGCCAACTTGGTAATTGAGCCCCTGGGGCAACACTAAAGACAAGGTTGCTACTATCAATATTGCGAGCGCTTAGCTCGTATCGGTATAGACTAAGAGGTGTAGCGGTAATAATTGGTGTGCTAGTAAAAACAGGAGGGCTGGCAACCCTAAAGCTAAATCTACTACTACTAAAACCTCTAACATCTTCACCATTTATGCTAATAATGCTAATGGTTTCCATGCCAAAAATACTAGAAGTGTAGGTTATCTGGTTGCCATTAGTTGAGATAGTAGCGCTTGCTAGGGTTGTAGTTGCTACTAATGTGTTAATATCAATTGCATCGCCGCCAAAATAAGTAGCGCTTATGGTAATAGTTATAGGACTATTGACATTAATAGCATCACCAATACCCAAAAAGCTTATATTTAACATATCAACAACAGTAACAGTAACTGCAACAGATATATCTCCAGCTATATAAGTAACAACACCTGGTATTGTCCTTCCACCATCATTTTTTAGTCTAGACATTACAATACCACCAGAAGTGAAGCCACCTGAAACGCCAAAAGCTCCTCCTTCGGAGCTTGCAGTAACCTGCGTTTCTGCTAATATTAAATTATTATTTGCATCGTATAAGGTAACAGTAACCATAATATTTTCAGATTCACCTGCATTATTTGCTACAAAAGCGGGATTTTGTGGCTCTAATCCAATTCTAGCAACCGCGCCGTGGAAAACATCAAATGTAGCGCTACTACCACTAACACCGCTAACATCTACACCATTTATGCTAATAATACTAATAGTTTCGCTGCCAGCAGCGCTAGGGGTGTAGGTAATCTCATTGCCATTAGTTGAAACAGCAGCGCCTGCTAGGACTACAGTTGCCACTAATTTAGCAATATCAATTGCCCCGCTGGCATCGCTAGTACTTAGAGTAATGGTTATAGGATTATCAGCAGTAGTAGTGGGAGCGCTTAAGGTTAGGTTAATAGAGTTAGGAGTCCTAGCTGGGTCGGGCCTAGTGGTAACACTAAATATTGCCCTAGTGGCACTAGCCCCAGAACCTACGGTTAAAGTGGCAACAGTTTGAGTATCAAAATCATTACTAGATAAAACTTTAATAGTAACCGTAGCGCCTGCGGTAATTGCGCCCTCAGCTGCGGTTGGGGAACCAGCGCCTATGGTATAAGACCCGCCCTCAACGCGAATGCTAATAGTGCTGTCAAAACCGCTAATAGTTGCTGCATTAGAAGTAATTAATGTGTTTAGTTGGACATTTGTTAGCGCGGTGAAGCTAAATGGGTCTGTATTTGCTGTGGTTGATAATGAGCTCAATAAAAACAAAATAGCAGCAGTTGCTTTTGATAATATAGTTTGCATAATTCTTATGTCACATCATAAGCTCTTAAAATATAGTTTAGAGAGTGTCATTTAATAGTTAGCAGCTTCTATATGGTTTTTCTTAAATCCAAAAGCATAACGCTGATGATACCATAAGTTTTATCAATGTCAAGTAATATCATCTCTTAAAAAAGATAAAACCAGCGCCACTTAATAGTTTACTTGTTGTTTTCTAAAACACTTTTGCCAACTCTATCATACATAAGCGCTAAATTATAATATTGCTTTCCTATATAAAAACATTACTAAAAGCAACGCTACTAAAAATAACCACTAGTAATAAGAATGATAATGTTATAATAAATTCACTAGTAAATATAGCTGGTGTTTGGCTTACTTTTTAAAAATCAACATTTGCTTTTTGTTAAAAAATGTTTTAATATAACAGCCTATATTTCAAAAAGGGGAGGTAGTATGTTAGATAAAATGCAAAATTGTCCGCTAACTTTACTAATTGGTCGGATATTGTTGGGATTTATTTATGCTTATGGTGGGTTTAAAATTTTCACAGGTGACGTGCCTGTTGACTATGCGGCTTCAGCTGGTTTACCAGCATGGCTGACTTGGCTTGGGTTTTTAGTTAAGTTTTTTGGCGGCATAGGCGTAATAACAGGTTTTTGGACACGATTATCCGCCTTAGCTTTGGTGGTATTTACTGTTCTTACCGCTTTCTTATTCCACGATTTAATGGGTGCTGTTTTCTTAAAAGAAATGGCAATGGTAGGCGGTTTATTGGTCTTAGCCACTACTGATGCTGGTAAATATAGTATTGATAGTTATTTACAAAAGGATAGACAAGACCAAGCAGACTAAATTTTAGCTATAAACTGGTGGTAATTGCCATAGTTATTATTGCTATTACATGGTCTAATTAGCGGTTTTAGCATAGGGTTTGGAACTTATGCTTATCCTGCCTATGTTACTTAAGGTCGCTGTTAGTTGGTTTATGAGATAAAAATGCGAGCCGTTGCTAAGATATTTGAGGAGAAAGTATCATGAATTAAGTAACGACTCGCAACAACATATTATACATCACTAATATTAAAATGCAATAATATTTTTTAATATTTTTGCTGACATTAGCCTAAGTAGCGTATAATCACCTCTTTTTTAAATTTTGGAGCATAATTTGGCTAATTCAGCAGGTTCAAGAAAGCGCGCCAGACAAACGGTTAAACGCAATAGACATAACTCTCAATTAAAAACTAGGCTGCGCACTTTCATTAAAAAAACCATTGCCGCTATTAATAGCAAAGAAAAAGAATTAGCAACTAAAAGTCTGCAAACCTTACAGCGGGTAATTGACCAAGCCAGTAGTAAAAGACTTATACACAAAAATGCTGCCGCTAGAAAAAAAAGTCGTCTAGCAGCTAAGATAAAAACTCTATAAATAATATAAAATCATTTATAATCTATCCTTATGATTAGCAAGGAAGATAAGGATTTATTCAGAAAAGCTGTGCAAGATGTTGTTAGGCTTGATAAACAACCTCATTTGTTAAAACCAGTTAAAAAATACCCAAAGCCGACTTACGCCGATGATGATATTGTTATTAAAAATTGGGTCGGTGGTGAGCAAATTATACACTTTTGCCAACCCAATTACTGCAATACCAGAGCCTATAATCAACTTAAAAAAGGTGATATTACTCCAGAATTAAGCATTGATTTACACGAAAAAACTTCAGCCCAAGCCAAAGTGTTATTACAAGAACTATTAGTAAATTCCAATAATTATTGCCTGTGTATTATCCACGGTAAAGGCTCACACAGCAAAGATGGTTATGCCTTATTAAAATCGCTAACCGCCCAACTATTAAGAACGAATGAACGAGTGCTAGCTTACCACTCTTGTCCTGCCAAATATGGCGGCACTGGCGCTGTTTTGGTGCTGCTAAAAAATTAGCATATTATGTTTAGCCCAGATGAAGTTTATAAAATTAGTGATTTTATCACTTTATGTAAAAAAACTCTAAGTGATAATATTCCTAGTTGTTATCTACAAGGTGAGGTGAGCAATTTAAGCACACCAAGTTCAGGTCATATTTATTTTTCTCTAAAAGATGATAAGTCGCAAATTCGCTGCGCTTTATTTAGATTAAGTCGGCCCAGTTTAAGTTTTGAATTAAAAAATGGGCAGTTTATTTTAGTGCGCGCCAAGCCTACTATTTATGATAGTAGGGGTGATTTTCAAATAATTATTGACCAAATAGAACCTTTAGGTATTGGACGTTTGCAACAGGCATTTGAACAACTAAAAAAACGATTAAATAAAGAAGGTTTGTTTGACCAAAAGCGCAAAAAACCTCTGCCAGCTATTATTAATACTATTGGTGTAATTAGCTCAGATAGTGGGGCTGTGATTGAAGATATTATTAAGGTGTTAAGCCGACGTCAACCTGATGTTAAGATTTTATTATTTAGCACTAGCACCCAAGGCCAGACTTGTCCTTTGCAAGTGATTAAGGCTTGTCAATACGCTGATAAATCTGTTTGCGATGTGCTTATTATTGCCCGTGGCGGTGGTTCGTTAGAGGATTTATGGTGCTTTAATGAAGAGGCTGTTGCGCGTGCCATTTTTGCATTAAAAACCCCAGTAGTTAGCGCTATTGGCCATCAAACTGATACCACTATTGCCGACTTTGTCGCCGATGCGCGCGCTCCTACTCCAAGCGCTGCTGCAGAGATGGTATCAGCTGATAGAGCCCAACAAAGACATATTTTGCGCCTTTTAAGTCAAAAATTACTCACTAATATAAACTGGCAATTAACTCAACATAAATCCAACCTTAACCAAATAATTAAGAGACTAAAAACACCGCTTGCCTACATTAATGAGCTAAATTTAAAATTGGACTATTTAGCAACCAAACTACATCATAATACCCAACAAATTATCAGCAACTATAAAATTATTAACAACAAGTGGCATAAACTTTTGCAACAGCAATCCCCAGCTATTAAAATCGCTACTCAAAAACAATATTTTACTAATCAAAAACAACGGCTTAATCAGCAAATTGATCACTATATTAATCGGCAAAAACAACAATTATCCAACCAAATTGATAGTCTTAATCATCTTAATCCATTACATATTTTAAAGCGCGGATTTAGTATTAGCCTAGATAATAAACAAGGGGTAATTAGCTCGGTTAAACATCTGCGCAACGGGCAGAAAATTAGTATACGTTTAGCAGATGGGACCTTATTTACCAAAATATTAAATATACAATGAAAGTATTTATTTTAGTTGTGCTGCTTAGTTTTAGTAATTATGCTACTGCTATTAAAACAAATGCTATTGCCGGCGGGGTTATAACACTGGATTTTAGCAGTGATAAAGAGAAAATTAAGGCTTTTTATGGTAAAGCAAGACTGCTGACCAAACGTGTGAATAATTCCCCACCTTATAATTATCAAATTTTTGTGGGTATTCCACTACTAACCCAAGTTGGGGCTAAACAAATTCAAGTGGTAGATACTGAGACTAAAACTCTTGTGTTTAAGACCTATCCTCATAAATATCAAACCCAATATATTACCCTTAAAAAAGATAAAAAAAAGTATGTTAATCCAGACCCAGAAAATACTAAACGTTTACTAAGTGAACGTGAAATTCTACACAAAGCGCGCACTCATTTTAGTGATATATTTGATGTTGAAACCACATTTATACCGCCAGCAAGTGGGATAATTACCTCGGTTTTTGGCACGCGGCGCTTTTATAATAACCAGCCTAGACTACCACATACCGGTATAGATTACGCTATTGCAGAAAATACACCTATTCTTGCCCCTGCTAGTGGTAGAGTTATATTAATTGGTGATTTTTTTTTCAATGGCAACACAGTTTTCTTAGACCATGGCCAAGGACTTATTAGCGTTTTTATTCATTTGAATAAGGCGCTGGTTGAACAAAACCAGTTTGTCAATAAAGGTGATGTTATTGCCCTTAGCGGTCAAACTGGTAGGGCAACTGGGCCACACCTGCATTGGGGCACTTATCTTAATCAAACTGCGGTTAACCCTAGTTCATTTTTAACAGATGATAAACAATAGAGGAGTTTCAGCAGGGTTAGGCCGTCAATTGTTAGCCATTATTTATGATACTTTATTGGTGATTTCGCTACTATTTGTTGTAGGTTTGATTACTATACCTTTGTTAGGTATGAAGCAACCTAATTCTTGGTTTTTTATTTTGGTAATGATGCCAATTATTATTCTATACTTTGTGCTTTATTGGCATAAACAAAGCCAAACCATTGGTATGAAAGCGTGGAGAATTTATTTGTTAAACACTAATAATAATGATATTAAGCCAACTATTTATCAGTGCTTATGTAGATTTTTTGGCGCTTGGCTATCATTCATTAGCTTAGGTTTTGGGTTTTTTTACAAGTGGATTGATAAAGATAACCAAACTTGGCATGATAAATTATCCAACACAAAATTAATTGAGGTATAATTGGTCTTACAAAAAAAAGAAACACAAGCGCGCTAACACTTATGACTAGAAGCACTAAACACAGCTATCTAAGTTTAATACATCAATGGTGGCAACGATTTGGCATAACACTGATTTTGATGATTATTTTATTGGCTTTATTAAGTAGATATATTAGCTATCACCGTTATAGCACTGGCAATATAGAGTATAAAATTAACCAACAAACCCAAATAAATCAAGCGCAACAGCAAGCAAATAAACGTTTACAACAACAAGTCAAAGCTGTTGATAATTTAGAAATCCTAGAAAGTGAAGCGCGCTATCGCCTAGGCTTATTAAAACCTGGTGAGACCTACTATCAATACTAAGTTTTATCTTGTTATTCCTGCAGGTGGTATTGGTAAGCGCTTTGGCAGTCAAGTACCAAAACAATACCTAAAGCTAGCAAATGGCTTAACAGTGTTGGATACAGCGCTTAAAACTTTATTATCAATCAAACAAATTAGCGCCTGTGTGCTTGTTCTTAATAAAAATGACACTTATTTTAAGCATAGCATTTTTTTTAATCACTCTAAAATTATTACCGCAATTGGTGGCAAACGTCGTCAGCATTCTACTTTTAACGCTCTAAAAATATTAAAGTCGCACCTCAAAGATAGCGATAAGGTTTTAGTCCACGATGCTGTTAGGCCTTGTATTGATAGCGCCTATGTATTAAAACTGATGCAATCAACCCACCCAGTTGGCGCAATTTTAGCAAGTCCTATAAACAGCACTTTAAAACGAGTAGAAAATAATATAATTAAAAAAACAGTTGATAGAAATTGCTTTTTCCAAGCCCAAACTCCGCAAATATTTTATTTTGGCTTATTATTTAACGCTCTTGAGAATGTCATTAAAACTAAGATTATAATTACCGATGATGCTCACGCCTTAGAGTTGCTTGGACACTACCCGCAAATTGTCATCGCCAGTAAAAACAACATCAAAATAACTCATCCAGAAGATATTCAGCGCGCTAATTTAATTCTCAACGCAAAACAATAGTAATTTAACCACCTTAGCAGTATTAAAACTAATTGCTAATAGTTATTGTATAATCAGCATTGACTTAATAGAGTTTTTCTGTTTGCTAGCAGATGTTTGGCTAATTGCTAAATTATTACAAAGACAAATATGCTAATCTCATTTATATTGCTTAGTATTTTTTCAAAGAGATTATTTAGCAACTTTTTTGTTGTTAATTATCTAATTTGCAACTACAAACAACAGACCAAAAAACAACCCCCCTCATTGGTCGGTGTTATAACAGTTAGTCAGGGAGACAAAAAATATGAGTTTAGGACTTATAATAAGGTATTGGTAAAAAAAATAATCGCTTTATGACTAAAGTAGGCCTAGGTGAGGACCAACATCAATTTATTGACAATAAACCATTGATATTAGCCGGTATTATTGTGCCATTTACCAAAGGACTTGCTGGTAATAGCGATGCTGATGTTATCCTCCACGCCATTACTAACGCTCTTTGTTCTATTACTACTAAGCCTATTTTAGGCAACAAGGCTGACGAATTATGCGCAAATGGCATTAAAAATAGTGATGCTTATCTACAAATCGCCTATCAAGACTTATTAAATTTAGGGTTTAAAATTAGTCATATTGCTATTAGTATTGAAGCTAAAAATCCGCATTTAGAACCGCATTTTTTAAATATGAGAAAAAATATTGCTAAATTACTTGATATAAATAGTGATGCCGTTGGTATTACTGCAACTAGCGGTGAAGGTTTGAGTGATTATGGGCGCGGGCTGGGAATGAAATGTTTAGCGCTGGTAACAGTTTATGATTGATAGATCTAAACCTAATCAAACTCATATTCATTTTATCGGCATTGCTGGTGTTGGGATGAGCGGTATTGCACAGGTGTTATTAAACTTAGGCTATCAGGTGTCAGGTTCGGATTTAATAAGCAATAAAGCTACCCAGCATTTATCAGCAAGCGGAGCGAAAATTGATACACTCCATCCCATTAATTATATTAAAAATGCTCAAATTGTGGTGGTATCCACAGCTATCACTAAGCAAAATCCAGAATTAGTATATGCTCAAAAACATTCTATACCTGTTATTTCTCGCGCAGAGATGTTGGCAGAATTAATGCGTTTTCGTTATGGAATTGCTATTGCTGGTACTCACGGTAAAACCACTACCACCAGCCTAATTACTCATATATTAGCCCAAGCTGGTTTAGACCCAACTTATATTATCGGCGGAATACTAAGCAGTAGTGGTAAAAATGCTAAATTAGGTTTGAGTAAATATCTAGTAGCAGAAGCTGATGAAAGTGATGTTTCATTTTTACACTTACAACCAAAGTTAGCCATTATTACCAATATTGATAATGACCACATGGCTACTTATGATTATGATTTGGCAAAACTAGACCAAGCGTTTTTACAGTTTATTGCTAATTTACCATTTGACGGGCTATGTATTGTTTGTATTGATGATGTTGGTATTAAACGTATTTATCCACATATTAACCGACCACTACTTAGTTATGGTTTTAGCGCTAATGCCGATGTTGTTGCCAGTGAGTTTATCCAAAAAGATACTAGTATGCAGTTTGCAGTTCATATTAAAAAATCAAACCGCAAGTTTATAGTTAGCGCTAATTTGATTGGCAAACATAATGTTTGTAATATATTAGCAGCAATTAGTAGCGCGCTAATGTTTGATATACCGATTAAAATTATCACCGATGCTCTTGTTAATTTCGGTGGCGTTGCTAGAAGGCTGGAACGATATCAATTGCGTATCAAAAATTTAGATATTACTTATTTTGATGATTATGGTCATCATCCTAATGAGATAAAAGCAGTTATTGACGGCCTTAGATTAAGCCACCCACACAAACGTTTAATTACTATTTTCCAACCTCATCGTTATAGTCGTACTCGTGATTTATTCGATGCTTTTGTCCAAGTATTATCTACAATTGATGTATTAATTTTATTAGATATTTACCCAGCTTGTGAAAAGCCGATTACCGCTATTACCAGCGCTACCCTTGCTAAGGCTATCAATAATTCTAGTTGTGCTTCTGTGATTTTGCTTAACCAACATAGCGCAATTATTGATTTATTGCAACAGCTAGTCAAAAAAAATAACCTTTTATTAACTTTAGGGGCAGGTAGTATTGATAAACTTAGTAAGCAAATCATCAAAACATATATCAGCGATGTCATTTGATATACAATATAATCAGCCACTTAAAAATTATCTGTCTTGGAAAGCGGGCGGTGTGGCAAAGCGGTTTTATACTCCAAAAAATATAGCAGAATTACAAGCATTTTTACATAAAAACCAGCAACCATTATTATTTTTAGGACTGGGTTCAAATTTATTGGTAACAGAAAGTGGTTTTGATGGTGTTGTTGTTTATAGCAAAAATTTAAACAAATTAACCTTTGCAAATGGCATAATCAGCGCTCAGACTGGTGTTACTTTGGCAAAAATAGCGCGGTTAGCAATTAAATATGAGCGCTATGGCGGTGAATTTTTCAGCACCATTCCCGGCACCTTAGGTGGAGCGCTGGCGATGAATGCTGGTTGCTTTAATTTTGAAACTTGGCAGTGGGTAAAGGCAGTAGAAACCATTGATAACGAAGGCGAAATCCACCGTAGGAGCAAGCAAGATTTTCATATTTATTACCGTAAAGTTATTGCCAAAAACGACGGTGAATATTTTATATCTGCTGAGTTAGAATTTGTAAAAAATCCAGTTAGTCCCACCATTAAAAGTCTACTCAGTCAGCGCAAATATAGTCAGCCAATTGGCACCTCAAATTGTGGTTCAGTTTTTAAAAATCCTCCTAATAATTATGCTGCAAAACTTATTGAACAAGCCGATTTAAAAGGCTATTGCATAGGTAATGCTTGTGTGTCAACAAAACATGCCAACTTTATTATCAACCTAGGTGATGCTACTCCAAGCGATATTCAAAGTCTTATTACTCATATCCAAAAAACCGTCAAACAACGTTTTAATATTGACTTAGAAACCGAAGTAAAGATTATCTAGTGGCATAATTGTAGTATTAATTACTAAACTTAAATAACCACATACCGCCCAATTTAGGCTTAAACCTTAAGCCAAAATGCCCCAACTGTTGTTTTTATAACTCTGTCTTCTAATAATTCTCTATTGATATATGTTTTGCAGGTTAAAAGTAATTGTACCTACGCCTACGCTTGTGGGGATACCTATGGTGTTAAGATTTTCTTGGTCTGCTAGGTAGCGCATAATTAGCATACCATCACTGCTTGCTGCTATTGTGCCATTACCATCAATATCTAACCTATCATAACCTCCTTGTAAAAACTCAAGTATTTGTTGGTTATTTCTTTGTGCCCCAGTTGTAGTCGCATCGGTGGTATTTATAGTATTAGTGGGACCTGTTAAAAATCTGATAATTAAAACACCATCAGTAGTAGTTAGTCTGCTACCATCATCATCAATATCTAAGTTAAAGCGGGTGACTACTGTTAGGGTAGTAGTATCACTGCCATCATTATAATTACTATCGCCAGTCCTAGTTGCGGTCAGAGTGGTGGTGCCTAGGCTTTGGGCGCTAATTAGACCGTCTTGGTTGATAGTTGCAACAGCTGGGTTGCTAGAACTAAAGCTGGTAGCGCCTGTGCCTTGTCCGCCGCGTGTAGTTGCAATTGCGGTTGACCCTAGTTCTAAGGTGCTGCTAATTATAATATTAAATCCTGTTTGGTCTGCTTTTATAATTGACCAGCTAAGAGTAGTTGTGCTTAAGCGGTAGTTGGGACTATTAGCCCCTATTAGTCTTAGGTCTATATTGTAGTTGTCAACATCTGTTGCAGTTGCCCCACTTATACTAAGGCTAATATCATCACCCGCTACTATGCCGCTGGTAATAGTTGCAAGCACAGTTCTTATGTTAGTGTTATAGATAAATGTTTGTGAGCCGGCAAAGGTAGGAGTGATGGTCCTTGGACTAACTATAATGCTAATACTTGCTTGTTCGCCACTGCCTTCTCTAGTGGCAGTTATAATTGCAGTCCCAGCGCTTGATATGGTTAGCTCGCCTATGTTTGTATCACTAAAGTTGGCAACACTTGGGGTGCTAGAGACAAAGGCTATTACCCCATCTGGACTGACTCCGCCTTGGGCTTCGATGTTTTGGCTAGCAACACCGTAGATGATAGTTCTTGGATTATTACCAATAATAATAAAGTCATCACTAACTGTCAAGCTAAAGCTAGCGCTAGCCATAGCCCCATTACCATCATCGGCGGTGATAGTTATAATTGAAATCCCTACTGTTGCTGGAGTGCCAGTTATGCTGGTGTTAGCGCTATCAAACATTAGACCATCTGGCAGATTAGAAGCGCTAATAGTTAAGGTATCACCGTTGGGGTCATTAAATGTATTAGCTGGAATGGGAAAGGTAAATAGATTTCCAAGTGAGGCGGTTCGGTCTGTTATAGGATTTATAACAATAGGAGCGGTATTTACAATAGTTAATAGATAACTATCACCAATATCATGGTAGTTATCCCCACCGCTTTTAGTAGCGCTAATAGTAGTGACGCCTAGGCTTTGCGCGGTAATCATACCGTCTTGGGTGATAGTTGCAATATCTGGGTTGCTGGAACTAAAACTAATAGCCCCTGTGCCACTGCCACCAGTTGCGCTTGCAAATCCAGTTGCGGCATTTGCTAAGGTTAAACTGCCACTGATAATAAGGCTTGTTTGGCTAGCTCTTCTAACCATTATTAAGTGAGTATCGCTAGTATCTAGGTAGTTCATACCACCTGCTTTGGTAGCGGTAATGGTAGCTATACCTACACCAATTGCGGTAATAGAGCCATCAGCGGTAATAACTATAACTGCTATATCACTAGAATCATAACTAACAACACCATCACCACTGCCGCCCTCTACTACCACAATAGTAGTAGTTGCGCCAAATATTAAGGTATCGCTAGCAGTGATACTAAATGGGTCTTGGGGGGCTTGGGTGATGGTTAATTGATAACTAGCAGCTGCAGAGTTGTAATTATTATCACCAGTATTGGTGGCGCTAATGATAGTGCTGCCAGTGCTAACTGTTGTAATATCGCCATTTGCGTCTATTGTTGCAACGTTAGGGTTAGACGAGCCATAACTAGTATCAACAGTAGTAGAGACACCTGTTGCTGGACTACTAAAACTAGTACCAAATATTATGGTTGTATCAGCGATTAAGCTAAATTGACTTTGATCTGCTTTTATAATTGACCAGCTAAGAGTAGTTGTGCTTAAGAAGTAGTTGCGGCTATCAGTCCCTATGAGGGTTAGGTCTATATTGTAGCTGCCAACATCTGTTGCAGTTGCCCCAGTTATACTAAGGCTAACATCATCACCCGCTACTATGCCGCTGGCAATAGTTGCAAGCACAGTCCTTATATTAGTGTTATAGATAAATGTTTGTGAGCTGGCAAAGGTAGGGGTGATGGTCCTTGGACTAACGATAATGCTAATACTTGCTTGTTCGCCACTACCCTCTCTAGTAGCAGTTATAATTGTAGTCCCAACGTTTGATATGGTTAGTGTGCCTATGTTTGTATCACCAAAGCTGGCAACACTTGGGGTGCTGGAGACAAAAGTTACCGCCCCATCTGGACTGACTCCGCCTTGGGCTATGATGTTTTGGCTAGCAACGCCGTAGATGATAGTTCTTGGATTATTGCCAATAATAATAAAGTCATCACTAACTGTCAAGCTAAAGCTAGTGCTAACCATAGCCCCATTACCATCATCGGCGGTGATAGTTATAATTGAAATCCCTACTGTTGTTGGAGTGCCAGTTATGCTGGTATTAGCGCTATCAAACATTAGACCATCTGGCAGATTAGAAGCGCTAATAGTTAAGGTATCACCATTGGGGTCATTAAATGTATTAGCTGGAATAATAAAATTAAATAGATTTCTAAGTGAGATAATTTGGTTTGCTATTGAGTTTGCAACAGTGGGCGTGGTGTTTACAATAGTTAGTAGATAATTATCACCAGTATCATGATAGTTATCCCCACCGCTTTTAGTAGCGCTAATAGTAGTGATGCCTAGGCTTTTTGCAGTAATTACCCCGTCTTGGGTAATAGTTGCAATATCTGGGTTGCTGGAACTAAAACTAATAGCCCCTGTGCCACTGCCACCAGTTGCGCTTGCAAATCCAGTTGCGGCATTTGCTAAGGTTAAACTGCCACTGATAATAAGGCTTGTTTGGCTAGCTCTTCTAACCATTATTAAGTGAGTATCGCTAGTATCTAGGTAGTTTATACCACCTGCTTTGGTAGCGGTAATAGTAGCTATACCTACACCGGTTGCGCTAATAGTGCCATCAGCGGTAATAGCTATAACTGCTATATCACTAGAATCATAACTAACAACACCATCACCACTGCCGCTCTCTACTACCACAATAGTAGTAGTTGCGCCAAATATTAAGGTATCGCTTGCGGTGATACTAAATGGGTCTTGGGGGGCTTGGGTGATGGTTAATTGATAACTAGCAGCTGCAGAGTTGTAATTATTATCACCAGTATTGGTGGCGCTGATGATAGTGCTGCCAATACCAATAATTGTAATATCGCCATTTGGGGCTATTGTTGCAACGTTGTGGTCAGACGAGCCATAACTAGTAGCAACAGTAGCAGAGACACCTGTTGCTGGGCTACTAAAACTGCTGCCAAATGTTATAGTTGTATCAGCCCCTAGGCTAAATTGGCTTTGGTTTGCTTTTATAATTGACCAGCTAAGAGTAGTTGTGCTTAAGAAGTAGTTGCGGCTATCAGTCCCTATGAGGGTTAGGTCTATATTATAGTTGCCAACATCTGTTGCAGTCGCACCACTTAGACTAAGGCTAACATCATCAGTAGCTACTATGCCGCTGGTAATAGTCACTAGCGCGGTTATTATGCTGGTGTTGTAGATAAATCTTTGTGGACTAGCAAAGGTCGGAGTGAGGGTTAAGGGCATTATTGTAAAAACTATACTATCCTCAGCGCCAGCCCGACTTGCCCTAATTAAAGCGCTACCAGCCCCAACAATACTAACTAAGCCGCTATTAGGGTCGCTAAAACTAATAACATTTGTAGCATTAGAACTCCAGACTACTTGGCTATCGGTAATTGTGGTGGTAATAGTAATGGCAGGACTATTGTAGTTAGCTGACCTATCGCCTCCAGCAATCATAAAATCAGCAGTAGTGACAGCAAATGTAGCTGCAATACTATCTATGCTAATAGTTGCTATTTTTGTAGTAATTGCTTGGTTGCTAGCTACAATTTGCACCCTAACACTATCACCAATACCAACCGCCCCAACTGAGTCTGTATAAATACCACCATTAATAGAATAGCGAGCGTCCTCGCCTTCAATTCTAATAGTAAATGTGCTTTGTGGATCTTGGACGTTTGAGGTAACTGTGATAGCAGCAGAGCTAATAGTTGCATTTGGGACAACATCAGCGATAGCATCAAAACTAAATGGGGCTACTAAACAACTGCCATCATCCATAACATTAATAGTAAAACTTTGTGAGCTTTGAAACTCGCCATCACTAACAATAAGGACTACATCATAGCTGCCAATATCACCACACTCAAGGGGAATACCTGCAAGGACAATGTTATTTCTATTAATTTTACGAATGCGGTGATTATCTCTATCAGCAATAATAATATTGCCAAGCGCGTCAATTGCAACACCTGTTGGGGCATCAAATCTAGCAGCAGCGCCAGCGCCATCGGCAAAACCAGTAACACTTCCAGCAATAGTAGTTACCACGCCGTCTGGGTTAATGCTGCGGATACGGTTATTACCTCTATCAGCAACAATAATATTGCCAAGCGCGTCAATTGCAACACCTGTTGGTGAGCTAAATTTAGCGTTAGCGCCATCAACAAAACCAATTGTAATAGTCCCAGCAATAGTAGTTACTGTCCTATCTATGTCTATGCCAATGTTGCGGATACTATGATTATCTCTATCGGCAACAATAATATTGCCAAGCGCGTCAATTGCAACACCTGTTGGAGCATTAAATTTAGCGTTAGCGCCATTAACAAAACCAATTGTAGTAGTCCCAGCAATAGTAGTTACTGTCCTATCTATGTCTATGCCAATGTTGCGGATACTATGATTATTGGTATCAGCAATAATAATATTACCGTCGGTGTCAATTGCAATACTTGTTGGTGAGCTAAATCTAGCAAAAACATCAATACCATTGGCAAAACTAGTTTCACTACCAGCAATAGTGGTTACCATGCCATTTGTGCTAATTTTGCGAATACGATGATTAAGGGTATCAGCAACAATAATATTGCCACTAGTGTCAATTGCAACACCTGCTGGGAAACGAAACATAGCAGTATTACTAGCCCCATCAGCAAAACCTTGCCCACTACCAGCCATGGTGGTTACTACACCGTTTGTGTTAATACTGCGAATTAGATGATTGCCGCCATCAGCAACAATAATATTGCCACTAGCGTCAATTGCAACATCTGTTGGAGACCCAAAGCTAGCTGTGCTAGTAGCCCCGTTATCACTACCTTGGCTGCCATCTCCTGCCAAAGTAGTTACAATTGGGCTAATAGCTAACCAACTTGGCAACACAGTCTCTGGGGCAATACTAAAAATAAAGTCGCTACTATCAGTATCGCTGGCGCTTAAACTATATTGGTATGAACTACTAACCCTAGTGGTAATAATTGGCGTGCTGGTAAAAACAGGCACTCTTTCAATCTCAACAACATCAATTTCAAAACTTTTAGTAGCAATATGCAGGCTATCACTAGCACCAACGATAATTTCATAACTGTTTTGGGCTTCAAAGTCAGGACTGTGGTCAATTACTAATTGATTATCATTGATAATGCTAAAACTAGCGCTGTCTCTGCCACCAACAATACTAAATCCAAAAGAACTTAGCGCATTAGTCGCAGTAGCGCTAATAGAGGCAATAACACTATCTGGGGCGATGTTTTCAACAACATTGGTAGTGCTAAGCATAATACTAGCTGGAATTACACCACAACTACCATTGTCTAAAACAGCAATATCAAAGTTTTGTGAACTCTCAAATTCACCATCACTAGCCATAAGTTCTATATTATTAAAGCCAACATCGCCACAGCTGGGGCTACCTAAAAGGGCAAAGCTAGTCCTGTCAATTTTGCGAATGCGACGATTACTGCTATCAACAACAATAATACTATCTCTACTATCAATTGCAATACCTGTTGGCGAGTTAAATTTAACAATAGTGCCAGTGCCATTGGCAAAACCAGTGTCACTGCCAGCAATAGTGCGCACCATGCCATTTGTGTTAATGCTGCGAATGCGGTTATTATTACTATCGGCGATGATAATATTGCCTCTGCTATCAACTGCAATACCAAATGGGGTATTAAATCTAGCTGTGCTACTAGCCCCATCCATAGAACCAATAATCCCGCCAGCAACGGTGGTTACTGTCCCCTCTGTGCTAATGCTGCGAATGCGGTGATTATCTCTATCAGCAACAATAATATTGCCAAGCGCGTCAATTGCAATACCTATTGGGGTATTAAATCTAGCTGTGCTACTAGCCCCATCATCAGAACCGAATATATTAGTCCCAGCAATAGTAGTTACTGTCCCCCCTGGGGTAATGCTGCGAATACTATGATTATCTCTATCAGCAACAATAATATTGCCAAGCGCGTCAATTGCAATACCTGTTGGGTTATTAAATTTAGCTGTGCTACTAGCCCCATCGACAAAACCAATTGTATTAGTCCCAGCAATAGTAGTTACTGTCCCCCCTGGGGTAATACTGCGGATACTATGATTATCTCTATCAGCAACAATAATATTGCCAAGCGCGTCAATTGCAACACCACTTGGGTTATCAAATTTAGCTGTAGCGCTAGCGCCATCAGCAAACCCCTCACTACCACCAGCAATAGTAGTTACTACACCCTCTGGGCTAATTTTGCGAATACGATGATTTAATCTATCACTAATAATAATATTGCCACTAGCATCAATTGCAGCTGCTGCTGGTAAGTTAAAACTAGCAGTGCTAGTAACCCCATCATCGCTACCTTGATTGCCATCTCCTGCCAAAGTTGTTACAACTTCACCAACTACATCAATAGTTAACCAATCTAGCAATGTAGTCCCTGATGCAGCGCTGAAAACAAAGTCAGAACCATCAGCATCACTAGCCCTTAGGTCATATTGATATAGGTCATCAACTATAATAGTGGTAATTGGATTGCTAGTAAAAACAGGGGCAACTTCATTAACATTACTAACACTAATCTCAAAACTTTTAGTAGCAATATGTAGGTTATCACTAACACCAATGATAATTTCATAACTGCTTTGGGCTTCAAAGTCAGGACTGTGGTTAATTACTAATTGATTATCATTGATGATACTAAAACTAGCGCTATCTCTACCACCAACAATACTAAACTCAAAAGGACCTAGCGCATTACTTGCAGTAGCGCTAATAGAGGCAATAACACTATCTGAGGCAATGTTTTCAACAACATTAGTAGCGCTGAGGGTTATACTAGCTGGGATTACACCACAACTACCATCATCTAAAACAGTAATATCAAAGCTTTGTGAACTTTGAAACTCGCCATCACTAACAATAAGGACTATGTCATAGCTGCCAATATCATTACACCCAGGGGAAACACCTGCAAGGACAATGTTATTTCTATTAATTTTACGAATGCGGTGATTACCTCTATCAGCAATAATAATATCGCCAAACGCGTCAATTGCAATACCACTTGGGTTATCAAATTTAGCTGTAGCGCTAGCGCCATCGGCAAAACCCGTATTACTACCAGCAATGGTGGTTACTACACCGTCTGGGCTAATTTTGCGAATACGATGATTCAATCTATCACTAATAATAATATTGCCTGAAGCATCAATTGCAACACCTGTTGGGAGATTAAATCTAGCTGTATTGCTAGCGCCATCAGCAAAACTGCCATTATTCAAACCTATTGAACCAGTCCCAGCAATGGTGCTTACTGTCCCCTCTGTGCTAATACTGCGAATACGATGATTAAAACTATCGGCAACAATGATATTGCCAAGCGCGTCAACTACAACACCTACGGGGATATTAAACTTAGCTGTATTACTAGCGCCATCAGCAAAAGCGCCATCTATTGAAAAACCATCTCCCGCTCCCGACGAAACAGAACCAGCAATGGTGGTTACCATATCGTTTGTGTCAATGTTGCGAATGCGGTTATTAAGAGTATCGGCAATAATAATAGCGCTATTATCAATTGTAATGCCTGTTGGTAAATTAAATCTAGCAGTAGCGCTAGCCCCATCAGCAAAAGCGCCACCTGCTGAACTTGCCTCTTTCCCACCAACAATAGTGCTCACTATACCGTCTGGGCTAATTTTGCGAATACTGTGATTAGTGCCATCAGCAATAATAATATTACCGCTAGCATCAATTGCAACACCCGCTGGCTGACGAAATTTAGCTGTGGCGCTAGCCCCATCAACAACACCATTACCGCTACCGGCAATAGTCCTTACTATGCCATCTGTGCTAATACTGCGAATACGGTGATTAAAGGTATCAACAACAATGATATTACCCAGAGCATCAATTGCAACATCTCTTGGGGAGTTAAAATTAGCAGTGCTGGCAGCCCCATCATCAATACTCTGGGTGCTACCATCTCCTGCCAAAGTTGTTACAATGATATCAACCATATCAATAGTTAACCAATCTGGCAATATAGTCCTTGATATAGCGCTAAAAACAAGGTCATTGCCATCAGCATCACTAGCGCCTAGTATGTATTGATATAGACTATTAACCCTAATGGTGGTAATTGGATTGCTAGTAAAAACAGGAGTAGATTCATTAATATTAACAACACTAATATTAAAAGTTTTGGTTATCAAATGGACAGCATCGCTAACACCAATGATAATTTCATAACTGCTCTGGGCTTCAAAGTCGGGACTGTGATTAATAACTAATTGATTAGTAGCGCTAATACTAAAACTAGCGCTGTCTCTGCCACCAACAATACTAAATTCAAAAGGATTTAGCGGATTAGTCGCAGTGGCGCTGATATGGGCAACAACACTATCCATATCTATGTTTTCATCTACAGTAGTAGTGCTTAGGGCTAAATTAGTTGGGGCAATGCCACAGCTACCATTATCTAGCACAGCAATATCAAAGCTTTGCGAACTACTAAATTCACCATCACTAACAACAAGCTCTAAACTATAAATGCCAATATCATCACAACTAGGTGGAGTGCCTACAACGGAAAAGTCAGCGCTACTAATTTTGCGAATGAGGTGATTAGCGCTATCGGCAACAATGATATCACCCATATTATCAATTGCAACAGCCCTTGGTCTGCCAAATTCACCACCACCAATAAAATTAGCGCTATCAATAGCAATAGTCCTTACCATGTTATCTGAGCTAATGCTGCGGATACTGTCATTATTAGTATCAGCAACAATAATATTGCCACCGGCATCAATTACAACATCTCGTGGGTTGCTAAATCTAGCATTATTACCAGCGCCATCAATAAGGTCTTGGTTAGCACCACCAGCAATAGTAGTTACTGCATTGCTTGAGTTAATTCTACGAATACGTTGATTGCTTTGGTCAGCAACAATAATATTGCCATTAGCCTCAACTGCAACACCCCTTGGGCTATTAAATTGAGCATTACTACCAGTAGCGTTAACAAAACCAGCGCTACTACCAGCAATGGTGGTCACTGCATTATCTGAGTCAATTCTACGAATACGATGATTGCCTCTATCGGCAACAATAATATCGCCTGAAGCATTAATTGCAACATCTGATGGTCTGTTAAATCTAGCATTAATACCAGTAGCGTTAACAGAACCCTGCTCACTACCACCAGCAATGGTCGACACCATACCCTCTGGGCTAATTCTACGAATACGGTGATTCTCAGCATCGGCAACAATAATATCGCCTGAAGCATTAATTGCAACACCTTCTGGTCTATCAAATTTAGCGGTAGCGCTAGCCCCATCGCCAAAACCCTCGTCTCCACTACCAGCAATGGTGGTTACTACACTCTCTGGGCTAATGTTGCGAATAAGGTTATTATCTGTATCAGCAACAATAATATTGCCTGAAGCATCAACCACAACACCTGCTGGGAAAAGGAATGTAGCTGTGCTAGCAGCGCCATTATTACTACCTTGCTCACCATTTCCTGCTAAAATTATTACAAATGTATCAACACCAGTAGCTAGCCAACTTGGTAATTCAGTCCCTGGGGCAATGCTAAAGACCAAGTCGCTACTATCGCTATCACTGGCACTTGAATCATATTGGTATAAGTTCCCAACTCTTGCGGTAATAACTGGTGTGCTGGTAAAAACAGGCACTCTTTCAATTCCAGCAACATTAATCTCAAAACTTTTAGTAGCAATATGGACCATATCGCTAACACCAATGATAATTTTATAGCTACTTTGGCGCTCAAAGCTAGGGCTGTGGTCAATTACTAATTGATTACCGCCAATAATACTAAAACTATCTCTGTCTCTGCCACCAACAATACTAAATTCAAAAGGATTTAACGGATTAGTTGCAGTGGCGCTAATAGAGGCAATAACACTATCTGTGGCAGTGTTTTCAACAACATTGGTAGTAGTTAGGGCTAAATTAGTTGGGACAACACCACAACTGCCATTATCTGCCACAGCAATATCAAAGCTTTGCAAACTCTCAAACTCACCATCACTAATCATAAGGGATATATCATTAACACCAACATCACTACAACTAGGAGTGCCCACCAACACAAAGTTAGTCCTGTCAATTTCGCGTATGCGGTTATTATTTCTATCAGCAACAATAATATTGCCAAGAGCATTAATTACAATCCCTGTTGGCGAGTCAAATTTAGCAACAGCGCCTGCGCCATCATCAGTACCCATGCTACTACCAGCAATAGTGCGCACTATGCCATCTGTCCCAATACTGCGAATACGATGATTATTACTATCAGCAACAATAATATTGCCTCCGTTATCAACTGCAACACCCACTGGGATATCAAATTTAGCGGTAGCGGTAGCCCCATCACCAAAGCCAGCAATACCACTACCAGCAAAAGTGCTGACTATGCCTTCTGTGTTAATGCTGCGAATACGATGATTAAAAGCATCAGCAACAAGAATATTGCCAGCAGCATCAATTGCAACATCTCTTGGGCTGAAAAATATAGCTGTGGCGCTAGCCCCATCACCAAAACTCCGACCACCAGTACCAGCAATAGTACTCACTACGTCCTTTGGGCTAATGCTGCGAATGCGACCATTGTTGGTATCAGCAATAATAATATCACCTGAAGCATCAATTTCAATACCAACTGGATCGTCAAATCTAGCTATTGTGCCAGTCCCATCAGCAAAATTTCCTCTTCTACTACCACCAGCAATGGTGGTTACTTCGCCCCCTGTATCAATCCTGCGAATGCGGTTATTCACTTCATCAACGACAATAATATTACCTGAAGCATCAATTGCAACATCTGATGGTCTGTCAAATCTAGCAGTAGCGCTAGCGCCATCCCTGAAAGCGCCACCTGATAAACCTACCTCTCCCCCACCAGCAATAGTATCCACCATACCCTCTGGGGATATGCTGCGAATGCGATGATTATTGCTATCGGCAACAATAATATTGCCACTATTATCAATTACAACTCCTTCTGGGAAGCCAAAACTAGCAGTGTTAGTAGCCCCATCATCATTGTCTCGGCTACCATCTCCTGCCAAAGTTGTTACAATTATATCTACATCAGTGGTTAACCAATCTGGTAGTGTGGTCCCTGTTGCAGAACTAAGAACAAGTTCAGCTCTATCAATATCAATAATGTTTAAACTATACTGATATGGACTGCCAACTCTAGTGCTGGTAACTGGTTCGCTGATAAAAATAGGCACTCCTGCAATACTAATAACACTAATCCTAAAGCTCTTAGTAACAATATGGATTGTATCACTAGCGCTGATGATAATCTCATATATTCTTTGGGTATTAAAGTCTGGACTGTGGTCAATTACTAACTGATTACCGTCGCTAATACTAAAACTAGCGCCATCTCTACCACCAACCACGCTAAAACTAAGGCTGGCGGGATTATCATTATCATCAGCGCTAACAGTAGCAATAATACTATTTGCTAATACATCTTCAACAACAGTGATAGCGCTAAGGGCTAAATTGGTTGGTATTGCGCCACAACTACCATCATCTGCAACAACAATATCAAAGCTTTGCGAACTTGTAAGCATGCCATCACTAACCATAAGTTCTAAACTATTAATACCAATATCACTGCAGCTGGGACTACCTTTGAGTATGAAACTAGTTCTATCAATTTTGCGAATACGGTTATTAATGTTATCAGCAACAATAATATTGCCCGAAGCATCAATTGCAACATCATCTGGTTCTTCAAATTGAGCACTAGCGCCATCACCGTTAGCAAAACCCTTAATACCAGTACCAGCAATAGTGCTGACTATACCATCTGTGCTAATTCTACGGATACGATTACCCACGGCATCAGCAACAATAATATCACCACCAACATCAACTGCAACACCCCTTGGGAAAAGAAATTTAGCTGTGGCGCTAGCCCCATCAAGAAAACCCTGCTGACCACTACCAGCAACAGTGCTGACTATGCCACTTGGACTAATGCTGCGAATACGCTGACTACTGCTATCCCCCACAATAATATTACCAGCAGCATCAATTGCAACACCTGATGGGAAAGCAAAACTAGCCGTAGCGCTAGCCCCATCAGTATGACCAACATTACCATTACCAGCAACAGTGGTGACTGTCCCATCTGAGCTAATGCCGCGAATATTCTGATTATCTGCGTCGGCAACAATAATATTACCAGCAGCATCAACTGCAACACTTATTGGGAAATCAAATCTAGCGGTAGCGCTAGGTCCATTGACAATACCAGGAGTACCACTACCAGCAATAGTGCTCACTATGCCACTTGAACTAATGCTGCGGATACGATTATTATTGCTATCAGCAACAACAATATTGCCAAGAGCATCAATTGCAATCATCGTTGGGGAAGCAAATTTAGCTGTGGTGCTAACACCATCAGCAAAACCCCCGCTACTACCAGCAATAGTAGTTACCATACCGCTTGGACTAATTTTACGAATACGGCTATTCCGCGCATCAGCAACAATAACATTGCCACTAGCGTCAATTGCAACACCTCGTGGTTGCCTAAACCTAGCCGTGGCGCTAGCGCCATCATTGCTACCAAAGAAACCAGAACCCGCCAAAGTGCTTACTATATTACTATTAATAGCCAACCAACTTGGTAAAACAGTCCCCGATGCGGCATCAAACACAAATCTGCCACCCTCAGCATCACTAGCCCCTAAACTATATTGGTATGGACTATTAACCTTAATAGAGGTAATCGGCTCACTAGTAAAAACAGGCACACTTTCAATTCCAACAATCCTAATCTCAAAACTTCTGGTAATAAAATGTATGTCATCACTAACACCAATAATAATCTCATAATTGCTTTGGGTCTCAACACTTGGACTGTGGTCAATTACTAACTGATTACCATCACTAATACTAAAACGAGCGCTATCTCTACCACCAACCACGCTAAAACTAAGGCTGGCGGGATTATCATTATCATCAGCGCTAACAGTGGCAATAATACTATTTGCTAATACATCTTCAACAACAGTGATAGCGCTAAGGGCTAAATTGGTTGGTATTGCGCCACAACTACCATCATCTGCAACAACAATATCAAAGCTTTGCGAACTTGTAAACGTGCCGTCACTAACAATAAGATCTAGGCTATGAACACCAATATCATCACAACCAGTAATACCTGCAACAGCAATACTATTTATATTAATTTTACGAATACGATTATTGTTTCTATCAGCAACAATAATATTGCCAAGCGCGTCAATTGCAACATCCTCTGGGGCATGAAATCTAGCGTTAGCGCCAACCCCATCAGCAAAACCAGCGTCACTGTCACTAATAAAACCAGTGTTACCGCCACCAGCAATAGTGCTCACTACATAGTCTGAGTCAATACTGCGAATACGATTATTACCGCGATCAGCAACAATAATATTGCCAAGCGCGTCAATTGCAACACCTGAGGGAAAGCTAAATTTAGCCATTGTGCCAGTGCCATCAGTAAGACCGTTACTACTACCAGCAATAGTGCTTACCATGACATCTGGATCTAGGGTAATTTTACGAATGCGGTGATTATCTCTATCAGCAACAATAATATTGCCACTAGCATCAATTGCAACATCCTCTGGGGCATTAAATTTAGCAGTAGCTCTATCCCCATCAGTAGAACCCACAAAACTGCCAGCAATAATGGTCGCTATATTACCTAGGCTGATACTATGAATGCGATTACTACCACCATCAGCAACAATAATAGTGCTGGTAGCATCAATGGTAACACCCCTTGGTGTAGAAAATGTAGAAACAGTGGTTACCGTCCCATCTGTGGCAATTCTGCGGATAGCATCATTGCCACTATCAGCAACAATAATATTGCCACTAGCGTCAATGGCAACAGATGTTGGTCCATCAAATTCAGCCGTGGCGCTAGCCCCATCAGTAAAACCCGTACTACTACCAGCAATGGTGCTCACCATGCCCTCTGGGCTAATTTTGCGGATACGATTATTATCTCCATCGGTAATAATAATATTACCACTAGCATCAATGGCAACACCATTTGGACCATTAAAATTAGCAGTGCTAGTAACCCCATCATCGCTACCGAGACTGCCATCACCTGCCAAAGTGCTTACAACTGCACCAATAGCTAACCAACTTGGTAAAACAGTCCCTGATGCGACATCAAACACAAATCTGCCACCCTCAGCACCACTAGCCCTTAGGTTATATTGGTAGAGGCTATTAGCTCTAGTCCTAGTAACTGGATTGCTGATAAAAACAGGCGCGCTTCTAACCATAATCTCAAATCTTTTAGTGGCGAGGTGCAGGTTATCGCTAACGCCAATAATAATTTCATAACTGCTTTGGGTCTCAACACTTGGACTGTGGTCAATTACTAATTGATTATCAGCACTAATACTAAAACTAGCGCTATCTCTACCACCCACAATACTAAACTCAAAAGGACCTAGCGCATTACTTGCAGTAGCGCTAATAGTGGCAATCACACTATCTGGGGCAATGTTTTCAACAACATTGGTAGTGCTGAGCATAATACTAGCTGGAATTACACCACAACTACCATCGTCTAAAACAGCAATATCAAAGCTTTGCGAACTTGTAAGCGTGCCGTCACTAACAATAAGCTCTAAGCTATGAACACCAATATCATCACAACCAGCAGTACCTGCAACAGCAATATTATTTCTATCAAATTTACGAATGAGATTATTATCTCTATCAACAACGATAATATTGTTGGTAGCATCAATTGCAACACTAACCGGGGAATCAAATTTAGCATTACTACTAACACCATCAGCAAACCCCTCACTACCACCAGCAATAGTGCTCACTATACCCTCTGGGGATATGCTACGAATACGATTACTACTTATTCCAACAACAATAATATTACCACTAGCATCAATGGCAACACCCGCTGGCACATTAAATCCAGCAGTGGCGCTAGCGCCATCAGTAGAACCGGGGATACCGCTGCCAGCAATAGTGGTGACTGTCCCATCTGAGCTAATGCTGCGAATACGATTACTGTTGCCATCGGTAACAATAATATCACCACTAGCATCAATGGCAACACCTATTGGTACATTAAACCCAGCGGTAGCGCTAGGACCATCAATAAAACCAGAACCACCACCAGCAATAGTGGTGACTGTCCCATCTGAGCTAATACTGCGAATTAAATTATTGCCGTTATCAACAACAATAATATTGCCTGAAGCATCAATGGCAATACCCGATGGTAAGTTAAATTTAGCAGTGGCGCTAGCCCCGTTATCAGAACCAATATCACCACTACCAGCAACAGTTCTCACCATGCCTTCTGGGGATATGCTGCGAATACGATGATTGCTTCTATCGGCAACAATAATATTACCACTAGCATCAATGGCAACACCAAATGGGAAATCAAATTGAGCTGTGGCGCTAGCGCCATCAGCAAAACCCGTACTACTACCAGCAATGGTGCTCACCATGCCCTCTGGGCTAATTTTGCGGATACGATTATTATCTCCATCGGTAATAATAATATTACCACTAGCATCAATGGCAACACCATTTGGATCATTAAAATTAGCAGTGCTAGTAACCCCATCATCGCTACCGAGACTGCCATCACCTGCCAAAGTGCTTACAACTTTGCCAATAGCTAACCAACTTGGCAACCCAGCATCTGGGGCGGCGCTAAACATAAGGTTATCGCCCTCAGCATCACTAGCCCCTAGGTTATATTGGTAGAGGCTATTAACCCTAGTCCTAGTAACTGGATTGCTGATAAAAACAGGGGCGCTGGGGTCAAGTCTGGTGGTAACACTAAATATCGCCCTTGTGACACTAGCCCCAGAACCTACAGTTAGGGTAGCAACAGTTTTAGTATTAAACTCACCACTAGATAAAACTTTAACAGCAACCGTAGCGCCTGCGGTAATTGCGCCCTCAGCTGCGGTTGGGGAACCAGCGCCTATGGTATAAGACCCGCCCTCAACGCGAATGCTAATAGTGCTGTCAAAACCGCTAATAGTTGCTGCATTAGAAGTAATTGATGTGTTTAGTTGGACATTTGTTAGCGCGGTGAAGCTAAATGGGTCTGTATTTGCTGTAATTGATAATGAGCTCAGCAAAAATAAAATAGCAGCAGTTGCTTTTGATAATATAGTTTGCATAATTCTTATGTCACATCATAAGCTCTTAAAATGTAGTTTAGAAAGTGTCATTTAACAGTTTAATAGTTGGTAGCTTCTAGTAGGGCTAATTAATGGTTTGCCTTAACTCCAAAGCATAGCGCTGATGATACCTATAAGTTTTATCAATGTCAAGTAATATCATCTTTTAAAAGAGATAAAACTAACACCATTTAACCGCTTCAAACTTAACTGGCAGACAACAAATATTTAATAGCGCAACCCACACTTCTTTAAAAACATTTAAACCCAATTTAGTCAAAAACAAACTTTTATTGTATAATACTCGCTCTTGCCGACATAGCACAGCTGGTAGTGCAACTGATTTGTAATCAGTAGGTCCGCGGTTCGAGTCCGTGTGTCGGCACCATTTGTACACCACAACTTGACACTATTTTATTTATATAAATATGGAAGGTTGTGATTTTGCAAAATTCAAACGTTATCTCAGTTATATCTACCAAAGGCGGTGTTGGTAAAACAACTCTAAGCGCCAACTTGGCTGGGTATTTACACAATCTAGGTTTTTCAGTATTGATGATTGATGCTGACCCACAGCCATCACTATCATCCTATTACCCCATAAATAATAAAGCTAATGGCGGTTTAGTAGAGGTGTTAAATAATCCTAAAAAAGTTAATGACTATATTAGTCAAACTTCTCACGGCGACTTAATCTATTCAAATGATAACCAAAATAATTTACAAAACTATTTGCGCGATTATCCAGATGGTCAATTCAGGTTAGCACAGGCTATCAAATATATAGAAAAATTATACGATATTATCATCATTGATACCCAAGGCGCTAAAGGTGTATTACAGAACGCCGCCGTATTAGCTGCTAATCAATTACTATCCCCAGTGCTACCAGAGATGACAACTATTAGAGAATTTGAGCGCGGAACACTGGACATGTTCAATAATCTGCAAACACTTAAAGATATGGGAATTGATATTGCAGATATAGTAAATGCTATTGTATATCGTATGGATCGCACTAAAAATGCTAGCAGATATAAACAAATACTCATCAATACACAAAGCAGTCAACAATATCCATACCAAGTGTTGCAAACAGAAATACCGGACTCTGTTGTTTATGACGAAGCAACAGGCCAACAAATACCAGTTACCGAATTTGCTAAAAGCAATAAAAAACAGCAACAAAAAGCACAAAAAAGTATCAGTGCTATTAAAAAACTAACAGAGGAGTTGAAATTACAAGGTAAATACAATGAAAAATACTAGTCCGAAAAAAGTTATAGTTGAACCTTTAAATACACTGTTTAAGCCTTATAAACACTGGCTTAACTCAGTTAGTCCGCAAAAAGTTATAGATAGTCCAGAAAAAGTTATAGTTGAAGTCCTAAGTATGCTAGTTAACCCTTGCTACATAAGGGTTAACGCACATATTCCAAAAAAAGTTATAGATAGTCCAGAAAAAGTTATAGTTGAAGTCCTAAATACACTGTTTAAGCCTTATAAACACTGGCTTAACTCAGTTAGTCCGCAAAAAGTTATAGCTAGTCCAAAAAAAGTTATAGCTAGTCCAAGAAAGGTTATATTTAGTCCAAAAAAAGTTATAGTTAGCTCTATAAACTATTGTTTTTACAAGTATTTTCTAACCCTAAATAATATTAAATAATATTAAATATCACCATGAACGCAATTACCAAACAAAACCAAATAAAAACTTCTAATCATTGGTTGGAAAAACCCAATCTCTACACTGCAGATGCAACAAGGATTTTATCCGTAGCGTTTGCTGAATACAAAAAAATTACAGAACTTAGCATAAAAAATAAAAACAGTTTAATTATTAATAAACCTGCACCAGAAGTAATTCAACTATTTTTAACATTTAGGAATGATAAAAATGTATTACAAAGGATTAGAAATGCCAATGAAGAACTAGTGAGCAAGCCGGTAGGTATGGTAAGAGATATCTCTGATAAAGATTGGAAAATGATAGGTCCGGCAATTACAGCAGCAGAATTAAAAGAAAATATACTAACGATAAAACTAAATGCTGATGTTGTAGATTATCTAACTACAAATAAAAACTACACACTATCCTATATTGAATCAATAGCAGAACTAACAACCATAAACCAAATCAATTTTTACAATTTATTAATCCGTTATGCCAACCTTAAAGAAATTAAATTAGATATTAAAACAATTAGAAATAGATTAGGAGTAGCAGATAGTAAGTATAAGTTAACAGGAAGTTTAATTGATAAATTAATTGGTCCCTGCGCTGAAACAATCAATAAATTAACCAATCTATCAGTTAGTTTTAATCCTATCAAAACCGGTAAAACTATAACTCACATAAAATTTAATATTGCTTTTAAAGATAAATTATCAGCACTAGACCATCAGTCCGACCAAGCATCAAATAATCAAGAATTAACAGAAAAACTAAGCGCTATTGGTTTGTCGCCTAATGCCATAAAATCACTAAAAAAATATAACCCAATTATCGTTGAAACAACTATAGATAAAGTAGTCAAACAACAAAAAAATAAAAGGATACACAATATAAAAAGTTATTTTTTTGTTGTGCTAAACCAAACCCTAAAAAACAATCAAACCAAAGGTTATAAAGGCTTTTTAATTGGTAATTATCTTAACTCATTAACAGTAGCAGAGTCTAATAATCTTTGGGATTTATTTATTACAAGCAATACAAACAACAAAGAGCTTAATGATTTAATCAAAACAAGACAAACAACCAGTAGCGAAGCTGTAAGAGCAACACTCAGTAAAGAAATTAATACCGAATATTTTAGATGGATTTATAACAACAAACTACAAGGAGAATGATATGGCAGTAGCGAAAAAAATAGATATAGTTGCTATTTGTAAAACTCTGAGTATTAAAAATAAGCAAACAATGGCATCGTCATTAGATGTTGCAAAGGCATTTGGCAAAAAGCACAAAAATATAATCCAAGCGATTGAAAGTTTAAAGTGTAGCAAAGAATTTAGCCAGCTCAATTTTCAGCCAGTTAAATATAAAAACAAAAAAGGTGAATACTACCAAATGACCAAAGATGGTTTCATATTATTAACAATAGACTTCAGTGGTGAGCGATTCTCAAAATTTAGAAAGGCTTATATCAACGCTTTTGGTCACATGGAAAATATGCAAAATGAACTAATTGAGCAACAACAAAAAGCCATAGGCGAACAATATCGTATAAGGGGCGTACCCCGAGATGAGGTTATTACCGATTTTGTCACTAGTGAAGTTAAAAGCGTTAATCAAGCCTTAAGTGGTATCAGTAATTTTTTAGATAAGACCGCCCGTACTGGGCTTTATCGTAATGCTCGTATTAATAACTTTAAAGAGGTTAATAATCAACTAAGAATGGTTATTAAACAAATTAACCTAATTATTAAACTTGAGTTTGGTGGAGATTTAGTCGATTACATAATGGAGATTTAGTCAACTACAAGGAGAATGATATGGAGACCAAAATAATAAAAACAGTTATTTTAAAAACTATTTTTCTACTACCCTCATTACTTCATTGTGCAATATATCTAGCATGGCAATACATTCGTCCACTTTATTGGAGGCATTGTTTTTGCAACCGCATTTTGAATGATAAAAAACAGAATAAACAGCATCTGAATTTAATGGCTCAGATTCGATAAGTTTGATAATTAGATTTGCATGTAGTAATGATTGATCTATTGGACATGATAAGTTATGACAAAAATTACCATTATAAACACTAAATAAGGAGAATGATATGACAGTAGCGAAAGAGGTAGATGTAGTCGCAATTTGTAGCACTCTAAGTATTAAAAATAAACAACCAATGGCATCATCATTAGATGTTGCAGAAGGGTTTGGTAAGCGACATGACAATGTAATTCAAACGATTGAAAGTTTGGAGTGTAGCAAAGAATTTACTCGCCTGAATTTTCAGGTGAGTAAATATAAGGATAAATCTGGCAAATTGAATAAATCCTACCAAATGACCAAAGATGGCTTTGTATTCCTAACAATGGGCTTTAGCGGCAAGCGAGCATCAGAGTTCAAAGAAGCTTATATCAATGCCTTTAACCATATGCAAAATAAACTAATTGAGCAACAACAAAAAGACATAGGCGAACAATATCGCCTAAGGGGTGTACCTCAAGATGAGGCTATTACCGATTTTGTCACTAGTGAAGTTAAAAGCGTTAATCAAGCCTTAAGTGGTATTAGTAATTTTTTAGATATGATTGCTTACACCGGTCTTTATCGTAATGCTCGTATTAATAACTTTAAAGCGGTTAATAACCAGCTAAAGATGGTTATTAAACAAATTAACCTAATTATTAAGCTTGAGTTTGATGGAGATTTAAACAGCTATATAAATATCACGGAGAACTAAAATGGAAAAATTAGCAGAACTAAATGCTGCAAAATTTTACAGCAAGATAGATTTGGAACAAAAAAAGCTCAATATGCAAAGCATTGATGTTAGTGATATTGATCCAAATCCATTCAATCCACGACAAGTTGATAATAATCGCTTTAATGAACTGAAGGAATCTATCCGTAAAATTGGTTTGCAACAGTATTTTGCAGTGGCATATAATCCTAAAAAACAAAGATATGCTACCACTAAAGGTGGTAATACTAGACTTAGGGTTATACAAACGCTCTATCAAGAAACTGGCGATAAAGTGTTTCGGGAGATCCCTTGTATCGTTGAGGAGTTTGATGTTGAAAAAAACAAAGCCCAGAGTATTATTGCCCAACTAATTGAAAATGAAGCGCGAGGCGAGCTAGTTTTAGCTGACAAAGCTAGAGCATTATGGGATTTAGAGCAAGATTTTTTTGCTAATTTAGAGCAAGAAAATAGGCACACATCCTCTGCGGGGGGTGCAGAGGATAAAAAAGATTCTGCAGGGGGTGCAGAATCTCTAGGCGCAGAAAACAAAAAAGATTCTGCAGGGGGTGCAGAATCTTTAAGAACCAAAAATTATAATAAAACCAATAAGTTCTTGCAATTTTTAGCAAATAATGGATATTCACTGCACGAACAAACTTTATCAATCTTTAGATTTACCAGCACCAAGCTAGTGGGATGTTTGGATTATCATCTAAATAAAGGTTTAGGTTCAAAGCCCATTGCTGATATTCGCAAAGTTTATAACAATGCTAAACGTCTATATCTAGACCATGAGAATAAATCTTATGAAAAATCAGAGGATAACTTTGATAAATTATGGGCTGAGGCTGTTAAAAAATACAACAGCAAAAAATCATTTGATTTTGACAAGTTCGTTAATATAATTGCATCTCAATTTAATCGTCTAGATCATCTTTTTGGCACACATGGTAATGAATTTAACATCTCACCAATGGTTAAAAAATTACTAGAAACTAAAAAAGACAGAGAAGAACAAGCTCAAAAGCAAGAAGTAATTGAACAAATTACTGAACCAACAAAAGATAATAAGGATATCCCGGATACTGCGAATACCGAACCAAGCTCACAGGATAATGTTGAACCAATAGAAAACAACACATCAAACAACGAAGATGGCGCTGAAGATGATGTTAGCAGTGATAAAGCAATAACTCCAAGTGTGCCAGATAGTAGTGATGATGCTAGCATAATAGCAAAAAATGTTGATTTGTCAGAAAAAAGAACAGAAATCCGTAAAGTAGTGCGTTATATTTGTAGCGCTTATAATTTTGATCTAGAAAATATTACTATCGATATTGATTATGGCTGTGGTTATTTAGTTATCAATAAGCCTAAGCCAACAGATTTTGACAAACTTATTGTTTTTAATCTATTATTAGCATTTAGTTTGGCAACAGATGCAAATTACCTAGTTGCCAATAGTCTTAAACCCTCAGCTGTGCCAGCACTATTAGGTATTAAAAGTAATATTGACAAAGAATTAAAAACAATATATCAAACACAAGACCCCAATCAATTACTAACACTACTTGAAAAATTACATCCCGCACAAGCGGCATTTATGCCAGTGCCAAGTGTTATTAATATGTTTAAAAATAAACTAAATGGTTCTATGTGGCAGAAATTTTCAGAATTAGAATTTTTGCAATACCAAATCGCACAAATTGCCAGAAACGAGGTTGATATATGGACCGAATGATTAGTGTGAGTTTACTGACATTAATCAGCAAACTAATTAAAACAAATGATCTACAAACATTAAAACAAATGGGTTTTAATGGACAGAGTATTGATATTATTAACGCTGCTGATATTATCGACCAAGAGATAATATCAGCAGCGCTTGCTAGGTCTATGGATATCTCAATCAACTCTGATAAATTTGTTAAGTATTTAGTGAGTAGCAAAAAAATAGACGAACAACAGCAATTGTTGCATCAATTCATAGTAGCCGGTGCCAGCTATGAAATGTGTCGGAATTTTTTTGCTACTCACACTAACCGTAAACATACTAATTTAAGAAGTAAGTTAAAGGTTAACAACAATACTGTTCTGTTTGCTAAAAATGATATTGACCAATATCATCTCAATAATTTTTTATACAAAATTGAACAAGCGAACAAAAAAATTAGCGCACAAAATTTATTTGATTATCACAAAGATAAAAAAGTATCGCTACTTAAAGTTTACCGGGGGTTGTTAGATTATTTAGAGCATAAACACAAGGAGAAATTATGAGTTTTGAGAAAAAAGAATTCCAAGGATTATTAAATTTAGAAAAAGCATTGATACCGGTTTTGAAAAAAACAGCAGATGATGTTTACCTGACCCTCGATGAATTAGCAGATATTTTTCAAACAAATACAACCCGTGCAAATTATAGGAGCACTTTTTTTAGAAATAAGGCGACACAAGCATTGTTTTTTATTAATTTTAAATACGCGCTAATTGATATCAGTATTAATTTTGAGAGAATGAGACAGAAAAAAGGAATAAAAGGTTTTGCAAGAATTTTAGGATTCAGATTTGTTAGAAATTAAAAGACCTAGGTAGTGGCAATTCCAAAGACCCAAGTACTAGCAGTTTAAAAGACCTATGCTCTCTCCCTTTAAAAGGCTTTTTAAGGGTAAGGGGCGGCTTAGGAGTTAGTCGCCCCTTAAATAAAATTGGAGCAATTATTAGAAAATGAATTTAGATATAGAAGAATTGAAACAACAATTAACACAAGCAAAGGTGGATGCAAAAGATTTGCGCAATCAATGTGATATGTTGCGACAATCTTTTAAAGACAAATATCCGCCAAAGACTTGTCCGCTATATTTAGCGCGACAGTCTAGTCTATCGCATACACCTTTGCTTTGGCGCTATTCTTCGGTTGGTAGCAAACTAGGTGATAAATGCAGCTGTGAAGATTTTTATAGAACAATTGCTCCAATGTCTGAGTCTGAACAAGTAGATATGCTAAACATTGAACAAGAAAGAATAAGACTGGGGTATTTTTTAAGTATTGCTACTTATAAAATAGCTAGGCTAGAGATATTGATACATGATTTAGGACAGTGGTTAGTCAATACCAAAAAATCTAGCGCGCACCAACACTTGATGTATAGATAAGTAAATATTAACAAATAATAATGAATAATGTCAATGTTATGGCTAACTTCTTGCCCCATAAAGCAATCAAGTATTTGCTTGATAGCAAGATGGTCTTGAGATAACCGTATCAGTTAGCCATAACACTCTAAATTATATAAACCCTAATTAACAATATGCAGCTCTACATCTGTGAAAAACCATCTCAAGCCAGAGACTTAGCTGGCGTTCTGGGAGTAAATGACTCCAGAGATGGCTATATTGGCAATGGTGGCACCACTATTACTTGGGCTATTGGTCATTTGGTGCAATTATTAGAACCTGATGAGGTTAACACAGATTGGAAAAAGTGGCGACTAGAGCAGCTGCCAATGATACCTAGTAATTGGCAAATGAAGCCTAATATCAAAACTAAGAAACAATTAAATGTGGTAGGTAAATTACTCAAAAAAACCAAACATGTCATTATTGCAACTGACGGCGATCGTGAGGGTGAGACTATTGGTCGTGAATTACTGGATTATTTTAGCTGGAAGGGAACTGTTGAGAGATTATGGCTAACTGCACTAGATAGTAAAAGCATTAAAAATGCCCTAGATAACATTAAAAAAGGAGAAGAAACACAAAGTTTATATCAAGCAGGTTTAGCTCGCAGTAGAGCTGATTGGCTTGTTGGTATGTCGCTGACAAGATTGATGACATTATTATCACAAAATAAAAGTGGCCATAAAGGCGTGCTCTCTGTTGGCCGCGTCCAGACACCAACACTAGCAATTGTTGTAGGTCGTGATTTAGAGATTGAGAATTTTAAAGCTAAAGACTATTTTGATATTGTTGGTGTTTTTAGTGGGGTTACAACCAAGTGGCAAGCTAATAAAGAATTAGGGCTGGACCAAGTTGATGAACAAGGCAGGTGTATTAACCTTGAGCTCGCAGAAAATGTATTAAACAAAGTTAATAATAGTGATAATGCAACTATTACTACATTTGAAACTCATCATAAAAAGGTAGTACCACCTTTGTTATTTAGTCTAAGCGCCTTGCAACAACAAGCATCTAAAAATTTTGGATATGGAGCAAAACAAGTGCTTGATATATCCCAATCTCTTTACGAAAAACACAAAGCTACTACTTATCCTAGAACTGATTGTAATTATTTGCCTAAAAGCCAACTAAAAGAAGTGCCATTTATTTTTGATTCACTATTGCAATCAGACCCAAAATTAAAATCTTTGATTGATAACGCTGATAAATCAATTGTGAGCAGAGTTTTTAATGATAGTAAAATCAAAGCCCATCACAGCATTGTCCCAACAACTAAGATTATCAATATTAATCAATTAAGTGAGGCAGAATTTAATCTCTATAACTTAATAAGACGGCGCTACATTGCTCAATTTTATCCAAATTACGAATACGACAAAACCATTATTACTATATCTGTTAATAATGAGATTTTTACCACCAGCCTAAATGTTGATAAGGCTGTTGGTTGGAAAATTGTGCTATCAAGCAATTACAAACCCCAAACAGCAAATATTCCTAATATGCAAATTGGTCAGAGGTTAAGTATTGATAGTGTTGATTTGCAAACCAAACAAACAACACCACCAGCACGCTATACCGAAGGCACTCTGATTGGAGCTATGGAAAATGCTCATTTATTAGTTAGCGATGAAAAATTAAAAAAAGTGTTAAAAGGCAATGAGGGCATTGGCACTGAGGCAACAAGGGCAAATATTATTCAGCTACTAATCAATAGAGGTTTTATTGATAACAAAAGCAAAAAACTTGTCTCCACCAATACCGGTAGAACACTTATTGCCTCTGTGCCCAAAGAAATTAAAGATCCAGCAATGACAGCGTATTGGGAGTCATCGCTTGGTCAAATTGAAAGCGGTAAACTAAATTTAGAGTCATTTATCAATTGGCAAGAAAGGTGGCTTCATCAATTTGTTAATCACTACAAAGATAAAATATAAACACCAAAATAGAGTAAACAGAGCAGACTTGAAATTCGACTACAAATCGTAATAAAATCTCTGCTTGATATAGAGATTGAAAATTTAGAGTGTAATAAAGAATTTAGGCGCCTCAATTGGGGAGGCTAAATGCAAAGATGCACAAGGTAAACCCAGAAAATCATATCAAATAACCAAAGACGGTGTTATTTTGCTTACTATGGTTACCCAGTAAGCTAAGAATCAATTTCTAAGGCAGCAATCTTTATATTTTTTACCAGTACCACATGTACAGATGTCATTTCTACCTAATCGCCTGATGTCTTTTTGGAATTCATCTATTACTTTTTTACTGTGAGAGTATTCGCCACATGGTGGTATTTGATTAAATTTTTCATAATAAGATTGCCAAGCAAAATAGGGGTAAACTTTATTTTTTATGAATTCATATAGTGTTAAATTTTCTCCTATATGATAATCAAGACAACAACTTTTGTCACTATTAATATGCAAGTCATTAATATGCTTATTTTGTTTATTTGCTATATTTATTATTTTATTTCCGGTCTCAAAGACAACTGGTCTACCGTTCTTAAATGAAATTTGGATTTGATAATCTCCTTTAAAGCATTTTTCGCTCTTGTCATTATCACAAGTACAAGATTCTATCATCCATTCGTGGTGAGAATTTTGAATATATTTTGAATGAAACTTTATTCTACCCGCAACATCTCCTGTAAAAATAATGTTAAGGTTTGGAAATTCTTCTTTTAGCATTTTTCTATCCTCTTTATCAACTATCATTTTCAGCTCAGGAATTAATGGCTTTGTTTGTAGATAAGGCTTAGTGGCCTTGGTTGCAGATATGTGAGGAAAACTATCTATTTCGCTTTCTCGTTTTGTTAAATTTGCCCCTAAAGCTCCGAATGTAGTGGCTAATCCAACAATTCCCAAACTTGCCTCAGAATTATCCTCTAAATATTTCCAATATTGATGTTGGAATATTTTATACCAAGCATTAAGCGCACTCTTTTCATCACAGTCATTTTGAAACAATACTTCTAAATGTTTTATAGCTTCACCTAACCTATCTCTTAAGAATTTAATCTTAGCATCATCACCATCGGTTAATTTTTCATCTAGTGTAGGGTGGCTAACTTCTAAATTACGCTCTAACCTGTTGTATATGGCTTGAATCGTTTTGTAGAAAGCAATGTCATCCCTATCATCTGAAACATAGCATTCAATGACTAAAGCAGAAATAATGAAACCGCTTACCATTTGTATTTTCCAGCTATTTCTACTATTTTTATAAAATTTAGTTAACTTGACTATCCTTCTTAATTGTCTACCATTGTCAGTGTCTGGACTTTTCCTTATTACCTCAATATTAAACCATTTAGTTATAGCACAAGGGTCGCTTTCTTTCCAATCACTACTAGCCAATTCCCATGTGCCATTACCTAGTCTTCTATATATAGGCATATCTACATAACCACCTCTATCATAGTAAACTCTAACACAATGATTACGTACTTCTGGAGGTTGCTTAAAAGTTCCATCATCAACAGCATTTCTTATCATTTTTCTAGCACCGAGTGCTGATTTATATAAACCATTATTGCCCTTCAAACTTTCTTTTGAAAAAATCACTCCATCGTCTATATCATAATCATTATTTTTATCTTGCACCATAGTGTGCATAGCGTATGAACCTTGAGATTGATGTTCTTCTATAAAAATACCAAACCCAGACTTTAATAATCGCCTACGATTAGCATCTCTTCTATTTCGCATCTCTTGCCTTTGATTATTGGTTAAACTCACACTTTCATTATGAAATTTTCTTAGTTTCTTATCACAGTTAAACATTATTTGTTCTCCGTATTGTTAGTTAAAAAAGATTTGATTAATTGTCCATCTCCACTACATTCATCACTGATTAATTGATTTGTTTGATCTATTGCATTACTTGCAAGAGTTTGCATTAAGTTTAGTGCTTGTTCTGAAGCATTGTCCAAAACTAGCACTTTGGAATGCTCTGGTGAAATTTCCGTTTGGGGAAAACGAACAATAGATACTTCTTTATTTACATGCTTAGCAAACTCTTTTGATAGGTAATCAAAAATAACCTCTTGAGAATCTATGGATAAGTTTACAACCTTAGAACCGAATTCCCATTTTATAAAACCCCAATCTGGCCGCTTAGAATCAATTACTGAACCAACGACTGGCGACATTCCTAAACAATAAATTTCAATTTTTTGACTTCTATTTTGAGTCAATCTTAATGCTTCAGATAATGCAACTAAAACTGGATTGTTGGCATAAAGTCCCCCATCAACAAATAAATTATCGTTTATATTAGCAAGAGTACGATAAATTGGTGCAGCAGAGCTAGCTAAACACGCTTCAACTAAGGTAACATTATTATCTCTATGGTTGGTATCATCATTGTGAGGTGTTTTAAATATGTACCCCTTATGTGTTGTGACATTAACAGATGGTATTACTAATGCCGTATTAGTATCACTATAAACCTGTTCTAAAGTTTTACTACCGAATGCTTTTGCTAATCCTTCTACTAGAGCTTTATTTCCTTTTTTATTAATTGATTTGCGATTATGAAATGGAAAAAATTGCCACCATTTTGTGGGCATTTTTTCAGGAAATATCTTATTTCCATATTCTTTATAGAAATTTACTATATCATTTAAATTCGTTGCATTTGCCAAACCACAAGCAATTATTGCCCCTGTGCTAGTGCCAACTATCATATCAAGTTGATTAGTTAAATTAAACTCTGGATTATTAAACCTATTGACTGCCAAATTTTTTAAACCGTCTAAATAGAGAGCGCTGTAATATCCACGCATACCGCCACCATTTATACTTAACACCTTGAGTGTATTCTTGTTATTCATTATGAATTATTATATAAACACTATATTTAGTAAATATAGATATGTAAATGTATATATTCGTACACAGCCATTTCCCAAAATACCAACCTTAACCAATAGATATCAGTTAGAATTAATGACCATGAAACACCCCCAACACAAATCATTAATGTAGGGGTTTTCTATCTCTTCCTATATGGTTGTGGTGATTAAAATAAAAAAATCAAGTTTTTTTTGAGTTTTTGTTTAAAAATTTTTTTTAACTAAAAAGCAAAGGGTTGTTGTGAATAAAGAAAACATAAATAACCCTAATAATGATGATTATTTTCAAGAGAAAAATTGTCCAAAGCGACCTAAGAACCGGAAAGAATTAATACTAAAAATCAGTAAAATAAAATCAAACAGAGAAAAATAGTCCTTATAACTGGCAAAACAATCCAAATAGATATGGAAATGAGAATTTAATCTATAATAGCAATGGCGGTACTACTGAGTATTCAGTTACAAATTCTGGTGGTGGCATTAATATGTGTGATTCAAAAGGCAATAGGACGGGATATATTCCTAGTTGTTGAAATGCAAAATTTAATCTCTATACATTGTCTAATCATATTTTTTAAAAACTTATGGCTAAAACAAAATGCAAACCTGTTCGCACTAACAAAAAACCGGGACCAAAGATAGCAAAAGTAACGCCACACACTCATTCTAAACCAAAACCTTTATCCAAGAATAAGTGCATACCGCATTCGATAGAAAAACAAATAGTCATTTGATTAATAATTCGCATCTACAATTTAGTTATAACCGAGGATGAATGATCATTATAGGAATAAAAAATAAATTAAAAAAACTTGCAAAATTGTTTTAATAGTAATATAATTGCGATATAGTTATTTTTTTAACACACTTAAGTGTGTTGATAAAGTTGGGGCAGTATGCTTAATTTGTTTCTTTGAGATCCCAACGAACGCTAAGTTAGCTTAGTGTTTAGGAAATTTAATATTAGTCTTTTTCAAACCACACCCCGGGCTAATATCAAATACAGCAATTAAAACAGCTGGCAGTTGCATTTGCTAATTGCTAGTTGTTTGTTGCTTTTCAAATATCAATCCAGGAAGGGACGCAGTCCCTTTGGGTGTTGTTGTTCTTTCTTATTTTTTAAAGGAGGACAACAATGGATAAAAAACTAATTTATGAGTTATTTGTCAAATGGTTAAAAACTGCCTCTGATGAGCAGATGTATGCCATACAAGATGAAATCAATAGATTTTTACTAGCAACATAGCTTATGATGCTAAAAGAGACGCTAAACTTGCGCTTCGTTTAATTAATGAAGAACTGGTCGCTCGTGTTTGTTTAAAACAAAATCACACAAGTTGAAAAGTAGGTTCACTTTTTTCTTTTTTTGTTAAAAGTGCATCTATCTTTTTGGCGTTAGGATAAGGAGCAAAAAGAGCATTTATTATCTCTTTTTCCTCTCCTGTCTTTAAAGAGCAAGACGGATTAGGCTTTTTGCCTAATTTGAAACTTGTTTTTGCAGTAGTTTTAGTTTTCATAAGCTAAGACTATACCAGATTATTAACCGATAAACATGTTTTTTAGTTTATCACCCTAGCGGGACACAACCTCCTGCTGGGGTTGTGTTCCTTTTTTCAACCAATAAAAAAGGAGGCAATTATGCCAAATAATCAGCAAGAAAAAAGGTACTTCAACCTACAAGCAAACGGTGTAGGATATGCTAATCGCGTAAGAGAGGTTAAGCCTGAAAATGGCGACCCATTTTATGCTTTAGACATTTCTGCACTAAGAGGCAACTCTGAGGAAATAAAATATACCAATTTTGCTCTTAGAGTCGTAGGCGAGGAAGCTAAGACTGTTATCAAGGACAACCTTGATGCGTTAAGCAAAAAGGGAAACAAAGCCATTATGGCTTTTGTTGTCGGCGATATTCAGCCAAAATCGTTTACCTATCAAAAAGATGGGCAAACCAAACAGGGCGTCAATATTGATGGTCGCCTTATTAAAATTGTATCTTTAAAAATCAATGGTAACTTGGTTTTTAAATCAGAAACTAAAGCAGAAGGTAATGGTAGCACAACTAAAATTGAGCAACAACCTTCTACTAAGGATGATGAATCTGATACAGCGTTTTACATCAATCCAGAAAGCGGAGAGATGTTAAGCAAAGTTAGTCTTGCCAAAGATGACGCCGATTTCAGTGCTAAAAAAGATGCACTAAAAGAGGCTGGTTATAGTTGGAATCAAGACCAAAGAGCGTGGGTCCAAAATTAAAATGAAAATGCAAATTTTTGTTTTAGACCTTTTAATGGCGTTTAGTAATATTGGGGTCGCACTGGTGATTGCTGGTTTATTGGTAATCGCATTTAATGAGCCTCAAATTACTACGGCAACTAAACTATTAACGTTTGGTATAATGACGGTGATATTGAGTTCAATTGCTAAAGCTATTATTGATAAGGAGGATTAGAAGATGGATTTTCTTTTAACAATCTTGGGTGTATTTATTCTATCTGGTCTATTATTAGCCTTATATGTCGCTTGGAAACAGCGCAAGGATAAACAAAATACATCACACGCTTAAAAAGGCTACCTTTATAAGGTAGTTTTTACTTCTAACCCAAATATGGGGGCACAAGTCCCCGTTGTTTGGGGATATTGTGTTTTTTCAAGGAGAAACATAATGTCAAGGAGTAAACAGCAGGAAGTTAGACTTTTTTACGACAAAGCTTTTGGCTGGTCAGCTGAATGTTTAACTTCTATTAAAAGCAAATTAAATTTAGATGATGTGGTCCAAGCCGCAAAATCTAGGACTATTGATGATATTCTTTTTATAAGAACACTTCAATATTAATTTGTTAATTTAAAAACTTTATGTTTTTACACCTCTACTATAGAGGTGTTTTTAAAGTGTATATCAATGCTCTTTAAAAACACCTCTTTTTTTGTTAGCAATCTTTACAAGCTAGCTTAGAGGCTAGTGACATGCTAAAAGAAGCTGGTTATATTTGGTATAATGGCCATAGTGTCTAATTTAGCTATCAAAGCCATTATTAACAAGGAGGATTGAAAAATGGATTTAATTTTAACAATCATATTTGTATTTGCTCTATCTGGTTGGCTACTAGGTCTATATGTAGCTTGGAAACAGCGCAAGGATAAACAAAATACATCACACGCTTAAAAAACTACCTTAATAAGGTAGTTTTTACTTCTAACCCAAATAAGGGGACACAAGTCCCCGTTGTTTAGGGATAACCAGCAGTCTTTACAAACTACTTTAATTTAAAAGTGGTTTGTAAAGACTTGTTGTTTTAAGTCTTATAGACGAAGTCACATCCTAAGAACTTCGTTAATTACGGCAACTGACTATGGTTGAAGACAAAACATAGTCCCCTTTGTATAAACTTGGAATTAATTGAGTTTATGCCTAGCAATAAAACTTGATGCCCTACTTTAAGCAAGTTTGATTTTAGATGACAACTTAGGAGATTGTTGTTTGGAATTTTATTAGGGTGTGACTTTTTTTAATAAAGTCAAAAACGGTAGTTGTTCTGCAACATCAGATATAACTACTTTTTATAAAGTGCATCACTAGATGATGTTACATCAGGATTAGAGCAAGTCTCTAATCTTGATGCAAATCTTACAATCTTTTTATAGCACACCAAAAATTGATGTGCTACTTTCTGTTTGACCTGCTAATTTTGATAATAATTAGCAAACTATGGTCAAATCATCATTTTTTATTTTTATTATTTTAGCTAGTCATTTAGCCTTAGGCGCTAATAAAACAATTGATAGATATACTCAATTGCGTCTGGGGGCAACACCAGCTCAAAGTAATGAGCTTAGTGTTATCATCAATATTAAGTTTCCTAAGTCAATAAATAATATTATTGCTGCTATTGAGTATCTGTTGTTAAGGTCTAGCTATAAACTTTCACTAGATTATCAAGCAGAAATTCTAAACAGAATTACTCTACCAGTAGTGCATCGGCAATTGGGTCCTATTGAACTTAAAAGAGCAATTGAGATTCTAATTGGCAAGCCCTGGGCGCTGATAATTGATGATGTCAATAGAGATATTAGTATTGTTTTAAATAAAACAACTAATAATACCCATACCGCAGGGTTTGATGAACCACAGAGAGAATTAAGCGATATTGTTAAGGTCAATATCAATAAAGATGAATTTAGTTCAGCAATTAAAAAAATTCTACCTAATGGCTGGGAAGTAGATATTGAAGAGGCATTAACGCATATTAAAGTCTCTATTGTAGCTGAGGAGGTAAGCAGATTAGATACCATTAAATCGTTATCCAAGCAGGTTAGTGCTGAACTAAAGGTATTCCCAGCAATGAAGTTACTAATTATTAGGTCTGTTAAAACACAACAGCAGCAAAAAATTGAAAAGGTAATTAAATGAATAAATTATTATCAATAATAGCAATTATTCTTTTATTGTTGATACAACAATCGTCACTAGCCCAAGTCCCCACACCTAATGCTACTAACAACACCGCAATTGATTTTAGACAACAAACCGTTATTGATGTATTGGCTAAATTATTCCCAGAACATAGCATTGATAATAGGAGCGTTAAGCCGCTGGAAAGTATTATGCTCAACATCACCACAAAAGAAAAAGACAAAGCACTAATACTATCAGTAATTACCACAAAGCTTGATATTAAGGCAATTTTCTTATCCAAACATATTATTATTTATGACAACTAAACCTAAATTTATCATACCTCTGTTAGCTGCATTATTAGCAGCTGCTTGTGATTATGGTGTTAAGCCCGATACTAGCGACTTTAGTATAGATGCAACACCAGCTGTTCAATCTATTAAATTTGATAAACCAGAACCCATCCATATTGAGATTTTTTACCCGCAAGATGAAAAACTCTCTCAAGTTGTTAGTCTTAATCAGCCACGAATAAGTCTCATTAATGCATTAGCAAAAGTAATAAACACACCAATTATTGCTGGTGATGATAAGGTTAATCTACATCAGCAAATCTCGGTTAATTTTGCTGGTAATTTGGGTGATTATTTAACATATTTATCTAATTTAACCAATTACCATATTACTTTAAAAAACAATGGCGTGTTTGTGCAAGCCATTATCGCAAAAAGCTGGAATCTAGCTAGTATATCCAGTGATACCAGCGATATACCAGAAGATGAAGACAACGACAAAATCAAAAGGTCTGATGCTAGTGAATGGATAGAAACTATTAAAACCATCATAGAAATTGCAGGCGATATAGGTGGTGATAGCGATGGACAAAGCAATAATGATGACAAAACGCTAGTCTCTGCAAATCAAAAAACCGGTGTAGTGTATGTTAGAGCCTCGCCTCAAAAAATAAAACAAGTAGATAAATATATAAGAGCTCTAATTAATAGTAGCACTAAACAAATCCATTTAGCTGTGACTGTGTTGGATGTATCGCTTGACCGTGCTAAAGGCAGAGGTATTGATTGGTCAATTGTTGCCGAAGGAGCGCGAGGAGCATTTGGTATATCCAGTGTTAAAACTCAATCCATTGATGGCGCTGGTCTTATATCAATTGGGACAATAAATGAAGACAATTTACTTCAAAGAGGTGATGTTAGCATTAAGCTATTGATTTCTTTGTTAGAGCGGCAAGGTAAGGTTATTGTTCAAGACCAGCCCAATATCACTGTTCTTAATGGTGATACCGGTATTATCTCAACCGGAACAGAGTTTTCTTATATAGCCCAAGTTAACGCCAACACTGACCAAAGCGGCAATGTTGTTACCACTTCTGAAATAGAGCGCTTAAATGTTGGTGTTAGTATGCAAGTAAAAGCCAAAGTGCTAGGTGATGATGAGGTGCTAATTAATGTGGTGCCGGTTGTTTCATCACTACAAAATTTTACAGAAATCACCTCAAATGCTGAAAGTTTCCAAACCCCCAATATTACACTGCAAAAATTATCAACTCAAGCGATTGTCAAAAGTGGCAAAACTATGCACTTAGGCGGTTTAATCGCAGAAAGAGTTGTTGAAGCTAGTAAAGTGCTACCGGGCAATTGGTTTAGCGCGATTTTTGCTAGTGATCAAAGCGCATTAGAAAAACGAGAAATTGTAATTCTAATTAAACCAACAATAATATAAAACGGAGGTCAACATGTTAAATCTTAATAATGTTCAATTAGCAGGTGTATTGGGTCAGAATCCTGAATACAAGAAAAATTCAAATGATGTAGAAATTGCCAGATTATCCATTGCAACTCATGAACGTTGGATTGATAAAGAGGGCAAAAAACAAGAAAGCACTTCATGGCATCGCTTAGTTATGTTTGGTAAGCAAGCAAAACTTGCCCATGACTTTTTAAAAAAAGGTTCTAAAGTTTATATCGAAGGCAAACTTAGAACCAGAGATTATGAAGACGAAGGCGCTAAAAAATGGATAACCGAAGTAGTTGTTAGTAGTTTTCAATTTTTAGATCCCAAAGAAACAACAAAAGCAAAATAAATGAAACAATACCAAGACGGGCTATCTATCACGGTCAGTAATAAGCAATACACTATTTTTGCTGACCGTGTTTTAGTTGATAAGACACAAAAAGCAGACGATGAGTTTGTTTTTGATAGCATTAAAACAGATGACAAAGTGCTCTATTTTGCTGCTACTTCGACTCACATTAAAAATAAAGCTAAAAGTATTGGGTTCTGGCATACCTTATTTTTAAATAATCTTATTAGTTTAGAAGCGGGTAGTTTTAGTTTTTATAAAAAAGTAGATGAACATGGAGAAGGGCAATATTTATTGCTCGAAGGCGCTGAGATTCGCACCGGTGCTATTATTGCCAACAACCTTCCTAAAATCAGCAAGCAGACTAAAACCTATGAATTAAAAGAATTTACAATAAAAAGAGTCAAAGTTGTTTTAACTCCTAAACAATTAGCCCTAAAACAACAAGCACACAAAAATATTATCAAAGCTGCCTCAATAATAGCTGTGATTTTTGTAGCATTTGTTGGTCAAAACACAGTCAATTATTATGCAGACCAAGAACAGCAGGCTGTTCAAGTTTTATCCGGCTTACAAGGTAAAGCCAATGTGCGCGTTATCAAAAAAGATAATAAAAAAACCTCCTATATTGATAAATATTTACCAATACTGACTAAATTATCAATTACCCAAGTTTGGCAAGGCAACATTAATTTTTATACCAAAGATGCTGTTTTAACTAGTGGTGAACTAAAAATTAACATCCATAAATTTGAACCTCTAGCAACAGAGATAACTCAAAACAAACAACAAAAATGGGTAATGAAGCTATGATGAAACAAGATGATATTAAGATTGTGTTAGTTGCTGTGGTTGTATGTCTTGCAATTGCTATTTATTATGGCGGACAAATTATAAATATCCGCAGTAGTATTGGTGAAATCAATTTAAGTATTGAACATAATAAACATCAATTAAATCAGCAACAGGTTAAAAAACAACCTCAAAAAGCAATTTATCAAATTGTATATTCCAATCAAGAAAAAAGACAAATTGTTAAATATTTAACAACCTATTATTTATTGGAGTTAATAGAGCAAAAGGATAACTATTTTAAGGTTAGCGGTAATTTGTATGATGTTGTTGCCTTGATTAACAAGATTTATGATATTGACCAATCCGCTAGACCGGATATTGATTTTAAGGCTATCAAGATTAATTTAGAAAAAGCAGAATTATTGCTAAGCATTTAGGAGGGCTATTATGAAGATTATTGGACTATTAATACTACTTTTAGCTAGTATGGCAAATGCCAATAAAGATACTATCAATAATATAGGTCAAATCATTGATAAAAAAATTATTAATTATTACGAGCAAACCAAAGCAATAGAGCAACAAAAAAGGCTAATTGACGCTAAATTGCAATTATTAGAAACATTGGAACAATGCAAAAATTTAGGATTTGATTGTTCTTATAATATTAGCCTAGATTCGGTTGATTTAAGACCATTGCCTAAGGAGCAATTACCTCCACCTTCACCTGTTAGTTATCCCGAGCCAACTTTAATTAGTATTACTAATAAAATAGCAACAATTGTTGATTATCAACAAAAACAACATACTGTTGCTATTGGTGATGAAATATTAAATTATCACATCACTGATATTGGCCACAATAGCATTATCCTTAAAAACAAAATCACTAATAAAGAAACCAAGCAATTTGTGTACTGGGACATTGATTTAGATTTATCAACTAATGCAAGCAAAAAATGAACTTGATTGATATTCACCGCAAAATTCTAGATTTGTTAATTGATAAAGCCCAACTGAGCAAAAATAATGCTAAAAACATTCGCACACCTAAAGATATGGCAGATTTAGTAAGTAATATTATGTGTCAAGTCAGCTCTATTGATGGTGATTTATTAGCCCAAATTATTGCTGATATTGCTGAGGTCAAGTTAGTTTTACCCAAAAATGCTAAAAAAGCAAGCCACATAGACCAAGAGAGCTTCATAGTTGATAATGTCTTATATTTAGTCAACCCATTTAATGAGAGGATTAAGCAACAAAAACTACAATTAAAAAAACAAGGTCTCATTACATTTAACAAAATTGGCATTGTGGCATCTGACCATCCACTACTTACCAAAATTACTGTTGCTAATACTGATAAAACTGATGATGATAACGATAATGAAATCTTGTTAATTTGGCAAAATATTCTAAAACAAATTAGAAAGATAGAACCGGCCGATATTCATTTTATGCCGGAGGGTGATTATACAAGGGTGTTTTTCCGAAGGCATTCTAATTTATTGATTACTCTTGACCTGGAACAAAACAAATACAAAAAACTAGTAAATGTTTTGTTCGGACTAGCTGGTATTAACAGCGCTTCTTTTGCTTTGCCACAACAAGGAAAACTTATTGAAAAAGGCATTGAATTTAGACTACAAAGTATCCAAACCAACCATACCTTCAGTGATGGAGCACTTATACCCAAAATAACACTAAGAGCGCATTATCATCATCACAAAATACTTAATTTAGACAAAGTTGGTCTAATTAAACAGCAAGAAGATATATTAACAACTATTGTTGCCTCTATCAATAGCGGTAGCGTTATTATTGCTGGACCAACTGGTTCTGGTAAGACTACTCTGCTTTATAGCTTACTAAACAAAATGCAAACCATTAACCAAAACCAAGTGATACACACTTTAGAGGACCCAGTTGAAGTTAATGTTGCAAGTATTATTCAATCACCAATTAATAAAAAAGCAAATATGGATTATAAAGACGCTATACCCGTCCTATTGCGCTCTGATATTGATGTTGCCTTAATAAGCGAAATACGAGATGCAAACACAGCCCAAAAAGCACTAGAAATAGCACTAACCGGCCATATTGCTTTTAGCACAATCCATACTAGTGATGCGCTTAGTATTATTGTGCGCCTTGAGAAGTCATTTGGTATTAAAAGAGATATGATGGCAAGCACACTTGATACCCTAATTGCCCAACGTCTGCTACGCAAAGTATGTAATAGCTGTTCTATTACAAACAATTTAACAACTACTAATAGTTATATCGCTAATAAATACATAAATATGGGACTGGACAATAATTCTAAAATTCAATTTGTTAGCGATAAGGGTTGTGCCGCTTGTCACTGGACAGGATATTCTGGGGTGGTGCCAATTTTAGAAATTATGAAGCTTGATACTCAAGCAAAAAAAATGATTAGCAATGATGATGATGTATTTACCATAAGAAATTATCTAAGCAATATTGATGAAAATAATTATTATTTGAACACCAGTCTAATGCAATCCGGCATTAATGCTTTATTGCTGGGACTGATTAGCCTTGAAGAATTAGAAAAAATACCAATTGGGAATTTTGACATTCCTCAAGATTTATTACAACAAGGAGAAAATTATGCAAAATATGCAAAACAATGAAAAAGGTTTCACTATTGTAGAAATCTTAGTAGGCATAGTGCTTGTGACTATTTTAGGTTATCTACTTTATCAAAGCACTTTTAAAGATAGTATTGACGCTGCTCATGGAGTTGCTGTTAGTCATTTTTTATCATCGCAAGCGCCTCGCGCAATTTATAGTTGTTCCCTAAAATACAGCAACGATCTAACAGAGTGCGATAAAGCAGAGCTCACAGATAGTTTTGGGCTACCAGATGATTTATCTGTTGGCGGCTGGGCTACAAGCACACCTAATAATTACAGCATTGAAATTGCTGTGGGGTTTTCTGGTATTAGCACACCAACAGAGACTATGGACCAAATTATAGAAACCATTACCAGTAGGAATATAGGAGCAGCTAGCCGCACAGGGGCTTCAACTATTACGGTTGTCTATAATGTGAAGTAATAAAATGCTTAAGTTTTATCGAGTTGATTTTCTACACAATGATAAGATTGCAACAGCTGAGATTGCTATTAGCAATAGAGACCAACTCGATACTTTTTTAGATAATATTGGGCTATTAAAAGACAATATTATCAAGTGTAGAAGCGGTTATAAACTTAAGAAACATTTTATTGATTTGAATGAGCAATTATTATTATTGATTCAAATTAAGACAGTAATTAACAATAATGTCAATATTGGTGATGTTTTTGCTAATTGGTTTAGCAATAACAAAAAAAATATCTCTATACTTAGATATATGCAAGCCAATCGCGCTACTCTGGGTTTGTTTTTAGAGGTTTTAGGTTTTGGCACTATTGTTATTGAAATAATCAAGGCTTCATCACAACTAGATGAGAATCTTGATTATGCTGTTGCTGCCTTAAATGAAGAGATTCAATCTATTAATGAAACCTCAGGAGTTATCCAAAAAAACCTTTTTAAACTAATATTTGCCCTGCTAACTTTAGCATCTACACCTTCGCTAATTAAAGCATTAGAAGTTGGTGAACAAGAAAGGTCAGGTTCAAATATTGTAGTTGATACGTTATTGTTCCTTGATGCTAACACATCAACTATTATGTTGGTTGTGGTGGTGTGTATTGTAGCAATTTGGCTATATAAAGACCAGCTGCTAAATATGATTAAAAATATTTATCCTTTTAGCCTCTTTAATCGCATTATTACTCTTAAAAATAGTCTACTGTTTATAAACATTTTACAGCCTGCCAATAGTAGCGGTATTAAACATACAGCAACTATTAGCCAATTTGCAAAAATCAATAAATTTGCTAAATTGCAGAGCGGTATTTTATTGACACAAATTAATGAAATGCAGCTTGGTTTGGCAGAGGCTCTGCAATTTAGTTCATTTGCTAAATCTTTGGTAAGCGGTATGGCTTCGTTTGACAGAACAGCACAATTAAGCGAACAAAGTAAAACACTAGATTTATTGCGTGAAATGCTCAAACAAGAACTTAGGGTGGCAAACAAAAAACTTAATAGTTTTGCCAATGCTTCGGCTACCACTATGTTAATTGGGCTGATATTTATTTTATTTTTTGCTCTAATGGTGCCTAGATTTGCAGTTATCACTAATGTCAATTTATAAAACCACAAAACCAAAAGCCTACGGTTTTACTCTAATAGAAATTCTAGCCATTACAATCGTTATAAGCGTATTGACTTATATCAGCATCAATAGACTCTATATTTATAATATTAGGCAAACAGAATCACAAGCTCATAGCCAAACTATTGATAATGTCTCTGCTAATATTGAGTATTACGCAGCTGTTCTATTAGCTGCTAGTAATACCGGTAATAATCAATTTGACACCACTCTTACCATAGACAACTACAATAACATAGCTCGCGGGATAGGTAGTCAATTAACAATCAACATTGCCACTCCAACTAATATTACTTTATTTTTTGGTAGCACTGGCTTTGCTGATGTAATCAACAACGGCATTACTAGAACCAGAGCCACCAATTTTAGTAATCGCGAACACGCTATTCGTTTTAGAACTGATAAGTATCATGCAATCAAAATTAACCACAATTACTAAACACGAACAAGGCTTTACACTAGTTGAACTTGTTATTACAATACTAATTATTAGTATTTTGCTTGCCATATATACGCCTAATTTGCAAACTAGTGTTAAAAATGAACGCATATCAGCAACTATTAATGAGCTAGATATTCTAGCAAGCGCTGCCCAAAACTATGCAACACTTAATAGAAGTGATATTGATACAGCTGGTTCATTAACCTATGCCTTCCCAGACCAGAACAATCAATGCACAGACGCTATTGCTGTGATGTCAAGCGCGGCTTTTATTGTTGGCATATCACCATCATCTACTTGGTATGGTGAACAGTTTAGCACTACTTGTACCACTCAGACTTTTAGTATTGGTCTTAATATTGACGATATTGCCTATGCTAATCATATCAAAAGCGTATTAGGAGCTGTTACTACGACTGGAGGCTATGCAACTTACACAGTTGGCAAACCTACTCTATTGCCAATTATTGATGACTATATTGGTTTATTAGATGGTAGTACTGATACTTGGGATGCTCAGAGCAAAACCATTGCCAATGTTGCCGATGTGTCCTATACTTTTGGTAAAAAGGCTTCTCAAGCAATTTATGACCTAGGGTTGATTTGCAACAGTAATGTTATTGGTGATTGCCCATTTGCAAGCAATTATCCTAATCAACCCAACCTTATTGATAAACCTGCCTGTGAGTCCTCTCCAACATTCTTAATCACCGGTATTGGCATATGGGGCATTAACGACACAATAGATAAATGGTTTCTGGCAGTTGTTAGAGATGAACCAAACCATTGGGAGCTAAATTTTAGAATTGGCAATACTGACCCATCAAGTCAAACTTATTGGTCTTATGTCACCAAATGTGAATAAAATGACATAACAGCTATGATTTATGGTATAATATAGCCTACAATAACTACTTACTATGATACTAATGCAACAAAATAAATGGCAATTAAGAGAGGCAAAAAGCAAACTAAGCTATTTAATCAATTTAATAGAGAAAAAGCAGCAGCCACAAATAATTACTAAACACGATAAGGCTGTTGCTATGCTTGTTCCATACCAAGATTACAAACGATTGACTAAACATAGACAAAATTTAGCTACATTTTTGCAAAAATCACCTCTTGCTAATAGCAAAATCAAGATTGATAGAGATAAATCATTGCCAAGAGATATTAGTTTATGAATTATCTTTTAGATACTTGTGTTATATCAGAGTTAATCAAAACAAAGCCAAATAAACAAGTTGTTAATTGGATAAATACACAAGATGAGACCAATCTATATCTTAGTATATTAACAATTGGTGAAATCAAAAAAGGTATTGCTAAACTCAGCAATCATAATAAAAAAAATAAGCTAGATTTATGGCTAAATAATGAGCTTATAAGCAGGTTCAAATATCGCATACTGGATATTAATGTAGAAGTAGTTAATAAATGGGGCAATTTACTAGCAAGACGCGAACTGCAAGGTAGACCAATGCCGGCAATTGATAGTTTAATTGTGGCAACAGCTACAGCTAATGATTGCGTATTAGCTACTAGAAATATTGAAGATATGCAAGATGACAATGTTGTTTTAATAAATCCTTGGGAGATAAAAAATGAGAGTATTTAAAATAGGTGTTATTTTAGCAACATTACTATTGTACGCCTGCGGTGGAGGCGGTGGAGGTGGTGGAAGCAGTAGTGGCAGTAGCGGCACAACAGCAGATACTACTCCTTGTGCTGATACTACTTGGAATCCTCATACCAATACTGTCCAAAGTGGTGTACGTTTTACTCAGAATTCCAACTGCGGCAACACTAGGACCAATATTGGGACTATGCAAATTGCATCACCAACACCAACGCCTACGCCAACTCCTACACCAACTCCTATTAATATTATTAGTTTTACAGCAAGCCAAAGTTTATATTTAAACTTAGCTAAAACTCAGATTACTCCAACTTTTACTACCTTTACAATTAAAAGTTTGCCTAGTGATGGCACTTTAATCATTGGCGAAAGCACTCTTAGTTATCTATCACACAAATACCAAATAACCGATACTTTCACCATTGATACCACCGGTGATGATAATGCTGATGTGCGTGTTAATATTTACCTAGCACACGGTGATCCATTATTTGTTCATCAGTGGTATATAGTTAATCAAAGAGCTGATATTTTAGGCGATATTAATGCAGAGAAAGCCCTAGCTAGAGGCTACAGTGGCGAAGGAATTAATGTTGCTGTAGTGGATACTATAATTAATTCTGACCATGAGGATTTAAGTATTGCTGAAACTTATAATCCCAATTCCGAGGCACCAAACTTTCACGGCACAGGAGTCGCTGGCATTATTGGTGCTAATGGCTATAATAGTTTAGGTGTTAGGGGTATTGCTTATAATGCTAATTTGCACAATTACACCCGCAATATTGGCGGTATAGAGCATTGGCGAAGAGTTACAGGTAGTAGCACTATAAACCCTAACTCTGAACAAATAGATATTTTTAATTTTAGTTTTATAGCAATATCCCAAGGGGCAGTCACTAACGACTACGGCGACGCTTTACGCAATGGCGCTATAAATAATAGAAATGGTAAAGGCGCTATCTATGTTGCAAGTGCCGGGAATGATGGTAATTCTGATGCAGTACAACTAAATAATGAAGCATGGGGACATTATCCTATTGCAGTTAGCGGTCTTAATCCACTTACTAATACAAAAGTAGATTATTCATCAACAGGAGCAGGTCTATGGTTGTCTGCCTATTCTAAACCAATAGCTGTATTAGGTAGTGGTGTTGCTAATACTAATGGAATTGCCAGTACCAATGTTGGTAATAGTGATTATATTAGTTTTGGAGGAACATCAGCTTCTGCTCCAATTGTAAGCGGTGCTATTGCTTTAATACTTGAAGCCAACCCAAGTCTTACTTGGAGAGATGTTAAGTATATTTTAGCAACTACTAGCATGAGGGTTGATGAGGATATACCACCAGCTACCATTGCTATTAACAATATTGAATTAGTGATTAGACAGCCTTGGGCTACCAACGCTGCTGGCTATTGGTTTCATAGTTGGTATGGATTTGGCAAACTTAATGTAGATGCTGCAGTCGCACTAGCAGAGAATTATCTAAGCAATATTTATAGCGTGCTCAATAATGCTAATTACATAGATTTATCAGTAAGTGATAATAGTGAAGATGTTTTATTGCTAAATTGGCATGCTAGTCAAACTCTGAGCAGTAGTTTGCTTATTACTCCCTTCAGTGCAGTTGGAGTAAGCAGAACCCTAACTGTTGAGACAAATATCAATATTGAGTCACTAGAGGTTTTTTGGAATATCTTTGACGGTAATATAGCATCAACACTAATTAAACTTACATCCCCAGCAGGCACAACCGCTATTATTACGCCATATCGCTCAATTAGCGGCGATGCAAAATATAAAACTTTTGCTAATAATTTTTATGGCGAATCTTCTCAAGGACAATGGACTATTGAAATGTTTAATACCAATAGCTTTATCTTTAATAGTTATTTAACTCACTGGGGACTGAGATTTTTTGGCACATCTAACTAAAAGTTTAGTTTTTTATCAAAACTGATAAAAAATTATAGCACATCAATAGTTGGTGTGCTGGCTTGTTATATCTCTTTTTTAAACTTGCATAATATAGCGCTAACAATTGGAGGAATATTATGCAAAAAATAATTTTTATATCATTATTCATTTTTACCCAATATACTTTTGCGGCAGGTTCTGAGAGAATTACTTGTGATAATTACCCTAATAATCCTGCTTGTGGATTCAATATCTCAATACCATCTCTAGTTGAACGTTTAGATGATATAGAGAACAAAATAAGCCAGTTTACTTTGATTGGCAGTTTTGCATTTTCTAACCTAGGCGATACTATTCCAAAACCAGATTGTACATCTGCTGGGCTAAATGGAGATCCTAAAATTGTTCTTAGAATGCACGGTATCCAAACAACTACCCACAGCACTGGTTTAACTAATGTTGTTGTAAGTCTAAATGCGATTGATTCTGGTTCGGAATGGACAATTCAAGGAAGTTCTGAATTATCTGTAGCAACAGGAATTGCTACAACATATTGTTATTATGATAGTTAAAAACAATAAAAATTTTTAATGGAGTATAAAATGAAAAAAATATTTTTTATTGTATTTGTATTATTAGGATTACAAATTACAATGTTATCAGCCAATACTGATGACAGCACCAATGTTCCTCTTTTAAATTCACCAATAAGCCCTCTAAGTTCTACGCCCCAACAAGTTGAACCTCAACCTACACTTCGTACCAGAGTTTGGAAAATACCTGGTGAATATAGTTGGACTGTGCCAAATGGAGTTACACAAATCTCTCTTAAAGTTATAGGTGGTGGTGGAGGCGGTAATAGGGCATGTATGAGAATACGTTTTAGATCCATTATATCGTGTTCGCCTCACAAAATTTATTCAGGAGGTTTTTCAAAAGTTAGGTTTCCTTCTCAAGGGTGGACCACTATAAAAGCAAATCGTGGCGGTTTAGGATTTAAGGAGTTAGGAGATGACTTTTATTTAAACCCTACCAACGGAGAGACGTTAGAATTAAATTTTAGGGTTCAGTCAGCAGAGTCTATACAAATTGAAGTAGGTGCTGGTGGCGAAGGCCAATCATATCCAGCAACTACTAATGGCACCGGCCGTGCTGGTAATAATGATACTGGTACTGGTGGTGATAGCGGCAGTGTTACCGTTAAATATAGCATTTGAATATGCAGTTATTAGCCTCACTTTTAGTTGTTCCATTGTTATTATTATCCGCTTGTAAATCAACTGATTTGAACAATACTACCAGCAGTGAGCATCAACCAAAAACATTAAAAAATAAAGATATGAGCTTAAAGCAAATCAATAATGACCCAGATATAAATAATCGCGATTTAGCCATTAATAACTTTAATAATGCCAATGAGCTTAACGCCCTAGCAAATGTCAGAAAATATTTATTAAATGCCGGCTATGTTATTAATGAGGCAGAAAGACTCTCAGATGTTAATACACGTTATCGTTTCTTATATCCAGCCTTAAGAAGAGATTTAGAAGAAATTAACCAAGCAATTAGCCGATTTATGCATCACAACAAATATGACCAAACCCCACGTCACTATGACCCGCTAATACTTAAGTATTAATGCCTGAATTTAATATTTTATTAAGAGCGGTAATTTTAGTTTTGTTTGTGATTTGGATGATACATTTAGCTACTATTGAATATCAGCAATTTGGCAATAATAGAGCATCTTTTACTGAATTGTTAGCAATTGTGGTAAAGATGGTCTTTAGTGTGACACTTATTACCGCTATTGTTGTCCAATAGCAGTAATTGTTTATTTAAGGAGAAAAAATATGAATACACTTCAGAAATTATTTTCATTATTAGTTGTTGGTTTATTTTTTACTAATTTTGAATTATTAGCACAATTGCCTACTAACTTTTCCATAGGTGGTACAAATGTTAGCTCAACTACTAATCCAATAGATCTAATTAAAACAATTTTTATTGCAGTAGTTGGTGTGGTGTTATTAGGTTTAATTATATGGGGACTTATTAGCACAGTTGGCAGCGCCCTTAAGTCGTATGGGGAAATTGACCAAAAAGGTATGGGTCCTTTTTTTATAAGAATAATTATTGGTATTGCGCTTATATTATTTGCAATAGCAATTGCTTATTATGCAGCTAGTATCCTAGATATTAATTTGGCAAATATTTAATGCATATAGCAGAAGATATATCAATTTATAAATCTTGCTCATTACTAGAAATTAGTATTATTGTTGTAGCAGGCTTTATCACTGGAATTATTATTAGTATATTGCTAGGACTGGTATTAGAATTATCGCCACTACTAGCAATACCGGTGTTGGTATTGCCGATCTTAGCAATAATAATTTTTGCACCCATTATGCAAAAAATAAAACGCAATAAACCTAGGGGCTATTACCAAAAAATTTTTGCTAAAAAACTAAATATAGTTTCTACCACTGGTGTTTTTAATTCATATTCCAAAATCTAGGCAATGAAACAATTAGAGTTTATTGATGCTATCAAAAATATCAAGATTAGAGAATACAGCTATATTGGCATTATTATTGCACTAGTGCTGATAATATTTATTGCTATATCAACAAATAATAATTTATCTGATAATCGGGTTTTTAGAATTACTATTCCTCCTAAACTAGAATTTGGACAAGTGATTTCAACCTCTGATGTTGATTATGGCCAAGTTTATCGTCTTGCTGGTGAAGTAATGCAAAACCTCTATCATTGGCCAATAAGCGGTAAAGAAGATTTTAAAAAAAATATCAATAAACTTAGCGCCCTTATCACCCCTGAATACAAACAGTTTTTGCTCAATCAATATGATGAATTGGATAAGCAAAATAAACTAGATAAAACTAGGGCTCTTATACCGGTTGTATCAGTTGCAGATTATAGAGATGATTTTGTAACACCGATTGATAACAACACCGCATTTTTGGTAGTTATTGATTTTCGTTTGCAAACTCATCAAGAAAATTATCTAATCCAAGATGCTACTTTACGCTACACAATCAAAGTAGTTATAAGAGATGTTGACCCAAACTATAACCCGTGGGGCTGGCAACTAGACACACCACCTGTTAAACCGGTGAGAATTAAATGAAAGTGCTGATTATGCTGTTATTTATAATTAGCGCACAATTAGGCGCAACTGATGATTTTATCCGCCTAATCAATGATGCTAGTCCTATTGATATAGAACTAACCAACCAACAAGAAACATTACTAGAATTTGATTTTATAGTCCATCAAACAGGCATAAGCAATGATATTTTAGAACAATTATCATCTCAATTTGTAGATAGTCGCCTATGGTTAAGACCAATTAATAATTTTGCTAGTGGTAAATTATTAGTAAAAGATACAAATCAGCAAATAAGGGCAATTATATTATTATCAGCTACTAGTGCTATTAGACCAAAACACTACAAAATTACAACAAAAAGAGCTACTACCCAAAATATCAAACAAAAAGATGAAACCAAATCTCTAAACTATGTTGATATAACACGTTTTCTAGCCCAAAAACTCTATGCTCCTGAAAGGCTTATTAAAGATATTGGCCTAAAAGCGATATTTATCAGCTCTAAACCAATTGAACTATTTACTTGTAGCATCAATCTAGCTTGTAATGGGGCAGTATTGGCAACACCTATTTTGCAATATAGTGATGATTATGGACGTTATGGTATTGCTATTAAACTTATAAACCAGACCAATCGCCTCATTCATCTGGATCCACGCGATATTGTTGGCAATTATCTAAGTGCTAGCTTTCAATTTAATAAACTAGCGCCTAAGGGTGGCACAACCGATACTTCGGTAGTTTATTTAGTTAGCGCAAAACCGCTATGAGGAAACTAATTATTATAATTGCTGTTGTATTTATTACAACACTTGTGTGGATTTTTAATACCGGTGACGAACCAGCCCAAATCACTACCAGTAATACCCAACCACCAAAAGTGTTAATTGATAAAGCACAAATAAAAACTGCCCAAGACGACCGTGAAACAACACTAGAGAGCAATAGAGCAATTGCAATTCAACTAAGAGAGCTAAATCAGCAAATTAATAACCTCAAACAAGAACTAGAACAGCTCAAAAAAGCCAAACCAACTAACACCACACCAACACAAATCAAAAATTATCCAGCTCTGCCATCGCGCCAGAAACCAAAAGCGCAAGCCACAGCTACAGACCTCGTTAATAAAACTCAAGTAGCTGTTAGTCAAGCTTTGGGCTTAGCTGGAGTGCCTATTGGTGGTGCTACTAATAGCGATGATATAGTAGCTAGACAACAACAGCTGGGGTTTGTGTGGTCGTTTGGTGAAAACTCTGCTACACAAATAGTATCGGATAATTCTACACTAGGTATTGCCACTAATAGCTTATTGGACCAATTACCTCAAAAAGCACAACCTAAATATACTATCCCTGCCAATACTTTTTTAAAAGCTAAATTAAAAACTTCTTTAATAGGAAGGATTCCAGTTGCCGGTCAAGTTGAGGACCCATATCGCTTTGTGGTTGATGTTAGCGATAGGGCATTATTTGCTTCATTCCATTCGCACAAAGAATTAGTTGGTATGCGCATGTCGGGTTTAGCACAAGGTGATTTATTACTCAAGTGCGCTAAGGCTAGTATTGATAATATAACTTTTATTTTTGCTGATGAGACCATTGCTCAGCACAATGGCATAGATTTAGCCATTATTACTGATGAGTATGGTAAGCCTTGCATAGATGGTGAATTAATCACCAATGCGCCTGAGGCTATTGGTATTAGTGCTGGGATAGCAGCGCTTTCTAATATTGCTGATGCTCTAGCACAATCAGAACAATCTATCACTCAATCCCCTGAAGGCAATACCCAACAGACCACAACTGGCAACACCGCTAAATTTGCTATTAACAAAGGTATTAGTGGTGGTCTTGATAGTATTAATCAGTGGATAGGTGATAGAGCAAAATCATCATTTGATGTTATAAGGGTAGACTCAGGTAAAGAAGTTATTTTGCTCACACAAGCAGAAATACCTATTGATTATAAGCCTGATGGCAGGAAATTAAGACACGACATAAAGAATTATGCAAACAATCTTGACAAACAATTGGATTAGTATTTTATTAGTTCTAATAATCATGCTAACTGGATGTAATACGGTCGATGTTGATAATAAAAAATCATCATCTGTGCCAATTTATACAGCTGCTGATAACAAACAACAACTGCATAAAAAAATACCATTACCTAAAAAGTTTATAACACAAAAAAATAAAGAGCTGAGCAATCAATTTCCATTGCTGCCCAACCCTAGAATTAATTTATTTGTTTATCCGCATCTCTCAAAAGACGGTCATCCTATACCCGGTTATACAACAGTATTCCCCTTATATGAAACAGACCACTACGCCCTACCCCATGAGGTCTATTGATGAGCATTCTGGCAAAACTACAAAAAGGTCAATATTTAATTAAAAAGGACCTAGATAGGCCCGTTGCTCCAGATAAAGTGCTCAGGGAGTTAAAAGCACCATCATTTGTTGATTTAATTAAGGTTAAGCACTATATGGGCAATGGGATTTTTATTTTTAGAGAATATAGCCAATTAGGCGCTATTGTTAAAATTAAGCCTATTAGCATTAATAATAAATCACAAGAGGAACAACAACAAATATTACAAGATATTCAGTTTGCCCTAACCAATAGTGTTCCCAACGAATACAAAGAACATTGGATATCACAAATATATGTCATCAAAGACAATAATGCTAATCGAGCAATTGAGGATATCAAAAATTATATCCAACATGAGTGCAGAGACCGGCCATTTACCAAAGACTACATAACAGAGATTAGCAACCATTTGCAAAATTTAGCTAATATGGGATTTTATGACACAAATGCTAATGATGAATTATGGACCTTTAGTCAATATGATATTTATTGTCTAATTTATCAAGGCAAGCATGTTAAATTAGACCATAAAGAGATAAATAAGCAGTATAGAACTACCGCAGATGTCATAGAGCGGACCAAAAACGCTTTTAAACAGGTGGGTATTTTATGCACAGTAGCTGGTGCTGATGATTATGTTGGATTTTTAGCAAAATTTATCCACAACAAACAAATTACTCTACCAAAATCTTCGCTCAATACCCTAGACCTAGACCTAAGCGCACTAGCAATTGATAAAACCAAAATTACTTATACAGACAATATTTGGAGTTTTAGCAATGAAGGCAATAAATATAGTAATTTTTTAAGAATTGATAGTATTGATGATAGTATTATAAAAATCGGCCACCTATCCAGCGAACAAAAAGATAGACTATCTTTACTAGATAGATTACCGGGTGGTTCAATTTATACCCAAACTATCATCCATATTCACCCCGATGTCACCAAAGAAATTCTAAGTGCTACCATATCACGTTCTAAAGGGACAACCCCAGAGGTTAAAAATAATAGAAAAAATGCAGAAGACGCACTTAAAACTCTAGCAGAAGGTGATTTAATTTATCGCTTTACAGCTGGTGTGTTTATTAGTGCAAACAACAGAGACGACTTAGATAGAAAAAATAGGCTAATAAAGGCTAGCTTTGATGCCAAAGGTTTATTACTGATAAAAGCTGATGATAATCCAATCAATCAGGACGATTTTATTTGTGCCCTACCATTTGGTTATGATTATATAACAGACCAAAAATTCTATAAAAAAAATGCTTTTCTAGCACAAAGTCATATACTTGCTAAGTTATCACCTTTTTATGCAAGGGATGTGGGAACAGATAGCGCGCTTTTTACTTTTTTTAATCGCGGTGGCCAAAAAATATCTTTTGACCCTCTAAAAGATTATGCAGAAAATGCCTTTGCTTTGATTTTTGGCAGCTCTGGTGCTGGTAAATCAGCTACACTTGTATATCTGTTGATGCAGTTAATTAGTGTGTATAACCCGCGGATTTTTATTATTGAAAAGGGGGAAAGCTTTAGTTTATTAGTCAAGTATTGCAAGTCCCTAGGACTATCAACCCATAGAATAGTCATCAACTCAATGAGCGAATCAATGCCACTATCACCATTTGCAGACGCCTATAAAGTATTAGAACAAGACGAGCAAAATATTGACTTAATTGCTGATGATAAAAAAAATGATGCTGGTGTTGATGATAATAGAGATGTTCTAAATGAATTAATTATTATTGCTAAATTAATGATAACCGGTGGTGAAGAAGAAGAAACAAAACGTTTTAGACGCCATCACCACTTTGATGTAGGCAATGCTATTCGCTTAGCTGCTAAACAATCTAAAAAGAAACAAAAAACTGTGCTAACCGAAGATATTATTGCCGGGCTTAAACAAATAGCAAAACAAAAAGAAAGCGATGATGAAAAAGATATCATCAATGGCTTTGCCGATTCAATGAATGTTTTTATTAATTCTAGGGCAGATAAAAGATTATTTAATACTCCGGGTGAAACGTTTCCAGAAGTAGATATTACCCAATTTGATGTTGGTAATTTAGGCGATGGCGGTAATCAAGATAAATTAGTAGTTGCTTTTATATCCTTAATGATGCGCATTAATAATATTGCTGAACGCGATCAACACGATAAACGTCCTATTATTGTCCTAGGCGATGAAGCCCATCTATACGCTACTAATCCATTATTAGCGCCTTATATCGTCAAAATAGCAAAGATGTGGCGTAAATTAGGAGCATGGTTGTGGCTAGCAACTCAATCTTTAGACGATTTTACAGGCGCCTCCGAGAGAATGATTAATACAATGGAGTGGTTAGTTCTATTGAGCTTGAAAACCAAAGAAGTTGCAATCCTTAAAAAATTTGTTGACCTAAGCCCCGAACAGGAAAAATTACTAAAGTCAACAGTAGAACAAAAATTGCGTTATAAGGAGGGAGTTATTTTTAACCAGGCTAATGCAAAAATTAGATTTTTATTCCGTAATATACCTCCACCACTTGCCTTAGCTCTGGGCATGACAGCCCCAGATGAAAAAACCAAACGTCAACAATTAATGAAGCAACATAATTGTAGTGAACTTGAAGCAGCTATTTTAATTGCAGATGAGATAAAGGGTAATCTAAGATGATAAAAGTATTATCAGTAGTACTAATGCTATTTATCCATAACCTGGAGGCAAATGATGAGGTATGGATATTTAGTACATCTTTTAATCAAACAAAATTCCATAACCACAGCTATTTATCAAAGTGGACTATTAAGCATTTTATTCTAGATGGCGCTGAACAATTTGAAGCAGAATTAACTAAAAATTTAAGTAGTGACCCAAATATTGCTAGGCAACAATTAGAAAAACTTATTACGAGCAATAAACAACAATTAAGAGACCGGGCTAAATTAGCTTGGCAAGGCGTGATTAATGCCCAATCATTAGGTATTGAAAAAACACCAGCGATCAGCTTTGATAAAGGCAAAACTGTTATTTATGGTGTATTTAATTTATTAGAAGCATATCGTATTTTTGATAAGCAAAAAAAATAGCACATCAATAATTGGTGTGCTATTTTTGTGTTTTAACAATAGTAGAAGACTATCATTTATCTATCGTTTGTTAAGAGTAAACCAACGATTGTAATTTGACTCTTACAACAAAAATTATTGGATTTTTTAGATGCTAAATAAAATTATCTTAATACTACTGATATCAATTAGCAATAATGCTTATGTTAAATCATTTAGTGTTGTTGATTTAACAGAAGCTGGACTTGATACCAACTGTTTAGATTATTGTGTTGATGGGGTGTGTTTTTGGCTTAAATGTTCTTGGCGTGGCTGTAAAGTTAAAACAACACCACATGTTAAGCATAATCTGCCTGATATGGTTATAAGCACTTATAATAATCCCGGTGATAGCCCTTTTAGTGAAACTAAATTATTAGATGTGGTCCCAACAATTGAGGGCGGCAATTTGGAATCTAATAAAAAGAAAGCTACTCAAATAAGATTTAAAGAGGTGAGTGTTATCGGCAACCCCATAGCCTATGCGATGGGCAGACAACCCCACCTATGTAAAGCTAATATCACCGCTTATAAGCCTTATTTTTTATCAACACTTGATGCCCTATTTTGGCGCAGCGGTATAACTGAGATGGTCTATCCAGCAAGCTATATCCCCGGTATTGAAGAAATTGGCAGCCCTTTTAATTCTTGGGGGTCAATTTATCCTAGACAAGGTTTTTTAAACCAGCCAAATGACATCAAAGCAGGAGCTGTTGTTGCAGAACGAGTACTAGATATAGTATCCAAAAGTGGACAAGGTCATATTTATCAGCACTCGCCCGGTAAAAACTCTGAAAGTGGCAAGTGGCAGATGATCTCGCCAAAACAACAAAGTTGTAGAGAATTTGGCAGTGGTGAACCTAGTATTAGCGCAGATAAAGATGGTCAACACGCTTGGGTGGCATGGCGAGAATATAGTTGTTGTATACCCAGAAGTGGCCGCTTTTTGGGCAAAACAATTAGCGGATGCGTAGTTAATTTATAACATATAAGGAATTTTATTATGAGTGATAATTTAGAAATTAAGTCCCCAGGAGCACTAAAAGTTGAACTTAGTTCAACTATCCACTCAAAAGAAGCTAAAGATTTATTTTATGGCAGAAAAAAAGATAAAGACAATAACCAAAATGAAATTATTGGTGTTAATGGCTTTGCCAATAGAATGAAAGTTATTTTCTCGGCGGCTAGAAATGACGACCCGTATGCAGACTATTTTTTAATTAAAGTAGAACAAACTCTAAAAAATACTCAAAAAAACTTAAACGATATCCTTAAAAAACTTAACGCTAAAAAACCAAAAAATATAAAACTAAATTTTCAATCCGTGGCGCCTATTACTATAAATACGGCTTATTCTACCACCTTTGCCAATATGGCAGTCCAACTATTGCTTAGAGCTGATGAAGTATTTTTACTGGTACATGCCCTAAGACATGTCGCAGCAATTACCAGAACAGAAGAGCAAACGCTTCTCAATGGCAATTCTAATCAAAAAGGTATTAAAACAATTATTAGAAGTTGTTTTTTATCACAATTAGGCTATGCGTTTACCAATGTTAATAGAAAAGATATTGACTTAATGACCAACTCGGCAATGACTGCATATACCAAAATGGAGTCAGCTCTCAAACAAAATGGCGATGATAAATTACCAGATTGCATTTTGGATAGGACTTGTCGTTCTGAACATGCTCCTAATATCAGAGTAGCAGTTGATTTTAATAAGATTATGTTTAAACAAAAAGAACCGGTTGAAGCGACTAAAACAAAAAATACCGAACCAACTAAACCCAAAACTAAAACTAAAGCTGCCTCCAAAAAATGAAGGAATTAATTAATCAATTATCTCTGTTACATCAGCATATAAAAGGCACTAATTGCCCCAGAGATAAAATTTTTAACATAAAAATCATAGCCACCAAAACTGGTGAGCTATGGGATATAAATCAACGTTCCTTATTTGAATTTTTACTAAAACATACAACTTGGCAACCACTAACAGAGTCGTTTTTTGACTATTTAGCAAAACAATCTCCCGGTGTTATCACCGAGATTTTAATAATTACAGATAATGTAGCACAAGCAGATAGGAGGCATTTAGAAGATTACCTGGCTAAATATAATGCTATTTAAGTTTCTAAACTTTAAAAAAACACCTAAAAATGATAAATTACTAGTCGTCCGTGACTTTGCCACCATCAGTAAAAAATATCAAACATTAATTAATAATATCTATCAAAACTCACACAGCAACCAATCTGCTTGGGACAATATTTACCTGCCAACTATTACTAAATTATCTCTCTATTTACAAGAATTACCAGCATCAAATAACCATCACCATTGCTACAAAGGCGGATTTTTAGAACACTCTATTGATGTTATTGATATTGCACTTAAAAAACGCAATGAATTGATGCTACCGCAAGGAGTGAGCGTTGAGAGGCAAAACGATAAAAAAGACATTTGGACTTTTGGAGTTTTTGTAGCAGCGGCCATGCACGATATCGGCAAAATTAATAGTGATATGATTATTAATCTTTATAACAATAATGAGGAATTATTAGGTAGATGGAATCCTTGGTTTGGTGATATGCACACTCTGCGTGTGTGTTATTATGACTATCAATTCAATCCCAATCGCGATTATAAAGACCATAACTTAATAGCCTCAACTATGCTAACGAGCATTGTGCCAATATCAGCACTAGATTACCTTAAACAAGATAGCGAACTTTTTAAATGCGTGCTTCTAGTTATCAACGGCAGGTATGCTGAATCTGGCAATATCGGCGATATTATAAAACATGCAGACTCTAAGTCAGCTGCTAACTCATTTATAAACAATACCCAACAACTAGACACACATCACAAACAATCCGCATCACTAGCAGATAAATTATTATCAGCCATTCGCTTTGTGGTACTTGATAAACCCCAAACAAAAGCAATTAATGAACCAGGCTCAATTGCCTTAACCACTAAAGAACATATTTACTTATTCTCTAAAAGATTATTAGATGAGGCGCGAGAAGAGCTTATTAAACACGACCAAAGTGGCATACCCTATAACAATTCAAGGCTAATGGATGAACTATTGGATTTTAATATCATAGACAAAAATACCAATAATAAGGCAATATTTGATATCGTTGTTTGGAATGGTGGCTTTAAAAAAAAGCAAAACTTTACCATGCTTAGAATGTCAATTAATCGACTATTCCCAGACCCACTTAAAGCACCAAAACCCTTTAGTGGCAATTTAAAAGAATCAACAAAAAAAGAACCCAGTAATAATAATGAAACAGAAGCAAAACAACAAACAAAAGAACAAGCAGAAAAGCAACCAACTCAAACACCTAAAATTATTGCAGACGGAGCTGATGAAATTGCTTTTGACCTGCCACTGCCGCCTGTCCTTAATGATGAAACAGAACCAGATAATAACCAACAAGATGACCAATCAAACAGTAGCCAAGATGACCAATCAAATGAGCAACCCGAAGATAATAGTAATTTGGATCAACAACTAAAAACTTTAGCGGCCAAAAAATGCGCTCAATTATTCTTAATATGGCTAGTTGATAATATCCAAAGAGGTAAACTAGCCATCAATAATCAAAATGCTTCAGTCCACGTTTTAAAAGAAGGACTATTTTTAGTGAGTCCTGTAATTTTTAAAATGTATAGTGAGGCGTATTGGAATAAAGTCCAAAATGGACTCACCTCCCTAAAAATAGCTAAAAAAACTCCCTATGATAACAACATCTGGAAAATTGTTATTAAAAAACAACACCGTCACGACCAAGTAAAACCAGCTCACAAAATCAGTGGCTATTTAATTAGTAATTATGAAGAAAAACTAAAATTGTCAAAACTAGCAATTAATACAAAAGTTGAACTTGTTTGACAAAGCAACTTTATGTTTTAAGATGTGTGGCTAAGCCTCAATTGTGCGATAAGCCATCTTTATAATTGTCATTGCTTCAGACATGGTGGCCCGAAATTGATAAAATTTTATCAGGAAGATACTAGTCACTCACCACTCAAATCAAAACTTGAATATATCAAAATCCTATTTTTGCTTAAAACAGTCTTTCCAAAACTCTTTTGCGATTTTTACTTTTTCTTTTCTATACATTTCGTGCTGAGCACCTAAAGATATTTTAACTCGCTTACATTCTGCCTCATCTATTACATCTTCTTTAGCCCAGTTTTCAAGCACCGTCATATAGTCTTCTTTATTATAACCTTCTTTACTTGGAATATTCCATTCATGTGCTTTATCCATATAAAAATGAATTCTTGCTATATCACCGCGAATAGATTCGCGAGGCTCTGCTAGCCTTCTTACTTTATCAAGTTTAAAATCGCAGTCTTTACCGTATTTTCTATGTTCGCCATCTATTTCCCCATACGGATGAGTAAGACGACCCATATTAACATCAAATATTGCGGGTAGTAAATTTAGCGTATCACTGTTGGCCTTCTCACCGTTGACATCCCCATTTTCTTTTGACCATGATTGCGGAACCACATGCTCCCAACTTAACTCTTTTTTGATAGTTGTGAAACTAACATCCTTAGTCCCACAATCTATTTCTTTTTCACTATTAAACTTGCATTCACAATATACAGTTTCTTTTGATTCTAAAGTGTCGTATATGGAATGCATACATTTTCTTATTGAATCACCGTAAATCATACTTGCACAACCAGTCGATAAAGCTATACCTTGTTTGATTGAAACCAAAAAAAATAGCAAAACAATGATAAAATGTATTATTTTCATCTTTAAAAGTAATATGTATTTAAAATTTTATGCTTAACTAACGACAAGTTATACCATATTTTATAGTTAGTAAATATATTTGCATAAAATTATTAGTTTGTAGTTTATATCACTTTGTCCATAGCAAAATACAGTTCAGTCTAAAAGATAAGGTTTTATATGGGAATTAATAGCTTTACAACTGGCATATTAGGTGGTAATACTTTATAATTGCCAATTAAATGAAAGATTAGACCAAGTAATATATAGAGAATCAACTACAAAGAATGAGTCCTATCAAAAAACATATTTTATTATCACTCACTTCTTTTTCAGCTTGTTTTACTGCTTCAGTTGTCATTTAATCTCTTTCTTTTCCTTTAAATGCTTTACTAATAAACATAATATCCTGTAAGTGTATCATAACTGATATATATTTTTTAAACCTCTATTAATTTAAAAAAGTGTCATTACTGATACGCCATAACATAAACACCGCAAAGAATTGATACTACGGTTTTAATAAAAAAATTAAAGATAACCCAGAAAGCACAAAGAATAAAATTCACACATCAAACATTGGTGTGCTAACACCTAAAGTAAAGATTAAAAAATAAGCATAATGTCCTCATTTTTAATCTTATTAGATATTAAGTAATAATTACATATGGGCGATGATAACGATAATAAGCAATTTGATCCAGACAATGTAGATACGACCAAAAAATCTAAATTGTCTAAAAAATTCATTGCTATTGCTACCTCAGTAGTCTCATTATTGGTTATTGTTACTGGAACATTAGTCATAATTCCTAGTAATGACACTGATAGCGGTAATGTTGATGTTAATGAACCACAGAATTTCCAACAAGCACTAAATTTAAAAACTAAGAAGCAATTAGACCAGGAAAAACAAAAACAAGCCGCAGAATTAGCAAAAAAACAATCCCAGGAACAACAAAAAATCAGAGAACTAACTTCTCAGATAGATAAACTCAAAGGCAATGAACAAGTTGTCCAAGAACTTAAAGAGATTATTAATGGGCTTAATCAACAAGTACAAGCAATAAATACTAGAATAATGTCAATTGAGAACGCAACACTAGATAAAGACCATAAAAACCAAAATCAACAAAGACAAATACAAGCACGACTACAAGAACTGCACCAATCAATTGCCCGACTTAGCTCGAACAAACAAAGAAATGATCATCCAAATGCCAACGAAAAACCTCCATTTGATTTAATCTCGGTTGATATATGGGGTAATAACCCAGAGGCTACAATTCGTTATGAAGGTAAATTTAGCCTAGTCAAAGTCGGTGATACTAGACTCCATTGGAAAATTATTGATTTAAGTTTTGATAAAGAAACCGCACAAGTACAAAACTTAATAAATAACAAAAAGGTTTTGATATTTAAAGTCAAGTAAGGAGATTTATGCACATAATTATTACTATATTTGTTTTGATTGTATTATCCGGCAATGCCATTGCTATTGATAATATTAAATCAACTACCACCCAAACCGAAATAACCAAACCTAGAATAATAAAGTCACAAGCAGATTTTTTTGGCTTAACTCAAATAGAGGTAGATAAAATTAAAACACTTAGAAGCCAATATCGCGGCTTTTTTGATGAAAATATTAGTGATGTTGAGGTATTAGGCATCTTTGCTAAAACAGAGGCAGAAAAAAGGAAATACGCGCGCCTATTCGCACAAACATACCGAGAAACAACGGCCAAGATTCTAGCATTCCAAAAATTTGTCAACCAAGCTCACATTGACCTTTATGGCAGGCAATCTATGTTTGACTACATCCAAGTATCCAAAACACCAAAGCGCCTATCTTATAGTATTGATATTAATGATTGTAATAATGATTGTATTAAATACGCTAAACAATTTATCAACGAAGCAACCACTCCGGTTGATCTATATTTTATTGGCGCTAGCTCAGATGATGATATTAGGATTTTTGCCCAAAAATTAAATATTACTAAATCTGTGGTCTCAAGCAGATACATAACACTTAATCACGCAAACCAATAAATAATATGAAACTTTTTATATCAATCCTAATAATGATTTTTTGCACAAGCAAAATTTTCGCAGATGCAAATTATTTTAGCGACAACGAAGATAGTTTGCTACTTTATGAAATCGGTGGTGCTAAACTTATTGATGTTAATTTAACAACAAATGACAATAGTCTTAATTTAGGCACAACTCACGGATTTAATCTAGGCTATTCATGTGGTAAGTTTGATATATCGGCATCTTTTAGGAATTTGATGGATAATTTTAAAAGAGGAGTTGATGATGCTGTTAATGCAGTAGTAACCTCTGCTAATTCAGCAATATCATCACTGCCTATGCTATTGCTTCAAAGGGCACAACCTGGGCTTTATTCTATGTTTAAAGAATATCAAATATCTGCTGAAAATGATATTGATATTGCTGAGAAGTCTTGCCAAGATTTTGAAGCAGAAATTGCTGCAGGAGGCGACCCTTATGCCCAATTTTTAGAAGATTCAAAACTTGATTTTTGGCAAGATGAAGCTGAAAGTGGTAGTGGTGATATTGTAAAAACCAGTAAAGAAGCAAAAGAGAGAGCTGGAGAACATGGCATTGACTCCTATGGTAGCCAAAAAGGTGGTGATGGACAGCCTCCGGTAGAAGTAGTGCGCAATACCACCTTAGCAGGCTATAACCATTTAATAAATAATAATCCATCTAATCCAACCACCTACGCAAGCGCGCCGCAAAATACTAAAATCGGTAAAACATTTACCAATAATAGTATTGCAGCTGAGTGGATTATTGATGTTGTTGGTGAATACGAGATAAATAATCAACGTCCTATATCACAGATAGGTAAAGGCTTACAACCTAAAGTAGAACAAGAAAGAGAACAAGTGGTGAGTGAGATTAACAATGATAATCTTGATGTCCTCAATGATCATGTTAAAAGAAAAATTAGAACCAAACCACTTAATCAACAAAAGATTATTCTAACAACAATTGCACACACAGAAGCGCTTAAACGCACTATTAATAAAGCGCTAATAGCAAGAAGTATCTTATTAGCAGGTATGCAAAACAATAGTGATAGTAGCAATAATGATCTTAAATTAGAAAAAATAGAGCAATTAGAAAAAGAAATTAACAACCTAATGTTTGAGTTCAGAGTGCAAAAAGAGCTCACAAACGAAACCATCATTACCCTATTAAAAGAACAACCAGCACTTAATGTGACAAGGCCAACAAACAATGATGATGTATTGTTTAGATAAAAAATATATCTAATGGGGTTTGAGGAAGCATTTTTTATACTATCTTGGAGCATTTACAATCGCTTTGTAGATGTTTTAGTGGAATATGGCTTAATTTACTTGCCACTACTAATTATCTGGTACCAAGGCTATTTCAAATACCTGTCTGATGATAATTTTAATAGTATAGCCATTATTAGTGAAAAAAATATCCGCTATCAAGTTATTATCTTTGCAATACTATATCAATTAGTGTTTATCCCGTTTTTTGACCAAAGTGATGTGCATAGAAGCCAAATAAATAATCAGGCAGATAATCCTTATAATGATACTGTTATAAGTAGAATAGAATCAACAGTAGAAACAACAAATACACAAGAAATCAAGATACCTATTGTCTGGGGCGCGTTAGAAGCTGGATTAAACACACTAAAGGATGGTCTAATCAGCAACATACCCACTAGTGCAAAAGAGCTCAGACAAGCCATAATCAATACCCAAAAAACCTCACAAATTAAATCACCAACACTCGCTAACCTTTATTCCAGTTTTCACCAAGGCTGCTTTATACCAGCTAATAATAAATTTAACCACATGGTAGATACAGGAAAAATTGTTACCGATAATTGGTTTTGGGATATATTTAATCCCGATATTGATCCAGAAGAATATGATTGGCCGGGTGGTAGTTTTTATCTAAGTCCACAAACTGGTAAAGGATTTTATCTTTATTGTCCGCCATACGATAATACCTGCCACGACGGCAATACTCCAAACCCAACTGGGCTTAGTGTTGGCTACCAAGAGACCCAAGGCACACAAACCATTACTAGATATCGCTATTGCGGAGATGTTTGGAATCAACAAGTTAGACCTAAATTAATAGACGAGTTCAAAATACCAACTTATATTGACTTACCTCAATCTAATATTAATATCTCAATACAAAACAAAACACTTAGAAACAAACTAATTATTAGTGATTTTAACCCTTTGTCAAAGGCAGATGATAAAAATGTGTTTAGCGGCGGGGTGGAAGGTCTGATAAATGCAGCTCAAGCAGTGGTCACTTTTGCAGTAGCAGCATTTGCAAAATTTATCACTGGGTTTATTAATATGTTTATCACTACTGCTCTGCCACTGTTCCAATCATTTTTAATGTTTTTTATAGTTGCGCTACTACCATTTGCAATTATTCTCTCAGCGTTTAGATTAGATATCCTAATAGGGCTGATAATGCTTTATTTTGCAGTTGGTATGCTCAATGTTGTTTGGGCACTGGTTGATTTTATAGATGCAACATTAATGAATATTATTCATGGCAATACCAGTGGTAGCAGTTTAGATGCAATATCAACCACCATTTTGAGCAACTTAAGTTTAACAGGGCTTATATTGGACATAATGATTACTATATCCTATATCATAGTGACCGCTTTTTGGTTTAATATGATGAAGTCGGTAGGAGCGACTACTATGGAGATGGCTAGCACTGGTATTAGTAATTTAAGTAGCACTACCGGAGATGTTATGCAGAAAGGCATTGCTCCAGCCAAGAAATACGCCAAAAAAAGCATAGGTTAAATCAAATGACAATCCTTATTATCACCAAGGACGTATACGGTCTCCATGCCAATTTTGCCAAGGATGCGCTTGCCAATGCTCCCAATCATGATCTACCCCCCAAGCGTCAAGACCTTTGCTCTTGTTAGGTATGTCACTTTCAAGAAAAGCATCCAAAATTGGTTTAAAAATAAAAGCACTCAATTTAATCAAAAACACACCACCAGCAAGCACAAAAAGCACAAGGCGGACTAATTTTTTGTTTTTGATTGAATTGTTAGTTGTTGTATTTTTATTCATAATCATCTCATCATTTACAGTCACGTATTATACCCTAAAAGCACCAAAAAATCAAATTGTGTTAAATATTACATAATTTATCGCATTTAAAAGCCATTTAACAAAATGATTTTTAGCCTATTTATTATCTATAAACACTTAAATCAAATCTTCATATTGCCGCTGAAAATATACGCCATGCTTTCCATTTCTCTCAATAACAAATTTTCTTCTAACTTTCAAATCTCGCTAAAGGCGACAAATGGACGTGCCAAGAAAATTGAAAAAGAAAAGTGATATTTTCTTGCTATAGAACCTACACACAGCGTAATCATGCTATATCAAATCAAATATTGTCAAGTTTTACAATAAAAATACTTAATTATTTTGTCAAATTAAAGGAATAAATCCCTAAATTTTTAATCAATTATAAATTTCTGTAATAAAATTATCCTATTTATAATTTTATAAGATGATAAACTAGTGCTATGAATGTAAAAAACATCAGTATTTTATAATTAATAATTAAGAAGATATTATGGTCTTAGATCAAAATATGTCAACTTATATAGGTTTTAATAACCCAATTATGCCTAATACACGATTAGAGCATTTGCCTAAAGTGCTATTTGAACTAGCGGACCTAGTGAGGCAGAAAGAAAATAGAATCATCAAATGTCAAACAGAAAGAGGGACGAATTTTGATAGTCTTGATGTAAAGATTATTCTGGGTATACCAGGTATTGATAATAATCCATGTATTTGCCTATTTCATCGGTTTCCATTTTTATTAGTTGAGTATTTAATGTTAATTGGTCTAATTGATTGTTGCCAACACAATAACATAAACATACAAGATATAGCTGCTGATAAACAATTAGAAGAATGGGTTGAAAAATATTGCAATGATTATGCGTTTGATGTGTGCCCGAATATAGTTAAATGGAGAAATAAATTTAATCTCTTACGTGTAGCTATGATTAATCCGCATAAAAACGATAATAGAGAAATATTGGAAATGTCAGCAATAAATACAATTACTTATGAAAAACCAAGAATATATACAGGAGGCCTTATTCGCGGTGATAGTAGCCCATCAGGCTTACCCAAATGGTCGTTAACAGAAGAACATGAGAGACTATCACCAAGATTATGGCCGCAGTTTGAATTGTCAAAACTAAACTCCAAAAATGTGCTTAACTAAAATATTAGCAATTATAACTATGGTCTTAGTATCTGCCCCTAGATAGGGTCTAGGGGTGTATAAAGTAAACCTAGATCCAATGGATAGGTTTCGCTCAATCTTGTGCGTGACTGGTCAACCGTATATGTATCCTTATCTTTAAGCAATGACTTCACAGCTTTTTCTTTTTTAAAGTCTGTTTCTTCCGGTGTTTGTGTAGTTGATAATAAAAAAATAATATGTTTTTAAATATTAAAAAATTATTTAATACTATAAATTTAACATCCACGACCGACACAATTTTTAGATTTGATATAGCGCGGATTTCCATAAGTTGGTTTGTCATAAATATCATTATCACGACCATATATTCTTGGACGACCATAACTATCAGTATAATGACCATCACCTCCTAATCTACCGCCAGGAATTACGGATGCTGCGCGACCTCCACATTTATAACCACGGCTATCTAAATCACTTGGATAATCACAAGCACCAAATACTACTATTGATGATAACGATAGTACTAAAAATAACATTATTTTTATTGATTTCATAAATTCTCCTGATGTTTATTCTGATTAGTTGGTTAATTACACAACAGAAGTATAACACACCAACACTTGATTTGCTATTACCTATTTAAAATTTTATTACTCGTGTAAAGTTGCTTAATATAAATTTTTAATTTTAATAATAGGGGGAATCATTTTACAAAGTCTACAACATATGCAAAAGTCTGGCAATAAACCAAGAAACATATTGCTCATAGAGCCAAAGTATAAAAATAAATATCCACCTATTGGTTTGATGAAGATTGCCACCTATCATCGCATATTAAATGATAATGTTCAATTTTATAAAGGCGATGTTAAAGAGTTTATTATCAATAAACTAGCAACACTTTGTATATCACAATTAGGTGGTTCAGAAAATATTAACTGGCTTGAAAAACAACCACTAATTTTTAGTTTTATCAAAACAAGACGAAAAAAAATACTTGATAAAATATTAAAAGATTCCAATACAGATAAAAAACAGTACATTGAAGGTATCTTATATCAATATAGCAATGTATATAGGACTAAAAAATATAACCAATACTTAAACTATGACAGAATTTATATTACTACGTTATTTACTTTTTATTGGGATATTACAGTAGAGGCGATAAAACAAGCTAAATTAATTACTAACAGTATTGATAATATTAAAATTGGTGGCATATTAGCATCGTTGTTATCTAAAGAATTAAAAGAAGACACGAGTATAGAGCCTTTAACTGGTTTATTGGACCAACCTGGTATTTTGGATGATAACGATATTATCATTGACGAATTACCACTTGATTATTCAATTCTTGATGAAATTAACTATAAATATCCAACCGGTAGCGCTTATTTTACTTTTATGACTAAGGGGTGTACGCGCAAATGCGCTTTTTGCTCTGTGCCTAAATTAGAGCCTATTTATAAAGAAAAAGTACCAACACTGGGTAAATTCAACCATATTAAAACAATGTATGGCGAGCAACAACATTTGCTACTGATGGATAACAATGTATTGGCTTCTCCAAAATTTCCTGAAATTATTAAAGAAATTAAAGATATGGGTTTTAGTAAAGATGCTAAATTTATTGAACCTAATCAGTTAGATATTGCTATTAAAAATCTTAAATTAGGTATTAATGATGTAGCTTATATCAATAAATCATTCACTATTCTATCTAATTTTGTTAAAAAGAATGCTAATAAATTAATTGGTGCGGAAATTCACAATATTTTAAAACACCATAACTTACTTAATAAAAAAACAATAACCAAAGCATCTATTATCGCTGCATATACTGATATTAAGGATATTTATGAATTGCGACGTAATAAAATCCCTAGAAAAAGATATGTTGATTTTAATCAAGGCGTGGATGCTAGATATATTACTGAAGAAAATATGCAACTATTAAGTGATATAGCGATTTATCCCTTAAGAATTGCTTTTGGCCACATTGGTATAAAGAATAAATATGAAAATGCTGTCAGATTAGCAGCTAAATACAACATTACCAGACTATCTAATTATCTATTATTTAACTTTAAAGACAAACCACTTGATTTATTCAGGCGAATGCAGCTGAATGTTGATTTATCAGAAGAACTTAATATCCATATTTATTCATTTCCAATGAAGTATATACCGCTATTTGGTGAAGAAGCAAAACACAGACATTATATTGGAAAATTTTGGAACAGAAAGTTTATCAGAGCCATACAAGCAATTAGTAATGCGACCAGAGGGATTGTACCACCCGGTAGAAGTTTTTTTGAAAGAGCATACGGCAAGGATGAAGATGAGTTTATGGAACTATTGTATATGCCTGAAACCTATCTAGTTTATCGTAGCACTTTTGAGAAATTAGGATATATTGACCAATGGCAATCATTATTTAGGTCATTAAATAAGCAAGAGTTAATTTTTGCAAAGCACATTATTGAATCAAATAACTTTAGCCAACAAATTCCAGCATACAATAATAAAATTATGCAATTACTTAAACACTATCAAATTACAAGAAAACAAACTGAAAAAGCCACTGATAAAGACTATCAAAAAATTAAGCATAAATTTGACCGTTTTATTGGTGATGATCAGTTTGTCAATACAACATTAACATACGACTTTGAAAGACGAACAGCAATTTCATAAAACTATAAAATAAAAGAACTGAATTTAAACAAAAATACACTACCAACAAACATAAAAAGCACAGGGCGCACTAATTTAAGGCTTAGTAGTAATGCAATAGTCTACAACCTGATAATAAAAACAAAGTTGCGCCAATAAACAGTATCTTAATCATCTATTAATTGACCGCACCTTTAAGATTTTTACCGGCCTTAAATGCAGGCACACTACTTGCTGCTATTTGTATTGTTGCACCAGTTTGAGGATTACGACCAGTGCGCGCTGCGCGGTTTCTAACAACAAAACTCCCAAACCCGGGTATAACAACTCTACCATCGCTACTTAATTCATTAGTAATTGTCCCAATAATAGCATCAATGCTTTTAGCGCTTTGTGCTTTATTTAATCCTGATTTATCAGCAACAGCAGATATCAACTCACTTTTATTCATATTATTTACTCCATTTGTTAAACAAAAACCAGAACCATAGCCTTTATACCATAAAAAAAAGCAAAAATTAAAAAAACACACCACACCAACATTGAGAAGACTTTGTACGCGCAGAGACTGCTGGTTTAAGCAATAAAACACTTTTAACTATAATCAGCTACTGGTATCATTATCACCTAATTTAAGTCTTTACAGGCGACACTTTCTTTAAAATCAACTCACTCTCAGTATCTTATGTGATACCACTCGTAATTTACTCAGGTATCCATATATCATTATGTGCTGAAAATTAAATTACGTGTTCCACTGGTCCATGTGTGTTATACTGCTAGCATAGAAACTAATGGAAGAAAGGCCCAATGTTAAAAAAAATAGCAACAATTATAACTGTAGCCATTCTAATGTCAAGTTGCGGATTAACGCCTATTCAGAAGCAACAAGTTGCACAGTTTGCAACCGCCACTGAATTGGTATCTATATCTACACAAGAAAACTTTAAGTCTATGCGAGACAAAGTAATTGAAATGCAAAAACGCAGATCCATTATAAGAAATGTGGTGCCAACAAAGACCTTTCTAGAGGACGGCATAAAAACGCAAAACATAGCCATAAGAATAGAGGCTCTCAAAGCACTTCAATCCTACGGCAATATTTTAAATAAATTAGCTTTAAATAACCAAACCGAAGAAATTTCAAAGGCCGCTACAGAATTCTTAAGTCAATACGAGTCTACCATAAAATTAGGTGGTGGTGGATCTTTTATACTTAGTGAAGTCCAAAAAAATGTAATTCTTGAAATTATCAATATTGCTAGTTTTTGGTTTGTAGAAGAAGAGAAAAAGAAACATATAAAAAATATTGTAATGTCATTTGCCTCTGAAACATTAAAATTAGCCAAATTACTTGAAAATGACTTGATTTTAGCAAGTGGTTCCCTGTGTAATAATCCTGAAATGAATATTGAAACTAGTGAGGCAAATGGTATGATAGATATTTACTGTGCAGTCGCTTATGGGCTGGAAAAAGCATCATTGGTTGCTATAAAGCAATGTCATTCCTTTGAAGAACGTAAATTTGCGTATGAATCATATGTTGTGAGTCTACAAGCGAAGAAGAGTATATTAATATTGTCGGCTGAGGGATCTAGAATTATCGCAAAATTTAAGAAAGCGAACGCTCAACTACTAAAAGTAATTAAATATGATAATTATACAGCAGATGACATAAAATCTTTTGCACGGCAAGTTCAAGAATTACTCACACTAACCAAATTAATTACTAAATAAATAGGAGGTACCTTAAATGTCAAAATTATCCTCAGAAATCATAAAAAATATTAATAAAATTGATGCTCTGATAGAAAAACATCAAGACGTCTCTGGTAAACTTAATGAGAAATTACAAAATATGATTGATGAACTTATCGTAGCACAAAGCAAGGAATTGGAAAAACAATCTAAAAAGTATGAAGATGTAAAACTAGCACTAGATGAAGCAAGAGAAACTACGGAAAAAGCAATCGCTGGCTTATCCAGCATAGAGGAGGTAATTAATAAATTTAGCCATGCAATAAAGAAAATAAAAAAACTTACCTCTGTTACTTAGTACATCTAACAATTACGCGTACTTTGAGCGATAAAAATTATGCTCATTTCTTGCTCTGCTTCTGTTACCAGTGAGTGGCGTTGGAATAGAACCGCCCCAAATGGAAAAACTGTTGGAGCTTCATCAGAAGGATATAAAAATCGTGCTGATTGTGTAAAAAATGCAAAACGTCACGGTTATACTGGTTCTTAATAAATAATAGAATCGGTGTTTAATTTATAAAAATAAGGGAATTGTTTTTACCACAACCTCATAACTGATCGTTCCAATAAACCAATCGTTGGTGTATGGTTAATATATTATTAATATTTGAAGCTATTAAAATATAGAGTTGTTTTAAAAAATATTATTGTATATGAGCATATATCAAGCTAATGTTAATGGTGCGTTATTAACAGCTGACGAATTTAAAAACAAATATGGAGCTTCTTATAGGCAACAAGGCATCAAACCAAGTTGTCCGTTGTGTCAATCTGATATTATCTTTGCAGCTGCTAACTCTATGGCAAATATCAAACCACATTTTAGACACGATGAACACATTGACTGCCCCTGGTCTGCCCATAGTCGTTTAAGTCATATTAATCCTACTAAAGTTAGTGAAGAACATGGTATAAAACTTAAATCAGAATTTTGTAAATTAAATAACTTAAAGCAAGTATTCAAAACCACACAAAATATTCATGGTGAGTATATGAATGGAGAGCTATTTTATGAACTATGTAAAAAAGCTAATCAGTATCAAGTTTGGAATTATGTAGGATTAACACTTGAATACTTGCCTTATATTTTATTAACACTTTATACATTTAGTGGCATTAAAAAAAATGAAAAAGGTTTATTTTATTATCACTATACAATCAATAAACCAAGTAGCAAACCTATTGATGTAATATGGCAAACCCCTAACAAATATAAACTACAAAAACGCTTTACTAAAACAGGCATTATTATGAGAAATAGTAAGGATATTACTATTATATGTCACAGCCTAACCGCACCTGATAATCCTTATGTTAAGGACGTGGACTTTGAATATATTGTTCGCTGTTGTCAAAAAATGCTAAACCCAAAATAAACCCCCGAATCCTTATTCCCAATCAGGCACCAGCTCTTCTGGCCATTCGTTTAATAAACTTTCTTTAGTAAGCGCGAGTGTGCGCTTGTGTTCGTTAATCTGTTTGTCATATTCCTTTAATATTATTTGATGTATGTCTTTTGGTAATACGATACTTGGTTTAGCTATTGCATCTTTATGTTCAACCAGCTCTTGATATTTCTCTAATGTCACTTTATAAAAATTTAGTTCATCATTATAAATAGGTGTAGATTTATCACAATGAAAATGACCATAACGTACGGTAATATCAATGCCACTTTGGTTGGCAATATTAGCGACATTAAAATAACGTAGCGCATCATCAAATCGCCCAATAATGGTTTCTAGCCCCTTGCAAGCTCCTTCAAAACTATTAGCACTAATACTAACATCATCTTTTAGTTGGGCAATGGGTGAGAAGTAACTACCAAAGTTGTTCTCCTTAAAATCATAACCTAATTTATCAAATAGACCTTGCGGTGTCTGACTATCAAAATCACCTGTATAACCAATTAAGTTAGCGAGCCAACATTGTTGCCCCGGTTCCAAATTCTCAACCCATGGCTCTCTTTTCATTTGATAGACATGTCCTAAGAATTGATGATTAATGCGACATAATAACTCTTTACCACCACTAATGGGGCCCTTATCAACAATCACCACTCTTTGTTCATCCAATATTCTAATTGGTTTATAAAAACAGTTTTTATTAGTCTTAAGTAAGGTTTTAATATGACTAATTGTTTGCTCATCTTGTTGGGTATTTGAATAGTTCATAGTTTGTTTAAATAGATAAATTATCGTATTATCTATTTATGACTAAATCAATATCTAAAAACTATGCACCAAGTTTTGGTGTATTGAATTTTTATAACACATCAATAGTTGGTGTGCTACTTTACCTTTTAATAATAATAAAAGATTATCATTAAACTAGAATTTTTAATACTAAACAAGATAATGAAACTTACGTTAATAAATGATAATATAGTTCAATATATAGACGGGATACTAAAAGTAGTGATATGGCTTTTATTCTGTAGTAATGTAGCACTTTTTTATTTTTTAATAAAAAATATGGATAATTACTCTGGTTGGTTAAATATATTAGTTATTCTAGTAGGGGGACTATATTTAATCGGCGCAATAATCGCTTTGTTTATTACAGCTCTAAAAGAAATTAAGAAAAATAAATTAATTAATCAAATCAAGAAGGCAATAATCAATCATCAAATTAAGTTGGATGATATCAAACATATAGCTTTAAATAATAAAACAGGCTTATTCCCAAGGATTGATATATTTAATATTTTGAACATCATATATACTGATTCAATAACAAATAACAATGAATTATCAGTTCATAAAAAACTAATTAAAAGTTATATCACTCAATACGAACAAGAAAGCCCTTTTGATAATATTCCTGACAATATATACACTTATCTTGCTCAATGCCAGAGCAAAGATAATCAATTAACAAGATTACTAGCTAAAGAAATTAAACACATATTAGGCCTAAATAACAAACAAGCAAAAAGACAGTTATTCTATACTGCTCTGGGAGCATTATTTGGTTTTACTGGAGTTGTTTTTGCGCTTTATAATTTATTACAATAAAAACAATAAATCACTTAAATGCTGATTATAGTGATTTAATGATGTCTATCAGAATCTCTTCTCGTTTATGGTAGCCATGAGTAATTAATTCAATGGTCTGCATCAGCTCAGGTAAAAGCTCAAATTCGTTTGATTTTTCTTGGCGATAATTTTTAAATATAACTAATCACTTTTATAGATGATTTAATATAACAAATAACAAAATATGAAGTTTATTGATCTCTTCTCAGGCTTAGGTTCTTTCCATAAAGCGCTTTCAGATTTAGATATGGAATGTGTATTTGCATCAGAAATTGATAAGAATCTACAAAAAATATATAAAAAGAATTATGGCATAAAGCCAGAAGGCGATATTAAACTTATCAATGAAGCCCAGATCCCTCCCCATGATATTCTTTGTGCTGGATTTCCATGTCAACCATTTTCTCTTGCCGGGAAGATAGGTGGAACTCAATGTTCAAAATCCGGCAGATTGATTGACGATGTTATTAGAATTGTAAAACGCCATAGACCAAATTATATTTTTCTTGAAAATGTTCCTAATATTTTAAAGATTGATAAGGGTAAATTCTGGCATTATATTCAATCATCGCTGCAGGCATTAGATTATGTTGTTGATTATCAAGTTCTATCGCCTATTGATTTTGGTATTCCTCAAAATAGAAAAAGAGTTTTTATTATTGGTCAACATAAACGCATTAATAAATTAATTCGCTGGCCACCAAAACAAAATAATTCAAAAATATCAGTTGAAAAATTCTTTGCAAATATACCTATTACGAATATTAAAAAAATTGAAATAAAAAAAGAAAATGCTTTGCATCTATGGCAAGATATTATTAATTATATAGATGAACTAAGCAGTAATACTATTATTACCAGCGAGTTTGCTGCAAATTATCCAATTGATAATATCAATAAATTACCCCTAAATGAAATAAAAAACTATCGAGGAGCATGGGGACAACCTATAAAGAATTGTAAATCTTGGCAAGAAGTTTATACAATATTACCGCACTATATAGATAAAAATAGAGGTTCGGTATCAAATTGGCTCATCCCGTCTATAAAGTATACGAGAAACTTATATCAAAAACATAAAGACTTTTTAAATAACAAAATAAAACAATTTAGACAATTGCCACAAAGTTGGCAAAAAATACAATGGCAAGGTTTTAAAGAGGCAGATAAACGCAATATATGGTCACATATAATACAATTTAGGCCTTCTGGTATTAGAATTATCAAACCATATAAAATACCATCACTAATTGCAATGACAACAACTCAAATACCAATTATTGCCAGCCAAAAAAGATATATTACTATTGCAGAGGCAATAGCACTACAAGGATTACAAGCATCAATTCATTTGCCTGATAATAATACTCATGCTTTCAGAGCCTTAGGTAATGCAGTAAATACACATATTGCAAGAGAAATTGCTACACATAATTTTATTTGATAATAACACTAAACTTTTGCGGTTTTACTACTTTATTTTACCCTTAGTTAACAATTTCAAAGTGTTAGAAGAATTTATATTACATTACCTAGACCAAATGGCTTAAATGGCTCAAAGGGAATCAACCACCTAAGTGGTTTTAAAGGTAAGGGGTAGATTTTGCTAAGCAAAATCCCTACCCCCAAAATCAAAAACACCAAACTACAAACCAAGCCCTCGCCGCATATATACAATGCGGCTCGGTCTTCAAAGGGCGGCATTTTAGCACTACCAATCTTTAGGAGGTAGATTGCCACTGCTAAAATGCCTAAATGGCACACAATAGGCAATTATTCATATTGAAAATAAAAAATCACCTATTGTGCTAAATGGCTTAAAGGGTTCTAGCATTATTTATTCTACCTTTCAAAATGAATCTCAAAGCGACTATTTTAAGTTTTTCGTTTTACTTAAACCACTCTTGATTCCGTATAGTCTGCCGGCAAACCAACTTTTTCTATCATTTGTATCACGTACTTCATTCTGTCTCTCGGAGGAGCGACTTTTATTGGTTCGCCCGTTGTCTGAAGCACTAGTATCAATTACAATGTCAACAGATGTCAAAAACAAATTCCTAATACGTGACTTACGTAACATATCCAATAATTCTTCACCTACACTCGTTTCCTCTATTATTTTCTTTATTACTTCGTCATCACTTTTGATGTGACGTTCGCAAACATTCATTAATTACCGATTAGTTTTTTCATCTACTTTCTTCTCTTTTAAATAAATTTTTAATTGATTGCAAACTTTTGTGATAGAATTATCATGCTTGTAATTTCTTAATCATCCAAAAGAATAGTAGAATAAAAATGAAATTAACTATTAGGTGCGGATTTATAGCTGTGTTAATGATAGCAACAACGGCATTTGCCGACTTGTCTTATGCTGGGGAATGCGATAAACCTGGATATGATAGAACTCTAGACGAAAAGTTTTCTGAGGAAAATGGTAATCGTAAGGTAACACCTTATACTTGTAGTTCATATAAAAGTTTTGAAGAAGTTGAAATTGAACACATAGTCGCTTGGGCGGAGGCTAGAAAATCTGGATTATCTTGTTCAAGAGCAAAGGATTTTATCAATGCTACGTTGAATATTGCTGTTGCTTTGCCGGCAGTTAATCAGGATAAGTGGACGAAAGATGCTGCACAATGGATGCCAGAATATAATAAATGTTGGTTTGCCAATCGGGTTAAAAAAGTCAAAGAAAAATATGGACTTAGTATGGACATTGCAGAACATTCAAAAATAGAGGGAACATTGAGTCGCTGTTCAGATGAAGATAAAAACAATTGGAAATGTCGACAAAGGTAATAAAAAGGGCATTGTCCAAGAAGTTAACGCAATAATTTTAAAACATAACTCATTATAGAGATTTTCTGCAAGAGTCAGTGTTGCTCAATAATAGTATTTTAACTTTATAGTAAAAGCTAAAATAGCATAAATAATGAGTTTAACGCTATGATAACTTGGCAGATTTCGCCAAAACTTAGCCTCTAAGATATGTATGACGACCAAACTACGCGGCGTAAACGAAGCGCAATGTAGTTTGTGTTCAAACGAACGTCCTGTTAACTATCTTTTCTATCCGCTGCATCACGAATTGCTTTTTCAATGTTGTCATCTTTTAATTCAAACTCACTCAAGAAATATACATTGTCGTGTTTTACATGAAGCTGACCTTCGTTTCCCTTATTCCCTAGATGTTGACCTTTTGAGTAAAAGGGATTATTTAGCACCTCATTTAAATTCATTATCCATAAAACAATTTCGTCGCGAAACACAGCAACCCAAATAAAAACATCACAACACTGTGGCTTTAACTGCTAAAAGTTCATCAGGAATCTTTTCCTTGTGTGTCGCAAGAGTGCCTTCATATAGAGTGGTTCACCACTGTTCACATCACTAGCAGCAAAAAAATAGTGAAAAACGAGTAGCGCCTTTTTCTATTCAAGTGCATGTGATTGTTATACAAAATCTTTTCAAATTATAGGTCTTCATCCCCTCTTAAAAAGGCCTTATCCAACGAAAGTGTAGATATTTGTGTTTCAATAGGACTGTAAAAGGTATTTGTTCTTAAAGACTCATCTCTCTCAGGAGGAGGTGCTAATTTTGATAAAGCATCCTTTCGATTTGGGTGTTTATTTCCAACCCAATCACGCCAATTAGCGATACCTTTAGCCATTTGTAACGAGTAGTCTAAAGACCTATCACCTTTCAAAAACGGTTGCCCGGTTTTAAGATTTCTAAAAAACTTATCATTTCGCTTTTTCGCCTCGCTAGAAATAGTGCAATCAGAAATCTTTTTATATTTTTTATTATCGCCCATATCTAATATCTCTACGCACATATCGACAAGTTCAGGTACAAATGCTGGACCAGAACCTCTTGCTGTATCAACTGCCCTGCTGTGACAACTGAGACAGCTTGAAAAAGGATTGTCTATAGGTCCGTTTACTCTGCCCAAATATCCTAAATCACCAAAGGGCAGGCGATGCGATTTAAACATTTGTGCTACGGGAGGGTTCACCCAACCTTCTACAGGTCTTTTGCCAGAGTCATACTGACGCATAGTTAAGGTTGGATCGTTCCCCCATTGCAGACCAACTGGCACCAAATTATCCCAATATTTGGAACTTCCTTTTGAAGCGTTGAACATAAAAGTACCAAAAACCCAGCCAGTAGTTGAATTGGCATTCTTATCACGTACTGCAATATCTAATTGCAACAGCCTTAATGAAACAATCAATTCATCCTTATGGTGAATCTCAGCATCCCAAGACAAACCCTCACCTGTTCCATATAGATATGGCGCTTCTTTTTCTTTTGCATCGGTAAACAGAAGTTTTACTGATACTGTACCTAAGGGAAATTCAACGTTAGATGTATCAGGCATGGCTTTATTTGACCAAACTCTTCCAAACTCATATCCACCTCGGTCGTTATAAAAACCAACAGCCCAATTATTTGTTTTACGCGTTTGTTTTGAGCTTAGTTCATGCCACCGTGAATATCTTTCTCTCGTTAATCCCCTTATTGGTTCTCTGCCATTTGCGTCTTGATGCATCCATGGAGCATGAAACCATTTTCTCACGGTATTTTTTTTAATATTCCAATCAACCTCAACATTTCCCTCAATGGCGTACTTCTTCACTGACTCCATATAACCCTTTGGATCAGATTTAAAATCTATGTTTTCCCAAGGTAACGTCACTGATGAATCATATTGATTAGGATAATCCAAACTAATTTCAAAGCATGGAAAGCCCTTGATACATTGATATTTTGATGGTTTCATAAATTCAGCCTCAGCATCCTGTGCGAATTTTGCGGCAAGACTCTCTCCAGCTTCAACAAGAAGGGAAGGGAGTATCAATAACATGGTACTTAAAAAAATTATCTTAAATTGTTTCATTGAATTCTCCTCATTGAAGTTGCCTAATTTTGCACAACGGATTGCGAGTAAGCGGTATCTCCTTTAAGACATAGTGCAACTTATAAAAATTAATGTAACAGCATTATAACACAACCATCTAATTTTTGTAAAAACCTCTTAGGTGTACGCGTTTGATAGCTGTTACTTCTTTAATTATCATTCTAATTGTAATAGGTTTTGTCATCTTATTAGCGCAAACACCTAAATATTTGACATTTATTTTTAAGTTTATTACAATAGGTTACTATGAACAAGCTACTTTTACTATCAGCTGTGCTATTGTTGCTGGGTTGTGGTGGCAGTAGTCAGAATGACAACAGTGCATTTTCAAGTGCATCGGGCGGGACTGGTGTGTTTTTAGACTCTCCAGTTGCTGGAGTGCAATATCAAGTTTTTGATGATTTTGGCAGCAGCGAGATTAGGGTTACCGATAGCAAGGGACGTTTTAGTTATGAGGGTGATACCTTTGCTATTAGTTTCTTTTTAGGCAGAGACCCAGTCGGCAGGATTAACTTAGGCTCCAGCACTATCAAACCAACTATTACTTTATTAGACTTATTGCCCGAGGGTGAGACACGCGCTATTGACCACCCTAGAATTGTTGCAATGGCACAATTACTACAATCACTAGATGATGATGGGAATATTACTGATACTATTAACATTAGTAGTGAGACTTTAGCCAAAATTGATGCAATGAGTATGGACAGCGCTGACACCTTGTTAGATTTAGATAATGACCCAGCTACTAAACTAGCAAATGTGTTACAAGATATTGTGGGTGATGATGCTAATTTAATTCCCGCTGATTCTGCCCAACAACATTTCAGAGAAACACTAACAAATATTGCAGATGATATACCGCCTTTATCTCCGCGTTCATTATTGGGCTTGTATTTTGATACTAATGGTAATTTGTGTTTTTATCCCGATTATCCGCTTGTATCAACTATTGGGCAAAATAATGTTGGTGTTGGTATCAACAGCACACATACCATTTACTATCCACTAGATGAATTTAATGCCTATATTAGCGATGATAGTAGTTTAAATGCTGATAATTACCAAACCCTAGCAACTAAATACCCTTTATCAAATTCGCATTGTATTAGTGGTTTTGTTGCTGGTGGTAATTATTATGGTTTATTAGAGGTGGTGAATGCTTATGGTAGCGCTGTTAGTGATATTTATAGCGCAAGGGCAACGCCGGCTATTAGCATAGAGCAACAGCAACAAAAAGACTTAGAATATCAACAAACATTAGATAGAGATTTTTATAACAACGGGTATTTTAGTATGATAACTGATATTAATGCAGATAATTTATTATTTGGTTTAAATACGCCAACTATTGAGGCAACAACCGTTCAAAATATACTAATCCAACAATTAGAAAACTTAGCCAATAGTGATATTGCAACTAATGGTTTTAAATATGAAGTGACAGGCAGGTCCCACTTCAGACCATGGATAGGGGTTACAATAAATAGAAATGGTTTAGACTTTATAAAGAACTCTCACCTAATTATTAGTATTCAAGAAAATATTCCAAATAGCATTTGCGATGTTATAAATGGAGAAGAGGCTGTTTTTTGTTCCACTACACCTATTCCTATTACTATCACTATTATTGAAAAAGCTACTGCTACTAAAAGAGGCTCTCAATGAAAAATATAGCAACGTTTTTACTAGTATTAATATTAGGTTCGGCATATGCTATTACGATAGAGCAACAAGAACGAAAAAACCTAGTCTATCAGCAAATACTAGAAAGAGGGGGCTATTCGTTTAAAAACGATGTATATTTTTCTGTTATGATTGATATTGATACTAATAATTTATCGCCCCCATCAGGGTTATCAACAACAAACCAGCAGAGAAAATGAAGATGAAAGAGTCTTATATTGTGCCACTATGTAAACAAGTAATAATATTGCTAAAAGAAATACAGCTGATTACTGAGCATTGTTCTAAGTATGTGTTACCTAGTGCTAGAGGCAGTAGTAGACCAATGAGCAATAATGCAGTCAGGACTGCCTTAAGAACTTTGGGGTATAATAAAGAACAAATAGTACCTCATGGATTTAGAACAATGGCAAGAACATTGTTAGATGAGGAACTAGGCTACCGCATTGACTGGATAGAGCAACAATTGGCACACAGGGTAAAAGACCTAAACGGTAGAACCTATAATCGTACTAAGTACTTAGAAAAAGAACAGAAATAATGCAGGTGTGGGCGGATTATTTGGATGGTTTAAAGCAAAAGTAATATAGTGGTATTACTATAGAAAAAAGATGCAGAAAGAATATGATTTTAAATTTATAGACCTGTTTGCAGGGATTGGTGGATTCCATCTTGCTATGCACTCTTTGGGTGGAAAATGTGTATTTGCTTCTGAAATCAATAAACATGCTAGAATAACTTACGAAAAAAATTTCAGAAAAGTAAATCCTGAAATTTTTGATAACAACCTATTTAATAATGATATAACTGATATTAATATTAATGAAATACCTGATTTTGATATTTTGTGTGCAGGATTTCCTTGTCAACCATTTAGCATATCAGGCTATAAAAAAGGTTTTCTGGATACTAGAGGAACATTATTTTTTGACATATTAAAAGTTCTTAAACATAAGAAGCCACAAGTCGTTTTTTTAGAAAATGTAAAGCATCTCAAAGACCATGATAAAAAAAGAACACTTGCTACTATTACCCAAAAACTAGAAAAAGAAGGATATTTTGTATCTTGGAAAATATTAAATTCTAAAAATTTTGGTTTAGCACAAAACAGAGAAAGAATAATAATAATAGCAGGCAAAAATAAAGAATTTGATTTTTCTACTGTGGCTAATACAAATAATAAGGTCATTAAAGATATTCAGGACAACGAATCTAATTTTGAAATTTTAGACCGAAGAGAATATACTATTATTCCTAAAGATAAGTGGAAAGAGCAAAAATCTGGTTTAGTATTTTGTGGATATAGAAATAAGAAAATTAGAGTTAATGGTGCAAGACCAAATACTGAGCATTTATCTAGAGTTCATAAACAACCTAACAGAATTTATCATATTAATGGCATACATCCAACTATACCCTCACAAGAAACTTCTGGTAGATTTTGGATTTACAATGAGAAACAAGTTAGAAAATTAACTATAAATGAGTGCTATAAACTACAAGGATTTCCTAAAAAATTTATTAAAAATGAAAATATTGGTGCTTGTTATAATCAAATAGGAAATGCAGTAGCAGTACCCATGATAAAGTCTGTAGGTCAAGAAATTATTAATCAGTTACTATTATGAATCATAAAGAAAAATTACTAGAAATATATAGCAAATCTGATGACATATTGAATATTAATTTAACTGCTCAAGATAAAAAACACCTTGACTTGGTTGTTGGAAACATTTCTAGGAACAAGGGTGTATATACCGTGTTGGTTACTCTTCTAACTCATAAAATAATTGACCCAAAACAAGACATTAGATACTTTCAAGTTAAAATGAAAAATGGGTTTTCTGGTAGAGGCATAGATACCAAATATATTACTCCAACCCTTAAAGAACTAGGTTTGCCATCTATGGCTGAGAGTGGCTGGCTAACTAGGAGTTTAGAGCAACCATATCCTTACACTAAAAATTATGAAGGAAAAATATCAGGCAAAGGAATGAAAGAGGCGTTTTTGATGATTATAGATTCATTTGAAAATAATCCGCTGTTATCTGAAATTTTTTTAAGATACATATTGTATTATGCTATAAAAGAAAGAGAGTCAAATAGAGTTAACATTAATAAATTAGAAAATACAGAGGACATATTTATATCAAACATAATAGAGATTTTAGATGAACATTTTAGTTTTAATTATGGTGTACATGGAGGCTCTAAGTTACCCGTTATTGCTTTCTATAGTATTTATAAAATATTAATCAATGAATTAAAGAGGTTTAACAATTGCTCACTACTAGAGTTTGGTAGTCATACTGCATCAGATAGAACCTCAGAATCTTCTGGAGACATAGAGGTAAAAAGAAACAACAATATATTTGAGTCGGTAGAAATAAAATTAGATAAGAAAATCGATGCAAATATGACTAGAATCGCTTATGAAAAAATTGTCAGATTCAATATAGAGCGATACTACATACTCTCATATCATGGTATCAAACAAACAGATAAAAAAGAGATAACAAATATAATAAAGCAAGTGAGAGATGAGCAAGGTTGTCAAATTATAGTTAACAGTTTATTACGCACAGTTAGATATTATTTGAGACTTATCTCATCACCTTTAGATTTTTTTAATGATTATATAAAATTGGTAGAACAAGATCAAGAACTGCAAAGATCACACAAGGAGAAACTTAAAGAAATTATTAATAAATTTCAAATTTTAACCCCTTAGTTCGGTGTTTTTACATATCTAGCATAGTGTATCTGCATTTCCTATTTGATTATAACAAGCAACAAAATTTGCCATTAATATCAGGCATACGACAAGCACTAAATGAATATAAGGCTAATAAAGCCGCAGCAGAACAAATTAGAAAAACAAACCATGAGAGATATACACAAGAGAGTTTTGGATATAAACTAAAACGATAAAATCCAAAATCAAAGGCAAAACTTGCCAAAGAAGCAATAAATACTAAATTTGAATTAGTAAAGAGGTAGCAATCAAAAATTTAACTTAACGGAGGTATATCATTCCCTTGTTAATTTATGCTATAATTTACCAATCCGCTACTTAATTGGTAGCAATACCAACTGTACAAACACAAGTCGTCTGGCTTGCAAGTTGGCAACAATAAACCATCATTGTTGATGTTTGTAAATTGAATAACGCCAATCAAATCTGATTGGTTCCAAACCCGCAGGGGATATATTGCCCTGTTGGGTCAATGTGTCCTTTGTTTTTTAACTTATCTAAAAACAAGGAGGATACTATGGGTGCATACCTATATTACAAATTAGAAGATAAAAATAAAGCGAATGAAGCGAGTGATTTTTTAACTTCTATTACTGAGAACAAAATGCTGATGGCAAGCAATTTAGATGTTAGTTTAAATTGCCAAAAAAGTATTGATTTCTTTCAAAACAATAAAACCCTAGATAAATCACAAAAAAAATATTTTATTAGTTATTATGAAAAATATTTTGGCTACGGTGATTATAAAACTAGCGGCATTGATCCAGATATGCTACCAACAAATGTGGCAGATATAGATGCTATATTTGAATTGTTGACAACAATTTTTGTAAAACTTAATCAAAAATTTAAAATGAAGTATTATCTTGGCTCTTGTGCATTTCGTACGAGTGAGGATTACTTTAGCATTCAACAAATGAAAGCGATTACTCAAAATGGTTACTTGTTTTCAGGGAAGAAAAAGTTTAATGAGAAATACAATCAGTTGATGAGGTTATTTACAACTAATAAATCAAAAGTAAAATGATTGCATAAATCATATTTTTCATCTAGCCCAACCCCAATCATCCTACAAGGACACTCCAACCCTTGTAGGGTGCGGTTTGTTTTCCTTGTAGGTTTTTTAATCTTAAACTATAAGGAGAAAACATGTTAGATTTTCTAATCATTCACTTAAATGAAGGTGAAACTACCAAAGCAACTGCTATTCAACCAATTAGTAATAAGTGCAAGCAAATACTTACAAAAATGGATTTACCGCTAATTGCCGGTAATGTCTTACTTAGTGGTATTGGCTCAAATGTTATTGATAAGTTGGTCCAAACACATAAACTAATTGAGCAAACAATTTTTACCGATACAATTATAGGCGCAGAACCTGAAACACTGATTGATTATATGTTTAATCATAAAAACAACAGTGATAATAAAGGTGATACTGTGGCTAAAACTATTAGAGCCATACAAAAATACTACTGGTTATCAATTTCCTATTGGGATGAAATTTGCGTGCAAAACATTATAGGAGAATGCGCACAAGGAGTGCTCGCAGACCACAATATGTCTGATATAGACAATCCAGCCCAATATTTTAGCTTATCATTTGTTTGCAATAAGCTCAGAAGTCTGCAAGAATATTTTAGCGATTATAATGATTTTGTCGAAGTAATTATGGGGATCATGCAAGACGCAATTATCATCAAAACAGAGTTAAATATAGATGATATTAGTCGTATTGACTATGATAATGTTGTAGCTGATAATCTATATCATTGGTTTGGTCTTAAAATCTTAGACGTTCACAAAGAGAGCTTTTCCAAATTAAGTATTGACGATAAGATTGAAACCACTATTAGCACCTTAAAAGATAGTTGTTATCCTAACCAATTAATCCCAACTAATAGTAGCGTTATTGTAATTAATAAATCAGCTTAGTTTTTTAGAATTTAATCCATAAGGGATAGACTAATTCCTTGTGGGTTAATCTATCCTTTATTTTTAATTAATAAACTTAAAGGAGGTATTATGGACTTGAACAAAATAATGTATTTTGATTTTGATTATAGGCTAGAAAAGTCTTTAAGAAACAAAATGTCAGAATTAAATATTGCAATTATTAGCTGGCAAAACGGACATGGAGCAACAATGCTAGAAATAGATGTTAGCGATTATGCCACTTGCAGAGCATTGCTTGATTTAGAAGTAATTTACCAGGAAGATTATGACAACTTGGTTAAAAATAAAGTTGATGCGGTTTTTTTGTATTAGCTTTTAATCAAATAAATAACAAAGAACCCGCGATTGAGTGGGTTTTTTGTTATGCAAACCACCTATTGATGTGCTAATAACAAAATTAACAAAGTTAAACAATTATTATTTGATTTATTTTGTTAATTTTGAAATGAATAGAATTATAAATAATGCACCAATACTAATAATGGCTTGTTGTGTTGCAATCAGTACCAAAGCAGCTCCAGTAGTTATTTATGATAACCCTAATATATCTAAACCTATTACTCCCTATTTGCCTTATAAAAAACCAACTAAATATGATATTGAGAAAGCATTGTCTAAATTGCCAAACAATATTAATTTTACCAGCCTAACAAACCGCTTTCCAATTACAACATCCAATATGAGTGTTGGCAAGGTGCAAAAGCGCGCTACTGAGTATGCCCCTAGTCATGCTATGTGCTTATTGGGATATGATGAAGTCTCTTTAGCCTGGCTTAGGCTTAACTATCAATTTTTAGCATCAATTAATACTATTTGTTTAGTTGTTAATATCAATAATAAAAAGCAATTACAAACACTCAAAACTAATTTTGTTGATATTCAATTTGAGGCAATATCAGCTGTTGATATAGCAAAACAACTACAGCTGAAACATTATCCGATATTAGTTTATAACAACAGCATCGAGCAATAATAACATGGAGGGATTTAAAGGACCAATTGAGAGCTTATTAAGGCCGATTTATGAGTTTGATGTGGTTATTATGGCTGTGCTTGCTAGTTTTTCACTTATTTATTTTAATACTATCTTTTTATTATCGCAACAAACCGCACTAGGTTTATCTGTTGTTGTGCTATTGCTTGGAGCTTGGCGTTTTAGAGGCGGCTATAAAGTATATCAATATCAAAAGAATTTAATCAAATTGCCTTTTTACTCCATTACTGCTGAACAAATACCAGGTAGCCGCAAATATTTATTTTTAGGCAAAGGTTTTTTATGGACTCAAAAACACACCCAAAGATTATCTGATTTAAAACACGACCACAATCAAAAATATCGCCAACCTTCTAAAACATTTAAACTAATCAGAAAATTAGAACAAAATTACCCAAGTTTTACATTGTTTGATAATCAAGGCTGGTGGAATCCCTTTAAACCACTACCAGCAGTTGGCGGTAATCCTACTATTCATGCTGTTGGTATGTTAGAAGGTGAACAAAATGTTTTTCTACCAGCAGCAGAGAGAGTTGGACACTTGTTTGTTGGCGGTTCTACCGGTGTTGGTAAAACTCGTTTAGCAGACACTTTGGTCACACAAGATATAAAAAACAATGACACTGTGATTTTCCTAGACCCCAAAGGCGATGCTGATATTATGCTTAATATGTATATTGAATGCAAGAAATTATCCAGACCAATATATGTATTTCATTTAGGTTATCCAGATATATCTTGTAGGTATAACGCAATTGGTTCGTTTACCAAAATAACCGAGGTGGCTGGCAGGATTAGTGATCAATTGCCGTCTGATGGTAATTCTGCTGTATTTAAAGATTTTGCTTGGGGATTTGTTAATATTGTTGCTATGGCACTTGTTAAGTGTGGCGAGAAACCAAATTTTAAATCAATTAGTAAATATATCAACGACATTAATCCTCTGATTAAACTTTATAAGAAAAAGGTTCTTGAGTCAAAATTTAAAGATATTGACAAAAAACTTCAATTACTCAAAGATAGATATTTAAGCACTGAAAGAGGCTATAAAAGCCCTCCGGGGGGTAAAGATGAAACCTGCTGGCTCATCTCAAAATGGCAAGAAGATTACAATATTGCAGACCAAGAACTAGAAGGTGTTTTAATGGTATTTAGATACGATAATGCCTACTACTCCAAACTTGTTGCATCACTACGGCCACTATTAGATAAATTAACATCAGGCGCTGTTGCTGAAATCTTATCACCCGATGAAAGCAGAGAAGACCATCGTCCTATTATAAATTTTGAACAAATTATTCGTCAAAATGCTGTTGTCTATATTGGTTTAGATGCTCTTAGTGATAGTGCTGTTGCCCATGCTGTTGGTGCTTCTATGTTTGCTGATTTGACATCGCTTGCTGGTAAATTTTATAAACAAGGCAGAGACCATGGTTTGCCTGATAATGGTAAAGAACCAATTGGTCAAGCTTTATCTATTCACGCAGATGAGTTTAATGAGTTAATTGGTGACCAATTTATCCCACTTATTAACAAAGCTAGAGGCGCTGGCTTTAGGACCACAGCTTATACTCAAAGTTTTTACGATGTGGAGGCTGGTATAGGTAGCAAAGCTAAAGCAAATGTTATATTTGATAATTTTAATAATGTTATTTTTATGCGTGTCAAAAGTAAAGACACAGCAACTAAGTTTTTGGAACAAATCGGCGAAGTTGAAATTAATCAACTCAGCATTATGTCACAAACAAGCGACAGCTCTCGAATAGGAGATGATATTAATTTTACCTCATCTACCAGAGAGGTAATTGGAGCAAAAAAAGTTGGTGTTATTAGCACAGAAGACCTAGTCCAATTGCCAAAAGGTCAAGCCTTTTGCATTATTAATGGCGGACAGCTCTACAAAATTAGAATACCGCAGCCCAAGCCCGGTAAAGTTATTATTAAAGGATTGCCTAAAACTTTGCTACAAATGCACCAACAAATGAAACAACAATACCAAGGCGAGGTTAATTATGAACCACTTTTCCAACCAATACCTAAACCCAGTATTAAATAGATATGAATAAGCAACAGGTGCCAATGCAAAAAGCATCAACTAACAAATTTTTACAAATTATTAATTGGTGCTTGACTATTTTAGCTATTTTATTTATTAGTATTATTTTTAGTATCATCATTGAATGGCTGGGGATTATATTTGACTGGTGGGACCAACCTGATTATCATCACGCAAAAACAATGTTTGAAACTGAGTTGCAGTGGGTATTAGGTGATTTCTTAAGTCAAAATCCAATTTTGTCTGATTTTTTCCTAAATACACATAACAATATCTATTATTATTTAATTAAATCAACTGGACTGGAAGAGCTTTCACAAAGTGTTAGTGGTTTTATCTTAGTTGCAGTGCTATCAGCAATTTATATTATTGAAGTAGTTTTTGTAAGGATTATTGTTATTATGTGCGCTTTCCCAGCACTGATACTTTTTAGTGGTGTTGCAATAGTAGATGCCCTATATATGCGCAAAATGCGACAAAAAACCGGCGCTATAGAAAAAGCAGGTATTCATCACCATACCAAACGGTGGGTAAGACCACTAATCATAACTCCAATTGTGTTGTTATTGGCTTCTCCTTTTTCAATACACCCTACCTATTTTGTGCTTTCTGTTAGTATAATCCCGGCAACAACTATTTGGATTTCTGTATCTACTTATAAAAAATATTGGTAAATGTTTTTTTATATGTTATAATGGGTCAAGTTGCTACTTGAGTAGCATTGCCAACTGCGCAAACACAGACTTATTTGGTCTGCAAGTTGGCAACGATTAAGTGATGAGCTTATTGTTGATGTTTGTTTAAGTCCATAGGGATTATCTACTATCCTTATGGCAAAGATGACTCCTATGATGTTTTTAATCTAAATAAGGAGTTTTAGTCTTATGAGAATAGTGCTAACTCAGTCGACAATGGCTTAGTTATCGCTGGTGCGGTGACTTCTGTATTCTATGAGGTAATACCAAAACACATTACAATAATTGTTGGTATAGTAGGTGTTATACTAGTTATAGGTAGTGCGTTAACTAAGAATAAGGAGGTGGAATAATGTTTACTATTATATACACTATTGTTGCTGCGGCTATTTTATTAGGCTTATTGTATATAGCCCATAAGCAAGAAGAAAACCAACCTCGTCAAAAAACCTAACTTTTTGATGTCTTAAATTTAATCACAATCATCGTTGTGATTCCAATCATCCTACAAGGATACTCTAGTCCTTGCAGGGATGAGTATTTCCTTGTAGGTTTTTAATCTTTAACTACAAGGAGGAAGTCATGTATCAATTCAATGGCACATTAACTGTTAAAAAAATCAATGGTAGAAACGGCGAGTTTTCCGTTGGTTCTATCCAATCACCAATCGGTGAGTTCAAAGTAAAGCAGCCGGAATTAGACCAATATGAGCAAGGCTCTTATGAAGGTCGTTTTACCATTGCTAATATATCTGCAAGATCATCATATTTTGGCACTGGTGCTTTAATATTTGAAAACCTTGCAGAATTAGCTGAAATTAACATTGATATTGTTGATGAAAATGCGGTAATTGAGCAAAACATTGAACCAGATCCAATTGAAACTGACAATATTGCAACAACTGAGCCTAGTTCTTTAGCCAAAGAAAAGGTTGTAAAAGAAACTAAATCTGTTGAAAAAACAAGCGATGTAGATAGCAATTTGTTAAATTCAAAACAGCTTGATAAATTTAGTAGTCGTGAGGGTATTAAATTAGATCCAGCAGTAGGGGCTGAGAGGTTTAGAAGCCAAGTTAAGTTTTTGCGGAAAAATCACTATTTTTGGAATGCTAAAGAGAGTGTTTGGCAATCTAAAAAGTGATTATATCAGGTTATTAACGCACTCAAGAGTGTGCTAATACTAGCCGTGCAAACACAGAACTATCTAGTCTGTAAGTTAGCAACAATTAGCGATGAGTTAATTGTTGATGTTTGCCATAAAGGCGGCTAATGTTTTTAAAAGAAGTACAGCCTCCAAAACTGTGCCTTTTAAAAAGATTCATTCGGGTTGCAAACTGAATAAATGTTATCCGCTTTGGGATATTTTATCCTTGACGGGGGATAATTTAGCCTAAAAAAAATATCCTGTTAAATTGGATATTTTACCAACCCAAGAGGGGCATACTAACCCCTTGTGGGTTAGTGTGCTTCTCTGTTTTTTATAGGAGAAACACAATGAGTAAACAACAAATGGTAACCATAAAAGAGCAAAGCTATGTGTTTTGCGATGCTTTTGTTGGTAATGATTATGGTATTTTATTTATGAGTGTATGGGGTAGAACTAGCTCAGTTCAACAATTTATAGCTCGTATGGAACTACCATATCACGAAGGAGGTATTGAAACACTCAATTTTAACGCTCATGATATTTTTGACGGGTCTTGTGCTTTTAGTATTCCCAATACCAAAAACCTAACAAAAATATCAGGTAGAGTGCCAGGGACTATTTATGGCGCTGATTTATCACAAATGTTTGTCTATGATAAGTTAGCTACTCGACTTGACCACAGTAATCATAAGGCTGTTGTGCTAGAAAATAACAATGTTATCTCTGATGCACAGCTCTGGACACTTGTCAAAGAATTATCATCCATACCACTGCTTGACCACTGGCAAAAAAAAGTACTCTCTATTTGTTATGAAGATGGATATGTGGATCACATCAGTGGTTATGGTATTAATGCTGTTAGTGTTAATTTAGAAGTTGATGATTTTGAAAAGTCAATATCAGCAATGATTAAAAACCAAACTTTAACTATTAATTAAGGAGATAATTATGGCTTTAATTTTCCAAAGACTAGCGAGAAACTTCGCTAAAAATGGTTACTTCCCAACTGATGAAAAAACTATGGCTGGCATTATTGCCAGACTTGGTTTTGATGCAGAAGGTAATAAAAACAAACAAGGCGTTGTGCGTTTATTAGACCCTTGTTGTGGTGAAGGCACTGCACTGGCAGAATGTAAAAACCACTTAAGCAATTATTTAGGTAGTGCCAAAAACAAAATTGAGACAGTTGGTATTGAGATAGACAAAGAAAGAGCGTATCACGCTAAATCAATGTCCATCTTAGATACTATAGCACATGGTAATCTAAATAATTGCCATATGCCAGCTCGTCAATTTGGTTTATTGTTTTTAAATCCGCCTTATGGCAGAATGTTGTCTGATAATAATGGCTTGTCTGATAAATCTAGTGCTAGTCGCTATGAGGTGATGTTTTATGAGAATACTAACAAATTATTGCAATTTGGCGGTGTTATGGTATTAATCATTCCTCATTATTCATTTGATAAAAAATTAGCAAATATGGTCGCATCACATTTTAAAAATGTTTCATTATTTGCAGCACCAGAACAACGGTTTAAACAAATTGTTTTATTTGGTGTGCGCCAAAAGGCAGCAACACCGAATAGAGCAATAGTTAATTTATTGTTAAAAGCGGCCACTGATATCAGTATTTTGCCGGTGTTAAATGATGATGCAGCAAAAGAAGCATCTTATTATGCAATACCGCTGTCTACAACTGAGCTAAAGATTCGCCAAATTGAGTTAGATACGGACCAGTTATTTGAGCAATTGCAAAACAAGAAAAGTTTATGGAATAGTTTTTCTTCGTATTTTTCAAGTATTAATGCAAATGTTTATAGGCCACTTAATAGGCTATCTGATTGGCATGTTGGGCTAAGCCTAGCAGCTGGCAAGATTTCTGGTAAGGTTGTATCAAATGATGGTCGTTGTTTATTTGTCAAAGGCAATACCTTTAAGGATAAGCGTACAACTGTGAAACAACACTTAAAAGAATCTGGCGAGATGACTGAGACAAGGACACAAACTGATATATTTGTGCCGGTTATAAAAGCTATTGATTTTAGTAAAAACAGTGATTCGTTTGGCGATGTAATTACTATTAGGTAATTTATTACTATCAAATGCTCTGCCCCTATTTAATAGGGGCATTTCTAAAATATACTACCCAAAGTATATTTTAGAAATACTAGTGATAACAAATTTAAAGCACTTCTGGTGCTTATATCAACTGTGCAAACACAAGTCGTCTGGCTTGTAAGTTGGCAACGATGAGCAATTGGTTCATTGTTGATGTTTGTTTAGCTTAAAGACTTAATAATTATTGCCTTAAGTAAATGATAGGAGCAATTTTTGTTAATTTTAAACCTAAAGGGTGGATTGGTTAACCCTTTGGGGATTAACACGTCCCTCTTTTTTACTCACAGGAGGTGTGTTATGTTTTATAAATCTTTTTTATACGCCTGTCGGTGTGTAAAAATTCTAATGCTGATTTGCAGTTTTGGTTTATTTGATTTAATTATTGAATTATTACTAAAACTTATCACTAGCTATATCAAATTATTAATTAGTTTTGGACATAAGCGCCAATTAGGTCGCATCATTATGTTTTGTCCTTCTTATGATAAGGATAAGAAAGACAAGTCTAAGTAATTCCCTTTGGGGTGTATTTATCCTAAAAGGGTAAATACACTCCTTTTTAATCAATATAAACAAGGAGTATGTTATGAATACAACATTTGATGAAAATCAACAACCTGAGATACAACAATTAAGCAACTCTACACTATCACTACAACAATTTGTTAGTGATTTTGGTGATGGTTTAATTGATAAAGTAGCAAAGCAATTACCACCGTTGTTTAGTGGTGATTATCCTAAGTATTGGGATGATGTTATGAGTAAATTATCAAGACAGCCATTTGATGCACAAAGCAAGGTAGTTGCTAGTATTGCTTCATTGCTTTTTACTCACAATCAGCCAGCAAGTGTTATCAATGCCGAGATGGGCACCGGTAAAACCATAATGGCAATATCAATAGCAGCAATTGCAGCTGTTGAGGGGCTGAGTAAAAGTTTAGTTATTGCACCACCACACTTGGTATATAAGTGGCGCAGAGAAATATTAGACACTATTCCTGATGCAAAAGTTGTGATTTTAAACGGCCCAGACGCTTTATCTAAGCTTATTAAGTTAAGAGTGGATATAGAGGCTGGTTTGTATAAGCAATCATCAGCTATTACATTTTATATTATGGGTAGGGTCAGAATGCGCATGGGGTTTAACTGGTCTCAATCTGTTGCTAAAACCTTAGTTCCTCAATACTATGAGCATGATGATAATGGTGATGATAGCAAAAAAGGTAAATTAAAATCTTTAATTAGGTCTGATGTTTGTCCAAATTGCTACAAACCACAACGTGATAATGACGGTAATATTATCAGCACTATTGTTGATACTGATAAAAGGATGTATTGCAAATATTGTAATTCCCCTCTTTGGACTTTGCATAGAGCAAGACAAAAAACACTCACGCAAAAAGAAATTTTGCAACAAGCGCTGTGTCAAATCCCAACTATCGGTAAAAAAACTGCTAATAAATTATTAGCTCAATTCGGCAAGAAGACTATACAAAATATGTTAGCTGATAACATTTATGAATTTGTTAATTTACTTGATGATAATGGTAATTTAGTATTTTCAGATAAAAAAGCTATGCGTATTGAAAAAGCGCTTGCAAAAATTGAGTTTGGTTTTGGACAAGGCGGTTATCAACCAACAGAGTTTATTAAACGTTATTTGCCTAATAACTTCTTTGATTTGCTCATTGTTGATGAAGGGCATGAATACAAAAATGGAGATTCGGCTCAAGGTCAAGCAATGGGAGTGCTAGCTTCTAAAACCAAAAAAGCTCTATTGCTAACAGGCACCCTAATGGGTGGTTATGCTTCAGACTTGTTTTACTTACTTTGGAGACTAAATCCGCAAAAAATGCTAGATTGTGGCTATATACCTAAGAATAATTCATTAGGTAGCGCCTCAATGGCATTTATGCGTGAACATGGTGTGCTAAAAGATGTGTTTAAGGAGTCTGAGGGTAGTGCTCATAAAACCGCAAGGGGCAAAAAAATTAACATTAGAACTCACAAAGCCCCTGGTTTTGGCCCAAAAGGCATTGTTGACCACGTGTTGCCAATTACAGCATTTCTAAAACTAAAGGATATTGGACAAAGTGTATTGCCTAGTTATAATGAGGAGATTATCCACGTGCCAATGACATATCAGCAAAAAGAAATTTATGCCAATATGTCAACTACTTTAAGTGATGAAATGAAGCGCTGTTTAGCAACGGGTGATAATAGCTTATTAGGCGTTGTTCTTAATGTTTTATTAAGATGGTCTGACACAGCTTTTGCAGATGAAATTGTCATACATCCTAGAGAACGTAATATCTTGTTTTCTCAACAAGCAATTTTTGATGATAATACTCCAGCCCCTAAGGAAGAGGCTTTAATTAACTACATCAAAAAAGAAAAACAACAAGGTCGCAGAGTGCTGGTTTATACAGTTTATACCGGCAAACGCGATATTACGTTTCGTATAAAAAGGATGTTTGAATATAATTCAATCAAAACCGCTATTCTGCGTTCAAGTGTGAGCACAGATAAACGTGAAGATTGGATTATGGAACAAGTTGATAAAGATATTGATGTAATGATATGTAATCCTGAGTTAGTGAAAACTGGCTTAGATTTGCTTGATTTCCCAACAATCATTTTTATGCAAACAGGTTATAATGTCTATACAGTCCAACAAGCTGCAAGACGTAGTTGGCGCATTGGACAGAAGCATGATGTCAAAGTAGTTTTTTTGGCTTATGAGGACACCGCGCAAGTTTCATGTCAACAACTAATGGGCAAAAAAATAGCGATAAGCCAGTCTACATCGGGCGATATTCCTGATAATGGACTAGATTCACTCAATACTCAGGAAGAGAGCATTGAGATGGCACTTGCCAAACAATTGCTTGCTGCTAGAAAATAAACTTTCAATAAAACCCGCTGTAAAGGCGGGTTTTATTATCTCTGATAAAAAATTTATGAATAAATTATCTCAAAATTATTATTGTATGTTTAAAATGTGCGCTCTTTTAATGAAGGAAGTAATATACTATGAAAAAACAATTATCAATAAATGAATTATTCAATTTATACAAATCAGAAAGGTTACCAAGTAGTGCTAGCATAAAAAATTACACTTCATTACTTAGAATTTATAGTCGTGATATCGGCATTACAAATATTGATGTCAAACATGAACAATTGATTAAGTGGCGAGATAAAATACTATCAAGGGCAACTAAAACAACTTTTAATAGTTATTTACGACAAATGAAAGCATTGTATGAAGTTGCTGTTGAATTTAATTATTTATCAGCAAATCCATTTAAAAAACTAAAATGCGTTCCTATCTATCGTATCAAACCTAAAACTATTAGCAAAAAAACTCTAGCTAGTGCGATTAACTTATGCAATTATATTGATAATGGTTGGTTTTGGTCTGCTGTAATAAATATTTTGTATTATACCGGAATACGCCGCAGACAGCTGGTGAACCTGAAATGGCGTGATATTAATTTTAAGAATACGACTATTAAATTATCATCTCAAGGTTCAAAAACTAAAAGAGAGTCACTACTACCCCTCACAGACAAGAATATAAATAATCTAATATTACTCAAAGAAAAATCAATGGCGGTAAACCCTAATTTAACAAAAAATGATCAGGTATTTAATTTAGCTCTATTTTCTAAAAGAATGATTAAAGACACTATGAATGTTGAAAATGTTTCAAACTTCTTTAAAAGAGTATCCAATAATATTGACCAGCCAATATCGTCTCATAGACTGCGACATACAATGGCAACCAATATTGCTAATCATCCTAACAGCAATATCAAAGCATTACAGCAAATATTAGGGCATACAAGTTTAGAGGTAACATTGTCTTATGTCCATCCTCGTTTGGAGGATATGAGAAGAATGCAAGAACTGCTTTAATTAAACAAATTCGTGGTAGCTATTTCTAAATAAATCAATTTTAAAAAAAGTTGCATAATATAAAAATTTGATTATAATGATAGGGAAGATTGTGATTTTGCAAAATTCAAACATTATCTCAGTTATATTTACCAAAGGCGGCGTTATTCTGATTACTATGGTTACCGGTAAGAAAAGGATAACATCCTCTGCGGATGAAGCACCGAAAGATAGCGCTTTAAGTAATCAGTAATTAGCAAAAATTGATGAATTAGGGGTTAAAAGTATTATTTATAAACTGACTTTCTGTGTGCTACTTTGACCACGAATATAGTCAATGGTTTCTTCTGCACGCTATATAGTACACGATATTTTCCTATTCTAAGTCTATATTTACCTTGACTTGATAATTTAATTGAATTATCAGGGAATGGATTGCCAGCTAACTTATCTATTTCTTTAATAATCTTTATAAGATATTCTTTAGCAACTTTTCTTAATTCTTTCTTAGCAGAAACTTTAACCTCTATTTTATATCTTGCCTTCATCTTTTAAACTCGCAACAACAGATTCAAAAGATATATTGGGTTCATGTTCTCTATCTTTAAAGACTAGTAAATCTTCTATATCTTCTCTTGATTCACGTAATTTATGCGTTAATGCTTCGTCCACAATAACAGAAATAGAACGAGATGTTTTTAAAGATTTCAATTTTAGCGCTCTATGCATATCTGGATTGAAATACACAGTTGAACGTTTAGTTAATTTAGTTAGTGAAGCCATAATGCAATTCATAAAAAATTCATGTAACGATATTATAACACAACCATCTAATTTTTGTAAAAAACCTTTTAACAGATGTAACTATTGTGATATATTTATCTTGTCTTATCTATTATCATATATTTTGTTGGATAGAAAAAAGTAAATTAAGATAATAATATCGCTATATCACAATTTAGACAAAATGATAGGTGACTTACCAGATATAATAATATGCTATAATTTGCCTAAGCCGCTACTTATTAGTAGCAATACCAACTGCACAAACACAAGTCGTCTGGTTTGCAAGTTGGCAACAATGAGTGATTAAACTCTATTGTTGATGTTTGTAAATTGAATAACGCCAATCAAATCTAATTGGTTCCAAACCCGCAGGGGATACATTGCCCTGTTGGGTCAATGTATCCTTTGTTTTTTAACTTATCTAAAAACAAGGAGGATATTATGGGCACATGCCTACATTACAAAAAAGAGAGTGATTTTTTAACTATAGGCTTAGGAAGATTATAATGACTTGGCTAAAAACAAACCAATATCGTCTCATAGACTACGACATACAATGGCAACCAATATTGCTAATCATCCTAACAGCAATATCAAAGCATTACAGCAAATATTAGGGCATACAAGTTTAGAGGTAACATTGTCTTATGTCCATCCTCGTTTGGAGGATATGAGAAGAATGCAAGAACTGCTTTAATTAAACAAATTCGTGGTAGCTATTTCTAAATAAATCAATTTTTTAAAAAAAAGTTGCATAATATAAAAATTTGATTATAATAGTGGGGAAGTGTCTGTTATCTCACTATTGTGGTTGTTGGTTTGTAATCAGTAGGTCCGCGGTTCGAGTCCGTGTGTCGGCACCATTTGTACACCACAAATTGACACTGTTTTAGATGCTTTTATTTCCATTTTTTTAATAATTTGTAATGCGGTTTTTTTAACTAAGTCTTTCCGAGATAGGGTTCGCGGGTATATTTTGCTTAGCACTACCAATGTTTCTTTTACTATTTTTGATTTGTCTATTGCTAAATGTGATAAATAGAAAGAAAATTATTTTTCTTTATAACCATAAATAAGTGTTAAGACGTAATAAAATGATATATTTAAGTTTAAGAGTTACTTTTAGGTATTATTCGTTTTATTTTGCTCATCTATATGTAATTCATACTCAAAACGAAACTCTGTGGGGGTAATTAAGAAATTTTCTTTCTTAAAATCTGGTATTTTACGTATCTCATCATCTCCAACTAAAAAAATCTCATATGGCTTAGGGCCTTTTTCTGCAAATTCTTTTTCATTCTCACTCATAAAAAACTGATTGTTTGAGTAACGTTTAACTTCCACACGCTTCCATTCACCATTATCCTTATACTTTAAGTCATAGCCAGCACTGTCATTTACTTGGGATACCCAGTGAACGTTATCTTTACCATGTTCAGCTACGAGAGCATTATATACTTTTTCTTCTGCTTTTTTGCCTACATTAATTTTGTTTTTATTAATTCGCGAATTATACAAACCACCATTATGTGAGGTGACACTTACTTGTTTATTTGTGATAGGTTTAGATAACTGAGCGACAATAATTGGTAAATTTTTGGCGCTACCTTGACGATTTAGCGCTTTAATATTTGCTTCATTCTCTTTTTCTTTTAACCAAGCTTGAACTTTGGACAAGCCATCTTTAAAATACAACAAACTAATAATTTCTAGTCTTCCTTCTAAATCTTCAAAATTGATATTTTGTTTATTCTCTTTATATATTTGTTCAACATTTTTACTAGTTGCTCTACATTCTGATAAGTCAACAATGTCTTTTACTAATTTATCTACAATAGTTTGGTAATTTATTTGATAATTTATATCGATTTCATTTCTTAGTTTTTCTGACTCTCTGGCAATATTAATATCTTCATATTCATTGACAAGTTTAAGAAAGCTTTCTTGTTTGTCCCTTATCTCACACCAATTATATGCCTTTTTCTTAAATTTTGATAAACTATCATTTAAACATTGTTTAAGCTTTGCTTCATGGTACTTTGAAAAATCTAATCGATAGTAAGCTTTATCATTAAACTGCTTGACAGATAATTGCAATTTTTTAAACAACAATTTTAAATACTCACAAGTTTTAATATCTGATAAATCTTTATAATCTATTTTTGTTATATCTATACTAGCTATTTTTAAATCAGCGATTATTAAACTTGAATTATCACGAATAAGTTCAAACTCAGGTTGTTTTTTTAAACTCTTATATATTGCACCCCAAAAAGAACAATATTCATCAGAGATGCCTAGTAAATTTCTTGCTTCTGCAAGTTTTTCATATCCAATATCATTTTTAATGGACTTTTCAATATATTCATAATCTTGGCTAACTATGTCTCTAAAAATCTTAGTATCTTCTATATCAAATACGATACCTAAAATATCTGCAAAAGATTCTTGGAAGTCAAAATCACTTTTTAACTTAGCTAATGTAATGTCTTTATTTATCTTTATTAAATATCTATCATTGTGTTTTGTATAATCAAAATTGCTTAATTCAAACCCCTCACCATTTCTTGTATATTGAGCATTGCTACAAAAAGCAATTTCTACATCACTAAGCTTTGATACTTCAGATTTACTAGCCCTGTCTGAGTCTATGTCTTTTAATCTATAAGCTAAAATAAATGGCTTAATCTCCTTAATAGTTGACTGAAATTCTTCTGTAAGATCTTTAATTATTTCTATGCTATTATCATCAATTTCAATTTCTAATGATTTTAAATCTTTTATCTTAAAAAATTCAATAACGCTTTTTGTATTCTGTCTTCTAGGGTATTTTAAAACCGCAAATGAATTTACAAGTTTTTTAGGTAATTTAATACCTCCATTATAATATATACCTTCTATTGGGAAATAGTCTGTCTTTTCTCCTTTTGTTCCAAATAGCTTAATATTAGAAAGATCATAATCTTGAAGCCCTTTGTTCTTCTCAAAATGTTTAATGCATAATTTATAAATTGTTTGTGCATTATCTCCTTTTGGAGATTTTTCTGGTAATTCTTGTAATATTCTCTTAACAGCATCAAAAGACAATTGCTCAAATTTATTAACACCTCCACACTTTAGTAAAGTAGTTTCTATATCACGTTGAGATATATTAAATTCACTGGGTATATTGCTGTAATTAAAAGATTGCTTATTGATTAATTTAGTCAAATTTTTATTATCTATTAAATAATCTTTAAAGACTTGTGACGATATTATTTGGTGTTTGATATATGACAAACAATTATATTTGTGATAGTATTTACCTATCCACTCACCTTTCTCAGAATATAGAAATTCATCATTATGGTTTTCATCATCAAGTTGGTATTGCAAATATCTATCTTTATGAAACCATAGAGCAATTTTTTCTAAAGACATTTTAGCTATACATTTTTCAAATTCTTCTATTTTTGTATATTTGATTTTTGCATCTCTATAATTTGTAGGAGGGTCTTTATCTGAAAATACAAATGAAATATACTGTGTTAGAGGGTCTTTATCTGAAAATACAAGTGAAATATACTGTGTTGGTATATATTGATTAATAATTTCCTCAACTTCAATTTTTTTAGCATATTGATTAACGCCTAGCCATAAGAAAAACTTTTCTATCCTCTCAACATCAGCATCACCTTTATCTAATTCATAAACTGAAATATCTGCTAAAAATTGACTTTTATCAAAAACATCAGCAAAAAGATACTCTGTTAATTTGCCTGATGGATAACTTTTTGATAGGTATAAATCTTTAGCGTCTGAGAGACGTTTATCTTTATTAATAAGCTGAACTTTTATATCTTTTGGTATATTAGTATTTTCCAAATGCTGATAATTTTCAAACAATGAATTTACCATTTCATTGATAATGTCAATATGATTGACATTTTCTTTTTTAAGTTCAGTATTTGTGCTAGTAACTATTTTTTGTAATACTTGGGCCGGCTCATAACTTTGTATAGTGGTAAATTCTTTTAATATCCTTTGTAAATCACGAGCTTTTTCAGAAGAATTAATAGAAAATTTACCAATAAGTCTTTTAAATAATTCCTTATGTATAAATTTAATTTTGACAAAACCTGGAATCTTAAATTCAAATTTTGGTGGGGTAAAAAGAATTTCATCAGTACTAGTTAACTCATTATTATTATCGATTAAACAAGCTATTTTTTGATTATTAAGTTTAATTTTTTCAGCAAGAAGATAGATAAATTCAACTCTAAGGTCCATATCTTGAATTAATGAGCTTAGTTCATCAATTTTTTCTATACTTATTTCACAATTTAAATCATATTCTTTTAAATTGAAACTATTATCATGAGGAATTAATAAATTTGGGAACAAATTAACAAAATCATTATCCTTAATAAACTCTGATAGCGAATTATGATATATGACATCTGATTTACTTCGATATTTACCATCTAAACATGGAAATATTTCATCATGCTCTATTGATTTATCAATTTCTTCATAAAATTCCAATTCTCCTAATCTATCATTGCAATACTTAAATTCAAGAAATTGTAAAGCTTGATAGCTAACTTTATTTTCGGTAATACTTAATGCAGTATCAATTATCAGTGATACTAATTTTTTGAGTATATGGATATTTTTATCATTTTTAATTAAATCATTTCTTGAGCTGTTTAGTTCAAATGTGCCGTGGGCAATGAATGGAAAATCTATCTTAATATTAGTTGGAAAATAGGCAAACAACTTATCATTTTCTCTATTGCTTAGCTCTTTATTAAAAGCTATTGCTAAATAATATTCATTTCTATTTTGCTCCTTATCTTCTTCTGTCAAATATTTATCTGGCATAGTGCCTTTTAGATTTTTAATTTCCCAGTCTTCTGGTTTTAATTTTTCCTCTTGTTCTTCACTTACACTAATATTAATCTTTTTAATATGATTTAGAAACAACATTATTTCTGGTTTTAATTGTCTAATCTGTTTCTCAATATCTTCTAAATTATCTTTTTTAAATTTAATAATAATATCAGTTGTGTAATAACTATTTTGTGTGCCCTCTTCAGCCTCTTCTACTTCAGGAATTGCCAAAACTGCCATTTTTTTTGGTTTTTCATTAAATTTTGCTTTTTGTGATATTTCCTCCAATTTTCTTTTTGCAATTTTTTCAGAAAATCTAATAATTAAACCATTTATATTAATTCTTATCTCTTCTGCCCAATTTATAATAGAGCGGAATCCTAACCCTTTATCACCTATTAAACTATTGAGCTTCTTTGGGCTTTGATTTGCCAACATTAAAGATTTAATACCATCACTAGTAAAGGGCTCACCCAAATTAGAAATTATTAATAATTGGTCTCGTTCATTAAGTTCTATAGAAACCTCACTTGATTCGGCATCATCAGCATTTTGCAATAATTCTAATAATTGCCTACCTCTATAATCATTATTAGTTTTTGACTCCCCCTTATAATCAGCATCAATTCTATTAAGTTCTGATGGATCACTATATTCTTTGGTTCTTTGGTCTATTAGTTCAATAATTTTATCTTTAAAAGTCATATTATCATTATGCTGTAAAGTAAATAGCCAAATTTTAAAATAATTGATGTATTTATTAATACCTATTTGGAAAATACTTTTTACACTAAAATAGTTTATATTTTTGATTTGCATATAGCAAACAAAAAACTATATCAAGATTAAACACTGTAGTTATAAAACTGAGAAAAACTATCTTGGTTGAACTGGGAATCTTCAATACGAACAAAACAAAAAACTTAAATTATTGTAGCAATTTGGACAAAATTAACGCCAAGAATAGACAACATTTAATCCACGAGACAAGCAGTAAATCAACGCATTATTTAGATGGAGCATCAACTGCCAAACCCTTATTTTTCTTTATTAAGAAAATCAGAGCTATAATTTGCACACCTATTAAAATTATCGGCAATATTGCTATCGTTGTAAAATAAATCCAAATAAATGGCGATAAGAACAATAAATTAATTAAATTGATGACAATAGCTGCCACCCCAAACCCAAATCCTTCGCCATAAGCAAACATTGCAAGTAACGCAACAACAACCGTTAACCACATACCAAATGGCATAAAAATTGCCAATATAGAAAATACTAACGCCGCGATACCTAATCCCTTTTGCATAATATAGTCCTACCTTTATTTATTAATTCTTATATCTAAATTGCTTATAAATAAAATTCATTTTTGATAATAGTATATACTGATTGCTAGATATTACCACTATTAAAAATCTAACTAAACAGACGCTATCAACCACCATATACAATTAAATTAACAGGACCTGCTAAGAAGGTTTATAAATGAACAAAAAATACTAAAAAACTGGCTTAGCTAACTTTTTCATTGCCTAGTCTAAAATTAATTTGTTGCCATATTTCCTGTAATTGATTATCAATGTTATTAGGTGTGATAGCAAAATATAACAAGCCTGCACTCTCCACTGCGTTCCTTTTAACAGTATCTCTCAAGTTTGAAGTTTCACCATAATGACCTTCACCATGATATTCAATTACTGCCACAGGATTAAAATTTCTATCAGTAATACAAAAATCGCATCTTTTGCTATTGACATCTTTATAGACTGAATAATCTTTATGTTGCAATATTTCGCCTAAACTTACTTGGGCAAATACAATACCATTTTTATTTTTACTGCATTGGTTGATAAGTTTCCAGTAAAGTTTTCTTTCAGAATAGTTAAGTATTGGTTGCCAGTCGTATCTATTTCGTCTAACATGGGCAATTTCTTCTTGATTATGAGATGGTGTTGGCCATGTTGGGGTTGTGCGATTTTCAAAACCATCTATAGTACAACCTGATAATAAAAATAAGGTTGCACCAATAAACAGTATTTTAACCATCTATCAATTAACCGCACCTTTAAGACTTTTGCCCGCCTTAAATACAGGCACACTACTTGCCGCTATTTGTATTTTTGCTCCTGTTTGAGGATTACGACCAGCACGAGCTGCGCGGTTTCTAACAACAAAACTCCCAAACCCTGGTATAACAACTCTACCGCCACTACTTAATTCATCAGTAATTGCCCCAATAATAGCATCAATGCTCTTAGCGCTTTGTGCTTTGTTTAACCCTGATTTACTAGCAACAGCAGATATCAACTCACTTTTATTCATATTACTTTCTCCATTTATTAAACAAAAACCACAACCATAGCCTTTATGCCATAAAATAAAATAAAAATTAAAAAAACACACCACACCAACACTTGATTTGCTATTACCTATTTAAAATTTTATTACTTGTGTAAAGTTGCTTAGTATAAATTTTTAATTTTAATAAGTAGGAATAATTATTTATTAGATTACCATGTATCAAATTATATTTTTATAGTATCATAATGAGCTATCATATAATCAAAAAAAATATGAAACTATCAAGGTTTGATATTGGTGCTGAAATCATATCTATTCTAACTAAAGGTATTTATCCAGACCCTAGGGATGCTGTTAGAGAATATATTCAAAACGCTATTGATGCTAATGCTACTAAAGTTGGGGTTAATGTAGGACAAGATTATGTTTCTGTCATTGATGATGGCGATGGTATGGATTACGATACTATGAGAAGAGCTATCAGATTAGGTGTATCAGATAAACAGCCTGGCAAAGATGTTGGTTTTATGGGTATTGGCATATACAGTTCATTTCATTTGTGCAATATGCTTGAAATTTATTCAAAAACAAAAAATAATAATCCAAGCAAATTAGCCATTAATTTTGAAGAAATGCGCTTAGAACTTGATGGTCAAAAGTCAAAACGTTTGCAGGGTGCAAGTAGTGATGAATTGATGGGTTTACAATCACTATTAGAATCTTGTCTTAAATTGACAGAAATTACAGAAGAAGACTACCCTAATATAGGAACCACAGTTGAATTAACAGGGTTAAACCCAATACTTTCTGATAGTTTATTAGACTTTGAAAAACTAAAACAATATCTACAGGATGCAGTGCCATTACACTTTGACCCAAACTTTAAATATGGTAAAAAAATAGAACAAAAAATAGAAGATATTTGCAAAAAGCACGACGCAAAATTTGAAATAATTGATCTAAAACTAACTATTTCTGGGAAAAGCGAATCATTATTTAGACCTTATACTGATAATATTTTTAATAATGGTGCTGGTCAAGAACCACATTACGAGATTATTGGACACCAACGAAAATTTATTGGCATTGCCTGGGGGGTTCTTAATTCAGAAAGGCGGGCAATATTAAACAAGCTCTTAAGGGGTTTTATACTAAAAAAACAAGGTTTTGCTATTGGCAATAGGTCATCCCTTATCAAATATTTTGCACCAGGTGGAAAAGCAACAGCCCCACACTTTAATCGCCATACAGGTGAGATTATCATCATTAATCCGAAATTATTGCCAAACGCCTCTAGAAGTTGGTTATATCCTTCTAACCTACAAAAGAAATTTGAAATTGAGCTCGAGAAAGTTGCTGATAAATATAATAAAAATTCAGAGAACTTCCAAAGATACAGCAAAGGTATTGATATTATAAAGCAATCAACCTCTGAGCTAAAATCAATACTTGGTCAACAATTTGAATACGAAAAGAATGTTAGTAAATTGGTAAAATTTATGACACACCTAAGATTAGTTGAATATAATACTAAGCGCGTCATAAATGCGAAATATCTTGCCTCAAATGATGAAAAAACTAAACAAGCAAAAGATTTATTGCAATCAACCAAAGCAACTATCAAAAGTATTCAGGAGAGTCTTAATGAATTGGCGCTAATCAAAGAATCAGAAAGCAAAGTGAGAAAATCTAATTCAAGCAGTAACAAAATTAAAATTGCCGCAAAAATAAAAGATATACCTACAGATAACATTAATGAAAAGTATTATGAGAATTTAGAAGGCATATTAAGAGATCTGGATGTTGAAATACCTCAGATAGCAATTGACATATTTCGTATGATTGATTCGGATTTTTTAGTAGAAATGTCTAAAACTAAAGCAGATTATCAAAATATGCTACAAACCATAAAGCAAAAAATTCTAGATTTAATAGAAGGTGATAATGACTAAGCAACCTTTTAACAGTGAAGATAAACAAAATATCAGGAAAAACTGGGGTAAGTCATTACTTAAGTTTCTTAGTGAGTATACTCAACTAAAATTAAGCTACATGGGATTACCTTCACCAGACGCAAAAGATATTGAGGAATGGCTGGAATATATTGATGAAGTGATTGCATTTCAATGTAGAAAGTATGGTGAACCTTCTCATCCAAATCAAAAGAAATACGGTGTTATTAAACTTGAAAATAAATTAAGAGCATATCAAAGACAAGGTAAATTAACCAAGTTTAATGTTTATGACGGTTATTTGGAAGAAGTGCTTCTTAAAGGCACAGATAATTCTAATAATGAGTTCATACAGAATAACACGATTAAAGTTTATAACTTGGATTTTTGTAATCGGATTACTTCACCGCTTAAATACACTGATAACCAAGGAAATTTTAAAAAGGCCTACAAGTTTGATGCTATCAATAAAGTATTTGAATACCAACAAAAGTCTCAAGGCATCAAAAGTTTTGTGTTATTTCTCACAATCAACTCTAATTATGACGGTCAAGAATTGAATAACTTTCTCAAGCAGCCTAATTCACAAGGTTATCGTAAGTTAACTCGGTGTAGAAATTTAGAAAGAAAGTATAAAAAAAGGCATATTCTAAGATTATTTATTATTAATCAATTAGAAGAAAACTTAAGGCGTTATAAGTTTATTCCACACTTTCTGCCAACTATTACATATTTAGGCTCAAAGAGTAGCAAATTGCTTCATTTTACTTTATTTGCTTATGCAAATGGTGAATCAGAGGTGCCTTGGTATCAGAATCTTAAATCATTATGTGGATGTGATAAGATATTTCTTAAAGTAGATAGCCGATGCAACCAATATAATAATCCAGTAAACTTATTTACAAAGTCTAAAACATATGCAGAAGTCTGGCAATAAACCAAGAAACATACTGCTCATAGAGCCAAAGTATAAAAACAAATATCCACCTATTGGTTTAATGAAGATTGCCACCTATCATCGCATATTAAATGATAATGTTCAATTTTATAAAGGCGACGTCAAAGAGTTTATTATCAATAAATTAGCAACACTTTGTATATCACAATTAGGTGGTTCAGAAAATATTAACTGGCTTGAAAAACAACCACTAATTATTAGTTTTATCAAAACAAGACGAAAAAAAATACTCAATAAAATATTAAAAGATTCCAATGCGGATAAACAACAGTACATTGAAGGTATCTTATATCAATATAGCAATGTATATAGAACTAAAAAATATAACCAATACTTAAACTATGACAGAATTTATATCACTACGTTATTTACTTTTTATTGGGATATTACAGTAGAGGCGATAAAACAGGCTAAATTAATTACTACCAGTATTGATAATATTAAAATTGGTGGCATATTAGCATCGTTGTTATCTAAAGAATTAAAAGAAGACACAGGTATAGAACCTTTAACTGGTTTATTGGACCACCCTGGTATTTTGGATGATAACGATATTATCATTGACGAATTACCACTTGATTATTCAATTCTTGACGAAATTAACTATAAATATCCAACCGGTAGCGCTTATTTTACTTTTATGACTAAGGGATGTACGCGCAAATGCGCTTTTTGCTCTGTGCCTAAATTAGAGCCTATTTATAAAGAAAAAGTACCAACACTGGATAAATTCAACCATATTAAAACAATGTATGGCGAGCAACAACATTTGCTACTGATGGATAACAATGTATTAGCTTCTCCAAAATTTCCTGAAATTATTAAAGAAATTAAAGATATGGGTTTTAGTAAAGATGCTAAATTTATTGAACCCAATCAATTAGATATTGCTATTAAAAATCTTAAACTAGGCATTAATGATGTAGCTTATATCAATAAATCATTCACTATTCTATCTAATTTTGTTAAAAAGAATGCTAATAAATTAATTGGTACGGAAATTCACAATATTTTAAAACACCATAACCTACTTAATAAAAAAACAATAACCAAAACATCTGTTATCGCCGCATATACTGATATTAAGGATATTTATGAATTGCGCCGTAATAAAATCCCTAAAAAAAGATATGTTGACTTTAATCAAGGCGTGGATGCTAGGTATATTACTGAAGAAAATATGCAGCTATTAAGTGATATAGCGATTTACCCTCTAAGAATTGCTTTTGACCATATCGGTATAAAAAATAAATATGAGAATGCCGTCAGATTAGCAGCTAAATACAACATTACCAGACTATCTAATTATCTATTATTTAACTTTAAAGACAAACCACTTGATCTATTCAGGCGAATGCAGTTGAATGTTGATTTATCAGAAGAACTTAGTATCCATATTTATTCATTTCCAATGAAGTATATACCACTATTTGGTGAAGAAGCAAAGCACAGACATTATATTGGAAAATTTTGGAACAGAAAATTTATCAGAGCCATACAAGCAATTAGTAATGCGACCAGAGGGATTGTGCCACCTGGTAGAAGTTTTTTTGAAAGAGCATACGGCAAGGGTGAAGATGAATTTATGGAACTATTGTATATGCCTGAAACCTATCTAGTTTATCGTAGCACTTTTGAGAAATCAGGATATATTAGCCAATGGCAATCATTATTTGGGTCATTAAATAAGCAAGAGTTAATTTTTGCAAAGCACATTATTGAATCAAATAACTTCAGCCAACAAATTCCAGCATATAATAATAAAATTATACAATTACTTAAACATTATCAAATCACAAGAAAACAAACTGAAAAGGCCACTGATAAAGACTATCAAAAAATTAAGCATAAATTTGACCGTTTTATTGATGAGGACCAGTTTGTCAATACAACATTAACATACGACTTTGAGAGGCGAATAGCAATTTCATAAAAACCAAAAATTTATCAAACAACAAAAACAACCCAGAAGAACAGCAAACAAAGACGGTAATTTTTATTCCTAGAAGGCAAAAATTCCCTCCCACTTACCTACCTTTCTTTTTGTCTCTTTGAACCGAATAATTAACTATCATAATTCACACATGATATGTCCAACTTTTTTAAGCTAGACTTTGCGGGGCAGTAACCTCACTTTACCTGTAAAACTAGACCCTATTGTTTTATACATCCCAAACCCTGCAATCGCAATCACTGTTGATTGTCTCCTTGATTCTTATTTAATGAAAGCGTTACTCATAAAAACTTAACTGCAGCAACAATAACACCAGCCAAGGTAATTGCAGCTATGTACATTCTATTGCTTAAACTAGCGATTTCTGCATGCACAAAGTCCTTAGTTGCCATGTTATCTTGGCGGTCTAGTAGTTGCGCGATAACAACAGCTTTTGCTTTCTTAAAGCCTGCTTCTTCTAGTGTTTGCGCAATTGATAGTGTATCCATGCCTTGCCCCCATATACTCCAATCTAGATATACCACACTCCGTCTTAAGTTTATTATACTTAATTCTCACCTCGTCTTAAATATATTATACTTAATTTTTAATATATTAATTTTGCTCTGAGCATATTGTACTTCATCTTAAGCATATTATACTTAATTTACAATATATTAATTTCGCTCCAGATGTAAACCAATATTAGTAACCAATGTCCGCTAGACGTAAACTAATATTAGTAACCAATGACGAACATGGTAAAATGCAAATCAAAGATTCAACTAGAAACTTTATAGATGTAATTCCTAAAAATTAAAAAAGTCAGAGTAACTAAAAGTCAAGTAGCATCAACCACTCAAATATTTGTAGGGATAAGGGGTAAATTTTACTAATCAAAATTGTTACAGATAACTTGTTGAACAAGATTATCAAGACCTGCGAGAAGCAAAATTTTAAAAAATATGGAAAATAAAGTTACAAAAAAAAGTATTTCAATAAAAAATCTTTCTCTTTGGGATGAAAATGCCCGTTTTCCTAATAAATACTTCAACAAAATGGAGAAGGATTTAATTGAATATTTTGTTTCTAAGAAAGATTTTAAATTGGTCAAATTAGCTGAGGAAGTGACAAATGAATTTGATTTACCCCAGCTTGAAAAGTTGGTTGTTTACGAATTGAACGGCAAAAATATAGTATTGGAGGGGAATCGTCGGCTTGCAGTTTATAAGCTTTTGGATAATCCAGAATTAACAGATGATGCAAAATTTAAAAATAAGTTCAATGAATTAAAATCAAAAATAAATATAAATAGTAATTTTGAACTTGAATGTTTAATAACAAAGGATAAAGAACAAGGGTTTCGTTATATCAACAGAAAACATTTGAAGGGCAATAATGAAGTTTCTTGGGGTGATAATGAAAGAGCACACCACAATGCCCGCAGAGGAAAAGCAAACCAAAAAGAATTATTAAAAGTTGCGATTACCAAAAGAATTAAAAACTTGGATTTCCCCGAAGAATTAAAAGAGCGGGTTTTAGGTCCGGGCTTTGTTACAACTTTTTGGAGGCTTATTGAACAAAAATCTACATGGCATGCTTTTGGATTTAGTCTTAATGATAACGATGAACTACAAATACAAGACAAAAATTTTGATAAAAAGTTAAAAGTCATCATTTTCGATGTTCTACAAAAAAGCAAATTCAACGACAAACTGTTTTCTCGTTTAAATACGAAAGAAATTAAGAGTTATCTGGAACAAATATCAAAAGATGATTATAAAAGAGTTGCTGACGAGATAAAAAAACAAACTGAAACTGGTCTTTTGGGCCAAAAATCAACTTCTGTCACTTCAACAAATAGCGCTAATAAAAGGGACACCCCTAAATCATCACTCCGAAGTTATTTAATACCCAGAACTTGTTTTTTACCAATTGGTCCCAAAGAAGCAAAAATAAATAATATATATTGCGAATTGAAAGATGATTTACTAATTGATGACTCAAGAAAAGCTGTGCCAAACGCGGTCGGAGTACTTTTTAGAGTATTTTTAGAAATATCGTTAGACTATTACGCAAAAACGAATGGCCATGAATTTGGAAAGGGGAGTACAATAAATCAAAAGATTAATTGGGTGGTTAAGAGTTTAAAAAATAAGGCACACGAAAAACAAAAGTTTAGTAATATAAATAAAGTGGGTTCGTCCACAGGACCAAAGAGTTATTTATCAATAGAAAATTTTCATGAATATGTCCACTCAACAACGACTCAACCAAGCTCAAGTGAACTAAAAAGTAAATGGGATAATCTTCAAGAGTTTTTTGAGATTCTTTGGAAAGATTTAGATAAAGAAGCAAAACTTAAAAAAACAAAATGCAAGAGATAAAAAGTAAAATAATATCTGGCTTTTTAAGCCCGCTTCGTTATCCTGGCGGGAAAACTCGCTTAGCGAGTTTTTTGTGGAAAACAATAGAAAAAAATTTTTCCAAAAATGAAAAAATTATCCTTGTTGAACCATACGCAGGTGGAGCTGGAGCTTCTTTAAAATTATTGTTTTCAGGTAAAGTTGATAAAATTATTATCAATGATTTGGATAAAGCTATTTTTTCATTTTGGAAAATTGCCGTTGATGATACTGATTTTTTGATTAATAAAATCAATAAAGTAAATATTAATATTAAAGAATGGAAAAAACAAAAAGAAATTTACAATAACCCATTGTCGTCAATTCAAGATTTAGCGGTTGCTACTTTATTTTTAAATAGAACAAACCGCTCGGGAATTATTAAAGGCGGGCCAATAGGAGGAATAGATCAAGCCGGATTTTGGAATATTCAGGCTCGTTTTACAAAAAATAAAATTATCTCAAGGTTAGAAAAAATTAAAAAATTTAGAAATAAAATATCAGTCAAAAATTTTGACGGCATTAATCTTTTAAAACAACTAGAAAAAAATAAATATAGAACTCGATATTTTATTTTTCTTGATCCGCCATATTATCAGAAAGGAAAATTTTTATATTTAAATCATTATATTGATAAAGACCATAAAAAATTATTAAAATCTCTTGAAAAATCTTCATTAAAATGGGTTATGACTTATGATGACGTTTCTTATATTCAAAATCTTTATGATAAATTCAAGAAAAATAAATTTATGATAAACCATAGTGCTTTCGAAGCAAGGCAAGGCAAGGAAATTTTGATTTTTTCTGATAATGTTGCTAAAGTAGCGATTAATTGATTCTAAACCTAACCTCTACCATTTTTATTTTGTAGTTGTGGCATTTATAAAGTAGTTAGTGTGTTGTTAATATGTTACTAATGTTTGAAACTACTAAAATATAAAGTTGTTTTAAAAAATATTATTATATATGAGCATATATCAAGCTAATGTTAATGTATTATTAACAGCTGACGAATTTAGACATAAATACGAGGATTCTTATAGGCAACAAAACATCAAACTGAATTACCCATTGTGTCGATCTAAAATTACCTTTGTAAACTCTAAATCAGTCAGGCCACACTTTAGACATGGTGGGTGGCCTCCTAATTGTCCTTGGTCTGCTTATCATCTTTTAAGTTATAGCAAATTTAGTGAAAAACATGGTATAAAACTTAAATCAGAATTTTGTAAATTAAATAACCTAAAACAAGTATTCAAAACTACACAAAATATTCATGGTAAGTATATGAATGGAGAGCTATTTTATGAATTATGTAAGACAGCTAATAAATATCAAATTTGGAATTGTGTGGGATTAACACTTGAATACCTGCCTTATATTTTATTAACACTTCATACATTTAGTGATACTGAAAAAAATGGAACAGATACATCTTATCGTTATACAATCAACAAACCAAATAATAAATCTATTGATGTAATATGGAAATACCCTAATAAGTATAAACTACAAAAACGACTTATCAAAAAAATGCTATTATGGAAGGTAATAATGATATTACTGTTACATGCCCCAGTCTAAGCGCACCCAGTGGTCCTGATATTGAAAATAATGACCTTAAATACATTCTTCACTGTCGTCAAGAAACGCTAAACCCAAAATAAACCTCCGAATCCTTATTCCCAATCAGGCACCAGCTCTTCTGGCCATTCGTTTAATAAACTTTCTTTAGTAAGCGCGAGTGTGCGCTTGTGTTCGTTTATCTGTTTGTCATATTCCTTTAATATTATTTGATGTATGTCCTTTGGTAATACGATACTTGGTTTAGCTATTGCATCTTTATGTTCAACCAGCTCTTGATATTTCTCTAATGTCACTTTATAAAAATTTAGTTCATCATTATAAATAGGTGTAGACTTATCACAATGAAAATGACCGTAGCGTACGGTAATATCAATACCACTTTGGTTGGCGATATTAGCGACATCAAAATAACGTAGCGCATCATCAAATCACCCAATAATGGTTTCTAGCCCCTTGCAAGCTTCTTCAAAACTATTAGCACTAATACTAACATCATCTTTTAGTTGGGCAATGGGTGAGAAATAACTACCAAAGTTGTTCTCCTTAAAATCATAACCTAATTTATCAAATAGACCTTGCGGTGTCTGACTATCAAAATCACCTATATAACCAATTAAATTAGCGAGCCAACATTGTTGCCCCGGTCCCAAATTCTCAACCCATGGTTCTCTTTTCATTTGATAGACATGTCCTAAGAATTGATGATTAATGCGACATAATAACTCTTTACCACCACTAATGGGGCCCTTATCAACAATCACCACTCTTTGTTCATCCAATATTCTAATTGGTTTATAAAAACAGTTTTTATTAGTCTTAAGTAAGGTTTTAATATGACTGATTGTTTGTTCATCTTGTTGGGTATTTGAATAGTTCATAGTTTGTCTAAATAGATAAATTATCGTATTATCTATTTATGACTAAATCAATATCTAAAAACTATGCACCAAGTTTTGGTGTATTGAATTTTTATAACACATCAATAGTCGGTGTGTTGCTTTACCTTTTAATAATATTAGAAGATTATCATTTAGACTGGAATTTCTAGATACTAAAAAGAAATGAAGCTTACGTCAATAAATGATAATATAGTTCAATATATAGATGGACTACTAAAAGTAGTAATATGGCTTTTATTTTGTAGTAATGTAGCACTTTTTTATTTTTTAGTAGCCAAGATGGATAATTATTCTAATTGGTTAAATATATTTGTTATTCTAGTAGGAGGACTATATTTAATCGGCGCAATAATTGTTTTGTTTATTACAGCTCTAAAAGAAATTAAGAAAAATAAATTAATCACTCAAATCAAAAAGGCAATAATCAGTCATCAAATCAAGTTGGATGATATCAAACATATAGCTTTAAATAATAAAACAGGCTTATTCCCAAGGATTGATATGTTTGATATTTTGAACATTATATATACTGATTCAATAACAAATAACAATAAATTATCAGTCCATAAAAAACTAATTAAAAGTTATATCACTCAATACGAACAAGAAAGACCTTTTGATAATATTCCTGACAATATACGCACTTATCTTGCTCAATGCCAGAGCAAAGATAATCAATTATCAAGATTACTAGCCAAAGAAATTAAACACATATTAGACCTAAATAATAAACAAGCAAAAAGACAGTTATTCTATACTGCTCTGGGAGCGTTATTTGGTTTTACTGGAGTTGTTTTTGCGCTTTATAATTTATTACAATAAAAACAATAAATTACTTAAATGCTGGTTGCAATGATTTAATGATGTCTGTCAGAATTTCTTCTCGTTTATGATCACCATGAGTAATTAATTCAATGGTCTGCCTCAGCTCAGGTAAAATCTCAAACTCGCTTGATTTTTCCTTGCGGTAATTTTCAATATAACTAATCACTTTCTTTGCATTCTTAGTATATCTCATACCTTTGCCACTAGCCCAATTACAAACCTGAGATTGCGGCACACCGGCCCTTTTAGATAAGGCGTTTTGACTTATGCCGGACTCGGATAAAAATCGTTTTAACCTATTTATAAATTCTTTAAATTCTTTAGTTTTTCTCATAAAATATTATATTAAAATATATTTTTATAGTATTATAATAGATAATTTAATATAATAAATAACAAAATATGAAGTTTATTGATCTCTTTTCAGGCTTAGGTTGTTTCCATAAAGCGCTTTCAGATTTAGATATGGAATGCGTATTTGCATCAGAAATTGATAAGAATCTACAACAAATATATAAAAAGAATTATGGCATAAGGCCAGAAGGTGATATTAAACTTATCAATGAATCCAAGGTTCCGCCTCATGATATTCTTTGCGCTGGATTTCCATGTCAACCATTTTCTATTGCCGGCAAGATGAACGGAACCCAATGCTCAAAATCCGGTAGATTGATTGATGATATTATTAGAATTGTAAAATACCATAGACCAAATTATATTTTTCTTGAAAATGTTCCTAATATTCTAAAGATTGATAAGGGTAAATTCTGGCATTATATTCAATCATCGCTGCAAGCATTAGATTATGTTGTTGATTATCAAGTTCTATCGCCTATTGATTTTGGCATTCCTCAAAATAGAAAAAGAGTTTTTATTATTGGTCAACATAAACGCATTAATAAATTAATTCGCTGGCCCTCAAAACAAAATAATTCAAAAATATCGGTTGAAAAATTCTTTGCAAATATACCTATTACTAATATTAAAAAAATTGAAATAAAAAAAGAAAATGCTTTGCATCTATGGCAAGATATTATTGATTATATAGATGAATTAAACAGTAATACTATTATCACCAGCGAGTTTGCTGCAAATTATCCAATTAATAATATCAACAAATTATCTCTAAATGAAATAAAAAACTATCAAGGAGCATGGGGACGGCCCATAAAGGATTGTAAATCTTGGCAAGAGGTTTATGCGCTATTACCACACTATATAGATAAAAATAGAGGCTCGGTATCAAATTGGCTCATCCCGTCTATAAAATATACGAGAAACTTGTATCAAAAACATAAAGACTTTTTAAATAACAAAATAGAACAATTTAGACAATTGCCACAAAGTTGGCAAAAAATACAATGGCAAGGTTTTAAAGAGGCAGATAAACGCAATATATGGTCACATATAATACAATTTAGGCCTTCTGGTATTAGAATTATCAAACCATATAAAATACCATCACTAATTGCAATGACAACAACTCAAATACCAATTATTGCTAGCCAAAAAAGATATATTACTATTGCAGAGGCAATAGCACTACAAGGATTACAAGCATCAATTTATTTACCTGATAATAATACTCATGCTTTCAGAGCCTTAGGCAATGCAGTAAATACACACATTGCAAGAAAAATTGCTACACATAATTTTATTTGATAAAATAGGGCTTATTCTGTTTAATTAGCGCATTGTGACAAATCAAAATCAATCATTTACTGTAAATGTTGCGCCTGAAATGCAACTTTATCGTATTTTACAAAAACAATCTTATGGAGAAGAAACAGCATTATCGGAATTTGTTGATAATTCTATTCAATCTTTCATTGATAATAAGGAACACATAAAACAAATGGACGGTGAGGATGTTAATCTTAACATCACTATTACCATCAATACAAATCAAAAAACTATTACTATTGAAGATGACGCAGCAGGAATAAGTAGGGATAGATTACAACAAGCTATTAAAATGGGTAGAGACCCCAACCAACAACATGCAAATAGCAGTCTATCTATTTACGGCATGGGGCTTAAGTCTGCTGCTATTTGGTTTTCTGATACTTGGAAATTAGAAACATCTGTCATTGATTCCAATGAAAAACTATCTTTATTGTTCGACCTAAATAGACTTCTTCAAAGTTATTCAAGCGAGGTAGAAGTAATACTAACAAAAGAAAATAACAATGCCCATTATACCAAGATCACAATTTTCAATCATAGTCGTAAACAAGACGAAGACTATTATAAAAATACTGTTTTACCTTTTTTATTAGAAACATTTGTTAAATTCCCCAATGTTAATATTAAAGTAATTCACGATAATTTAATGCTTGGACCTATTCCAAGTGGTATTTTCTTAGACCCCAACCCCGCTTTATATCTACAAAAAATTAATAGTAAGCGTGAAATAGAAAAAGGTGGTAATAAAATTTTATGGAAAAAGGATATTGATTTTCAATACAATGGTAAGAGAGTTTATGGCTTTATTATCCTAATGCAAAGAGGTAGTTATAAACAGCCTGGAATTCGCTTACTAAGAAATAAGCGTGTAATTAGCGGTACCTCTATCCATCGCAATTTACCCAAAAATATCACTGGTACAATTAATAAATATGGCGCTCAAAGAATTTATGGCGAAATACATCTTAATGATTTTATAGTTAATTATCAAAAAACTGGATTTGATGAGGACTTAACAATCGTTTACGAAAAGATTAAAACATTGCTGTTGGAAGAACCTAACCTAATTAAACAAGCAAGTAACTTTAGAGCAAGACTAACTCTCATAGACGATGCAGACCCCCAAGATGCAGTTGACCGCCAACCAGAACCAAAACTAACTCCACCACCACCCCCACCTATAAGACCTGAAATACCTAATAAAATTCAGGAGTCTAATGAAATTAAAGCAAAATTAGGACAATCAGGTAATAATAAGCTTTTGCGACTTTACTACTCTCTTTGCACGATATTATTATCAGAACACCCTATTTTACTTTATGTTGGCAGCTGGTCATTTCTAGAATCAATATCCACAGCTATGGGCAAACCTGCTAACGAAAGCTTTGAGGCTTATCTTAAAGGTAAATCTAATCAGCTATATAGACAAGATAGAAACAAAAAAAATGATGTTAATCAAGTTATTAATGATATTCATAAAAAAGGCAATTGCAACAAACATTCAAGTGTTTCTGCGGCTATAGATGCTAGACAATTAGCTAATGATTTTGAAGTACTAGAACAATTTATATTGTATTGCCTAGACCAAATGGCTTAAATGGCTCAAAGGGCAGCAACCACCTAAGTGGTTTTAAAGGTAAGGGGTAGATTTTGCTAAGCAAAATCCCTATCCCCCAAAATCAAAAACACCAAACTACAAACTAAGCCCTCGCCGCATATATAAAATGCGGCTCGGTCTTCAAAGGGCGGCATTTTAGCACTACCAATCTTTAGGAGGTAGATTGCCACTGCTAAAATGCCTAAATGGCACACAATAGGCAATTATTCATATTGAAAATGAAAAATCACCTATTGTGCTAAATGGCTTAAAGGGTTTTGACTTGGCATTTAAAGTAAAAAAATATTGTGAACCTTAAAAAAGTTTTAAAGCATGGCTATAAAAATTCAACTGTTATAGAATTAGATAATACTCCAATAACACCGGATTTCAGTGATCCTACGTGCCTAACATCAAAACTTAAGTGTTAAAGTCTGCTATCCGTTGAAGCGCTTAATTACGCTTTTTAAATACTTCAGGCTTGCTATCAAGTCCGCCTATATAGTAAAAGTTGTAATTTAAAACCTTGAAATATTTTTCAATTTCTGAAATTTCAGAATAAATACTATTGCTAAATTTATACTCGTCGGTGTTCACTTTGACAACTTTACCCCCGAATATATTCTTTGCTTCATTTTTGTCTAAAACAAAATTATGGTCCTTATAGGAATACACTAAGTTATGTGCAATATCTTTAGCTTTTGTAGGCGTATTATTTTGGTTGCTAGTGAGCAATTTTTCAGCGTATTGTTTAGCGGACTCTGCAACCCTTTCATAATAACCTAAATCAATTGGCTTTATGGAATAATGTAAGTATTTGGCAAACATTTCGGCCGACTCTGGAATTTCCTTAACAAGATTTGCTATATGTTCAATAGAATCTTTTAAACCTAAAACAGGTAAGCCATTGATCTGAGGATCAATAGGTCCTAATTCACTCATACTTCCCATATGTATCTCGTCTCCAGCACAGCATAGCAATGTGGCAGCAGATTTTGCTTGTCTAGGAACTGATACAACAAGTTTTTTATTAAAGCGCTCTCTACATAATTGTCCAATCAAATAGGCAGAATCTATTACCCCACCATTTGAATAAAGTGTCAACAAAAGAGGTTTATCGCTTGTCTCTTCAAAGTTAGTAATAGATTTATAAATTCTATCAGCATCGCTTTTAAGCATTCTTGTTGAGTCATACAAAGTTAAAATATTATACATGCTTGGTATTTTGCTTTTCTCGGCAACCCCTTGTAAATATTGCTGAATATTTGTTTTAGCTTCATTTTGTGCTTTCTCTGTTCCCTCAGGCCCATAACCTATAAAAATACTTCTGATTAAACCATCAAGTGATAATTCTTGTTTAGTCAGTTCTTTCTTTTGAGATGTATTTTTCATTTCTTTATTCATACTATTTTGCTGTTAAATACAACACCGAACTCATTAGCGTCCACCTTTGACGCGTCTGTTGAAAATTTTTATTGAGCTATATTGCTTGCTGCTTTAATAGCATTTAATCTAATATACCACAAATCACAGATATTTCTACAATAATTAGGACCAGAATATATTTTTGTATAAATATGATGACTGTCGCTTATGTGTTTTAATCCCTAACTTCTACCTTTGAGAATTTTACAATTATCTTTACCAATAATAGCTCTCAAAAAGCAGTCTCCATAACTTTATCTTTCTGGGGTATTTTAATGTTAGCAATATCAACAGACAAACACCCTTCAACTGCCTAATAAATATTGCCTAATAGCTCACTAAAAATATCACCTTGACTAACACAACCAATAATAGATGGGCTTCTACCTAATAATTGCAATAGGTTTTGTCATTTTATTAGTACAAAAACTTAAATACTTGACATTTGTTTTTAAGTTTATTACAATAAAAATCATGTACAAACTACTTTTACTATCAGCTGTGCTATTGTTGCTAGGTTGCGGTGGCAGTAGCCAGAATACAAGCAGAACTGGTTTGTTTTTAGACTCTCCAGTTGCTGGGGTGCAGTATAGAGTTTTTTTCAATGATGGCAATGTTGGTGATATTAAAGTTACCGATAGCAATGGACGTTTTAGTTATGATGGTGATGCCTTTGCTATTAGTTTCTTTTTAGGCAGAGACCCAGTCGGCAGGATTAACTTAGGCTCCAGCACTATCAAACCAACTATTACTTTATTAGACTTATTACCTGAGGGTGAGACGCGCGCTATTGACCACCCCAAAATTGTTGCAATGGCACAATTACTACAATCACTAGATGATGATGGGGATATTGCTTATGCTATTAATATCAGTAGCCAAACTCTTGCTAAGATTAATGAGATGAGTGATAATAGTGATACTACTTTAATGGATTTAGGTAGTGACCCCGCCTCAAAAATAGTCCAAGTTTTAGAAATGGCACAAGCCACCAAAAACTTAGTGCCGTTTAGAGATGTCAAGGAGCATTTAAGACAAAGTCTAGAAGCAATACAAACCAATGAACAAAACCCACTAGCGCCATATAATGTTGTAGCAGCTAGGAGTGATGCTAGCTTGACATTTTTTTGGCAAGGAACTGCAAATACAGACAGTTATGATTTATATATCACCAGAGGGACTAGCCTTACTAATCAGCATTATGAGGATTTTGCCACTAGTAAACACTCTGATGTAACAAGTCCATATACTATTACTGATTTAACAAATGGTGTTACTTATTCTTATTTTATTGTTGCTATTAATGATATTGGCGAACAGCCAAGTGTTGTTAAACAAGCAGTGCCTGTTGATTTGTTATACGACCAAGCTAGGGAAAGTAAGAGAGAATTTTATAATGATGTTATAAGACAAGCGCAGGCAAGAGGGGAAGATTATCGCAAGTATTGTTCGGATAGTATGCTTCTATCTTATGCTGACCTTAGCGATAAACAAATAATGCAACTAAATTATGATGTAATGGCGCTTTTAGGTGAATATTCAAGCGCATCAGAGGATATTCACCAGTATGCTTACCCTTACGGTATTAGCGACAATGGTATGGTTTTAACAAGAGTTCGGTATGGTGTCCATAGTACACATATTAGGTTTGATATGAGAGGATATTTATGGGCGACATTAGATGAAAGAATTACTTTTGCTCACACAAGATATGGGGAAACGTGTAGTGGTAGGTACTTTGGCGGTGATGAAGCCTGCTGGGCTGTGATAGAACCATTTCCTACAATAATATGTGAATAGCAAATTTTTTTAATATTTTTTATAGATAGGACTAGGTTATATTTTGTTTAAATTACGATGACTGCCGTTTATGCGTTTTAATCCCTAACTTTTACCTTTGAGAATTTTACAACTATCTTTACCAATAATAGCTCTCAAAAAGCAGTCTCCATAACTTTATCTTTCTGGGATATTTAATATAATGTTTAATACCATCCCTTGTTCTATTAAATAGTTTGTTAAATGATATAGAAAATTTGGTTGTGTTTGCTATTTCTCGCCCTCTAATTACAGAGAGAAATGGCCTATACTTAAGTAAAAATGATGATGTATACTATATACACACGCCACTGAATGTGTCTGGTCTTTTATTTCTAGTTGAAGACACTAGAATGAATGCTGTTATTTTTGATCTTGGTTATGTTGGTTTTGACTAAGTTTTTCCAAGATATACAGTTATTTGTAATTAAATAAGAGAATGTAATATGAAGACTTTAGTCAGTTTAATTTTATTAGTACAATCTAGTTTTGCTGTTACTAGTCAATACGAAAAAGCTGTAGCTAGAATTAGTGCTGAGAAAAGAGAAGAACGACTTAAAAATCCTGTTACAGAATTTGTAAATTTAATTTCTCTGCCTGATCCTGATTCAGGTAGTTTTGAAAATGCTTTAGGTGCTGAACAAGGGTTTAGAGTACAAGGACTTAATGCTCCTGATTTATATACAACAGAAAGTATTTCTGATTATAATAGAATAGGGCAAGGAAATCATTTAATAAGACAACAGATAGCTGAAGGAAAAGAAGACTTATCAATAGAAGAATTTACTGAACAGCTATTCAATAAGAATCATATAAGAGTAACAGAATTAGCTATAAAAGATTCAGACTATAATATCTATTATAATAAAGAAGGAAAAACTGAAAAAGATGATACAGGTTCTTTAATTTTAGTAGATAAAGATGGTGTTACTTCAACACTAAAAAATGCAAAAATAGCTGTAGGAATACATGCAACAACAAATAAGGATAAGTATAGACGAATAATTGTTACAAATGTTTTTAATGGTAAAACATTTAAAAGTATTGTAGATCCTTTTAATAATCCAAAAGATAATATAGCATATCACAGTGCAGCCAATGCTTTAAAATTTAATAAAGATGCTAGAGAATTTGAACTAAAAACATTAATACATTTAAAATTAACAGGTGTAATTACTAAAGACATGGATATTTCAGAATATAATGGTCGTTATTATTTAAATGATTATGAAGTTAATTTTACACCTAAACTCTATAATGATAATATGGCTCATAGAATAGCTCATACTATTGTATCTGCTAGGTTTAGAAATAAATCAGAAGGAAATGCTGCTGTAAATTATGTTATTAATGCAGTTAAAAGTCTTGGATTAGTAATTGATTCTTTAATAAATTATAGTGCAGCTGAACCAGAAAATCTAATTGATATGTATACTGCCTTAAAAAGAGCAGCAATATTGGAGCAGCATATAATAACACATGGCACTTCATTAGAAGAACAAGGATTAGCTCCTTTAAATGTAAAAGGAATACCGTTACATCGTGAAGCTGTTGAAACAATTTTATCTACAAGTACTGATGATATTATTAGTTTAGCTAAACACTTTAAAGCTAAAGATACAAAACCAGGAGAATTATACAATCATATTCAAAGCTTACCTGAAGCTGAAAGAAAAAAAGCTGAATTATTTTTCTCATTAGCTAGACAAGCTCAGATACATAAAGAGATGAATAAGAAGTTATTTCAGTTTGATCCAAAAATGCTTGATAATAGAGATACTTACTTTAATAAACTTTTAGAGCCTATTTATGAACATTTAAAAGTACCATCTAAAGATAGAAAGCTATTTACTAACCTATATGGTTGGTTTTTACTTTCAGCAGAATCGGCTTATGTTTGGGTAATATTTTTAAGTTCAATAGCGCTATTGTTGCTCAGGCAACGTTACAACTTAAAGATAGAGAGCAAACAACAGAGATGACAAAGAAAATAGCGAATGTGAAAAATACCAGCGTTATTGATAGCTTAATGATTTCTAGCTAAGGCGCAAAAATTATCCAAAGATGGCTCAAAATTTTTAATCAGCCAAATCTGATTGGTTCTGAGCCCGCAAAAGATATATTGCCCTGTTGAGTTCATTAGTTTAGAAAGCACTAAATTGTCACTAGCACGCTAACCATGAGCCTAAGAACTCTAATTGCCTTTGGTGTGATGTTACTGGTGGTAGACTTAGCTAAATCGTCATTGGAGATTGAATAGCCATCCGAACTCACTGATAGTGTCAGTATAAAGGTGCTATTTTGTCAGTGGTAGCCGGTTTTTAATCAGTGTATCTGCGGCTTTGGTCCTTGTGTAGGCACCATTCGCATATTGAGTATTTTTAGCCCAGTTGTTTTCTTAATAGTTGATTAACTAATCCGAGCTCGGCTTTGCCAGCTAATTTGGTTTTTAACTGTGGCATTAATTTACCTATATCTGCTATTGATGGATTTTCTATGTTTGCCAATAGGGTAGTGATAGCGGTATTAATTTCTGCTTCACTCATTTGTGTTGGCATATACTCGGCTAAAACTTTAATTTCCTCTGCTTCGCCACTGGCAAGGTCATCTCTGTTGGCTTGAGTAAATTGGTTTTGTGAATCTTTGCGTTGCTTTATCATTTTTTGGATAATGCTGATGATGTCGGTATCGGTTAGTTCAATACGTTTATCTATTTCTTGCTGTCTACAAGCTGAAAACAGCATACGCAAAGTTTTTAAGCGGGTAGTTTGTTTGTTTTTAAGCGCCGACTTCATATCAGCACTTATCTGATTTCTTAGAGTTGACATACGTAGGTCAGTATAATCGTTTGTGATGAAGTCTATTTCTAGCTATTTCTTTGTGCAAACGTTTTATCGCAGCTGCTTTTTTACGTTTTCTAATCCAAGTTGGTTTTTCATAAAACTCTTTTTTACGAATATCGGTAATAACTCCAGCCCTTTCACAAACACGACGAAAACGACGCAAGGCGACATCAAAATATTCATTGTCTTTAACCTTAATCTCTGGCATATTTACTTGCTATTTTTCTGTTCATCAGTGCTAGTTGTTGCTACTTCATCAACAATGTCATCTTCATCCTCATCAACAACTGGTTCTATGATATCGCTCAAGCCAACCAATTGCATATACGCCATTTTTGATTTATCGCCAGGTCTAAAACTACATTTTAAAATACGGGTATAACCACCGGGTCTTTGATTATAATAAGAACCTATTTGGGTAAATAATTTATGGACGATTTCATCATTTCTCAGGCGCGCAAAAACATAGCGACGGTTGGCAATACTATCGGTCTTTGCCTTAGTAATAAGGGGTTCAACAACACCTCTTAGCTCTTTTGCTCTAGCAAGAGTGGTTTTAATGGTTTGATGACGCAATAGTTCAACTGCTAAATTTTTAAACATCGCTTTTCTGTGCGCGGCATTGCGATTAAGTTTGCGTCCAGATTTCCTGTGTCTCATAATTTAACCTCTTATTCTGAGACCAAATCAATCGGCGGCCAATTCTCAATTATTGTGCCCAGTGATAGTTCTTTATCCGTTAGCACCGCTTTAATTTCATTGAGTGATTTTTTACCTAAGTTTGGTGTGCGTAACAATTCTTGTTCGGTTTTTTGCACTAAATCGCCAATGTAGTAAATTTGCTCGGCTTTTAGACAATTTGCAGAACGTACCGTTAATTCTAATTCATCCACAGCACTTAGTAAAATTGGGGCAAAATCTTCTGAAGTTGGCTGCGGCGGCACTTCTTCTACCGGTTCTAACTCAATAAATGATATTAATTGGTCTTTTAAAATAGTAGCGGCTCGTTTGATGGCTTGTTCTGCATCAACCGAACCGTTAGTTGTCATTTTAATATTGAGTTTATCAAGGTTGGTATTTTGCCCTAGGCGTGCTGATTCCACAGTAAAACTCACCTGTTTTATCGGTGAATAATTTGCATCTAGCGCCAAATGACCAATAGCTAATTCTTCATTTTGCTCTCGCGTAAGGGCACTATCATAACCAATACCAGTAGTAATAAATAAACGCATAGAAATATTAGCATCTTTACTTAAAGTGGCGATTATATGTTCTGGATTATACACCTCCACATCAGAGGAGACATTGCCAATATCAGCGCCTGTTAATTCTCCAGGGCCTTTTTTTTCAATCACTACTTCTGCTGATTTACCGCGAATTAGAGAGAGTGAAATTTCTTTTAAATTAAGTAGCATGTCCAACACATCTTCACCCACACCCTCTAATGAAGAGAATTCATGCTTAACACCTTCAATAGCAACCGCTGAAATTGCGTTGCCGGGAATAGATGAAAGCAATATTCTTCTAAGAGCATTACCTAGAGTATGTCCAAAACCACGTTCCAATGGTTCTAAAACAATTTTGAAACAATTAGTTGATAATTCAACAGATTCAACCAATCTGGGTTTTAAAAAATCTTTGGCATTAGTTTGCATAGTTAATCCTACTTAGAATACAATTCAACAATCAAATGTTCTTGAATATCTGCTGATAAATCAGAGCGCTGTGGTGCTGATTTAAAAACTCCTGATAAAGCTTTAACATCTACTTCTAGCCATTCTGGAAAACCCATTTGCTCAGCATATTCTATAGAAAATTTAATACGTTCTTGTTTTTGGGACTTGTCTCTAATGGCGATTTTATCATTTACACCTAACTGAAAAGAAGGGATGTTAACCACCTTTTCATTAACCATAATGGCCTTATGGCTTACTAATTGTCTGGCTTGGGCGCGAGTACTTGCATAGCCCATACGATAAACCACATTATCAAGCCTTGACTCTAATAAAGTTAATAAGTTTTCACCAGTTGAACCCTTCTTACGACTGGCAGCTTTGTAGTAATTTCTAAATTGTTTTTCTAAAATACCATACGTGCGCTTAACTTTTTGCTTTTCTCTTAATTGCAAACCGTAATCACTGTCTTTTTTTCCACGCGCACCAACACCGTGAACACCGGGAAATTGACTTAACCTACATTTGCTATCTAGGGAACGCACCCCGCTTTTTAGGGATAGGTCCATTCCTTCTCTGCGGGCTAATTTACAAGTAGGTCCAGTATATCTTGCCATTATTAAACTCTACGTTTTTTAGAGGGACGGCAACCATTGTGAGGAATGGGGGTAACATCGGCAATAGTGCCGATTTTAAACCCTAAGCCATTTAGAGCCTTTATTGCTGAATCACGACCTGGACCCGGTCCTTTAACGCGTACATCTAGGTTTTTCATTCCAAATTCCAAAGCGCTATTACCACATTTCTCGGCTGCTATTTGAGCGGCGAACGGAGTGGATTTCCTTGAACCTCTAAAACCGCTACCACCGGAAGTTGCCCAACAGAGCGCACCACCATGACGGTCGGTAATCATCACAATAGTATTATTAAAGCTGGCACTAATATAGGCAATGCCATCGGTAATATGCTTTTTAGTTTTTTTCTTAGTACTTTTTTGAACCATAATTATTTTATTTAATTAATCGCCTTGGGCCTTTACGGGTTCTAGCATTAGTTCTGGTTCTTTGGCCCCTAACCGGCAGGCCTTTGCGATGGCGAATACCGCGATAGCAACCCAAATCTCTTAAACGTTTGATATTCATCGCAACTTCACGACGTAAATCACCCTCAACTACTAGCTTAGCAACCGCGGTGCGAATATTCTCTAATTGCTTATCACTCAGGCTACTAACTTTAATGCTTGGTCCAACTTTGCTCTGCTTACAGATTTTATGCGCGTTACTATTGCCTATACCATAAATGGATTGCAAGCTGATAACAATATGTTTATCAACTGAAATGTTAATTCCCGAAATACGCGCCATAATATTCTTTTTGTCTAAAAAATTCTGTTATTCAAAAGGCAAGTGATTATACTGTATTGGTGTCATTATGTCAATAATAATCGTCAACCTTGACGCTGTTTGTGTCTAGGGTCTTTACAAATTACCCTTATTACGCCGTTGCGTCTAATTATTTTACAATTTTTACAAATTTTTTTAACTGATGTTCTTACCTTCATAATACCTACCTCAAGTTCGCTTTTGCCATCAAATCACCATATTGGTCCGACATCAAATGTGATTGTAATTGTGCCATAAAATCCATAATTACAACTACAATAATTAATAAACTAGTACCGCCGAAATAAAAGGGTATATTCCAATATAAAATCAAAAATTCTGGCAATAAGCACACCGCAGTAATATAAATTGCCCCAGCAAAAGTAAGGCGGCTAGTAACACTATCAATATAATCCGCTGAATGTTTACCGGGACGAATACCGGGAATAAAACCGCCAGAGCGACGCAAATTATCAGCAATGTCCCCAGGATTAAAAACCAAAGCGGTATAAAAAAAAGCAAAAAATAAGATAGCCATAGCATACAAAACAATGTAGAGAGGTTGCCCTGGGGAAATACTAGCAATTAAGTCAGGAATAAAACCCTCACCCTGTGCAAACCAGCCACCTAATGTTGCGGGAAATAAAATAATACTAGATGCAAAAATGGGTGGGATTACCCCAGACATATTGATTTTAAGCGGCAAATAACTAGACTGCCCGCCATACATTTTGCGCCCTTGTTGACGTTTAGCATAATTAACCGTTATCCTACGTTGTCCCCGTTCCATAAAGACCACAAATGCGGTTACTAATAACACCATAGCAAACACAAATATCACCAAAACAATAGTTAGCTCGCCTGTTCCTACCAAAGATAAGGTTGACCCAATCGCACTAGGAAGACCTGATACAATACCAGCAAAAATAATCATTGAGATACCATTGCCAATACCTTTTTCAGTAATCTGCTCACCAAGCCACATCAAAAATAATGTTCCGGTTGTAAGAGTAATTACAGTAACTAAACTAAAATCAAAGCCGGTATTGGTAACCAAATTCGCTCCACCCGCGCTTTGTCCCTGCAAAGCAATAGAAATACCATAAGATTGAAATACTGCTAGCAAAACTGTGCCCAAACGAGTATATTGGGTTATTGTGCGCCTGCCAGCTTCACCCTCCTTTTTGAGTTGTTCCAACGAAGGGACCACTGCACTCATTAATTGCATAATAATTGAAGAGGAAATATAAGGCATAATGCCCAAAGTAAAAATAGATAAACGTTCCAAAGCGCCACCAGAGAACATATTAAACATATCTAGGATTGTTCCTTGTTGTTCCTCAACCAAGCTGGCTAGCGCCTCTGGGTTTATAAAAGGGATGGTAATATGAGTACCAAAGCGAAACACCACCAAAGCAAGTAGCAAAAATACAATACGTGCTTTTAAATCATCGGTGAGCAATCCTAACGTTTTAGTATTCATAATACTTAACCAATAATTGAACCGCCAGCTGCTTCAATGGCGTCTTTTGCGCCTTTAGTTGCTCTAATACCAATTAATTTAACTGCGCGCTCAATATTGCCTGATAAAATAACTTTAACAAATAAAATTTGCTTGCTAACTAAATTATTATTTTTAAGTGTTATTAAATCAATCTCATTAGCATCACATTTATTAAGCTCTGTTAGAGTAATTTCAGCGTTGAATTTGGCAATTTTAGAACGAAAGCCAAATTTTGGCAAACGCCGTTGCAAAGGCATTTGTCCACCTTCAAAACCAATTCTACTACCACTTCCAGAACGCGACTTCTGCCCCTTATGCCCTCTACCACAAGTTTTACCAAAACCAGAACCAATGCCGCGTCCAACACGCTTTCTATTACTTTTATTATTTTTCAGTGTGTTAAGATACATAATAAAGCCCTTATTCTACTTTTAATAAGTAGGCAACCTTGTTAACCATGCCCCTAATTGCAGGGGTATCTTCTAACTCAACTACTTGATTGATTTTTTTTAAACCCAACCCGTTAACAGTTGCCCTGTGACTAGGCAAGCGACCATGGACGCTTTTGGTGAGGGTAATTTTAAGAGTTGATTTCTTAGCCATCGCTTGCTTTTATGTGTTTTTGTTGTGTAATAGTTAAAATATCACCAACTTTTTTAGAACGTTTTGCTGCAATATAATCTGGGTTTGCCATCTTCGTTAAACCATCAATAGTAGCTCTGACCACACTAATTGGATTATTAGTGCCATTACACTTTGCCAAAATATTATGTACGCCCACAGCCTCAAACACAGCGCGCATAGGACCGCCGGCAATTACCCCAGTTCCCTCTGAAGCAGGTTGCATATAAACCTTTGCCGCGCCAACACAAGAATTAACCGCATAATACAAAGTGCTATCTTTAAGCACAGCTTTTTTCATTGAACGTTTGGCATGTTCTACCGCTTTTTGAATCGCGGCAGGAACTTCTTTGGCTTTGCCAGTGCCATAACCAACTAAACCTTTACCATTACCAACTACTGATAATGCTGAAAACCCAAAAACACGCCCGCCTTTTACCACCTTAGCCACACGACGTACCGCAACTAGTTTTTCAATTAACTCTTCTTCATTATATTCAATTTCTGCCATTTTTACCTCTGGTTAAAATTTTAATCCGCCATCTCTTGCCGCCTGCGCCAACGCTTTGATACGACCATGAAACTTAAAACCGGCACGGTCGAAAGTTACCTCTTTAATTTTAGACTTCTCAGAAGACTTAGCAATTAAATCGCCAACTTTAGTGGCTGCTTCTATATTGCCACCATTTTTTAATTTAGCAGATAACGAAGAAGCGCTAGCTAAAGTCTTGCCTTGTGCAACATCAATAATTTGGGCATAAATATGCCTACTAGTTTTATGCACTGATAAAGTAATTTTACTCAGCGCTTTATTCTGCATTCTAAACTTTCTAGAACGTTTTAACCGCGCCTGCTTTTTAGATAACTTATTCATTATTTTTTCTTAGCTTCTTTTCTAAAAATTTGCTCATCAACATAACAAACACCTTTGCCTTTGTAAGGCTCAGGTGGTCTGTGGGCTCTAATTTCAGCGGCAGTTTGTCCAACTTTTTGCTTATCATAGCCCTTGATAACAATTTCAGTTTGAGTTGGTGTTGCAAAAGTAATACCTTCTGGTGTTGGATAAATAATTGGGTGTGAATATCCTAACTGCAAATCTAGATTTTTACCCTTAACACTTACTCTATAACCTACGCCAACAAGGTTTAACCTTTTTTCAAAACCATTACTAACCCCAACTACACAATTATTAACATTTGCTCGCGCTGTGCCAGCTTGAGACCAAGCAAACTTAATTTGCTTATTATCAATATTTTTACCAATGGCAAAATTCAATGTATTATCCACTTGTTTAATCACAACAAAATCGTGCAATTTTAAATTCATCTCCCCCAATTTGCCCTTAACTTTTATTTTCTGACCACTAATATTAACATCAACGCCATCAGGAATAGTTATTGGTGATTGTGCCATTCTTAGCATAAAAAATTCTCCAAATTTAATAAACTTCGCACAAAACCTCACCGCCAACACCATCAGCAACAGCTTGTTTGCCTGTTATCACACCTTTGGCAGTAGAAACCACCACAATACCCATACCACCAATTACACTAGGCATATCATTATAACCAGCATACACTCTAAGGCCCGGACGGCTTATCCTTTTAATAGAAGCAATCACAGCCTTATTTTGATAATATTTTAGTCCCAAAATAAGCGATTTTTTGTCCTTACTAGTTTTAAGCGAGGATAAATAGCCCTCATCTAGGAACACTTTGGCAATAGCCAATTTAATTTTTGAAACTGGGACTTCCGCGTTAGCTTTATTCACCGCCTGGGCATTGCGAATACGGCTTAACATATCGGCTATTGGGTCTTGCATACTCATAATAATTTTTCCTTATTTAATTACCAACTAGATTTACAAATACCTGGAACCTCGCCATTCATCGCCCGTTCTCTTAATTTAGTACGTCCTAAACCAAACTTACGATAGACCCCATTTGGTCTACCGGTTAAATTGCAGCGATTACGCATTCTAACTGGCGAGGCATCTCTAGGCAGCGCTTGTAATTTAACCATTGCATCAAGGCGCTGGTCATTACTACTACTGGGGCTCTTAATAATCTTTTTCAAAGCTTGACGTTTTTCTTGGTATTTAGCCACTACTTTGGCGCGTTTTATATCACGGTTAATCATTGATTTTTTAGCCATTTCTTATCATTAATTTATTTAAACGGAAAATCAAAAGCGCTAAGTAATTGCTCAGCATCTTCATCAGTCTTGGCAGAAGTAGTAATACAAACATCTAGACCCCTAACTTTCTGCACTTTCTCAAAGTCAATTTCAGGGAATACAATTTGCTCGGCAATACCCATACTAAAATTACCACGGCCATCAAACGATTTTGGACTTAATCCCCGAAAATCACGAATTCTAGGAATAGCAACATTAACCAGACGGTCTAAAAATTCATACATTTTTTTACAACGTAGTGTAACTTTTGTACCAATTGGCATTCCTTGTCTTAATTTAAAACTAGCAACCGATTTTTTAGCAAGCACTGCAATTGGCTTCTGTCCAGCAATCAAAGCTAGCTCAGCCATAGCATTTTCTAGCACTTTTTTATCGCCAATAGCATCACCAAGCCCCATATTTAGAGTAATTTTTTCAATTTTTGGCACTGCCATAGCATTATTCCTAGTAAACGTTTTTTGTAAACTAGGAATAATATCTTCTTTGTATTTTTGTTGTAATCTCGCCATAACACCAATTAGCCAATAGTTTTACCATTAGACTTATAAAACCTTTCCTTTTGTTTATCTTGATTAAAGCGAAAACCAACTCTATCAGCCTTTTTAGTTTCCGGATTTAAAATCGCCACATTAGAAATATCAATAGGCATATTTTTATCACTAATCCCGCCAGTAATACCCTTATCAGGATTAGGTTTAATGTGTTTTTTAGCAACATTAACACCCTCAATAATTACCTTAGCCCCAAGTATTTGCTCAATACTGCCAGTAGCGCCCTTATCTTTGCCAGCAATTACGATTATCTCGTCGTTTTTTCTTAATTTTTGCATCTTATAATACCTCTGGAGCTAAAGAAATAATTTTCATAAACTTGGTGCTACGAAGCTCGCGAGCAATAGGGCCAAAAATACGCGTCCCGATCGGTTCTAATTTATTGTTTAACAATACCACAGCATTATTATCAAACCTCAATAATGAACCATCAGGGCGTCTAACGCCCTTAGCGCTTCTAACCACTACCGCATCATAAACATCACCTTTTTTCACTCTACCTCTAGTATTGCTTTCTTTAATACTAACCTTGATAATATCGCCAATATTAGCATATCGTCTTTTAGACCCTCCTAAAACTTTAATACAAGTCGCAACAATAGCGCCACTATTATCGGCAATTTTGACTTTGGTTTGCATTTGTATCATAATCTTATACCCAAACAATATTAATCAATATCCTCTAAATGCTCAACAACCTCAACTAAATTCCAGTGTTTAGTCTTAGAAAATGGTCTTGTTGCTGAAACTTTAACAATATCGCCACTTTGGGCGCTATTTTTTGCATCATGAGCATGAATTTTAGTGCTACGTCTAATAATTTTTGGATAAATAGGATGCTTAACACGCCGCTCTACCAAAACCGAAATAGTTTTATCACGACTATTATTAACCACTTTACCGATTAAAACACGTTTTATTTTATTAGTAGCCATAAATTATCCTTTTGTTGCCAAGTTTTGATTTAACAAAGTCTTCACCCTAGCAATTTCTTTTCGCGATTTAGCAATTTTGCTTATATCATTTAATTGTCCGCCTTTATATTGCATTCTTAATTCAAAGCGCTCTTTTAACAACTTTTTCAAATGCTCTTTTAACTCATCATCACCGAACTTTTTAATTTGTTCCAATTGTTGCTTTACTTTCATCACATCACTGTTCTTTTTATTACTTTAGTCTTTAAAGGCAGCTTGGCTGTTGCCAACGCAAATGCTTCATAGGCAATACTATCCTCAATACCTTGCATCTCAAATAACATCCTGCCCGGCTGAACTTGAGCTACCCAATATTCAACATTACCTTTACCTTTGCCCATTCTTACTTCAAGCGGTTTTTTGGTAATTGGCTTATCGGGGAAAATACGAATCCAAATTTTACCTTGTCTTTTTACATAACGTGTCATCGCTCTCCTTGCCGATTCAATTTGCCTAGCGGTAACACGTCCTCGCCCCATCGCTTGCAAACCAATATTGCCAAAACTAACCTTGTTGCCACTGAGCGCTAAACCTCGATTGCGACCTTTCATCATTTTGCGGTATTTTGTTTGTTTTGGCTGTAACATTTTAAATTCCTACCTAATTACGTTTAGCTTGTTTAATATCTTGAGCATGGCGGCTATTCACCTCAGTTAAAGTGCCTTTATTATGGTCTAAAATCTCGCCATTAAATATCCAAACTTTAATACCAATTATGCCATATTGAGTTTTAGCGCTAAACATACCATAATCAATATCAGCTCTAAAAGTTTGTAGTGGCACTCTACCTTCTCTATACCACTCACTTCTAGCAATTTCAACCCCATTTAGGCGACCGCCAACTTGAACTTTAATGCCACCAGCACCTTGGCGCATAGAGTTGGCAATAGCACGTTTGACCGCGCGGCGATACATTATCCTTCTCTCTAATTGTTGCCCTATATTTTCTGCTACCAAGGTCGCATTTAACTCAGGCTTTTTAATCTCTTCAATAGTAACATAGGTAGTAGTGCCTAATATCTTGGCAATTTCATCTCTTAATTGGTCAATACCAGAACCTTTTTTACCAATTACCACACCAGGTCTTGCGGTGTAAATAATAATTTTGGCAGAAGTATCGGAGCGCTCAGTAGCCACTTTGGCGACCGAAGCGTCTTTTAGGCGCCTAAACAACATATCCCTAACTGCCAAATCAGCTAACAAATATCTCTGATACTGCTTACCGCTGGCATACCATTTAGAATCCCAATCTCGGATAATGCCTAATCTAACACCTTTGGGGTGAACCTTTTGACCCATACTTTCTATCCTTAAATACTAAGTCCAATCGTAATATGACTACTTCTTTTTAAAATGCGATTAGCCCTACCTCTTGCGCGCGCTCGCATACGTTTCATAGTTGAGGCTTCATCAACACTAATATAACTAACTTTTAATTCATCAATATCTAAGCCTTGGTTATGTTCGGCATTAGAAATTGCAGAATTTAGCACTTTTTTTAGCAAGCCCGCTGCCTTTTTATTACTAAAAGATAATACATTTAATGCGTTTTCAACTGATTTATTACGTAGCTGATTAGCAACTAATCTCACCTTTGTGGGCGATATTTTAGCGTATTTATGTCTGGCAAAGACTTGTTGTTTATCACTCATAATCTATTCTTTTTTCGCTTTTCTATCAATAGGATGATTTTTAAAAATTCTAGTGACGCTAAATTCGCCTAATTTATGCCCAATCATATTCTCATTAATAAAAATAGGAATGTGTTGCTTACCGTTATGCACAGCAATAGTAAGACCTATCATATCTGGGACAACTACCGAACGTCGCGACCAAGTTTTAATTGGTTTTTTGCTTTTATTTTTCTGCGCTGCCAACACCTTTTGCATTAGCTTATTATCAATGAATGGGCCCTTTCTTAGCGATCTTGACATACTTGATTTCCCTTATTTACGACGTCTGACAATTAAATAATTAGTGCGTTTATTGTGTCTGGTTTTATATCCTTTGGTGGGCATACCCCAAGGTGAGACCGGATGACGGCCACCACTGGTTTTTCCCTCACCACCACCATGGGGGTGGTCAACTGGATTCATCGCCACACCACGCACTGTGGGGCGCACACCACGCCAGCGGTTAGCGCCAGCTTTACCTAGTTTTTTTAAACTATTTTCAATATTACCTACCTGCCCAATAGTTGCGCGACAATTTGCTAACACTTTTCTAGTTTCTCCCGAGCGCAGACGAATAGTAACATACTTGCCTTCTTTGGCAACCAATTGGGCAGAAGTACCAGCGCTTCTTGCAATTTGAGCGCCTTTTTTAGGCTTTAACTCAATGCAATGAATTACCGTTCCTAGCGGAATATTAACTAGCGGTAAAGCATTACCAATATTAATGGCAACCTGATTACCTGAGGCAATTTCATCACCGTTTTTTAAATCCTTAGGGGCAATAATATAACTTCTTTGGCCATCAGCATATACAACAAGGGCAATATTAGCGCTACGATTAGGGTCGTATTCAATCCTTTCAACCTTGGCTTGGCAATTATCTTTGTTACGCTTAAAATCAATTAAACGATAACGTTGTTTATAACCACCACCTCTGTGGCGCGAGGTAATGCGACCGCGATTATTACGCCCACCAGTCTTGCTCTGCGCCTGTGTTAATGCGGCAAAAGGTTCGCCCCTATGTAAATCACGGTTAACTGTACTTATCATGTGCCTTCTACCAGCTGAGCTTGGTTTTCTTTTAATAACTGCCATAATAATTCCTAAACTCCAGTTGCATCAATCATCTGCCCTTGGGCCACTTGAATAATGGCTTTTTTCCAACTTGCTCGACGACCAAGATTTCTAGCAAATACTTTTTGCTTACCGCGTGTATTTAGTGTTCTAACACCTAAAACATCCACATTAAATAATAACTTCACCGCCCGTGCAATATCATTTTTACTAGCATCTTTTGCCACCTTAAATACATATTGATTAAATGAGCTCAAAGTTGATGATTTCTCTGAAACCACCGGTGCTAGTAGCACTTTGTATAATTTTTCCTGATTAATGGTTTGCGTGCTCATAACATTTAAATTTTTAACCAATCATTAATCTTTTTAAGCGCTGCCTTAGTAAGGACTACGGTTTTAAAAGCAATTAAAATAATCGGATTAATACCTGCTATATCTATAGCAGCTGCGCTGTAGAGGTTTCTAGTTGATAAATACAAATTTTTGTCAGCAACATCGGTAATAAATAGTGCATCAGCAACAGCCAATTTTTCCTGCAAAGCAACAACAGCCTTAGTGCTGGGCTTATCTAGCGCTAATTTATCCACCACTTTTAGCCTTCCATCTCTTAATAATGCAGAGAAAATCACTCTTATTGCCGCTTGATACATCTTTTTATTAACCTTTTTACTAAAATCTCTAGGCTGGGCTGCAAAAATAACTCCGCCACTACGCCACAAAGGACTACTTCTGGTCCCAGCTCGCGCCCTGCCGCCACCTTTTTGCGAAAACGGCTTCTTACCGCCACCACGCACAGCTGAGCGATTTTTTTGCGCCTTAGTGCCAGAGCGAGCACCTGCTAAATAAGAAACAGATACTTGATGTAGCAAAGATTCGTTATAATCTTTATTAAAAACAGTATCATTGACCTCAATATTGCTGTTTCTGTTGGTAGTGGTGTTTAAAACCTTTACTTTCATAATTAATCTAATTTTTTCTCAGTTGATTTTGTTTCTGTTTTCTTTAGTTTATCGGTTGATTTAATTGCTTGTTTTTCTATCTTATCAATTGATTTTGTTTCTGCTTTTTCTATCTTATCAGTTGCTTTGGTAGCTACTTTTTCAGACGCTTTTGCTTTTGTTTCTAACTGCTCAGTTTTTAACTCTTTTTGTTTGATATTGGCAATACCTATTTTGGCATTCACTTTGGCCTTTTTTAGAGACAGAACTACTTTAACAAAGCCATATTTAGCACCAGGAACTGAACCTGCTACTAATAAAACCTGATTTTTATTATCAATTTTAATAATTTTTAAATTCTCGCTGGTAACTCGCTCCGCGCCCATGTGTCCGGGCATTTTTTTGCCCTTAAAAACCTTCCCTGGATTTTGGCATTGGCCAGTTGAACCCAAAGCGCGATGGGAAAGAGAGTTACCATGAGTGGCATCTTGCATTCTAAAATTATGGCGCTTAACCACTCCTGCAAAACCTTTGCCTTTAGATTTAGCGCTAACATTTACAAATTGCCCTTCAGCAAACAAAGATACATCTAATTCACCCTCTGGAATTTCATCTGTTCTAAATTCCCACAAACCCGCGCCAATATTTTGTTCAGCTTTAGCGTAATGCCCTTTTAGCGCCTTAGATAGACGACGAATTTTAGGTTGTCCTTTTTTGTTAAGTTTATCAACAGTTGTAACTTGTGTGGCATTATAACCATCTTTTTCAATAGTTTTAGTTTGGACGATGCGATTAGGCTCAACTTTAATTACGCTCACAGCACGAGTAATACCGCTACTTTGAATAACGCGCATCATTCCCATTTTTCTACCAATCAAACCAATTGCCATATCTTTTAAACCTTACGTAATTCAATCTGAGCATTAACCCCAGCAGCTAAATCTAGCTTCATTAACGCATCCATAGTCTTTTCTGTTGGATTAACCACATCTATCAAACGCACAAAAGTCCTAAGTTCGTACTGGTCTCTAGCATCTTTATTAACATGAGGCGAAATAAGCACTGTCCAACGTTCCTTTTTAACCGGCAAAGGAATAGGACCTCTAACAGTCGAACCAGTGCGCTTAGCAGTCTCTACGATCTCGATAGTAGATTTATCAATTAAACGATGGTCAAATGCCTTTAACTTAATGCGAATATTCTCACTCATACTGACTTGCTGCGATTTTTTGCGTCAAAAAGCCCGAGATTATACCATTGTTTTCTTTTAAAAAAACAATTTATTTTAACTAACCTCACACCTCGCTAAGGCTAGGGATACAAAGTCATTAAATGAATATAAATTTACTATCTAAGGGCTTTGGGTATGGGAAAAGTTATGCTTTCGGTTGAACCAGAGACTTCAATAATTTGCGCGCCGCTGTTTTTTTGCAATATTGCCACTACTGACTGAACCAAAACCTCAGGTGCAGAAGCACCAGCAGTTAGACCAACTGTTTTAACACCCTCTAGCCAGTGTGGCTTGATTTGATTGGCATTATCAATTAGGTAGGCAGGTTTGTTTTGTTTGGTGGCAATTTCTTTTAAGCGATTGGAATTAGAGGAACTAACCGAACCTAGCACAAACAAAATTTCACTATATTTCATCACTTTTTTTACCGCATCTTGACGGTTTTGAGTAGCATAGCAAATATCGCTTTTACGCGGTGGACTGATAGTTGGAAACTTTTGACACAAAGCATCAACAATATCAACAGTATCATCAACAGACAAAGTTGTTTGGGTGGTATATGCCAGTTTTTCATCAGCAAAATTTAGATGTTTAATATCATCTATATTTTCTATCAAATGCACTTTGGATGTATCATCAACCTGACCAAGAGTACCCTCTACCTCGGGGTGATTGGCATGCCCGACCAAAATCACTTGTTTTTGCTGTTGTTGATTTTGTATTACCTCTTTATGAACCTTAGTTACTAGTGGGCAGGTAGCATCAAAAATAGTTTTAGTCTTGGATTGTGCTTGCCTTCTTACTTTTTTAGAAACACCATGGGCGCTAAAAATAATAACCGCGCCATCAGGAATTTGGTCAATATCATCAACAAAAATCACCCCTTTAGCTTTTAGGCCATCAACTACAAACTTATTATGCACCACCTCGTGGCGCACATAAATTGGCGGTCCATATTTATCCAAAGCGCGACGGACAATTTCAATAGCGCGGTCAACACCGGCGCAAAAACCGCGCGGATTTGCCAAATAAACTTTCATAGTAATAGATTGTTAGCAATTATACTGGTTTGTGGTAATGACTTTATTATAATTTGTTGCTATTAAAATTGGCTAATGTTTTTTAATCGCTAGCCAATACTTTAACCTTAAATATAACATCTTGTCCAGCAAGTAAATGATTAAAGTCCACACTTAGATGATTATCATCAATAGCCCTTATATATCCTGCTGTTTTTTTGCCATTAGGCAGTCTAAACTCAATGGCTTGGTTGATAACAAACTTAGTATCTACATCAAAGTTGGATTTATCCATTTTTTGCACCGCTTGTGGGTCATAGGCGCCAAATGCTTGGTCTGCTGTTAGTAAAAAAGTTTCATCGCGACCAAGTTTTGCAGCAAGCACACATTTTTCTAAACAAAGGTCTAGTTGCCCATCTCCTAATTCAAACTCAAAAGGTTGGTTTGAGCATTTATCAATCAAGGTCCCGTCGCTATGGCGCAATTCAAATAGTATTTTATAAATTGTCATTATAAAAGCTAAATGCGTGCAGTAAGGTAGCAATAGTTGGACGCAATTCGCTTCTGGTAACTACCATATCAATTGCCCCTTTTTCTAATAAAAATTCACTGCGCTGAAAGCCTTTAGGCAAATCTTGTTTAACAGTTTGGGCAATTACTCTAGGTCCAGCAAAACCAATAAGCGCATTAGGCTCGGCAATATTAATGTCGCCTAGCATTGCCAAACTGGCAGAAACACCTCCCATAGTAGGGTCGGTTAAAATAGAGATAAAAGGCAGTTTAGCCTCGTTTAAAAAATTTAGAGCCAGAGCCACTTTAGACATTTGCAATAAAGAAAACAGCCCCTCTTGCATTCTAGCACCGCCACTAGCGCTAACACAAATCATCGGTGTTTTATGTTCTATACTGAAATGAACCGCTTCGGTAAATTTTTGACCAACCGCAAAGCCCATTGACCCGCCCATAAAATTAAATTCAAAGGCGGCAACAACAATCGGTCTTTGATGCAACTTTCCAAAAATAGCAACTAACGCTTCGGTTTCTTTGGTGGTTTTTTGCGCTAAAGAATGACGTTCCTTATATTTTTTTTGGTCTCTAAATTTGAGTGGGTCTTTGGTGGTAATGCCTTTTGCTATTTCTACTTTTTCCGTATCACTATCTAACAATAAGTCAATACGAGTTCTAGCACCAATACGCCCATGAGCGCCACACTTAGGACAAACAAATAGATTTTTCTCCAGCTCCTGATAATAAAGCGTAATCTCACAAGTGCTACATTTGCGCCAAATACCCTGCGGAATATTCTTTTTTTTACTACTGCTAATTGCAGGTAAGATTTTTTCTAGCCAACTCATACCATTTCCGCTTTGATATTAATAACAGCATCAGCAATAACTTTTAATAAAAGCTTTTTATGCGCTTGGTGTTTTGCTATCAATTTAACCAAAGCGCTACCAACAATAACAGCATCAGCAATTTTACTCAAATGCTTAGCTGTAGTTGCATCACCAATGCCAAAACCTACGCCAATAGGTATATTTATGTATTTGCGCACTAATTTTAACTGCTGCTTAACAGTGGATAATTGAAAATTTTTAGCTCCAGTTACCCCTTTTAAAGAAACAAAATAAGCAAAACCACTTACTTGGTCTGCTAGTAATGCTAGTCGTGCCTCAGTAGTAGTAGGTGAGATTAAAAATATTAAATCAATTCCTTTTTGTTGTAAAGTGGTTTTTAATAATACTGATTCCTCAAGTGGCATATCCACTACCAGAACGCCATCAACACCAGCTTTTTTAGCGCTAATTGCAAACTTTTCATAGCCTATTTGCTCAATTGGATTGGCATAACCCATAAGCACAATCGGAGTTTTACTATTTTGTTGTCTGAATTTAGCAACCAACGATAACACCGCAGACAAAGAAACACCACGCGCCACTGCTCTTTGGTGAGAAGCGCTAATAATCTTGCCATCTGCCATCGGGTCTGAAAACGGCACACCAAGCTCAAGCACATCCGCCCCGCTATTAACTAAAGTTTGCATCAAAGAAATAGTAGTGCCTAAGCCGCCGTCACCAGCTGTAATAAAAGGAATGAAAGCAGTTTGATTCTTAGCTTTTAATTGACTAAAAACAGTATTTAATAACGACATAAATCATATTTGATAATTATCCTAGCGCAATTTTACCAGTGTTGGGCGTATAATGGTTTTGTTATGCTAGTAGAACCTTTTAACCACCGCACAAACTATTTACGCGCTTTAATTACTAACCATCATAATTACCGCTATTATTGCCTACAAGATGACAAATAGCTTATCCCCACCCACTGCAAAAGGCTAAAAGTGATTAATGTCCAAATTAAGAGCGCTGATTTTAATATAGCTGCCGAAATTAAAAAGCTAAAATCCCACTCAGTACAAACGGGGGCTATTGTGTCCTTTTTAGGCTGTGTGCGCGACCTAAATAGTAGCCAAAACCTAGCATCACTAACCTTAGAACACTACCCAAGTATGACTGAAAAAACCATTACCAGTATAATAGAACAAGCCCATAAACGTTGGAATATTCTCGCTACCACTACTATCCACCGCATCGGCAAACTTAAAGTTAACGACAATATCGTCCTTGTTGCTTGTAGCGCCAAACACCGCCGCGATGCATTCCTAGCTGCTGAATTTATTATGGATTTTCTAAAAACCGACGCCCCATTTTGGAAAAAAACACAAACTAAAGATGGTGTGAGCTATTGGGCAGGAGCCAAGCAAACCGATACCAAAAATAAATTAAAGTGGGATAATTAATTTTGCGAGTATAACCACAAAACCTCTAACACAATTTTTTGTTATGACTACTTAGTTTTTATTAAAAACAATGGCGGAGGGACAGGGATTTGAACCCTGGAAGGGGGTTAGCCCTTGCCGGTTTTCAAGACCGGTGCATTCAACCGCTCTGCCATCCCTCCAGAGGTTAATTATTATACTGTGCTTGTAGGTTTTTAATAAAAAATATCAAAGATAGCGCTCATAAGTGTATAATTAGCGCTTTTTATTGATTTTAATGGTTTAATTATATGGCAAAGGTTTGTCAGGTAACGCAAAAAAGACCTCTTAGCGGTAATAATGTCTCCCATGCGCACAACAAAACGCGGCGACGTTTTTATCCTAATTTGCACACCCGTCGTTTTTGGGTGGAAAGCGAAAATCGTTATATCAAAATTAAAACTAGTGCAAAAGGTTTGCGTATTATTGATAAAAAAGGTTTGGATGCTGTGCTAGCAGAGATGCGCGCCCGCGGCGAGAAAATTTAGAAAAATATCATGCGCGAAAAAATTAAATTAGTATCAACTACAGGCAGCGGACACTTTTATACTACCACTAAAAACAAAAAGGCTAACACTGAAAAAATGGAGGTCAAAAAGTTTGACCCCAAAGCTAGAAAACACGTTATTTATAAAGAGGCAAAAATCAAATAACTGCCCAATTTGTTATATATTTTTAAAATTTATACAAGTGAGGTCAAGTCTAATCTTGGTGCTATCTCTTTTTGCTTTTCTATACCTTGTTTGGTTTGTTTATAATTCATCTGCCCTGGCGCTGAACAATAATCATCATTACAAGCAAAACTAACCAAAGAGCCCAAAAGTGGCAATGTAATGCGAGTTTTTTGACCTTTTTTACCCATTCCTATTACAATTAAATTTTCGCTTTTGTAGGTTTTAGTAAGCACCTCCAAAGTTTTAACATCATCATCCCCACTAACTTGTGTTGCGATTTTAACAATATCAGCGCCTAATTTTTTAGCATCAACAACAATAGTGGCTAATGATTTAAGTGTTGGGGTTTTTTCAAAGTTATGAAAAGAGACAATGGCGATTTTATGGTGTTTATGCGCCTCGCTTATAACCTCAGGCAAAATTTTAGCGCTAAGTTCAATATCAACCGCATCAATTGAACTGACTTTATCAAAAATATCTCTAAACAAGGCTAGCCTTGCCTGCTCGCTGTCCTTCCATTTGCTGGTGGCATCCTCACTATTTCTAATAGTTGCTATGGTGGGTATAGTGGCAAATTGTCTTAGATGATTACAAACATAGTCGCTGTTAAATGATAAAAATTGGTCAATTCTTATCTCAGCAATATCAGCATTAGAACTAGTTGGACTTTTATCGGTAAAAGGAACAGCAATTAGCGGTCTGACACCTAGCTGAATATTTTTAAACCTTATCACAACACTTCAAAAACGCTAATCACATTCTCTGCTACCTCTGCCATACGTTTATTTTTATCCATTGCCATTCTTCTTAAAGTTTGATAAGCATCATTTTCAGGGATATTTTTTTGGTGCATTAACAGTCCCTTAGCCTTTTCAACCAGCTTACGTTCTACTAATTGACTTTTGGTATTATCTAACTCATCTTTTAGAGCTTGAAATTCGCGAAATCTAGCAATAGCAATATCAATAATTGGCTGGACGCGATTTTCTTCTAAACCAGCAATAATATAAGCATTCACCCCTGATTTAATTGCAGAGCCGGTCATTTTAGAGCTACTTTGTTCAGCAAACATCACAATTGGCTTTGGTTTTGCCTGATTGACTTCGCCTAAATTAGCAAACAAAGCTTCATCGGGAATATCTGAATTAACAATAATAACATCAGCGTGAGTAATCTCATTACTACTTGCTAAATTATCACTTTGCTGCAAACGACAGATGACCTCATGACCTTTGTCTTGCAAGGCGCGCCGCAGAATAGCGGAACGACCAGTATTACTATCAATCAAAATAATTTTAAGCGCGCTATTTATTTTCATAACCGCTATTATACTAAAAACAGTATTGCTCTGCCTGCTGTTGTCATTGTCAGGGTCAGTTTCAGTCCAGTTAAGAGTAAAATCCAGCCCGTCATAAGACTTACTAAGGCCGATGCCATAAAATGTTTATCACCATAATCATCATTTTATTTTTCACCATTTTTCCTTGTTAAAATTTAGAAAATGCGCCCCAATTAAATTAGGGGGCGCATCTATACTTCTTTTAATTTTATTCCGCAGTAAATTCTGGATAAGCTTCTAAGCCACACTCGGCAACATCCACTCCTGAGAATTCATCTTCTTTGGAAACGCGCAAGCCCATAATCGCTTTTAACAGCAACCATAAAGCGCCGCTTGCAACAAATATCCAAGCAAAAATAGTAAGAGCGCCAATAGCTTGGGCATAAAAACTAGCCTCACCATTGGTAAGAGGCACCGCAAACAAGCCCCACAAGCCAACTACGCCGTGGACCGAAATAGCACCCACTGGGTCATCAATTTTAAAACGTTTATCTAGTAGCACAATAGAGAGCACCACTAATAGACCGCCAACTACGCCAATTAAAGTTGCCGCTAGCGGTGTTGGTGTATCGGGACCTGCGGTAATGGCAACTAAACCTGCCAAAGCTCCGTTTAGCGCCATTGTTAGGTCAGCTTTGCCAAACCAAAATTTAGCCAGCAACAAGGAAGCAATTGCACCCCCAGCTGCTGCGGCATTAGTATTTAGAAATACAATGGCAACTAAGTTAGCGCTAGCAATATCGCCCAGCTTTAATACCGAGCCGCCATTAAAGCCAAACCAGCCCATCCATAATATAAATGTGCCCAGAGTTGCAAGTGGCATATTAGCACCGGGAATTGCCCGCGAATTACCAGCGCTATCATATTTACCCCTGCGAGCGCCTAATACCAGCACCCCAGTTAAAGCAGCAACAGCTCCAGCCATATGCACAATGCCCGAACCAGCAAAATCCAAAAAGCCGATATCGCCTAAATTATAAAGCCCAAACACTGAAACACCACCCCAAGTCCAAGCGCCTTCTAGCGGATAGATAACAGCAGTAAAAATAGCAGCAAACACTAAAAAGGTAAATAATTTCATTCTTTCAGCAACTGCCCCAGATACAATAGACATAGCCGTTGCCACAAACACTACTTGAAAGAAAAAGTCCGCCGCCCCAGCATAGACCGCATCGCCACCAAAACCGCTAGCAGCTGAGGCTTTAAGCGCGCTATCTCTGAGATTACTATCACCGCCAATACCCTCTAAAAACAAACCGCCATCATACATAATATCATAGCCAAGCACTAAATAAGCCACACAAGCAATAGCAAACAACATCACATTTTTGGTTAAAATTTCAGCGGTATTTTTGCTTCTTACCAAACCAGCTTCTAGCATTGAAAACCCAGCAGCCATCCACATCACCAGCGCACCCATTACTAAGAAGTAAAAAGTGTCAATCGCGTATTGTAGTTCAAATATTTGATTCTCCATTATTATATCTCCATAAAATTAACATAGCTTTAAAGTGCTGCAGCATCACACTCGCCGGTGCGAATACGCATCACTTGGACAACATCTAGGACAAAAATCTTACCATCGCCAATCTTGCCGCCATCACACTTAGCGCTGTGGCTAATGGTTTGGATAACACCGTCTAACTTATCATCATTAACAGCAATTTCTAGCTTGATTTTAGGCAAAAAATCAATCGCATATTCCGCGCCCCGATACAACTCAGTATGCCCCTTCTGCCGCCCAAAACCCTTAACCTCGCTAACAGTTATCCCAGAGAGACCAATCTCAGCTAGGGCAGAGCGCACCGCGTCTAACTTAAAGGGTTTTATAATAGCAATTACCATTTTCATAAATTACTCCTAGTTAAATTAGGCGCACAAAAACCGCCGCGCCTAAAGATTAAAATAAATACTTATTTAGCAACGATGCTTAGAAAAATTGGTGAAACATTCACATTTAAGAATTAACACTTGAGTGTTAAATATAATAGAATCCAACTTTGGATAGTAGTCCGACCTGAACTAGGGGGATATTATACACAAAAAATTATGAACAACAAACTTTTTTTATAAAAAAATTTTACTAGCTATTAACCAAATTGCGCGCGCTAACTATACTACTTCTGTTAGCGCCTATGTTCTAGTCTTGGTGTTTTATTAACCCTTAGTCCTTTGGCTATGTTGCAAAAAAGCAACAAAATATTCATTTTCACTAAAAAAGTTTGCACAAATGCAACTGCATAAGTATAATCGTTGCAAATGCCTTTGTTTTACTGGCATGAAAGCGTGATTACGAGGTTAGTAATCATTTTATTTTTTTAATAACAAGGATAAAACAATGAAAAAAGTTTTACTAAGTTCTGCAATTGCAGCGACGATGAGTGTGCCTGCTTTTGTGAGCGCGCCAGTTTTTGCCGATATATCTATTAAGGGTGATGCTCAATTTCGTTATGCTAGTAGAGAAGACTTAAATGATGTTGACGTTAACCAGACCGACCAACGTCTGCGCTTGCATTTTACCGGCAAGGCGGGGGATACCACTGCTAAGATTGGTTTTAGAAACGATGGTGGCACCCGTATTTCAGATGGTCGCTATGGTAGCATTAGTAGTAGCCCTAATGGTGATAATATTGCTGCAATTAATAGGCGTAGTGGTGAAGGCAGAGGTATTGCCACCGGCAACGATGGGCGTACGGACGAAAATAGCTCTCAGCTTAATACTGACTACTTCTTTATTACCACCAAAATTGGTCCTGTGGACATCAAAGTTGGCGATTGGTGGGATACCACCGGTTTTGGTCTTATTCGTAAAGGCGCTTCTAATGCGAAGGCTATTGAGCTAAGCACTAAGTATAATGGCTGGAGATTTGGCATAGAAACCAAAGCTGATAGCGGCCTCTTAAGATATGCCGTAGGCGGTAAAATAAATGGCTGGAAGATTGACATAGAGCACTTAAGCACCAGTGCTAGTGCTTCAGACACAATGAATAACACAGCTATAACTCCTGAAAACCCAGACGGTAGAGACCCCGATGCTGACCATACCTTGCCAGAATACACTGATATTGCTATTAAAGGTAAGATTGCTGGTATCGGCGTTGCCATTGAGTATGCTACTAGTGATGCCAGAGGTAATGGCGCTACCAGTGATGGCGATGCTCATCTAGTCCATATCTGGAAAACCATCAGCGGTATTACTTGGCATTTTGCTTATGCCAACTGGGACCAAGGTATAGTCGGCTTTTATGGCAACGGCCCAGGTGGTGATAATGTTAAGTTCTCACCTCTAGGTGTTTCTATTCTAGGTTTTGCCCCCGGTGCTGCTAATGGTGTTTCAGCGCTTGGCGATGTTAATGCCAACAGGTTCCCCGGCGGTGTAACAGACGACCAAGATGTTTGGGGCATACGCGCCGACTTTAAAGTCGCTGGTATGGGTGTGCAAACAACAGTTGGCAACCTAGACCTTGGTATCAATCACCCTGCCCTTAATGGCGGCGATGACCTTGATGGCGCTTTCAAAGACATTATCATCACTCGCAATCTAGGCAAAGGTTCTAATGTTAAACTGTCTTATGGTGATTTTGAAGATGGTGAGTCATTAGGTGTTAAGTTTTCTGTGAAATTCTAATTTAGAACAGAGATTTAATCCAAAAACCCTCAGCCTAAAAACTGGGGGTTTTTTTAACCTTGCTTACAACTGGCAAAAAAAAATGTAACTACATTAATAGTATGATGGGTTATAATCGTTGCGGACGCTTTTGTTTTTTTAGCATGGAAGCGTGATTACGGGGTTAGTAATCATTCTCGTTTTTTAATAACAAGGACAAAACAATGAGAAAAGTTTTACTAAGTTCTACAATTGCAGCGACGATAAGTGTGCCTGCTTTTGTGAGCGCGCCGGTTTTTGCTGATATATCTATTAAGGGCGATGCTCAATTTCGTTATGCCAGTAGAGAAGATATAGGTGGTGATAGCAATAATCAAACCGACCAACGTGTGCGCTTGCATTTTACCGGTAAAGCGGGTGATAGCACTGTTAAGCTTGGTTTTAGAAGCGATGGCGGCACCCGTATTTCAGATGGTCTTCGTGGTACTAATGGCGGTGAAGGTCGTAGCGGTTCTGGTAGGGGTGATAGCGGTGATACTACTGCTCAGCTTAATACCGATTACTTCTTTATTACCACCAAAATTGGTCCTGTGCACATAAAAGTTGGCGATTGGTGGGATACCACCGGTTTTGGTCTTATTCGTAAAGGCGCTGCCAATGCGAAGGCTATTGAGCTAAGCACTAAGTATAATGGCTGGAGATTTGGCATAGAAACCAAAGCTGATAGCGCTCTTTTAAGATACGCTGTAGGCGGTAAAATAAATGGCTGGAAAATTGACTTTGAGCACTTAAGCACCAATGCTAATGAGGCTGATAATAGGAATAACACAACTAGGGACCCTAATGCTGACCATACCTTGCCAGAATACACTGATATTGCTATTAAAGGCAAGATTGCTAATATCGGCGTTGCCCTTGAGTATGCTACCAGTGATGCCAGAGGTAATGGCGCTACCAGTGACGGCGATGCTTATCTAGCCCACATTTGGAAAACCATCAGCGGTATTACTTGGCATTTTGCTTATGCCAACTGGGACCGAGGTATCGTCGGCTTTTATGGCAACGGCAGAACTGGTGATAATGTTAAGTTCTCGCCTCTAGGTGTTTCTATTCTAGGCACAGCGCCTGGTGCTGGTAATGGTATTTTAGCGCTTGGTAATGTTAATGCTAATCGAAATACTGAAATAGTAGATGACCAAGAAGTTTGGGGCATACGCGCTGACTTTAAAGTCGCTGGTATGGGTGTCCAAGCAACAGCTGGTGAACTAGATTTAGGTAATGGTCTTGATGATAGTTTCAAAGACATTATTATCACTCACCCTCTAGGTAAAGGTTCTAATGTTAAGCTGTCTTATGGTGATTTTGAAGATGGTGAGTCATTAGGTGTTAAATTTTCTGTGAAGTTCTAATTTAGAAAAGAAATTTAATACTAAAAACCCTCAGCCTAAAACTGGGGGTTTTTTATTGCTTATTTTTATAGGTAATTAGTAATCTTATATATCAAAGTGGTTAATTTTTAATCAATACTAATTCTTATTATAAACAACTATATTTAGCAATAGTGCTATTGCTACGGGTCGTCTCAGAAACCAAAGTAATTGGCATAATGATTTTTAAACACTAACAAATTTTTAACCTTGCTTGCAACTAGCAAAAAAATTATAAAAATATAATCACATAAAGTATAATCACCGCAAATGTATTTTTTGCTGACATTGAAACACGATTATGTAGGTATTAATAATTATTTTTACTCTTTAATTAGGATAAAAAGTGAAAAAAGTTTTACTAAGTTCTGCAATTACAGCAACGATGAGTGTGCCCGCTTTTGTGAACATCTCGGTTTTTGCCGATATATCTATTAAAGGTGATTCTCAATTTCGCTATGTTAATAGGCAAGATTTAACAGGTGGCAGTGGCAACCAAACCGATCATCGTGTGCGCTTACACATAACTGGTAAGTCGGGTGATAGCACTGTCAAGCTTGGTATTAGAAGTGATGGTGGCAGCCGTGTTTCAAACGGTGTGCGTGGCACTATTGGGGTTGATGATGATAATGGTGAATTTGATGACCGTTCAGGTTCTGGCAGCGGCACTAACGGCAATAGCGCTCAGGTTAATACTGACTACTTCTTTATTACCAGCAAAATTGGTCCTGTGCACATCAAAGTAGGTGATTGGTGGGATACCACAGGTTTTGGTCTTATTCGTAAGAGTGTTCCTAATGCAAAAGCTATTGAGCTGAGCACTAAGTATAATGGTTGGAGATTTGGCATAGAGACTAAAGCTGATAGCGCTCTTGTGAGGTATGCCGTAGGTGGTGGAATAAATGGCTGGAAAATTGACTTAGAGCACTTAAGCACCAATGAGGATATGGATGCTGGTGCTATAAGTGACCATAATCTACCAGACTACACCGATATTGCTGTTAAAGGTAGAGTTGCTGATATCGGCGTTGCCCTTGAGTATGCTAGCAGTGATGCCAGATTTAATGGGGCTACCAGCAATGGCGATGCTTATCTAGTCCATATCTGGAAAACCATCAGCGGTATTACTTGGCATGTTGCTTATGCTAAGTGGGACCAAGGTATAATTGGCGTGTATGGTGATAATGCTCGCAATGGCAATAATTCCAAATTTTCGCCTCTAGGTGTCTCCATTATAGGCACCTCTTCTGGTGTGAATGGTGTTTTTGCGCTTGTTAATGTTAATAGTAGTCTAGGTTTTGCCCCCGGTGCTGCTAATGGTGTTTCAGCGCTTGGTGATGTTAATGCCAGCAGGTTCCCCGGCGGTGTAATAGACGACCAAGATGTTTGGGGCATACGCGCTGACTTTAAAGTCGCTGGTATGGGCGTGCAAGCAGCAGTTGGCAGACTAGACCTTGGTATCAATAACCCTGACGTTAATGGCGGCGATGACCTTGATGGCGCTTTCAAAGACATCATCATCACTCGCAATCTTGGCAAAGGCTCTAATGTTAAGCTGTCTTATGGTGATTTTGAAGATGGTGAGTCATTAGGTGTTAAATTTTCTGTGAAGTTCTAATTTAGAAAAGAAATTTAATCCAAAAAACCCTCAGCCTAAAACTGGGGGTTTTTTATTGCTTATTTTTATAGGTAGTTAGTAATCTTATATATTAAAATAGTTAATTTTTAGACTAATATTAATGTTATGAACAACAAAATTTTAATAACAACTATGCTTATTTGCGGATTTATTTTTTCCAGCGCTAATGCAGAAGACACCTATATAAGCGGAGATTTTGGTATCAATTTTGCAAGTAGTTTAGATACTATGGGTAGTGATAATGATGTGCCGAGTCGGTGTGACGGACATATATTTGGCGCTAATGCTATTACTGATAATTGTCCCAGAGACCAAAGTAGTTGGCATAATGATTTTTCTAGCGCTAACGGATTTTTAGCATCACTTGCAATTGGCAAAAAATTTAGCGCTTTTAGAGCTGAATTGGAGTATTTTTATCGTAGTAGTGATTATGATGATACCTCACCAATTACCGCAGACGGCGCTGATGTTGTTGCCAAAGTTGATGGTGAATTAGTTCGCGCCGAGGAAAGAATTGCCACTCTGAAAGCTCACAACATCTTTGTTAATGGTTATTATGATTTTACCACTACTTCTAAATGGAAGCCTTATATTGGCGCTGGTGTTGGTATTGCAAAAACAGATATAGATTATTCTGGCGTTTTTGCTCGCAATACTGATGAAAATGGTATTACCTCTTTACAAAGCACCCCACTTGCTGGGCGCGAAAATGAGCTAGCAGGGACTACCACTACCGAGAGTAATAGCCTTAATGATTCAATTTGGGGATATCAATTAATAGGCGGGTTTGATTATGCTTTTGCCAAGCACCTAACTATTGGCATTAAAGCACGTTATGTTAAGTTTAATTCTTTTGAAGATGGCGATACTTGGGACCAATTGCGTTCACACCCATCATCAATAGACCCTAATGACCCTAATTCTACTGTATCTTATAAATTTGAAACTGATGATATTGAATTCTCTGCGATAAGCCTTAATCTTAAATATGTTTTTTAACTGGTAATATTTTTTTAAATTAACGTCGTTTGCGCATATTTTCAATCATTTTAAGTTGTGCCATTGCTTCTAAGAGGGCGGCTTTGGTAGAAGCTAGTTCTTGCTCTCCGCTGGCATTGTCCATCTCTTCTTGAGCTCTTTGTCTTGCCTCTAAGGCGCGTTTTTCATCTAAATCACGCGCTCTTATAGCAGTGTCAGAAAGCACAGTGACAGTATGGGGCTGCACCTCAACAATACCGCCAGAGATGAAAATATTCTCCTGCTTGTTATCAACATCCTCAACACGCACCTCACCTGGTCTTAACAAACTTAAAAATGGCGTATGTTTAGGTAAAACACCAATCTCACCCATTTTAGCAGGCACAAAAACCCGTTTTGCCTCACCAGAATAAAGAGACTCGGTAGCGCTGACAATATCAACATGAATAGTGGACATAATTATTTATTAGCAAATAAAAGTTTTAACACTGCCAATGAACCAACACTTATTACAAACACATTAACAAACAACCAAAAAGCAGCTGAAATCAGTATGTGCCCAAGCAGTATAGACAAAGCAGCGGTAAATAGCAGTATCGCTAATGTTGTAATTAGAGTATCAGAGGCGGCATTTTTAAGTAATGATACCGCCACAAATGTAGTGGCAATTATATTATAAATATCGGCTAATAACCAAGCCAGACTATTGTCTTTAAAAAACAACATGCCTATAATCGTTAGCCCAACTACAAATAGTAATAACAATGGTGGTATATTTTTCATGCTAACTAGCTGCTTTGGTTTTGGCTTTGACTTCATCTATAGAACCAACCATATAAAAATCTTGTTCTGGTATGTGGTCTAACTCACCTGATAAAATTGCCTTAAAACCAGCAATGGTATCTTTAAGTGACACATACTTACCTGCCGAACCAGTAAATACCTCAGCTACGAAGAATGGTTGGGATAGAAAACGTTGAATTTTGCGGGCGCGATTTACTGATTTCTTATCTTCCTCACTAAGCTCATCCATGCCCAAAATAGCAATAATGTCCTTTAACTCTTTATAACGTTGCAAAATACCTTGCACACCGCGAGCAACATCGTAGTGCTCCTTACCAACTATTTGCGGGTCCAGCTGACGCGAGGTTGAATCTAGTGGATCTACCGCCGGATAAATACCCAATTCTGCAATTTGCCTGCTCAGCACCACAGTTGCATCTAAATGGGCAAAAGTAGTTGCAGGAGAAGGGTCAGTTAAGTCATCAGCAGGGACATAAACTGCTTGGATTGAAGTAATAGAACCAGTTTTGGTAGAGGTAATGCGCTCTTGTAGTGCGCCCATCTCGCCTGCTAATGTAGGCTGATAACCCACCGCAGAGGGCATGCGTCCCAATAATGCTGAAACTTCAGTACCAGCTAAGGTATAGCGGTAGATATTATCTACAAATAATAATACATCGCGACCTTCATCGCGAAAATATTCCGCCATAGTTAGTCCTGTCAGCGCCACCCGCAGGCGATTGCCCGGTGGCTCGTTCATCTGTCCATAAACCAGCGAGACTTTATCCAGCACATTAGACTCTTTCATCTCGTAGTAAAAGTCATTACCCTCACGAGTCCTCTCGCCAACCCCAGCAAAGACCGAATAACCCGAGTGCTCAATAGCAATATTACGAATAAGCTCCATCATATTAACAGTTTTACCAACGCCAGCACCACCAAATAAACCCACCTTACCACCTTTGGCAAAAGGGCAAACTAAATCAATAACCTTAATACCGGTTTCTAGTAATTCGGTTGCAGGTGATAATTCGTCATAAGGCGGGGCTTTACGGTGAATTTCCCAGCTATCTTTACTGCCAATAGCGCCTTTATTATCAATTGGTTCACCCAAAACATTAACAATACGTCCTAAAGTTTTAGCCCCTACTGGTACTGTAATTGTTTTATTGGTATTTTCAACTTCAAGACCTCGTTTAAGCCCTTCAGAACTTCCCATTGCAATAGTGCGTACCACATTATCGCCCAATTGCTGCTGGACCTCCAAAGTAAGCTTAGTGGCACTAACAATTAAAGCGTCATAAATCTTGGGAATGGCATCGCTTGGAAACTCAACATCAATCACCGCGCCAATAATTTGTGTAATTTTGCCTTTAGTCACACTAACCTCCTAAATGGTATATTTTCTTCATATTGTTAAGCCGTCCTTCTTCTGTTCCCAATGCTGGCGATAATGTGTATTCTGGTGTTTTTAATCCACCAAAAGAAGCGCGTCTTAACTCATCTGATTCTTTAATTAATTGTATATCAATTTGCGGATTATTTTTTAATATCTCATTAATAACACGTTTTTTAATCTTAGTCATAATCCCTCCTTTTTGTTAGAAATATTCCCTATTGTGAATAAACAAAGATATATTTTCATTTTGTATTTTTTCAACAGCTTTCTTAACGCCATTTTCTAGGTGAAGAATAATAGGTCCAAAAATAGACAGCACATCCCTATCTAATAAATTTTCAAGCTCAACAATTTGAGCATTAAGCTGGTTTCTTAAATGTTTAGTTAACTCACGCATATCTAAACCGCAGCAGCGCCACCAACAATCTCAGAAATTTCTTGAGTAATAGCGGCTTGTCTTGCTTTGTTATAAATAAGTTCTAAGTTTTCTACCATCTCACCAGCGTTATCAGTGGCGCTTTGCATTGCTATCATTCTGGCAGATTGTTCACAAGCAATATTTTCTACCAAACCTTGATAAACCAATGTTTCAATAAAACGCACTAATAAATCATTGAGCACAGTTTTAGCATTGGGTTCATAAATATAGTCCCACCGATGGTCCATACTATCTACTTCGCTGGGCTTCATCGGTAGCAGTTGGCTAATTTCGGGACGTTGGGTCATAGTATTAACATATAGATTATGTACCAAATACAGCACATCAATATTGCCGCTGTCAAATTTATCCAACATTACTTTAATACTGCCAATCATATCATCAAAATGAGGGGTATCGCCTAAATCTGACAGACTAGAAACTAGTTTAAGTTTAGCGCTACCTGCAAATGAGATAGCCTTTTTGCCTATGGCGCAAACCTCAATACCAATCTTGGCAGATTCTTTAGCGCTCAGGTCATTTAGTAAGGTGCGCAATAGGTTGTTATTTAAGCCTCCACACAAACCTCTATCACTGGTAATAATGATGTAGCCGACATTTTTAGGCACGCGCTCCAACATATAAGGGTGTCTAAACTCACTTCTAGCATAAGCCAAATGCCCAATAATTTGCTTGATTTTATCAGCATAGGGACGTGAGGCTTGCATTTTTAATTGAGCTTTTTTCATCTTTGATGCCGCTACCATTTTCATAGCCGAGGTAATCTTTTGAGTATTTTTAATACTGGTTATCTGGGTGCGAATTTCTTTACCTGCTGACATAGCCTACCAAGTGTGATTTTTCTTAAAGTCTTTAATCGCTGAGCCTAATTGACTGGCAATATCATCATTATAATCACCAGATTTATTGATACTGCTAAGTAAATCAGCCTGATTACTTCTCATATAGTTTAGCAGCGCTTGTTCAAACGCCACTACATCATTTGTGTCAATATCATCTAAAAAGCCCTCATTTGCCGCATAAAGTCCAGTTGCCATCTCAGCAATAGTAAGCGGGGTGTATTGTCCTTGCTTCATCAACTCAGTTACCCTCAATCCGCGGTCAATTTGGGCTTTGGTCGCCTCATCTAAATCTGATGCAAACTGAGCAAAAGCCGCTAACTCGCGATATTGGGCTAAATCTAGGCGCACACCGCCACCAAGTTTTTTGATAATTTTAGCCTGAGCTGCGCCACCAACCCTAGATACCGACAAACCAGCATTAATTGCTGGGCGAATGCCTGAGTTAAATAAATTAGTTTCTAAAAAGATTTGACCATCGGTAATAGAGATAACATTGGTAGGCACAAAAGCAGATACATCACCGGCTTGGGTTTCAATAATTGGTAGTGCGGTCAGCGAACCAGTTTTGTTTTTAACTTTGCCCTCTGTTGCTTTTTGAACAAAATCGGCATTTACTCTGGCAGCGCGTTCTAATAGCCTTGAATGCAAATAAAACACATCGCCTGGATATGCCTCACGCCCCGGAGGACGTCTTAATAATAACGATACTTGACGATACGCCCACGCTTGCTTGGTAAGATCATCATAAACAATTAAAGCATCTTCTCCATTATCACGATAGTATTCTGCCATAGCGCAGCCGGCATAAGGGGCAATATACTGTAGCGCAGCTGAATCAGAAGCAGAAGCAGCAACAATAATAGTATTTTCCAAAGCATCATTTTCTTTGAGTTTATGAGCAACACTTGCAATAGAAGATGCCTTTTGTCCAATAGCAACATAAACACATTTAACATCGCTATCTCTTTGATTAATAATAGTATCAACAGCAACGGCGGTCTTGCCGGTCTGCCTATCGCCAATAATCAACTCCCTCTGTCCACGACCAATAGGCACCATGGCATCTACCGCCTTAATCCCAGTTTGTAAGGGCTGGCTAACAGATTGCCTATCAATAACCCCCGGGGCGACAACCTCTAAAGGACGAGTGGCTGTTGTCTTGACTTTGCCTTGTCCGTCAATGGGTTTGCCTAAAGGATTTACCACCCTACCTTGCATACCTTTACCAACCGGGACCTCCATTACCCTGCCAGTGCAACTGACAACATCGCCTTCTGATATATGCTCATAGCTACCTAAAATCACCGCGCCAACTGAACCTTCCTCTAAATTAAGCGCCATACCAAAAGTATTGCTCGGAAACTCCAACATTTCACCAAACAAAGCATCAGAAAGGCCGTGAATACGCACGATACCATCGCTAACACTTACTACCGTGCCTTCAGTTTTAGACTCTGAACTAAAATCAAAACCCTCAATTTGTTTTTTAATTAAATCACTAATTTCAGAAGCATTTAATTGCATAATATTCCTTTATTTACTTGATAAAATAGAACCCAACTTTTCTAATTTAGCGGCAATAGAATGGTTACGAACTTTGTCACCGCTACTAATTACCGCCCCAGCTAATAAGCTTGGTTTGGTTTTTATGTTTAAGTTAATGTTTTCTTTATATGTTTTTGCTAACTTTGTTCTCAAGCTATCAATCTCAGTTTTGGTTAAATCATAAGCGGTGCTGATGTTTATTTGGGTGCTACTGGTGGTGATATTCTTAGTAAATAATTCTGTAATATAACAGCTGATAAAAAAGCGCTTATAATTAATTAATAATTGCACAAACCTTTCTTGCTCAGCAGATAGGTCTTTATTTATAGCTTTTTCTAATAAAGTGGTAATAACCTTGTTTTTATCGGCTTTGTTTAACTTTGGTGATGCAAGTAGTAGTTTTATGGTTTCGTTTTCACTTAAATCAGTAGCAGCTTTTAATAATAATAGCCAACCTTGCTTATCAGTTTTAAGCGCTGATAAAGCATTGGCATAAGGTTTGGCAATAGCGCTGATTTCCATAATTTATGATAATGATGAGCTAAGCTCATCTAGGGTTTTTTGATGAGCTTTTTTATCCACTTCACGCGCTAAAATTTTACCTACTCCAAGCATAACTAAACCAGAAACTTGGGTTTGCAATTCGCCTTTTACTCGACTGATTTCACGTTTAATATCATCATTAGCGTTTGCTTTAATCTTACCAGCTTCAGCTAGTGCTACTTCCTTTGCCTCGCCGATTAAATCGTTTGCCTGTTTCTGGGCATTAGTTATAATTTCGCTAGCTTGCGACCTAGATTTATCCAATAGTGATTGGGATTCTTTTTCTGCTTCTTTTTGTTCAACTTGGGCTCTTTGGGCAACAATTAAACCTTCCTCAATACGTTTTTGTCGCGCGCGCATAATAGCGGACAATGGCTTGTAGAGCAATTTGTTAATTAAGATAACAAATATGGCAAAAGCAATAATTTGAATAATTAGGGTAACAGTAATATTCATTTACAAACCTCTCTAACCAATAGCAGATAGTGCCGCCCCAATAAATGGATTAGCAAACAGAAACCACATCGCAAATGCCAGAATAATAAATGGAAAAGATTCCATTAAACCAGCAAAAATAAACATATTGGTCATTAATTCCGGCTTCATTTCCGGCTGGCGGGCGATACCCTCTAAAGTTTTAGCGCAAATCAAGCCCCAGCCAATCGCAGAACCTAAACCAGCTGCTGCTAAAATTACACCAACACCAACTGCGGTGTAAGCATAAATTATTACAATCATATTTGCATCCATTTTTTGCTCCTTTTTAATATTTAATACTAATGTTTGCTAGTTGCCATGCCTAAATAAACAATGGTTAGCACCATAAAGATAAATGCTTGCAGGGTAATGACTAATAGGTGAAATAATAACCATACCAAATCCAGTAATGCTTGTAGAGGATACCAAATCAACAAAGCCGCGCCAAAAGTAGCGGCACCGCCAATTAAAGCAATCAATAAAAATACCAATTCGCCAGCAAATAAATTACCAAATAGCCTCAAACCCAAACTAAGCGGCTTGGCTAATTCCTCAATGGCGGTCATAACAATATTAGCTGGAACCGCTTTTTTACCAAACGGGTGAAACAAAAACACTTTAATATAGCCAATTAAACCTTTGTGTTTGATATTATAATATAGCACCAATAAAAACACACTAAACGACATCGCAAAAGTCATATTAATATCAGTAGTTGGCACTGCTTTTAGGTAATGAATACCGACAAAGCTTGCTAAAACTGGCAATAAATCCACCGGAACTAAATCCATAAAATTCATTAACCATACCCAAGTAAAAATAGCCAAAGATAGCGGAGCAATAATAGGGTTGCTGCCGGGAAAGGTGTCTTTTATCTGATTATCAACAAATTCTAAAATAGTCTCTACAAAATTTTGTAACCCGGCGGGAACACCATATTTAGCAGTAAGAACAACGCGATAACCAATAATCAAAATCAGCAATGCCAATAATACTGAAATAACGATAGTATCTAAGTTAATAGTCCAAAAACCCTGACCTACAGTCAGATTAGTTAGGTGGTGTTGAATATATTCAACCGTTGTCATATATTATATTTAAACCAAAATTTACCAGCGCTGCTGTTAAGTGCAAACCTGCAAAAGAAATCAGCATCGGCAGAGCTGCTAAATTTAACCATTTAATTCCCAAATAAAACAAAGCCCCAATCATTACAAAACGCACTCCACCAAATCCAAATGCCAGCGCTATTGCTGCTTTGGGATTTTTAGTAGCAATCCTACTTGCTATTATTGATACTATAAGCACCACTGCTGCATTGCTAAGTGATACTAATACACCATAGGCAATAGAATTGCAGGCTATTATACAATATTCAAAAAACAAAAGTATAAAAAATAGTGGGATAATTAATAATAATTGTATTGATAAAATATTAAGTTTCATAAAGTAAAATTCATTTAACAGGCAAGACTTGTCAGAAATTAGTTCTCAGCACGTAGAGATTTAGCCACTTCTTTGGCTCCAGCCACGCTTCTAACCCCAGTTAAGATACGCGCTAGTTCATCAATACGTTGCTTTTCAATAAGAGTGGTAATTTTGCTAAAAGTCTGGTTGTCAATAGTGATTTTTTCTACTAACAAATGCTGGTCTCCTTTAGCTGCTACTTGCGGCAAATGGGTAACGCAAATCACTTGTTGTTGTTGCCCTAACTGCTTTAAGCAGCGCCCAACAATATGTGCTATTTTGCCGCTAATGCCAATATCTACCTCATCAAAAATTAAAGTTTTGGGTGATTGTTTATAAATGAGAGTAGCGATAGCTAAATTAATACGTGATAATTCTCCACCTGAAGCTGATTCTGCCAAACTCAACTGCGCTTGCCCGCGGTTAATACTGATATCAAAGCTCACCTGCTCGCCACCAGTAGAATTAATAGTGGTAGTATCTGGGGTAAGACGAACTAAAAATTTTGCCTGCGACATACCCAGACTGTGCATAATACTACTAATTTTGCTAGCAAATTCGGGAGCTAGTTTTGCTCTATTAGCACTAATCTTAGCACTTAATTGCTGATATTGTTTTAATAATTGCTGCTGTTGAGCCTCTAATTGCACGCTTTGGCTAACGTTAGATTTTGCCTGATTTAATTGTGATACTAAATTTTGATATATAGTTGGTAGCTTGCCAATTGGACATTTATGCTTACGAGCTAAGTCGCTTATGATATTGAATTGTTGTTCTAATTGTTGCCTATTATTTTCGTCAATCTCAATATTACCAATATAATGACCAATATCACCAAAAGCCTCCTTTAGTTCTAAATACAAAGAATTCAAATTATCACTAATTAAATTTAATTTTTTGTCCAGAGCTACCAGCTTGTTAAATTTATGATTGATACTTTGTAATTCGCTAACCAAACCAACACCGGTATTATCACCACCTAATGTTTGGCTAATTAATGATAATGACTGGTAAAGCTCGCCTGCATTTTCACTGCGTTTGTAATCATCTTCAATATGCTCTAATACAGCAAAATCTAGTTGTTTTAACTCATTTATTTGATAATTTAGTAAGTCAATAGTTGCTTTATTTTCTTCAGTTGCCAGATGTAAATTTCTTAGCTTTTTTTCATTATCACGGTAACTAGCAACCAAAACATCTAACTTAACTAAATTATCAGTATTACCAGCATAATTATCAAACCACTTTTGCTGGACTTTGGTTTGTAATAATTCGGTGTAAGTATGCTGCTGATAAATAACTACCAGATACTGCGCTAGATCTTTTAATTGTCCTAAAGTTGCGATATGCCCATTGATATAAACTTTGGACTTATTATCGCTAGTAATACTGCGACGAATAATACAAATATTATCGGCGCTTGCCAAGCTAGCAGCTGCCAAACACTGCTGTGCAAAAGGGTTGTTGCTAATATTAAAATCAGCGCTAATACTAAGCTGTGCCGATTGATGGCGAATCAGGCTAGATTTGGTTTTACCACCTAATACCAAACTAATAGCCGCTAAAATCAACGACTTACCCGTTCCTGTCTGACCAGTAATGGCTATAAATCCAGACTTAAAATCAATCTCAGCTCGTTCAATAGTTGCTAAATTTTCAATAATTAAAGTTAGTAACATTTACAACTTCTCACCCCATTGTAATTTAGAGCGCACAATATTAAAAAAGTCATAATCCTTAGGATGAATAAGGCTTATGCGGTTGGAGTATTGAGTAATTAGTAATGACTCGCTAACCATAAGTTCAATATTAACTTGGGCATCAAAACTAACCATCGCCGTTTGTTTATGCTCGCTTAATTGAATACGAATTTGACTATTTTCTGGCACTAAAAAGGGGCGGTTACTAAGCGTATGCGGACAAATAGGCACTAAAGATATTGCAGGTATATTGGGGTGTATAATGGGTCCGCCACTAGAAAGAGCATAAGCGGTAGAACCGGTTGGAGTGCTAATAATTAAGCCATCTGCTCTTTGACTATGGGTAAATTTATCATTAACATAAATTTCAAACTTAATGACCTTACTGCTTTGGTGGCGATGCACCACCACATCATTAAAGGCTAAATGTTTGCTTAATATCTGACCATTTTTTTCCAACTCGCCTACTAATAACGCGCGCGACTCGCTAATAAATTTACCACTAATTACCTGTTCAATACTAGATATCATCTTATCTGGGTAAACATCAGCTAAAAATCCTAACCTACCCATATTAACTCCTAAAATGGGAATATTATCATCCACAAATTTACGCGCCATTGCTAATAAAGTGCCATCACCACCTGCCACAATAATAAGGTCAGCAGATTTTCTAATTTCTGCATCAGTCAAAACCACATTCAAACCATTTTCTTTTAGCCACAAAGATAACTGAGAAATGCTTTGCTCACTGGTAAAATCATTTTGTTTTGCAATTAGCCCAATAGTAGTAAACATTGAATTATTGAATTTAGATATTAAGTAACGGTCTTATAATACCATTTTAGGAATAAAAATGCCAAAACAAAAAAACATAAACAAACCAACTAATATCAAAAAAACAACTAAAAAACCAGCAAAAAAAGATAATATTGATACATTAAAGCAGGAGTTAGCGGATGCCCAAGCTTCTGCTAAAAAAAATTGGCAACAAGTATTACTTCTAACTGCAGAAATAGAAAACCAACAAAAACGTCACTCCAAAGCCATAACTAATGCTCACAAATACGCTTTGGATAATTTTATAAGAGAATTATTAACAGTCAAAGATAGCCTAGATTTGGGCTTGCAAAACACCAAAACAAAAAACACCAATGTAGCGAGTATGCAAAAAGGGTTGGCAATGATTGATAAAGCATTTACAGACGCGCTTAGCAAATTTGGTGTTGATATTATCAATCCACTGGGGGAAAAATTTAATCCAGAATTTCACGAGGCAATGACCACAATTGCAGCCCCTAATAAACCTAGCCAAGAAATTGTTGAAGTAATACAAATAGGTATGTCGCTGAATAATCGCCTTATAAGAGCGGCAAAAGTAATTGTTGCTCAATAATATTAAAACAAATAATAACATCAAATTATATGTAGTTGTTATATAATACCCGAGTATTAATGCACCCAAAATGGATATGAGACGCTTATTAACGCCTTTATTGTTGTTATGCGCTTTGTTGGCGCAAGCACAATTAAAATCGCAAGGCGACCTGCTACCAGTAGATGAAGCCTTTAAACTAAATGCCAGTGCTGTCAATAATGAAATAATTTTTAGTTGGCAAATTGCTAAAGGTTATTACCTATATAAAGAAAAAATCAATATTAGCACCAATAGTGATGTTAGTATTGGTGAGCTGATTTTCCCTAAAGCCATTATTGTCCAAGATGAATTCTTTGGTAGAGTTGGTACTTATCGCGACCATCTGATTGTTAAAGCGCCAATTAAAGAAGCAAAACAACAACAATTAGACTTTGTTATTGGTTATCAAGGTTGTTCCGATAATGGAGTGTGTTACCCGCCAGTTAAGAAAAATAAACAAATACAATTGGAGGCAATTAGTGCTGATAATATTGTTAAACAAGCAAGTAATTTTATGTCCTCATTAGGACAAAACCTATTACAAAACATAAATATCAATCAAAATAAACACCCGCTACCTGTTAAACAGGCATTTCCCATCTACAAAGACACTGATAATAATCTAATCAAATTAACTTGGCAAATTAGTCCAGACTACTATTTGTATAAAGATAAGTTTAAATTCTTTATTGATGATAGGCCAATAAAGATAAGTATGCCAACTGGCAAAATCAAAGAAGACCCTTTATTTGGCAGAGTGGAAGTGTATGAAAATGATGTGGAATTTAGCATTCCTACTGATGCAAAGTCTAGACAAATTAAAGTTGATTACCAAGGATGCTGGTCAGGCGGAGTTTGTTATCCACCACAACAATACTTAGCTAATATAAACCAAACTAGCGCAGTTGCTAAAACACAAAATAATGAATTTAGTGAAGAACAAAGCCTTATTCAATTATTGCAAAACCAGCACTTTTTATGGGTGCTTATGGCGTTTTTTGGTTTTGGTATTTTATTATCGCTAACACCTTGTATCTACCCGATGATTCCAATTTTATCTGGTATTTTAGTTGGACAAAAAGGGCAGATTAAAAGGGGTAGATCATTTATTATATCTGTGCTATTTGTGCTGTCAATGGCGCTAATTTATGCTATTGCTGGAGCAATTGCTGGCTATACCGGCGCTAATTTACAAATTTGGTTTCAAAATCCTTGGATATTGGTTAGTTTTAGTTTAGTATTTGTTATCCTAGCAGGGTCAATGTTTGGCTTGTATGATATTAGCTTACCTAAATCTTGGCAAAATAAATTAAATCAAAACCAAAAAAAACAAGGTGGATATCTTAGCGCCATTGTCCTAGGGACGTTATCTGCCCTAATAGTAGGTCCTTGTGTTGCTCCACCACTTGCGGGAGCTTTATTATATATAGGACAAACTGGCGATGCCTTACTCGGTGGCTCAGCCTTATTTATTATGAGCATTGGTATGGGCATGCCACTGCTTATACTTGGCGCAAGCGCTGGTGTAATACTACCAAAGGCTGGTGCTTGGATGGAAAAAATAAAAGCGGTTTTTGGATTTTTAATGCTTGGGGTGGCAATTTATTTATTAGAGCGAGTATTAAGTGAACAAGTTGTTTTATTATTATGGGCGAGTCTATGTACTTTATCAGTAGCGGCGCTAGGCGTTTTTAAACCCCTATCTGCTAAGTCTGGCGCTTTAGCTGGTATGGCAAAAGCAATTGGTTTGTTGATTTTTGGTTATGGTATTTTGCTATTTTTACTACTGGCTAGAGGTGGTGGTGATATGTTTGCGCCACTGGCAAGTTGGACAAGTAATACACAAGAGGTTAAAGCCACCAAAAAATTAGTATTTAACAGGGTTAATAATCAAGTGGAATTGCAACAATTATTAACCACTGCCAGTAATAATAATAAAGTGGCAATGCTGGACTTTTACGCCGATTGGTGCGTTTCTTGTAAGCATATGGAAAAATATGTATTTACCAAACCTAAAGTTCAAGCGGCATTTGCCGATATTATGCTTATTAAAGCCGATGTTACTGACAACACACAAGACCAAAAAGCATTAATGAAAGCTTTTAGTGTAGTAGGTCCGCCAGCATTACTATTTTTTAAAGATAATAAAGAATTACGTAGTAAACGTTTAATAGGTGAGGTTGGGCAAAAGCAGATACTGAAATCCTTATCTAATTAAACTTTGGCTGTTTTATAAAACCTCGTGCTTAAGTCATAGAACCTAAATGATATTTCTATAATGCTCTATTTACTAACACCACTGCTAATTTGTCCGCTATCTATCAGCTTTGGCACTAAGATTGGGGGCGATGTTGGAGTGGTGGTAAATATTAATGTGGCTGCATCTGTGGATTGACTAACAACTAGTGGCTGCCAAACTGCTCCATTAAAAGTAATAATAGTCACTAACAACACTAAGGGATAACTACTTTTAGCAAATTTGTCAAAAGCTATCCCCATTATCAAGGCTTACTTACAATTGTAGCTTTTACTGTATTAGACAAATTATCAGGCTTATCAATCAATTTTGCCAAGTATTTATGCTTACCAAACCTAACATGGGCGCTAGATATAATTAGCTGATTTTTAATATCTTTACTAAAATACAATACTGGCAGCACTTGGTCAGCATTATTTTGTAAACTTTTAGCATGTGCTAAAGGTACACGCACTTCTAGCCATTGTGAAAATCGGCTTTTAGATGAAGTCAAAACAGCATAAAAAACACCTAAATCAGCATTGTATTTAATCAATTTAAGATTAGGTTCGCCTAATTCTTGAGCAAAAGCTTGATAAACATATTGCCAGTATTTTTCTGTGCTTGCCGCTTGACGACGTTTTTTCTCTAAATCTAGCCCAAGCTCATACTCCCTCAGTGCTTGTTGGTATTTTAATTTTTCATCTTGGTGGAGTTTGACAAGCCTTGCTACCTCGCTATCATACTGTTTTTGGGCAGCAGCAACTCTGGCTTCAAACTGCTGAGTAGTTTCAAACTCACCCTTAGTAAGAGTCTTTGGAGTTGGTAATATTGCAGGCTTGGGCCTTTCTAGAGAGAAATTTGCTACTTCAGAATCTCTATTAAGCCACACTTTTAACTTATCATTAGCAATAGAATCAATGACCTCAAAAGGCAAATAAGCGCGCTTATCCCAAGTAACTCCATTGCTTTGCGCAAAAATAGTTGTATTACCTATTAATATGGTAATTAACAAAATAATTTTATTCTTCATCGGCAAACTCCTATTACAATTTTATTGATTAACAGATAAATACCTATCAGACACATTAATATCTCTTGAGCGCACAACGTGCTCTGGATTATAAATATTGGGGCGACTTATTACCTTGGCAGTATAACGCTCAGTGCCAATTTCAACTAGCGCTCCCGATAAATAAAGCTCACCATTACTATCTCTTGCCAATGATAAAATCGGTCTGGCATGAACAACATTATGCTTGAATGATTTAGCCTTACTAATGGGTACATAAACCTTAACCCAACTCCCTAAATCACTATTAGTAGATACTAATTCGGCATAAAAAACTTGTTCATCAGCATTATAACGTCTAATAGCAATTTGCGGTTGCCCCAAAATTGTATCCAAATTAGTATGCACAAACTCCCAATACTTTCTATCTGATAGTTGTTGACGACGTTTTTTCTCATTAGCAATTGCCTCATTATAAATATTAACATCGGCATTATAAGTATCAATAGCTGTTTGAAACTCACGTTCTAATTTTTGTAATTCTTTTAATCTTTGCCGCTCAGAACCAGCTACTCTGCGTCCAAAGGCTTCTGTGGTTTCAAACTCGTCTTTACGCAAAAGAGTTGGCATTGGCAATAGCGGTTTCTGTGGTTTAGACTTATTAAATGGAGCAATATCACTGGCTCTATTAAGCCAATTTGTTAATTGCTTATTGGCAATTTCATCGATAATTTTAAAAGGATTTCTAGCACCAGTGTTATCAACGTTTGTTGTGGCATTAGCATTATCAGACCTTTTAATAATATGAAAAGACTGTCCAGTTTGCAAACTTAGAGCGGAGCTATTTTTGCTACTAGCATCATAAATAGTTTCACAAGATGATGCAAACAGAGCAAAAATTACTAATAAAAACCACCGCTTATTTATTGTCATAATATCCATACTTAACAGAGTAACCACCCGATTATACCAAAAAAACATCTACAAGCAAAAAAGTTTATTTTTAAAAAAGTACTAAACTATTTGTTTTTATTTTATTTTGCTAATAATGACATTACAGCCATTCTAATAGCGATGCCGTTGGTTACTTGTGGTAGAATTACTGAATGCTTACCATCAGCTACTTCTGAGGCAATTTCAACCTCGCGATTAATAGGTCCTGGGTGCATTAACAACACATCAGGTTTTGCCAGTGTCAAACGTTTTTCGTTTAAACCAAAACTTTTAAAATACTCATTCTCATTGGGAATGTCAGATGCCAACATACGTTCTTTTTGTAACCTCAACATAATTACCACATCAGCCCCAACAATGGCACTGTCAATATTATGAGTATGCGTAACACCTGCTTGCCTAAATTTAGAATAGCCCAATGCTGGTGGAGAAACGAGGCGAATATCCTTAACTCCTAAGGTTAATAAAGCAGCAATGTCAGAATGCGCCACTCGCGAATGCTTGATATCGCCAATAATGGCAATTGCTAGTTTGGATAAATCTTTATGGTGTTGGTAAATAGTGAACATATCCAGCAAGCCCTGAGTAGGATGAGCATTAATGCCGTCGCCAGCATTGATAATAATACTATTACTACTTCTGGCGATTTTGTGGGGCAGACCATTTAATTTATGACGCACAACAAACATATCAATTTGCATAGCTTCTAGAGTTTTTATAGTATCGTCCAAACTTTCGTTTTTCTTCAATGCGGAATTTTCTAAATCAATGTTAATTACCATGGCCCCACAACGTTTGGCAGCAAGTTCAAAAGTATTTCTAGTTCTAGTGCTTGGCTCAAAAAATAAATTAGCAACACACACGTTAGACAAAGTATCAACATATTGCAACCGCCCACTATCTAAAAAACTACTGGCATATTCAATCAAATAAATAATACTGTCTTTAGATAAACCTTCTAATCCTAATAAATGCACTAAATTACCTTTAGTACCTAGTTGTGCTTGATTACTAATTCGTTCTGCCATTATTATCTAAAAAAGTTTGTAAAATGATTGTGGCTGCTTGTTTATCAACCTCAGCACGTCTTGCGTTTGAATGACGATAATTCCACCTTAATTGCGCCTTAGCCTCATTACTGGTTAAATATTCATCCACATAAACCACGCTTACTTGATAACGTTTTATCAATTGCTTAGCAAATGATTGTGTTAGCAAAGACGACTCTTGGCTATCACCATTTTTAAGTGCCAAACCAATAATACACTGATTAGGGCGATATTGAATCATAATTTTATCAATTGCAGCCCAATTGATTTTGCCGTCTTTGCTGTGGTTAATGGTGGTAATACCAACCGCAGTTTTAGTAATACCATTGGCAATAGCAACTCCGGTGCGCTTGTAACCAACATCAAAACCTAAAAAAATTTGCATTAAAATTTTAATAAATCCAACATTTCCGCATTTAGATAGCCGTCAGCTGGGACTTGAATAAGGGTTTGAAATTTACGCAATGCTGCCCTAGTCTTAGTGCCGATAATGCCATCTACCTTATCGTGCAAATAACCCAACTCAATTAACTTTTTTTGAGCAAATTTAATCTCTGCTTTATTGGGCGACCGCTCCAATGGAGCTTTTTGTTTTAAATCCAAATTATAAGCAATTTCTTGTGCTAGCAACCCAACTGATAAAGCATAAAAAATAGAACGATTCCAATTCAAGATAGCATCAAAATTGCGATATACCAAAAACGCCGGACCCTTATGCCCTGACGGCAAAATAATCGCAGCAAATAATTTACTATTTGGTAAATGCTCGCCGCTAGTAGTACGCACTCCTTGTTTGTGCCAATAGGATAGCAATTGTTGATTATCTAGGCTTGCCTTTGCATAATCAAAATTCTTAGGCAATATTACCTCTCTACCCCATTTTTCGCCTTGATGCCAACCAATATTGATTAAAAAATTAGCAGCGCTGGCAAACACATCATCTAAATCACCCCATAAATTTAAACCATTAGCATTAGCATCAATACCAAACCTAGCAATATTACTAGGCATAAATTGCATAAAACCCATTGCTCCTGCCCACGAACTTTTTGCCTGATAGGGTATTTTTTGTTGCTCTAATAACTTTAGAGCGCTTAATAATTCTTTAGTAAAAAAAGCCTTTCTCCTAGAATTAAACGCTAAAGTTGCCAGCGCTTCAATAACATTAAAATCGCCAACATTATCGCCAAAATTACTTTCCAAACACCAAAACGCAACCAAAATATGCTGCGCAACTCCGTATTTATCGCTGATATTTTTTAGTAATTGGCGATGCTGTTGATAATGCTCCTTTGCCTTGTTAATTTTAGCGTCACTAAGTCTGGTTGCTAAATAATTGCCAAAGGATAGCGAAAATTCCAATTGCTTATTATCAAGGGCTAAAATTTTTTCATTAATAGTAATATCGGCAAATGCATTATCAACGGTTGTCTCAGCAATACCTTGTTCTAATGCTAGTGTTTTAATATGACTTAGAAAATCGGCAAAAGTTTGTATTGGAGTTTGTGCTGCTACCAAGTTGGAAAAGACTAAAATAGCGCTAATAAAAACTAATTTCAAAAAAAACATTGTTTAATTATTTATTAAAAATCACCCTCATTTTACCAATAATTTTATTTCTAGCCTGCCAAAAACAGTTAAGCATGTTAACTGGTAAGACAATGGGTACTACTTATCATATTAAATATCAAGGCAAAACAAAAAATTTAGCAATAATAGTTGAACAATACTTGGGACAATTTGAACAAGTTTTTTCTTCTTATGTGCCTACCTCAGAGCTAAGCTTAATCAACCAAGCCCCAACTAATACTTGGCTTAAAACTTCTGATGAATTATCTAAGCTACTATTATTATCAGCAAAAATAAACCAAAAAACCAATGGTTTTTTTGATATTGCTTTGGGTAATGCTCTATCAAACTGGGGTTTTTATGGCCGCACGCCCCAAGCTAAGCCTGAGATAAACGGTATGGAATTTATCAACATCAAACCCAATCTCATTAACAAGCAACAAGCGGTGCTACTGGATCTATCCGCCATTGCTAAAGGTTATGCTATTGACAATTTAGCAAGACTACTAAAACAACAAGGTATTACTAATTTTTTAATTGAAATTGGTGGTGAGATATATGCTAGCGGTAAAAAGTCCAAGCACCAATTTTGGCAAGTGCGTGTTGATAATACTAATAAAACAATTAAACTACACAATCAAGCCATTGCTACTTCTGGCAATAATTATAATTTTGTTAGTAAAAACAATAAAAAATATGGCCATATTTTAAACCCTAAAACCACCCAAAGTGTGAATGATGATTTACTATCAATCAGTGTTATTCACCCAAGCACCACCATTGCCGATGCTTATGCCACAGCTCTTATGGCAATGGATAGAAAAAGCGCAACAAATTTTATCAACACTTATAATCTAGAAGTAATCTCTACCAGACGCTAAAGCCGATATTTAGTATTTTAATAATAACTAATAATAATAAGCAGCCAAACTAGCAATCCTAGATATTGATTGTGCAAAAAAGCCTTAAAACATTGCTGTTGATTATGATTTTTAATTAACAATTGATAATAAACCATCAAAGCTAGCACCAATAACAAACCAATAAAATAAACCCCACCTAGCATGAACACCCAACCAATAACTACCAATAAAGCTAGTAGTAACGCTTGTAATATTGCCAGTATTACTAAATCGTATTTTCCAAATAGTATAGCGCTGGATTTAATACCAATTTTTATATCATCCTCTCTGTCAGCTATAGCATACATAGTATCATAACTAATAGTCCAAATTATGTTTGCCGTTATTAAGTAAAGCGCCTCAGTCGGAACATATCCAATAGTAGCTGCAAACGCCATGGGTATACTCATTGAGAATGCCAAACCAAGCACCAATTGTGGTAAATAAATACAACGTTTACTAAAAGGATAAATAGTCGCCAGCAACAAAGCAATAACTGCTAATATGACAGTCAATTTATTGGTCAACAACACTAATAGGAAAGCGCTAACTACCAATGCTAAAAATAAATAACTAGCGGATTTAACACTAACCTCACCGCTAGTAATTGGGCGCTTATTAGTGCGCTTTATATGTTTGTCTATATCTCTATCGGCAATGTCATTAATCACGCACCCAGCGCTACGCATCAACACTACGCCTAGAATAAAAATAATTAAAATAGATATATCAGGCACACCGCCACTAGCAAGCCATAATGCCCATAAAGTTGGATACAACAATAAATAAATGCCAATCGGTTTATCTAAGCGCATCAGTCTTAGATAGGGATTTTTCATTATCGGCAGATTAGAGTTTTCTAATAATCAACACACCATCAATAGCAGCAATTTTACTAAAAGTATCAGCGCTAATATCAGTTTCTAAATCAATAATGGTGTAAGCAACGCTGTCTCTAGATTTGTTTAATAAATCAACAATGTTAATATTAGCACTAGCAATAATGTTGCTAATTTGTCCTACCATATTAAGAATATTCTGATGGTTAATAGCCAACCGAATCGCCTCAGTTTTGGGCATATTAGCCTCAGGAAAATTTACTGAATTATTAATATTGCCATTTTCCAAATAGTCTTTAATTTGTTTAACTACCATAATAGCACAATTATCCTCAGCCTCAACAGTTGACGCGCCCAAATGTGGCAAAGCAATGACTCGCGGATGGTTTTTCATTTCATCAATTGGAAAATCAGTCACATAATAGTTAATCCGTCCACTATCAAGTGCCGGTTTTAGCGCAGCTTCATCAACTATACTATCGCGCGCAAAATTAAGCACTGTCGCGCCAGTTGGTAATTTAACAATTTTATCGGCGCTTAATAAATTAGCAGTTTTGTCACTAAGAGGCACATGTAAAGAGACAAAATCACTCCTAGCGCATAATTCATCAAGACTTAGCGCTTGTTCCACTCCGGCAGATAGTCGCCAAGCGCTTTTAACGCTAATGCTGGGGTCAAAACCAATCACTTGCATCCCTAAAGCATGAGCTGCATTTGCACAAGCAACACCAACTGCACCCAAGCCAATAATGCCAAGCGTTTTATTAGGCAACTCGCTACCAGAGTATTGTTTTTTACCTATCTCTACTTGCGCTGCTAAATTGTCAATATTAAGCTTATTAACAAACATCCAAGCCTGACAAATATTACGACTGGCAAGCAACATTGAGGCTACCATTAACTCCTTAACCGCGTTAGCATTTGCCCCAGGCGCATTAAATACCACAACACCTCTTGCGCTCATCTTATCAAGCGGGATGTTATTCACTCCCACTCCAGCCCTGCCAACCGCTTTTAAATTAGCACCAATGGACATATTGCCTATTTTTGCAGAACGCACTAAAATCGCATCTGGGTCGCCGATATTATTACCAATCTGATATTTATTCTTAGGCATTTTATCCAAACCCACAGTAGATATATTATTAAGTGTTTTAATTTTTAGCATTTTTTAACCGTGTTTACTTGCAAAATCTATCATAAATTCAACTAACGCTTCAACACCAGAAATAGGCATAGCGTTATAAATACTAGCACGCATTCCACCTACAGAACGATGCCCTTTTAATGCCAAAAGGCCAGCATCAAAAGACTGCTTTAAAAATAACTCATCTAATTTATCATTACTAAGAATAAAGGGTACATTCATCAATGAGCGATATTTTTTTGCCACTGGATTAGAGTAAAAATCATTATTATCAACAGTATTGTAGAGCAAGTCAGCTTTGGCTTTGTTTTTTGCTGCCACTGCTTGTAGCCCGCCTTGTTTTTGCAACCACTTAAATACCAACCCAGCAACATACCAAGCAAAAGTAGGAGGAGTGTTATACATAGAATTATTACTAGCTTGGGTTTTATAATCAAGCAAAATTGGTTGTCTAGGCAGCGCTTTACCAATCAAATCATCACGCACTATTACAATAGTAAGCCCAGCTGGTCCAATATTTTTTTGCGCCCCAGCGTAAATTACCCCAAACTTAGCAACATCTAGCGGACGCGATAAAATAGTAGAAGACATATCAGCTACCACGGGCATATCAACATCTGGCACATAATCAAACTCTAAACCGGCAATAGTTTCATTAGGCGTATAATGCAAATAGGCGCCGCTGGTATCAATATCCCAACTACTAAAATCAGCAATATCGGTGTAATTGTTAGCAGTGCTGTTGGTGCAAATATTTACCTTGCAATAACGCTTAGCCTCAACAATGGATTTTTTTGACCAATGTCCAGTATGAACGTAATTAGCGCTGGTTTTGTTTGTAAGTAAATTAATTGGTACTGCTGAAAATTGCGCTGAGGCGCCACCCTGTGTAAATAGCACTTTATAATTATCAGGAATTGCCAACAATTCCCTTAAACCCACCTCTGCCTGTTCTGCTAAAGTCATAAAATCAGGTCCTCGGTGCGATATCTCCATTACCGAAGCATGAGCATTACCATAATCTAATAATTCATTTTTAATAGTTTTCAGAACAGTTTCCGGTAGCATTGCCGGACCCGCGCTAAAATTATAAAAACGCATAAAATCTTAAATAAAAACACGCCATTTTAACCTATTTTAGCAATTATATCCAATAAGTTCTTATCTACAGGAGCACTGATAGTCAATATTTTTTGGGTAGCAGGATGGGTAAATCGTAATATTTGGGCGTGTAAACATAAACGCTTTATACCCAGTTGTCGCGCTAGTTTATTAATGTTCTTATTACCGTATTTATCATCGCCCACTACGGGGTGGCCGCTATATTGTGCATGAACGCGAATTTGATGCATTCTGCCAGTTTTAGTAATAATATTTGCAATGCAAAATTGATAATTAGCAACGTTAATATTTTTAAGCGGCTTAAAATTACTAATAGCAGTATCACCTTTACTATCCACTTTTATTTTGCTACTGCCACTAGTGCTAATTCTCAATAACGGAGCATCGATATTATAAGTTTTTTTACTCCAAGTTTGGTGTAACAATGCCCAATATTGCTTACCTATTCTACCATTTTTAAATTGGGTTTGTAGTTTGATAAGAGTTAGGTGATTTTTAGCTAACAATATACAACCGGAAGTCCCTCTGTCAAGACGATGAACTAATCCTAAACAATTGCCATAAATCTGACGCATTACCTCAATCACACCAGCAGAGGTCGAACTGCCACTGTGACTGGATAAACCTGACGGTTTGTTTAACACTAACAAATCCTCATCCTCATAGAGGATATTTTTCTTTAAAATCGCTACTAATTCAGTAGATATTTCTGACGTAAAGGCAGTGCTGGTTTTAACTGGTGGAATACGCACTACATCACCTAATTGCAATTTATAGTAAACCTTTTTACGTCCTTTATTAACCCTAACACTACCTTTACGAATAATTCGATAAATAAGCGACCTAGGCACACCTTTTAAGTTTTTTACTAGATAATTATCTAGCCGTTGACCAATTGCTTGTTGGTTAATAGTTTTTAGTTCAGCGCTCACAAATTTAGAAATAAGCGCTTAAAATTAGCAGTAGTGGCGTGTGCTACATCTGCTAAATTAATACCCCTCAACTTAGCAATATGTTTAGCAACATAATAGGTATAGCCAGGCATATTTGGTTTACCTCGATAGGGCGCTGGTGTTAAATACGGCGCATCGGTTTCAACCAACATAGCATCTAAGGGAATTTTTTTGGCAACTTCTTGCAACTGCTGGGCGTTTTTAAAAGTGACAATACCGGAAAATGATATATAGAAACCTAAATCAATATATTTTTTAGCACTTTGATAATCCTCCACAAAGCAATGCATTACCCCACTTTTTGGCTGATGTTGGCGCATCATAGCCAACGTATCATCTCTGGCATTACGACTGTGAATGATAATTGGCTTGCCTAATTCTTTGCCAGCTTTAATATGACGTACAAAACGCTCCCGCTGCCAATCAGCCTCATCACGCTTTAAGTGAAAATAGTCTAGGCCGGTTTCACCAATAGCAATTACCTGTTCGCTCTTACCAAGACTAACCAAATCGGCAACGTTTGGATCTTTACCGTCTATTTCGGTTGGGTGAACTCCAACTGATGCGTAAATCTGCGGATAATGTTTAGCTAATTGTAATATTTTAGGATAATTCTCTAAGTTAATACTAACACATAAAAATTGCGTAACCCCTAAATCAGCAGCTTTTTCAATCATAGCCGCAACACTTCCACCAAAAGTGTCTAAATCAAGTTTATCAATATGACAATGAGAATCAATAATTTGCATGTGTTATTTATTTATTATTAATAAGTATCGCTTTTGTTGCAAAAATGGCACTACCAAATTATGAGTAGTTAATTTTATCTTAGTTTGACACTTCTCCTTGAAAAATTTATCAGACTTCATTAACAAATAACAACCATCAGCACATAACAAATGCCTACTTAAAGCTAAGGTTTTATCAACATTAGCAAAGGCGCGAGCACTAATCTGACCAAAATATTGTCGCGGGCGATAGTCTTGAACGCGACTGTGAATAATATTAGTATTTTTTAAATTTAAGCTGATGCTTGCGGCTTGTAGGAAATGGCATTTTCTAAGCACGCTATCTAACAAACTCACCTTCAAATTAGGTTTTGCAATCGCAAGCGCTAAGCCAGGCATACCAGTGCCACTACCAATATCTAACAAAGGCTTTTCATTAACAAAAGGCATAATGGATAAACTATCTAAAATGTGCTTAATAATAATTTGTCGCGGCTTAGTAATTGTGGTTAAATTATGAATTTTATTCCATTTAATAAGTAAAAAGACAAAATTTAATAATTGGATAATTTGCTCATCGTTTAAATTAATTGATAGAGCGCTAGTGCCTCGGTGTAGCAAATCAAGCCATGCTTTATCCATTAATTAAATGATTTATCAAATCGATTAAATTAATGCTAGAAATATCAGACAAAAATATTAAAATGCTAGATAGTATAGGTAGAATAACCAGTTGAAACACCCCTAAAAACAGAAGCGCAATTAAGATAAAAAAGCCATAAGGTTCTATCTTGTCGTAATAAAACGCTAATTCTTTGGGTAACAGCGCGCTCAGCACGCGTCCACCATCTAGGGGTGGTAGTGGCAATAAATTAAAAATCGCCAACAATAAATTAACAAACACACCGGCAGCGCCCACAAATGAAAGTAATTCTATGTCCAACCAATTAGCGATATAAGCAACAATTAGCCAATCAATCGCCATTATTATATTACTTACCGGCCCTGCGATAGCAACCCAAAACATATCGCGTTTGGGATTATTTAAAGCGTTAAAATTAACTGGCACCGGCTTTGCCCAACCAAAAATAAAACTAACTGGCATTAGCAGTAACATCACCGGCACTAAAATAGTGCCAACTGGGTCAATGTGTTTAATTGGATTAAGAGTTAGTCTTCCTAACATTTTTGCGCTACCGTCACCTAGCCGATACGCCATCCAACCATGGGCATACTCGTGTAAAGTAATAGCAAATAATAGAGGAACTGCCCAAATAAAAATAGTTTCTAGCATAATTTAGTTAAAATGCTTGTTTAGATAATCAATGATATCATTAGATTCATATAAATACTGATTTTTATCCTTAATGTATAAACACGGCACTTGCACTTTTCTGCCTTCTGTTGCCAAAACCGCTTTATGTTGTGGATTCGCCGCATTAATATAATTGATTTTTAAATTAAGGCGGTGCACACTACGTCTTACTTTAATACAGAAAGGGCAGGCATAAAATTGATAGATACTTAAATTTTCACAAGCTTTATCTACTTTTTTTTGCTGGACACTACTACGATTAATTGGTTTGGGTAAAGTCATATTACTAGCAACAGCAATTATATTGCCTAATCCTTGCCTTAACATCTTTAATAACATTGTTATTTAATTTTTATAAGCAATTAAAGTATTTTGTAGTAAACTTGCAATTGTCATCGGTCCAACACCACCCGGAACTGGGGTAATAAAAGAGGCTTTGTCTGCCACATTTAAAAAATCGGCATCCCCCACTAAACTACCATTACTTAAGCGATTAATGCCAATATCAATCACTACTACACCGGATTTTACCATATCTGCTGTTAGTATTTTCGCTTTGCCAACAGCCATCACAATTACATCAGCAATTTTAGTATACGCCGCTAAATTTTCAGTCTTACTATTGCAAACGGTAATGGTTGCTCCTTGATTTAATAATTCTAAAGCCATCGGGCGACCAACAATATTAGAAGCACCAACCACCACACAATGCTTGCCTTCTACTTTTATACCCGCATTATCAAGTAATTGCATCACTCCTTTGGGAGCACAAGGTCGCAAAAAAGGTTTATTTTGTAGTAACCTGCCGCCATTTTGATAATTAAACCCATCTACATCTTTTAGCGGACTAATGCTTTGCAATAGAGCGCTACTATTTAGATGAGAAGGCAGAGGCAATTGTAGCAAAATACCATCAATATTGCTATCATTATTAAACCGTTTAATAATTGCCAATACTTCTGCTTGTGTAATAGTAGAGGATTTTGTGATTTTAACTGTATAAAACCCAACATCTCGACAAGCGCGCTGTTTATTTTTCACATAAATAACCGATGGTAGATAATTACCAATCAATATTACCGCAATACCCGGCTTTCTAGTAAGGTTTGCTGTTTCGGTTTTAATATCATTAATTAAATTTTTTGCAAGTTGGCTACCGCTTAAAATAGTCATAGTAATTGTCTTAATTTTGCTAAATCAGCACTAGTATTAATACTAATTCTAGTATCAACTTTGGCAATATCAACACCAATATTAAAACCTGCTTGAAGAATGCTTAATTGTTCTAATTTTTCCGCTTGTTCGTAGCCTTTATGGCTAATATTTTGATATTGTTTTAAAAAACTTAAACGATAAGCATACAAACCCAAATGACGATAACACAAATTTTTATTAAACTCATCATCTCTAAAATATGGAATAGGGGCGCGTGAGAAATATAATGCCTGCCGCTGATTGTTAAATACTACTTTGACACAGTTTTCATCTTCATATTCATCTTTGCTGGTAATCGGCGCACATAAAGTGGCAACTAAATTATCACTTTTACTAAGATTAATAGCAACTTGATTTATAAGCACCGCCGGCATTAACGGCTCATCTCCCTGCAAATTAACAATTATATCGCCAGTGCTAAAATTATCTTTTACAACCACAGAGGCAACGCGCTCTGTACCAGATTGAATATTAACGCTGGTAAGCGCCACCTCGGCGCCAAACTTAGCGCAAGCTCGGCTAATTTTTTCACTATCGGTAGCAATAATAACACGATCAAAGCCCGCTTTGATAGCTTGCTGATAAGTCCAATAAATCAGAGGTTTATCAGCAACATCAGCTAATAACTTATAACGCAAGCGACCAGAATTATAGCGTGCCGGAATAATAATAATTTTTGCCATTATTTAAGCTTTCTCGCTTCTTCTATTAGCAAAATTGGAATACCATCAACAATAGGATAGGCTAACTTGCTTTTATCGCAAACCAACTCTGAGTCTACCTGTTTCAGTGGAGCTTTACTTTTAGGGCAAACTAATAAATCTAATAATTCTTTATCAATCATAATAATTGTTTTAATTTAATAAAAAAATCTTCAGTTAACTTGGCTTTTACTTGTAAATACCACATTTGTTCAGTAGCAAAACTACTGCATTTTACACAATCTTTAGCAGTCATTAAAATGGGTTTATCTTCTTTAACGGCAAAATCTTGAACTCTAAAACGATAATGGTCAGCATAGCTCTTAGTTTCAAGACTTAACCCCAGCGCCGATAGTTGAGCAAAAAAATCATCAGGCTGGGCAATCCCACAAACCGCATAAACTTGACCATATTTACTGACAAATTCGCCACTATCAAGTGATTGCTTAGTTTTAACATTTACAAACTTCACCACCTCTAATACCATCTCATATTTATAAGACTTCTCAGTTAGTAATTTTGAATGGGCAGGTCCTTGCCAAAGCCGCTTGTGATAGACTACCATATCTACAGTTTTAAGACGTGATAGTGGTTCACGCAGAGTGCCGCTTGGCAGTAAATAACCATTGCCTAAGTTACAACTACTATCAATAACAGCAATTTCAACATCTCTACCCATTGCATAATGCTGCAATCCATCATCACTAATAACTACCTCTGCGCCAAGCTCAATGACTTTTTTAACCGCCTGTGTGCGATTTTTATTAACCACCATAATTGCATCTGTTGTCTGCTTAATCAAGCTTGGTTCATCACCACAAATACTAGCGTCAGTGGCATTGCTCACCACTAAATTACCAGAACGATATTTGCCACCATAACCACGAGAAACCACTCCGATATTTAGACCTTGTTGCTGTAAATACTCAACAATAGCAATTACTAGTGGTGTTTTGCCACTACCGCCTATGCTAATATTACCCACCACAATTAGCGGTCGCTTAAAATGGGTGGTTTTTTTAATGCCTAGGCGATACAAACTCCGCCTTAACCAAACCAAAACATAAAACAATGCGGTAATTGGCAATAATAAGTATTTCATCTCATTGTAAAATAAAAATATGAATCTTGAATTAAATATCGCCTGGCAGTATATTAAATCCCACCATCGCCAAAAAAACATCTCCCTGATTGCTAAGATTAGTATTTTAGGATTAATCTTAAGTATTATGTCGCTAATTACAGTTTTATCAGTAATGAACGGCTTTCAAGCCGAACTTAAAAATCGTATTTTAGGAGCAATTTCGCATGCCTATATCAGCAATTATGTCGGTAGTATACCCCAACAAAATCCATTAATACCACAATTAAAACAACATAAAAATATAATTGGCATAAGCCCTTATATTGAGAATTATGCTCTACTAACTCACGGTAATAACGCTTCAGGCGCAATAGTACGCGGCATTCACCCAGAACAAGAAACACTGACCTCTAATTTACTAAGCAGTATTAAATATGGCAGTGCCAATTTGGTTAGTGATAATCAAATTATTATCGGTCTTGCATTAGCAAATACGCTTGGCGTTGGTATTGGCGACAAAATAAATGTCCTAACCCCAAAAATTGGGGTTAATATTTTGGGTATAGCTCCACGCTTTAAACGATTTAATGTTAGCGGTATTTTTGATACTGGGGAGGCAGAATACAACAAAAATCTAGTCTTAATAACATTAATAAGTGCGCAAAAACTTTATCAAAAGCAAGGACAAATTTCAGGATTAAGACTTAAATTTGACCAAGTGTTAAAAGCTGATGTGATAAGTGCTGATATTGCCAAAGAGCTTGACGAAAAATACTACATCATCAATTGGAAACAACAACAGCAGAACTTAATCTATGCCCTTAATTTAGAAAAAAATATGATTAGACTGATTTTGTTTTTCATTATTGCTATTGCAACTTTTAATCTAGTATCAACTATGATAATGGTGGTGATAGATAAACAAAGTGATATTGCTATTTTACGCACTTTGGGTTTGACACCAAGGCGTATCTTAACTATATTCTTTTACCAAAGTTTTATCATTAGTAGTGTTGGTATTAGTATTGGGGTAATTCTAGGTATTATTGTTAGTCTATTTATTAGTGATATAGTAAGTTTTGTTGAGTATATTTTTAGCTTCCAATTACTGCCCGCTACTGTGTTTTATGTAAATAAACTACCAAGCGAATTACTAGCATCGGATGTGCTTTTTGCTGTTGTGCTGGCTTTATTGCTAAGTATGATTTCAGCCTATTATCCAGCAGTAAAAGCTGCTAAAACTGATATCGCCAAGACCCTAAATGACAAATAATGGTCAATAATATCAACATCAGCATCCAACATTTGAGTTATTGCTATCGACAAAAACAACATATTGTGCCAGTGTTTGATGGCCTTAATCTAACTATAGACGCCGGTACTACCTTGGCTATTACTGGCAAATCAGGTGTAGGTAAATCTACCTTATTAAATTTATTAGGTTGTCTTAGCAACCCCGATAACGGGCAAGTTTTGTTTGATGATAAAAACATTCATTTAATAAGCGAGCGAAAACGTTGCTTATGGCGACAAAAAAACTTAGGATTTATTTATCAATTTCACTACTTGCTAGGAGATTTTAATGCCTTAGATAATGTGCTGATGCCTGTTAGAATACAAAATACCAATCTTACTAAGGTTAAAAAACAAGCCCAATTAATGCTCACTCAAATTGGTCTTGCTAAACACTACCATCACTACCCGAGCGAACTTTCAGGTGGGCAACGTCAACGTATTGCTGTTATTAGAAGTTTTATCCACGCCCCCAAAATCATCTTAGCGGACGAACCAACTGGCAACCTAGATACCAACTACGCCAATCAAGTTATGCAATTACTATTAGAACAAAATAAACGCTACAATACCACACTTATTATCGCCACTCATGACCCAAAGATTGTTAACCAAATGCAGTCAAGTATTTGCCTAGATTAACCAAATAAACAAGGCTATTAAAAAGTTTGTCAATATATCTTATCAAACTTTTGCAGAATTATTGCTCTATTTATAACAGGTATAAATAAAAAAATCAGTATCATTAACAGCTAAATAATCCAAACACGAACTATTAGCAATAGATTAAACAGCAGTGATAGCAAAAATAAGAGCGCTTTAATTAAATGCACAACCACGTAATTCACACCTTCATGAAGGTATAGAGTTAGGGCTATTTTATAAGATTAAAGCTAAGGCGGTGAATTGCACCAATTACACCATATCTAGCAAGGGCTCGATAGTGATATTTAGTAGGATAAGCATTATGTTTAGCAAAACCATATTGCGGATATTTACTATCAAGTAAGAGCATTTGTCTGTCACGATAGACTTTAGCAACAATAGAGGCAGTGCTGATTACCGCCTCGCTTAGGTCGCCCCCAACAATGGCAACGCAATTACTTATATCAGGACACTTATTGCCATCAACCAATACTTTATCATAGTCAATACCTAAATTAACAACTGCTCGCCTCATTGCAAGCATTGTGGCTTGGAGAATATTAATTTCATCAATTTCAACAGGACTGGCCTGACCGATAGCATATTGACAATTACTAATTATTTGAGCGTATAATAACTCGCGTTTATTAGTGCTAATTTTTTTAGAATCAGTAAGTCCATCAAGCACAAAACCAACCGGTAGCACAACCGCTGCTGCCACCACATCACCTGCTAGACAACCTCTACCCGCCTCATCAACACCAACAATTACCATATTACTATTATTAAAAAAAATGTTCTTTGACACTGGATAGAGCACTTGGTAATTGGCTTATATTACTACCTCCACCTTGTGCCATATCGGCTCTGCCGCCACCCTTGCCGTCAATTTGGATAGCAATATAGCGCAAAATTTCATCAGCACTATATTGTTTGCTAATATCACTGCTAACACCGACCACAAGAACAATGTGTTTATCCACGACACTAGCAAGAGCAATAACAGCAGGGTTTAATTGATTTTTTAATTCATCAACCATTATCCTTAAATCCTTATTGCTTATCTTATCAACACTGGCGCAAAGTAAATTTATATCACCAATTTTCTGCGCTTTTTTAGCCAAATTAGCACCTTTAACACTAGCTAACTTACTTTGTAATTGTTCTAGCTGCTTACTAAGCTGCTTTTTACTATTCAATAACTGCACCAATTGTGCTTCTACCTTATCAGGGCTAGTTTTTAGTAAGGCACTAACTATACCTAGACGCTTTTGGCTTTGGTTATCAAATTGATAAGCGTTGAGGCCGGTAAGTGCTTCAATGCGTCTAATACCAGTTGCAATACCACTTTCACTGATAATTCTAAATAAACCAATATCACCCAAAAACCCAACATGAGTACCGCCACAAAGTTCAACAGAAAAATCATTCTTACCCATTGACAAAACGCGCACCTGATCATCATATTTTTGCCCAAATAACGCTATCGCTCCTTTTTTACGCGCTGTTTTTAAATCCATAATATCGGTATGAACAGCAGTATTATCCAAAATTTTATGATTGACCATACTCTCAATTTTAACTAAATCATCACTACCGACCACATCATCATAAGCAAAGTCAAAACGCAACTTATCTGCATCAACCAATGAACCTTTTTGAGATACGTTCTCACCCAAAACCTCTCTCAATGAGGCGTGTAATAAATGGGTCGCCGAGTGGTTTCTGGCAATATTTTTACGTCTATTTTTATCAATTATAGCGCTAACCTTATCGCCTAATTTAAGACTGCCTTTTTCTAATGTGCCGATGTGAAGAATTGCACTAGTCGTTTGTTTTTGAGTATCAACTACCTTAAATATTGACTCAGTGCTAATCAAATAGCCACTGTCACCAATTTGCCCCCCAGCCTCGGCATAAAAAACACTCACATCTAAGACAATACTTGCTCGCTGACTGGGTTTAAGTTTAGCACTGGTTTTACCATCTATAATAATCGCCTTAATAGTACCACTATTTTGTTGCTGGTCATAACCTAAAAAATCACTACTAACATCAACATTAATGCCTTGGTCTTCACTAAAATGGCTCATTTGTTTAGCGCGCTTTTTTTGTTGTGCCATTTGTGTATCAAATCCGACCATATCTAATATTAAGCCTCGTTCCTTAGCAATATCAGCAGTGAGGTCGGGAGGAAAGCCATAAGTATCATAAAGTTTAAAAATCAGCTCTGCACTAAGTGTTTTATCAGTCAAATTAGCAATAGCATTATTTAGAATATCCAAACCTTGGTCTAAGGTTGTTAAAAACCGCTTCTCCTCTTTTTTAAGCACATTCTCAATATGGGCCAATTGCTGCTTTAACTCAGGATAAGCTAAGCTCATTTCAAAACTTAAAATAGGCGCTAGACGGTAGAAAAACACATCTTTAATGCCAAGTTTATGCCCATGACGCACTGCGCGGCGAATAATTCGTCTAAGCACGTAGCCTCTGCCCTCATTGCTCGGCAAAACCCCGTCGGCAATCAAAAAGCTACAAGAACGAATATGGTCGGCAATTACCCTAACCGAAGCATTAGTTTTATCAGCACCGCTCAATCGAACTAGATGGTTAATAATACCAACAAATAAATCAATATCATAATTATTATGCTTATTTTGCATTACCGCAGCTATACGTTCTAGTCCCATTCCAGTGTCAACACCTGGATTGGCAAGCGGCTTTAAATAACCGTCTGCTTGACGGTCAAACTGAGTAAAAACTAAGTTCCAAATTTCAATGAAACGGTCGCCGTCTTCTTCTGCTGTACCTGGCGGGCCACCGGCGATTTTTGGGCCATGGTCATAAAAAACCTCCGAACAAGGTCCACAAGGACCAGCATCTCCCATCTGCCAAAAATTATCTTTTTTACCGCAACGAGAAATACGACTTTTAGGAAAACCAATATCATTAATCCAAATTGACTCTGCCTCATTATCGTTCTCATAAACACTAACCCATAATTTTTTTGCAGATAGTTTAAGCTCTACTGTTAAAAAATCCCAAGCAAATTTTATTGCCTCCTTTTTAAAATAATCTCCAAAACTAAAATTACCTAACATTTCAAAAAAAGTATGGTGTCTAGCAGTATAGCCCACATTTTCTAAATCGTTGTGTTTGCCGCCGGCTCTTATGCATCTCTGCGCTGATACAGCGCGTGTATAGCTACGTTTTTCAGCACCGCTGAATACATTTTTAAAGGGCACCATACCAGCATTAACAAACAACAATGATTTATCATTTTGGGGAATAAGCGAACTACTTGGCTCAATAATATGTCCATGCTTTGCAAAATAATCTAAAAATTTTTGTCTAATGATAGCGGTTTTCATAATTTCCTTATTATACTTTAACCAAACTACTAAATTAATACGCCACTTAACTAGAGCAAAAAGTCAGCCCGAGCCGAGCCCTGACGAATTAGTCGCGCGCCAGTAACTAAGTCAATAACAGTGGTAGGGTCGGTAGGACAATAGCCCATATCTACCATGTAGTCAACCTTATCAGCAATCAAAGCAAAAACAGAATCGCTATCACCACCAGCATTTAAAGATACACTCATTATTGGGTCAGTTAATTTTGCTAATAAACTTTGGACGAAAACATGGCCTGATACACGAATACCTATGGTTTTGCGTTTTTTGTGTAATAAGCGGGCGGGAACTAATTTAGTGCTTGGCAAAATAAAAGTATAGGAACCGGGGAGAGCTTTTTTTAGCAGACGAAAATTAATGTTGTTAAGCAGCGCATAATCGCTAATATGCGATAAGTCTTTGAGCATTAGAGTAAATTGATGATGTTTGTCTAGGGTACGTATCTGGCGAATGCGCTCCAAACCGCTTTTATTGTCTAAACTACAGGCCAAAGCATAACCGGAATCAGTAGGATAAGCAATAATATCGCCGCCATCAAGCGCTTGCGCCGCTTTAACAACAAAATTTGCTTGCGGGGTGATTGGATGGATATTCAAACGCTCTGCCATACCGGCTTTAGTTCTTTTGGTAATGGCGCTAAACGTCCAAGCTGACGATTTTGGTTATCCCAGCCGTGATAATCTGACCCTACTGAAGCAAGCAAATCGTATTCTAAGGCAAATTGTTTGGCTTTATCAATTTCATCATCAGCACTGTTACTAACCACAACTTCTACCGCCTTACCACCCAAAGTTTTAAAATCAGCTAGCAACTTTCTGATTTTACTCAACTTAAACCGATAGCGAAATGGATGGGCAAGCACGCTGATACCACCGGCTTGATCTATCCAATTTAACACTGGTTTTAGCTGTTGCCACTGCGATTTAACCGCTCCGGGCTTGTTATCTGTTAAAAACCGTTTAAATACCGAACCCATATCTGCACAAATACCTTGCTTAATTAAGGCTTGAGCAAAATGGGTGCGCGTCAGCATAAATGGGGCTAATTTTTTAGCATCATTGTATATACCACTAATACCAACATTCTCAAGCCCTTGCGCCATTTTTTGAGCACGAATTTCTCTAAATTTTTGATAATTAAACAAACCATTTTGCAAGGCTTTATTGCCAATATCAACATTTAGTCCAACAATATGGACCGTATAGGTTTTCCATAAGGCTGAAACTTCTACCGCCGGTATTAGTTTGATTTTAGATAGTCTCGCTTGTTCATGAGCCTGCCCAATACCAGCAGTAGTATCATGGTCAGATAATGCCAAAATTTTACAACCTTGCCTCTGCGCTAATTGAACCAAATCACTGGGGCTAAGCACACCATCGGAATAATGAGAATGGCTATGTAAATCAACACTCATTATAATTAAAAAATCAAATTCATCATAATTAACATTACTAACAAAAATAATACAGTCATAATGCCGCCAGCACGCACAAAATCATAAACACGATAATTCCCTGGTCCCATAATTAGTGCATTTACTTGATGAGTAGGGATTAAAAATGAGTTGGAGGTAGCAATAGCAACAGTTAGGGCAAATACCGCGGGTGAAGCGCCAACTTGAATAGCAATATTTACAGCTAGTGGCACTAATAATACCGTTGCGCCAACATTTGACATCACCAAGGTAAAACTAGTTGCAAGCACAGCAATAGCCGCTTGAATTACCCAAACAGGCATATCGCCAACAATATTTACCGTTTGTTCTGCAATCCACTTTGCAGCACCGGACAATTCAACAGCTAAGCCCAGCGGTATCAAACTTGCCAACAAAAACACCGTCTTCCACGATACTGCCTTATATGCTTCGTCAATTTTGAGCACTCCCGATAGCACCATTCCTACAGCACCAGTCAAAAGGGCAATAGATAAGCGAATATCGGTAAATAATACCAAAATCAAAGCAACAGCAAACCAGATACTTGCAAAACTTAATTTATCAGCACGCACCTCCTCTTGTGATGGATAATCCGAGGCAATCAAAAAATCCTTATTTTTTTGCATTCTAGCTAAATCGGTCCAACTAGTATAAACAATCAAAGTATCGCCAGTTTGCATAGCAATATCGCGAATACCCTCGCCCTCACCCATTGTTTTACCATTACGGTGATAAGCAACTATTGCCATACCATGAGTTTTACGAAACCATTGGTCACGCGCGCTCTTGCCAATAATACTTGCATTAGGCGCTACTACTAGTTCTGCCATACCACTGGTAGCACTAGAAAACAACTCAGAAAAAATATTAATGGCATTAGCAAGCTTTAAACCAAACTCATTAACAAAAGCATCAATATTACTTTTCGCCGCTAGCACACCTAAAACCATACCTTCTTTAAATATAACCTCGCGAGAAATAGTATTAGACCCAATAATAGCATTACCGCCTAGATGCTTAACCGCAACAACACGAATAGAATGGGCAACCTCGATATCATATAAATTTTTATCAATCAATGAACTACCAGCAGGCACACTAATTTCAAATAAATCATAATAAAGTCCATAAGTTTTCTGAAAATAACGCATTGCGGAATCGGTAGTCTCAGTATTGGCTTTATATTGCGGTAGCACCAAATTACCAGCGACAACAAAATACAAAATACCAACCCCTACTAGCGCTAAACCAATAGGTGTTACCGCAAACAAGTCCCAAGTTTGCATTTGCTCATTGGTCGGTAGTGCTTGATTGGATGCTAGAATTAAATCGTTGAGTAAAATAAGCGGACTAGAACCAACCATAGTAATTGTCCCACCTAAAATAGCGGTAAAGCCCATTGGCATCAAAAGACGTGACATCGGCAGTCCGGAACGGGCCGAAATTCTACTAATAACCGGAATAAACAAAGCAGCAGCGCCCACATTCTGCATAAAAGAGGAAATCACACTCACAGTGCCAGAAACAATAGGAATAATGCGCCTCTCTGATGCCCCCCCAACTTTTAAAATAGATTTAGCAACGCGAGTCATCAACCCAGTTTTATCCAATCCAGCACCAATAATCATCACTGCAATAATAGAAAAAACTGCATTTGATGCAAAGCCACTAAATAATTGCTGTTCATCCACTAAGGCGCTATCAATACCAAGCAATAATTGCAACAGTGGTAAATTAGTGAGTCCCAAAAGTACCAAAATACTCACCGCCGCAACATCAATCTCAACTACCTCAAAAGCAAATAAATATACTGTTAATAATAAAATAGCAACCACCCATGTAATCTCTACTGAAGGGGCAATACTTGCTACAAAAAGCCCAAACAGCATAAACGCTATTCCGGCAATTACTTTTTTAAAATTAAAAGGCATAATACTTTTACAAAAAGCGGCTAATTATACCATTTAAGCAGTCATTTAAGGCTTGCAATACGCTACAACTAAACAGTTGGTAATCCTAGCCAAGACAGAGGTAATTCATTAAATTTATAATGACAATTTACACTATGTATATAGTCCAAAACATCCTTATACGCTGGTTGTCTAAACCAATCATTTAAAACATAAACATACTCAACTTTAATATTCAATGATTGAACCAATTTTAAATACTGTTTTCTTTTAAAATCACAGGTTTGTAATTTTTCGTCTACTGAACCAGCAACTTTCTGGTATTTAACCTCAATTATAAAGAGTGTCTCTCTAACTATAATAAGCAAAGCATCATCTGGTAAAAGTTTTTTAGATAATATGCTTTTATGGTCTATTTCATTTTCATCTAAAAACCTATAAAAATTATATTTCTTAAAACATCTTGCCACTACTTTATTATTAAACAATACATTATGCCCAACCACTTGTTTTACCACGTCATACCCTTTTATTCTCTTCAACAAAGTAATTAAATCAACTTCCTTTTCAAAATTTAACCCCGTTAAAGTCATATTACCGCCTACCCCACCTTCTATCATAACAAATCCTACAAATCCTTAATTCCCCGCCAAAGCATGTTTCTACCAGATTTAGCCCAATAGGTAATGTCTTGTTCTATAAAAAACCATTTGCTCAATTTAAGTATTAATTCATGTTTATAATCAACAAACCTCATATTACTTACATTTTCGCATTGAAATATTTTATAAATAGAGTCTATTAATAACCTATATTCACTACTGCTTATATTTTCTTTTTTATGTCTAATGTAATCCAATAAATCAACATGTTTAGGCGGTTTATCATTGCCATTCTTATATTTAAACAAATTTTCTGCAAGTATAACGAAATCGCACCCTTTATTTAAGTTAGCGGGTCTTTCTAAATACACCCTTTTACCATCAGACAAACGCTCTACAAAATACCTAAAACTCAAATCCTCATCTTCTTGAGACCATTTTTCTAATAAATAATTTCTAATATCTCCTTTATTATTCAAATGGGAAACATCTAATTCTAACTCAACTCTATTATCACTTTTTATCATAGCAAATGCTTAATTCTTGGTATTGCTAAATTATCAAAATATTTTTTCTCCGAATCAAAACCTGCAAATCTGCGATTATGTTTTAATGCCGCAACACCAGTTGTAGCACTCCCACAAAATGGATCCAGAATCAAATCGCCTTTATTACTTGAAGCAATAATAATTCTTTCTAATAGACTTTCCGGTTTTTGTGTTGGATGCTTGCCATATTTTTTTTCACCATTCGCAGGAGTATTAATAACCCAAACACTACGCATTTGCTTATTAGGTTTTTTAATGAAATCTTTTGGGAAGTTACCGTTTTTTATTTTTGTATAGTTGAAAATATGCTTGGCTTTTTTATTTTGTTTAGCCCAAACCAAAGTTTCATGACTTGCAGTAAACATCCTACATGATAAGTTAGGTGAAGCATTAGGTTTTAACCAAGATATATCACTAATAATGTGCCAACCTTGTTTTTGCAGAGCATAACCACAGGAATAAATAGAATGATAAGTACCTGAAATCCATATACTACCATTAGGCTTTAAAACCCTTTTACAAGCCTTTATCCACTGCATATGAAATTTAAAATCTTCTTCAACGCCCTGACTTTTATCCCATTTACCCTTATTAACACAAACTCTTTTGCCTGCATGACAACTAAAACCGCCATTAGACAAATTATAAGGCGGGTCAGCAAAAATCATATCAACACTGCTATTAGGAGTTTGCTTTAACAGTTCTAAACTATCTCCTAAAAATAATTTTATTGACTTATCTTTAAAATATGGTGTCATAAATTTTTGCTTTCATCGGCGTATTATTATATCACCTAGGCAATAATTTGTGAGGATACCACACTTTAACAAAACACAAGCCTTTGGCGGGCATAGTCATCGCCGCTGTAGTGCGGTCTTTGCTACTAAGTACAATTTCAGTCCAGCTAACAGGCTTATCTCCATAACCGATTTTAACTAAAACACCAACCATATTACGCACCATACGGTGCAAAAAGGCATCAGCTTTGATATCAATAATAATAATATTATTTGATTTACTAATATTTAAGTGTTTTACGGTTTTAATTGGAGTTTTTGCTTGACATTGACTATCGCGAAAAGCGGAAAAATCACGCTTGCCAACTAGTATATCAGCAGCGCTTTGCATTAAGTCAATATTTAACTTCCTTGGCAGCCAAACTTGATGTTGGTAATTGGTGGCGCTGCGGACTGGATGATTATAAATACAATATTGATAACCTCTGGCAATTGCGCTAAAACGCGCATGAAAATCAGCGCTAACTTGTTTTACCCAATTAAAACTAATATCATCTGGCAAATAGCGATTTGCGCCAATTAACCATGCCCTATCAGGACGCTGCCTGTGAGTATTAAAATGAATAACTTGCTCTCTAGCATGTACACCAGCATCAGTCCTACCAGCGCAAAAAACCCGCACACTATGTCCGGCAATGGTGGATAATGCTTGTTCAACACAAGATTGAATAGTGCGCACATTATCTGTTTGCATTTGCCAACCATGAAAATTGCTGCCATCATAGGCAACACCGAGTGCTAATTTCATTATGAAAAAATTTAAGCAACAACTACAACAAAAAATAAATAAACCCTGTATTTTATCGTGTTTTGATAGTATTGACAGTAGCAACGATTTTCTGGCTAATCAAGCAGATACCGACTTAATTCATATCTGTGTTACTAATAAACAAACCCACGGCAAGGGCCAACACGGCAGGGTCTGGCAGTCAAATCATGATAGCTTATTGTTCTCTATCAAACATCAACTAAAAGACTGCGCAATCAGCGGCTTGAGTTTAATGGTGGGAATATCTATCACTAAAGCATTACAAAAATTTTCTACCAAGTCGCTAATGGTTAAATGGCCGAATGATATTTATGTAGATGGTGCTAAATTAGGTGGTATCTTGATTGAAAACCAAAACCAAAACCAGCAACATAAAATAATCATTGGAGTTGGTATTAACATCAAATTGCCTGCAAGATTTAATCTAGACAACCTTGCTATTGATTGGCATAGCGTTCAAAACAAACCCCTAACAAAACTCACTTTGTTAGCGCTATTAATTAATCAAATTTTGGCGGACCTAGATTTATTTGCTACCCAAGGAATAATACCGTTTTTTACAGATTGGCATAGAGTGAATTACCTAAACCAAGCTAACATTACCTTAAATAACCACCAAACTTATCAAGTAGTAGGCATTGATTTAGATGGAGCGCTTTTGCTAAAAAGCACCCAGAATAAAATTAAAAAAATTTACCATTCCAACCAAATTACCGGTATTAAACTAGACAATTAGCCATAAAAGAGAGGTTATTTCGCCTTGCTTGGCTTTTCGTCAAAACCTTCTATAAAAGTTTTACTAATTTTGATTTCTTGCACACGCTCATCACAAGAACCATGTTCCTCAACCCTAGTAATAATAAGTTCAACACACTCAGTAACGTCAGCGCACTGCCAAGTAATTTTTGATAATTGTGAATCGCCAAGAGTGACAGTTAATAAAGCTCCTGCGTGAATATAATTTAAACCCAGCAACATAATAGTAGCTAGCGTAATATTTCTAATTATTTTCATAAATACCTCCTAATATATAATTATATTATTATATATTAATGTATATTAATTAACACTTTTTCAAGTATTTTTCTATTAAGAGGTATAATTAAGTTTTAACCAATATTAAAACACTATTAAGTCTTACAATCACCAGGCCTACTTGCTACATAAACGTCCATTTAGCGGCGACGGGTTGTTGTTAGATTTTATTACCAAAGATTTAGGACTTGTGCGCTGTATTAGTAAATATGCACGTAAAAGCAGAACAAACCTGCAAATGCTTATACAACTAACAATCAATATAAGGGGTAATAGTGATTTAAAAACACTAATTAATTTTCAAATCAATGATAATGTGCGCACCTTTGGCGGCGGTCAGTTAATACTTGCTAGTTATATCAACGAATTACTACTAAAAACTCTAACCCCACTTGAATCCCAGCCCGATATTTTTAACGCCTATAACAAATTCCTCCACCAATTAACAATTAGTAAACATAAATTAGAGAGATACTGGTTATTGCGACTATTTGAAAAACAATTATTGGTCCAATTAGGTTTTGGCTTAAATTATCAATACGATAGCAGCGGTTGCGAAATCTTACCAACACAACACTATCATTATCAATCTCAATTAGGCTTTATTTGCTCTAATAACGGCGATTTATCAGGCACATTATTATTAAAGCTAGCTAGCAATAACCCCACCGATATTCCCAGTGAACAGGATTTAAGAATGGCAAGACTGCTACTAAACGCTCAACTACAACCGCACTTAGGATATAAAAAATTAAAAACCAAAATGCTATTTTTTAGAAATCCTTAAAATAAGCTGCTATTATACTTTTTCATAAACACATAAATAATTAACACTAACATCGGCGCTAAGTTTGTATTGTTTGTTTAATGGATTATAAGTCATACCTGTTATATCTAATAGGTTTAATTGCTGCTTTCTTGCAGCAATATCTAATTCACTTGGGGTAATAAATTTCCTATAATTATGTGTGCCTTTAGGTAGCAAATTTAGCACATATTCGGCTCCGATAATAGCAAATAAGTAAGCTTTTAAATTTCGATTAATGGTGGAGAAAAATATTTTACCGCTGGGTTTTACCATAACAGTACAAGAAGCAATTATAGAGCTAATATCAGGCACATGTTCTAACATTTCCAAACAAGTAATAACATCATATTTGGCAGCATCAGTTTTAGCTAAGTCCTCAGCACTAATTGCCTCATAATCAACTATTACATTACTTTCTAACTGGTGCGATTTTGCAACACCAAGCGCAGCCTCTCCTAAATCAATACCTTTAACCTTAGCGCCTTTTTTTACCATTGCCTCCGATAAAATGCCACCGCCGCAACCAACATCAAGAACAGTTTTACCGCTTAGACCACCACAATTAGTATTAATATAGTCAAGCCTTAGCGGATTAATGTCGTGCAATGGTTTAAACTCGCTATTTTTATCCCACCAACGACTGGCTAATTTATTGAATTTATCAATTTCAACGTGGTCAACATTCATAACTGTTGCACAAAGTCTAGCACCTCCTGGGCGTGTCCATTAACTTTAACATTATCCCAGCTCCTTAAAACCTCACCCTCAGGACTAATAACAAAAGTGGAGCGCACAATTCCCATATATTCTTTGCCGTAGAGTTTTTTTGGTTTAATAACATCAAACAACTGGCATAATTTTTCCTCGCCATCACTAATTAAGTCAAAACTAAAATTTTGTTTATCTTTAAACTTTTCGTGGCTTTTTAAACTATCGCGAGAAACACCATAAATAACAGTATTAAGCGTATTGAATTGCTTATTGAAAGCAGAAAAGTCCAAGCCCTCTTGGGTGCAGCCTGGTGTAGCATCCCTAGGATAAAAATATAGCACTATATTTTTTTCTTTATCAGGAATAGCAACTTGCTTATTGCTTGTTGCTGGATAAGTATTTGTTTTAATCATAATTTAACTCCTATTATTGCCAAATGTTAACATCTTTACCACTATCTCTAATGCTTTGTGCGCGATGTTCAATATAATGCTGAAAGCTAGGGAATTTTTTAAACCCATCATCTAATACATAATGCAACACTGATTGAAAGTGAAAACTTTTTAGATAAGCGTCTTTACGGATAATTTCATTCCCAACTTCATCGAAAAACACCATTGCCGGCAGGTCGGTAAGCGCTAAATCAGCATACCAATTTCGTATGTTCTTGCGTTTGGAATTAGGGGTAATAAGATTTTGTGTTTTATTCATATCTAACTGAACTACTTGCATTTGTGATAATAATTCAGCATTATAAGGCTCTAAAATAAACTGATTGTGAAATTCAGCACATTCCATACAAGCACTATTAGTAAAAATAACAGCCAATTTTTGCTGAGCTTCTAACTGACCAGAGCGTGATAGCACAAATGGAGGATTGTCAAAATAATCAGGTTGTTGAATAGCAATACTTGATAAAGGTTTGCGCTCAGTTAAACTAGCTTTATACTGGCTAAAATTAAGTTTTTTATAGGCGTTACTACCAACATAATCCAAAATTTTATGCATTTTCTCCACTGATTGATAACCATTTAGGCGCAAAATAATGTTTGCATTTTCATCTAAAAACAATAAAGTAGGAGTAAATTGAACTTTCATTTTTTGCCCAAATTTCTTTTCGCTTAAAATATGTCCTTGCCAATCGGTAATTTCTCTATCACCCCACAAATTAATCTCAATAACATCAAAATTGCTTCTTAGTTTTTTCAGTAAAGCTGAGTTAGTAAAATTATCTTCTATTAATTTAGCGCAATAAGGACAACCGTCTTGGTGAAAATAAATCATCACAAAACGATTAGCATCTTTAGCTTCTACAATATCATCACTAAATTCAAGAAAGCTCTGCTTAAACCAAAACGGCATTGGCACTGTTTTTGCACCATAAAACTTGCCCACTTCTACTTTTTTTTGCTTAGTGTAGGTAACACCGGCAACTAAAAGAAAGCTCAATAATAAAACTACTTTTTTTATCATAACCACTATTGTATACCTTTTTTACAAAAACCGCAAAGATAAATCAATAGCACTGATATTTTTGGTAATTATCCCAGTAGAAATATAGTCAACGCCAGTATTGGCATAATCCAAAATATTGCTTTCATTAATATTGCCCGAGACTTCCAAAGAAATTTTACCCGCACTCAATCTTACTGCTTTATATAAGTCGGCAGTACTGAAATTGTCGCACAAGATTCTTGTTAAATGCCTACTTCTATTTAAAGCAGTTTGTAATTGGTCTAAATTCTCCACTTCAATAATAATATCCAAATCAGGGTATTTACTATTAGCAATATCAATAGCATTTACAAGTCCGCCCAGGGCATTTAAATGGTTTTCTTTGAGTATTATCGCATCAAACAAACCTAAGCGATGATTAACACCACCACCAAAAACCACCGCTTGCTTTTGCGCTTCTCTAAGCAATGGCAGGGTTTTTCTAGTATCTAAAATTTTTGCCTGAGTACCAGCAATTTTTCTAACTAATTCATTGGTTTTAGTGGCAGTTGCCGATAAAGTTTGTAGAAAATTTAAAGCAGTGCGTTCAGCACTAATAATAGCCCTATTATCGCCACTTAATTGGCACAAAACAGCCCCTGGTTCAACCTCCTCCCCAGCGCTAATATACCAGTTAATATTGATACTGTTACTTAATTGGTAAAAACTCTGTTCAAAGTAATCCAACCCGCAAATAATAGCTTGTTGCTTGCAAATTACTTGCGCTTTAATAATTTTTTGCACCAACAAACTTGCAGAAACATCGCCACTGCCGATATCTTCAGCCAAAGCACCAATAATAAGCGCCTTATCCATCCACTAACTCCAAAATATGCTTACGAATAATAGCAAGGCTATCTACACATAACTGCTTACGAATATGTTTAAATTGATTTATTAGTTCAATATTATCTCCACTTAATAATCTTGTGCTAACCTTACTGATATTACTGGCGCTAGCGGTGTTTTGCAACAATTCTGGCACCAAAGATTTTTGCAAAATAATATTGGGCAAACTTACCCACTTTGTTTTCAGTAGCGGCTTAACAAATAAATAACTTAGTTTAGGCAAAATGTGTACCACTACCATAGGTGTGCCAATTAATGCCGCCTCTAAAGTTGCTGTGCCTGATGCAAGCAACACTAAATCAGCCTTTGTTAACTGTTCATAGGCGCTAGCAACTTCAAAACTGATGTTAATACCACTACTATCTGCTTGCTGACTAACCCAGTGCCTATATTTATTGTTTGCTAAAACAATACTAAATTTAAGTTGTGGGTTTTGCGCTAATAACAACGGCAAGGCGGATAATAACATCGGCAAAATGCGCTTAATTTCTTCCCAGCGAGAACCGGGCATTAACAGCACACGATTAGTTTTTTGATGATTTTCTCTAAACTTAGTTTTTTTTACCAAAGGGTGTCCTACAAAAACTGCAGGTATTTGCCATTGCTTATAAAAATCTACTTCAAATGGAAATAAACACAATATTAAATCGCTACTTTTTTTAATTAATTTTGCCCTGTTAGGGCGCCACGCCCACAAAGAAGGACTGACAAAATGGGCGGTTTTAATACCGTGTTGTTTTAATATTTTTTCAATTAAAAGATTAAAATCAGGAGCATCAACCCCAATAAATAAGTCTGGTTTTTTTGTCAGTAATGTCTGTGTTATTTGCTTTCTTAATTTAATTAGTTTAGGTAATTTTTTTACTACCTCAACTATGCCCATTACACACACTTGACTGCTATCCCACAAAACCCTACAACCAGCTTTACGCATTTTTTGCCCACCCAAACCAAAAAACTCTAACTCATCATTTGACCTAAAGGCACTAATTAATTCACTTGCTAATAAATCACCTGAATCCTCAGCAGCACTAATGGCAATTTGTTTCATATTTTAGGTAGAGTAATAATCGGGTTTTTCTCATAAGGCTTATAAAGCACTAAAATACCGCCAACAATTTGAATACATTTTGCACTTGATGTTTCTAGCAATTGCTTAATCATCACTTGTCTTTTACTTTTATCTGCGCGCATTTTGACTTTAAATAATTCATGTCCTTTAAGTGTGGTAGCTAATTTCACCAATATTGACTCAGTCATGCCATTTTGTCCAATAGTAAACGCTGTATTTTTAGTATTAGCCAAGCTGCGTAGATATTTTTTTGGTGATTGATTAGTGTCATATTGACTCGTCTGTAAATAAATCTTCTAAACTCTCTCGTTTTTTAATTAAGCGATGTTTACTACCGCTAACCATTACTTCTGCCGGGCGCAAGCGGGAATTATAATTTGAACTCATAGCAGAACCATAAGCACCAACAGCAAGCACCGCCAATAAATCGCCCTCCTGTAAAGATAGTTTTCTATCCTTGGCTAAAAAATCACCGCTTTCACATACACCACCTACTACATCCCAATTAAGGGTGGTTCTACCTTTGGCTTTGATAACTGGTAAAATCTGATGGTAAGCACCGTACAAAGCTGGACGTAATAAATCATTCATTGCCGCATCAACAACAGCAAAATTTTTATTACTACTTTGTTTTAAAAACTCAACTTTAGTTAGCAAGACCCCAGCATTTGCAACGACTGCGCGACCAGGTTCTAAAATAATCTTGTAATTTTTAGCCTTGGTTAGAATAACTTCAATATAAGCTTTAATATCAAAAACGTTAGCACTAGTTTTATAGTCAACACCAAAGCCGCCACCTAAATCAATATGATCTAGGAAAATATCTTGTTGCGCTAATAATTGAACTAAATCCAACACCTTATCCAAAGCATCTAAAAATGGCTTAGTTCTAGTAATTTGCGAGCCTATATGGCAATCAATACCTTTAATTTTTAGGTGTTGAGAACGTTTGGCGTATTGATACAATTTCAGCGCTATCTCAGGACTAACGCCAAATTTATTTTCCGTGAGTCCAGTTGCAATATAAGGATGAGTTTTAGCATCTACATCAGGATTAACGCGCACCGCTATCGCAGCGACTTGATGTAATTGCTTGGCGATAGTATCAATGCGATAAAGCTCGGATTCAGACTCAATATTAAAACACATAACCCCTTGTGTTAGAGCATAACTAATCTCAGTTTTAGTTTTACCAACTCCGGAAAAAATACACATTTCGGCCCTACCGCCTGCTCTTAACACCTTTGCCAATTCACCCTGACTAACCACATCAAACCCACACCCTTGCTTAGAGAGCTCATTTAGCACTGCTAAATTAGAATTTGCCTTAACAGCATAACAAATTAGATGCTCTTGCTCACCAAAAAAATTATTAAATTGCTGGTAATTATTAATAATATCAGTGCTTGAATAAATATATAATGGTGTCTGATAATGCTGCGCCAATTCCACCAAAGGCACAGCATCAATATGCAATTGACCTTTGTGGTAATTAACGCTCATAAGCGCTTATTTGGTGTATGTTTTGTGGTCGGACTAAATCGCCACTTTGCCCGCAGGCAGTTGATAATACAGCTGCTGCTAATAATATTGCTACTTTATTTATCATATTTTAATTTTAACTGATTTAGTGCTAAAATGGGCAATTATGAACGATTGCTTATTTTGCAAAATCATTGCCAAAGAAGTCCCAGTCGGCATTCTCTATGAGGATGATGAAGTCTTGGTATTTAATGATATTGCGCCCCAAGCCCCAACCCATTTTTTAGTAATTCCCAAACAGCATATAAGTACTATCAATGATGCTGATAATGCTAATTTAATCGGTAAACTACACCTAACCGCAAGCAAAATAGCTAAGCAACAAGGCTTCGCTGATAATGGCTACCGCTTAATAATCAACTGCAACAAAGATGGTGGACAAGCGGTATACCACATCCACCTTCACTGTCTAGGCGGCAGACAAATGGGCTGGCCTCCTGGGTAGCATTAATTAGCCTTACTCGCTAATTTACGTTTTAAGATTTTACCAACATTAGACTTAGGTAGGGTGGCTTGCCAGTGAATATATTTAGGGATTTTGTAGTGGCTTAGATGTTCTTGGCAGTAAGTAATTAACTGCTGCTCGCTTAGGGTTGAGCCTTCCTTTTTGACTACAAAAGCTTTGACGACTTGCCCACTCTTTTTATCTTCAACGCCAATACAAGCAGATTCAATAACTTCTAAATGAGCATTAAGCACACTCTCTATATCAGCGGGATAAACATTAAAGCCAGAAACAATAATCATGTCTTTTAAACGGTCAACAATAAATAGCCGACCAGTTTTATCCAAATAACCCAAATCACCGCTTCTAAAAAACCGATTATGCACAAAAACTTGACTATTTAGTTCAATTTTTTGCCAATAAGCGCTCATTACCTGAGGACCTTTGATACAAATTTCACCGACCTCACCAGCCCTACATTCACTCAAATCATCAGGCTTAATAATTTTAATTTCTGTATTATTGAACGCATAACCAACGCTACTATCAAAATCGCTGATATCTATTTTATTAGCACTTACCACCGGCGAACATTCACTAAGACCATAGCCTTGAATAATTGTACAATTAGTTTGCTGTTGCCAAAGTTTAGCAGTTTTTTTATCAACTGCCATACCACCGCCTACACTAAGTTTAAGCCCAGACCAATTAAGGCGTTTAAAACTAGGATGATATATAAAAGCGTTAAATAAAGTATTAACGCCAGTAATAATATTTATGGTATGCTTTCTTACAGCCTTAATAAGTTGGTTAATATCGCGCGCATTAAGCACCAGAACATTACACCCTTTTAAATGAATAACAAATAGTAAATTTACAGTTAAGGCAAAAATGTGATACAGGGGTAGGGCTGTTAGAATAGTGTCACCTTGGTTAAGTTTATTCGCCGACCAAGATTTAAGCTGAGCGATATTAGCCGAAATGTTTTTGTGACTTAATATAGCTGCTTTAAACACACCGCTAGTACCTCCGGTGTATTGCAAAAGAGCAATATCATTATCAAATTCTTTTGCTTCATAACCACGGTTTTGTTTAATGAGTGTATTAAATTTAATAAATCGCACTAAATTTTTACTCTTGCTGTCTATCCTTTTAGTTCGCTTGATAAGACTTAAGGTATTAACAAATAAACGTTTGGTGCTAGATTGTAAATCACCCAATTCTACTAAAATTACTGTGGTAATACTAGTTTTTGTTAAAATTTTATTAAGTGTGTTGATAAAGATTCTAGCAATTATTATAGTAGTAACCCCAGCATCTACGCATTGTTTTAGTAGTTCATCGCTAGTAGCTAGAGGATTTACAAGCGTTGCGATTTTATCACTATACCATACCCCAAACAAACTAACAGGAAAACTAAGTAAATTAGGCAGCATAATACCAACCACCCCCACCCTAGTATAAACATGTAAGTAGTAAGCAAGATTAAGACTATATTGCCGTAGTTTCCCATAACTAAGATTGGTATTTAGTCCAACAAATGCTGTCTTATTAGGAATTTTATCAGCTGCTATATCTAAATCATTGCTCAGGTGGTAGCGCTGGTATTGCCCTTGGTCTTGGCTATAATAGATTAACTTGTCGACAAATTGCTCTATATCATTTTTGTTATTATCAATTATCTCGCTTGCAAGTTGAGTTAGATAATCTAAATAATCTTGATTGCTATTGTCTAACTCAGACGAGTATTGAGGGTCAATAAAACCATTTAATCTAAGATAATTATCATTGTAATTATAAACCGCATCCAATTGATCGCTAGAAGATTTAGGAATAGCAGTAGATAAAATATTACTACTAGCGTAGCGCCATTCTATTGGCGACCAATTTTTAGTTTTTTCACAATCAATTTTAAGTTTTTGCATACCAGTGCCAAGAGATAACAACATAGTATTTTTGGCATGATAATAGGGGTTAAGACGACGATATTCGCCATAAACTGACAGCGCCGGATTAACTGCAAATACACCGCCGTCAATAAAGCAACGGACACTACTTCGCTTAACATTGCTAATACTTGCCGGCGGAAAATAAGTCGGCGCAGCAGTAGCCGCTCTAAGTACATCAACAATATAATAATTATGTTCGCTATCGTTACTTGCCAAGTGTTGTTTAAAATAATAATTTTCACTTCTCTCTAAATCATAACTAGGAATAATACAAGGTTTTAATAAATCTTTTAATTCTATGTTAGAAAAATATTTTTTAAGCACTTCTTTTAAGCCTTTGGGATTGTACTTAACTCCCATAATGCCAGAAACCGACTTAATATTTTCCAGTAGTGACGAATGAAAAATAGTTTTGATGTTGTCTTGATATAAATCAATCACATCGCTTGTATTATAAAGCGGTTTATTATTTTTGCTCGGACTAAGCAAACTGGCGATGATAAAACTACCAGTACTAGTTCCAGCAAATAAATCAAAATAATCAATAATATGCGCATTTTTATTGCCAGTTAACTGCTTTATTCTTCGCTCAATATACGCCAAAACAACCGCTGGTATTAAACCACGAACACCACCACCATCAATCGCTAATATACGCGTTTTTTTTATCATTATAAAGCCTCAAAAACGGCAGCAGCCCCCATACCGGTACCGATGCACATAGTTACCATACCATATTTCTTGCCCTTCCTTTTTAGATGGTGCAACAAAGTAGCTGTTCTAATAGCCCCACTTGCTCCAAGCGGATGACCTAAAGCAATCGCCCCCCCTAAAGGATTTACCAAATCTGAATTAAATTTTAGTTCATCAATCACCGCTAGTGATTGAGCAGCAAAAGCTTCATTAAGTTCAATATGAGCAATATCATCTTTGTTAAAACCACATTGTTTTAGCGCCTTGGGCACTGCTAATACTGGGCCAATTCCCATAATTTTGGGTTCAACACCACTAACCGCATAAGTTATAAATCTTGCCAATGGTTCAACTCCCAAAATCTTTAGCATCTGCTCATTACACAAAATAACAGCGGCTGCGGCATCGCTAGTTTGTGAACTATTGCCAGCGGTAACACTGCCACCTTTGGCAAATACCGACCTTAACGCGGCCAACTTCTCCATAGAAGTATCAGCGCGCACGCCCTCGTCGCTAGTAATAATATTACTGATTTTATCCACAGTTTTACTGGTTTTATTATAAATCATTTGTTGGGACTCATAGGGTAGTATTTCATCTTTAAAACAGCCAGATTGCATAGCTTTTATCGCCTTTTGATGGCTTTTTAAAGCAAACTCATCTTGTAACCGGCGGTCTATCTTGTATTTTGCCACTATCTGCTCAGCAGTAGTGCCCATGCCGTATGCAATGCCAATATTTTCATCACTAAAAATACGCGGGTTGATACGCAGGCTATGCCCGCCCATAGGCACCATGCTCATACTTTCAACCCCTCCAGCAACCACTAGTTTAGCAATACCAGACTTGATTTTACTGGCAGCAATTGCAATTGCTTCTAGGCTAGAAGCACAAAAACGATTAAGCGTCATGCCCGGCACTGAAATTGGATAATCAGCTAATAATAGCGCAATTCTTGCAACATTTAAGCCTTGTTCCGCCTCAGGCATAGCACAACCAATAATCACATCATCAATTAGGTTTGGGTCTAAATTATCAATAGTGAGTTGTTTAAGCACAAAACTAAGTAAGTCATCAGGACGTTCGTGCTTAAACACTCCTCCAGACTTGCCAATTGGAGTGCGTTTAGCACTTATAATATAAACATCGCTCATATTTAATTTCTCAGTGGTTTGTGTTTGATAAGCATATATTCAATGCGTTCTAGAGTTTTTTTCTCTTTTAACAATACTAAAAAATGCTCACGTTCTAAATCTAATAAATACTCATTATCTACTTTACTACCGGCTACTAAATCTCCACCACAAAGAACATCTGCAATTTTCTCAGCAATAAAATAATCATATTCTGAAATAAAGTTACCCACAGCCATATTGGCTAATTGGCTTAAAATATTTGCCTTAGCAGTGCTACCAGCAACTTTAATAGGCACGCTGGGATTAGGTGGTCGATATCCAGTATCTTCATAGAATTTAGCTCGTCTTTTGGCAATGTAAAGTAGGTCAAACGCTTGGGTGATAATAATATCTGTGGAACGTAGATAACCCATTTGTTGCCCATGTTTACTACTTGTTGCAACGGTTGCTAAGCCAATTTGGGTGAAGTATTTAGCCACTTTATTAAAATCGCCATCAGCTCTACTTGCCATCTCTCTACAACCTCCACCTGCCGGCAATAAGCCAACGCCAATTTCTACCAAACCCATATAAGTTTCTTGACTAAGTACACAACAATCACAATGCAACAACAACTCACAACCACCACCCAAAGCTAGACCTTGAGCCGCAGCTATGGTAGGAATTTTGCTATATTTAATACGCATAAAAGTTTGTTGCAAAAGGGTTATTATCTCATTAATAGACAATAAATTTTTGGTGCTGGGCAACTTTGGTTTTAATAGGTTCCAAGTTTTTTGTTTCATGTTAGTAAATAATGATTTATTGTCAACCATACCTAATTTTGCCGCTACTAAAATTTCATATAGGTTAGCCCCAGCGCAAAATGGTGGTTCTTCTTGCCAAATAATTAACGCAGCAAACCTATCTTCGGCAATATCAATTGCCTGATTAAGCGCTTGAATTGCCTCTAAATTAAAAGTGTGTAACTTAGTTTTTAGGCTAAAAATTAAGTAATTATCGCCATCACACCAACACTTAGCAGAAGTGTTTTCAAACAACACCTCACTACTATCGGCAACAGTCTGACCAAGTAAGTACGGACGCTTTAACTGCCTCTTTTCTGACGATTTATTAGCTGTGCTAACTAATTGGTTTTGTTTAGGCGACCATGCTGATAAATGTTGATAAAAATATTGACATTTTCCAAGCCAAGGTGCTACTAATTTAGTATCTTTAGTAGTGCTGAATAAATTTAAGCTTGTCTGAACACCATTTGCTTGCCAGTATTCAAAAACACCCAGCCGCCAACCAAAACCAAAACGCAAAGTCCAGTCAATATCAGCAACGCTACTCGCAATCTCATCCAAATGATAGGCGCTATAAAGAGCTATGTCTTTGATGACATGATAAACAAACTGAGCCTGTGGGTGATTATGCTTTTTAAGTAAGGTATAGTGTTGTTTAATGGATTGTTTTAAAATATTTTCAACCGTCTTGTTAATCTGATAATTAGCAATCTCATAAGTTTTTTTCTCGGGACGATAAACATAAATATCATCATCTTTTTTATAATAGATACCTTGTTTGGCTTTGCTGCCTAGATGGCCTTGTTTAATCAAATCGTCCAACCAGTTTGGATGATAAAAATAATTGCGCCAAGGGTCGTCCTTGTGGGCATTATAAAATTGCCTAAGCACCGCCACTAAAATATCCAATCCCACTAAATCAGCGGTTCTAAATGTAGCACTTTTGCTTCTGTGTAATAAATTACCAGTCAAAGCATCAACAGTATCAAATCCTAGTTTAAATTGTGTAGAATATCTGATAGCACAAGCAATCGCAAAAACACCAACCCTATTGGCAATGAACCCAACGCTATCATTGGCATAAATGACATTTTTACCAAGCTCTGTGGTTAAAAAATTCTCTAAATTATTTAATACGCTAAGCTTGGTTTTACTAGCGGCAATCAGCTCAACCAAAGTTAAATAACGTGGCGGATTAAAAAAATGAATACCGCAAAAATACTGCTGCTGCTTAACAAGTAAATAACTAGATATTTGATTAATACTCAAACTAGAAGTATTGGTAGCTAAAATAGTCGCTGGCGCTAAATAAGGACTAATTTTTTTAAATAATGCTCGCTTGGCATCCATATCCTCAATAATTGACTCAATCACTAGCTCACAGTCGCCAAGTAGGCTTAAATCTTTGTCGTAGTTGCAAGGAGTTAGCCAAGCAAACTGCTCATCAGTGATAAATGCTGCAGGTTTTAATTGTCTGAGCTTAGCAAAATTAGCATCTAAATTATATTTATTATCAAATACTAAAGTGGCAATATTAGCATTGGCAAACAGTGCTGCAATTTGCCCGCCCATAACACCACTGCCTAGAATAGCAACCTTATTAATATTATTTTTCGTATTCATAATCATCTACTGCCAAAACTTGCGCTCTTAGTTCAAGTAGCTGAGCTAATTGTTGGTATTCTTGTTTACTAATACTACCCTTAGTTAACAGCTTGTCAAATATTTCAATATCATCGTAAAAACCAACACGCGCAAAAATAGTCTGACAATCTCGCATTAACTCTGCTGCCCTATCTAATTTGGCAAGCGCGCTATCTTGATTTATTATAATAGTACTAGTCAAACTAGAAACCAACTCTTTATTAGTCATTAATTGTGTTACCAGCGTTTTTTGCTGCGATATATTTGGCGCTCTGCTGATACCGCGGGGCAAACATACTAATCGCAATAAAAATCCAAACCTAAATTGCTGACAGATTTGTAATAATATATACTGAATTTGATGAATTTGGGTTTTAGCAATCCAGTGCATAATTGGTCTAAATAATAGTGGTTCTGCCTGCTCATCAAAAAATTTAAACGTAGTGGAAAGGGCATAAAGACGCATAAACACATCAGCAAATAAACCGTTGATACTTTCTGCAAATTTAATCTCACTCCCAAACTTTAAAAGCGCCATCTCTACTAAAAAACCAAAAGCAGCACTCAATCCTTCCAAGCGCTTGTAATAAGGTTTAGTAGTTGAGGAACAGTCTGGTATCTTACTCAAACTAGGCAGTAAATTTAGCACAAAGCTTTTGGCTTTTAAATGCACAAAATAGCACAAATGCTTGCCCAATAATTGGTTAAAGTGGATTATATTTTTCATCCGTAATTGCTCCACCTCGTCTGCCAAATAAGGATGGCAACGCATCAAACCTTGGCCAAAAATAATCATTGAGCGAGTAAGAATATTTGCCCCTTCAACAGTAATAGCAATTGGCACGGCTTGATAAATAGTAGACAAATAATTACTCTTGCCAAGCATTACTGCTTTACCGCCGTGAATATCCATAGCCGCATTAATGCTACGTCTTAAAGATTCGGTATGGTAATATTTAAGCATAGCCGAACTAAGTGCTGGATTAAACCCTTTATCAAGCAATGATAGGTGAAAAGCGCTCATTGCTTGTATGCTAAAAGCATCAGCAGCAATAATGATAATTTTCTCAGCAATACCTTCAAACTGAAACAAACTCCGCCTAAATTGGCGACGAATAAGGCTATATTCTAAACTGGTTTTTAGGCTTAACTGCACTCCCGCTAACGATAAACTTGGTAGTGATACTCCTCTGCCTAGCGATAAAGACTCCATCAGCATTTTCCAGCCTTGACCAACCATTTTCCTACCGCCTATTACATCATTAATGCCAATAAAAACATCCTTGCCGGAATGCGGACCATTAGCAAAAGAAGCGCCAATTGGACGGTGACAACGTCCAATACTAACTCCATCTAAGTTAACATCAACCAAAGCGCAACTAATGCCTAAATCAGCCTCAGCACCTAACAAGCCATCAGGGTCGCTAGTTTTAAATGCCAAACCAATTAAACTAGCAATCGGGGCAAGAGTAGTATATCGTTTCTGCCAATTAAGTTTGATGCCTAATTGCCGATTTTTACCATAACAAATAACGCCTTCATCTAGCATTGCGCTGGCGTCAGAACCAGCATCAGTAGAGGTGAGGGCAAAACAAGGGGTATGTTGCCCACAACTAAGCTTTGGCAGTAAATCTTGTTTTTGCGCCTCAGTGCCATAACGTAGAATTAACTCTGCTGGTCCTAGTGAATTAGGCACCATTACTGTTACCGCTAGGGCAATATCACAGCTAGATAGCTGGCTGATAATATGGGCATGAGCTTTAGCGGAAAAATCTAGACCTCCATATTTTTTAGGAATGTTAAACGCCCAAAAACGTTTATTTTTAATATAATCAATAGTCTTTCTATTTAAACCACATTCAATAAAAAGCGCGCATAACGCTGGCACTTCTTGATTAATAAATAGTTGTTCTTGTTCGCTTAATGATGATGTTTGTCCGCCAAGCAAGTTATCATAATTTAGTTGTGAAGTAAATAAATTTTGCTCCCAGCAACTATCACCAGCCTCAATGGCTACTTTTTCAGTATCACTAATTGCAATTTTGATATTTGTAACTGCACGCGAGAAGAAGTTTTTTAACAAATATAGCCGTAGTGCACTAATGCTAATTAAAAACCAAATTAATAACAAAACCGTAGCTATAAAAATAGCAACTCCAAACGGAAAAAATACTTCAACAATAGCACCGATTAGGATGATAAACAAAGGCACAAACAGCGCTAATAACCTCTTATATCGCACCAATAAAAAGCTAATTATTAGTAAAATTGCAGCATATAAAATCACCATCATAGCTACCATTATAATCCTAATTTAGACCGAACAATATCAATATTGACTTTATTATTTTTCTGTTAAAAACCCTAATTTTTCAATAGCAATAAGTTTGTTATTTTTATAATACATTGCTAGTTGAGGTCTTATCCAAGCAGGTATATGGTATTGTTGGTAGAGTTTTTTTAAACTATTAGAATGAGTTTTACCACTGATGATAACGCGTCCTACTTGTTGGTTATGCCGTACTTCAACCCCAGCTTGTTTTTGCAAATGGTCTGTCAGTCTGCATTTAAGTTTTTTTTGCTTGGGCTTAATTAAATAAATCTGGTCTTGATAAACCCTAAATGCATAAGTTTGCCAACTAATAAAAATTCTTGCATCTACTCTTGCTGTTTTTAATTGATGTATAAAATCTGTCAAACGCTTATTATTTAAGCTAGGCACACCTTGTTGTTTTAAGTAATAACGAATAATATTACTAACACGTGGCTTACTAAATTTAAGCAACCGACTAACAACCAACCGCTTGTCTTTATTTAATAAATCAGCACTACTAATATCTATCGCCGCCAAATCTGTTAATAATTCTAAGCTCTGTCCAAGGTGATTAGCGCTACGAGCAAGAGTTTTATTAACACCGGGAAATACTTGTTTTAGTTTAGGAATAATATTTAATCTTAAAAAATTACGTCGAAAATGAGGATTGAGATTACTATCATCCTCAATCCAAGATAGTTTATGCTGGTTTGCATAATCCAAAATATCTTGCTTAGACCAATCAAGCAAAGGCCGATGATGATGCTTAGCGTATTGTTCCATAGCCGCCAGACCAGCGACGCCAGCACCGCGTAATAATTGTAATAGCAAAGTTTCTGCTTGATCTTCTTGATGGTGAGCAGTGCATAAAACTTCACCCTCTTTTAAAGCAGTAAATAAAGTTTTATAACGTTTTTCTCGCGCTTTGTGTTCCAAATTTTTAATATTGCTAAATTCGACGTCAAAACACTGATAACCAACCCCCATCTTAGCGCATAATTTAGCATTAAAATCAACCCACTTATCCGCCTTAGGGCTTAGGTGGTGGTTAATATGAATGGCTCTTAGTGGCTTGTCTGCCTGAGTTTTCAAAAAGTGTAATAAAACTACAGAATCAACGCCCCCGCTTAGAGCAATTACAAAAGTATTAGTTGCCAAAATTTAGTATTTTGTTGTGTCGTTGTTTGATTAGGTCATCAATATTTAGCGCTTGTAATTGCTTTAATTGCTCGCTTAGGTTAGATTTAAGCGCGACCTGTGCTTGTTGTAGATGGCGGTGGGCACCGCCCGTGGGCTCTTTTATTATCGCATCAACCAATCCTTGTTGGGCTAGCTCAGTGCTACTAAGTTTTAAGTGCTCAGCTGCTAAATTAGCTTTACTAGCATCTTTGTATAAAATTGAAGCGCAACCCTCAGGCGAGATTACCGAATAAATACTATATTCAAACATTAACAACCTATCAGCCACCGCAATTGCTAAAGCGCCACCGGACCCCCCCTCACCAATTATTACCGAAATAATTGGCACTTTTAGTGTGGGCATAATTTTTAAATTAGTGGCAATAGATTCGCTTTGTCCATGCTCTTCGGCTGTAATTCCCGGATAGGCGCCGGGCGTGTCAACAAAGGTAATAATTGGTAGTGAAAATTTATCCGCTAATTGCATTAACCTTAAAGCCTTGCGATAACCTTCAGGGTTAGGCATACCAAAATTATAAAGAATCTTATCTTTGGTGGTACGTCCTTTTTGCTGACCAATGAACATAATAGGCTTGCCATCTAAACTTGCAGTACCGCCAATAATAGCGCAATCATCACCAATACGACCATCGCCGTGTAATTCAATAAAATCATCAAACACAGCATCAATATAATCTAATGTATAAGGTCTTTTAGGGTGTCTGGCAAGTTGAGATATTTGCCAATTATTAAGGTTAGAGAAGATTTTTTTGACTAAAGATTCGCTTTGTGTCCTAAGTTCTGCCAGAGCATTATCAATACCAGCATTACCAGCGCTAGCAGCTAGTGATGCTATTTTTTCATCCAGCTCAACAATTGGTTGTTCAAAATCAAGGTAATCTAGGTCCATAGCCCAAACATTATACATTGCTAATAGTAATACAAACAAATTTAGGAAAAGACCCCCTTTACCGCAAGCAAAATTTGTTAAGTGTTTGGTCAGTGCTTTATGTATACGAGTACAACAACTTTGAAATTCAAACTTTAGGCGCGATTTTTTATTAAAGAAGTATTGCATACCAACAGTAATGGTGGTAAATTCTCTTTCACCATTATTGTTATCGGTCAACCCATTTAGCTCATCATAACGCAAATCTAGCTCAATATTAGGTTTAATGCGATAGCCTAAATGAATGTAATAACCGTCTGCTTCACCCTCTCTGGCAATATTAAAACCGGCAATCTCGCCAGCGCGACCAGTTGCACCCGCAACCGCACCCAGAAGAGCAGCGCCGTCAATGCCATAAAAGCACTTGTTCTGCATCTTTATACAAATCAATCCCAGCTTCTAAAAAGGTATTCCTACCAATTAGCTAGCCGCCTAAACCTTTGGGTGATGCACCAGCAATAGTACGATTTTTCACATAAGATAATTTTGGCGTTTGTTGCTTTTTAGAACTAAAAATCACCGAACCAAACTTGGCATATTTTGACTTATCAACCAGTGTTAATAATCCCACAGCACCATACAATAGCTCCAAATCAACATAATTAATCGGTTGAGTAATGACAAAGTCAACAGCATTATTAGCTACTAAACTCTCTAGTCTGGCTACGTTAATTGATTCAACGACAATTAGTTTAAATGATTTTTCTAATATATACTTTTGTAAATAATCAATAGTAGGTTGCCAAGATTTAAGCGCGTACTCTTACCCCTCAAAAGCCAGCACCACTACTACAATCTCATCTTTATCAACAAATAAATTACGGTTAACCTAAATAGTAAAAACAGACAAAAACTCTAAATTTTTGTTTACCAATATTAAGCATATTAGAGGATATTACTTAAAACCCGCTGATAAATCTTAGTTAATGTTACTAAATCAGCAACAGCTACACATTCATTAACCTGGTGGATGGTTTTGTTAATAACACCTAATTCCACCACTTCAGCACCAGTAGGGGCAATAAACCTGCCATCAGAGGTGCCACCACTAGTAGACAGCTCGGGTTTGTAATTGGTAATTTGCTCAACAGCGCTAATACAAGCATCAATTAGTTTGCCGCCATTAGTGATAAAAGGCGCGCCAGAATCTTGCCAATCTAGATTAAATTTAAGTTTGTTCTTGATTAATAGTTGTTCTACAATACTAGCTAATTTTTTTGGCGTTTGTAGTGGACAATAGCGAAAATTAAAATCTACTTTAATGCTTGATGGAATCATATTAGTAGCACCAGTACCAGCGTGAATATTAGAAATTTGCATACTAGTTGGAGGGAAATGTTCATCACCGTCATCCCACCTAATTCGCACTAATTGCAACAATACACTACTAACAAGGTGAATAGGATTGGTACTAAGCTGCGGATAGGCAATATGCCCTTGCTTACCATGCACAGTAAGCGCACCATTTAGCGACCCGCGTCGCCCATTTTTAATCACATCGCCTATTTTATTAGTAGAAGACGGTTCGCCAACTAAACAATAATCAATGCTAATGCCTTGCTTATCCAGCCACTTAACCACTCTTATCGTGCCGTCTGTGGCAACACCTTCCTCATCAGAGGTAATTAAAAACCCAATACTACCATTATAATTGACATTGATTTTAATAAAATTCTCCACCGCTACCACAAAGGCGGCAATGCCGCTTTTCATATCAGCAGAACCTCGTCCATAAAGCATACCATCACTGATTTTAGCTTCAAATGGTGGGTAGTCCCAAGCGCTTTCATCGCCTATAGGAACCACATCAGTATGTCCAACAAATACCAACAAAGGCGCAGCAGTCCCCCGCCGCGCCCAAAAATTATCCACATTACCAAACCGTAAACGTTGGATACTAAAACCAAGCGCTTTTAGACGTTTAATTAAAGTTCGTTGACAACCCTTATCATTAGGAGTGATAGAAGAAATTTTTACCAAAGATTTGGTTAAGTTTAACACTTCATTCATAATAATTAATAAAGATATTGCTTAAAATTTTTGTCACTACTAATTAGCTGATAATCGTGATTAATGGTAGTGGTCTTGCCTTAGTAAGCCAGATTAGCCATTTTGGATAGGTTTGTTTTAGTCACAAACGTTCTAACAAGCATAATAAGTTCAATAAATATCAGCTATTATAGACCATAAAACAAACCAAAATTAATCGAAAGTTAACTTGATGGTTGGGTGTTGAGTTTTTTCTAGGTCAATAACTTTACTACTAACTTCAATATCGCTGTCTTGTTTTACTGCTTTGCCAGACTTACTGATACGCGCGGTAATGATAATTTGCTTAGCGCTTGTCAAGTTATGATCAGATATCATTGCTTGCTTATCGCTTAATTGAACTTTTAGGGGTAAGTCTTTGACTTGTTTTCTAATAATAGCAAGCGGAGCAGGCATGCCAATTGTATTTTTAGCGTAAATTAGCACAAAGTCGTTAGGGTGGGCTTGCTTGAGTAATTTTGGGTTAATACTCAAATCTAGCACAACTGTTTTGCTGCCGTGGGCAAAATCTCTAGCTATTGCTCTATTTTCACGGGAAAGGGTGGTGGTAGTTGATGAGTTTATTTGTTTTACAAGCACTTGTAATTGTCCACTAATAGAATTATAATCATCAGACCCCAGTTCTACTTGCGCTAAAGCACGCATCCACGCTTTTTGAGCGAGCATTAACTGCCCTTGTTGATACGCCGCCAAGCCTGCTAAATATAGAGCAGTTATATTATTGTTGTCTATAGATAAGGCTTCTCTAATTAGCTCAGCTGGGCGTCCAACAAGGCTACTATTTTGCATTGCTGCTAGCACCGAGGCATATTCCACCAAGGTTTGGATATCCCTGCTATCTATTTGATAAGCTCGCTGGTAATATTCAGATGATTTTATTAGCTCATTATTAGTAGAATAAGCATAGGCAAGCATTTTTAAAGCTTTGTTATTATTAGGATTTTTAGAAACAAAACGTTCCAATCCTGTTAGGTCTTGCACCGCTTCAAGACTGTTTAGTTTGGCAATAATATCGCTTTGTCCAATTAGAGCATAAATACCAAATGTTGCTACCAATATTATTATTGACAAACTCGTTATTATGGTTGTTATTTTAAATGACTTTTGATGCTTCTGCTGTTTAGGTATATTTGCTAAATCTAGTGATAAATTTTGAGTGATGTCAGTTTTTGCTTGCTCAAACAAATCTCTAGACAATACTCCGCTTTTAACATCGGCATCTAATTGCGCTAGTTTTTCTCTAGCAATTTCAATATTGCTTTGCTTGCTATCTTGACTGCTACCCTTAGGCGTCTTTTTCCAAAAATAGCCAATAAAAACCACGCTTGCAAAAACACTTAACAGCAAAATCAACCAAATCATCTATAGCCCTTTATGACTACAATAACGTCTGTCTAACGCGGCTAATAACGCTCCAATTGCAATTAACAAACCGCCTAACCAAATAAGACGCACCAACGGCTTATAATACAAACGCAGGCTCCAAGCGCCGCCTCCTAAATCCTCACCTAGAGCGACATAAACATCATTGAACCACTTAGTATTGATAGCCGCTTCTGTCATTGGCATACCGGTTTGATATTGGCGCTTTTCTGGGTTTAGGTAATACAATAATTGATTATTCTTAGCGATAGCAACCTCACCAACATTACCTCGATAATTCTCACCTACCAAATCCTTAACCCCATTAAAGGTTAGCCGATATTTGTCAAGCGCCATTTGTTCGCCAACCTCTAATTTAACATCTCTTTCAATACCATGTTGAGTAGTAAAAGTAGCCCCCAAAACAAAAACACCAATACCAATATGGGCAACAATCATCCCTAAAAAAGCGATATTTAAGTTCTGGTGTTGGCGAATACGGTTAATCACTAATAGCAAACTATGCACCACCACCCACACAAATAGACTAGTTGCGACTATGATGGCTATATTATGCCTAAAAACCCACGCTAACATTATTACAAAAGCCAACAATAACAACCAAATAGGCACCAATTGGCGAAAACTTCTTACAACACTATCTTGCTTCCAACGTAAAAACGGGGTAATTGCTAACAAAACTACTGCTGGCAACATAATTGGAATAAAGACTGTGTCAAAATAAGGTGCGCCAACCGAAATTTTGCCCAACCCCAAAGCATCTAACAGCAGTGGAAACAAAGTACCAAGCAAAACAGTAAACATAGCAACACTTAATAAAATGTTATTAATCAGTAGGCCGCTTTCACGGGATAGCAATCCAAACTGATTTTGATAATGCAAAATTGGCGCGCGGTAAGCATATAATGCGAACGAAACACCAATTACAATGACTAAAAACATCAAAATAAACAGTCCACGCGTCGGGTCAGAGGCAAACGAGTGAACAGAAGTAAGCACTCCTGAGCGCACTAAAAAAGTCCCAAGTAAACTTAAAGAAAAGCCGCCAATTGCAAGTAATGCGGTCCAATGCCTGAACCCAGCGCGCTTTTCAGACACACTTAAAGAATGCACTAAAGCAGTTGCTACCAACCACGGCATAAATGAAGCATTTTCCACTGGATCCCAAAACCACCAGCCGCCCCAACCAAGTTCATAATATGCCCACCAACTACCAAGAGTAATACCAATGGTTAAAAACGCCCAAGCAACCAATGTCCACGGCCTTGACCATTTAAGCCAAGTGCTATCTAGTTGACCGCGAATCAAGCTACTAAGCACAAAGGCAAACGGCACCGCCAAACCAACGTAGCCCATATACAACATAGGCGGATGAATAGCAAGCCCAGGGTCTTGTAATAAAGGATTTAATTCTACACCTTGAGGTGGAATTGGAAAATTACGTTCAAATGGATTAGAAGTAAATAACAAAAACGCCAAAAACCCAATGCTAATAACTCCCAAAACCACTAAAATTTGATTGAGCATATTGCTAGGCAACTGCTTGGAAAACACTGCAACCGCTACCGACCATACTGCTAAAATCAGCCCCCATAGCAATAAAGAACCTTCATGCGCACCCCAAACTGCCGATATTTTATAAATAGTGGGAAGTTCTGTATTAGAATTATTAGCCACATACAATACTGAAAAATCATTGCTCAAAAAAGCAACAATAAGTACCAAAAATGCCACCACTAACCACACAAACTGCCCCCAAACTAAGGGCCTTGTCAAACTAGCAAGACTATTATCGCTGCGCCACAAACCAATAGCTGGGGCAACACTTTGGGCAACGGCAAACACAAAAGCTAAAATCAGCGCAATATGTCCAAATTCAATGAGCATAATATTTTTAAAATGAGTCTGGTGTAATTATACCTGTTCTAATTAAAAAATTAGATTGGCATGCAAGGTTAGGCTTTTAGCGCCTAATAGGTTAGTATTTAGTGGGGGCGTTGGTTATTGATTTTATGTAGAGCATTTACCTTAATGTTGCTTGGTTGTCAAGTTTATCTTTTAGGTATTCTAACTTACCATAAAACTTTGTAAATTATATATTGGTTCGGCTGATAAAGAAATTCTTTATTGCAGTGACTGTATTTTGTTGGCATGGCGTTTTTTGAATCAAGTATTTTGTATTAATTGTGCACACGGTTTTAAAAATCTGAAAGTATATTATTCATTTCTAAAAATAAAGGCGCGCCTGTAAATGATAACGGGGAAATTGGTCCATAGAACATAAACGGATATTTATTATTACTTTGTGGGTCTATAAATGAACGGTAAAACCTAGCACCTATATCATCGTTAATTATATCTTTAATTTTAACAAATTCAGTACCGCTAGTCAAACCATAACCAAAAGCAAATATTCTAATTTGCCGCCTAATTTCCTCATGCAAAGAATCAATAGTTTGAGTAATAAACATATAGCCAATACCATATTTTCTTGTTGTGCGCACTGCATCAATAATGCTAGTAGTTAATTGTTTTATGCCATCATCATAAGAATAAGTGCTAATATAGCGATGGGCCTCATCCAAAACGACCAAGCAATTAGACTGTTTGCCCTTTGCATATAATTGCTGTCCTTTTGCTTTAATCGCATCCTCAATAATTTTAACATATAACGTTTCTAAGCCGTCCATCCCTTGTGAAGCGCCTTTACCAGAAATATTCAAAATAATTGTATTGCCAGACTTAGAGACAATGTTATTAATTATTTCCCCTAAACGAACCTTTCCTAGTCTTTCTGAAAATAAACTACAAATCTTGTTCCATAGTTTTTTTGCCTCTACACTTACTTCTACTTCACCTGCAACAAGGTTAGAGATAAGTTGCGATAATCTCTTTAATTGCGCTCCACCACTAGCGTAAACATTAGTCAAGTAATAATTATTACTATCAAACCTCTTTAGCATCTTATCTAGCAATTCATCTGCATTGTCACCTATGATGAAGCTAGGCGCTTTTTTCCTACCATTGATATACTCCTCTATAGATTCAGCCATTAACGACCGTTTTTCTGGTGTTTGTATTTTGAATGCTTTTCTAATAAAGCCATAATTCAAAAGTAATTCGCTAAATATTTTTGCATTATTTGGTAATATTACGTCAGCCGGTACCCTATATTTATGATATTCCATGCCTGTTTTTTTAATTTCATCTTCAAACTTACTATCAGGTAAAACATTGTTATCTTCATAAAATTGTTCTTGTGGGTCAAGAATTAAGATACTCATATGTCTATTATTCTTAGCGTAGCCTAAAATCATATTAGCAGCGGTTGTTGTTTTACCTGAACCAGTGCGACCAAAAACACCAATGTGATAAGCATCACCTGCGCCGTTTATATCATTTCTCTTATCGTCTTTACTTTTACCAAAATGTTTAAACCAAAATGGTATTCTAACACCTGTATCATAAGCATTACCAATACAAACCAAATTATCATAATGGCTAACTAGTTTTTGCATAATTTGACCATCAATTTTTTTAACTGGTTGCCCTGTTGAGGGAGAATTGGCTAACTTGTGTACTTCTACATTAGCCTGATTAGACAATTTAAAGCTAGACTGGACATTAATTTTTGCAATGCGATTATCCGATGTACCACTTAAATTAGGCAATTTTCCATGTCTTTTAATTATTCCTTTAAATGAAGGTTCTTCATGCCACTTATTTTCAGTCTTAATTTCTGTAATTTGCCCCAATACTAAAACTGACCCATTGCCCTCCTTAACAATAAAACAAACTAATTCACCCAATAACTTGCTATTTTCACTAACCTCTCTAATATCTACTATCACTTCAAAGGTATCACTAGGTGAGCTAACAACGCCTACAGGTTTATCATCTTTTTCTAATATTTTTATAATGTGTTCCATAAATAATCCTTTGGTTAAGTGCGATAAGGAAAAATCAGATCAAAATACTCCTTTCTTTGTAAAACTTCATTATTAGAAATTGCTTGATTAACAGCACTCATACCAAATGATATGTTTTTAGCAATAATATCAACTAAATATTGCGGGTAAGGCTCCCTTATCTGCGGAAAAATTGTTTGTTTTTTTATACTGGCTAAAACTTTCTCTAATGCTTCTTTGTCTTCTGCCAATGCTTTTTTAAGCTCAATTCTATAAGCGGGTGTATTAGAAAACGGCTTATAATAACAGAAAAATAATTCTGATTCTTTCTCATTAGTTATTTTAAATGATAGTATAGACTCTTGTAAATAATGCTCTAATTCTTCCTTATTCACGCTATCTATTGTTAGGTTACAAATAAAATGTATATTGCTCCACATTTGTTTTTCTTTTCTACTTTGACCCACCGGCATTGGTATTGTATATTCGTTATCTTTTAATATGGTTGACATAAAAATTTTATCGTCTGCTCTAACATCTAATTCAGTCAATTTAGAATCAATAATTTCTCGCGACGATGAATATTTAGTTAAGCTAATAATTGATGTGTTTGAAAAAGCATTTTTTATAATATCGGGAATGTCTGGTATAACTTTTTGGTAATTTCTATGCAAAAAATCTGATAAGGCATTAACATAAGGCTTATCAGCAGAATCTTGATCATTAGCACTTAAAAGACTATTAATTTTTAATATAAAGGTTAGGTGCGAACCATCCATTATCCTAATTTCTCTATCTGACTCAGATAAAATACTTAACTCCATTAAAAACATAATGCCTTGTATTAGCCTTGTATTTGCAACATGGTGAGGTAATGCTCCCTGCCATTGTTGAAATTGTCTTGAATGTTTAGGCCATCTTTCTGAATCTTTAGGAGATAGTCCATCAATACCCACCCCAATAGCCATCAAAACATCAGCACTAGCTTTATGGTCAATAATATATGCACCATCAGCCGCCATAATTGATGTTGTATAATTGGAATCACCGCATTGTTTAATTATTTTTTTATTTTCTAATATTCTTCTTGCTTCTTTAATTTGAGAATTATTTAAATCAATGCTTTGCGCTAGCTGTTTAGCAGTTTCTGGCGCTTTTAATAACATTTCTTGCAACAAATCTTCTGGCAAATAAGCATAACTTTTGTATTGTTCAGTCATAAGTATACTGATTTACAAGGCTTTTACAATTATCCAAATCTCTTTTTACCTCTGTTAAAAACTGTTCTTTTGAAAAATATAATCTTTCTTTAGGGTAATGCTTAGTTCTTTTTACTGCCCAACGTTGTTGCCAAAACTCTGTTAATTCATCAATATTTCTACTAATCCAAACGGGCTTTTTATTATTGCTAACAACGCTGCGCATATTTTTAACAAATGGAAAAATATACACAGCTCTTTTAATACCATGATTGGCGCCATTTTTAAAACCTAACTGCGCCATAACTTTACTAATGTTTTTCATCTTAACAGAAGGGCCATTACCAAATGACCTGCCAACTTCTGTATCATCTTTTAATCGTAAATAATCTATAAAAGCCTCATAAAGTGTATTAGGTATATGAAATGAACCGCTACCACTAGTGTAGCCGATAAATCTACAAATTTTATCGTCTCCAAAATTTAGACGATTATAAACACTGCTTTTACCATAAGCCCCTGTGGTAGTAATAAATAATAAATTGGAAGGTATTTTCCTTTTTAAAATTAATGTTTTGTAGTCTTTGTATTTTTTATAAAAACTTTTTCTTATAAAATCAGACGCCGTTAATAGCGCTATTAGTTTACCTCCCAAAAATTTATTATAAGGGGGTAATGCTCCAAGCCTTTGAGCGTTCATAGATTGATTAACCCAAAAATCCCTCCCTTTTTTGGTTATTCCTAAATAATTATCTCGTGATTTCCAGCTAAGAATAGGGCTTTGTAGACCTATTAAACCCATAGGAGCATTATGGTATTCATCCCACACTATAAAACGCATTTGCCTGCCATATGATTTTTCACAAGGCAAACTCCACCAAACCATATTCCACCATCTATATAAATCAGCATAAACTGAATTTGACTCAATCACAATTAATTTTGGTTTTATTTTTGTTATATTTAACTCTGAACTATCTATAATATATTCCTTTGCTTTGGGTAAAAATTTATTGAGAAAGATGTTGCTTTGGTTGACTCTCTCAGCACGAGATAGTTGGTGGACTGCTTTTTTATTGTCTATAATATTTGGCAAATAAAATCCGTTATCTTGAACAACATAGCCTTGAAATTCAAGTATTTTTGATGTCTCTTGTTTTAATTGCTCAGTTTTTATCATAATCGGTTTATTAATAAAGTTTTACTTGCAATCCTGCTGCTACCTAAGCCATCTAAACAATTATACTGCTTGGTTATTTTACAAAACCCGCAACCAATTTACCAATAATTTTATTTCATAACCTCACCAGTTAGGTAAATCAGTATTTTAGTAATCTATCAAACTTAACCATTATTAACTTAACTCCCATTTAGTTAAACTTTTAGGGAGTGTTATACTAAAAAGTATTAAATAATATTAATTATTTAGTCAAGCATATTACCAAAAAAATCACACACTACATCCAAGCCGCCATAATCAATGATAATATCAGCTTGGTCTTTGATAATCAGTTTGGCATGAAAGGCTATGCTAAGGGCTGCGGCCTGTAGCATTTTTAAGTCATTGCCACCATCACCGATAGCAATAGTTGCAGTTTTAGCTATGTTTAAAGTTTGGCAAAGGTGGTTTAGGTATTGCGCTTTTTTATCACCACCTACAATATCACCTACTGCTTTACCGCTTAATTTACCTTTTTTGATTTCTAGGATATTAGCTAGATAGTGGGTTATACCTAGCGCGCGTGCTACTTTTTGGGCAAAGAAGTCAAAACCGCCTGATACCATAGCGGTGGTGATATTTTTTTGATGTAGATAATCTATTAGAGTTTTAGCGCCCTTGCTAAAAACTAGCTTATCTTGATAGATGTTTGTTAAATCTGTGGTAGTTAAACCTTTTAATAGTTTTAATCTTGCCCTTAGCGCGGCATCAAAATCTATCTCGCCTGCCATAACAGAGGCAGTAATTTTAACCACTTCATCACCAACTCCATAATATTTTGCCATCTCATCAATAATCTCAATAGCAATTAAAGTTGAGTCCATATCACTTATTAACAATTTAGTTTTACTGAAATCAAAATGTTGCGGGTAGTAATTTATATCTACTTTAAACTCGCTACGAATTGTGTCTAAATTTATTGACTTTTGGTAATTGCTAAGCAGAAAAAAATTGGTTTTTGGTTGCAAGTCCGCTTTGTGTTTGTGCGCTATTTTAGTAGCGGTTTGGGTATTATCGGTGTGCAAAATAATCATAGCGCTATTATAAACTGTATAATAGCCCAATTATGGATAAAGCAAAGACAAAAGAGCCAATTAACTTTATTTATCATATCATCAATAAAGATGTCAAAAACAATACCTATGCACAAATCTATACCCGCTTCCCACCCGAGCCAAACGGGTATTTGCACATTGGTCATGCAAAGTCAATTTGCCTAAATTTTGCCCTTGCTAGAGACTATCTAGGCAAATGTAATTTACGTTTTGATGATACTAATCCCATTAAAGAAGAAAATACCTATATCAATGCTATTAAAAATGATATATCTTGGCTAGGATTTATGTGGGATAAGCTTTGTTATAGCTCGGATTATTTTGATAAATTTTATCAATATGCGCTGGAGTTGATAAATAAAGGGCTTGCTTATGTGTGTTTTTTAAGCGCTGAGCAAATTCGCAGTTATCGTGGCACACTTACCAAATCCGGCAAAAATAGCCCCTATCGCAATATTAGCGCTAGCAAAAATTTAACTTTGTTTAAAAAAATGCGCTCTGGTGATTTCAAAGAAGGCGAATGTGTGCTACGCGCTAAAATTGATATGCATAGCAGTAACATGTCACTTAGAGACCCCACGCTTTACCGCATTCGTTTTGAACGTCATCATCAAACAGCTAATAAGTGGTGTATTTACCCAATGTATGATTTTGCCCACCCCATCTCTGATGCTATTGAAGGCATTAGCCACTCTTTATGTACCTTAGAGTTTGCCGATAATCGCCAGTTATACGAATGGCTACTTACTAATTTAGATGATTTTAACCACCCCCAACGTCCAAGACAATACGAATTTTCTCGACTTAATTTAGCGTGGACTTTAATGTCTAAACGTAAATTAGAACAATTAGTTGATAATGGTTTTGTAAGCGGGTGGAATGACCCAAGAATGCCTACTATTTCAGGCTTGCGCCGTCGCGGTTATACCCCAAGCGCTATTATTGACTTTGCTAATCGGATAGGTATTTCTAAAATTAATAGTCTTACTGATATCGACCTTTTAGAATCTTGTATCCGTGATGACTTAAATCTTAGCGCCCCAAGAACAATGGCAGTAATTAACCCACTAAAAGTGGTAATTAAAAACTATACAAGCGAAGAGCTAGAAACCCTGCTAGCACCCATACATCCACAAAACGTCGGTATGGGTAAGCGCAAGCTGTTTTTTGGCAAAACTATTTATATTGACCGTGCTGATTTTGTAGAAAATGCGCCGAACAGTAAATACAAACGTCTTAGCCTAAATAAAGAGGTGCGTCTTAGAAACGCTTATATAATTAAAGCAATTAGTTGTGATAAAGACAAAGACGGCAATATTACCACTATTTATGCCAATTACGACAAAAACACCTTAGGCAAGGCTCCTGCCGACAGTCGCAAAGTAGGCGGAGTAATTCATTTTGTTGAAGCAAGCACCGCGCTAAAGGCTAAGTTTATGCTTTATGACCGCCTATTTAAAAAAGCTATGCCAAATATTAAACTATTATCCCAAGATATCAATCCTAATTCTTTGATTATTAAGAAAGGTTTTATTGAACCTAACATGGTAAACGCCAAACCCGAACAAACCTACCAATTTGAACGTGAAGGATATTTCTGTCGTGATAGCCAGTCTGTTAAAAGCCTAGTGTTCAACAAAACAGTTGGTCTACGCGACGTTTGGCAGAATAAACCTTAAATTTATGGCAAAATAATAAAGCATGTCATCTGTAAAAAAGAACAAATCCAAAAATCTAAAAACTAGCAAAAATCACCAAGTTTTAGCCAGAAAATATCGTCCACAAAATTTTAGAGAATTTGTTGGTCAAGTGCATGTGACCAAGACGCTAATTAATGCGCTAAAAACTAAAAGATTGCACCACGCTTTTTTATTCGCCGGCACAAGAGGAGTAGGTAAAACCACAATTGCTAGAATTCTAGCTAAGTGTTTTAATTGCCAAGCTAATATTAGCCCTACACCTTGCGGTAAGTGCAATTCTTGCCTTAGTATTGCTGATGGACAATCCTTAGATTTAATTGAGTTGGATGCCGCCTCGCGCACTAAGGTAGAAGATATGCGCGAAGTATTGGAAAATGCCCAATATTTACCAACTGCTAGTCGTTATAAAATTTATCTAATTGATGAAGTGCATATGCTCTCTACTAATAGCTTTAATGCGCTATTAAAAACACTGGAAGAGCCGCCCAAACATATTAAATTTTTGCTTGCCACCACGGACCCACACAAACTACCAATTACTATTTTATCCAGATGTTTACAATTTAATTTAGAAAAAATTAATAAGGCGACTATTGAAAAACAACTAGCAAAATTATTGAAGTTAGAATCTATTAGTTTTGATAAAGAAGCGTTAAGCGAAATCGCCAGACACGGTGATGGCAGTATGCGCGACGCTCTAAGTTTATTAGACCAAGCAATTGCTTATGGAGGCGGCAAAGTTGAATTAGAACAAATCAAGGCTATGCTTGGTTTAATTGATACCAGTTGGACTAACCGCCTGTTAAAAGCAATTTTTAATGCCGATGCAGAGCAAATACTAACCATTAGCGATAAACTTTACCAGCATGGTTATCACCTATTAGAAGCATTACAATCACTGCTAGAAGCCTTTCATCAGTTATCTATCGCTTTGCTGCTACCAAATTATAAAAAATATTCACTGTCTGGCTTAGATTTAGCGCCACTAAAGTCAAAAACCACCCAAGCACAAGTCCAACTTTACTACCAAATAGTAAATGATGGTATCAAGCACTTTGATTATACTGGCAATGAAAAGCAGACTTTTGAGATAACTTTATTAAGGCTTTTATCTTTTGGTAAAGAGTTAAACGAAAAAAAAAACTAACTAAAATAATTATCAACAACCACCAACAGTGGCAAAAATGGTTAGCAAGCGTCCAATTAACAAGCATTGGTAAACAATTAGTTTATGATAGTGTTTTTGAGAGTTTTGATAAAGGACAATTAGCGCTGACAATTGATAATAAATATGAAAATAGCCTCACTGATTATATAAAAAATAGTATTGAAACTGAATTACAAGCATTATTAGGTAAAATATCACTAGTAGTAAGAGCGGGAAGTCTGAACAAGCCTAGCTATCAGAAACAATTTGATGATAACAATAAACGCAAACAACAAGCGCAAATTGATAAATTTTTAGCAGATGAAAATGCACAATATTTAGCAAAATTATTACAAACAAAATTTACTAACATAGAGGTCAAATAATGTTTAAAGATATGGCAGGGGTAATACAAAAAGCCCAAAAAATGCAAGAAAAAGTCCAAGCAATACAGGAAAAACTAAAAGCCGAAGAAGTAACTGGCTCTTCAGGTGCAGGTTTAGTGACCATTGTGATGAGCGGAGCACACGAGGCAAAAAGCATACGAATTGAAAATAGTGTTTTAGAAGATAAAGATATGCTGGAAGATTTAATTACCGCAGCTGTCAATGATGCAACACACAAAATCAATCAAAAAAACAAAGAGAATATGCAAAATATCACAGACGGTATTTTGCCTAGCGGAATTAAGCTACCATTTTAATGTCAGATTCTTTAATTGAAAAACTAAATCAAGCATTTTGTATCCTACCTGGGGTTGGTAATAAAGCCGCTAGTCGTTTCGTATATCATTTACTAGAAAAGGATAAAGCTGGTGGCTTACTACTAGCAGAGGCGCTAGAACAAACTCTTACTCAAATCAAGCAATGTCGCCTGTGTCGCAGTTTTAGTCAAGCTGATATTTGCCACCTATGTAGCAACAACAAGCGTGATAAAAGTCTACTATGCATAGTCGGTACCAGTAGTGATATTGTAATTATTGAAAAAAGCGGTGCTTATAAAGGCTTATATTTTGTGCTTAATGGCTACTTGTCGCCACTAGATGGTATTGACGCCGAACAATTACAACTTAACCAGTTAGAACAACGTCTACAACTAAGCGCTATCAACGAGGTAATTTTAGCGATTAATGCTACTATGGAAGGACAAATCACCGCCCACTACCTTAGTTGCTTAATTGAAAAATATCCTAATATTAACCTTAGCCAAATCGCTCACGGCATACCCCTAGGCGGCGAGATTGAATACGCCGATGCTAACACCATCTTCCATGCTATAGCTGGACGCAAACCAATTGGCGAGTAACCCCATTAAAAGTGTTTATGTTGTAGCCCATCGGCTAACTCTTCCAATGGCTTGCTATTGCTTACTAAGATTAAGATAGCTACCATTGGCAACAGGTTACTCAAGGGGCAACTTTGATGACAAGATTGCAACCGAACACACTCATTCAAAAGATGTAACCGATAATTTTGATTTTTACCCAATTGTTTCATTAGGTTTTAGTTATCGATTCTAATTAGGTTATACGCAAGCAAGGTTTGTATAGTTATTAGTATACGGATAATGCGCAATACCTAGATTTTAAATAAGACTTAAAATATAGAGGCAATTATTTTATAGCAAAAATTATCGCGCTTATACTTTCTTGCTAAGCTAAGGCATACAAGTTTATTTGTCAGGTCTTGTTCTTCAAACTCAGAAAATGTTGGGTCGGTTAAAGATAAATCATATTCAACATTATTGTATATAAAACCTCTTCTTCTTTGTGGGCCTTTATTCCACTGACTTCTATCTTTTAAATAAATATGAATTTTATTAAGGTGTATCAAATATAACGACTGTTTAATTGCTATTGTTCCATTTTCAATTGACCGATAATTTACCCTGTTAGTCCTATCATTTTTACCACTATTATCTATCCATAAATGATTTGGATGGTCCAGGAAATTTACAACTTCATTTCTATTTAAACTACCATTTTGAATCCATTTATCCTTTGTTATTACATAGTTTTCGGGTTGGTTTTTTATAAAGGCATGCTCTGTAAATCTTATCTTTACTTTTTGTAAAACCTCGGCTGTTGCTTGTTCGCTTGTTAATTCACAACCATTTATATCTCCAACAGGTCTTATCCATTTTTTTGTTAAAATATCTTTGCCTGCAACGCAATGTTGGCCGTTTTTAACAGAATTCGCAAAAATAACTAATTCTTTTTTCATATTCTAATTTTTAATAATTAAACAAGGAGGTTTGTCTGTTTTTATTTGTTTTTTGTAATCCAATTAAATCTTCTATATGGACAACCTCTACATCTGAAAATTTTTTAATCCATTTTTTTTCTAATAGGTGGTATCTATGGCAATGAGTAGGTTCTTTTTCGGAGCAAAAAAAACAAATTTTCTTCTTTGAAAATTTTTCAAACAATTTTTGTAAAAAATAAATTGCCCTCTTTTCCGATTGTCCAGATATATATTTATCTAGAAAATTTTCAGTAATCCAAAATTTGCGTTTTTCATTATTTGAAAATTGAGGATCTTTAGAAAAAATTTTATTTTTTAGGCTATCGTCTATTAAGTAAAAGAGCTTGTTATCAGAATGGTTTTTAACTTCCCCACGACTTTGAATATACTCTAATAAATCATTATGAAATTTGGAGCTTCCTCCTAAAAAATTTCCACCGAAAATATATCTTTTTTGAAATGTATTTTCCAAGCTTTTGCGGTTAAAGTGAGGAAAGTAACGACTTTGTGGTTTTTGACGCAAGTCTACTAAAATCTCAATATGCGATGAAGTTAAGGCGGATTGAAAGTCTTCTAAGCTTCTAACGCTATGTCCAAATGTATAAACTTTCATATTGCTCTTATTATAATTTAAAAATTACTGCTATTGTATAAGTTATATCGCCCAACTCTTTTAATAATAATATCGTTAAACTAGGTTTTATTTTTTTGTTTTAATAAGCGGTCTTTATTGCGCTGCCAGTCTCTGTCTTTAGCAGAGGCTCGCTTGTCATGTTGTTTTTTGCCCTTGGCAATGCCAAGTGATAATTTTACTTTACCGCCTGACCAATAAAGACTAAGCGCTACTGCGGTTGCGCCTTTTTGCTGAATTTTTTCCATCACTTGACGAATTTCTTTATGGTGTAACAATAGCTTACGATTGCGAATAGGGTCAATGTTAATATGACTAGATGCGCTTATTAACGGACTGATATGGGCACCAAATAAAAATAATTCCCCTTTTCTTAATAAAATATAACTTTCTTTAAGTTGGATTTTTTTTTCTCTTAAACTTTTTACCTCCCAGCCTTCTAAACTTAAGCCCGCTTCTAGAGTTTGTTCTATAAAATAATCGTGTCTTGCTTTTTTATTTAAGACAATGATGTTGGTTTTATTTTTTTGTTTTTTTGATGCCATATATGTTTTCTCAGCCCAAAATTCATACCATTAGTAAAAGCGCTATTGTGCCACATTCTAGGCAACAAATGTTTGACTTAGTCAATGCAATAGAGGATTATCCGCACTTTCTAAGCTGGTGTTCCAACACACGTATTTTAGCAAAAGAACCGAGGCAAACCATTGCTTCTATTAGTATTTATAAACTAGGCATAGGCCAAACTTTTACTACTATTAACACCTTAAAAACTGGTAGATCAATCCAAGTGCGACTAAAAAACGGCCCCTTCAAACAATTAGTTGGGTCTTGGGTGTTTAGCACCGTTAACAAAACTGGTTGCAAGATAAATTTTGATATTGAGTTTAGCTTTGATAACAAACTAATGGATTTGGCTATAACTCCAGTATTTAAACATATTACCAATACCCAATTAGAGTCCTTTATAAAACAAGCGCACAAGCTTTATGGCTGACTCTATCTTTACTAACTCCAAACAAGGACTAATGTTAAAACCTCCCAATAAAAAAGCGCACAAAACACAGATTATATACCCTGCCTACCGCAAACAAAGGCTTAGCTTTACCAAAACCACCCATATTGGAAACGCTACCGAAATTGGCAGGCTTAATAAACCTAGATTAGTTGATTTTACCCAGATACCTAAACCCGCACTTGGCATAACCAGAGTGATTAACACCACTCATGCTGTCGCCCATATTGAGTTTAACGCTATTAACATTGCTTTAGACGCTATTTATCGTTTTCAAACAATGCCTAAGCAATATTACGCAAACCGGCTACAAGTTGCAAACAAAGAGGCAAAACATTTTTCTCTATTGAGTGACTTCTTAGTTAGTTTAGGTTATCAACATAGTAGTTTTAATGCTCATAATGGCTTGTGACAAATGTGTATTAACCCTCAAGACAATGTGCTCAATAAAATGGCACTAGTCCCTAGAGTTTTGGAAGCAAGAGGCTTAGATATGGCCCCTAACATCAGAGAAAAATTTGCCATCTCCAGTAGAACTGATGCTAGATTTTTACCAATGCTTGTTATTTTAGACCATATTTTTGCTACTAAGATTAGGCATGTTAGCATCGGTAACTATTGGTTTAATTACTTATGTGATAAACAAAAGTGTAACCCAATTGCTACTTTTGATAAACTAATCAAAATCCATATTGATAATAAATTATATGGCACTTTTAATTTAGTAGCTCATGCGCAAACAGGCTTTAGTCAAGCGAAGCTAAATTATTTACAGCAATGAATTATCAATTAATTAGAACCAAAAGACGCACTTTATCACTGGAGATAAATAATAAAGGCCAGCTAATTGCGCGCGCGCCTCTTATAATGCCTCTTACAAAAATTGAGCAATTTATCCAAACAAAGCAGCATTGGATTAGCAATAAACAACATCAAACCGCCCAAAGGCGAGCACAACAAAAAACCTACAACGCCGGTGATTTACATGCTTATTTGGGTAGGCAATACCCACTAATATTTGCTAATAAGACTTCATTTTGTGGCAATAGCATTATCTTAAAATCTAAAATATGCGCCCAAGAAGAGTTGCTAATATTGTATAAAACCGCTTTTGAAAAAATTGCCCTGCCACGCCTAGATTACTATGCCAAACAATTAAACCTCACCTATAACCAAGTGCACTTAAAAGCCCAAAAATCACTTTGGGGTTCGTGTGGCGCCAACAATAACATCAACCTTAACTACCTATTAATCCAAGCCCCTATTGCAGTCATTGATTGTGTATTAGTGCACGAACTATGTCATACCAAATATAGAGACCATTCCCCTGCTTTTTATCAATTAATTATTAGCGTTATGCCCAACTACAAACAACAAATCAGCTATCTTAAAACTAATGGGCATAAATTAAGGCACTCATAACTATCTGGGTGACGATCGCTATTTAAACAATTTCTCGCTAATATTGTTGATTTTATTTTAAAATGATACTTTTATTCACAACTTATGTATAATTTACGCAACGATTGGGAGTTAGCTGAAATAGAGGCTTTGTTTGACTTGCCATTTAATGACTTATTGTTTAAAGCGCACAAAATCCATAGACAAAATTTTGATGTAAATGCGGTCCAAGTAAGTTCACTACTAAGCATTAAAACTGGGGCTTGTCCTGAAGATTGTAGCTATTGTGCACAAAGCGCTAGTTATGATACTAATTTAGAGCGCGAAAAACTAATGTCGCTGCCTGAGGTATTAATAAGCGCTAAAAAAGCCAAACAAGCAGGAGCAGAACGTTTTTGTATGGGCGCTGCTTGGCGTAATCCTACCGATAAAAGCCTTGATAAAGTTATTGTAATGATAAAGGCGGTCAAGGCTATTGGACTGGAAACTTGCGTAACGCTTGGTATGCTCAGCGATAACCAAGCAAAAGCCCTAAAAGAAGCGGGCCTAGATTATTATAATCATAATATTGATACTTCCGAAGAGTATTATCCTGAAGTTATTACTACGCGAACTTTTAAAGACAGACTAGACACCTTAGAAGCGGTGAGAAAGTCTGGCATTAATGTTTGTTGTGGCGGCATTTTAGGTTTAGGTGAGTCACAAACCGACAGAGCATCAATGCTACAAACGCTCGCCAACCTAACAGAACATCCTCAAAGCGTGCCCATTAATGCTCTAGTTGCTATTAGCGGAACGCCCCTTGCTAACATGCCTAGAATAGCAGATATTGACTTAGCAAAAGTGATTGCCGTTGCCAGAATTTTAATGCCAAAATCAGTGGTGCGGCTATCAGCAGGACGCGCCGAGATGAGTACCAGCGCCCAAGCTTTATGCTTTTTTGCCGGCGCTAACTCCATCTTTTATGGCGAGCATTTACTCACCACAACCAACCCTAATACTAAAGACGACCAACAATTATTCGCATCACTAGGTATAAATCAATCAGCCTAAGGTCTTATAGGGCTTTTTTGTAAAACTTTACCCCTATTTGTATTCTGCTACGTCCTTGCCTTAATCGCAAACGGTTAGTATCGCGCAGGCTATAAACACAGCCACAATACTCCTGTTGATAAAAGTTTTCCCGTTTTGCCAGTTCTATCATTCTACTACTACCACCTTGCTTGCGCCAATTAAAAGTCCAATATTGCAAATTAGGATATTTTTGCACCGCTGTTAATCCGCAACCATTTATTTGGTCCATATCTTTCCAGCGCGAAATACCGAGCGTGGACGAGATTAAATCAAACCCATGTTTTTGAGCGTAAAAAGCTGTGCGTTCAAAACGCATATCAAAACACACTGAACAACGTTTGCCACGCTCGGGTTCGTTTTCCAAGCCACAGATACGCGAAAACCAATTATCAGTGTCATAATCAGCATCAATAAAAGGCATATTCATTTTTTGAGCAAAACTAATATTCTCTGCCTTTCTTAACTCGTATTCTTCCTTAGGGTGGATGTTAGGATTGTAAAAAAAGATGGTAGTATTGATGTTTGCAGCGTGTAGCGCCTCCATAATCTCCCCAGCACAAGGAGCACAACACGAATGTAGCAACAATTTCTCAGCGCCATTTGGAGTGTGTAAAATGGGGCGACGATAATTTTTTAAACTTAAATTTTGACGCATTGTTTTATTTGTTTTAATATTTCCCAAGTGTCTCGTTTTAATTGGGGGTTAGCTAAAATATCTTGAGGATGTGAACATTCAAACACATTATCTTGCTTAATAGCGAGTCCCTCGCCAATAATTAGCACCACTTGGGCTTGATAGTTGGCAAGGGTATTTGTCAGATTTTTCTGAGTGCTGGCAACACAATTAAATTGCTCACCGCTTATCTGAATTGCACTTAACATTTTTGCAAGCAAGTCACCTTGCTGTCCGTCTAGACGCGCTTGATAATAGAAATTGGTTTCATCTTCAATTACTAAACAAGTAGTTTTTATCTTATCATCACTACTATAATTGCCACTCTCGGTGCTGTCTTGCTGACTAGCAAAGAACCAATCTGGTAGCTCAAATTGCTCATACACTAGCGAATCTAGTAATTTCATAATTGCGGATGCGAGCGCTCAATAGGTGCTGATGCTTTGTTAATAGCGTTAATATAGGCCTTAGCAGAAGCCTTTATAATATCTACATCGCTACCGCTAGCGCTAATAAGCTGCCCATCATATTCAATACGCACATTAACAACCCCTAGTGAGTCTGTGCCAGAGGTAACATTATTGACCGAATACAAATTAAGCCCAATATTAATGTCAATAAGTTTGTTAATTGCGGTAAAAGTAGCGTCCACCGCGCCTGAGGTAATGGCGGTGGCTTGCTTGCTAATACCATCAGTAATAATAGCAACGCTAACTTTGGACTGCTTATTATCTACATTTACTTCTAATGAGCTTAGCGCTATTTTATTATTGCCCAGATGCTGAGTTTGTGATACTAAAACTTGTAAATCTTCATCAAAAATATGGTGTTTTTTATCGGCCAAAGATTTGAATTTAACAAACACCTCCTCAAAACGTTTCTCATCAAGCACAATATCTAGGTCTGCCAAACGCGTTTTAAGCGCATTGCGTCCAGAGTGCTTACCCAAAATTAACTGATTAGCATGCCAACCGACTTCTTCTGCCTGCATAATTTCATAGGTCTGCCTATGTTTAAGCACTCCATCTTGGTGAATGCCAGCTTCGTGGGCAAAAGCGTTAGCGCCAACAATAGCCTTATTAGGTTGAACCACAAATCCGGTAATACTAGACACTAATTTAGAAGTCGCTAAAATTTGCTTAGTATCAACATTAGTATCGCAATTAAAAATATCTTGGCGTGTTTTAACGGCCATTACAATCTCTTCTAAGGCAGCATTGCCAGCGCGCTCACCAAGTCCGTTAACAGTACATTCTACTTGCCTTGCGCCATTTTGTACCGCTGAAAGCGAGTTTGCCACCGCCAAGCCTAAATCATTATGGCAATGACTGGAGAAAACCGCTTTATCAGCGTTAGGAATACGACTAATCAACTCAGCAATATTATTGCCAAATTGGTTGGGCATGCTATAACCAACAGTGTCGGGAATATTGATAGTTTTTGCGCCAGCATTAATAGCAGCCTCAATAATACGACACAAAAAATCCATATCCGACCTACCGGCGTCTTCAGGGGAAAATTCTACATCAGCGCACAAACTATGGGCACGCTTAACTGCTCTAACAGCTTGATTTAAAACTTCTTTTTTACTCATATTGAGTTTTTTTTGCATATGCAGGTCAGAAGTAGCAATAAAAGTGTGAATACGCGCCGAATTTGCTTTTTTTAAAGCATCCGCAGCGCGGTCAATATCTTTATCTAAGGCGCGTGCAAGCGAGCAAATAGTGCTATCTTTTATTGTGTTTGCCACTGCAGATACCGCTTCAAAGTCACCGGGAGAAGCAATAGCAAAACCAGCTTCAATCACATCAACACGCATTTTTTCAAGCGCTTTGGCAATGCGTACTTTCTCCTCCAACGTCATTGAGGCTCCTGGGCTTTGCTCTCCATCTCTTAAAGTAGTATCAAAAATAATAAGTTTATCTGTCATTTTTTATATTTATGTTTTTGTTTGCGTTTCTTTCTAAGCGCCAGTGTTGTTAATAGCAACCCAGATAAAGTATAAATAGCAACCATGCTAAATAATACCACAGCTGGCTGCAAAGAAATTAGAGTAATCACTAACAAAGCTAACAAAATTATTTTGAATGAAGAGCGATTTTTAAGGTCAACCATTTTAAAACTTTGATAACGCACATTACTAACCATCAATAAACTACTCATCACCAACACAAATAAAGCAATATAACTCAGTGGATAGCCAATAGGAATTTGATATAAACTAACAAACCAAACCAAACCCGCATTAAGGGCAGCAGCAGCCGGTGAGGGCAACCCTTGGAAGTGACTTTTATCCTCAATACCGATCTGGGCATTAAACCGCGCCAAACGTAAAGTAGCTGAAGCGATGTATAAAAAGGCAGCTAACCAACCGATATTGCCAAGATCAGATAGCGACCAAGACCACACCAGAAGCGCTGGGGCGATACCAAATGAGAGCATATCAGACATAGAATCGTATTGCGCGCCAAAATCGCTCTCTGCATCAATGAGTCTAGCAATACGTCCATCCAAGCCATCAAAAATCATAGCGATAAAAATCATCATCGCTCCTTGTTGATAATAACCATTAATAGCAAGCACAATGGCATAAAAACCAAGTAGTAGCCCAATAGTTGTTAGTAGATTAGGTAGCAAATAAATACCACGTTTACGTTTGTATTTAATCATTTATGAAGTGTCTTTAAACTCTGATACTCTAACTTTATTATTAATCATTTTTGCTTTTCTTTGCGCAACCTTTTCCATCTTGTGCCAAAACGCCTTATTTAGATCAAAATCAGCACTAATAGCGGTCCCAATAAGCAGAATTAGCAAATCCGCCGCCTCTTCTGCCAAATCTTCTTTGGGCTTGCCTTTGGTAATACAAGCCGACATTTCCCCTAATTCCTCCGCCATTAATGCTACTCTATAAATTAAATCCTCTCCACCTCTATTTTTAAAATCATGCTTATCGTGAAAAGATTGCACCATTTTTAGCATTTGTTTATAAGAGTCTTGTTTCATTTTATTTTTAGCATGATTAATTTTCTGGTGCCGAAGGTCGGAGTCGAACCGACACAGCATTCGCTACAGCCCCCTCAAGACTGCGTGTCTACCAATTCCACCACTTCGGCAAATTTTCTACTGGGGCACATCCTCTGGAGTGTTTGCCACCTCTGTCGGAGCTTCTGGCGGCAAGTCAGTAACACCCTGACTTACCACGCCTTGTTGCACAGGCGCTATATCATTGGTAGCTAAATAGGTTAATGCTAAACTGGTTGCAAAAAATCCAGCCGCTAAACTAGCGCTCAGTTTGTACAAAAATGAGTTAGCGCCACGAGCTCCAAATACTGAACCGGCACTACCACTACCAAATGCAGCACCAGCGTCTGCGCCTTTGCCGTGCTGAAGTAAAATGAGTGTAACCAACGTAATTGCTATTAAAATATGAATGGTTAATACTAGCGTAAACATATCTATCCTTGAACAATTTTTAAAAAATCGTCCGCTTTTAAAGAGGCGCCACCGACCAAGCCGCCGTCAATGTCTTCACAAGCAAACAAACTAGTAGCATTTTTGCTATTAACACTACCACCGTATAAAATGGAAACTTCAGCCGCGATAGTATTATCGTTTTGGGCTAATAAATTGCGTATAAAAAGATGGACTTGTTGAGCTTGGTCTGGAGTTGCGGTTTTGCCAGTGCCAATTGCCCAAATAGGTTCATAAGCAATAATCATACTCACAAAAGCCCCAATGCCTAAAGCGTCAATAACAAGTTGGATTTGCTGGCTGATAACCGCTTGCGTTTGCCCTTGCTCTCTTTGGTCTAAACTTTCACCGACACAAAAAATAGGCACAATGCCAGCATTTTGTGCCGCCTTGATTTTAGCAATAATTGCTATATCATCATCTCCATAGTTCGCCCTTCTTTCTGAGTGACCAACCAATGCGTATTCTGTGTCAAACTCACCGACCATAGAAGTATTAATCTCGCCAGTATGAGCGCCAAAATCGTGTTGATTGATATTTTGGGCTCCAAGCCTAATTGGACTATCTGCCAATAATGACTGCGCTAAAGGCAAATATATATTAGGCGGACAAATAATAACCTTATCAGCCACCTTGCCACCTATCTTTTTAATGCCTACTATTAAGTCATTAATCAAACCAGTTGTTTGGGAAATGGAACCATTCATTTTCCAATTGCCAGCCACTACAAATTGACGCATAAAATTCATAAATAAAAAGTGCTAATTTTACTAACTTTTAGAGTAAAAAAAGGATAAAATTTACCCCTTAACTTATTTTTAACTATGTCGGAAACCTGGAATCATTGTTTAAAAAACCTAAAACATATCAGCTCGGTCGAAGAGTATACCAAGTGGATACAGCCGATTAGGGCAAAGGAAAGCACGACCTTGCTTAAGCTAACGGTGCCAGACAGACAAACCCTCACTTGGATTAATCAAAACCTTAAATATACCATAAACGGCTTAATTGCCCAAAAGTCTGCGCAACTAAGCTTAAGAATAGAACCGCGTAGCGCTCCTAAACCAAACTTATCCAACCTAACCAATAAACTAAGCGGACCATTAATTGCAGAATATACTTTTGAAAACCTAGTAGTTGGCGACAGCAACCAAATAGCACACCACGCTGGTTTAGAAATAGCTAATAACCCCAGAAGCTCAAGCTATTTTCCTTTTATTATTTACGGTGATTGTGGTATTGGCAAAAGTCACCTATTACACGCAATTGGTCACCTAGCCAAACAAAAAGACTCACAATTAAACATTATGTTTATCCCTTTGATAGAGTTTGTAAAAAATATCACAAATGGCATACGCCACCGCCAAATTGAGACTATTAAAAAATGCTATCAAGCCGCAGATTTATTACTAGTTGACGATATTCACCACATCGCTGATAAAGAAAAGTCGCAAGAAGAGTTTTTTCATATCTTTAACTACTTATTTCAAAATAAAAAACAAATAGTGCTTACCTGCGACCAAGTGCCTCGCAGTCTTAGAAAAATCGAGTCTCGTCTAATTTCAAGGTTTAACCAAGGGCTTATTTTGGAAATCAAAAAACCTGCCCTAGAAATGCGCGCTGCTATTTTAAGCAAAAAAGCCGAGGCAATCAAAATTAATTTATCCGCAGACGACGCACTTTTTATAGCAAGTAAATTCACCAACAATGTGCGTGAGCTTGAAGGTGCGTTAAACCGCTTGAAATTAATTAAAAATTTCACCAATAATAGCAAACTAAATATTGACCAGATTAAAGAAGCGCTCAAAGATTTAATTGATAGTCAACAAAAAATTATTGGCATTAGCGATATCCAAAAAACCGTTTGTCGCTATTACGGTATCAACACTAATAACCTGCTATCAAAAAATAGAAATAAAAACTTGGTATATCCCAGACAAATGGCAATGCACTTAGCAAAAAGGCTAACTGGGCTAAGTCTGGCAGAAATTGGACAATCTTTTAAAAAGGACCATACCACAGTTATCCACGCTGATAAAAAAATTAACCTCCTACTAAAAAACAATAAAAGCGCCCAAGAAGACTATAAAAACCTAACTATTAAAATAAATGACATATAAAGATATCTACAAGTCTTAATAAAAACAATTATTTTAGTAGTGCATAAAACAACCAAAAACATTAAAATGTATAAAACTATCCCAGTAATTAAAAAAACATTAACACCAAACTAATAATGTAAATCATTATAATAATGTCAAAAAATTAACTTATCCACAAAAATACACTTAACAATAACAATAAAATAATTACCATGACAGAAATCCAATTGTTAACAAAAGAACTGTTACCAGCATTACAAGATGTTGTCGGGGTAGTTGAAAGAAAACACAATATCCCTATCTTATCTCACGTTTTAATCCAACTAAACAAACAAATACTGACATTAACAACCACAAACTCTGAAATTCAAATTCAAGTAAATACACCAGTAAGGATTAAAGAAAGTCTTAGCTTTACTTTATATGCTAAAAGTCTAATTGATATTATCAAAAATTTAGACGAAGATACAGCCATTAATTTTAAAATAGCTAACACGAAAATCAATATTAACATAAACAACAATAAATTCCAATTAAATTCCTTTAACCATCAAGACTTTCCATTACTTAACCAACAAAGTGAGGTTAAATCTGTCCAAATAGACGCTTTAGCGCTGAAAAACTTGCTAGAAAAAGTCAGCTTTACAATTGCTAATCAAGACATTAGAGCCTACTTAAACGGCTTATACATTGAAGCGCTTAGCAAAGAGCTAACTCTGGTATCTACTGATGGTTATCGCCTATCGATTGGCACTATCGCACAACACAATAATGAAATAGAAAAAGAAACCGCCATTATTCCTAAAAAAACAGTTTTAGAAATTAGTAAATTTTTACAAAAAGTAACCAAAAAAGAACAAATAGAAATACAGCTAAACAAAAATTATCTACAAATTCAATTTCAAAATAAACTACTAATTAGCCAGCTAATAAATAGTAAATATCCAAACTACCGACAAGTAATTCCTCAAAAATCAAAAAAGATAATCAAAATCAATCGCTTGGACTTTTTACAAGCGCTAAGAAATATCAATCCATTAGTAGAGGAAACCAGCAAAACTATCCAAATAAAACTAGAAAATTCAAATTTTGACATATCTATTAAATCCGAACGTGGCAACGCTAATTCAAATTTAAAGGTTAAAACACAAATAATTGATTTAACTGTGAATTTTAATATAAATTACTTAATTAGCGCTTTAGAAAAGCTAGAAACAGAGCAAATTGATATGCAATTACCAGACGAAAATAACGAAAGTTATCTATTTACCAATCAAGGGAAAAGTAACTATCAATTCATTATTATGCCAATTAAAATTTAGTCCCATACAAAACAATCAAATCATATAACTTATCAACAGCCCCACGATTAGCGCTAAAATAACTATAAGCCGCTTTGCCCAGAGCAGATGCCTTTGCTTTATCATTATAAAGTTGTTGTGTTTTTTGCATTAAATCATCAGCATTATCTACCTGAAGAGCAGCATTTTGTTGCAACAATTGTAAACAGACTTCAGAAAAATTATAAACCGATTTACCAAACAAAATAGCTTTAGCAAAACCAGCTGCTTCCAAGACATTATGTCCCCCTTTATCTACCAAGCTTCCGCCAACAAAACAAATAGTTGACAAAGCATAAAAACCAAGCAGCTCCCCCAGAGTATCAACTAATAAAACCTCCGTTTTTTTCATCACTTTTTTACTATCACTGCGTAATTGATAGCTAAACTTATATGTTTTTAATAATTTGATGACCTCAGCACTACGTTCTGGATGCCTAGGGGCAATAACTAACAAACTATCAGCAAAGGGTCTATTATATTTAGTATAAGCTGATAGAATTTGTGCTTCTTCGTTGTTGTGAGTGCTAGCAAATAAAATAGTTAGACGATTATTGATAAGGGTTTTAATATCATTATACTCATTAGTATTTAGGTTTAGATTTAGATCAAATTTCATATTTGCCAACAAAGAAAGACCTTCTTTATTTCCTCTAAGTTCAGCAAAATAATCATAACTTTGCTGATTTTGGGCAACAATATGAGTAATTTGACTAACAATATTAGTCGTAAAACTTTTAAATCGTTTGTATCTTTTAAATGATTTAACCGACAATCTTGCGTTAATAAGCATGCTGGGAATGTTATTTTTTTTAAGCAATAACAATAAATTTGGCCAAATTTCAGTCTCAACAATTATGCAAATTTTCGGTTTTAGCTTATAAATTATTTTCCTATAAAACACAGTAATATCAAACGGCAAATAAACGTGTAAAACCTGAGGATAATGCTTGACTACTTGTGCTGAACCACTGGGGGTAGTGCTAGTAATTAGTAATTGATAAGCCCCGTTCGCTAATATTTTATCAATAATAGGTTTAGCTGCTAAAAACTCACCAACTGAAACACAATGTAGCCAAATAAGTGATTCATCATTTAGTTTTTGAACACTAATAAACCCTAATCTTTCCAACAATCTTTTACGATAATCAGCTGCATTAACGCTTTTTAGTAGTAGTCTAATTATCAATAACGGCAATAATATTAGCCATAATAGACGGTATAAAAATATAAACACAGTAAAATTAGTAAATTGACTAATTTTAAAGGAATGTAGGTGAAGTTTGTCGACTGTGCAAATATTGAAGTAATAGCTGGCAATGGCGGTGATGGTTGTGTGAGTTTTAGGCGAGAAAAATATATTCCTTCGGGAGGCCCCGATGGTGGCGATGGTGGCGATGGTGGTAGCATAATAGCAACTGGTGATAATAATCTAAACACCCTTAGCGGGTTTAGAGCGCAAACTGTTTTCAAAGCAAAGCATGGACAAAGTGGCAGCGGGCAAAATAAACGTGGCAAATCAGCAGTTGATTTGTTTATTAAAATGCCATTGGGTACGCAAATTTATAATCTTACAACCGACGAACTCATAGGAGAGCTTTTAGAGGATAGGCAACAAATCATAGTAGCAAAAGGTGGTTTTCATGGTTTAGGCAATACTAGGTTTAAATCTTCTGTCAATCGTGCCCCCAGACAACACACCAAAGGTAGCACTGGACAAAGTCGTCAACTAAAACTAGAATTAAAAGTTATGGCTGATGTTGGTCTATTGGGGCTACCTAATGCCGGCAAATCCAGTTTTATCCGCGCTGTATCTCATGCTAAACCCAAAGTAGCAGACTACCCTTTTACTACATTATATCCTAACCTAGGTGTAGTTAATATGGGCGGTGACGGTTTTATAGTCGCTGATATTCCCGGCATTATCAAAGGCGCTGCTAGTGGTGCTGGATTGGGCTTTGAATTTTTACGTCATTTGATGCGGACAAAAATACTATTACACATAGTCGATATTCTACCTGCTGATAATTCTAGCCCTGCTGATAATTACCATCTAGTTTTAAATGAACTAAAAAATTATAATAAACAATTGGCAAACAAACCCCAAATTTTGGTAATTAACAAAATTGATTTAATTGCCAAACAACAATCTCAAATAATTACTAACTTTTTAAACACAATCAATTACCAAGAAAAATACTTCATAATCTCTACAATCAATAAAACTAATATCAATACTCTATTAAAATACCTACAACAAATAATATTATGATAACACAACGTTGGATAATTAAAATAGGTTCTGCCCTGCTTACCAACAATGGCAAGGGTTTGGATAAAACCGCTATTGCCTTGTGGGTAAATCAAATGTCAGCGCTTAAAAATAAGGGAATAGAGATAATTTTAGTATCTAGCGGTGCAATTGCTGCTGGAATGCAAAAGCTGGGTTGGAACAATCGCCCAACTGACGTGCATAAATTACAAGCAGCAGCAGCTATCGGGCAGACGGGATTAATTCAAACCTATGAATCTTTGTTTGGGCAATTTAATATCCATACTGCACAAATTTTACTGACTCACGATAATCTTAAAAGTCCTTTGCGTTATGAAAATATCACCTCAACTTTGGACAACTTGCTTAAATTAAACGCTGTGCCAATTATCAATGAAAATGACACCGTTGCTACCGACGAGATTACTTTTGGTGATAATGACACACTAGCAGCGCTAGTAGCCAATATTGCCAAGGCGGATAAATTAGTAGTTTTAACCGACAAAGGAGGTATTTACGACCAAGACCCGCGAGAAAACCCTAGCGCTAAACTAATCACCCGCATTAATATTAATGACAAGCGACTAGCAGCGATTGCTAAAAGAAAGGGTGGTTCATTAGGTTCTGGTGGTATGTATACCAAAGTTATGGCAGCTAAGCAGGCATGCCTTTCTAAAACCAGCACTTATATTGTCTCTGGCAAAGCCACAGGTGTTTTACTAAAAATAGCTGATAATAAACCTGTTGGTACTGTTATTTATGGCTAGTGAAGTTGTGGCATATATTGGCTTGGGGTCTAATCTTAATAAGCCTAAAATACAAATCAAGCAAGCCTTACTAAACCTAGAAGCACAATCAAAAATCAACATCAGCGCGCTATCTAGGCTTTATAAATCCAAACCTTTGTTAAATATGGTCCAGCCTGATTACTATAATGCTGTTGTGCAGATAAAAACTTACCTATCACCAACTAAATTACTTGCGATTTGTCAAAAAATAGAATTACAACAACACCGCATTAGAGAGAGAAAGTGGGGCGCTAGGACCATTGATTTAGACATATTGTTATATGCTGATAAAATAATAAAGACCCCAAAACTCACCATTCCTCACCCGCAAATATCTAAGAGAGCCTTTGTATTACTGCCCTTAGCTGACATTAACCCTAAGCTATTTTTACCCACTATGGGACGATTAAGTGATATGATTAGCGGCATTGATAAAAGTTTAATAAGCAATGCAACTAGCAAATATTAAGCGCAAAAAAAATCGCGAAAAAATCAGCTGTCTTACTGTCTATGATGCAACAGTGGCAAAAATAATTGATACCTCTTCGGTGGATATTGCTTTGGTGGGAGACTCTTTAGGGATGGTAGTTAAGGGTGAGCCTGACACACTTGGTGTTAGTATAGATGAGATGGGCTACCACACTAAAATTGTCGCTAAGCAGTTAAAAAGCACCTATTTAATTAGCGATATGCCTTATAGAAGCTATCAAAATCCTGCCCAAAGTCTGAAAAATGCGCGTATTTTATGCGATGTTGGCGCTGATATGGTTAAGCTAGAGGGCGGTGCTGAGCAAAGCGAAAATATCAAAATCCTTATCAATAACAATATCTCTGTTTGCGGGCATTTAGGCTTACAACCACAATCAATAAAACAGTTAGGCGGTTATAAAATGCAAGGAAAAACCAAAGAACAAGCAGATAAAATCTTAAAAAATGCAATTATCTTGGAAAAACTTGGCATAGATTTACTAGTATTAGAATGTATTCCTGAAAAACTTGGCAGACAAATTAGCCAAACCTTAAAAATTCCCACTATCGGCATTGGGGCTGGCCTCTACTGTGACGGCCAAGTATTGGTAATAACCGATATTTTAGGTTTAGGCGCCCCTCCAAAATTTAGCAAAAACTTCCTAGCGGATACCAATAGCATCCGCCAAGCCATTGAAAATTTTTCAACTGCGGTTAAGGCTGGTAGCTTTCCATAAATGTTTTATAATTGAATTATTTGAGTCTTGACGAAATGCGAAAAATTATTGCTTATTTAGAAAAAATTGTAGAAAAATCAAATAATCATCTAAACGAAGAGTGCTTCTATTTAGAACGTCCTTCTTTTTCAAAATTTAACATGATAAATGTTTTTCTAATTAAACAAGCACTGGACAAGCAATATAACTTTTGGCTTAAAGTGATTAATAATGGATACTTAAGCAAGTTTTATGAACCTATCATCTTTGCTTTGGTTAGTCGTTATTTTAAAATAAATTATTACGGAGACGGCAAAATAGGGCCCAAAAAAGGCGATAAGTACAAAAATATAAAAAATAAAGCAACTTACGAGGTATTGAAGGTAGACGACTCTGGAATTGAACTTAGACAAATTAGCGGTGGTAAAAATCAAGGTGTTAAAGTTATTATATTTAATTTAAGCGACTTTAGTGATAAATATAAAGATAGACAAATACAGTCCTTTTCGTCCAAATTTGCTATTGTTGCTTCAAAAAATGAATTTGAAGGCAGCTTCAAAACTTTAGATAAAAAGAAAATGCCATACAAATATATTACAAATAGCGGCACAGAAACTAAAAACGTTCAATTAGAAGGCTTTATGTTTTTTGTTGTATCAAATTACGATACAATACGAAACTATATTTTTGATAAAAACATTAAACTAGAACACATTGTTTTTATTGGCAGTAAATATTCCCACCAAATCCAACAAGATATCAATAGAAAGTATTTCAAACTAGCCATTTTTATCGGCACACAAAAACCTGACGCGGACTGTTTAAAATGGAATTGGACTTTACCAGAATATCAATATTTTAACGGTTCATCGGTTAGCAAAATTGATACTGTTGTTGTTGAAAATAATACTTTGAGTAAGTTGGCAGAAAAATTTATTGCCGATATTAAACAATTAGAAAAAAAATATTATATTAGGTTGCAAAGAATGCCGCCTTACATTTCTTACGTTGATTCATTAGTGGTGCCATCAAGAACAAGCAGGCTAAAAAATAGAATAGATGACCTATGGTATAGCTTCCAAAAAACAGCAAAGAGTGTTCTAAAAGAAGAATTTGACAACATTGATGTAGATTATAAAAAATATTATGACGACTTGTGCGCTAATTATCAGATGATATTAGAACAAGTTCATTTTAAAAATAACGCTAAAGCAAAAGTATTAAAACAATTAGAAGAAACAAACTATTTAATAGCACCAGAGCGTCAAACTTTAGAGGTTTGGCAAGCAGAAATTGAAAAACTAAATTGGCAAAAAGTTAAAATCATTTCTTTTAGCAACTTAAAAAAAATACCAGAACTAAGCACTATAACGGTCTTATCCATCACTAATTATGATTATTATTGCGAGTTAAGGCATGGCAATTGTAATATTAAATGGCTGCTTTATGATTGGGAATACGAGCTTTATAATAAATTTACTAGCAAATATGATAGTGAATTAAATCAAGAGCTTAGCTCAAGGGATAGAAAAAAATTAACGGGCATAGATTATGCTCAAGCAACCAAAAAGGATGAGCAAGTTAATGACTTAGTAAGTAGAATTTATAATGATGAAGGAGCAGTCGAAATTGAGCATACAACCACTTACCAAGATCATATTGATAAAAAAATTATTTTTACCGACGGTCATGAAAAAGAATTATCAGCGAATAGCACTGTTATTTTAGTTAATTATAATGAGAATATAAAATATAGGGTTGCTGATTTAAGTGTTGGTGACAAAATCCGAGTTTATGAAAACCAGCATAAAAGAATATTACATCAAGTGCTAAGCAATAGCGATAATGCAAAATTTAATCAAATTCTAGAGCATTCAAAACTTTGGAAAAAGAAATTAAAAGATTATTGTGAAGATAATAAATGGTCCAAGACTAGGGAAATAGCTAATATGTGTAATGTTGCACCTGCAACAGTTGAGGACTGGCTAAAAAAATCAAATACTAAATTTCCACAAAATATTAAGCCGTTAAAAGATATTTTAGGTAGCGATTATCAGGCGATATATGGTAGTAGCAAGAAATACAATAGCATTATGATAGCGCTAGGCAGGGATTTAAGCGATGAAATATCAGACTATATTATTACAAGACAGAAGGTCAAGTTATTAGGGTTATTAGAGCAGTTTGATGAGAGTATAATTGAAGCAATATCAGAGCAAAATATGCCAATTAGAGAGATTAAGGAAATTATTAACATAGACTGACCATGGCAGAAGAGCAAATAGAAATATTTAATAAAACCATAGAAGAACATCTATTAGGACCGGGTTCTGACGTATTTGCTAACGCAAAAGAGACAGAAATAATAAGCGATTATCCGCTTAAACGCTACTATACAGGCATTTTATATCCTCGCCAAAAAATAGAGAGTCAAGGCGAAAAAGACGAGATGATGAATACTGAAACTGAACAATCAACGGAAAGTGAAAATAATGATATTAAAAGAGATGTCAAAGACGATACCGTAGTAGATACTACTTTATTCAAAAATCACTTTTATCCATCTGATATGGGCATTAGTTTTTGTATTGCTAATTCGGTTAATAATATAGATGTTGAATTTTCTTTTGCTACTTACAGGCAGCCAAAGCAAACTGAAATAAAGATTAATATGACAACTAACGCCTACGATACTTTAATAGAGGATAAGTACTACTTTCCATTTAGGGATATTTTGCGCCACGATAGGCAAAACGGTTATTTATCATTAACAAGAGAGTTAAAAGGAAAAAAGAAGGACAGGAGGACTGAGGAATATGCTAAATTTGATGATTGGAAAAAATCGATAAAAGACCATAAAGAAATTTTAGAGCCGCTATATGAACAGTTTAACAAAATTATAGCAAGATCATGGCAAAGAGAACCAATTGTTATTACTGAAAACATTAAATTAATAGACAATAATGAGCCTGAACCATTTAGTAATTTTACAGATGCCGGTTGGACGCTAAAAACTTACCTAGAGGGAGGCAGAAAATATATAAAAATTCAATTAGTTAATTTGTTTCATCACATTAATGCGCAAGGACTTTCTAACAAAGAAAAATTAAATAGATCGTGTCTATTCCAAACAAAAATTAGCATTAAATCTGATAAATTATTAGACTATAAGCCTTATAAAAATAGAGATAATACCGACAAAGAGCAGCAAAAATTGGACTTTCTGTACCGAGACGTTAAACATTTTGCTATTGGTAGCAATTGTAGCGCAGAGTGGAGGCCGCTAGAAAACCCTAACAGAATAGCAACCTCATTTGTACCAATCTATGATTTTAAAAGCACTGAGGCTGAAATTAAAGATTTTGATAATATTCCTTTATTTGATTTGTCCATTTGGGGCGACAATCAAAGCAAAACTGCGGATAAACTGATTCAATTTATTAGCAGTTATAGCAGATGGATTGACGAACAAAAACAAGCTGATGGCGCTAATGCTAAAGTTGGTAAAGATATTATTGCCGATTTAGATTTAATGCTTAATAGGCTAAAAGAGGGCGCAAATCTTTTGGCAAATAACGAACAATTATTTAAAGCGTTCCAATATGTAAATACTGCAATATTGTTACAGTTTTCATTGGTACAAAAGAATAATTTTTACCAAGAAATACAAAATAAATTGCCTGATAATCCTTTTCAAATAAAACCAGCAAATTCTTACCGCCCTTTTCAACTGGCATTTTTGTTGTTAAGCCTAGAAAGCGTTATCAACCCCAACTCAAAATATCGCAAAGAGGTAGTTGATTTAATTTGGTTTCCAACTGGTGGTGGCAAAACTGAAAGCTATTTGGCAGTAGCGGCTCTGACTATTATTTGGCGGCGAATGAATAATGATAATTCTCAAGGTGTATCAGTTATTATGCGTTACACCTTGAGGCTTTTAACCGCTCAGCAATTTGAACGAGCCAGCAGATTAATTACTACTTTGGAATACTTAAGACAGAAGTTTAGGGACGATTTAAAAGATAAGAAGATTGGTATTGGTCTATGGATTGGCATTTCTTCGACGCCTAATACAATCAGTAGCGCAGAAAAGGCAACAGTTAAAATAGACGAAAAAGGTGTTAGCGCTAATAAATTTCAAATTGATACTTGCCCTTGGTGTGGCGATAAGTTGATAAAAGAAAATAACGGAATATATACTCACGCCTTTGAGGCAAGTACAAGTAGAAAGAGCTTTAAAATCAAGTGTTTAAATAATGATTGCCATTTTCATAATGATGATAAACTACCTGTACACGTAGTTGATGAGGTTTTATATGATAATCCTCCTGCTTTGCTATTTGCTACCGTAGATAAAATGGCAATGCTTAGCTGGCAAGAAAAGGGGCATAAATTTTTTAATAGCTTAGGCAATGAAAATTATTTGCCACCTGATTTAATTGTCCAAGATGAATTGCATTTATTAACTGGGCCGCTTGGTTCAATTGTGAGTTTGTTTGAAACGGTGATTGAGGATTTATGTACCAAAGATGGTAGAGTGCCTAAAATTATTGCCTCAACAGCTACTACTCGTAATACTGATGAACAGGTAAGACAATTATACGGCAATCGTAGAGTTAGTATTTTCCCGCCTGCAGGCATCAGTTATGACGACAGTTTTTTCTTTAAACAAAGCGATAAAAGTAATCGTCAATATCTGGGGTTTATGCCCACAGGTAAAACTGGTATAGATAGCCAAATTCACTTGTTAACAACTATTTTTATTGCTAGACTCAAGGTTTATTTACACGACAAAAATGCGATAGATCCGTATTGGACAATAGTTTCTTACTACAACAGCTTAAGAGATGTGGGCAGGATGTCCAATAAAGTAAGCGATGAAATTCAAGCACTTATTAAACAAACGCAGAAACGTTTGGCGCTCACTAAATATTCGTTTAATTATTATGGATTAATGATTAGAACTAAGGAATTAACCTCACGCATTGAAAGCGCGAAAATAAAACAAAATTTAAGTAAACTGGAACAACATTTTGAGCTAACTGAAAATGAAAAAGGCTATAACAATGTTACACAAGATGTTGTGGATTTAGCGCTGGCTACCAATATGTTATCAGTTGGTATTGATATAGAGCGTCTTAATATTATGTTAATCAATGGCATGCCTAGAAATACCGCTGAATATATTCAAGCATCATCACGTATAGGGAGAAAGAACAAGGGGCTAGTAGTTGGGTTTTTTGATGCCAACCGTGCTCGTGACAAGTCTTATTTTGAGCATTTTTTATCATTTCACCGGTCTTTATATAAACAAATTGAACCCCTAAGCATAACTCCTTTTACTCAAAATACTATTACTAAAATGATAGCCAGTTTATTGGTTACTTATGTTCGCCACAAAAGTGGGCTTAATAAAAATACTGATGTCAAGCGATTCACAAAAGACTGTGTTAATGGGTTGAACTCTCTAATTAAAAAAAGGTTTAAAGGTAGCAATAATATTGATTTTTGTCTACATAAAATAGATGATTTGGTTGAGGATTGGGATAGCAAAATTTCTAAAGAATATCCATATGATAAATACCAAAGCAATAATAAATACCAAAGCAGAGATAGCGCATTACTAATTAAGCCAGACTCCAAAGAATCTCTAAAAGATGATAAATGGATAGTGATGCAATCCATGCGTGATATTGATAGCAACAGCTTTATTAAAATACGCACAAATTTTGATTATGACTAAATATATTCAGACCCAAGCCAGAAAGACAATTCATGCCGCAGGCGTTGGTGCATTAATAGAAGACATTAAAGGCGTTGTTAAGATTAAAGAATTTGACAAGTGGGGATTTTACGAAAAATGGGACGATAATCATTACATTAAAGATAAGCGCTTATTACAACGTTTAAAAGATAAGAGATTTCCTAAATTAAAAGCACTAGTAAAGGCGCCAATAAATAAGTATGATGTCATCAGCGCTGAGTATTTTCCTAAATGGATGTTTTGTAGTAAGTGTCATAGGTTTAAACACTTAAAAGACTGGTGGGGCGGGTGGCATGAGGTTATTAAACAATACGACCGCCGCAACATGAATAATGTCAGAGATAGTTTTATTCCGCCTAAATGCGGTTACTGCTATGAAGAAGCGAAATCAGCAAGGTCAAAAAAGCAGTTTTATGAATTAACTCAAACGCGGTTTATTATGACAAGTTCTGATGGCCAAATTAGTGATGTACCTTGGGAAAAGTGGCTTACTTTTAAGCAACAAGCAAAGCGCCTAGAAGATGAAACTGTGAACCTAAATAACTGGGGCTCTTGTTGCGATAATCAGGATTTATACTATCGCCAAGGAGATTTTGAAGATTTATCAGGGATAAATATTAAATGCAAAGCATGCGGTAAAAGCTCTACTCTATCAGGATTATATGGTTTGGTTTATGCCTCATCAAGAGATAAACAGCATAAATTTAAACCGGCCATCCGTTCCAGTAATAGCGTTTATTATCCAATTTTAGCGCATAGTTTATATTTACCAAACAGTAGTTGCATAGATGAAAATGACCAATCAAAAATAGATAGATGGACAGAAAAAGGCAAAGACAGCAATTTTATCTTTGAAGCCTTGGAAGAGTGCTATACAAAGAAAAATATACAAGATTATATCAAGGACAAGGAGGAAGCAAGTCCTGCCCAAAAGGATATCGCATATCGCCGAAAAGAACATCAATTTATATTAGAAAATGAATACCACCAACAAAGTAATTTTATTTTTAAGCATCAAAATATAGGTAATTTAGATAATATTACTCATTTGGTCCAAGTTTCTCGTTTAAAAATGACCACAGTGCAAACAGGCTATACTAGGCAGGAACCGCTTGACATTGATTTATTTTTGGAGGGTAATGCTGATAGAATAAAACCGCGATACACCTCATCTCACGCTAAGAATACCGAGTATTTATTAGGCGTTGAAAATTTTGGTGAAGGTATTTTTATCGCTTTTAATCGACAAAAAATAGCCCAATATATTAAAAAATACTCAAATCAATTAGATAGGATTTTCAAGCAAAGCAAGGCCAGCAGCACTTTATTTAAAAATAAATTCAATGACGTTAAACATTTAGCAAAATTTATTTTTGTACATACTATGTCGCACTTGTTAATGAAAGAATTAGAGTTTTCTTGTGGCTATCCAACTGCTTCTTTAAGTGAGCGTTTATTTGTTGATAATAAGGGTATGCAAGCAGCGTTAATTTATACTGTTGGTGGCATGGAGGGCAGTTATGGCGGTTTGGCCTCTCAAGCAGTGCCACAAAAATTTGAACAATTATGTAATAATGCTTTAGAAAGAGCTAAAGATTGTGCTTCTGACCCAATTTGCCAGCATTCTGATGGGCAAGGTGTTGGAAAAATGAATTTAGCAGCTTGTTACTCTTGTGCTCTAATTGCTGATAATGCTTGTGAGTCTTTTAATACGTTTTTGGATAGAAGCTCTTGGATTTAATGTGCAATTTCTAACCACCATCAATCAAATCCAAAACTGGGCTAAAAAAATAAAATCACAAGGCAAAACCACTGCCCTTGTGCCCACTATGGGCGGGATACATGGTGGGCATTTGGCATTAGTTAGTAGGGCACAAGAGGTAGCAGATGTGGTAGTGGTTAGTATTTTTATAAATACTGCTCAGTTTGGCAAAAATGAAGACTTTGCCGCATATCCACGCAATATAGCAGAAGATAGCCGCATTTTAGCAAATGTTAGCGTTGATGTTATTTTCACGCCGAGTGAGCGAGAGATTTATCCACTGGCACAAGGGTTTAAAATTCAAGCGCCCAGTATCGCCAATAAATATTGTGGCGCTTCTAGGCCGGTATTTTTCCATGGTATTAGTTTGGCGGTGCTCAAACTGCTTAATATAATTCGTCCCAATTATGCTCTTTTTGGACAGAAAGACTGGCAACAACTACACATTGTCAAATTATTGGCAAGGGATTTTTTTCTGCCAACTAAAATTATTGATGTGCCAACAGCAAGAGAGAACGACGGTGTGGCGATGAGTACTAGAAACCAATATTTAGACAATAAACAGCGCAAAGAAGCTAGTTTATTGTATCAAACATTGGTATTTGCTAAGGGTCAAATTGAGCAAAAAGAAGATATTGCTAGCACTAAAAAAGAGGCGCTTAGCAGGCTTGGCGCAGTGTTTGTGGTTGATTATTTTGAAACGATTGATGAGACAACTTTGCTAGTGGTGAATAAACCCACAAATAATATGAGGATAATTGCCGGCGTTTATTTAGGTAAAATTAGACTTATTGATAATATAAAGGTAGATTATGTTTAAAATAGATAACACGGCAGAGCGCTATATTGCCGACTTGTTTGCTGAACAGGACGACAAAACTTTGGCGCTTAAAGTGGATATCAACCAGCCGGGTACACCTATGGCAACTGTTGGATTTAACTTTTGCTTTCCTAAGGATTTATCCAAAACTTATAAAAAGTTTGCCTATAAAGGTTTTGATGCTTTTATAGATGAGGCTAATATTGGCTATTTAGAGGGCTCAGAGGTGCAGTTAAAGACCGAGCAAGGACAACAAAAACTTACTATTCTAGCCCCTAATTCAAAAGGCGATACCCCCAAAGATGATGCCCCACTCAAAGAACGTATTGCTTATGTTTTAGCTGCTGAAGTCAATCCGCAACTTGCTAGTCATGGCGGTTTTGCGGAATTGGTAGAAATTACTGATGATAACTCGGTGGTGCTTAATTTTGGCGGCGGTTGTCAAGGTTGCAGTTCGGTAAAACTAACCTTAAAAAATGGAGTTGAGACACAATTAAAAGCTAGATTTCCAGAAATTAAGGGAGTGCTGGATGCCACTGACCACACTAACAAAGAAAACGCCTATATGTGAGGCAGTCCCTATTTGATTTTAACTAGTTTAGGTGTTGTTTATTGATAGTAGCGGCTTGTGGGCAATGGCTAGTGAAATATTTTTATGGGTGAATTTGAGTTAATTGATGAGTATTTTGGCTGGGGGGATATTGGTGATGATGGAGCTATGGTTAATGTTCCTAAGGGCTGCCAATTAGTCAGCAGTATTGATACTTTAATTGCGGGTAAGCATTTTTTAACCGAAGCTAGTCCTGCTGATGTTGCTTATAAGGCATTAGCAGTGAATTTAAGCGATATAGCGGCGATGGGGGCTATGCCAAAATGGTTTAGTTTGGCGTTGACTATCCCCAGCATTGACCACCACTGGCTGGATAATTTTTCTGCCTCTCTTAGGAAAACAGCGAAAAAATTTGGCATTAGCTTAATTGGCGGCGATACTACTTGTGGGCATTTGAGCATTAGTATTGCTATATTAGGCATCACCCCTAAAAATAAAGCGCTATTAAGAGGCGGGGCTAAGGTTGGTGATAGTATTTATGTATCTAACACACTTGGTGCAGCAGCACTGGCGTTAAAACAGGCACAACAAGGTGAGAAAAATATTGCCCCTCCGCTATTGTCCGCCTTGTGCCGTCCGCAGCCACAAGTATCCTTAGGGCAAGCATTATTGCCTATTGCTAGTGCTTGTATTGATATCTCTGATGGTTTGTTGGCTGATTTAGGGCATATATTAAACCGAAGCAACGTTGGCGCGGTCATTGATGTTAAGGCATTGCCGCTGTTCGGGCAAGTAGAAGAGTATATTAACAGAACACAAGATTGGTGCATTGTGCTAGCGGGCGGGGATGATTATCAGTTGTGTTGGACAGTTTCTAGACGAGGCGAGGATAAATTAAATGCGCTTAGCAAGCGCTTTCGGGTTAGTAGAGTTGGTATTATTACCAATAAAAGCAAAGGATTAGTTGTTAAAGGCACTGATATTAGCAAATGTCAGCCTTACCAACACTTTTAAAGACATTGTAGTAGTGTTGCCACTCGTAGCGGGGCGGATAGTGACTTCGATAATGTTCAAAAGCCTTAGGATTGTCTAGGTAGGCGCTATCTTTTTTAAAATCATAAATACCATTTAGCAGGGTTTTTAAGTTGTTGGTGTTAATGTTTTTAAGTTGCGGTTTGGCTATTGTTTTTAGAGCCTTATTGGGCTTTATGCCAACAAAATTGCACAAGCCAACATAGGCTAAATAACTACCCATAAGCTTCGCATCAATAGAATGTCCAGCAATGTGTGGTGTTGCTAAGTAAGCGTTGTTTTTTAGGCTTTGGTTAATGTGTGGCTCATTTTCCCAGCAGTCAATTACATTAGCCTTAGTTGGTATATTTTGCCAAACTATCTCATCAATTACCCCGCCGCGAGCAGTATTGATAACAATGGCGTTATTGTTAATTAAATTAGCATTATTAGTGTTTAGCAAATGGTAGCTGGGATAAGTACCAATTTTGGTAAGCGGGGTGTGAAAGGAGACGATATCAGCTTTTAGCGCAGTTGTTAAATCTACAAAGGTTGGCAAATTTTCAAGCGCTTGTCTAGGCGGGTCGTTGAGCAAAGTTTTAATACCTAATGCTTGGGCTTTGCGGTTTAAGTGTTTACCAACATTGCCAACGCCGATAATAGCTAAGGTTTTATCTTTTAGCTTAAATTGATAATTATCTGCTAAATTAACCAAGACGTTTATCACATACTCGGCTACCGCGTTTGCATTACATCCAGTGGCGCTGGCAAGGTTGATATTTTGTCGCTTTAGGTAATCTAGGTCAATGTGGTCTATGCCAGCAACCGTGTTGCCTATAAAGCGCACTTTGGTATTTTTAAGTAGCGCTGCGTCCACTTTGGTACGTGAACGAATGATTAAAAAATCACTTTTTTGTTTTAGTAGAACATTATTATCAATCTTTTTGCCTGCAAGGGCTGTAATATTACCAAATGAAGCAAATATTTGCTTGCTGGCATATACCGTGCTATCAAGTATTAAATTATAATTCATAACTAAGCCCGCAGCGATAGGCTAGCTAGTAAGTTTATTAAAGATAGTAGTAGCAATAAGGCAAATAAGTTGTGCAAAACCGCAATGGTTAGTGGTAGCGACAATACCACATTTAAAATCCCTAGACTAATTTGCGCGCTTAGTAATATTAAGATTAGCAGCGCTTTATTTCGCAATTGTTTGTAGGCTTTTAGTCTTAGCGCTAAGGCGATAAGGGTAATTATGACTAGTAGGGCGCCAAAGCGGTGTAATAATTGAATGGCGATACGTTGTTCAGTTTCTAAAACACCGTATTCATAATTAACTCCAAGTGGTAGTGTTGGCAGTAAGGCTTGGGTAAAATTTAGACCATCGGGTAGCCAGCTGCCAAGACAAGTTGGGAAAAAGTCTCCACAAGATAGCGCGGCGTAATTAGCGCTAGTCCAGCCGCCAAGCAGAATTTGGCTACCAACTACCAGCAAAGCAATCCAGACCCAAGGCTTTAATTTAGCGTTATTAGCAAATATAGTAGCGCTTCTAGCAGCGCACCTCTTTAGTAAATAAAAAATACAACTAACGGTAATCATTCCTCCAGCTAGATGTAGCACTACAATTAGTGGATGTAATAATTCGGTAACAGTGAGCATACCTAGCAAACCTTGAAGCACAACTAATACTAATAATATCAGTATAAATTTTCTCTCAAAGCTGTTGATAGGCAGGCTTTTAGGTTGCCTTAGCGTGAGCATGCTTAAAATAAGAATAACCAGCCCCAATAAACTTGCGGCGTAGCGATGTGCCATTTCTGTCCATGCTTTTATACGCCAAGCGGCATAAGAGTCGGTACTGTTTTCAGGCGGGGTAATTTGTTCAGGCACGATAATGCCTCCATAGCAAGTGGGCCAATCAGGACAGCCCAAGCCAGCGTTTGTTAAACGCGTATAAGCGCCTAAAATAACAACAATAATGCCTAATAATAAGGCTGTTTTTAATAATCTATCAACCATCAGTTAAACGTTGTGCCATAATATTTTGTTTAAGCATGTCAGGTCGTTTTTATTACCACCATAATTTAGCTCTTTTTAACCAAACTGACTTGCATTATAAACTTAACTAGGTATAATGTTGCACAAACCGTTAAATTTGCATTCATAATACATTACTACGCAATTATACAATGCTTGCTAAAATATTTTTTTAACTCACAAAAACTAATGAAAAAGTTGCTCAATTCTATCGCCTTATCATTGCTTATAATTCCACTACATTTGGCTGCTGATTATGGGCTAAATATGCCTAGGGGTGTTTCTAGCATTAGCCGCGATATTTATGACCTGCATATGCTTATATTTTGGATCTGCGTTGTCATCGGCATTGGTGTGTTTGGGGCTATGTTCTATTCTATTATCAAGCATCGTAAATCAAAAGGCGCGCTGGCAAGTAATTTTCATGAAAGCACAACTATTGAGTTACTTTGGACTGCAATTCCGATTCTAATACTAGTTTTAATGGCGGTACCCGCTACTAAAACTCTTATTGACCTAGAAGATACTTCTAAGGCTGATATAGCGGTTAAAATTACCGGTTGGCAGTGGAAGTGGCAATACGAATATCCCAAAGAAGGCATTAATTTTTTCTCTAACCTTGCCCAAGCAAGTCGCGACAACATCAAAGACCCAAGTGATATTGATAATTATTTATTAGATGTAGATAAGCCCTTAGTGCTACCAACTGGCAAAAAAATCCGTTTTTTACTAACCTCGGCTGATGTTATTCATTCTTGGTGGGTGCCGGATTTAGGGGTAAAACAGGATGCAATCCCCGGGTTTATTAATGATGCTTGGGTGATAATTGACAAGCCCGGGACTTATCGTGGGCAATGCACAGAGCTTTGTGGTAAAGACCATGCATTTATGCCGGTGGTAGTAGAGGCAAAAGCGCCTGAGGATTATAGACAGTGGCTAAATCAACAAAAAAAGGCAATAGCTGCTGCTAGCGCTGGCGCTGATAAAGTTTGGACTAAAAATGATTTAATGATAGAGGGTAAAAAAGTTTATAACGCCTCGTGTGCTGTTTGCCATGGCCAAACTGGGGCTGGCATTGCCGGGGCTTTTCCGCCAATTACCAATAGTCCAATTAGCCAAGGCGAGGTTGACAAACATATTGATATTGTCTTAAACGGCAAGGCCGGCACCGCTATGCAAGCCTTTAAGGCGCAATTAAACGATATCCAAGCCGCCGCCGTTATTACTTATGAGAGAAATGCCCTTGGTAATAATAGCGGCGATGTTATCCAGCCTTCGGCTATTAAATCGGCGCGTTAATTTTAGGAGCAAATTATGCAAGCAACAACGACTACTATGGATACAGAAGGCCATCATCATGCCCCCAGTGGCTTATTAAGATGGATTAAAACTACCAACCATAAAGACATCGGCACTTTGTATTTATGGTTCTCATTTTTGATGTTGTTAATTGGCGGGGCAATGGCAATGGTAATTCGCGCTGAATTATTTCAACCTGGGTTGCAATTAGTTGATCCGCACTTTTTTAATCAAATGACAACTATGCACGGTTTGATTATGATATTTGGCGCTATTATGCCGGCAATGGTAGGCTTAGCTAATTGGCAAATACCACTGATGGTGGGCGCTAAGGATATGGCCCTACCTAGGATGAATAATTATAGCTTTTGGATTTTACCATTTGCTGGGGCTATGCTGATAAGCACTTTGTTTATGCAAGGTGGGGGACCTGCTTTTGGCTGGACTTTTTACGCTCCTCTTTCTACCACATTTGCACCAGACAGCACCGACTTTTTTATTTTTGCTATCCATTTGCTAGGCATATCATCAATTATGGGAGCTATTAATATTATTGCTACTGTGCTTAATATGCGCGCTCCAGACATGAGGCTGATGGATATGCCTCTTTTTGTTTGGACTTGGTTGATTACCGCATTTTTACTAATTGCCGCAATGCCAGTTTTAGCCGGTGCGGTTACTATGATGCTTACTGATAGAAACTTCGGCACCAGCTTTTTTGACGCCGCTGGTGGTGGTGACCCAGTAATGTTTCAGCATATTTTTTGGTTTTTTGGACATCCTGAGGTTTATATTATGATTTTGCCTGCTTTTGGAGTGGTGTCTCAAATTTTACCAACCTTTGCTCGTAAGCCGTTATTTGGTTATAGTTCTATGGTGTATGCAACAGTTTCTATCGCCTTGCTTTCTTTTATTGTTTGGGCGCATCATATGTTTTTAGTAGGCATGCCTATTGCAGGGCAGATTTATTTTATGTATGCAACTATGTTAATTGCTGTCCCTACCGGGGTTAAGGTCTTTAATTGGGTGGCGACTATGTGGAAAGGTTCAATGACTTTTGAAACCCCGATGTTATGGACGCTTGCCTTTATTATTTTATTTACCATTGGCGGCTTTTCAGGACTGATGTTAGGCATTGTTCCGGCTGATATTCAATACCATGACACTTATTTTGTAGTAGCACACTTTCACTATGTGCTGGTAACTGGCTCTTTATTTGCTATTATTGCTGCGGTGTTTTACTGGTTGCCTAAATGGTGTGGCAGGATGTATAATGAACCCCTAGCTAAAATTCATTTTTGGTGGTCATTAATCTCGGTAAATGTATTATTCTTTCCGCAACACTTTTTAGGTTTGGCTGGTATGCCTAGACGCATCCCAGATTATGCTTTGCAGTTTGCCGATTTTAATGTAATCTCTAGTATTGGCGGGTTTGCTTTTGGCGCTTCGTTTATTTTATTAGCCTATATTATTGTTGATGCAATTCGTAGCGGTGAAAAAATAGCAGAACCTCGGGTTTGGGAAGGCGCTAAAGGTTTGGAATGGACGCTACCAACTCCGCCGCCTTACCATACTTTTAATACTCCGCCTAGTAAAGAGCTGATTTTTAAAGAGTCGTCTAATAGCGCGCACAGTTATTGATATGGGCGGCAATAAGGGAGCGGTTGTTACCGCAATTATTGTTGCCGCACTTGCTGTTGCGGTATATTTAATAACTATTATTAGTAATATTTAATGGCTACGAGAAATCCTCCCGGCAAAATTTTTTGGCTAAAATTAATAAGCGTGCCAGTGCTTATGTTTGGTTTTGCTTTTTTGATGGTGCCTCTATATGACGCTTTTTGCAAATTAACGGGCTTAAATGGCAAAACCAGTGGTAGTATCAGCAATCAAACTGAGTTCGTTGTTGATAATAATAGGATAGTTAGTATTGATTTTTTTGCCGATGTTAGCGCAGGGTTTCCGGTTAATTTTAGACCATTAACTAAGAGTATGGTTGTAATTCCAGGTAAGCATTATACAGTTGAATATTTAGCCCAAAATACCAGTGATAAAACTATTGTCGGACAAGCCATTCCCAGCGTTGCCCCGGGGCTAGCAGCAGCGCATTTTAAAAAGTTAGAGTGTTTTTGTTTTGAAAGGCAAACGTTTTTGCCAAAACAAGTTGTTAAAATGCCAGTGCGGTTTGTTATTGACTCAGAACTAGATAAGGCGATTGTTGATGTGAGTATGTCGTATAAGTTTTTTAGAATAGAACAAAAAGGAGAGAATAGTGGATAGCACTAAAGGATATTATATTCCCGAAGGCAGTTATTGGCCCTTTGTGGGTTCGGTGGCTTTGTTTATTATGCTATTTGGTTTTGCTAGTGGCTTGCACGGCGGCGTTGTTGGTTTTTCAGCAATGGCGCTAGGCGCTGCTATTTTATTATTTATGATGTTTGGTTGGTTTGGACAAGTAATTAAGGAGAGTGAGTCTGGTACTTATAATATTCAAGTAGATAGGTCATTTCGTTGGGGTATGGGATGGTTTATTTTTTCTGAGGTAATGTTCTTTGCGGCTTTTTTCGGGGCTTTGTTTTATGCGCGTATATTTTCTGTGCCGTGGTTAGGGGGCGAGGGTGGCGCTGCAGCAATTGCTACTCAAGCTGTGCTTTGGCCAGATTTTATCAATCAATGGCCGCTATTACTAAATCCTGATGCCGATAAATTTGCCTCGCCAACAGCTTTGGTAAATACTTGGGGCATTCCTGCGCTAAATACCTTATTGTTGTTATCATCAGGCGTTACTATTACTTGGGCGCATTATGCCCTTAGAAGTGATAATCGTAGTCAGTTAATAGCTGCCATGATGGCAACCATAGTTTTAGGGGTATTATTTTTAGGATTTCAAATTTATGAATATGGTCATGCTTATACCGATTTGAATTTAAAGCTTACTTCTGGTATTTATGGTAGCACTTTTTATATGCTCACTGGTTTTCACGGCTTTCATGTAACCTTAGGCGCTATAATGCTTACTGTTATTCTTATGCGCTGTATTCGCGGTCATTTTAATAGGCAGCGCCATTTTGCTTTTGAAGCGGTAGCGTGGTATTGGCATTTTGTTGATGTTGTTTGGCTTGGGTTATTTATATTCGTATATTGGCTCTAGTCGCCAAAAGTTTAGAGTGGCATGTTAAAAGCTGTTGTTATTGTTTTTTTGATTGCAATTTTGGCGAGTTTGGGTTCTGCTTTGTTAGCATTGGTGCGCGTTGAGGATGACAAAAGCGCTGATCAGGCAAGATCAAATAGGCTATTTAAGTCTTTGGTATGGCGCATTAGCTTATCGCTTATTCTATTTATAATACTGTTAATTGCTTATGGCTTAGGCTTTATAACACCGCCACAACCCTTAATTTAGTCATGAATATCAAACTTAGTATTGTTGTCTTATTAATTGCGGGTTTAAGCGTCTGGTTTTTTATTGGCAAAAATAATACTACTGCGAGCATCCCTGCTGGCCATATATTGCCTCCTAAAAATGTTAAGCCTTATTTAAAACTACAAAGGGATGATAAGCAAACAATAAACCTTAGCAGCGCTTATCCCAATAAGTGGCTGGCGCTTTATTTTGGCTATACTAATTGCCCAGATATTTGTCCCATAGATTTAGCAATTATGGCTGGTGCTTGGAAGCAAATGAACCATCCCAAGCCACAAGTGGCGTTTATATCCATTGACGCTAAAAGAGATTTAGGCAACTTAAGTAATTATGCCCAAAAGTTCAACCCTAATTTTATTGGATTGACGGCAACAGGGGCTAATTTAGAGCGTCTAACCAAAGCCCTTGGGGTCTATTATGAGTATGAGCAAATTAAAAAAAATAGCCAAATGGCAGACCATAGCCATCATCAGCACCAGCAACAAAAAATTAACCATACTGGTAGTTTCGCAATTATCAATCCCAATGGGGAATATGTTGCTATTTTGACCAAACCACATCAGGTAAAACCTATTGCATCAAGTCTAAATAGGCTAATTAATTAATGCAAAAAATTATCTTATTAGTTATTGCTATGCTGATTACTAGCGGCTTGGTAAAACTAGGGTTTTGGCAATTAGAGCGCGCTGATGAGAAACGTCAAATTTTAGCTAAAATACAACAAGCAGAACAAAGCCCGCCACTTATTTATCGGCAACAAGATTTAAGCCAAAAAACTCACCATTCTATTATTTTTAGCGGCAGTTGGGACGATAAACAACAGTTTATTTATGATAATCAAACCCGAGGAGGCAAGGCTGGTTATTTTGTGTTAACACCTTTTATTATAACAGATACAGAGATGTTATTGGTTAATCGCGGTTTTGTGCCTTGGGGGAGGTATCGTAGTGTTGATGCTAATTTGGATATCAGCGCTAAAAAAACCACCATTAAAGTTAAAATTAGCGCTATTCCTACCCGAGTAAGATTAAAGGCAGAGATGATTAAGCCGCCTTTTCCCATTATAATTCAACATATTGATTTAGCCAAAATGCAACAATTAGTCAAGCGTAACTTCCTACCGGTATTAGGCTTGCTTGACGCTGATGATAATAATGGCTTTATTAGGAATTGGCAGCCGTTTTATGGTAGTGTTGCCAAACATATTGGCTATGCGCTACAGTGGTTTTCAATGGCAATAGTTTTTGTTATACTTGCGGGCTATTTTTATCTAAAAAAAATTCACAAACCAAAACACAAACCCCATTAAAATCAAATGCGCAGCGCCTGCCCCAAACACCAATTTTACTAATGCTAAATTCAGTTCTGTTACGTTTTAATTTGCCTTGGTCAAACAATACCTCTCCTAGCGGCTTGTTCTGTAGTGTTAGCAGAGTAGCAGTTTTAGCAGTATTAGGAATTAGTGAATTAGCATAAACCAGCGGCTTAGCTCTAGCTAATAATAGCACCTCGCGTCTTTGGTAGTTGGCATTGCTTGGAAGTTGTGAGAAGAATTTAACCTCGCTAAGATTGGGTTTAGCGCTTTGTTTATTTAAAACCTGCACACTAAAATCAGCATACATCGCTTTTAGTTTAGCGGTTAATGATTGTTTATCTAGCAACCAGTCTTTTATAGCCAACGTTGATAATGGTTCGCTGTCATTACTCCAAAGCAGTTTATCAAAATCAGGTATTACCATAATCAACTGCCTCATCACAATACCAGCGGTTAATAAGCGCGCTTTGAGTGGATTCGCTTTGTTTTAATAAGCATGGCATAAGCTGTTGGCTTAGGGCTAATAAATCATCATCTTTGATTAAATCTGCTATTTTAAATGCGCCAAGTCCAGTTTGCGATAAACCAAGCATCTCGCCTGGACCTCTTAGCTCTAAATCTTTTTGAGCAATTACAAAACCGTCGTTACTGGTGCGCAAAATGTTTAGACGTTGCTTGGCAGTATCGCTAAGTGGGGCTTGATAAAGCAGAATACAAAGCCCTTGTTGACCATTGCGCCCTACTCGCCCGCGTAATTGGTGTAGTTGTGCCAAGCCTAATCTTTGCGCATCTTCAATTATAATCAGGCTGGCATCAGGAGCGTCAACCCCAACTTCAATCACTGTGGTAGCAATTAGCACATCAATTTGTTTGTGATAAAATTGTTGCATAATTTGCGCTTTATCTTTTTTGTCTAATTTACTGTGAATAAGGGCGATATTTAGCCCTAGTAGTGCTGTGGATAGTTCGTCAAAGCGCGTTTGTGCCGATTGCGCTCGTAGCGCTTCGGAGTCATCAATTAGTGTGCATACCCAGTAGGTTTGTTGTTTTTGGCTAGCCATTTGTTTAATCTTGTTAATTATCTCTGCTATGCGTCCAACACTTACCGTAATAGTAGTAGTCGCTTGCCTGCCCGGTGGTAATTCATCAATAATACTAGTGTCTAAGTTAGCGTATAAACTCATCATTAGCGATCTGGGAATAGGCGTTGCTGTCATAATTAATTGGTGCGGAACTTGGTCTCCTTTTTGGGCTAAGGATAGCCGTTGGTGAACGCCAAATTTGTGTTGTTCATCAATGATAACTAAGCCCAAATTAGCAAACTCAACCCCTTCTTGGAACAAAGCGTGGGTGCCAATAATAATACCTGACTTATTATCGGCAACCAATTTTAATTGTTGTGTTCTTTGTTGTTTATTAAGACTAGATACCAATAAAGCGCAGTTAGTACCAATAGTAGCAAAGCAGCGCCTAAATTCTTTAAAATGTTGCTTAGCTAAAATTTCAGTTGGCGCCATTAATACTACTTGTGCTTTGGCAGCAACAATTGGCAGGCTAGCAAACATAGCGACTGCTGTTTTGCCACAACCAACATCACCCTGCAATAAGCGCATCATTGGTCTGGTTTTTGCTAGATCAGTGCCAATATCAGCAATTACGCGCTTTTGGGCATTAGTTAGGTTAAAGCCTAATTGATTAGACAATTGTTGTTGCAATGATTTGTTGGTTATAAAAGCGCTGGCAATGTTTTGTTGTTGTTTGATCTTGGCTTGTTGCATAGCTAGGCTATAGGCGCAAAATTCATCTAAAATCAGTCGTTTTTGAGCTGAATGGCTACGATTGACAATAGCGTCTAAATCGGTAAGTTTGGGTTTGTGTAGTGTTTTAATGGCGCTACTTAACTCCATAAACCCCGCCCTACAAGTAGCTAAACTATCTTCAATACATTCATTTTGTAATAAGTTAAGAGCTTTGTTAATCCAGCCTCTGAGCTTATGTGCGGGAATGCCTAAAGTGTTAGGATAAACTGGAGTTAGAGCTTTATCTAGCAGTGGTGATTGGTTTTGGTCAAGTAAGCGGTATTGCGGATGGACCATCTCTAGGCCGCGTCTGCGTAGCAAAACCTGTCCATAACATTGCACTCGTTGCCCGCGGATAAAACGTTCGGCTTGAAAATGATGCCAGTGAAAAAAACGCAATAACAAACGTTTGCTATTATCTCTAACAAAACAAAGTAGCTGTCTATTGCCAAAATTCTGTTTTTCCAGCGTCTCGATTTTAGCCTCAATCAAAGCAAACTCGCCAGCAACAATATTGGCAATAGGAGTAATTTTAGTTTTATTTTGATAGCGAACTGGTAAGTGAAATAATAGGTGTGATTGTTGATAAACTCCAAACTGTGCCAGTTTTTGCGCCGATTTCTCCCCCAAGCCGCCAATATCGGTAATACTATCGGTTAGTGCCATTTTTAGCCAGTGTAAATAAGGTTATTTTATATTAGTTGGCACACTAACGTTTGTAAAGTAGCCAAGTTTGCGCGCAAAGTATCTCTTGTGCGGCAACACAAACAAAACTAGGACAAATTTAGTGATTTAGAGGCAGCAAGAATTCCCAATTGGTCATTCCTATGGGACGACGCCAGATATCATTGAATTCTTGGAGTCCTCTAAGACCGCCAAACAAATAGAAGTAATCTTGGAATATCAGCATCTGTTGAAACCGCCTCTGACCCCATGGGGTTCTGTTAGTAGGCACGCTCCAAGCGCCGTCTTGAAAGAGCGCCTCATATTCTCGCTGTTGAATGAAACCATCAAAGCTAGCGCCACCAAATAACCAAAGCTCATCGCCGTTTACAACATAGCTACCGCCAAAATTGCCTGTATCAGTGGCATCTCCGAATCCCGTTAAGGAAAGGGAGGCGACTTGGGTCCAGCTAGCCCCGATAACAGCGCCGTTGGTATTAGTAGAAGCCCAAATGCCAGCAGGGAAAGTATCAGTGCCATCAAGACCGCCTAATACATAAAGACTGTTATCAAACTCTAATAAGCCGTGGAATGTTCTGGAACCAGGAGCGGCTGAGGCGGCAACAAGGCTCCAAGTAATACCGTCAGTGGACCTCCACACATCGCTGCTGCTAACATCTCCCACACTACCGCCATATAAATACATAGCGTCATTAAACACAGTCACACGGTGACCGCGCCTTGGAGACCAACTAGCGCTGGCAGTTAGTTCTGTCCAAGTAATACCATCGGCAGAGCGCCATACATCATTGTGATACACATCATCGTTTGAAAGGCCGCCCATTAGGTAAAGTTGATTATTAAATAAAACCATCTGATGTTCATACCTAGCCTCCCAAGGCGCGGTGGCAATTTGCTCCCAAATAATACCATTGCTAGAGCGCCATACATCGTTATGTCCTGTGGTATCACGATCTTGGCGACCGCCAGATAGGTAAAAAGTATTACTAGCTTGGACAATTTGATGATTAAACCTAGGTCGCCAATGAGGAGAATCAGCAACAGAACTTGCTATCAAGGTCCTAGCTTCAGTATTATCACTAAATTGCAACACTAAATAATTCCCACCTGTCAAAAAGAAATTACTGTTATTAATCATAGTAGCAGCTACTGGCAGCACCGTTCCCGATGCAACAGTAGTAACAAAACTTTCTCTATGATCACTTATGCAGTTCACACCTATAGTACAAGTTGCGCTTGAAGTCAAATAGATATCAACATCACCTCTTTGGTTCTCCCAATGAATACTAGCCTGATCGCTCAAAGCACGAATATAAGGATTATCAACCCCAGCTGACTGTTCCGCTATGGTTATATCAAGTACCGCAGTGGCTTCTGAGTAATTATCATCCTCAGGGCTGGTGGCTTCAACTAGGGCTGAGCCAATACTATTTGCAGTAGTTAGAGTACTAACATTTAAGTTAACAAAATCACCGCCATCAATAACAGCATAATTTGTTGGTCCTGAACTTAACTTGCCAACAATTAGAGAATCTAGGTTTATAGATGATTGCGGACTAATGATGAGGGCAGAGGGGTTAAAAGCAAAATCGCTTTGCTCATTTTTGGTAACGGTTAGGATATAACTCTCAGTAGCGGGGTCAATATTATCACTGCCTGAGGCAAATAAGCTGATTGTAGCCGTTCCAATGCCAGATGCCCTAACTGTTGCTATACCGCCACTAAGACTAATAGTAGCGACATTGGTATTATCAGAACTGAACATACGGTCGCCAATAATGTCGCCAATTATCTCAATTACGCTAGTCTGTCCAAACATCAGCGATGTTGGACTATCAATACTAAAATCTTGGCTACCACGGACAATAGCCCAACTGATAACGACTGAATGGGGGTCAGCTGCTATGTGGCCTCTGAGCTCGTAATTATCCACGCCACTGCCGCTTATAGTGAAAGTTGTTTGATAGTTGCCAATATCTGTTTGGCTGTTGGTGGCTTCTGGTGATATTTGAATAGGGTCAATAACGCCGCCGCTTAAAGTAGCGTCAACAAAGTGTGGGGCATTGTCAAAACCAAATATCAGCGGGGTTGTTAGACTGGCTTCTAGAACTCTGCGTCTGACAACTAAACTAGCTGTTGCTGACTCAATACCTCTGGTAGCTCTAATAGTGGTAGTGCCGATAGAGATAATATTTAGCACAGTCATACCGTTTGTGGCATCAATAGTGGCAATACTAGTATCATCAATACTAAAGGTAGTCTCACCCGTTGTCCCTTCCATACTGCCAACAACACTAATAGTGGGGCTTGCATCGCCGTAGGTCTCTACCAGCATAGGCGGGCTGATAGAAAAGCCTGCTACAAAACTAAGGCTAATACTTGCCGTAACGCTCTCAAGCCCGTCTGAGGCGGTAATTGTAATAGTAATACTATCACCAGCGCTAAATGCTGTTGCTTCGACTGATATTATCCCGCTGGTAGCCTCAAGGCTAATTTCGCTGTCGGTATTGTCAGTGCTAAAAGTTAGGTCATCATCGTTTGGATCTGAGAAATAGGGTGATAGGGCAATAGTAATATCATCAGTTGTTGACAAGACTCTATCAGGTATCTCATCTGCAGTTGGGGTGAGGTTGACCACTTCTAGTCGATGAATATAAGTTGCGATGAGGTAATTTAGGTTTTCGGGGCTTTCAATAGTAATAGTGGTGAACCCGACTGTCAAAGCGTTGATAGTGCCGTTTTCATCAATGGTTGCAACCGCAGTATCAGAAGAGGTGAAGGTTAGACTTGCAATCGTGGCTGTTGCAGATGATGTTAGCGAAGCGCCGCTTACGCTGATGGTAACACTGTTGTTATTTGATAAAGTGGCAGGCACATCAGCAGATAGGGCAGATTGTTCGGCGCGGAGAATTTGCCAATATATAGCAAAATCATCACCACCTGTTGCAAAGTTATAATTTCTTATATGGGCATCATTAGTTAGTGCTATCGTAGCAGAATAATCACCAGCATCTGTTGCTTGGCTATCTCCGCTAGTAGTGACATCGCCCATAACATTATCACCAGCAACAACATTATTTATCATAAAGGCTATAATTTGTTGACTGCCGTCATAAGTGATGCCATATCTATTACTATCACTATTAGGTTGGTTTGTGTCGGGCAGGGACAAAGCAGTACCTCCTGAGGTAATCGTGACACTTAAAGGGCGTTGATTAACTGTTAGTAGGCTAGTTGCTTCATCGCCGCCATTGGTGGCGGTTATCACAGAAGTGCCGGCGCCTATAATTGTTGCCACACCACTGTCATCAATAGTGGCAACAGTTCCATCGTTAGAAGTAAAACTGGCATCTCCAACACCGCCATCTGCCATAAAAGTAATGGCGCCGTCACCGTAAGTAACGCTTGGGTTGATAGGGCTGATGGCAAGGCCCTCTGCAAAACTAAGGTTAATACTTGTTATAGCGTCCTCAAGCCCGTCTGAGGCGGTAATTGTAATAGTAATACTATCACCAGCGCTAAATGCTGTTGCTTCGACTGATATTATCCCGCTGGTAGCCTCAAGGCTAATTCTGCCATCGGTATTGTCAGTGCTAAAAGTTAGGTCATCATCGTTTGGATCTGAGAAATAGGGCGATAGATCAATAGTAATATCATTAGTTATTAGCAAGGCTCTATCAGGTATCTCATCTGCAGTTGGGGTGAGGTTGACCACTTCTAGTCGATCACTATAAGTTGCGATGAGGTAATTTAGGTTTTCGGGGCTTTCAATAGTAATAGTGGTGAACCCAAGTGTCAAAGCGTTGATAGTGCCGCTATCATCAATGGTTGCAACCGCAGTATCAGCAGAGGTGAAGATTAGACTTGCAATCGGGGCTGCTGTAGATGATGTTAGTGAAGCGCCGCTTACGCTGATGGTAACACTGTTGTTATTTGATAAAGTGGCAGGCACATCAGCAGATAGGGCAGATTGTTCAGCGCGGAGAATCTGCCAATATATAGCAAAATCATCACCACCTGTTGCAAAGTTATAATTTCTTATATGGTCATCATTAGTTAGTGTTATCGTAGCAGAATAATCACCAGCATCTGTTGCTTGGCTACTTCCGCTAGTAGTGACATCGTCCATAACATTATCACCAGCAACAACATTATTTATCATAAAGGCTATAATTTGTTGACTGCCGTCATAAGTGATGCCATATCTATTACTATCACTATTAGGTTGGTTTGTGTCGGGCAGGGACAAAGCAGTACCTCCTGAGGTAATCGTGACACTTAAAGGGCGTTGATTAACTGTTAGTAGGCTAGTTGCTTCATCGCCGCCATTGGTGGCGGTTATCACAGAAGTGCCGGCGCCTATAATAGTTGCTACACCGCTGTTATCAATAGTGGCAACAGTTAGGTCGCTGGAACTAATATTAGTACTGGCTTCACTACCACCACTTGTGGTAAAGTCAAAGGTGCCATCACCGTAGGTAGCGATTGGGTCTTCTGGGCTTAAGGCAAGGCCCTCTAAAAAACTAAGGTTAATACTTGCCGTAACGCTCTCAAGCCCGTCTGAGGCGATAATTGTAATAGCAATACTATCACCAGCGTTAAATGCTGTTGCTTGGACTGATATTATCCCGCTGGTAGCATCAAGGCTGATTCTCCCATCGGTATTGGCGGTGCTAAAAGTTAGGTCATCGCCATTTGGGTCGGAGAATTCAGGGGATAGGTCAATAGTGATATCATTAGCTATTGATAAGTTTCTATTGGGCTGGACGTTTGCAACCGGAGGGAGGTTTACAACTTCTAATGGATAACTAATAGTTGCGGTGAGGTAATTTAGGTTTTCGGGGCTTTCAATAGTAATAGTGGTGAACCCGAGTGTCAAAGCGTTGATAGCGCCGTTATTATTAATGGTTGCAACCGCAGTATCAGCAGAGGTGAAGGTTAGACTTGCAATTGGGGCTGTTGTAGATGATGTTAGCGAAGCGCCACCTACACTGATGGTAAAACTGTTGTTATTTGATAAAGTGGTAGGCACATCAGCAGATAGGGCAGATTGTTCGGCGCGGAGAATTTGCCAATATATAGCAAAATCATCACCACCTGTTGCAAAGTTATAATTTCTTCTATGGTTATCACTATTATCACGCAATGCTATCTCAAAACTATAATCACCAGCATTCGTTGCTCCATTGTCTCCATTAATATCGGTATTGCTTGGATTGATATCATCACCAGCAACTTCACCATCTATTGTAAAGGTAATAGCTTGTTGGTCGCCGCTATAAGTAAATGTATATCTATTGCTATCACTATTAGGTGCGCTTGGGTTAGGCAGGGACAAAGCGGCGCCCTCTGATATAACCGTAACATCTAAGGAAACTTGATTGACTGTTAGCACGCTAGTTGCCTCATCACTATCACTGGTAGCGGTTATTAAAGAAGTGCCGGCGTTTATAATAGTTGCCACGCCATCACTATCAATGGTGGCAACAGTTTCATCGCCAGAAGTAAAACTAGTAGTAGCCCCAACACCACCAATTGTGGTAAAAGTAATAGGTCCGTTGCCATAAGCAGCGATTGGACTGGTAGGGGCAATGGTAAATCTATCTACCACAGTTAAGATAAAACTAGCTTCGGCATCGTTGTAATTATCGCCGCGACTGACAGCGCTAATAGTAGTTGAACCTAGGGCTAGCAAAGTTACCTCACCACTATCATCAACAGTAGCAATATCGGCATTACTGGAACTATAATCACTAATGGTGGTCCCTGACGGGTTGCCACTTGGGCTAACTTGATAAGTGCCTCGGAGTAGTCCTATGGATTGCTCGTTAGCGCCTAAATTAAAATTACTCTGGTCTGCTCTTCTGATGGTCAGTAAGTAGGAGTCTTCGGCAGAGTTGTAGTTGGTGCTTTGTGTTGCGGTGATGGTAATTCTAGTGGTGCCGATGCTTCTTATAGTAATAACGCCACTATTGGGGTTTACTTCGGCAACATCGGTATCACTGCTTTGGTAAGATATAGTTCTGTCAAGCCCGTTAGTTGGGACTTGGGCGGCTAAAGTCCCACCATCGGTATAAGTAGCAGCTCTATCTGCGCCTGCTTCAATTGTGGCATCGCCGCGGTTGATGATAATACTAAAACTAATAGTGTTAGAACCAAAATCATTAATGGCGCTAACTGTTTCTGACCCGCCGTCTGCTTGGGCAGAGTTTGGTGTGCCGCTAATTAGACAATCTCCTCTCACCGCAGAGATGGTTAGACCATGCCCGCTAAGGCTAGTGCTACAGCTGGTAGCGTCTCCATCGCTGGCAGTATTGCTAATAACAAGGGGGGCAATTTGCTCGCCGGTGACGTAGGTGGCTAAATTAGTTGGGGTTGATAGAACTGGTGGGCTATCGGCAACATTGATAATAAAGATATTGACTTGCTTGCTAACTGTTTGGTTGGCGGTGGTAGCGGTAAGTATAGTGGTGTAGACTTGGGTGGTTTCAAAGTCATTTTCATTGGCAGCAAGACTAAAAGTTAATACACCGGCGGAAAGACTAAACTCACTATCGTCACTAATACTAAAAGTTGCGTCCTCCAAATTAGCGCTAACGGTGGCGCTATAACTTATCGCGCTTCTTTCAGGGAAGCTTGCATCGGCAACGCCTAAAATAAATAATTGGCTAGCAGTGGCGTTAGCAATATCTATACCGCTGGCGTCCATACCGCTATTACTTTCTATTACATAAGTGTGGAGAGTAAGAGTTGGGGCTTGGTTGCGGACGTTTTCTGCTGCCTCAACAATCCCCGCTCCCATAATATTACCATTAGAAATGTCGTCAATTATTGATGATAAAGTTGCAGCACTACCATCAGCAGCCTCAGAAACAATATACAAGGCAGCGCCGTATAGAGCATTCATATCATTATCACTGGTAAAAGCAGGCGCCATAGTAGCAATTTCAACTCCGTCTAAGCCAAATAAGTTAGCTATTCTGGTATTGGCGGTAGTAATGTCGCTAGTATTGGCGGTGTTGGGGTCGGTCTGCTCGCTAAGAGCGTTAAAAGCGGCGGTGGTGAGCGGGCTGATGACAATATTGCTGCCTCCGCTAGGAATAATAGCAGTTTGGGCTGAGGCAATAGTAAGTGTTTCTCCGCTTGATTCATCGGTATAACTGCCACCTATACAACTAGCAATAATATTGCCACTATCAACATTATTAAATGTGGCTGTGCCGTTTGCACCAGTAGTTTGGGTGGCATCGCCTATGGTGCAAACTGCGCCTTGGACTGGGCCTTTGGCAAATGTTAGGTCTACAGAGCTTTGAGGACTAATCCTAGCGGAGTCATTACTGCCGCAGCTAGCTAAAATTAAAGCTGACAAAGCTACAGATAGGGTTTTAATGCTGTTCATTTTATAAGTCCTTAAAGTTAAAAATTAATAAACCGCCTATTTATACCATATAATTCAATGATAGTGAAAGTTAATTGTAAAAAAATTAATAAACCGCCTATTTATACCATATAATCTATACGGTAGTGAGAGTTAATTTTACAAAACAAATGCCAAAAGTTTATTTTCAAATATTTTCATTAATTGTTATTCTATCCTTAGGCGCCTGTTTCTCCACCCCGCCAATTGAGGCGGATAATATTTGTAATGTGCTTGATGAAAAAGTGAGCTGGTATAAGGCGGTGAAGAAAGCGCAGCAAAAATGGGGCGTATCTAAGGCATTGCAATTAGCATTTATTAATCAGGAGTCGCGCTTTGCCAGCGATGCCAAGCCGCCGAGGGAGGAGTTGTTTGGCTTTGTGCCTTGGTTTAGGAGGTCCAGCGCCTATGGATTTGGACAGGTAAAAGACACAACTTGGCGCTGGTATGAGCAAAAAACCAACAATAGCGGTGCTAGTAGAGATGATTTTGCTGACGTGACTGATTTCATTGGTTGGTATGTTAATGTGTCTCATCGGCAATTAGGTATTAATAAGGGTGATGTTTATAATCAGTATCTCGCTTATCACGAAGGACATCAAGGTTTTAAGAACAAGAGCTATAGGCGAAAAGACTGGATACTTGGTGTGGCTAAGTCGGTGGAGAAAACCGCCACTAAATATGCAAAGCAGTTAAATAGATGTCAAAAGCAGCTAGACAGCAATTATGGCTGGAGGTTTTTCTAGTTAATAGATAAGGACATGTGAACAAATTATGTGGCAAGCATTGGATATAGGTAAACCTAAAAATGGCGCTATGGCTGAAGCGGTGTTAGCAGGGCAAGAGTTATTGGTGGTTAGTATAGATGGCAAGTTATTTTGCGCTGATAATTGTTGTCCGCACGAGGAGGCTAAATTGACGCTGGGGTGCTTTGTTGGCACTAGACTTAGGTGCTCTTTGCATGGATTTAGTTTTGATTTGGCAGATGGTGGCAGGAGCGATGAGGACGGGGTTGATGACTTGCAAACTTATCAGGTGAAAGAGGAAGGTGGGCGTATTTGGGTAGGTGGTAAGCTCTAATGCAGCTTAAAGCAATCCCCCAAAGTTAGCAAATATAATTATTTAAAAAATGAATGAAGTAGAAACATTGTTAAAATCAGTTATCGGACGTATTGCAACAGGTCCTGACTTGAGTAAAGACATTGAATTTGACGAAGCAAAAGCGGCAATGGGCGCTGTTTTAAGCGGGCAAGTTGACCCAGTGCAAACTGCAGTTTTCCTGATTGCGCTAAGAATGAAGCGTGAGACTATGGATGAGAATAAGGGTATTTTGGCAGCTATTCTAGCACAGGCGGATAGACAAATAGTTGTGGTTGATACTTTGGTTGATATTGGCGACCCTTATAATGGTTATAGTAGAAGCCTGCCGGTATCATCATTTTTACCGCCGTTATTAGCCGAGCTGGGTTTGCCGTGTGTGATTCACGGGCTTGATAGTATTACTCCTAAGTTTGGACTTAGCCATAGACGTATTTATCAAAGCTTGGGGCTAGAAGTGGATTTATCAAGCGCTGAGGTTAAAAAACGTATTGAGAACAAAAGTATTGGTTGGGGCTATATTGACCAGAGTAAGTATTGCCCGAGTTTATACAATTTAGTAGGATTACGCAATAAAATTGTTAAGCGCACGGTGATTAACACCGTTGAGACTTTAATTGCACCTGTGCGTGGTAAAACTACGCATGCGGTCTTAGGTTTTGTGCATAAGCCATATCCGCCGATTTACGCTGAACTAGCAGCAATGTCTGGGTTTGATAGTAGTTTATTGGTGCGCGGAATAGAGGGCGGAGTAGTGCCATCTTTGCGCCAACAAGGCTTAGCGCTTGCCTATGATAAAAAGAGTGAGCGAGAACGTATTGATATTGACCCCAAAACACTCGGTATTACACAAACAGTACGCGCTATTGCTATTGATAATAAACTCTCTGATAGCAATAATGGAGGTGAATTAGCCCAGAGGGTTGTTGAGCTCGGTTTAGAGGCATTAGCGGGTAAGGCAGGAGTATTTTATGACAGCTTGGTCTATGCTGCTAGCTTGATTTTATCGCAGACAAAAAGAAATATTAGTTTGGTGGAGGCTGCAGAAATAGCGCGCGAGGTTTTAAATAGCGGCGTGGTAAAAAATAGGCTATAATAAAGGCTTACTTGCTAAAAAATAGGAGAAAAGCATGAAGGCGGCGAAAGTAATTATTAGTTGGCTATTTGCGGTGTGGACATCGTATGTTTTTTTGTTCTCACTATATTTTAAATTTGACCCCAGCGCTAAAGAACCAATACATATATTTCAAACTATTGGCGCTTGGATGAGTGATACGCTAGGCGCTACAATTGGTAACTTGTTTACTAATTTTGGCCAATATGGAGTTGGTGGGGCAGAGTTGATAACTTCTGTGATTTTGCTAGCGCCGATTGTGATAGGTAATCGGGAGAAACTGCATTTTATTGGCGCTTTGGCGGCAATGGCAGTTATGGCTGGGGCGATATTTTTTCATCTATTTACTCCTTTGGGGTGGCATCCCACTTGGGCAGTTGAAAATGCTAGTCAGTGCGGCGGTGGAGCTATTTATGATGCTGTTGCAAATACTTGTGCTGATACTAGCTTGGCTAATGCGGCGGTATCTATTTTTGTTTTAGGGTTGGTGGTTGCCTTTATAAACAAAGGCGCTGTCAAAAAATATTGACTAAACTGGCAACTATTTGTTGTAGTGGAGAGAAATGATAGTTGCTAGACTGGTTATTTATTATATTGTGCATGCCTTGTTAAAAGGTGTGCCACCTTGGCGTTATTTTCAACTTAATGCCAAATATTTTAACGCTCAAAAAGGTATTTTTTCTAAACTGGAAATTGACGACTATATTCCTAAGCAGTGGCGTCTAAGCCAGCATTATTTATCTGCTGGTGAACAAGTTGATAATTTTCCGGTTTTTTTGAAGCCAGAGTGGGGGCAAAATGGCAACGGCATCCAACGTATTTACTCCCAAGCAAAGCTAAAACAAGCAGAGGTAGACCTAAAAGATATCGCTATGCCTTATGTTGTCCAAGCGTTGGCAACAGGGCGTTGTGAGTATGAAATTTTCTATATTCCACATCCTGATAAGGAGCGGCAATTCGTTACCCTTACTATTACTGAGGTAGCTAATGAGCATGAGCAACATCCGATTAACTCAATTTATAACAAATATACCAAATACTATGATATCACTCATCAGTTTAGCATAGCAGAAATGGGGCAAATTAAAAATCACTTGGCGCAAATGCCACGGTTTAATATTGCCAGAGTTGCTATTAAAGCTGAGGATAAAAGCAGTTTGCTAAGTGGTAATTTCAAAATTATTGAGATTAATTTATTTACTCCGTTTCCACTAAATTTGTTTGATAAAACCAGTCCAGTCAATCGCCATAGTTTTATTAAGGACAATACTAAATATTTAGCTAATTTGAGTAGCAAGATACCGCGCGAGGATTTCAAGCCGTTTTTATTTTTTAAAAAACTTAGAAAGCACTATCAAATTCAGTGAAAAAGATTGTTTATAAATATCTGTCTAAGTGGTTTTTATCCGATTGTAGTAATTATAATAAAGCTAGTATTAGAAGCCTTTGCTATTCTAAACAACAGGCAAGAAGAGCCTTTAAAAAGCTAGATGTTCCTTATGCCAAAGGAGAAGTATTTTACCTGCCGCATCACACGTTTTCTTTTGCTAAAAAATATGGCTTTCCTTTAGTGGTTAAACCTAATGTGGGGGGGTTTTCACGTGGGGCGCATTTTCCTATTAACAATTATTGGCAGTTACTAAAAGCTAGTATTTTGGTTAAAGTTTGGTGGCATAGTAGTATTGTTGAACGTTATTTAGCGGGCAACAATTATCGTATTGTTGCCCTTAAAGACCAAGTAATGGCTATTGCCAAGCGCTATAGTCCTTTTGTAATTGGCAATGGAGTTGATAGTATTTCTGTTTTGATTGATAAAGAAAATAATGTGCGCAAACAGATGAACCTATTACCGATTATAGCAACAATTCCTAAAAATAAGGCTATTATCAGTCATCTAAAACAGCAAGGTTTAAGCCTTAGTAGTGTGCTTAACTTAGAGCGAAAAGTGATATTACATCCCAAAATTGCCATTAAACTTGGTGGCGTGGTAGAGGCTGTGCCTGCTTCGCACATTAGTGAAAATAATATTGAAACTGTGCTTAAAATTGTGCGCTATTTTGATGCTAATATTTTGGGTATTGATGTTATTTGTAAGCGCGATTTAATGGTTGATTTTGCCAAACAGGATTGCGTTTTTTTAGAGGTTAATTCACGTCCATTTTTGAAAATGCACGATGTGTGTCGTTTTGGTAAAGCGCCAGATTTATCTGAGTTTTATCGGCAATTAGAATTAGTGAACCAATAATGCTTTAAAATTTAACAACACTTTATCCACCGCTCTAATAACCGCCTCTGAGCTTATAGTAGCACCGCTTAGCGCATCAAAATCACCTCCTGCTTGTTTGACTTGCCAAACTTTTTGTTGGTGTAAGAATGCTTGGAATTGCAAAATCCAGCTAGATTTATTTTTATCAATACCATCGCCCAAACCCGGTGTTTCTCTGTGGTTAATTACTCTGACACCAATTAGTTCGCCGTCTGGTTTTATTGCTGTTAGTAGCACAATATCACCGCTATAACCCAATGGATAAGTATGCTCAATTAAATAGGCAATGGTTTTTGATTGCTGCTTAGCTAAATAAATAGTAATAACTTGGTTGCTATTATAGAGACTGATACTTTTAGTAATGCTATCTGTTAGAATATCATTATCATAATTTGGTACTAATTCCATTAGTTTGTCTAGGCGAACTTGGGCAATGTTTTTAGCAATTATATCTTTTGTTTGTTGCTGTATTAGCTGCACCAAGCCAATACAAACTATGGTAAATAGCACTAAACCAAGCCCAGTTTTTAAAATTTGATTTGTCATTGTCTTAAAGTTTTTGGCTTGGTATAAGCATCAATTAGCGGGGCAAAAATATTCATCAACAGCACCGCAAAAGCAACTCCGTCAGGATAATTACCGGACAATTCTCTAATAATAATTACTAAAACACCAACACCAAAGCCATAAATCAGCCTCCCTCTTGGCGTGGTGCTGGCGCTAATGGGGTCGGTGGCAATAAAAAATGCGCCCAACATAGTCGCCCCAGCAAATAAGTGAAAATAACCTGATTGATAAGCCTCATAATCAATTAGGTGCAGGAAATGCCCAAATACCAATACTGCTAATAACATCATCGTTGGTATTTGCCAAAAAATTATCTCTCTAAATAATAAGTAAATTCCTCCCAGTAGGAATGATATGCCAATTACAATATGTTGAGTACTAATACTAGCGCCAATAAAACTACGGTCTAAAATAGTTGCAGAAGTAATGGCATCGGGTAGCGAGCCTGTAAATATTACATCAATACTAGGAATAAATTCCAAAAATAAATACATTTGATGTCTGGTCATCTCCAGCGGGTAGGCAATTAATAAAAATACATAGCCTAACATTGCTGGATTAAAAGGGTTATGTCCTAATCCTCCATATATTTGTTTGCCAAAAACAATAGCAAAAATTGTCCCTAGCACTACCAGCCACCAAGGAGCAATACTTGGAATAGAAATTGCCAACAACACTGCGGTAATTAGTGCAGAACCATCACTGATATTAGGCAAAATCGGACGTCTTCTAATTGCTAGTATTAAAGCTTCACTAGCTAGTGCGGCTACACATGCAAGCATAATCTGCCATACTACCCCCCAGCCAAAAAAATAAAACAATACTATCACTCCCGGCACTAAGGCTAGTAGCACTTGTTGCATTAGTTTATTAGTAGTGTCAATCATTATTAACAGGCGGCGACGGCGGATTTTTAGATTTATGTTGGGCGCGTTCTAGAGCAGCTTGTATTTTATTTTGCTTGTTTTTATCGGCTGCGAGTTTTTTTTGTATCTCCGCTTTTTTCTTCGCCATTAGCGCCTTTTTCTCCGCTTTATTGCGTTTTAGTCTAAATTCACGAAACTCAAAGCGGTCTTTGGCAATATCAGCTTGGCGCTTTTGGGCTTGTTGGATGTGGTGCAAGGTTTGGGACTTGTTAAAATAATCCGCCAAAGGAATATTACTAGGACAAACTGCAGTGCAACAACCACATAAGGTGCAGTCTAGTAAATTGTGGTCTAGTGCTTTTTGAATATCGTCAGACTTGGCATACCAGTAAATCTGTTGCGGCAATAATCCAATTGGGCAAGCCTGATGACAAGTGCCGCAACGGATGCAGGATTGTATTTTAGGTTTTGCTGCTTTTTTATTGATAAAAATGCTATTTAGGGTTTTGGCAATCGCATAATTGAGGTGACTAACCTTAGCCCCCATCATTAAGCCGCCTAAAAAATACTGTTGCTGGGGGCGAATATGAGCGCTAATTTCTGGTATATCGGCAATATTGGCGCCAAGCCTTATTTGATAATTTTGGGTGTGGTTTATATCATCGCCGCTGATACTAATTATGCGTGATATTAGCGGTTGATTGTTAATAACCGCATCATAAATAGCCCTAGTAGTGCCGACATTTTGGCACAAAACACCAATATCTATGCTGTGTTTATCACTAGTTATATGTTTTTTAAGCACACTATTGATAATAACTTTTTCATCGCCAGCTGCGTATTTATCCTCCATTTTTGCCAATTTAATATCACTATTAGCAAGTAGTTGTTCTAACAGGTTAATTTGTGCGCTATTATTTGCTTTAACAGCAATAATTGTTTGTTCTGCTTGGGCAATATGTTGCAAAATTTTAATACCCTCTAATAGTTCTTGTGGATGATTTTGAATAATGGCGTCGTCGCAACTAATACCAGGTTCACACTCAACTCCGTTAATAATAAGTGTTTGACATTTGTTTAGTCGTGCTAGTTTAATATGGGTCGGAAATCCCGCGCCACCCAGACCAACAATGCCACAATTCTTAATATAATCAGTCATTTCAATGCTGCTACAAGCTTGAAAATCTTTGCCACATCCTCGCTGTTCTATCCATTTATCCCTACCATCTGAGGCAATAACAATAGCTGGTTCGTCAATGCCACTGATAGGGTTTTTAGCGCAGGCGGAAATATCAACTACCTTACCAGAAATACTGCTATGTACTGGGCTGTGCATTGGGTCATCACTGCTGGCTATCGTTTGTCCTGTTAGCACCTTGTCCCCAAGTTTAACCAATGGTTTTACATATCCTCCTTGGCGCTGGCTAAGTGTTAACACCACTTTTTGTGGTAAGCTAGCGGTTAGGATGCTAGCATTGTCCAGCACTGGCGGCATTTTGGATAATAATTGTTGCAAACGCCATTGTTTTTTTGAGTTGATACCGCCGTTAAAATGGTAAACTTTAGGCATAGTTTAGTTTTGGTAGATAGTCTTTGGCATCTGCTTTGACTTCTAACATATCAATGCAATCAACTGGGCAGAGCGGTACGCACAAATCACAACCAGTGCACTCGCTAGCAATAACTGTTGTCATTAATTTAGCAGCGCCCACGATAGCATCTACTGGACAGGCTTGGATACATAAGGTGCAACCGATGCACTCCGCCTCGCGAATGAAAGCAACACGTTTTGGTTTTTCCTTGCCAAAGTCTGCGCTAAGGTCTAAAGTCTCAACGCCTAATAAATCTGCCAAAGAATCAACCCCTTCTTGCCCGCCTGGTGGACATTGATTAATCAAGGCTTCGCCTTTGGCAATTGCTTCGGCATAAGGTCGACAGCCAGCATAGCCACATTGACCGCACTGAGTCTGGGGCAAAATAGCTTCAATTTTATCCACTAATGGATTGCCTTTCACCTTAAAAATAATACTACTATACTTTAAGATAGCGCCCAGTAAAAATGCCAAAGACGCAAAAACTAAGATTGATGTTATCATGCCAAGCCAGCAAACCCCATAAATGCCATTGACATCAAGCCTGCACTAATAAGGGCAATGGGCGCGCCGACAAAAGGTGCGGGTATATCGGCTAGTTCAACACGAGCGCGTATTGCAGCAAATAGCACTAATACTAGGGAAAAACCAATAGCAGCACCAAAGCCATAAACCGCCGCGCTTAAGAAAGAGTGTTGGGCTTTAACACTTAATAAAGCCACTCCTAAAACAGCACAATTAGTGGTGATAAGCGGCAAAAAGACTCCTAAGGTTTGTTTTAGTAACGGACTTATTTTATTTACCACTAATTCAGTAAAACCAACTACACCAGCAATAGCAACAATAAAGGCAATAATACGTAAAAACTCCACCGAGAGTGGCACTAAGATATAGGTATTTATCAAATAGCTAATAATACTGGCAAGAGTGAGCACAAATGTGGTGGCAAAGCCCATTCCAACAGCGGTTTCTAGTTTCTTGGATACCCCCATAAAAGGACATAAGCCCAAAAATTTAACCAATACAAAGTTATTGACTAAAATGGTGCTAATAAGAATAAAAACAAGTTCGCTCATAGCCCGATATTATAACTCAAATACTATCACCATAGGCATTAAGTTTAATAGGAAAGGGCTTGTTAATATAACAAGTGAGGTTTGTTTATTAGCTAGCGAGGCTAAACTTCGTGTTTTTCAGCAACGTTTTTGCAATCAATACATTGGTCAGCGGTAGGACGCGCTTCTAGGCGCTGGGCGGTAATTTCTACCCCACAAGTTTTACAATAACCGTATTTGCCGACCTCAATTAGGTGTAAGGTTTGGTCAATTTTGTCAATTAGCTTGCGTTCTCTATCACGCGCTCTTAACTCAATGGAAAACTCTTCCTCTAATGTTGCCCTATCATTAGTGTCTGCGACTTTGGTAGCATCGTCTTGCATATGACTTATGGTATTTTCGCTCTCAAACACTAATTGCTCGCGCCAATTAAGCAGTTTTTGTTTAATATGTTGGATGAAGCCCGGACTTAGCAAAGATTCTCCTGACTTAAATTTATAAATATTATCTAAAAAACTCTTACTCATAATATAAGATAGTTAATTTTAAAAAGGCAATGTTATACCCTAAATTTTAGTTGTGTATGCTAAAATTTTGCAATAATAAAATTAGTAGCGTGATTATCTATGAGTTTAAAGGCATTAATTTTTGATGTGGATGGCACTTTAGTCAATACTGAAGCAGATGGGCACCTTGTTGCTTTTAATAAGGCTTTTAAGCAATTTGGCCTTGATTGGCATTGGTCAAAACCTTTGTATTACGAACTATTAAAGGTTACTGGTGGTAAAGAGAGAATTTTGCACTATATTAAGCAATATCAGGCATACAAACCCTATGATAAGCACGATGATTTAATTAAATGGATAGCAAATATTCACGCCGTTAAAACTCAATATTTTACCCAAATTAGTACAACTGGCAAGCTACCTCTGCGCTTAGGTGTTAAACGACTACTTGACGAGGCTTTGTCTAAGGGAGTTATTATAGCGATTGCAACAACGACTACTTTGGATAATGTAGAGGCTTTGGTGCAACATAATCTAGGGCAGCACTACTTGGATAATTTTGCTGTTGTTGCTGCTGGTAATGTGGTGCCAAATAAAAAGCCTAGCGGTGATATTTATCACTACACCTTAGATAAATTAGGTTTATCTGCTACTGAGTGTCTAGCATTAGAAGATTCAGAAAACGGCATATTAGCAGCTCATGAGGCTGGTATTAGGGTCATTGTTACTACTAATGAATGGACATACAGGCACCGCTTTGACGGAGCATTATTAGTGTTGGATGTATTAGGGGATGAGCACGTCGCATTTGATATTAAAGGCGGCGTTGCTGCAAAATTTACCAAACAAAAGAACGCAACTTATATCAATATTGATTTATTAAAGGAGATTCATGCAAACTATTGTTAAAGCAATCAAGCCCAATCTTATTTATGATATTATGAGTAAAACCCCGCTTAATTATGCCACTATATTAAGTGAGCAACTACACAACAATATCTACCTAAAGCGTGAAGACCTAACCCCAGTTCATTCCTTTAAATTACGCGGCGCTTATCACAAAATTGCCCAGCTTTCTAAAAAAGAACTTGCAACTGGTATTCTTACTTCATCAGCAGGCAATCACGCTCAAGGTGTGGCGTTAGCGGCTAAAAAAATGGGCACTAAGGCTACCATTGTTATGCCCAAAACTACCCCCGAGATTAAAATTAATGCGGTTAAGTCTTTAGGAGCTAAGATAATATTAGCTGGGGAGGATTATGACCACGCTTATCAACAAGCTCAACAAATGGCAAAAAAAAGCGGTAAAACTTTTATTCACGCTTTTGATGATATTAATGTTATTGCCGGTCAGGCGACCGTTGCTTTGGAATTATTAGAGCAATTAAACCATATTGACTATATTTTTGTCCCAGTTGGTGGTGGTGGCTTAATCACTGGCATTGCTAGTGTTATCAAGACCTATAAACCTAGTATTAAAGTAATAGGTGTTGAGCCTATTAATGCTGACGCTTTTACTAAATCTTTAAAACAAAACAAGCAAATTGTCTTAGAAGAGGTGGATATTTTTGCAGAAGGGGTAGCAGTTAAGCAGGTTGGTAAATATGGCCTGCGTCTTGCTAGAAAAATAATTGACGGCACAATTTTGGTAAGTAATGACCAAATTTGTGCCGCTATTAAAGATATTTATCAACAAACTCGTGGTATCGTTGAACCTTCGGGAGCACTGTCTTTGGCTGGAGTTAAGAATTATATTGAGCAACACAAGTTAAATAAGTGTAATATTGTATCTATTTTAAGTGGCGCAAACCTTAATTTTGATCGTTTGCGATATATTGCTGAGCGCGCTGAAATTGGTGAGCAAAAAGAACGTATTTTTGCGGTTACCATTCCAGAGCAAATTGGCAGTTTTTTGGCTTTTTGCAAGGTGTTATCCGACTTTGTAATTACCGAATTTAATTACCGATATGCTAGTGATGATAAGGCTTATGTTTTTGTTGGTATTGCTATTGGCAGTGGTGCTAGCAAGGCTGAGCTGGATAGGCGGTTGAGTAATTATCAGTTTGTTGATATGAGTGATAATGAACTTGCAAAAACGCATATTCGTTATATGGTTGGCGGCAGGTTTAAGGTTGCTGATGAGATAGTTTATCGGCTAAGTTTTCCAGAAAAACCGGGCGCGCTCCTTAATTTTTTACAGCTTGTGGGTGATAAGTGGAATATATCTTTATTTCATTATCGCAATCACGGTTCTGATTATGGACGGGTGTTGGTTGGATTTACTACCAAACATCATGCCGCTTTAGAAAAACAACTTGATGAACTTGGCTACGCTTACCATAGCGAAACTAGTAATATTGCTTATCAACATTTTCTAACCCAATAACAAATATGATAACAATTACCAAGCCTAAGTTTGGCGAAAAAATTAGTTATCATAACCAGCAGGCACAAGTCCCAGACCAAGTAATTATTCCTTTTATAACCGGTGATGGTATTGGCGCTGATATTACACCGATTATGCAATTAGTGGTTGATGCTGCTGTGCGCGCCACTTATGGTGATACTAAACAAATTCATTGGATGGAGATTTATGCTGGACAAAAGGCTTATGATTTGTATAAAGATTGGCTACCTGATGAAACGCTAACAGCAATTAGAGATTATTGTGTAGCTATTAAAGGGCCACTAACAACACCTGTTGGTGGCGGTATGCGCTCACTAAATGTTGCTATTCGCCAGCGGTTAGACTTATTTGTTTGCCAAAGGCCAGTGCGTTATTTTAGTGGCACTCCAACACCTGTTAAAGCGCCTGAAAAAGTAGATATGGTAATTTTTAGAGAAAACTCTGAGGATATTTATGCTGGCATTGAATACAAGGCTTTTAGCTCTGAGGCAAAAAAATTGATTAACTTTTTACAGCGGCAAATGCAAACAGATAAAATCCGTTTTCCCAATAGTAGCAGTATTGGCATTAAACCGATTTCTAAAGAAGGTAGTGAGCGTTTAATTCGTAGAGCTATTAATTACGCTATCGTTAATAACAAGCCTTCGGTTACTTTGGTACATAAAGGCAATATTATGAAATTTACCGAAGGTGGTTTTAGAGATTGGGGCTATCAATTAGCAAAAAATGAGTTTGGCGCAAAACTACTTGATGGCGGTAGTTGGCAGTTGCTTAAAAACCCTAAAAATGGCAGTGATATTATTATTAAAGATGTAATTGCTGATGCATTTTTACAACAAATTTTATTGCGCCCCGAAGACTATTCTGTGATTGCCACATCTAACCTTAATGGTGATTACATCTCTGATGCTTTAGCAGCCCAAGTCGGCGGCATTGGTATGGCGCCTGGTGCTAATTTATCTGATAAAATAGCCCTATTTGAGGCAACACATGGCACAGCGCCCAAGTATGCCGGCTTGGATAAAGTTAATCCGAGCTCGCTAATACTATCGGCAGAAATGATGCTGAGGCATCTAGGTTGGCAAGCAAGCGCGGACAAAATAGTTAGCGCAGTTAGCGCAGTTATTAAAAATAAAACCGTAACTTATGACTTAGAACGTTTGATGAGTGGCGCTACTTTATTAAATTGTTCTGAGTTCGGTGAAGCAATAGTCCAGCAGATAAACAAATAATTTTGATATTAATCGTTGGCTTTAAAAATTGATATTAGTGTTTTATGTATAATGTCGCTATGACTGAAAAAAAATTATTAACACTATTATTTATAAGTTGGGTAGCTGGTGGATGCTACTAATTTTACTATTAGGTGATGTCTTTGGCGTCATTAAACTTGAGATTAGACAAAGGAGAGTTGTTGCTACTTAGCACAGACTTGATATAAGCGTTAATATTACTATTTTAGCTGTTACTACTTATCTGACAAATGAGAGTAGTGTTGTCCAAGTTAGTATTAGCATAAATTGTGCTAATCAAAACCAGTTTACTACAATATGACTTTAATAGAAATACAAACAAAAATTGAACAAAATCTACCTGATGCTAAAGTAGCAATCAGTGGCGATGGCTGTAATTGCGCTACTACTATTATTGCTAGTGCTTTTGAAGGCTTGAGTTTATTAGAGCGGCAGAAAATGGTGCTAAATATTATGGCTGATGAGATAAAAAGTGGCGAATTACACGCTTTAACCATTAAGGCATATACTCCTGATGAGGCAAAATAATTTTAAGTAGAAGAAAAATTAAAGTATAATTGCGCTTTTTATCACTTTTAATTATGCAGGCAAATATTCATCCGCGCTATAACAAAGTCACAATGACTTGTAGTTGTGGCAATAGTTTTGAAACTCGTTCTACTATTGATGCTAAAACTGTTGCCCTAGATGTGTGCTCAAAATGTCATCCGTTTTATACTGGCAAACAAAAAATTGTTGATACTGCTGGCAGAGTTGAAAAATTCAACAAACGTTACGCGGCATTCAAACAATAACTATTAACATCTTAATCAATCGAAGTGTCTTTTGACTATATTAATGCTTTATTGAAGCGACCTAGCAAGCGTACTCCGGTTTGGATTATGCGTCAAGCTGGACGCTATTTGCCAGAATACCGCAAAATACGTCAACAAGCCGGCGATTTTCTTACTCTCTGTAAAACACCAGAACTTGCCTGTGAAGTTAGTTTACAACCACTAAGACGTTTTGATTTAGATGCGGCAATTTTGTTTTCTGACATTCTTACCATTCCTGATGCCTATGGATTAGGCTTGTATTTTATTGAAGGTGAGGGACCTAAATTATCACATCCAGTGCAAACCACAGCGCAAATTAAACAATTAATTACGCCTGAAATGGATAAACTAAGCTATGTATTTCAAACAGTTAGTTTAATTAAAAAAAACCTAGCAAATAAACTACCATTAATTGGCTTTGCCGGTAGTCCTTGGACTTTGGCAACTTATATGGTAGAAGGCGCCGCTAGTAAAACTTTTTCTAAAGTAAAAGGTTTAATGTATGATAATCCTAACTCCACACATCAATTATTACAAAATCTAGCCCGAGCGATAACAGCTTATTTAAACGAACAAATAAAAGCAGGCGCTGATTCGGTAATGATTTTTGATACTTGGGGTGGTCTATTAAATAAGGAGTGCTACCAAAATTTTTCTCTTAATTATATGAGTCAAATTGTTGCAGACCTAATAAAAGAGCATGATGGTAAAAAAATCCCCGTTACTTTATTTACCAAGGGTGGCGGCTTGTATTTAGAATTGATAGCAGCCTCAGGTTGTGATGCAATTGGTTTGGATTGGACAGTAGAACTTGCTGACGCTAAGAGGCGAGTTGGTGATAAAGTTGCTCTACAAGGCAACCTAGATCCCTGCACTCTTTATGCCTCGCCTGCTATTATCCAAAAAGAGACTAGCAAAATTCTTAATCAATTTCAAGATAATACGGGCCATGTTTTTAATTTAGGACACGGCATTGCGCCTGATATTAGCCCTGACCATCTAACAGCGTTAGTTGATGCTGTTCATAGTTTTAGATAATTGCTTAAGCGAGGTTATGATTCCTCTGCTTTTAAGTAAGGCATGAGCGCTGGGATTTTTTCCTCTAAATTGACGATATTGTGGCATAAAATCAGCACTACCGCCGATGCTAAGTATATTATCTTTAAATGAGCTAACAACAGTTTTATTAAACTTGTGTTTTTTTAGATAGCTAAAGGCATCGGCTGCTAGAACTTCTGCCCAAAGATAACTATAATACCCAGCGGCATAGCCACCATTAAAAATATGGCCAAACGAATTTAGAAAACGATTTTCTGCTACAGGCGGTATAAGCGCTGTTTTTGCTCTTACTTCGGCTAAGACCTCTAGGGGAGGCTTATTGTTAAGATGGGCTTTTATATCCCATAGGGAAAATTCACATTGACGTAATAATTGCATCGCAGTTTGAAAATTTCTCCCTTTTATTAGTTTTTGGTACAAGTCATCAGGTAATGGTTTATTGCTTCTGTAGTGCTTAGATATATTGGTAATAACCGTTTTTTCATAGCAGAAATTCTCCATCATTTGACTAGGTAACTCAACCCCATCCCAAGGCACACCATCTATGCCGGCGGCTCTTGGATATTTAACTGTGGTAAGTAAGTGATGCAAGGCGTGTCCAAATTCATGAAATAGAGTAATAATTTCATCAAATTCAAACAAAGCAGGTTTATCCTTGCTAGGAGCATTAAGATTACAAACCACAAAAGCCACAGGTTTGTGCTTATTATTTAGCCCTTGATAATCGGCCATCCACGCCCCAGAGCGTTTATTTTTTCTGGCATAAATATCTAAATAAATTTTACCAATAATGCTATTTTTATAAGTTAGGATAAATACTTTTACATTTGATTGATAACTCTTTTCTTTAATTGGACTAATTTTAACTTGATAAAGTTGATAAATTAGTTTAAACAAGCCGGATAAAACCCTTTGTTCGGGAAAGTAAGGTAATAACTCGGTTTTGGAAAAACCAAATTTAGCTTGTTTTAAGCGTTCGCTATAAAACGCTAAATCCCAAGGATTTAATTTTTTAGCGGCAAATGCTTCTAACTCAGCTAATTCTGCTTTGGCTTGAGGTTTTATTTTAATAATTAAATCCTCTAAAAAACTCACTACTTGACTAGGTTCTTGCACCATCTTTTTTACCAAAGAAATTTGGGCATAATTGTTAAAGCCTAGTAGCTGGGCTTTTTTTGTTCTTAATTGTAAAATTTTATTCATTATAGCGCTATTGTCATATTTAATGCTAGTAATACCAACATCGGATGCGCGGCTAATATAGGCAATATAGACCTCTTTGCGTAGATTAGAATTAGCGCAATAAGTCATCACATCTAAATAAACTGGGGCTTGTAAATTAAGCCTATAGCCGCTGTTGGTTTTTAGTTTTGGCAATAAATGTGTAGGATAGTTTTTGCCTAGTTCGCTAATGCCGATGGATTTTTGCCATTGATTGGTCGCTTGCAAGGTGTTTTTAGCAAACTTGTTGGCTAATAAACTTAAATTTTGATTAATAGTTTTGAGCTTTGCCAATTTATCTTTACTTAAATTAAGTCCACTTAATTCAAAATCTAAAATAACATCGCTAAGAATATGTTGTTGTTGTTTATTAAGAGGTGTATTTTTCAGCAGTAGAAATGCTTGATAAAGCTCTTTGTCGGTGCTTAGCTTGTGATAATAATCATTGATGATGGGTAAAGTTTTCTCATATTCGGCATTAAAACTATCATTAAACGCTACCGCATTTAGGTGCGAATTTATATTAAGCACTCGCTTTAATTCTAATTCCGCCTCATCAAGCGGTGTAAAAACCTCGTCCCAGTTACTACCTTTTTTTGCCTTTTGAACCGCTGATAAACCAAATTTGGTTTTTTGACGAACTAGACTTACAATATTTTTGGGCTTAAAATTGGGTTTTGTCAGAATAGTAGCCTCCATTTTAAGCTAAGCCTTAAACACTAATTTTTAAAAATCGCCCTTAGCGCCGCCATCCATAATAGCATAAATAGTTTCACGCACGTTTAAAGCCTTTTTTTGTAGTGCTGGTGGCAAAGGTTTGCCGCCATAAATCATTAAATCCATATCAAGTGTGTATAACCAACGTTTACCATCTTTATCTTCAACAAGGGCAATACGGCAAGGCAAATAAGCGCCAAAAGCGTCTGAATAACCTACCATCTCCATAGCGGTTTTGGGTGAGCAATATTGAAATATTTTTAAAAACCGTTGTTTATAGCTGGCGCTTCCCTCCTCTTTTAGTTGAATTTCTACTTGCTCTGATAAAGGCAATTTGCCCACATCACGAATGCCACGTTCGATTGCAATGCTCGTCATTGCTTCTTCAACATCTTCATTAGAAACATCATCATCAACCGCAACTCTACGAATACTTGCCATAGCAATATCGCCGCTTTCTAATAATCTTTTAGCCATATTTAGATAAGTGGGAATAGCATTTTTATCAAAACTAGGCGCATTAATAATTTTACCAATAAGACCATGATTGACTTCTAAATTAAGCCCAACCACTATCATAGCAACACCAATTAAAATTAATAACCATTTGATGATTTTTAAAATAACAATCATGCTTTTCTCCCTATTCTGGTAGTATAGGCGACTTATTATACTTTAAACCACCCTCAACCCATTGAAAACAATGTTGGTAAGGCTAATAACACCAACTATTTTACCATTGTCAATTACTGGGCAACGTGATAAATTAAACCGCGCCAATAAATCGGCGCAATAACGTACATCCATTTCAGAATGCACTGAGAGCACTGGTTTATGCATAATTTCATAAATATTGACGCGCTCCATAGATCTATTTTTGGCAATCACTTCTTTAGCAATATCACTAATAAGTACTACACCATATTCATCATTATCATGCCCTTTATCAACAACTAGCAGCTTGGTTTTTTTGTGCTTCATTTTATCTAAGGCTTGGGCAACGGTATCCATATTGTGGACCATATCAACCTCAGTCCACATTACATCTTTTGCTAGAATTGGTGTTTTCATAATTTCTCCTTGATAGTTTTATTTAAAATTTCAATTTGATGAGAAATACCAACTGCATCTTCAACATCAATTTGAAACGCAATTCCTGCATTTTCATCGTCAAGACTAGCCACTTGATTGATAGTATCAAGTATATCACGGGATAAATGCTCCTCCACTAGTAGCAATATCATATCAATTTGTTGCTCAATACTTAAACCAAAAAAAGTGGTTTTTTGCTCAACTCCCTCGCCTCGGGCTTGGGATATAACTGTTGCGCCTTTGGCTCCTTTTTGGCGAGCAGTAGTTAAAATATGGTCAGTTTTATTTTGATTAACAAATATAACAATTAATTTAAAGTGCATTATTATTCTCCTTTGTGTGATAGTTTAATTGAAAAATAGGCATATAGTAAAACACTAATTATAGGAAACAAACTAGCAAAAGCAATCAAGCCAAAGCCATCAAATAGCGGATTACTATATTCTAGGGCGTCAGATAAGCCCAAGCCTAAGGCTGCAACGATAGGCACTGTTACTGTTGAAGTAGTGACACCACCACAATCATAAGCAAGTCCAACCATAGCTTTGGGCGAAAAAGCGGTTAGAATAATTACCACTACATAACCGCTAATAATAAAATAATAAATAGGAATACCAGCAACAATACGAAAACTGCCAAGCGCTATACCAAATGCCACACCAAGCGCAACTACAACTCTTAGCGCAAAAGGCTTGATACTGCCACCTGATACTTGTTTTGCTTTAATAGCAACCGCCAGTAATGATGGCTCAGCAATAGTAGTGGTAAAACCGATAGCAGCGGCAAATACATAAACCCAAATATAATCGCCCCAAGCTTTATCGCCGATGCCTAAAAAATCTACTGAAACCAACTGATTTGCCATTAATTTACCAATTGGAAATAAAGATTGGTTAAGCCCGACTAAAAACAAACTAAGTCCCAGCCAAACCAAAACAAAACCAAAAATTATACGATTAAGATGAGGTGGCTTTTCTCGCAAGACTAAAAACTGAAACCCAAATAACACCGTCAAAATAGGCAGCATATCAATAAGAACGCTAATGAAGATATTCATTGTAGGCTTCCAAATATAAGCACCGCAATAATTGGCATCACCGCTGCAATAGCAATCATACCAAAGCCGTCGCGCATAGGAGACCTGCCGCTAATACTGCTTGCAAGACCAACTCCAAGCGCGGTAATAAGCGGTACGGTGATAGTGCTGGTGGTAACTCCGCCGATATCATAAGCAATACCAATAATAAATGGAGGGGCAAGGATACTTGCTAGTATTACTAACAAATAAAGAATAATAATAATATGCACCAAAGACCACCCTTTAATAATTCTAATAACACCAAGCATTACTGCGAATGATACTGAAATTGCAACGCTATAACGTAAACCGTGTGCATAAGCGCTAATTGCTTCTGGATTATTAGCAATAACACCACCAGTTTGCGCTACTTCTGCTGCTTTATTGGCAACGGCAATTAATGCTGGCTCAGCAACGGTGGTGCCAAAACCCAACAAAGAAGAAAATGCCAACAAACTCAATAATTTACCTTTATTAACAAAAGCATAAGCCAAAGATTCACCAATAGGAAATAAAGCCAATTCTAAGCCATAAATAAATAAACTCAAGCCCAATAGGGTCCATAATACCCCAAGTGTAATATTAGCGATATCAGGTAAGGACTGTCCAATTACTACTATTTGAAAAAAACTCACTACCAAAATAATAGGTAGTAAATCCCTAAAACTTTCTAATAAATATTTAATTAGGTTGTGAAAAAACGATGCTAACATACAGTATTATTATCCATAGTTTTATCTTTACTAATAATATTTATGCGCAGTTTAATTGATGGCAGCCCACAGCAAACAATCTCTGTTCATAGCTGCTTGGCGCAATTTGGTGATGGCGTATTTGAGACTTGTTTAGTAAAAAATGGAGTTTTACTTTTTTGGCAATATCACTTCAAGCGGCTAAGTTTGGGAGCAAAAGTGATAAATATTGACTTGCCCAAAGAAGATATTTGGCTAGCTGATATAGAAAAATTACTGCTTAAAAGCAAACAAAAAGATGGCGTTATTAAATTGATATTAAGTCGTAGCGGCCTCCAGCGAGGATATATGTCACAAACTACAAAAGCGCTACGCATTGTAAGTATTTATCCTGTGCCCAAAGCCCACAGAGACCTAATAATTCTTAATATTTGTGCTAGTGGATTTAGTAATAATAAAGCGCTTTGTGGCATTAAGCATTGCAATCGTTTGGATAGCATTTTAGCAAGTAGTAGTATCATTTCTGGTTATGATGATTGTATTATGCTTGATGATAAAAAGCGAGTAATATCTACCACTAAAGCCAATATTTTCTTAGTAAAAAATACTCAAATCTTAACTCCTAAAATTAATTATTGTGGAATTGAAGGCACTAAAAAAGCGCTAATTATTGAGCTTGCTAAAAAATTAAAATTGCCATTAAAACAAGAATTAATAACGCTAAAAGACCTAAGTCAAGCAGATGAAATTTTCATATCCAATAGCATTGTTGGCATCGCAACTGTTAAAAAAATACTAAATGTTAATTTTAGCCCAGTATCTAAATTAACCATCACTAACCAACTAAAAACTGCCCTTCAATTAGCATCTAAAACTCACTCCAGTCATATTCATTTTTTAACTAATTTTTATTCGTAAATAAAAAAATCCATAAAAACATAATTAGCAATACAGCATAACAACTTGCTAATTACGAGTTATTTGGCAGACCAGAAAAACCTTTTTAATCTTAGGGATGGTATAATTTTTGGGTTATGTCAACTAAACCTAGTAAATCATTGGCTACTTTTGCCAATCCCAAACCTGATAGAGATTATCTGATTAAAATTCACAGTCCAGAATTTACCTGTCTTTGCCCAAAAACTGGGCAGCCGGATTTTGCCGATATTGCTCTGGAATATATTGCGGATAAAAAATGCCTTGAACTTAAGTCGTTTAAGTTATATATCTGGTCTTATCGTAATAGAGCAGTATTTCATGAAGCAGTTACTAACCAAATTTTAGATGATTTAGTGATGTCTTTGCAGCCTAGATATTTAAAAATTGAGGCAAAATTTAATGTTCGTGGCGGAGTTTATACCAGTGTTGTTGCAAGTTATGGCAGTCAAACAAACACTTAAACTTTCCCAAAAATCACTAAATAAAAACGCCATTGCTGTTATTAAGCAACTTAATCGTAGCGGGTTTAACGCTTATTTAGTCGGTGGTTGTGTGCGTGATTTAATCTTAGGCAAATTACCTAAAGATTTTGATGTAGCAACCAACGCCAAGCCGGAACAAATTCGCAGTTTGTTTAAACGTTCACGCATTATTGGTAAACGTTTTCGCTTGGTGCATATTTTATTTGGCAGACGTGATTACCTAGAAGTGTCTACCTTTCGCTCGGCTCAGGCTCCTGATTATGAAAAACACCACCAGTTAGGTGAAGCAATTTACGGCACTATAGACCAAGATGCAAAAAGACGAGATTTTAGCATTAACGCTTTGTATTACGATATTAACAAACAGCAAGTATTGGACTATGTCGGCGGTATAGAAGATATAAAACAAGGCAAAATACGTATTATTGGTAATGAATTATTGCGTTATCAGCAGGACCCAGTGCGTTTGTTAAGAGCGGTGCGTTTTAGTATTGCTTGTGGTTTTTCTCTGAGTGAAGCACAAAAAAAAATTATCAGTAAGCAAGCAAAATTATTAAATGATATCCCAAGTTCTCGCCTTTATGAAGAGGCGGTAAAATTATTCCACCACCGAAATGCAAAACAGATTTTTAGTCAATTATACGAACTAAATTTATTAGCTTATATTTGCCCTTATACTAAGGCTGATGCTTTTGTTGAATTGAGTTTAGAAAATACTGCTAGTAGAATTAACAACGAGCAAAAATTAAGTCGCGCTTTCTTTTTAGCGGTATTTTTGTGGCAACAATTTTTGTTGCAATTACAAAAACAAAAGCAAAAACCATCGCCATTATTAGCAGTTGAAGTGGCTAAAAACGTATTATTAAAACAAAAACGTTATACTAGTTTTGCTAAATATATCGGCTATCAAATTATTGATATTTGGTTGTTGCAAAGCGACTTAGAACAAAGAAAAATATTCATCTTAAAACATAAACGTTTTCGCGCCGCTTATGATTTTTTGTTATTACGTTCCAAAAGTATCAATCCAGAACTAGCAGAAACTGAGCGATTTTGGTATCAGGCGCAATCAAAGACCTTGCCTTTGCGTGGGTCGTCAGAATAAAAATGCAAGCTTAAACTTTGTTCGGTAGCAATAACTTGATGAATGGCGTTGTCAAGGCGATTAGGCCTGCCATGGTTAATATAATGCTGGTTTGGTTGGTAAATAACTTGCTGATTTATAGTTAATTTATCACTATCATAATTTTTAATTAGAAATTGCCCGATTAGTAAATAGACAAAAGATTGTTCGGGATGACCGTGAATTGGTGTTTGCGCGCCTTGGCACCAATTAATAACCATTAGCCAGTAATTATCGGCAGTGTTTAAGATATGGCGGGTATAACTATTTTTTGTAGCAGGGAAATGTTTGGCATTAAGTCTAGGTTTTAAATCGGCGATAAGAGAGCATGCCTGCTCGTAGCCTTTGGTCTTTAATAGAGTATGCAATTGACTAAACTCTTCACAACTATCGTGATATTGGGTACTTGCTAAAGTTGACGCGTTAATAATTTCTCTCCAGTGCTAGTAATATTGGTTAATATCTCATCAATGGTATCTGTATCCATGTAGGGATGGGTTAATAATAGACGAAATACAAAAACCTCGTCAATATAAGCCATAGCAATTAAATCTTTAGATTGTTTTACTAACTCATCTCTTATCGCAAGATTAAAAGCATTTATTTTACTATTTGTAGTTTTATAATGAAAACAAACATTAAAACTTATCCTCTTTGCTACCAGTGTTAAGTTATGGTGAGTACTTATCTTATGTTCTGCGTATTGTGCAAGTTTGTAATAATGTTCAACTCTTTTTGCAAAACCGACGCGAGTAAAAAATTTCCAATCTAAAAACCATTTTAAACTATCTACCCGTCTGCCGCATTGCAAAGATTTAATGCCTAAATCTAGCGGATTGTGAAAAACATAACTAGTGTCGCCGCTACTACAAGTTTGACACAATAAGTTTTTTTGCCGAAACAATAAAAAATTACATATCAAAGCGGTGCCAAGCATTTTGTGAAAATCCATAGTAAATGAATCTAATTGGTCTAATTGCAACAGGAATTTAGCCTTTAGTTTGTTACTCATAATCGCCGCTCCACCCCAAGCGCCATCACCATGTAGCCATAGTTTGTACTTGTTTTTAATAGATAGCAACTCAGCTATATCGTCATAAGCACCTCTAACAGTTGTGCCTAAAGTAGCGCCAATAAAAAACGGTTGACCGCCATGGCTAATTACCTTATTTATCAGCGCTTCCAATCGTAGGTTATCCATTTGTCCGCATTCATCAGTAGGCACTTTTATTAATTGTTCACTACCAATACCTAAAATATTAGCTGCCTTATCAAATGAATAATGAGCATCTTTACTCACAAAAGCAAACAACGGCTTTTGGACAAACAAACCTTTACTACTAACATTACTAAATTGGTTTCTAGCAGCCATCATCGCAATCATATTAGCATTACTGGAACCAGTTGTCATTTGCCCATCGCCACTATTAAATCCAACTAATTGCAACATTTGGTCAATCATATACTGCTCCATAAACACCGCAATCGGAGCTGACTCATAACTACAAGCCGAAGTGTTTTTAATAGCAACTATTATCTCGCCTAATACCGAAGGCAGATTGGCAGCCGACCACATACGATTATTAAAATGTTTATGCTTGGTATTAATGGCATAATCAAGATAGGTTTTAATCCACTCAAATAATGCCTGCCAATCACCAGCGCTAGACTTTTTATCTAAATTTAACTTAGCGGCTAATTGTTGTTGGTCTAAATAATTGACCAATCGCTTATGATTTTGGTCTTCATCAGCAGAGATCAACTTAAATAACCTCTTTAATATCTTATCTTGCTCTAAAATAGTAATTTTTTATAAAAATACCCAATTATACCACAAAGTATGCAAATTGTTCATTACGCAACCGACATTATACAAGCGCAAATGCTAGTTAGTTTACTACAAAGCGAGGGTATTAAAGCCAGAGTAAATGGCATCAATTTGTTAGGCGGTGCTGGTGAATTACCGGTGCATAATATATTAAATATTGAAGTTGCTACCCCCTTAGCGGATAAGGCTAAAAAAATTATTAAAAACTATTTGGCAGCCGATATTATAAATTCCTCTGAGGAGCAAGACTGATGCTATGGATAAAAGCATTGCACATTATTACCGTAATTACTTGGTTTGCTGGCATTTTTTACCTACCTAGACTATTTGTTTATCACGCAAGCGCTACCGATGATATAAGTAATAGCCGTTTTAAAACAATGGAAAGGCGTTTGTATTATGGCATTATGACACCTAGTTTTGTTATTACCACTATTTTAGGTTTGTGGTTATTATTTAGTTATGCGTGGACTATTTATAGCGGGCAATACTGGTTAATTACTAAATTGATACTAGCGGCATTACTGATTATTTATCACTTTTTATGCGGTTATTTTATTGGCGTTTTTAAAAATGATAACAATCAAAAATCTGCCTATTTTTATCGCGTATTTAATGAAATCCCAGTGCTAATTTTAATAGCAATCATTATTTTGGTAGTAGTGCGACCTTTTTAATAATGCGAGGTTTATTTATTAGTGGCAATCACACAGAAATTGGCAAAACCACGATTGCTACCTTAATTATTAAAATCTTAAAAGAAACTCACACCGTCAAAGTTAGAAAACCGGTGGAAACTGCTTGTAAGCAATTAGTACCTGTTGATGCAAAGACTTTACTTGCTGTTGCTGGCAATAACGAGGATTTGGCCATTGTATGCCCCTATCGCTTTGCAAAAGCTGCCTCAGCAGAAGTCGCAAGTGATGCTAAATTGACGCTGGCACAATTAATTAAGGCTTGTAAAAACCAAGTGGGTAATAATGATGTTGTTATTATTGAAGGCGCCGGCGGTTTATGCTCGCCTATTGCCAAAGACGCGCTTAATATTGACTTAATAGCGGCGCTAAATTTACCTGTCGTGCTAGTAGTCAAAGATGAATTAGGCGCGGTAAATCAAGCCTTATTATCTATAAAAACTGCTAAGCAACATCAAATCAATATTGTTTTTGTGGTATTAAATCAGTTTGATAATAATGCCTACCCTTTAGACAACAAATCTGCTATTGAGAAATATGGTAAAATACCAGTTTATATTGTTGGCAGCGATAAAGGAGACCTCGTATCAGCCTTAACAACTTATAACTTATAATCAACAACTCAAATGTGCGGCATTATCGGTGCAATCAGCAACAATAACATTACCCAGCTATTACTAGACGGTTTAAAAAGATTAGAATATCGCGGCTATGATTCTTCTGGCATTGCGGTGATTGATAAGCATAACAACATTAAAAGAACAAGAAAGGTAGGCAAAGTTAACGTTTTGACAAAAGCTTTAAAAGAAAAGCCATTATCAGGTAATATCGGCATTGCGCATACCCGCTGGGCAACGCATGGCAAACCAAGCAAGAGCAATGCTCATCCCCATATTTGCAATCAAAGAGTAAGTGTGGTGCACAACGGCATTATTGAAAATTATCTGGATTTAAAATTTGTTCAGCAAAAAAATGGCTTTGTCTTTACCTCAGAAACAGATACTGAAGTTATTGTGCATGCTATTGATGCTGAATTAGAAAATGGTAATAATTTATTACAAAGTGTTCAAGCTAGTTGCTCTGAATTAGCAGGCTCCTACGCGCTTGGAGTTGTTGCTACTAAATTTCCAAATGAACTGGTCGCTATTTGTGATGGCACTCCGCTGGTGATTGGTATTCTTGTTGATAAAACTCTCATCGCCTCTGATATTAACGCCCTATTACCTTTAACTAAAAAATTCATTTTTCTAGAAGATGGCGACCTAGTTCATATTAAAGCAAGCCAAATCAGCATATATAATAAAGGCAAACCCATTAACCGCCCAGTTATTACCTCATCTTTAAAGGCTGATACCATTCTATTAGGACATTACGACCACTATATGCAAAAAGAGATTTTTGAACAACCAAAGGCTGTGGCCGATACTTTGGAAGGTCGTTGTTCTAAAAAGGAGATTTTTGTTAGCGCCTTTGGTTACCAAGCGGAGAAAATCTTTAAAACTATAAAACAAGTACAAATTATTGCTTGCGGCACCAGCTATCATGCTGGACTGGTGGCAAAATATTGGTTTGAGGATATTATTAAAATGCCTTGTGCGGTAGAAGTTGCTAGCGAATATCGCTATCGTCATCCGATTATTCTAGATGCAACACTAATTATAACTTTATCGCAAAGCGGTGAGACCGCAGATACGGTTGAAGCCTTGAAGTTAGTTTTAGCTCGTAAAAATAAACATTTAAAAACACTTACTATTTGCAATACTGCTGCCTCTAAACTCACTCGTTTATCAGATTTAAGTTTCTTAACCCACGCCGGACCTGAAATCGGCGTTGCCAGCACCAAAACTTTTAGTGCACAATTAGTCAGCCTAGCATTGCTAATGTGCGCTATAGGCAAAACGCAAAAAACACTTAGTGAGGAGCGAGAATTACTTATAACGCGAGGTTTGCGCAAATTACCGCGATTAATTCAATCATCATTAACACGGGAGGAAACCATTGCTAGACTCGCCAAACAATTCGCTAATAAACATAATGCTTTATTCCTAGGTAGAGGAGTGATGTATCCAATTGCAAAAGAAGGGGCGCTGAAACTAAAAGAAATAAGTTATATCCATGCTGAAGCTTATCCTGCTGGCGAGTTAAAACATGGCCCTATAGCTCTAGTTGATAACCAAACCCCAATTATAGCCATTGCTCCTAATGATGAATTACTAAATAAACTTAAAACTAATTTAGCCGAGGTAAAAGCTCGTGGCGGGCAAATGGTGGTGTTTGAAGATATAGGCTCAAAAGTTAAATCTCAGGCCAATATGTCAGTAGTGACCATTACTCAAAATGTAGGACCTATTACAGCGCCCATTGTTTTTAATGTTGCTCTGCAACTATTAAGCTACCATGTTGCTCTAATTCTAGGAACTGATGTTGATAAGCCTCGCAACTTGGCAAAATCGGTAACTGTAGAGTAATTTTTAAATACTAATTCAATATTTTGAAATAAAATGACAATTTTTTTATTATTTAGGAATAATTATGAAATTCATTAGTGCGATTTTAAGGCCGTCAGCGCTAGATGCGGTGCGCGATGCGTTATCGGGAATCGGCATTAAAGGTCTGACCTTTACTGAGGTTAAAGGTTTCGGTCGGCAAAAAGGGCATACCGAACTTTATCGGGGAGCGGAGTATCAAATTGATTTTTTGCCTAAAATTAAATTAGAAATAGCGGTTGAAGCTGATATTGCTGATAAAGTTGTTACTACTGTTGTTGATGCTGCTAATACCGGTAAGATTGGTGATGGTAAGATTTTTGTAACTGATTTAGAAGAAGTGGTTAGAATCCGCACTGGTGAAACTGGTAAAACAGCTTTGTAAATAGGGCTAACTAATGAATAAAATAATTGCAACAATTGACCTGAGCACAGATACAGAAGCCAAAGAGGTTGTTTTAGATATAACAAAAAATCTGGCTATGACATTCATTAATTATGTTTAATGGATATTAAGGCTACTGTTTTTTGCCGTGGCATTGCTTGAATTTTTTGCCCGAACCGCAAGGACAAGGTTCGTTTCTACCTATTTTTTTACTTTCTCTTATAAATGGTTGTTGGTGCTTAATTGACTTACTAGCAGTAATATTAGGCGTTGGTGATTGCGGATTATCATGCTGGTATTGCACTTTTTGTTCTTGATGCTTACTGAGCTCGTCGGCGCTACGTTCATTGATTTTAACAGTAGAGATAATTTTAATAATTTCAATATTAATAGTATCTAATAAAATCTTAAACATATCAAAAGCATCGCGCTTGTATTCTTGTACTGGGTTTTTTTGTCCATAACCACGTAGCCCAATACTCTGACGCAAGTAGTCCATTGCCGCTAAATGCTCTTTCCAAAAGTGGTCTAAGGTTTGTAGCATTACTGCTTTTTCAAAATGGCGCATTTGTTCACTACCTACTAACTCCTCTTTTTGAGCAATAATGTTGTCAAACTCAGATATAACAAGCTCTTTTACCTCATCAACATTGATGTCTTCATCCAGCCATGCCTTAATGTCCAGTTCGGTATCAAATTCGCTTTTAAAAGTATGCATAAGCCCAGTAACATCCCAATCTTTTTCTGGATATGCTGGATTAATATGAGCATCAAAAATATCACTAATAACGTTTGTTCGCATAGCGGCGGTATGATTACTCACATCACTGCTACTCATTAAATCATTGCGTTTTTGATAGATAATTTTGCGTTGGTCATTGGCAACATCATCGTATTCTAATAATTGTTTGCGTGCTTCAAAATTATGCCCTTCTACTTTTTTTTGCGCATTTTCAATAGCGCGATTAACCATGCCATGCTCAATTGCTTCACCTTTTGCCATACCTAATTTTGACATCATAGTTTTTACTCTATCTGAGGCAAAAATACGCATTAAATTATCTTCTAGTGATAAGTAAAAACGCGTAGAACCGGGGTCTCCTTGACGGGCGCAACGACCGCGTAATTGATTATCCACCCGTCGAGATTCATTGCGTTCAGCACCAATAATACGCAAGCCACCACTTGTTAAAACCGCATTATGTTTTAGCTGCCACTCTTTCTTTTTTGAGTCATCAGTATCTAGTGATAACTTGCCGCCAAGGACAATATCGGTGCCGCGACCCGCCATATTGGTAGCAATAGTAACAGCGTTAGCACAACCGGCGTTGGCAACAATCTGGGCTTCTCTTTCGTGTTGTTTAGCATTTAAAACTTCATGCTTAACTTTTTCCTTGTCAAGTAAGTTAGACAATAACTCCGAACTTTCAATGCTAGCAGTGCCTACTAGTACCGGTTGTTTGTGTTTCAGACAATCTTTAATATCGTCAATAATAGCTAAATATTTCTCTTCAGCGCTTAGGTAAACACTATCAGCATAATCAATCCGAATAGAAGGTTTATTTGGGGGGATTACCACCGTTTCTAATTTATATATATCTTGAAATTCATGGGCTTCGGTTGCAGCAGTACCAGTCATTCCCGCTAATTTATCATACAGACGAAAATAATTTTGAAAAGTAATAGAAGCAAGGGTTTGATTTTCTTTTTTAATACTCACGCCTTCTTTGGCTTCTACCGCTTGATGCAGACCTTCTGACCATCTACGCCCTGGCATAGTACGTCCGGTAAATTCATCAACAATAATAATTTCGTCATTGGTAATAATATAATCTACATCTTTACTAAAACAAATATGTGCTCTAAGCGCGGAATTAAGGTGCTGTGTTAATAAAATATTACCAGCATCATAAAGGCTTGAATCTTGGTCTAGTAGCTGAGATTTTTTGAGCAAATTTTCAGCTTTGGTATGCCCACGCTCGGTTAGGTAAACTTGTTTGGTTTTTTCATCCAAAGTGTAATCACCTTCGACTTCAACTACTATTTCTTTACCGATACCTGATTCTTTTTGTAAGCTAAATTGGTTAATAAATTGGTTGATTTTTTGATAAACTGCGCTATGGTCATCGGCTGGTCCAGAGATAATTAGTGGTGTTCGCGCTTCATCAATTAAAATAGAATCCACTTCATCAACAATAGCGAAGCTGAGCTTTTGTTGCACCTTATTGGTATTTTCAAAAGCCATATTATCACGCAAATAATCAAATCCTAGTTCGTTATTAGTAGCATAAATAATATCACAACCATAAACTTGTTGCCTACTAGCTTGGTCTAGGTCAGAAACAATAACACCAATTGATAATCCCAAAAAGGCAAACATTTCGCTTAGTAAATCAGCATCACGTTTGGCAAGATAATCATTGACCGTTACTATATGTACTCCTTTGCCAGTTAATGCATTTAGATAGCTTGGTAAAGTGGCGACTAAGGTCTTACCTTCGCCTGTGCCCATTTCTGCAATTTTACCCTCATGCAACACCATACCGCCGATTAATTGCACGCCATAATGACGCAGGTTCAATTTACGCACACTCGCTTCTCTAACCACTGCAAAAGCCTCTGGTAGTAAATCATCCAAACTCTGACCATCTGCCAATCTAGACTTAAATTCAGCAGTTTTTGCCTGCAAATCAGCATCGCTTAAAGACTGATACTCTACTTCATAAGAGTCAATTACCTCAACTACTTTTTGATATTGTTTTAATAATCTTTCGTTACGAGAACCGACAATCCTAGCAGCAATTTGATTTATAATACTCATATAGTTAATAACTTTTTTAAAACTTATGACAGAACCAATATTAAGTCGTCATTTTACAATAAATGGTAACAAACAGCCATCAGCTTTATCTTATAATATGGTTTTAGCGCGACAAATCAATCACTTAAACCAAGCGCTAAAAGCACAACTTCCCAAGCCACTTAATCAACTAAATCTGACTAAATTAGCTGATGATGTAGCAGTTTTTACTATTAACTCTCCTGCTATCGCTTTTAGAGCCCACAATCAGATAGAAGTATTGTCAAAAATACTAAATTCTGTGCAAAATAATACCATTACCGATATTAAAATCAAAGTTGCTTACTAAGTAACATTGCATCGCCATAGCTAAAAAACCTATATTGCCCCTTAATAGCATATTGATAAATATCTTTAATATTATCAATACCAGCAAAAGCGCTAACTAATAATAACAATGTTGATTTCGGCAAATGAAAATTAGTAATAAGTCCATCTACCAACTTAAAATCAAACCCAGGATAGATAAAAATATCTGTTTCTGCTATAAAATCACTCTCATAAGCTTTGTTTGCAATAGTAGCAAAAGCCTCCAAAGCTCGCACTACCGTTGTGCCAACGGCAATGATGCGTTTATTATTTTGCTTAACTGCTAAAATTTTTTTCTGAGTTTTGCTGGGAATAATAATTCGTTCGGTGTGCATTTTATGTTGTTTGATATTATTGGTCTTAATGGGCGAAAAAGTCCCAATACCAATGTGTAAAGTAAGTTCGGCAATATAAATCCCCTTTTGTTGCAAAACTTGCAATAAATTAGCATCAAAATGCAAGCCTGCGGTTGGAGAGGCAATCGCGCCTTCATATCTGGCAAAAATGGTTTGATAACGTTTTTTATCATCTTTATTATCGCTACGTTTTATATAAGGCGGTAAAGGCACATGTCCGCAATTAGTCAAAATTTGATAAACATCATTATTAAACCTAAGCCGATATAAATAGTCTTTTTTTGTCAACACTTTTGCTTGATAATTATTCTCTATGTTTAATATAGAATCAATTTTCGGTGCTTGTGATGCCTTTATCATTGCTAATGCCTGATTATTGGGTAAAATTCTCTCCAGCATAATCTCTACACCACCACCACTTTGCTTATTAGCGTATAACCTAGCATTTATCACTTTGGTATTATTAAGCACTAATAAATCTCCAGCTGTTAAAAAGTTGCCAATATCACTAAAAACCGTATCAATAATAGGTTTTTGCCCAACTAATAGACGGCTGTCAGCACGCTTTTTGCAAGGCTTTTGCGCAATTAATGCACTTGGTAATTCAAAATCAAAATCGGCTAATTTCATATTAGTTGATAAAATAATTAGCAGATATGATAACACCATGCCATAAATAAATATAAAAGGTCGAAGTAATACAGGTTCCACAAAGAACGCCAATTAATATATTACGTAGACTTACATTAATAATGGATAAAAAATAAATTAGCACGTTAATTGAAATACCGGGGATAAAACATAAACTAAAAATAATTGGTATTTCTTTAGTTTTAACCTTTTTTTCGTATTCAAGAATTTTTTGCGGAATTTTGAAATGTAGTTTATGAGCAAAATTATAAATAATAAAACAATAACAGAAAATTGCTAATTGAATTGCCAAAAACACTTGCCACGGCGAAAATAAATACACTCCAGTAATAATAAAAGCAGTGCCTGGTATAAGTGTTAAGCCGCGTAAAACAAGAATGATGGTATAAATAATAAAAGAGGTTAGGAAGTGTCTTCCGACTAAAAATTCTTTAATCATCGCTGGACTTAGAAAATCCTCGCGAACATAAGCATAAATCAGCAAAGCCACATTAGCAACTACAAATAAATAAAATAGATTTTTTTTGTGTTTGTTGCTCATATTAGTCAATAAAAGTTAAGTGATTTTACCTTTTTAGCAATTCACATAGCGTATAATCGCCTGCTAGCTGTTTGGTAGTAAAATACAAACACAATATTTGTTTAACATGGAGTTATACTGATGAGTATTACTTTAAAAGCAATGCCAAGAGAAGATATAGGAAAGGGGGCTAGCCGACGCCTACGACGCGTTCACCAAATCCCAGCTATTATTTACGGGGCGGGAAAAGATACTAGCGCGGTGAGTTTAGATTTTTATGAGCTTAACTATTTATTACAGTTTGAGGAAAATATTTTTACCAGTGTTATTACTATTAAGCTTGGTAAAACTAGAGAATCGGTTATTATCAAAGATTTACAACGTCATCCCGCTAGCAATAATGCTCTACATATTGATTTGTTGCGCATTGATAAAACCCACAAACTAACAACAATGGTTCCGCTTGCTTTTACTAATCAAGAACAAAATCAAGCATTAAGATTGGGTGCTGTGCTTAATCAATTTATTGATAGTGTTGAGGTGGTGTGTCTTGCTCAAGATTTACCTAATAATATTGAGGTTGATGTCAAGGATTTAGAGCTGGGAGATAGCCTCAGTTTGACTGACTTAAAAGTGCCCAAAGGTGTTGAAATTCGCGTCTTGATGCACGAGGATATTGAAGCATATAATCAAACTGTAGTAGCGGTAGCAGAAGCTAAGAAAATGGCTGAAATAGAGGAAGAAGAAGTGGCAACTAAAGTAGAGACAGAAGAAGAGACCACTGAAGTGGAAGAAAAAGAGGGTAAAGACAATAAAGAAGTTAAGACTGATAAATAATAATAGTGATTAAATTAGTTATTGGCCTAGGCAATAGTGGTGCTAACTATGAGCTTAATCGTCACAATATTGGCTTTATGTTTGTAGATTATTTAGCTACTAGAAGGGGCTTGACTTTTAAGGAAGATAAACGCTTTTACGCCCATATTTGCCAAGCAAATATTGTCGGTGAGACGGTTTATTTGTTAAAACCGCAAACCTTTGTTAATAATAGTGGTAAGGCGGTGTTAGCAGTGATGCAATTTTACAAAATCAAACCCGCAGAAACGTTGGTAGTACATGATGAACTTGACTTGCCTATTGATTGTGTAAAGCTAAAATTTGCTGGTGGCCATGCTGGGCATAATGGTATTAGAGATATTGCCAGCAAATTATCCAGCCAAGATTTTTACCGCCTTAGATTTGGTATTGGTCGTCCACAAAATGAAATGGAAATTACAGATTTTGTGTTACAAAATTTTAGTCAGTCGGAATTAGAAATTGTTAGTAAAAATTTAAAAATGGTAACAGAATTAATAACAGATATTATTACTGATAATCACGCTGAAATAATGCAAAAACTACACACCAACAAGGAATAATAATGGCGTTACGCGCTGGCATAGTCGGGTTACCAAATGTAGGCAAGTCCACTTTATTCAACGCTCTTACTCAGTTAAATATAGAGGCGCAAAATTATCCATTTTGCACTATTGAACCTAATGTCGGTATAGTTGCAGTTGCCGATAAACGTTTAGATAAAATAGCAGATATTGTCAAGCCAACAAAAGTAGTGCCGACTAGTATGGAATTTTTAGATATTGCTGGTTTAGTAAAGGGCGCGTCTACCGGCGAGGGCTTGGGTAATCAGTTTTTAGACAATATTCGCCACACGGATGCTATTGTTCAAGTGGTACGTTGTTTTGACAATGATGATGTGGCACATATTGAAGGTAAAATCGACCCCATTACCGATATAAATACCATTAATACCGAGCTGATGCTTGCTGACCTAACAAGTGTTGAAAAAGCCATTATCCGTAATACTAAAATTAACAAAGCTGGCAATAAAGAGGCGCAAAAACAATGGTTAATCTTGGATAAAATCCATACCCAGCTTTCACAAGCCTTGTCGGTAAATAGTTTGAATTTAGGCATGGAGGCTACACCGATTTTAAAACAATTAGAACTACTAAGCGCAAAACCGGTGCTATATGTTGCAAATATAAATGAGTCTGACGCTACTAGTAAATCTCACCTAACCGCTGTTGAAAATTATGCCAAGTCCCACAACTCCGTTGCAATAGCAATTTGTGCTGATATTGAAGCGGAAATTGCCCAATTAAATGAAGATGAAAAAGCAGACTTTTTAGCTGAATTAGGGCATAGCCAGACTGGCTTAGATAGGCTAATCTTGGCAAGTTATCGATTATTAAATTTACAAACTTTTTTCACTGCGGGTAAAAAAGAAGTGCGCGCTTGGACTATTAAAAAAGGGGATAGCGCTCCAATTGCCGCCAGTAAAATTCACAGCGATTTTGAAAAAGGTTTTATTCGTGTTAATACCATAAGTTATAGCGATTTCATTACTTATAATGGTGAAAAAGGGGCTAGAGATGTTGGCAAACTAAGAGCAGAAGGTAAGGACTACATCGTTGAAGATGGAGATATTTTGCATTTTTTATTTAATGTTTGAATTAGCAATAATCTCTGTTAGGTTATAATGGTCGGGTATGAATAAACAAACCAAGTTACTCATTATTTTAGACGGTTGGGGTGAGTCCAAGAAGCATCAACATAATGCCATTGTCCAAGCAAAAACGCCTACCATAGATATGTTTAAAAGCACTTATGCGCATACACTTATTCATACTTCTGGTGGTAATGTAGGTTTGCCGGGTATGCAAATGGGCAATTCTGAGGTTGGACATCTTAATTTAGGCGCTGGACGAGTAGTTAAACAAGAATTTACCCGTATTAGTGATGATATTAGTAGTGGTGATTTTTTTAATAATCCTATTTTCAAAAACGCTCTTAATTACGCTAATGATAACAATAAAAGCGTGCATATTTTAGGTTTGATTTCCGACGGTGGTGTGCATGCGCATATTGACCATATTTTGGCAATGCTGACAATGGTGAAAAAGTATAATTGTCACCAAGTTTATATACATATTTTTACCGATGGTCGTGATTGCGCGCCCAAAAGCGCCAAAAAATACATCTCATTATTAGAGGATAAAATCAGCCAATTAGGCATTGGACGTATTGCTTCGATAATTGGCAGATATTATGCAATGGACCGTGATAATCGCTGGAATAGAACGCGTCATGCTTATGATTTATTGCATAATTGTCGCGGACGTTTTTGTGCTGATAATGCTAGTGGCGCGGTGGATATGGCTTATGAACGTGGCGAATTAGATGAGTTTATCTCTGCCACTACTATTGATAAAGCTGCGTGTATTAAAAAAGGTGATGTGATGATTTCGATGAATTATCGTGCTGACCGCATTCGTCAGTTAACTCAAGCATTTATTGATGAAGATTTTCAAGGCTTTTCACGCGGCATTTTTACTCCAGTGCAGTTTGTCTGTCTTACTGAATACAAAAAATCATTCAACTTGCCCGTTGCCTACCCTACCCAAAAACTAAATAATGTGCTTGGTAAATACATTTCTAATTTAGGGTTAACTCAGCTTAGAATTGCTGAGACTGAAAAATACGCCCATGTTACTTTTTTTCTAAACGGCGGAGTAGAGAAACCTTTTAATGGTGAGGATAGAATACTAATTCCGTCGCCTGATGTCCCTACCTATGACTGCCAGCCACAAATGAGCGCTTATGAACTCACAGACGAGTTAGTAAAAGCTATAAAGAGTAATAAGTATGACCTTATTATTTGTAATTATGCCAATACCGATATGGTGGGGCATAGCGGTAAATTAGATGCTGCTATTAGCGCTGTTGAAGCGGTAGACAATTGCCTAGCTAAGGTCTATGAGGTAGCTAAAAATACACAAGCGGAAATGATTATTACCGCCGACCATGGCAATGCTGAGATGATGTTTAATGAAAAAACATCCGAACCGCACACTGCCCATACTAATAACTTAGTACCACTGATTTTTGTAGGCAGAAAGGCGAAGTTAGCAGATATTGGCAGTGGTTCTTTATCTGATATTGCTCCGAGTTTATTGACTTTAATGGGTCTTGAAATACCAACGGAGATGACAGGAAAACCCCTAATAAAACTTGATTGAGAGAAAAAATGCAAATAAAAACATTATCAAAAAAAATAGCATAGTTCGGATGACACCACTTGCCAGAAAATATAGCACAAGAATGTTAGATATTATTAATCGCTATGGGCTTGGTTGGCTGGAATATAGTTTTGTTGGCCCTAAAATCGGTAAAATCTTACCCAAAATAAGCTATATTAGGAAATATCTGCTAATATTTTCATTGGTGCTGGCGTATATTAAACTATAACCACATTTTTGTGCATAACATTTGTAAATAGGAAAACTTATGAGACAAGCAAACTTTATCGCCCCTTCAATACTTTCAGCTGATTTTGCTAAACTTGGTGCTGAAGTAGATAGTGTTTTAGATGCTGGTGCTGATATTGTTCATTTTGATGTAATGGATAATCATTATGTACCCAATTTAACCATAGGACCTCTAGTGTGCGATGCCTTAAGAAATCATGGCATTACTGCCCCGATTGATGTGCATTTAATGGTAAAGCCAGTTGATAGAATCGTTCTAGATTTTGCTAAAGCTGGCGCAAGTTATATCACTTTTCACCCCGAAGCCAGTGAGCATATTGACAGGACTGTAGGGCTTATAAAAGAACAAGGTTGCAAAGCGGGCTTAGTATTTAATCCAGCAACACCTCTATCCCACTTAGACTATGTATTAGACAAATTAGATATGATATTGCTAATGTCGGTAAATCCTGGTTTTGGTGGTCAATCTTTTATTCCTTCAACACTAGATAAATTAAAAGCGGTGCGTAAAATAATTGATAGCAATAATTTGAATATCCGTCTAGAAGTTGACGGCGGTGTCAAAATAGACAATATTAAACGAATTGCCAAAGCTGGAGCTGATACTTTTGTTGCTGGCAGTGCGATTTTTAATACCGATGATTATAGAACCACTATTGATGCAATGCGCAATGAACTTGGAGAAGTGTAATTTTTCCCAGTCAATAAAAAAGAGGGCGTTTTGCCCTCTTTTATTTTTCAAACCTAAATTTACTTGACTTTAATATCAATTTGTTTGGGTTTTTGCGCTTCTGATTTAGGAATGACCAAATTTAGCACTCCTTGTGCATACTCGGCGCCTACCTTGCTGCTATCAACTGCATGCGGCAGGGTAAAACTGCGCACAAAAGAACCATAGCTGCGTTCAACACGATGCTGCTTTTTATCCTTAACCTCGGTTTTTTTCTCGCCTTTGATAGTTAAAACATCATTAACGATATTAACTTTAACATCGGCTTTTTTAACACCCGGTAACTCAGCCTTGATGCTAAACTCGTTGTCGTTCTCATCAATATCAACCGCAGGTGTCCAATCCGAAGTTGCATAAACTGGGTCATCTCTTTTTGCCATTTTGTGATAACTGTCTAATATATCTTCAATCTCACTCAATGGCTTCCATACTGATATACTCATTTGTCCTCCTTATTATTTAGTATTTAATCTAAATATATGGATACTATGTCAATTTTCAAGCAAAAACCCTATAAAATATACACCTCTCAATTAGAAAACAGTTACACAAAAAACAAAAATGGCGCAACAATACTATCCAATCATTGTAATTGGTGGTGGGCATGCTGGTACCGAAGCCGCGTTGGCAGCAGCAAGAATGGGTGTAAATACACTACTTTTAACCCATAATATTGATACTTTGGGTCAAATGAGTTGTAATCCTTCTATTGGAGGAATAGGCAAAGGACATTTGGTAAAAGAAATTGATGCTATGGGCGGAATAATGGCAACAGCAGTTGACCATAGTGGCATTCAATTTCGTATTTTAAATGCTAGTAAGGGCGCTGCGGTTAGGGCAACTAGAGCTCAAGCCGATAGGGCTTTATACAAAGCTTATATTCGCCATACTTTGGAAAATCAATTAAGTTTGAGTCTATTTCAGCAAGCGGTTGAAGACTTAATCATTGATAACAATACTATAAAAGGCGTTATTACTCAGATGGGTTTGAAGTTTTATGCCGATAAAGTAATTCTTACCAGTGGGACTTTTTTAGGCGGAGTAATACATATCGGTCAACAAAATTACGGCGCTGGTAGAGCTGGCGACCCTCCCTCCAATGGTTTAGCAGTTAAATTACGTAGCTATAACTTAGAGGTGGGTCGGTTAAAAACCGGCACGCCGCCAAGACTTGATAAACGCACTATTGATTTTAATAAATTAGATATACAAAAAGGTGATGGGCAGGATGATGGCAACTTGGTGCCGATTTTTTCTTTTATGGGCAGTAGTGTGCAACACCCACAACAAATACCTTGTCATATTACTTATACTAATGAGAAATCGCACAAAATAATCCGTAATAATATGCACCACTCACCAATGTTTAGTGGCAATATAGGCGCTAATGCTCCTAGATATTGCCCTTCTATTGAGGATAAAGTGGTACGTTTTAGCAAACGCAGTAAACACCAAATTTTTGTAGAGCCCGAAGGGCTAACCAGTAATGAAATTTATCCCAATGGTATCTCTACTAGCCTTCCTTTTGCAGTTCAAGAGCAATTTATACATTCTATTGTAGGTTTTGAAAACGCTAAAATTATTCGTCCCGGCTATGCTATTGAATATGACTTTTTTGACCCCAGAAACTTAAAATCTAGTTTAGAAACTAAGGCGATTGATGGGTTGTTTTTTGCCGGACAAATCAACGGTACTACCGGTTATGAAGAGGCAGCGGCACAAGGTTTGCTGGCTGGCATTAACGCTGCCTTACAAATGCAAAATAAACCTAGCTGGACACCAAAAAGGAACGAAGCTTATATCGGCGTTATGGTAGATGATTTAATCACAAAAGGTGTTAAAGAACCTTATCGGATGTTTACCTCAAGAGCTGAATATCGTTTGTCATTACGCGAGGATAATGCTGATGAACGTTTAACACCCACCGCTCAAAAATTAGGTCTTGTTAGTGAGAAGCGCTATCAAACATTTTTGCAAAAATATAAAGCAGTTGCCAAAGAGAAAAAACGTTTACAATCTATTTGGATACAAAAAAATAACAATCAGGCGCAACAATTAATCGGCACTAAGTTAAACCGTCAATATTGCCTCGCTGATCTATTAAAACGTCCTAATATTTGTTATAAAGATTTGGCAGTTTTGCCTCAAGCTCTACCACTGCTGGTAGACGAATCAGTTACCCAAGCCGTGCAAAACCAAATCAAATATTCAGGCTATATTAGACGTCAGCAACAAGAGGTAGAAAAATATCAAAAAAACGCCAATACCAAATTACCGCAAAATTTCAACTACGCAACCATCGCTGCTTTGTCAGCAGAAGTAATAGAAAAACTTAACCAACAACAACCACAAACTCTCTATCAGGCTAGTCAAATTGAAGGTATTACTCCTGTATCACTTTCTATTTTATTAGTGTATCTAAAATCTAAAAAACTACTAAAATCTAAGTTTTAATATGGTCTTCGCCTTTATTAAGCAAATGCACAATATTATTTTTATGCCGCCAAAAAATCAATATCGCTAAAACAATAATTACATAAGTAGTAACTAAATTTTGAGTTATTAAGTAAAAATAAATAGGTGTTAATACTGTCATAATTAGTGCTGATAATGATGATATTTTTGATAATTTTGCTGCTAGAACCCAAGTTAAAGCACTACTCAAACCAACTGCAAAATCTAAACCAAACATTACGCCTAAAAAAGTAGCAACACCCTTGCCGCCTCTAAATTTAAACCACAAAGGATAAAGATGTCCTAAAAAAGCTGCAAGTCCTACTAAACTTGCCAGTGGCAAGTTAAACTGCAAAACTTGGGCTAAATACACTGGAATAAAGCCTTTTAAACTGTCGCTTAACAAGGTGATAATTGCCGCTTTTTTACCAGCAATTCTAAGTATATTGGTAGCGCCTGGATTATTTGAACCCTGTGTTCTTGGGTCGGGTAGGCCCAATATCCTACAAATAATAACAGCAGTTGAAATTGAACCCAATAAATAAGCAAATATTAGCAAAAGGTAAAATAACATATTATAATTTGGCTATGAACGACATTGTTTTTATAAAAAATCTCAGAATTGATACTATTATCGGTATTTATGACTGGGAACGCAATACCAAACAAACAATTAGTTTAGATATTGAAATGCTTAGCGATATTGACCCCGCTACTAAATCTGATGATATTAAAGATGCCCTAAATTATAAAGCGGTTGCTAAGCGCCTAATTGGGTTTGTAGAGCAGAGTCGCTTTAATCTGGTAGAAACGCTAGCAGAAAAAATTGCTAACATCATTTTAACAGAGTTTGCAGTTCATACAGTGAAGCTCACGCTTAATAAAGGAAAAGCTCTTACTGGGGCCGACGGAGTTGGTGTCCGAATTAATAGAAGTAAATGATTGATATACATATTAATATTGGCAGCAATATTGATAGAGCCCACCAAGTGGTATGCGCTTTAGATAAATTAAAAGACCACTTCTTGCAGCTTAAATGCTCTTCTATTTACCAAAGTAAGGCAGTTGGATTTAGTGGCGCTAGTTTTTATAATCTTGGTGTTAATGCCAAAACCAAACTTGATATTGTCCAAATCAAAGATATTTTACGTCTTATTGAAACACAACAGGGTAGAAAACGTAATGAAAAAAAATTCTCAGCAAGATTGATTGACCTAGATTTAATATTGTATGGTAATACCATCAATAAAAAGGTTAACATACCCCGAAGTGATATTTTAAAATATGCCTTTGTGCTAGCCCCGTTGGCTGAGTTAATGCCTAATCAATTACATCCAACTGAGCATTTAAGTTATCAGCAACTATGGCAAACATTAGGGCATAAAAATTTAAAAAAATATCCATATAGCATTTTAGGAGAAAATCATGAAAATAAAAATTAGCATCGTTACGTTTTGCTTTTTACTAACATCTTATGCCTATTCATTAGGATTTAAAGCAGGTAAGCATTATCAAATTTTAGATAAGCCAGTTGCTAAAATTACTAGTAGCGATAAAATTGAAGTGCGTGAGTTTTTTTGGTATTACTGCCCACATTGCGCTAACATTGAACCCGCGCTTAAACACTGGTTAAAAACCAAACCTAAAAATGTTAGCTTTGTTCACCAACCGGCAGTATTTTCTAAACGTTGGCTAACTGGTGCGCGTTTTTACTATACACTCAAAGAGCTTAACTTATTGGATAAATTACACGGTAAAGTATTTCACGCAATTCATAAAAATAATATTAGGTTTGCTAAAAAACAAGATTTTGTAGACTGGTTGGCTTTAAATGGCGCTGATAAGCAAAAAGCCCAAAAAGCCTTAAATTCCTTTGCTATTAACACTGAAGTTAGCAAGGCTAGGATTGCTACCAAAGCATCTGGTGTTAGAGGGGTGCCAGCATTTATGATTGATGGTAAATACACAACCAGCATAGCTGAGGCAGGTTCAGAACAACATCTATTTGCTGTTATTGATTATTTAGTGCAAAAAACCACCAATGATAGCGCTAAATGAAAAATGTGCTCATTTTAGCAGGGCTAGACCCTACTGGTGGTGCTGGTATAGGTGCTGATATAGAAACTCTTTGCGCTCATAATATACATAGCCTACCGTTTATAACTGCCCTTACAGCACAAAATACTAGTAGTGTTGCTATTATCAGACCAGTTACTACCAAGCTAATAAAGCAACAAATTTATCAATTAAAAGATGATATTAGGATTGATGGCATTAAAATTGGTTTATTAGGAAGTGAAGCGCAAATTAAATTTTTAATAGATATAGTTATTCAACTAAATGTACCAGTTGTGTTTGACCCAATTATTAAATCTAGTACTGGTGATATTTTAGTTACGGAGGATATCTTACCTAGCATTAGAAAATTAATTACAAAATGCACTCTTATTACTCCCAATGCGCAAGAATTACTACTACTTAGTCAAATAGAAAATGAGCAACAAGCAGTTAAATCGCTAAACTGTCCTTGGGTACTGCTTACCAAAACTGATAGCGCAGATACCGATATTTGTCATACTTTGTATAAAAACGGCGAGCAGCTGCAAAAATATAACTACCAAAAACTACCACAACAATACCATGGCTCAGGCTGCACTCTAAGCGCTGCTATTATTGCTGGTTTAGTCCAAAACAAAAAGACACAGATAGCCTGTGAGAACGCGCTAAATTGGACTTACCAAACATTAAAAACCGCTTATAAGTTAGGCAAAGCCCAACTTTGTCCTAATCGTATTAGTATATGAATTTTATCAATAACTGGTTAAGAGAAGAAATTTTAGCAATTAAGGCTTACGAAGTGCCTAATAGTGAGGGCTTTATTAAATTAGATGCAATGGAAAATCCATACCCAATACCAACTGCCTTACTCAAACAATACCAACAACACTTAGCGCAAAAAATGACGCTTAATCGCTATCCCGACCCACAGGCAATTGCGCTAAAAAAAGCATTAAAAAAGCATATTGGCGTTAGTTCTAAGTTTGACATTTTGCTTGGCAACGGCTCAGATGAGATTATCCAATTACTAGCGCTAGCATGCCGACCGAGCGATATTGTTGCCTCACCAAGTCCAAGTTTTACTATGTATGATATGGTTGCTAAATTCACCCATTTAAAGCACATAAGCCTGCCCCTTAATGAGCGCTTTGAACTTGATATTGATACTTGCTTAACGTTAATTAACAAGCGCAAACCCAAAATTATTTTCCTCGCCTATCCCAATAATCCAAGTGGTAACTTGTTTAACCTCCAACACATTAAAACTATTATAAAAGCTAGTGATGCTTTGGTAGTTATTGATGAAGCTTATGATGTTTATGCTGGTCAAAGTTTTATAGGCGAACTTAAAAATTATCCTAATTTGACGATAATGAGAACCCTATCTAAAATGGGTCTAGCAGGCCTGCGTTTGGGTTTTTTATTAGGAGCTAAACCAACTATAAGCCAATTAAATAAGTTACGTCTACCTTATAATATTAATACCTTAAGTCAACTAAGCGCTATTTTCTTTTTAGAAAATTTCACCCTATTAAATAAGCAAATAGCCCGCATAAAAGCTGCGCGAGAATTGCTATTTCAAGAGCTATCTAAAATAAAGCTAATACAAACTTATCCATCTGCGGCAAACTTTATCCTATTTAGAACAAAAAATGCTCCACACTTGTTTAATTATCTAATTGATAATAAAATTCTTATTAAAAATCTGTCTGCGCAAAGGGGGCTTGAAAACTGCTTGCGTGTTAGCGTCGGCACAACAGAAGAAAACCATCTATTTCTAACCACAATACAAAAATTTTATGAACAATATTGACTTAAAGCAATACTTAGATACCTTGTTGGCTATTGATGATTTTGCTGATTATTGTCCAAATGGCTTACAAGTTCAAGGCAAGACCAGTGTTAATAATGTTATTACCGGTGTTAGTAGCAATTTAGCATTGATTGAAAAGGCAATTAACCTAAATGCTGATGCGATTTTAGTACATCATGGTTTCTTTTGGAAAAATGAACCTGTCCAATTAATTGGCGCTAAACGTCAAAAAATAGCGCTATTATTAAAGCATAATATCAACCTTTATGCTTACCACTTGCCACTAGATGCCCACATCAAGTTTGGCAATAATATAACACTTGGCTATAAATTAGACATTAAAAATCCAACACCAGTAGCAAATTCTCTACTTTGGCAGGGCATGTTAAAAATTTCGTTAACCGAGTTTGAGCAAAAAATCAATAAAACCTTAGCTAGAAAGCCGTTAATAGTGGGCGCTAAAAAAGACAAAATCAACAGCATTGCTTGGTGTAGCGGCGGTGCGCAGAATATGATTAATGAGGCAATAAATCTAAATGTTGATGCTTATTTGAGTGGTGAAATATCAGAACAAACACCTTATATTGCTTTAGAAAACAATATCGCCTATATCAGTGCCGGCCACCATGCCACCGAACGCTATGGCGTCCAAGCGCTAGGACAACATTTAAGTGAGAAATTTACTCTATCCCACCAATTCATTGATATTGATAATATTGTTTGAGTGTTATTACTAATATTCTCTTAATGGTTCGCCAATATAAATTTGAGTAGGGCGGAAGATTCTATTATGGCTGACCTGCTCTTTCCAGTGCGCTATCCAACCAGCAGAGCGCGAGACAGCAAAAATTGGGGTAAATTGATCAGATGGAAAACCAAAAATTTCAGCATAAATAATACCTGAATAAAAATCCACATTGGGATAAACTCCTTTCGGACCTAATAATTCCTCGCAAACTTTCTCTACTTCCAAGGCAATTTCAAAACGATTACTTAGAGCAACATTATTAGCGCTTATATAGTCTTCTAGCATTTTTTGTAAAATTTTTGCTCGCGGATCTTTGGTTTTGTATTCTCTATGCCCCATACCCCAAACTACTTGCTTATTTTTAATACATTTTTCCAGATAAGGACGCGCTTTTTTAACCGTGCCAATTTCATCTAACATATCTAAAACTTTTTCATTGGCACCACCGTGCAAAGGACCAGCTAATGTGCCTACTGCAGCCGATATAGAAGCAAATGGATTAGCTAGAGTAGAAGCGGTTACCATTGCTGAGAAAGTAGAAGCGTTAATAGTATGTTCAGCGTGCAAAACCAAACAAGCATCAAATAATTTAATTAAATCGGCATTAGGATTTTCACCAAAAAACATATACAAAAAATTCTCAGCATAACCCATATCTCGTCTGGGAGGAAGCGGGTCATAGCCATTGCGAATTTGTTGCCACATTGCCACCAAAGTGCTCATATTAGAAATAATACGCAACATAGCATTTTGTGTAAGCTCGGAATCGTGAGTTTGAGCCTTGGCATCAGGATAAAAAGTCGCCATACCGGCTATTGCCATCTGTAGCACATCCATAGGATGACCATTTAATGGCAAGGACCACATCATTCTGCTAATATTGCTTTTGGTGCGGTATTTATCTTGTAGAGATTTTTGGAAATCGCCTAATTCCTCAGCGCTGGGAATTTCTCCGTGTAATAGTAATAATGCCACTTCCTCAAAACTACAGTCGTGTGCTAAGGACTCAATAGAATAGCCACGATAAGCCAAAATCCCCTTTTTGCCATCAATAGAGGAAATTTTAGATTCAGTGGCAGGAACATTAGCCAGACCGGGAATATAATCAATCATTTTAGCTGTTATTTAAACAGAAAACGACGAACCGCAACCACAAGTAGTGGTAGCATTTGGATTATGAATAATAAATCTTGAACCTTGTAAATCCTCTAAATAATCTACCGTCGCTCCTCTTAGATACTGATAACTCATCGGGTCAACCACCAACTCAACACCCTTTTTAACCACATTGCTATCACCTTCTTTATAGTTTTCATCAAAAGAAAAACCATAAGAAAACCCCGAACAACCACCACCGGTAATATAAACACGCAGTTTTAATTTAGTATTTTTTTCTTCATCAACCAGCGTCTTTACTTTAGTGGCAGCATTTTCGGTAAATTCAATCTCAGCCTTGTCTAATGTTTGAGTCGCGCTCATATCTAATGACCTTAATAACTAAACACCCCATTATACACCTAAAAAACAACAATTAGTCAATAATCATAAATCTTAACCATACTAATAGCACAATAATATAAATTACACCTCCTAACACCTACATTCAGTAGCTATCCCTAAAATCATTTATGAAATATATCTTAATTGTTAGCGTATTGATGGTGCTTCTAACTTTTAAATCAATAATTGCTTTAGAATTATGAGAATATAAAAAAAATATTTTTTATCTCTTTATTTTAAGTATAATACAATGGCAAAGAGGAGTTAAATTTTTATAAACTATTATTAACAATGTCTCATAAATTACTGATAATACTATCATTTTTAATTGGAATTACTACTTTTTCTCAAGCTAATGGCACCTTTAACCTAGCAACCAATGCTATTACCCTTACTAAAAACTCCCCTGATACTATTCGCCATACTGTAAATGTTGCAAACATTGTTGCCGATGGTGGTGTAGCTATCCAACAAGCAACACTAATAATTGATATTGTTAGGGTTGGTGATAATATTTTTACCGAAAATCCACAACCTGTTGTATCATTTGCCACCGATAGTATCCAAACTAGCGCCTTATTAACTGCTACCCCAACAAGTGCTAAGCTTTACTTTAGCATTGCCGCTGATGTAACGGGTAGCGCTTCGCTAGTAATTACCTTAGATAAAGCAGAAGATGGCCAAGATAGTAGCCAAACGCTAATAGTAACTGTCCAAGATAGTAATACAACAGCCCCAATAATTATTATTCTTGATGATGATGATGATATACGAGATTTTTCAGTATTTGGTGGCCATGTATATGGCATAACAAGGTTCACTAGGAATTATAATAGTCACTTGACTGCCTTTGATTCAGATGGTGGTTATTTAGCTAGAGTTGAGAGCGCTGCTGAATTAGCACATATAAGAGGATTATTACCTAGTGGCGGCTTTTATCTAGGGGCTAATGATATAGCTAGTGAGGGAGATTGGGTCTATGCTAACGATGGCGCCCAATTTGGCGTAGACACAGAAACTGGGAGGGGCGGCTTTGTTGTTTATCCGGGGTTTTTAAATATTTTTGAATTTGGGCTCACCGATGACGAACCAAATAATTTCGGTGGGGGTGAAGATTGCCTAGAAGTAAGGACTAATTCTATTACTGACTCAGCGTGTAGTACTTTTTTTCGTGGCGTTTTTGAGTTTCCCAGTGGTTTGCCTGCCGCTACTAATTTAGGTAGATTTGATATCCCTTTTAACACTACATCACCAATTATTATTGCTGATAATCTATTAGGTTTTGACTTAGACGGTGATGATATTGTCTGGTCAGCAACAGATAGCGGCGCTGGTGGTAGCGTTTCTATAACCATTGAAGCCACTACCACTATTACCTACCAACCAGCGCCAGACTTTCATGGCGGTATTACCCTAACTGTTAGTCTTAACGAGGTTGTTCGCACTGACAGAAGAACCTCAGCAGTGGCGATGATTAATGTGCGTAGTCTTTTTCCTTCCCTAGTTACCCCTACCGCTCAGGTATTATCAGTTGGCAAGCCGTCATCACTAACTATTATCAACAATGGCGAAGCGCCAAGCGCTTTTAGTAGAACGCCTGCCCTACCTGCTAGTTTATCTATTGTTTTAGTTAGTGGCAATTTTGTTATAAGCGGGATACCAATTATGACCCAACAAAGCACAACCTACACATTTAGCGCGAGCAATGCGGCTGGTGCTGATACTATTAGCTTTGTCATTAGTGTTAACTTAGAACCCCTTAGCATTTTAGAAGGAGATACAACCACTACTTATGGTGATAATCCTAGCTTTAGTGCCAATATTGCTGGTTCTAATTGGACATCTAGTGATGCTGCGGTTGCCAGTATTGACCCAAATACTGGTGTGGTTAGCACTACTGGTGTTGGCAGGACTACTATTACTGCTAGTAATGATATTATTACCAATGCAGGTGGTGAGGGCGAAGCGAGTATTACCCTAATTGTTATTGCCCGAGAGATAACAACTACTATTGGTGATACTAGTTTTATGTTTGACAATACCACTAGAACCGTAGCTACTACCCTAAACAATATTCTAGCTAGTGATGCTGATGATATTACTCTTATAATTAATGGCACCAGCACAGCCATTGATGTTGGCACTTATACCTTTATTATTGGCATTGGCGGTAGCGCCAGTCCAAACTATATAATTAGTCCAACAACTATTACTTGGACTATCAGTCGGGGGCAGCAGACTGATTTTATCTTTATTCCGCCTGAGTCCATACCACTAACACCAACCTTAGATTTAAGCGCTTTTATAATTGGTGCTCTTGACACAGCTGATGTTATTTATACTATTGGCGCGAGTTCTGGTTCTGCCAGTATTAGCAATAGTATCCTAAGCCCTATTAGTGTTGGTAGTATTAGTATTAGTGCTATTAGCCCTGGAGGCACTAATTACTTGGAAACTTCAATTACCGCTGATATTAATATTGTTGATACTCTAGCTTTTACTCTGGCAACTCATAGCATTATCCTTAGTAAAAACTCGCCTAATACTATTCGACATATTGTAGCTATTACAGATATTGCCACCGATGCTAGCACAACTGTTCAAGGATTAGAGTTTAGTATTGCTAGGGTTGGTGATAATATTTTTACCGAAAATCCACAACCTGTTATATCATTTGCTACCAATATCATCCAAACTGATGCCTCAGTGACCATCGCCCCAGTAACTGCCACTCTTTATTTTACCATTGCCCCTGATGCAACAGGTAGCGCTGGGATGGTAATTACCTCGGTCAGGGAAGATGGACAGCGTAGCACTCAAACGTTGGTAGTAACTGTTAAAGATAGCAATCAAGCCCCAGTAATTAGCGCTGCTAACGCCTTAGAGGATATTTCAGTATTTGGCGGGCATTTATATGGTGTTATTAGCAGTGGTAGCTATAATACTTTATTAAATGATTTTGATGCAGAGGGTGGCTACTTAGTTAGGGTTGAGAGCGCTGCTGAACTAGGACATATAAGAGCATTGTTCCCTGGTCCAAACGACCGCTTTTATTTAGGGGCTAATGATATAGCTAGTGAGGGAGATTGGGTCTATACTAACGATGGCACCCAATTTGGCGTGGACGTATTATCTGGAAACGGCGGCTTTGTTGTTTATCCGGGGTTTTTAAATATTTTTGAATTTGCACGAACTAGTGAACCAAATAATAACGATGGTAGAGGAGGAAGAGAAAATTGCTTAGAAGCAATAGCCAATGATATAATTTGTAGTGGGGGTGATGTTATTGGCGCTGTTTTTGAGTTTCCCAGTGGCCTGCCTGCTACTGCTAATTTAGGCGCAGTTGATATTCCTTTTGGCGCTACATCAGCAGTTAATATTGCTAATCTATTAGGTTTTGACTTAGACGGTGATAATATTGTTTGGTCGGCGACAGATAGCGGCGCTGGCGGTAGTTTTGCTACTGGTGGTCTAAACCCTGCCAACCCAGTAAGCATTATTGATATTGCCTATCAACCAGCGCCGGACTTTTTTGGCACAAATACTCTAACTATTTATCTTAATGAAGTCGGTCGCACCGATGGAGCCTCGGCGGTGATAATAATTAGTGTGCCTAATCCAATCCCTACTAGCTTAGTTACCCCTAGCGCTCAGGCATTATCAGTTGGCGAACCTGTATCACTAACTATTGTCAACAATGGTGAAGCACCGCTAAGTAATTTTAGTATAACACCTGCCTTACCTGCTAGCCTAGCTATTAGTATAGTCGGTAGTAATATTGTTATAAACGGTGTGCCGTCTGCAGCCCAACAAAGCACAACCTACACCCTTAGCGTAAGTAGTGTAGGTGGCACTGATACTATTAGCTTTGATATTGGTATTAGCTTAGAATCCCTTAGCATTATAGAAGGAGATATAACTACTACTTATGGTGATAATCCTAGCTTTAGTACCAATATTGCTGGTTCTACTTGGGCCTCTAGTGATGCTACGGTTGCCAGTATTGACCCAAATACTGGTGTGGTTAGCACTACTGGTGTTGGTAGGGCTATTATTACTGTTAGCAATGATGTTATTAGAGATACAGGTGGTAATGGCGAAGCGAGTATTACCCTAATTGTTACTGCCCGAGAGATAACAACTACTATTAGTGATATTCGCAGTTTTGCCTTTAATAATACTACTAGGACCGTAGCAGTTAGCCTAAATAATGCTGTTGAAAGTGATATTAATAGTGGCGCTATTACTCTTAGCATTAGTGGTGCTAATGCGGCGCTTAATGTTGGCACTTACACCTTTACTACCAGTGTTAGCGGTAGCGCCAGTCCAAACTACATATTTAGTCCAACAACTATTACTTGGACTATTAACCAAGCTGAGCAATCTAGTTTTGCCTTTACTCTTCCTAATTTTATACTATCAACATCAAACCTAGATTTAAGCGCTTCTACAACTGGGGCTTCCAGCACAGCTGATGTTATTTATACCATTAGCTCAGGTTCTGGCTCAGCCAGTATTAGCAATAGTATCCTAACTCCTATTGGTGTTGGCAGTATTAGTATTAGCGCTATTAGCCCTGAAGATGCTGGCTACTTGGAAGCTTCAGCTGTGGCTGATATTAATATTGTTGACGCGCTTCCACCTGCTTTTACCCTAGCAACTACTAGTATTATCCTTACTAAAAATGCCCCCAATACCATCCGTCATATTATAAATATAACAGGGCTTACTGCTGATATTAGTGGTATTGACCAGCAAGTAACATTTAGTGTTGCTAGTAGTGGTGATAATATCTTTACCACCGAGCCAATGACTGTTGTATCATTTGCCACCAATAGTATCCAAACTAGCGCCTTTTTAACCAACGTTCCAGCTGCTGCTGCGCTTTACTTTAGCATTATCCCCAATACAATGGGCAGTGCTTCATTGGTAATTACCTTAGATAAAGCAAACGGGCAGGATAGCAGTCAAACACTAATGGTAACTGTCCAAGATAGCGATACAGCCCCAGTAATTAGCAATCCCGGTAGCAGGAGAGGTTTATTAGCTGATTTTTCAGTGTTTGGCGGACATTTATACATCGTTAGACAGAGTGGTACTTATCAAGAGTTATTAGATGACTTTGAGGCAGAGGGTGGCTATTTAACCAGAGCTGATAATGGTGCTGAACTAGGGCATGTAAGAAGCGTGTTTCCCGGTGATGATGACCGCTTTTATTTAGGCGCTGATGATATAGCCAGTGAAGGAGATTGGGTCTATACTAACGACGGCACTCAATTTGGCGTAGACACAAACCCTGGGGCTGGCGGTTTTGCCCCCTATCCGGGATTTATTGATATTTTTGCAGATGGTGAACCGAATAATGCTAGATCTGCGGAGGATTGCCTAAGTCCACGACGTAATGATATAGATTGTGATGTGGATAGGGGTGGTGTTTTTGAGTTCCCTAATGGGTTTCCTGCTACTACTGATTTAGGCACAGTTGATATTCCTTTTGGCGCTACATCACCAACTACTGTTGCTAATTTATTAGGTTTTGACTTAGACGGTGATAATATTGTTTGGTCGGCAACAGATAGCGGCGCTGGTGGTAATATCAACATAATTGGCATCACTAGTTCTATTGTTGATATTTCCTATCAGCCAGCGCCAAGCTTCGGGGGCAATATTACCTTAACTATTAGTCTTAACGAAGTCGGTCGCACTGGTAGAACCTCGGCGGTGATAATGATTAGTGTGCCCAATTCCACCCCTGACCTAGTTGTCCCTAGTCCTCAAGTATTATCGGTTGGCGAACCTATATCACTAACTATTGTTAACAATGGCGGGATGCCAGCTGTTTTTGATATAACACCTACTTTGCCTGCTAGTTTATCTATTAATGTGGTTGGTAATATTGTTATAAGCGGCATACCAATCATGGTCCAACAAAGCACAACCTACACCCTTAGCGCAAGTAATATAGGTGGCACTGATACTATTAGCTTTGCTATTGGTGTTAATTTAGAATCTCTTAGCATTATAGAAGGAGATACAACCACTACTTATGGTGATAATCCTAGCTTTAGTACCAATATTGCTGGTTCTAATTGGACATCTAGTGATGCTGCGGTTGCCAGTATTGACCCAAATACTGGTGTGGTTAGCACTACTGGTGTTGGTAGGGCTATTATTACTGCTAGTAATGATATTATTATAGGTGCAGGTGGTGAGGGCGAAGCAAGTGTTACCCTAATTGTTACTGCCCGAGAGATAACAACTACTATTAGTGATATTCGCAGTTTTGTCTTCAATAATACTACTAGGACCGTAGCAGTTAGCCTAAATAATGCTGTTGAGAGTGATATTAACAGCGATGCTATTACTCTTAGCATTAGTGGTGCTAATGCGGCGCTTAATGTTGGCACTTACACCTTTACTACTGGTGTTAGCGGTAGCGCCAGTCCAAACTACATATTTAGCCCAACAACTATTACTTGGACTATCAACCAAGCTGAACAATCTAGTTTTGCCTTTAATCCTCCTAATTTTATACTATCAACATCAACCCTAGATTTAAACGCTTTTATAACTGGGGCTTCCAGCACAGCTGATGTTATTTATACCATTAGCTCAGGTTCTGGCTCAGCCAGTATTAGCAATAGTATCCTAACTCCTATTGGTGTTGGCAGTATTAGTATTAGCGCTATTAGCCCTGAAGATGCTGGCTATATAGAAGCTTCAGCTGTGGCTGGTATTAATATTGTTGATGTGCTTCCACCTGCTTTTACCTTAGCAACTACTAGCATTACCCTTACTAAAAATGCTCCCAATACCATCCGTCACATCATAAATGTAACAGGACTGGTTGCTGATAATAACGGTATTGACCAACAAGCAACATTTAGTGTTGCTAGGAGAGGAGGTGATAATATCTTTACCATCGAGCCAATGACTGTTGTATCATTTGCCACCAATAGTATCCAAACTAGCGCCCTTTTAACTAGCGTTCCAGCAACTGCTGCGCTTTACTTTAGCATTATCCCTAATACAATGGGTAGTGCTCCGTTGGTAATTACCTTAGATAAAGCAAACGGGCAGGATAGCAGTCAAACACTAATGGTAACTGTCCAAAATAGCGACACAGCCCCAGTAATTAGCAATCTTGGTAGCAGGAGAGGTTTATTAGCTGATTTTTCAGTGTTTGGCGGGCATTTATACCTTGCTAGACAGAGTGGCACTTATCAAGAGTTATTAGATGACTTTGAGGCAGAGGGTGGCTACTTAGTTAGAGCTGATAATGGCGCTGAAATATTACATGCAATAGACTTATTCGGCAGTGGGAACAGCTTTTATTTAGGCGCTAATGACATAGCCAGTGAAGGAGACTGGGTCTATACCAATGATGGTACTCAATTTGGCATAGATACAAATGGTGGTGTTGACGGTTTTGACCCCTATCCGGGATTTATTGACCTTTTTGCAGCTAATCAACCTGATAATAACGATGGTAGTGGTGCTGTGGAGAATTGCCTAAGTGCGCAACGTCATGATGTAAATTGCACTGAGGATAGGGGTGGTGTTTTTGAGTTCCCTAATGGGTTTCCTGCTACTACTGATTTAGGCATAGTTAATATTGCCTTTAACGCTACATCACCAACTACTATCGCTAATTTGTTAGGTTTTGACTTAGACGGTGATAATGTTGTTTGGTCGGCAACAGATAGCGGTGCTGATGGTAATATCAACATAATTGGCATCACTAGCTCTATTGTTGATATTTCCTATCAGCCAGCGCCAGACTTTGAGGGCAATATTACCCTAACTATTAATCTTAACGAAGTTGGTCGCAATGATAGAACCTCAGCGCTGTTGATGATTAGAGTATTTAGCCCTTTCCCTAGACTAGTTACCCCTACCGCTCAGGTATTATCAGCTGGCGAACCTGTAGCATTAACTATTATCAACAATGGTGAGGCGCCAGCTACTTTTAATATAACACCTACTCTGCCTGTTAGTTTATCTATTAATGAGGTCGGTGGTAATATTGTTATAAGCGGCACACCAATTATAGCCCAACAAAGCACAACCTACACACTTAGCACAAGCAATGCGGTTGGCACTGATACTATTAGCTTTGTTATTAGTATTAATATAGACCCCCTTAGTATTGTGGGAGGAGATATAACTGCTATCTATGGTGATGACGCCATTAGCATTACCAGCCAAGGTGGCGACCCAATACAACCAATCACTTGGACTTCTAGCATCCCCACTGTTGCTACTATTGATGAAAATAGTGGTGTTGTAACAATTATAGATATTGGCACTACTACTATCACTGCTAGTAGAGGTAGCAGTCAAGCTAGTATTAATCTATTGGTAAATCCTAGACAACTTGGGCTTAGTGTTGGTCCAACTGATACTCTTGTCTTTAATAATACTAACCAAACCATAGCAGTTAGCCTAACTAATGCTGTTGAGGACGATATCAACAGCGGCGCTATTACCCTAACTATAAGCGGCGACCAAACTGCAATAAATGTTGGCAACTATCAATTTAGTGTCTCTATTAGTGGTAGCGCCAGTCCAAACTACATATTTGCCCCAACAACTATTAGCTGGGTAGTAGCCGCAGCTCGGCAATCTGAACTAGATATTACCAGTAATGCCACCAGACTTATGGTAGGACAAACAACCACCGCAACTGCTACTAATGACCAACCACAAGGCACACTAACAATCACCTCTAGTGAGGCTGGTATTGCCACAATTAATGGTAGCACCATAACCGCTACTAATGTTGGCATAACTACTATTACCATCACCAAACAAGTGGCTAACCACAACAACATCAGCGCCAGTTATCAACTACTAGTTATCCAAAATACCACAACCCCTATTGATGCTGGTGATGATAGGGCTGCTACTTATGCCCCTAGTGGTGTTCTAAGTCCTCAAATACCAACCAATGCCCAAGACAGACTAATTAGCTATGCCATAAACCCAATAGCTAGTGATGTTGTAACTATTGATAGCAATAGCGGTGCTATCACTATTATAAATGTTGGCACAGTCAATATTATAGCCAGTGCCGCAACTACTACTAATTATGCTGCATCAACCGATAGCTATCTACTAACTATTAACCAAGCAATCCAAGGCACATTTACCATCACCGCTGGCGATACCCTAACATTTGGCGCAAGCAGCGCTATTGTGATAGTAGACCCGGGTAGTGGTGATGGGACTATTACTTATGACTCCAGTGATATAGCAATTGCAACTATTACCGCCGATGGTATCATTACTGCAACTGGTGTAGGTGAGGCTATAATTACCGCAACCAAAGATGGTGGTAGAAACTACCTCAACACCAGCGCTACTCACTCAATAATGGTTGAAAGAGCTGAACAAGCTGATTTTGTAATTAGCGGCAGCTCAACCTTAGCAAATGCCGCAACTGGTTTTGCAACCGCAACTGGTGGTAGCGGCACAGGGGCTATTGTTTTTAGCTCCAGCAACCCAGATATTGCAACTATTACCCAAGACGGTATGATTACCGCGCAAAGCCTAGGCACCACCACTATTAGCGCTACTAAAAGCGGTGGGGACAACTATCATGATATTAGTGATAATTATCTACTAACTATTACCAATACCACCCCTACTGTTACAAATCTTATACCAAACCAAATTGTCTCACTTGGAAACTTATTTACTTTCCCTATCCCAGCTAATACATTTAATGATGTCAACGGCGACACCTTAACTATCAGTGTTTCTACCTTACCAGATGGTCTAATGTTTGATAGCACTAATACCAGCATAACTGGCGTCCCAGCAACAGTAGGAGTTTCAGATATAACTGTCACCGCTGATGATGGTAATGGGGCTATGGTTAGCACTAGCTTTAGCTTAACAGTTAGTGGTGATTTTATTATTGTTGGTAGTAATTTAAGAAACGTTGTTTATGGCGCTGCTAGCCAAAACATCATAGCCCAAGGTGGGCTCAGTCCAACTGGGACAATAACTTTTAGCTCCAGCACTCCAAGTATTGCTAACTTTGGTGATGCAAACATAGGCGTATTAGCTATATTAGGCGCTGGGACTGCAATTATAACTGCCACTAGAGATGGGACGGGCGAACAAGCAAGTGTTAGCTTTATTGTTAATCCAAGGATCATCACCCCAACCTTTGCTAGTTCATCGACCTTTATCTATAACACCAACATAAGAACTGTGCTTGCAACTATTACCAGCGGTATAGTAGGTACTGATGATGTTAGCCTTAGCATAAGCGGTACAGCAACTGCAACTGATGTTGGCAACTACAATATAGACCTAGTACTTATAGGCGCTGCTAGTCGCAACTACCGCCTAAGCACAACTACTCTTAGCTGGTCAATTATAAAAGCAGACCAAAGCGCATTTAGCCTAGGGGCTGATACAACTATAATATTTGGTGAGGGCTTAAGTCGCCCAACAACAGGCGTTTCTGCTACTGTTGCTAGTAGTTATGGTTCATCTGACCCAGACGTTGCAACGGTAGCCACAAACGGTGATATTACAACCACTGGTGTTGGCAGCGCTATCATTAGCGCCACCAACACTGGTGATAATAATTACAACTCTGCAGCTGATAGCTATACACTAAATGTTGCCCCATTAACACTAACTATTGCCATCGGTAGCACTACCACTATTTATACTGGTGCTGCTATTATAGTAACCACCACCATTACCAATCTTGTTAGTGGGCACGAGCAGGTAAGCCTCACCATAAGTGGCGACCAAACAGCAATCAATGCTGGTGATTACTCTTTTGATATTAGCGCCATTGAAGGCAGTGATAGTCCTAACTATATACTAATCCCAACAACTATTAGCTGGACAATAGACCCAGCTCAGCAATCCGAACTAGATATTACTGGCAATGCCACCAGACTCATGGTAGGACAAACAACCATCGCAACTGCTACTAATGACCAACCACAAGGCACACTAACAATCATCTCTAGTGAAGCTGGTATTGCCACAATTAATGGCAGCACCATAACCGCTACTAATGTTGGCATAACTACTATTACCATTACCAAACAAGTTGCTAATCATAACAACATCAGCGCCAGTTATCAACTACTAGTCATCCAAAATACCACAACCCCTATTGATGCTGGTGATGACAGGACTGCCACTTATGTCCCTAGTGGTGTTCTAAGCGCTCAAGCACCAACTAATACCCAAGGTAGAGTAATTAGCTACGCCGCAGACCCAATAAATAGTGATGTTGCAACAATTAACATAAACACCGGCGCTATTACTATTACAAATGCTGGCACAGTGAGTATTGTAGTAAGCGCTGCTGCAACTACTAATTATGCCGCATCAACCGATACTTACCTACTAACTATTAACCAAGCAGCCCAAGAACCATTTACTATTACTGCTAGTGATACTTTAATATTTGGCGCCACGAGTGCTATTGTGATAGTAAACCCAGGTAGTGGTGATGGCACTATTACTTACAGTTCTAGTGATATAGCAATTGCAACTATTGCCACCGATGGTATTATTACTGCAACTGGTGCGGGTGAGGCTACCATTACCGCAACTAGGGATGGTGGCAGAAACTATCTAGATACCAGCGCTACTCATTTACTAATAGTTGAGAGAATTGACCAAGTAGTTAGTATTATAGGTGGCACCTTAAGCATAGATTATGCGCCTGATAGCGCCACTGCTGTTGGCAGAATAGCAACTGCTAGGACCACCATTACTTATAGCTCAAGCGATGAAGATGTTGCAATAGTTAGTGCTACCAGTGGTATTATTACTATTGTAAATGCTGGCACAATAAGTATTGTTGCTAGTGCTACAGAAACTAATGGCTATAATTCTGCGGTTGCTAGTTATCAATTAATTATCAGACAGGTAGCCCAAGGCCCATTTAGTATCACTGCTAGTGATACCTTAATATTTGGCGCAACTAGCGCTGTTGTGATAGTAAACTCAGGTAGTGGTGATGGCACCATCACCTATGCTGCTAACCCAAGTGGTATTATCACTATTGATGTAAACGGCATTATTAGCACAGATGGTCTAGGTGAGGCTACTATTACCGCAACCAAAGCAGGAGGTAGAAATTACAATGATATTATTAGCAATAGTATTTTGCTAGAAGTAGTTGCTCGCTTCACTTTAGATATTGACGGTGACGGTAGAAGATTGACTACCACCGATGGTATTTTAATTATCAGATTTTTAACAGGTTCTACTGATACCATAGATACCACTGATGCAACTACAACTGATGCACAAAGAAATGCCCAACAAATATTTGATTTTTTACAAAGAGGTTATGATAGTTTGGATATTGATGGTAATGGTGCAATAGAAGCAAACAGTGATGGTATGCTAATTATGCGCTATTTAGCAGACCAAGAAAATCTTAATGTTGATGATTTGGCTGGAAGTGGCGCAACAAGAAGTTCTGGGGAAATTAGCGATCATCTTGAAAACATGTATCAATAAAGGATTGTTAGGAGCTAAGTTATAAAAATTAAACTTGTAAAAGCGCTACTAAGTGTTTTGTTTTTGCTGTTGTCATCATCAGCTATAGCGGCTACACAAACTGTTAATTTTGATATTGATACAAATATTTTTAGTACTTACTCTCTGCCAAATGGAGAGTTTACTCTTAGTATAGAACACACATTTGCTACTGACACATCTTCAACAAATGCGGTTAATGGAGCAGGTTTTTTTCTTTTCTATGATAGCAATTTTATAGAGTTTGTAGATGGTGATGCTAGTATTGACCCTATACTGCCGCTTCAAGGTGGTGTTACTGAAACTGGTTCTACTGTTGACAACTCAGATGATACTGACAGCTATGTTAGAGTTGCTTGGACAATTGATGATGATGATGGCGACTTAATTACTTCACCTACTGATACCCTTTTAGCTTCACTCAGATTTAGATGGATTGGCGCTACGGTTACTTCTGAGCAAACAGTTATGGCTCTTAGGTTTAATGATAACACTCTTTCCGCGGGCAGGGGTTTTACAGTTGGCGCAGGGGATGATTTAATAGTTAGCAATAGACCTGAAGTTACAGATAGACTTATTATTGTCAATAGTCCAAGAAATACTGTCTATGGCGCTGCTACCCAAAATATCATAGTCCAAGGTGGTGTTAGTCCAACTGGGGCAATAACTTTTGTCTCTAGCACTCCAAGTGTTGCTAGTTTTGGTAATACAAACATAGGCGCGCTGACTATATTAGGCGTTGGCACTACTATCATAACTGCTATTAGAGATAGCACTAGTGAACAAACAAGTATCACCTTTATCGTCAATCCAAGAACCATTACCCCAACCTTTGCCAGCTCACAAACCTTTATTTACAATACTAGCATAAGAACTGTGCTTGCAACTATTACCAGCGGCATAGTAGGTACTGATGATGTTAGCCTTATTATAAGTGATACGACAACGGCAACAGATGTTGGCAACTACAATATAGACCTAGAACTAACAGGCGTTGATAGCCCCAACTACCGCTTAAGCACAACTACCCTTAGCTGGTCAATTATAAAAGCAGACCAAATAGGATTTACCATTGTGGTTAGTAGCCTCTTAGAAGCAGGAGCAACTACAATTGCAACTGCTAGCGGCGGACAAAGCACAGGCACCATTAGTTTTAGCTCTAGTAATCCAACTATTGCGACTGCCAGCCAAGACGGTGTAATTAGTGCTCAAAGCCCAGGCACTACCACCATCATTGCAACTAGGGCTGGCAATAGTAACTATAATGATATCAGCGCTAATGTTTTATTAGAAGTAGTGGCAGACACCACTCCAGAGGCTTTTAGTTTTATTGCGTTAACAAATGTAACACCAAATACACTAATTACTTCTAATATAGTGACTATTAGCGGTTTTGACAGCACTGTTAGTATTCGCATTGAAGGTGGTTCTTATACTATAGGCGCTAGTGCGCCAACTGCAGCTGAGGGCATAGTTACCGCGGGTGTTACTGTTACTGCCCAAGTTTTATCTAGTAGTGAGTTTAACACTCAAACTGTTGCTACCTTAACCGTAGGTTTTGGAGATAGCGCAATAAGGGCAATATTTAGTGTTACTACCAGACCCCCTCCCAGCACCCCTTCTTTTACTAGCACTCCAATTACTAGTGCTAGATTTAATAGTTTATACCAATATATCTTAAGGGCTAACGATGCTGACAATGACAATCTTGTCTTTAGCGCAGCATCAGGTACCGAATTACCAAGTTGGTTAACTATTGATACAGTCGTAACCACTATTGCTGGTGGTGCTAGCACCACAGCTAGATTTCAAGAACCAAGAGGTATTGCAGTTGATGCTAGCGCTAATATTATTGTTGCTGATAGCAATAATCACCGTATTCGTCGCATTAGCCCAGACGGTTCAGTAAGCACTATTGCTGGTAATGGTACGCAAGATTTTGCTGATGGCGCTAGCGCTACAGCTATGTTTGCTTTCCCAACGGGTGTTGCAATTGACGCTAGCGGTAATATTATTGTTGCCGACCAAAGGAACCATAGTATTCGTCGCATTAGCGCAGATGGCACAGTAACCACTATTGCTGGTACAGTTTCAATAGGTTCTACAAATGGCGCTAGCGCCACAGCTAGATTTAATTCCCCAGAGGCTATCGTAATTGACGTTAGTGGCGATATTATCGTTGCTGATAGTGGTAACCACCGCATTCGTAGTATTACCCCAGATGGCATAGTAACCACTATTGCTGGTAGTAGTGTTGGCTTTGATGATGGTGCTAGCGACACAGCTATGTTTTTTTCCCCAAGGGGTGTTGTAATTGATGCTCTTGGCAATATTATTGTTGCTGATAGCGTTAATCACCGCATTCGTAGCATTACCCCAGATGGCATAGTAAGGACTATTGCTGGTAGTAAAACTGGTTTTGCTGATGGCGCTAGCATCACAGCTAGATTTAATACTCCATTTGGTGTTGCAATTGATGCTCTTGGCAATATTATTGTTGCTGATAGCGATAATCACCGCGTTCGTAGCATTACCCTAGGTAGGACAGTAAACACTATTGCTGGTACGGGTACGGTAGGCGTTGGAAATGGCGATTTTGCTGATGGCACTGTTAGCACGGCTAGATTTAATTCGCTAACGGGTATTGCAATTGACACTAGCGGTGATATTATTATTGCCGATAACCTTAATCATCGCATTCGTAAAATTTATAGAAATAATCTTGTGGGCACTCCTCGTAGTTGTGATGATATTGGTATTCATAATCTAGAACTTATTGTTAGTGATGGCGAACTTATAGATTTGCAAAGTTTTGATATTATTGTAGCAAATGATGGTAGTTGTCCTGCCACTCCAACCAATTTAGCGCTTAGCACTACTACCATTGTTGAAAATATTTTAACAAACAGCATTATTGCCACCATTAGCGCTGATGATAGTGATAATCCTGGAAGTCTCACTTTTAGTATTGTTGGCGGTGCGGATAGCGCTAGTTTTAGCATTAGTAGCGGTAATCAATTAGTTATTGACCATAGCCCTGACTTTGAGACCCAAAATAGTTATGAAATTATTATTGCCGTTAGTGATACTATACATCAGTTAACTAAAATCTTTAATATTAGTGTTAATAATATTAACGAATTTGTTCCTATTTTTATTAGCGTTCCCATTACTACTGCTAGAGTTAATAGTCTATACCAATATGACTTAAACGCCAGTGATGCTGATGGTGTCAACCTTGAATTTAGCGCAGCGCTAGGCGCCACATTACCAAGTTGGCTAGCTATTGACGCAGTCGTAACTACTTTGGCAGGAGATGGTGTGTCTGATAATGATGATGGCGCTAGCGCCACTGCTAGATTTAGTAACCCATCAGGTGTTGCAATTGATGCCATTGGCAATACTATTGTTGCTGATACTATTAATCATCGTATTCGCAACATTAGTCCAGAGGGCATAGTGAGAACTATTGCTGGTAGTGATTTGGGTTTTATTGATGGGGCTAGCGCAACAGCTCAATTTATTTTTCCAAGTGGTGTTGCAATTGATGCCCTTGGCGATATTATTGTTGCTGATACCGGTAGTAATCGTATTCGCAGAATTAGCACAGGCGATGTAGTAAGCACTATTGCTGGTGGTCAATCTGGTTTTTTTATTGATGGTGCTAGCGCAACAGCTAGATTTAATGCCCCAGTAGCTGTTGTAGTTGATGTTCTTGGTAATATTATTGTTGCTGATAGAGATAATCACCGCATTCGTAGCATTAGCACAAGCGGTACAGTAACCACTATTGCTGGTAGTGAGACTGGCTTTGCTGATGGTGCTAGCACTACCGCTAGATTTAGTGACCCCAGTGGTGTTGCAATTGATGCTTTGGGTAATATTATTGTTGCTGATAGAGATAATCACCGCATTCGTAGCATTGCCCCAGATGGCATAGTAAGGACTATTGCTGGTAGTGAAACTGGTTTTGTTGATGGTGCTAGCCCCACCGCTAGATTTAGTGCTCCAAGTGGTGTTGCAATTGATACTTTGGGCAATATTATTGTTGCTGATAGAGATAATCATCGCATTCGTAAAATTACCCCAGACGGTGTAGTAACCACTATTGCTGGTAGTAGTGACGGTTTTACTGATGGCACTAGCACAATGGCTAGATTTAGTGAACCAAGTGGTGTTGCAATTGATGTCATTGGCAATATTATTGTTGCTGATAGAGGTAATGAACGCATTCGTAAAATTAGTAGAAATAGTCTTGTAGGTACTTCCAGCTGTGGTGATATTGGCATTTATGACCTAGAACTTATTGTTAGCGATGGTGAATTTGAAGATTTGCAAAGTTTTACTATTAATGTTGTGGGTGATGGCAGTTGTTTAATAGTCCCATTTAGTTTTGATGCTATAGGTGATGTTGCCTTAAGCGCAACCGTCACTTCTGATGCTATTATAGTTGCTACCAATACCCAAGACCTACAAAGCACATTTACTATTAGTATCGAAGGCAGCAACGCGCGCTATTCTATTAACGGTGGTAGTTATACAGATGCAAGCGGGGTGGTTAGTGTTGGTGATAATGTCAGGGTGCAAATTGTAGCCAGTAACCAACTAAATACCGCAAAAATAGCAACTGTTAGCATACATAATATTGCAGCTGCATTTACTATTACCACTACTAACTTGATAATTGTTGGCGGCGATAGCACAGTTAGTTATAACAATCTCCCAATTACTATTGACGCTACCAGCAATGATAGCCAAACAATACCAATAACTTGGACTTCTAGCGCTACGAGTGTTGTAAGTTTTGACGACCCAAATATTGGCTTAATTACTATTGTTGGTGTTGGCACCTCTTTAATTACTGCAAGGCGGGGCGATGATGAGAGTAGTATAATTTTTACCGTAGAGCCCTTAACTCTGACCCCAACCTTTGCTAGCCCACAAAGCTTTATCTACAACACCAATACAAGAACTGTGGTCGCAACTATTACCAGTGGCATAGTTAGCACTGATGATATTGGCCTAACTATAAGCGGTGTAACAACTGCAACAGATGTTGGCAACTACAATATAGACCTAGTCCTTATAGGCGCTGCTAGTCGCAACTACCGCCTAAGCGCAACTACTCTTAGCTGGTCAATTATAAAAGCAGACCAAAGCCAATTTAGCCTAGGCGCTGATACAACTATAACATTTGGTGCTAGTTTTAGTCGCCCAGCAGCAGGGGTCTCTGCTACTGTTGCCAGTAGTTATGGTTCATCTAATCCGAGCGTTGCAACGGTGGCTACAAATGGCGATATTACAACAATTGGCATTGGCAGCGCTATCATTAGCGCCACTAATACTGGTGATAATAATTACAACTCTGCAGCTGCTAGTTATCAATTAGTCATCACACAAGCGCCCCAAGACCCATTTAGCATCACTGCTAGTGATACCTTAATATTTGGCGCAACTAGCGTTGTTGTGATAGTAGAGTCGGGTAGTGGTGATGGTGTTATTAGTTATGATTCTAGTAATATAGCAGTTATAACTATTACCGCCGATGGTATCATTACTGCAGCTGGTGTAGGTGAGGCTATAATTACCGCAACCAAAGATGGTGGTAGAAACTACCTTAACATTAGCGCTACTCACTCAATAATGGTTGAAAGAGCTGAACAAGCTGATTTTGTAATCAGCGGCAGCTCAACCTTAGCAAATGCCGCAACTGGTTTTGCAACCGCAACTGGTGGTAGCGGCACAGGGGCTATTGTTTTTAGCTCCAGCAACCCAGATATTGCAACTATTACCCAAGATGGTATGATTAACGCGCAAAGCCTAGGCACCACCACTATTAGCGCTACTAAAAGTGGCGGGGACAACTATCATGATATTAGTGATAATTATCTACTAACTATTACCAATACCACCCCTACTGTTACAAACCTTATACCAAACCAAATTGTCTCACTAGGAAACTTATTTACTTTACCTATCCCAGCTAATACATTTAATGATGTCAACGGCGACACCTTAACTATCAGTGTTTCTACCTTACCAGATGGTCTAATGTTTGATAGCACTAATACCAGCATAACTGGCGTCCCAGCAACAGTAGGAGTTTCAGATATAACTGTCACCGCTGATGATGGTAATGGGGCTATGGTTAGCACTAGCTTTAGCTTAACAGTTAGTGGTGATTTTATTATTGTTGGTAGTAATTTAAGAAACGTTGTTTATGGCGCTGCTAGCCAAAACATCATAGCCCAAGGTGGGCTCAGTCCAACTGGGACAATAACTTTTAGCTCCAGCACTCCAAGTATTGCTAACTTTGGTGATGCAAACATAGGCGTATTAGCTATATTAGGCGCTGGGACTGCAATTATAACTGCCACTAGAGATGGGACGGGCGAACAAGCAAGTGTTAGCTTTATTGTTAATCCAAGGATCATCACCCCAACCTTTGCTAGTTCATCGACCTTTATCTATAACACCAACATAAGAACTGTGCTTGCAACTATTACCAGCGGTATAGTAGGTACTGATGATGTTAGCCTTAGCATAAGCGGTACAGCAACTGCAACTGATGTTGGCAACTACAATATAGACCTAGTACTTATAGGCGCTGCTAGTCGCAACTACCGCCTAAGCACAACTACTCTTAGCTGGTCAATTATAAAAGCAGACCAAAGCGCATTTAGCCTAGGGGCTGATACAACTATAATATTTGGTGAAAGCTTAAGTCGCCCAGCAACAGGTGTGTCTGCTACTGTTGTTAGTAGTTATGGTTCATCTGACCCAGACGTTGCAACGGTAGCCACAAACGGCGATATTACAATTACTGGCGTTGGCAGCACTATTATTAGTACCACCAACACTGGTGATAATAATTACAACTCTGCAGCTGATAGCTATACACTAAATGTTGCCCCATTAACACTAACTATTGCCATCGGTAGCACTACCACTATTTATAGCGGTGCTGCTATTACAGTAACTACCACTATTACCAATCTTGTTAGTGGGCACGAGCAGGTGAGCCTCACCATAAATGGCGACCAAACAGCAACCAATGCTGGTGATTACTCTTTTGATATTAGCGCCATTGAAGGCAGTGATAGTCCTAACTACATACTAATCCCAATAACTATTAACTGGGTAGTAGCCTCAGCTCAGCAATCCGAACTAGATATTACTGGCAATGCCACCAGACTCATGGTAGGACAAACAACCACCGCAACTGCTACTAATGACCAACTACAAGGCACACTAACAATTAGTGCTAGTGAAGCTGGCATTGCCACAATTGAGGGCAGCACCATAACCGCTACTAATGTTGGCATAACTACTATTACCATTACCAAACAAGTTGCTAATCATAACAACATCAGCGCCAGTTATCAACTACTAGTCATCCAAAATACCACAGCTGCTATTGATGCTGGTGATGACAGGACTGCCACTTATGTCCCTAGTGGTGTTCTAAGCGCTCAAGCACCAACTAATACCCAAGGTAGAGTAATTAGTTATGCCGCAGACCCAATAGCTAGTGATGTTGCAACAATTAACATAAACACCGGCGCTATTACTATTACAAATGCTGGCACAGTCAATATTATAGTAAGCGCTGCTGCAACTACTAATTATGCCGCATCAACCGATAGCTATCTACTAACTATTAACCAAGCAGCTCAAGAACCATTTACTATTACTGCTAGTGATACTTTAATATTTGGCGCAACGAGTGCTATTGTGATAGTAAACCTAGGTAGTGGTGATGGCACTATTACTTACAGTTCTAGTGATATAGCAATTGCAACTATTACCACCGATGGTATTATTACTGCAACTGGTGCGGGTGAGGCTACCATTACCGCAACTAGGGATGGTGGCAGAAACTATCTAGATACCAGCGCTACTCATCTGCTAGTAGTTGAGAGAGCTGACCAAGTAGTTAGTATTATAGGTGGCACCTTAAGCATAGATTATGCGCCTGATAGCGCCACTGCTGTTGGCAGAATAGCAACTGCTAGGACCACCATTACTTATAGCTCAAGCGATGAAGATGTTGCAATAGTTAGTGCTACCAGTGGTATTATTACTATTGTAAATGTTGGCACAATAAGTATTGTTGCCAGTGCTACAAGGACTAGTGGCTATAATTCTGCGGTTGCTAGTTATCAATTAATTATCAGACAAGTAGCCCAAGGTCCATTTAGTATCACTGCTAGTGACACTTTAATATTTGGCGCAACTAGCGCTGTTGTGATAGTAGAGCCGGGTAGTGGTGATGGCGTTGTTAGTTATGATTCTAGTGATATAGCAATTATAACTATTACCGCCGATGGCATCATTACCGCAACTGGTGTAGGTGCGGCTATAATTACCGCAACCAAAGACGGCGGTAAAAACTACTTTAACACCAGCGCTACTCACTCAATAATGGTTGAAAGAGCTGACCAAGCTGATTTTGTAATCAGCGGTAGTTCAACTTTAGCAAATGCCGCAACTAGTTTTGCAACCACAACTGGTGGTAGCGGCACAGGCGCTATTAGTTTTAGGTCCAGCAACCCAGATGTTGCAACTATTACCCAAGACGGTATAATTAGCGCGCAAAGCTTAGGCACCACTACTATTAGCGCTACCAAAAGTGGTGGGGATAACTACCGTGATATTGGGGATAGTTATCTACTAACTATTGTAAATACCACGCCCACTGTCACAAATCCTATAACAAACCAAACCGCCCCGCTTAGAAATCCATTTATCTTTACTATTCCAGCTAATACATTTAATGATGCCAACGGCGATACCTTAACCATTAGCGCTTTTAATCTGCCAGATGGTCTAATGTTTGATAGCGCTAATACCAGCATAATTGGCACCCCAGCAACAGTAGGGATTTCAACTATAACCATCACCGCCGATGATGGTAATGGGGCTATGGTTAGCACTAGCTTTAGCTTAATAATTAGTGATGACTTTATTATTATTGGCAATAATCCAAGAACTATCATCTATGGTGTTGCTAGCCAAAACATCATAGCCCAAGGTGGGGTTAGTCCAACTGGGGCAATAACTTTTGTCTCTAGCACCCCAAGTGTTGCCAGCTTTGGTGATACAAACATAGGCACACTAACCATATCAAGCGCTGGCACTGCGATTATAACTGCCACCAGAGAGGGCAGCGGCGAACAAGCAAGTATTAGCCTTATCGTTAGTCCAAGGACCATCACTCCAACTTTTGCCAGCTCGCAAACCTTTATCTACAACACTAGCACAAGAATTGTGCTCGTAACTATTACCAGTGGCATAATAGAGGGTGATGACATTAGCTTTACTATAAGCGGCGCAACAGCTGCAACAAATGTTGGCGACTACAATATAGGCTTAGCGCTCATAGGCGCCTCTAGCCCAAACTATCGCTTAAGCACAACTACTCTTAGCTGGTCAATTATAAAAGCAGACCAAACTGGCTTTACTATTATGGTTGACAACATCTTAGAAATAGGGGCAACCATAACTGCAACTACACGCGGCGGACAAAGCTCAGGCGCTGTTAGTTTTAGTTCTAGCAACCCAGATGTTGCAACTATTAACCAAGACGGTCTAATTAACACCCAAAGCCTAGGCACCACCACTCTGACCGCAACTAAGGCTGGCGATAGTAATTATAATAATACTAGCGATAGTACCACCCTAATAGTGGTCGCTCGCTTTAACTTAGATATTGACGATGATGGTAGCAGGCTAACTACCACTGACGGTATTCTAATTATCAGATTTTTAACAGGTCCTACTAATACTATAAATACCACCGATGCAACTACAACTGAGGCACAAAGAGATAACCAACAAATACTTAAGTTTTTACAAAGAGGTTATAATAGGCTAGATATTGATGGTAATGGCACAATAGCAGCAAGTAGCGATGGTATGATAATTATGCGCTACCTAGCAGACCAAGAAAATCTTAACACCACAGGTATCCCCGCAGGAGCAGATGTAGGCACAATTATTCTTAATTTGCAAAACATATACAAATAAATTTACTTTGTGCCTTCGCTAGCAAAATTCAAAAAGCGCCGTTCGTTAAATATATATAAATTTGATTTGTATAAAACAGATACAATTTGTGAATAGAACAACAATTGGTGTCAATCTTAATAAAATATAATAACAAAATTTTACAAAGCGCAAATATAATCTAATTCTTGTAAATTGCATCTATAATATCGTTATGAAGTCAAGAAATAGTTTATTTATTTTGCTAGCCATTTTTATTGTTCCAATTGTGCTTGGCAATTTGTTTTTTTTCTTATATCCTAATTTTTTTATAGCTCAAACTGTTAATTATGGTGTTTTAATCAAGCCAATTATTCAACTTAAAAAAGTAGATTATTTGCAAGGCAGATGGTCGCTATTGTATCGGACTGAGTATTGTGATAATACTTGTAAAACTGTGCTTAACAAGGCAAAAACTCTACATCTATTAACTAATGACAAAGCTAAGCGCTTACAACGTCTATTACTAACGAGCAAGGACTATGTTAACAAGGTCAATATTACAATAAAACCTTTAGATGATTATACTAGCTCACAACTGGCAGATTTTGCGCCGCAAACATTGTTCTTGGTTGACCCTTTGGGTAATGTAGTGCTTGCTTATGATGGACTAAATTTTAATATTAAAAAAGCGCTCAAAGATCTGAAGCGGTTGCTTAAATATTCTAGAGTTGGTTAATGCTTTATAAAGATTTAATTGCAATGTGCAAGCTCAAAGTAGTGGCGCTAATTTTATTAACCGCATTAGTTGCAATGTTATTAACGCCACAACCTTTATCTAAATTAGCAACTTTGATGTTGGCGATATTAGGCATTGGTTTATCTGCCGCCTCAGCTGCGGTGTTTAATCATATTATTGATGAAAAAATTGATGCGCAAATGTCGCGCACCGATAAGCGACCATTGCCACAAAAAAAAGTTAGTAGAACCCAAGCGTTAATTTGGGGCTTTAGCTTGGGTATTATCGGTTTTATGGTTTTATGGTTTGGCGTCAATCATCTAAGTGCCGCCCTTACTTTATTATCTTTGGTTGGTTATGCGGTGTTCTATACTATGTATCTAAAACGCGCTACACCACAAAATATTGTTATTGGTGGTGCTGCTGGTGCTACTCCGCCTATTTTGGGTTGGACTGCGGTGACTGGTGAGATTAGTGAAATTTCTTTGGCTTTATTTTTGATTATTTTTGTTTGGACACCTCCACATTTTTGGGCATTAGCACTTTATCGGCACAAAGAATACGCTAAGGCTGAAATTCCTATGCTGCCTGTTACTCACAGTCTAGCATTTACTCGCACCCAAATTATGCTCTATACAATTTTATTAGTATTAGTGAGTTTACTACCGGTCTTGATTGTATTTTCTAGTTGGATTTACTTGGTAATTGTGCTGGTGCTAAATGTTATTTTTATTTACTATGTCTATATGCTTATCAAATACCCCCAAGATATGAGTAGTGCTTGGAAGATATTTTCCTATTCTATTAAATACTTGATGTTATTGTTTCTAGCTTTATTATTAGACCATTTACTACTATAGTGCTATTACTCATCAGCGAAATCAAGTCTTTCTTGTACTTTGGCTAAAGCTTCAACAGCGCAAGATTCATCAATATTGCCTCCCGGAGCACCACTTATGCCAATTGCGCCAATAAGCGCTCCGCCAGAACGAATAGGCACACCACCTTGCATTACAATTAAGCCGTCAATATGATTAAGTTCTTGACGAATATCGCCTCTGCTACCGCGAAACGCGCCGGATGCAATACCAGCCATAATAACCATATTGGCTTTTCTTTGCGCAATTTCCAAAGTTTGCCTTGCTGCTAAATCATCACGCATTGCCGCTCGTAAGTTACCACTTCTGTCAACTACCACACTAGCGACTTGATAACCCTTTTTGCGACAATGTTCAATACTGGATTTTGCTATATGGTTGGCAACATCAAGGCCTATATTTTTTTGATTAAAAACATCAACCGCATAAATATTAGCACTCAATAACGTCAAAACTAGGCCAATTGTAATATGTGTGTATTTCATTGATTATCCTTATTGTATAGGTTAGTTATAAAATTATCTAATTAATGCCACAGACGCCATATTTAAAGCCCAATGGAAAATTAGGCGCTAAAAATAATTATGTGTGCTGACTAATTATATATCATGATTTTGGCTAAGCATTAATAAATAATGATAGTAAACGTATAAAGCACAAAGCTATGTCTCTTATAGCTGTGCGTATTCAGTGTTTCAATTCCCAGTTATGCAAGAGAGATTTTATATTTTTTAGTATTGTTATCATTAAGCAGTATGCTGTTAATGGGCCTTATAACGATTAATGTTAACAGTAAACTCATACTATCAAATCGCTAAGCAAGTATATCCACTATAAAGCCCACTAACATAAACGCAGCCTCTAAGGCTGTGGCACACCTATATGTCCCAAAAAGCACGCCACAACAGACCAGAGTGATAAATTGAATAATTATTATTTATTCCTTTCCTCACTTGTCGCTTTGTGCTAATAGTAATATCTATCTAGCTGCAGATTTTGATTACTATTTTTTAAGCTTTAGCTCGCTCTGCCTGCTTCAGTTGCTTCTGGCACCTCTATTAACTTACCTGTTTTGCAATCGTAGATGTAGCCATATATAGGAATATCGGTTGGAACCATTGAATTATTTTTAATACGCATAACATCTTCAACCACACTTTTTTCATTATTACTAATTGTTAGCCAATTAACGTATTTTCCATCAATTGTGCCACCACCAGCATTGCTGTCATGCCAGCCAGATGAGTCTACGGTTGCAGTTTTAAGACTGGATGATAGTAAGTCGCTCATAACCTCGTTGGTAAATGTCTCCATTCCACAGCCAGTGTGATGTATTACAAACCACTCTTTTGTACCCAGCAGTTTATAAGAAATAACCAGAGAACGAATAGCATCATCACTAGCTCTGCCGCCTGCGTTGCGAATAATGTGAGCATCTCCTTCGGCAAGTCCCGCGTATTTTGCTGGATCCAGACGAGCATCCATACAAGTAAGGATGGCAAATTGTCGCTTGGGCGGTATAGGTAAATCACCTCTGCTACCAAAATTGGCTACATAATCATCATTTGCTGAAATTACTTCATTAACTGTTTCACTCATATTATATCTCCTTTAATTTTAAGTTTATTATATTACCATTTTTTATAAGGTAAAAATTTACCATTCATAGTAATTATTACGCGGTCACCTTGGGGGTTATTTTCCTTATCTATTGACATAGTAAAATCAACTGCGCTCATAATGCCATCTCCAAATTTTTCTTGTATAACGGCTTTGATTGGCATTCCAAATACCTGTATTATTTCATAAAAACGATAAATAAGTGGGTCGGTTGGGACTGTATACCCAAGTCCTTTGGTAGGGTATTGAGTTAATTTGTTTGAGATATCTTTTTTAACACCAAGTTTGGCGCCTATCTTTGCAGCTTCCTCCTCACTGGCGCTTGATTGTCTATATAGCAGCGATGCTACCCAAACCTCACTTCTATTAACGAACTTACCCAAATCGGCAAAACTTAGGCCTTTGCTTTTTTTTGCTTCTAATAATGTTTGCACGACTTCTGTTGTTTCCACATTTAACTCCTTTTTAAAATGATTAAAAAAACATTAATCAGCCCCCTGATTATACTCGCCTTTTTTTAGTTGGGTTAATAAAATTAATTATTTTGCATTTGTTGGATTATTTTCAGGACGCGCTAGTGTCAGCGCCATATCGGCGTGCACAGCAGAAACAAACCATTTTTTACCATACAAATGCCAATTACCATTCTCATAATACGATTAATTCTATTACCCCCAAGCGTCCTAGTGTATAAGCTCAGGTTCTAATTGATGTTCGCTTAGTTGCTGCTGATAAAGTTCACCTGCGGATAAGGCTGCCATGGCTACCAAATCAGGTTTGGCTTTTGTAAGTATGTCAGCTTAGCAGATAATGTTCTAAGCAGGATATCAGTATAAAATCATCACTAAGTTGCTTGCTTAATTGCGGAGGTGATTGAATAAAACTCATAGTGTTTTAGTGCTTTTATACTAGGGAGCTGTATGTTACAAATTATAAATAAATATAAAAGCACTGGTATAAAATTATGAGCGAGGTTACCTATTAAAACAATAACAACCTATTTAATAATGTTTGTTGAGATGATAAAAAATTATATTGCCTAAATTATGCAAACATACAAACAAAATCACCGAGTTGGTAAGCTTTAATGTTCACTGCTATTGATTGGGTGTTAATTGGGCTGATTTTTGTTTGGACTGGTTTTGTGCGCACTGGTTTGGGTTTTGGAGGGGCGGCGTTGGGGTTGCCGCTACTTTTATTGGTCGGAGAGTCACCGCTTTATTGGTTGCCGATTATTGGTGTTCATTTATTGTTTTTTACATCTCTTATGTTAAAAACAACATTAAGACAGGTGGACTGGGGTTATTTGAGATATTCGCTGTGGTGGATATTACCGCCGGCTTTGGTGGGGGTGTTCGGACTCATCAGTTTGCCTGTGGATTTATTAAGTGTTGCGATTTATGGTATTGCTATTAGTTATGCGCTTATGTGGGTGTTGGGCGTATCTCCTTATAGTAGTAGTGCTTGGGTAGATAAGTTTTTGTTGGGGCTGGGCGGTTATGTTGCTGGACTGTCGCTAACTGGGGCGCCGATGATGGTTGCGGTGTATTTACGTCATGTGAGGCTTGATTATCTGCGTAATACTTTATTTGTGTTATGGTTTATTTTGGTAACTATTAAGATGGCAACTTTTGTGACTTTTGGAGTAAGTATTCATTGGTTATTGGCTTTGATATTATTACCTATTGCTTATGTAGGACACCATTTGGGTTTATTGGCTCATAATAAAATTTTATCCAATCAAGTGTTATTTAAAAGGTGGGTAGGTGTAGGTTTGATTATAGTTAGCTTATTGGGGTTGATGAAAATTGTTCTTTAGTAGCGTGTCGCGAGATAGATTTTTCTATTATTGAATTTTATTTATTTCATCTTGAATTTTTTGTTTTTGTTGCTCTAGCTCTTCTATTTTTCTCATTCTTTCTTGTTGCTGTTGCAATTCTAACTCACGTTTTTTAGCGCGTTCAATTTCTGTTTTGGGAGGTTTTGCCAAATAATTAAAGTATTTAACAATGCGTTTGATACCCGCTGCCTTTGTTGCTTGTTTGGTGGCGCTTCTTGCCTCGCGCTCGGTAACTGAACCTAGCAGGTAGGCGGTGTTATTATTAACTACAACTAAAACGTGGCTGGGGTGGAAAACCTCTTGGTTATAAAATAATAATTCAATATGCAATTTGGTCTTAATATCATTTAAGCGCTGAGCAAAACTGCGGTTAGGCGCTACTCTTAATTCGTTAATTACTCGCACAATATCTTCTCTTTGTTTCAGCATTGCTTGTTCGATAGCATTTTTTACCTGTTCATTTGGCACCTCGCCAGTCATAAGCACATTGCGATTATAAACGCTAAAGTCAACTCTTCCATCAGCGGCAATTGGATTGTCGTTAATCCAATTTTCCAAAAATAAGTCTAAGGTTTCATCATCTACTACAGTGCCAACACTACGGCGGTCTTGGTTAATAGCAGAAATTGCGCCCACCACGCCTACACTGGTAGCAACACAAGAGCTTAATAGTAGCATTACTACACTGAGTAAAATTAGAGTAATTTTGTTAATCATCAATCATATCCCATTGCGTTTTGAATCCAATCAAGTTGTGCTGGCTTGGGCGACTTTTTAAGTCTTAGCCGTTGCCAAATTGACATTTTAGGGTATTTTAAGTCAGCGTGCAGACTAATAATATCAAAACGGGACATAAAACTAGCATATTTGCTGTTTTGGACAATGAAATATTTAGCGGCTTTTAAGATATGGGTTTGTTTGCGTCTATCAACAGTTTCAAACCCAGCCAAAAAGTTCTCGCTTTTGCGATAGCGCACCTCTATAAATACTAAAACATCAGTATCAAGCATAATTAAATCTATTTCCCCGAGTTTGGTAAAATAATTACGTTTAACTAACTTTAGCCCTTGTTGTTTGAGAAAGGTTAGAGCAAAATCTTCCGCCTGTTTGCCAATATTTTTAGTTTTCATTATGCAAAAAACATTATTTATTGTTGCCACTCCGATTGGCAATTTAGCAGATATAAGTTTACGTGCCATAGAGGTGTTATCTGCTGTTGATACTATTTTAGCAGAAGATAGCAGGCATGCCAAACTACTGCTAAATCATTATCAGATAAATCGCCCTATTATCAGTTTTTATGAGCATAATGAGGCGGTGCAAACTCCTAAAATTATTCAACAATTACAGAATGGGAAAAGTTTTGCTTTGATTAGCGATGCTGGCACACCACTAATTAGCGACCCTGGGCTTGTACTTGTTAGTGCTGCTAAAAAGGCTGGTATTACTGTTGTGCCAATTCCAGGACCTAGTGCTGTTATTACTGCATTAAGCGCAAGTGGCATTAGTAGCAACTTTTGGTCATTTTATGGCTTTATGCCAACTAAAATAGGCGCTAAAACCGCGCTTATTAAAAGTTTGCTTTATGCAAAACAGGTTAGTATTTTTTATGAATCTCCCAAACGTATTGTTGCTACTTTAATCTTGATGAAAAAAATTTTAAACAGCAAGCGAACTATCTGTCTTGCCAAAGAGTTAACCAAGCAATTTGAGACTATTAAAACTGATACTATTGATATCATTTTGCAGTGGTTACTAGCAGATAAAAAACATCAAAACGGTGAATTTGTGCTAATTATCACACCTGCTAAAATCAGTAGCCAACATAATCAATTAGAGATGCTAACTAAAATAATGCCTATTTTATTAACAGAACTTAGCCCATCATCTAGCGCTAAAATTGCTGCTAAAATTACCGGACTTGATAGAAAAACTTGTTATGACTATGCGCTTTAGTTGACTATCAATTATCGTTAAGAAAATATCTAATCCTAGTTTAAAAAGTATAAAATAATTGCTATTTACTTACTTAACTGATTATGAATAATGCTGACTTTTTTGCCAAAATATCTTTATTTATTAGCGCTATTGCCATTATTGTCTGTTTTGTGCTACTAACGCAGCTGCTTAATTGGCATTTTGTTTTTATATTATTTGGCATTTTATTAGCGTTACCTAATTTTATTGTGTTGGCAAAAACAGCATATTATCGTATTGGTTTAACAAGCAATATGGTTGCTTTATGTATAGTGGTTTTATTGGCATCTGTTTTGTTGTGGCAGGCGCTGTTAAATGACACCAGAATTGATTTATCAGCAAATTTATTGGTGCTGATACTTGCTTTGGTAATTGCCTTAGCGCAGCAGTTATTGTGGCTAAATTATAGACCCGACCTTAGTAAAACCAGCCTTCAAAAACAGTTAGAAAACGCCTTATTTGCACCCTCTATTATCAATACTCTATGTATAGCTGTTATTGTTGTTGGGGCGTTTATGGCATTTTTATCAAGTACTGAGATAGGATGGTTGGATGTGGTTGCGATTAAGTTTTTAGACAGAGGTATTATTCCTCCTATTACTCTTAGCTTGTTTTTTTGGGGCGGGTTATTATTATTTAGTAAGTGGCTGATGATGCAGTTGGAGATGGACAGGTTTAACCGCAAGCAGCGCTCCGCTTTTTACCTAACTTATGAGCATGCTAAGCAAAATAGAATTACCAGATCGCATGTAATTGAGGTGTTGTGGCAACAGTTTGAGGCTTTTTATGCCATTCCTAGGTATATTAACTGGGCTATGCCGATTTTAGGATTTATTGGCACTGTGCTTGGTATTTCACTTGCAACACAAGGACTAGGCGTGATTTTAAAAAATCAAGAATCTGGTTTGGAACAATTATTGGCATCGGCATTAACACCGCTAGGCATCGCTTTTGATACCACATTAATTGCTCTGTCTTTGTCAATTGTGTTAGCTTTGATGCAGACTCTGTTGTATCGCTGGGAAGAGCGGCATATTCATTACATAGAAGAAAAACTCTAATTTAATTATGCGCTTGTTTAAGAATAGGCGATTACGCTATCAAAATGATGTGGATACACCTACGGTTGAGGTGTTTGGTTCGGCGTTAGCACTGCTAATTATTATCTTTATTCTTGCTAGTTTTATCAATACTAAAAATATCGTTGCTATGATTGACCGTTCCACAGAAGGCGCTAAACACAAGGTGGTTTATGAAGACGGTAGCGAAGGCTTTGTAGTTCTTACCTATCCCAGTAAAATTCGTATTTTAGAGACTAATGAAACTATTGCTAAAGATAATATTTGTCTCAGTGGTAGTCCTTTTATTAAATATATTGAAAAAATTTATCATAATAAAAAGCAAATTATTTTTGCTATTAGTGATAATAGCGTTAGCACAATGGCAGTTGCAAGAGAGTGTTTGCGCACCCGTTTTTTAAATCGCTCTGTTAATATAGCCTGGATTATTGCTAATAAGGATTTGCTATCCAGTGTGAGGCTACAAGATTTACCAGCCCATATTAAACGCTCCATTGCCCCGTGAAAAAGAGGACTTTATTTAGTTCTGGTAGCGTTGCTTTGGCTGATATTTTGGCAAATAGCGTTGCTGTTATTCTGATTTTAATTATTGTTACTCTTAATGTTGCCCAAGAGAGAGCCGAGCAAGAAGTGGAAACAAATGCCGACCTTACTAGTATTTTAGGGCGACAAATTGCTAGTAATATCGTTTTTAATGAGCTACCTACTAGCCCAGCTGCTAGACTACATAATTATAAGAGCTGTGCTATTGCCCATGATTGTAATCCAATGTTGGCACCTATTTTGGAATTGCATCAGGGCTATGTTCGGCTGTTTAATATCAATACTAGAATTTATCGTAGTGAATTATTGCGTCCCAATAATCCTCTTGACCGTTATATTAATACTTTTACCCCTAATGATCGCAATCAGATTCGCATTGATGTTCACGCCGTTAGTGAATACTACATTGCTATGGCAATTTTAAGAGAACACGGCATTAAACCGCGTCACTGGCACTATTTAGGTGAGCATGTGCCAGAACTTACCAATGTAGCGCTTGCAGAAAAGGCCACTGTATTTGGAGAACAGCAACAACAGCAACAAAAGCCTAAACCCGGTGATGGCAAGTTAGATGATTTATCACAAGGGCGATTAGGCCAAAAGTCTGATATTAGCAGATTAGAGGGCATGGATTTGGCAGATGCACAAATGATGCAAGCGCTTCAATACGATAGCTTGTTACCTAGTGATGTTACTGGTGAATCTAGTGATTTTTTAGGCACTGGTTCGCAACAACAAGGCAAGGTTGGCTTATTAACCAATACTGATGAGGCGCAAAAAGAACTCAGTCTTTACTATGACCAACCTATTTTTGATAAGTCAGATTATTTAGCAGCTGCTAAAAGCGCATTATTAGATAGGCAAGCCCAAGGCGGAGGGCGCAGTATGAGACTGCATATTCCTAACTTGGAATATATTCAAGGTAGAGGTGATTCTGATGAGCGAATTCAAATTAATATTGCCCAACAAAATCAAGTTATTTTGGCGTATTTGCTTAAGATTTTAGAATTAGCACAACAAGAAAAAACCCTGAATTTAACTGGTGTTAAACGTTGGTTTAAACATTATGCCATTAATGCTGACCTACTTGATAGACACCCTCATTACAAACTTATTAGCCACTTAGATAAACAACTAATCAGTCCAGCTAAGATAGCTGGTGATTTAGTTAATCAAGCGCGTACTGACCCAGCTATTGGTGATAACCAATTACTAACCATTGCTAATCACAGACCTTCAATTAGTAGTCTTATTATTCATCAAAAAACACCATGGCTTGTATCTATTTTAGATGAAACTACCCATAAAATTTCTATGGTATTACGGTTATATGCAAGTCTATTTAAAGGAGAAGTGCTTGATTTGCCAGATAATTGGACAATTTTGTTACATCCTGAACAATTACAATTACCACAAATGCGTTGGCGGCCAATTGCGGTTTTGGATGCAAATTTAGAGGACATTAGTCTGGGGTTTATTTATGCCGCTATTGATGATAATAGGTTGGTAATAGATGCTGGGGCTAATCAACTAGCCCTGAACGACCAATATATCACAAGTCCTAATATCAGTCAGCATGATGAACATCAAAGTTTAGCGCCGCCGCTGTGGCTTATTGCCCTTATAATTTTGTTTATCCTTATTTGGCGATACCGCTTATAAACATATTTGCTGATTTTGTTAGCTATCAATCTCACTTTAAATACTTTAATACTGTTGATGAAGTAAATGATACAATACTAGAAGAAGCGGCAAAAGAAGCAGGCAGTTTAGATGAGGGCGTAGAGCAAAATTATGAAAACTTTTTAGAGACCTAAACAATGAGTAAAGTAACACTAAGAATGCTAAATACAGTGGCAAAAACAGTAGAAGTTAACGATAAAGCAAAGAAGCAGAGTAAAAAGCTACCATACCCAGCAATGAACAAGGTGGTAGAGATAGCACAGAGGCAAAGCAAAAAACTAAAATCTTCGAAACCAAAACAATCTTCGTCCAAGCAACCAAACCCGCCTACGCATTCTTCGGGGGTGCGAATATGCCCAGCGATGTTACCGTCATCAATGCCGCTTAAATCAAAAAGGGAAATTTTAGCTTTGTTTGGGTATAAGGATTAGGTGAACTAAACTGGGCAGATACAAAATTTTTAAATTCTTTATTACAGAATAATCTCATAAAATTCAAGCAACTGCTACAAACAGTTATTGACTTTTAGCAAATTAATACAATAAAACTCTGCTAACACTATTATTTACCCCACAAAATTGTTTTGTGTTAAAAATAAATACTTGTGTGTTGTAGATAAATTTTGTCCCAAACATGGTTGTATTCAGGTATTATTTTTAAACGTTATGCGCAAATTTTTATCGGTATTATTAATCATAGTCATTGTTGGGCTACTGGCGTTTGTTTGGTGGCGTTGGCTTGAGTTAAGACCTAAGCATCTAGATGTGATTAGCATTAGCGATTATGCGCCTAGTATTAGCCATCCACTAGATAATTTGTTGAGCAAGTATATTAATACTATTGCCAATTCTCCCCAATTAATTGCCCAATTTATGCGCAAGGAGCAAAATATTAATTATGGTGGTTTTGCTATTGGTCGTTGTGAGGTTAATCAAAAGGATTTTCGCCAGTTTGCTTCTTGGCGCGCGCTTAACATTGATACTACTAGTGAGACTAAATTATATAAGCCTCACCCCAAGCGACCCCAAAAATGGACTTATAGCAGCCAAACTGAGAAGCACAAAATTTTAGGCCAACTTAGCACGCCTTTAGGAGGAGTGAGTTTTTTTGATGCTTGGCAGTATTGTGCTGACGGTGGGGGCAGGTTGCCTAGTGCAGATGAGTTTGAGGCAATTAGCGGCGGTTCTAGTAGGCTCTACCCTTGGGGAAATGAGTTTAACGCTGACCCTTGGCAATACCAAGACCCAGTGCTTAATATCGCTAGTAAATGTAATGCTTACGCCAATACTGCAAGCATCAATAGTATTTATGACCTAGGTAGTAATGTCTCAGAATGGGCAGAAGATAATGAATATGCGGTATTGGTGGGTGGCAACGCTTATAACCGCCCGCATAAATTACACACATTAAACCTAATTCGCAGGCGCGCCGCTTTTGATTTTCGCTCGCAATATACTGGGTTTCGCTGTATTTATCCAAATACCAGCGCTACCAAAACTACTATAACACTACCTTGGGGTGCTACTCACTCACTGCAATTTATCGCCAAAACTAGCGCTAATATTGGTGTTGCAACTAGTGCTAAAATACCAGCGCTTCTGGACTATCTTAATCAAGACCAATTAAAATCGTTAAGCGCTTTAGCACTTAGTGATAAGAAACATAGCCTAAAAATAATGCGCTATGAAGTCAGTGTTGTACTATATGAGCAGTTTTTAGCCGACCCTTTAGTGCGCTTAGGCTTTTATAATCACAATAAACAACCTAATAATATTGACCATAAACCCAAAGATTGGCAGCAACAAAAAATTAGCACTGGCAAGCCTGTTACCAATATTAGCTGGTGGTCTGCTTGGTCATTTGCAAACTGGCTTGGCGGTCGTCTGCCAAGCGCTGCTGAATGGGAGGCTTTAGCTACTGCTAGACTAACTTTATTTCCTTATGGCAATAGTTATCAAGCCTTTAAAACACCGCATCATCAAGGCAGTAATAGCCAATTAGACAACGCCATTGATTCCAGCGATGATAGTAAACACCATATTCGCGGTTTATCTGGCAATGCTAGCGAATGGACTAATACTAGCGTTCTTACTGGTAGCGGTTTTGCAGTAGTAATTAAAGGTGGTAGCTACCTAATGCCTACTCAATCAGCGCGTAATGACCAGATCTCCCAAGCACCACCGGCTTATACTAACTCTGATTTAGGGTTTAGAGTAGTATTTGATGCAGAGGACAAATAACAGAGGATGACAACTAAAACCTAGTTGCTAGAATTACTAAAGCTTTTATAAATTCAAGGCTAAAAATTTAATGCCTAATGCTTTTACATAATGGATTTTTAAAACAAATATAGGTCAATTGCTTTTTACTGTTATAATTATCCCTGATTAAATACTAACCTCTGGCCGTTGTCACAATAATATGCCCAACTACTACCAACACCACCTATTTTTTTGTGCCAATAAACGCAGTGACGGCGGTGATTACTGCGACCGCTTCAATGCAAAAGCGATGTATCGTTATGCTAAGGATAAGTGTCGCGCAGCAGGGCTTTTGGGCGAGGGTAAGGCTGCCATATCACAAAGTCGCTGTCTGGGACGTTGTGAGTGGGGTCCTGTTATTGTGGTTTATCCGGATAATGTTTGGTATCGTTGGGTTGATAGTGATGATATTGATGAAATTATCACCAGCCACTTAATCAACCACCGAGTTGTTAAACGTTTAAGGTTTAAGTAGTTGCTTGAAATTATTTTCTAAATCCACCAGTGAGCCATTATTATCAATAATAATCGCATTTTTAATACCTAGGCGCTCTATTCTGCTTGCTTGGTTTTTGATGATGTCTTTAGCAGTTTTACTATCAATATTATCACGCGTTATAAGCCGTTCTATTTGCTTGGTTTTTGTGCAGTCAATTACCACAATTTTATCAAACTTAGCTAGTAAGTTAGCTTCTAGTAATAGTGGTGTAATTATGAAAATTTGGCGGGCATTTTGTTGCTCGTAATAGGCCATTTTCTGCTTCATTAGGCTAATTATTTTAGGATGTAAAATTGCCTCAATTAGCTCTTTATCTAGGACATTACTAAATAATATATTTTTGAGTTTTGCACGGTTAAGGCTGCCATCATTATTTAGTATATGCTGTCCAAATTCTGCCACTAATTCAGACAATCCTAAACTACCGAGGGCTACCACTTCTTGGGATAAATCATCTAAATCAATCACCACTTGTTGTGCTTTTCTCAGCAAGCGTCCAACTTCACTTTTGCCGCTTGCAATACCACCGGTTATTGCGACTTTTAACATTGACTTTTGTGCTAAAAATGCTGATAATATACCGTTTTTGTGCCCATTGTGCAAAAAATTCACCTTTGGTTATGTAGCTCAGTTGGTTAGAGCACAGCATTCATAATGCTGGGGTCGGTGGTTCAAGTCCACCCATAACCACCATTAAATCAATGTTAAGAATTGATTAAATTTAACTCATCAATTACGCGCTTAGTTTATTAAATAAGTTTGAAATTTAATTGTAGTTTAGCTATGTCAGCACTAGCGATGGCTATTTTTACTTTATGGTTTTTTTTAAGTGGTTTTTCGCTAATTATCTCGGTTAATATGTTTATTTTATCAATAAAAATATTGGCGATTTGACGCTGGTAGTTGATGATAGTAGCACTACCATGCCAATCTAAATTTTGGCTGAAATATAGACATAAGTAATGTTGTTGGCTATTTTTTAGTAGGCGATTAGCAAGGGGTAGTTTGGTATTTATTTGCTTAATACGATATTTAAGTTCTACCTCGCTAAGTAGGGTATCTCCTGCTAAAAAGCGGTGTATTTGCTCGTGGGCTAATAAGTCCAGATAGCGTCTGATAGGACTACTAAAGCGCACGTAGGCATCTAAGCCTAAGCTACTATGGTGGTGAGGTTGGGTTTGTATTTTGGAACGTTTTAGTTTTTTTAAGATGTCAAACTTTTGTGCTAATGTTAGAGTTTTATGCTTGTTGCTAAAGTTAATATTAGCGTCTTCTTGGGATAAAAATGGCATTGGTATTTGGTTATTTTTAGCCAGTATCGCAATTGCGCGCCCAGCAATTATCATCCATTCTGCCACCATTTGTCTGCTTTGGCTAAAATTATCATTGCTAAAACTAATATTATTATTGGCGTAATTAATATTGATTTTAGGCAAGTTTAGTTGCACAGCCCCACAAGACTTGCGCCACAGATAGTGCTCGCGGGCAAGTTTGGCAAGACGTTCTAAATCAGTGTTATCATTTAAGTTAATCTGGCTATAATATAAATTGCTAGCATTGATATTGCTATGACATATTTCAATGTCTGTAATTTCACCACCTGTGATAACAACACCAATAGAAAGCGCTTTTGATGGCGACAGCGCGCCTAATGAGGCTTTTTGTTCTAGCGATTTTGGCAGCATACTAATGGTTTGGTCGGGTAAATATAGGCTAGTTGGTGCACTAAGCGCGTGTTCATAAATAGCTGTATTAGTCTTTATCCACGCAAACACATCAGCAATATGGACCCAGCACCTATTGCCGTCAACACTAAGGGCATCATCAGCATCACTACTGGTAATATTATCAATAGCATAACTATTTAGATGAGTGAGGTCAGTGCGGTTAATTTTTGTGGCTTGATTGATGTTGATATCTTTGGTGTGAGGATATTTTAGCCGCTGTGGATAGGGGTTAAACCCAGCCTGCCAGTAGTTAATATCTAATAATAATTGATGTGCTACTTCTGGAGTATTTTCTCTGCCTAGTTGTTTTAAGGTGGGGCTATGTTTGGACATCCCAAGGGCTAATTTAGCAATTTCGGTTAAATATGGCACATCATCGCTTATAAAGCTGCCTTGTTTTAAGCGGGCGACACAAGCGCTCCTTTTTTCTGTTTCTTGTTGTTCTGTAACTATTTCTGTTAGGATTTTGTGAGCTTGGTTTGAGGTTCTAACTACAATTTTATCGCGTCTTTGATAGGCATAGATGCGTTGTTGCCCGATTTGATAAACTTGCCAAGCAAATTGGGGGGTGTAGGCGTCGTATAGCCATAAACTTAAATCTTTAATACTAAATTCTTGACCGCCCAAAGTGGTGAGTATTTCATCAGATATGGTTAAATGTCTGATTGATTTTTGCTTAATATTTTGATATTCTGGGTGTAGAAAAATAAAATCTTTTGCACGTACTTTAAGAGTTTTACCTTGGTAGCAAATCTCAAATTTATTGCCTACTTCTGCCAATAGCTCAGCTGGGCTTTGACGATAGGCAATTAATCCTTTATTCAAATTGGTTTAGTTAAGATTCTATTAGTTTTTGATACTCATCGGCGCTTAATAAGTTTGATAAGTCATCACATTTAAAATTAAATAGAAATCCGCTATCATAGCAGTTGTTATTAATGGTTTCAGGGGCGTTTTCTAAATTGCTATTAATTGCTAAAATTACCAAATCTGCTGGTGCATTAACACCGCTTGCCGCTTTGACTGATTCAATAACACATAATTCTTGGTCGCTACTTGCTTTGGTATTTACTTCTGGTAATTCCACAAACACAATATCACCTAATGATTGTTGGGCATAATCAGTAATACCAAGTGTATAGGTGCCATCGCCATTATCTCTAATCCACTCGTGAGTTTTGGTGTATTGTAAGTCTTGTTTAATTGTACTCATAATTAAATTTAAAAATCACAGAATTTTACCGTTTTTAACAAAAGCGGGTTTAGTAATTTTAGCAGTTAATCTTCCTTGGCGCATTTCTACTTCAAGCGCATTAGTAGTTTTTTTAACACCAACGGGAATACGCGCTAAAGCAATAGATTTTCCAATACTAGGAGAGAAACTACCAGAGGTAATAACACCGTCTCCTAGTGGTGTTTTAACCACTTGTTTAGCGCGCATTATTGCCTTATCTTCTAATATTAAGCCAACTATATCAAAACGTTTTTCTTGAAGAGCGTTCTTGCCAATAAAGTCTCTATTTTTATCGTTTAGGTCAACAGTCCAGCTAAGACCAGCATCAATAGGTGAGGTTTTTTCATCCATTTCATTGCCATAAAGACTAAACCCAGCTTCTAGTCTAAGTGTGTCCCTAGCGCCTAAACCGCAGGGCCTAACGTCAATGTTTCCTAACATTTGCCAACTAAAAGATGCGCTTTTTGCTGGTAGTATTACTTCTAAGCCATCTTCGCCAGTATAACCAGTTCTGGCAATTAGTAAATCACCTAATTTAGCACTGTAAAAAGGTTTTAGATCTTGGGTTAGCTGTTCACTGCCGGGCATAGCTATGTTAAATTTTTCAGTAGCGTTTGGTCCTTGAATTGCCAGCATTGCTAAGTCTGTCCTGTGCTTTATTTTAGCAGCAAAATTTGTAATTTTTGTCTGCATCCACTTTAGGTCTTTTGCTGTTGTAGCAGCATTAACAACTAGACGATAATTTTGTGTCCCTAAATTATAGGCAATTAAATCATCAATTACACCTCCGTCTTTATTAAGCATACAAGAATACAAAGCCTGCTTATCTTTAAGTTTTGCTATGTCATTAGCAAGCAAAAAGCGCAAAAAATCACTAGCTTCTGAACCGCTAATATCAACAATAGCCATATGAGAAACATCAAACATCCCACAGTCACTACGCACTGCTAGGTGTTCTTCTACTTGTGAACCATAGTTAATAGGCATAGCAAAATCGGCAAAATTAATCATTTTGCCGCCTGCTTCTATATGGTGGTTGTAAATGGGGGTGTGCTTCATTTAAGTTGTTGTTTGTAGATATAGCTAGCGCTAATAATTAAAAATACCACAGTAATACCAAGAGCGCCAAATAACTTAAAATTTACCCACGCCTCTTCGGTAATTTTCGCCTGTGTGCAAAGATCAATTTTACAGCTGATGGTTTGTAAGTCTAGATTGGCAAAACTACTATCTAGGGCTACTAATTTATCTCTAGCATTAGTTGCTATGACAACAAAATAAGAATTAATCAACGCAATTAAAAAGAACATCATCGCCCATAAAGTTGTTAGTGCCGCCCACGATTTATTGCTAAGTAGCACTTGCTTATCCATTATATACGCTATTAATGGTTTTTTACCCACCCACAAACTAATAATTAATACTAGCCCGAATAAAACATTAATTACACTGACTTTCCACATAATAAATGCTGGACTTTTAAGCCATAAAGTAAGACCCCCAAATAGTACCATTGCAATTAGTCCGATGACTTGGGCTTTTTCATAACGTTTGTGCAAAATACGCGTAGCACCAACTTGGATAACACTTGCAATAATCATTACTACCACCGCAACATAGATGCCGTAGAACTGATAACTAGCAAAAAATAAAATAATTGGCAAAAAATCAATTAACGCCTTCATTTTGGTAAATGACCACGGCAGCAGTAAAATTGTCTATTTTTGACAAACGCTTCGCTTTGGGGAACATAAACTCCGCAAGTCTGGCAGGCAACCATATTATTTTGCTGTTTTTGGTCCATTTTTCTAGGCGCGTTAAATTTACGGATTATTTTATAAACCCAGTAAATAAAAATTAATATAGCAAGAATTTTTAACATCGCTAACAACAATAATAAAGACCAAGTATTTTACTTAAATATTAGTCTATGTATTAAGTATAATTGGCACAAGTCGGAGGGTGGAGCTTTACTCTACCCTCTGTGCTCTGCGATTTTTATTGCCCGGGTGGTGAAATAGGTAGACACACAGGACTTAAAATCCTGCGGCTTTGCGGCTGTGCCGGTTCGATTCCGGCCCCGGGCACCACTAAAATACACTACTAAAAAATATTAATACAATGAATAAAAAAACTATCCACACCAACCATGCGCCCAGTGCTATTGGTACTTATTCACAAGCCGTTAAAACAACTGCTAATACAACTATTTATCTATCAGGGCAGATCCCGCTTATTCCAGAAAAGATGGAGTTAGTATCTACTGATATAGATAAACAAATCCATCAAGTTTTTAAAAACTTAAGCGCTGTTTGTGCTGCTAGCGGTGGCAGTTTAGATGATATTGTAAAACTAAATATCTATCTAACTGACCTTGCAAACTTCGTTCTTGTTAATGAAATTATGGCTGAGTATTTCCAAAAACCTTATCCCGCCCGCGCTGCTGTTGGTATCAATACTTTGCCTAAAAATGCTCTTATTGAGGCAGATGGGGTGATGTGTTTGGGTGGTTGAACTTGCTGTATTGGTTTAAGGTGGTTTTACTAGGCTTTTAAAAGCTAAGTGGTGCTAATTCCTTTGATTTATAATATTTTTATGGATTTCATTTTCATGGACTTTATTTATAAAAGCATCAACTGTTAATATTTTGTTGGGGCGACAACCACGAATCGTTTCTACATACTTTGTCTTCATTAATTCAGAGGTTAAGTTGCCTTGTTCATTTCTCGGAGATGAATGTTTATGAATTTGTGCTGTTATTATTAAATCGTATTTGCTTTGCCCCTGTTTTAGATTTTTAGTGCCTTTGCTATTTTGGTCTTTGTTGCTGCGAAAATCTATGCTCCACTCATTTGATTTGATGCCGTATTTTTCAAAATAATTATTTAAAGATTGACTAAATTTATATTGATCCTCTGATATTTCCCCTAGGATTAACATATTAAATTTTTTTCTATTTTTTGGTTGAGTATATTTACCATAAATGTTAGAGAGATGATTTTCTTCTTTTTTCTCTGCTTCAGTAGCAGCATTGGCATTGACAAAAACACGTTTTTTATTTTGATTTTACGCTTTTACTAGCCAACTATTTTTTATGCAATAATCTACAAAACCCTTACCACCAGTGGGGTGGTCATGACCAGCGCATAGGGCAACTAAACTATCATAATCCATTGTTGTGTGTTTCTCTAACGCATTTTTTATACGCGCCCAAGTCTTTATATTGCGCTGTGCTGTTAAATTGGGCATTCTGCCTATCCTGTAATTTTTCATATTGCTATCCTAATTAAAATTTAAGCTAGTGAGTAAGTTTAATCTAGTTCTATTTACCCTGATTGCCGTAGTGATTTATTAGAAGGTTTAAATAATTAATGTCTGCACTTTATACATTCTATAACGATTGGACAATGGTATATGCGTAATAAGCAGAAACAGGTAATACCACAAACCCTATTGGACTCATCAAAAATCTATATTCTTTCATTGCTACATCAAAAACACTAAATAGTGAACCCATTAATACTCCGCCAAGAATATACAAGATTATGGGCATATACCATATAGTTAAATATCCATACCAAAATAAGAAAATAAATTTAACTGCCCAGCCTATACTCACAGAAACACTTAACAATGCGCGAAAACCTTCAGAAGCACCACTGAAATTTTTAAAATGTCTTTTGTGTGTGTCTAAAAATCCTATAAATAGGATGTACCAAACTATAAGCGATAAAGTTATGTTCTCCATAATTTAAACTTCTGATATTGAGGTTTTTATTAACTAAATTTCCCCCAATCCCTTTCTATAAACCATTTAGTTTCCCAATCGATAAACTCTGAAGGATTAAAATATTCTTGTGTAAATTTCATTCCCTTTACTTGATTTGGAAGCAAGGATAGCACATGATTTCTTTCATCACTTTCATAATCCCAAAAATGGTATCTATCTGATTGATTGTGCGCTCTCCTACTGGGACCAAAATCCATTGGTGCACATAATCTTGTGAGTGAACGACTATCTTCTTTAGAAAAGAAGGTAAGATATATTTTTGTTTTATTGTGTATTGCTTCAATGAATTTATTTTTCATCATAGGTTGTGCTTTCACTTTCTTATCTTGCCATATGAGTAATTACCATCTTGATCATATATTGAAATGCGACCATTGCTCTTTATTTTGCCATATGAGTAATTACCATATTGGTCATACATTGTTAAATTACCAGCAAATGCTGGTATGGCTAATATTATTATTAAAACTAAAACATTTAATTTTATCATTTTTCACTCCAACTCCTCTATTAAAAATTTTAATAGTAAGTATGGAGGGTAAACACCTGACTATTAATCATACATCTTAATATACTACAAATTACAGATAAATTTAAAGGGATGTTTATTATCGTAATTTTATCCATTCAATTGTGACTATTCTAACATAATGTATTTTACCTAAAGGAGGGATTGTATAAATAATAGCGATAGTGCTGCGATAAAAACACCTAAATGTTTGTGAGATTAACCAACATTATCAACAGCAATAGCCTCTAATTGGGGTTTAGGATTCCAAGCGTGGGCGTAGATTACCTCGTAGGTGGCAGGGAGTTTGTCGTCTTTGCGGTAGTTTTCGTATTGGTTTTGCATAGCTTGGAATTTGGTTTTGCCGGTAAGACCACCATTAGCACCAAGGACAGTGTTAGCGCCGAGTTGTTTTAAGTCTTTCATTAAATCAGTTACTTGGTTATAAGTTAGCAGTATTGTTTCTGCTTCAATTACTGGTGATTGAAAGATGCTACTGAGTTTATCGCCGATGTCATGCATATCGGTTAGCTGATTGGTATGGCGGTGATTATCAACTACTTGCCAACTGGTTTTTAGCTCGTTTAGGGTTTGTGGTCCAAAGGTGCTAAACAAAAATAAACCTCCTTCTACCAAAACTCTATTAACTTCGGTAAAAACACTACCTATATCAGCACACCACTGTAGCATTAGGTTAGAGATAATGAGGTTGATACTATTATTTTTAATAGGCAGATGGTTAGCGTCAGCGCAAATAGTGTGAGTTTTAGGATGTTTTTGGTAGTTAATTTTTAAGGTTTTTTCGGCTATATCAACAGTAATAACAGTGCTTTTTTTATAGTTGTATAAATACTTAGTCATCTCACCTGTACCTGCGCCTAAATCAAGTATTATTTGCTTTTTGGTTTTTAGTAAATCTAGGTGGTCAAATAGACGTTTGGCTATGGTTTGTTGTAGTATGCTTACCTTATCATATTGATGGGCAGCAGCATTAAATGCACTACGAATAGTCATTATTTAATAACTTGCTTAATCGTTGATTAAGCGTAGAACTTGTGTGCTGATATTGTTTTAGTTGTTGTTGGTATTGTTGGTTTTGCGCTTGTATTTCTGTGTTAGTTTTGAGTTGATGAACCAATAAATCCAGTGATGACATCAAAATTGCTTGGTCGTGGTTGCCGATTTCTTGACCGATTTCAACGATACGTCTATTTAGCAAGCTCACTGCTTCATCAATTTGGGCTATCTCTTCGGCTTCGCATTGAACTGTTAGCGTTTGTTTGGCAATGTTTATGGTTTTACGCATTTTTTAATTTTGTATCTATGCTGTCAATTAACTGGTTAATGCTGGCTTTGGTGCGCTCAATTTTGGCATTTTGCTGCTCGCATTGTTTGCTAAGAGATGAGTTTTCTTCTCTAAGAGTTTGGACTTGCTTGACTAGGGCTTGGTATTTGTCAATTAGTTGTTCAATTTGTTCGGTAAGCGTGCTGATTTCATCTATCATAATTTATCATAAATTAAAAAGTTAAATTATACATCTAAATTTGCGATAAAAATTGCCCGCTTTGGCGCTGGATAACCTTCGGTGGTTTTATCAGTATCATTAGGGTCTAAAAAGTCGGCTAAAGACGGTTTATTATCTCCAAGCCACTTAGTTCTACGTTGTTCTAAAGTGGTTGTTTGGTTGATATTGACACAGCGAATATTACTAAAACCACAACGCGCTAAATATTGCTCCATAGTAGCAATACTAGGTAGAAACCAAACATTAGGCATTTGGGCATAACGTGATTTTGGTAGCAAGGCATAACCTAAACCTCCATCAACAATTAAGGTTTCTAACACCAATTCGCCATCTGGTTTAAGCTGTTTTTTTAGTTGTAATAAATGGTTAATTGGTGATTTTTGATGATATAGCACTCCCATAGAAAAAACACTATCAAATTTTGCCTTGATTGCTAATTGCTTAAGCCTAATTGGCAAAACAACAATATTGGCAGGCTTTTTAATTAGGCTCTCTAAGGCATAAAACTGGTGATAAGATAGCTGGGTTGGTTCCAATCCAAGCACAAAATTAGCCCCAGATAAACTTATTTGATAACTAAAATAGCCATTGCCACAACCAACATCTAACACATTTCTACCAATTAAGCTAGTAATATGCGGTGCTAAACGACGCCATTTAAGCCCACCCTGCCATTCGCTTTCTAACAATAATTTACCTAACTTATAAGGACCTTTGCGCCATGGTTTTAGCTTGTTTAAAATAAAGGCTAATTGTTCTGGTGTTTGTGGCAAATCAATATTAACATAATCACCCAATAAACTTAAGCTGCCTTTATCTATTTCGCTTAGATTTGCAAGCAATGAGCGATAATTTTTGTTATTGGCCCTGCTTATAAGTAATTGGTTTTTTATATTATCAATTAACTTTTGGTCTGGGTTTAGCCGAGAAATTTTTTGTTTAATTTGTAAAAAAATATGTTCCATTATTATAATACTGTTATAATTATGCCTAGAATTATAGATTAATGGTTTACAGGAGTGGAAAATGATAAAGCAGAAAATTAGTTTTTTAATTGGGCTAGTATTGGCGATTAGCGCTTATGCTGGTGGTGATAGCAGGGATGTGGCTCCAGTTGAACCGCTAGATATTATTGCTGAGCGTCAAAAGCAGCAGCAAGGCAGTTTCACTAAATCAGTCAAAGGCACTAATATTGATACCTCAGGCGCAATTTTAGATATTGATAGAGCTAGTCCGCACACTAATATTAAAGGTGTCTCAGCAGAACCAGTAGTGCAGCAAAGAGTTAGCAATATCGGACAACCAAATGTTCAACAGGCGGTAGATTCTACTGACCAGCCTGTGGGGCATCCAACAGGACCTGTGAAAGACCTTGCGCCAAAGATATATGAAACTTGCGAAGATATGCTTGAGTCTGATAATGCTTTTATTAGGAATGCCTGTGCTATCATCTTAGGGACTTTTATTGTAATATAAAATTTGCTTATTTAATGAAAAACCTGCTTAATCAGCGGGTTTTTGCTTATTTTTTGTTTAAATATTTATTAAATCTTGCTCTTTTTGCGCAATGGTATCATCAATTGTTTTTATGTAGTTGTCGGTGAGTTGTTGAATTTTATGTTCGCCATTTTTGATATCATCTTTAGAAATTTCCCCCTCTTTTGATAAATCTTTTAGGTCTTGATTAGCATCGCGGCGAATATGGCGCACAGCAACTTTGGCTTTTTCTCCTTCTTCTTTAACGACACGTATTAAATCGCGCCTGCGTTGCTCAGTAAGAGGTGGTAGTGGAACACGTATAATTGCCCCAGCACTGGTAGGGTTGAGTCCTAGATCAGATGTGATAATTGCTTTTTCAATAACTTCTATCATATCATGCTCCCAAGGACTTATTTTGAGTGTTCTGGCATCTTCAGCGCTGATACTTGCAATTTGTTCAAGAGGTACTGGTGAGCCATAATACTCAACTTGAACTTGGTTTAATAAACTTGGATGCGCTCTGCCAGCGCGGATTTTACTTAAGTGGTTTTTAAGAGCAGCAACACTTTTGTCCATACGTTGCTGGGACTCTAAACATATATCATCAATCATAATTTTTTAACCATTGTTCCTATACTATCGCCATTTAGCAATTGGGTGAAATGTTTTTCATTATCCATTAAATTTAGCACTGCAATTGGTAATTTGTGTGTTTTACACAAAGTAAAAGCACAGGTGTCCATGATTTGTAAATTTTTTTTCAGCGCGGTATCAAAACTAAGGGTGTTATAACGTTTAGCATCTTTGTTTTGTAATGGGTCACTATCATACACTCCATCAACTTTGGTTGCCTTAATAAGTAAATCAGCGCCAATTTCTACACCTCTTAACGCCGCTGCAGTATCAGTACTAACCAGAGGATTACCAGTACCAGCACAAAAAATTACCACTCCTTTTTTGCTTAAAAATTTATGTGCTTTGCCATAATTTATGTTTTGACAAATACCATTGTCAATACCATAGGCAGACATCACTATGCTGCGAATGTTTTGCTGCTCTAATTCGTCATAAATAGCAATTGCATTCATTACCGTTGCAAGCATACCAATTTGGTCGGCATTGGCTTGTTTACTACCAGTTGCAACCAAACTTGTGCCACGTAAAAAGTTACCACCACCAGTCACTAAGGCAATTTCAACACCTGATTTCAAAGCGGGCTGAATACAGTTAATTAGCTGTTTAACGACATTATTGTCAATACCAAATCCAGACTCGCCAGAGAGCATCTCGCCACTAAATTTTAATAAAATACGTTTATAAATACTCATTTTTGGTAATTATAGTGTATGTCAGCCTTGTGGGTGGTGTTTTTGATGCTGTTTTTTGAGTTGGATATTATGAACATGAGTGTAAATCTGGGTGGTAGTAATACTACTATGTCCAAGCATTAGTTGAAGCACACGCAAATCAGCGCCATTTTGTACCAAGTGAGTGGCAAAAGCATGACGGATAGTGTGTGGTGAAATAGACTTAGCAATGCCAACTTTATTAGCATAATTTTTTAACATAGCCCAAAAATTATATCGCGTCATCGCTCTGCCGCGATTAGATAAAAAATAAGCGGAATTTTTGCTTTTTTTTAGCAGTTGTGGTCGGGCTTGTTGTTGATAATTTTTTAGTTTTTTTAGAGCTAAATCGTGTAGAGGCAGGATACGTTCTTTATTGCCTTTGCCTTTTAAAATAATAAATTCATTATGCAAATCTATTTGTTTTTGCTCTAGGGTTACTAACTCTGATACTCGCATTCCACAGGCATAAAGTAGTTCCAACATTGCACAATCGCGGCTACCTAAATTAGTGTTGGCATTAGGTGCTGTTAAAATCATTTCCACTTCATCAACACTGAGACTATCTGGTAATTTTTTTCTTAAATAGCCCGTGCTGATATGTTTGCAAGGATTATGTTTAACCAAAGACCTTTCTAATAAGTATTGGTAGAAACGACGTAGGGTTGCTATAATTCTGGCTTTGGTAGTGGCGCTAATTGTTTCTTTTTTATTACGATAAGTTAGGTAATTTAACACCAATTGCTCATCAACCTCTCTTAGGGTATTATTCGCTAGATAATTATTGAAAATCTTTAAATCAGAACCATAAGAACTCAAAGTATTAGCGCTTAAGCTTTGCGATAGCCATAAGTAGTCAAGGAATTGTTCAATTAGCTTAGTATTAGCGGACATAGCGCTAATTTTACCTATTATTTTAAATAGATAAAATTATTACTTAGTATTGAAACTGAGTTTTTCTTTAATTCTGGCAGCTTTACCAGAGCGGTCTCTTAGGTAGTAGAGTTTGGCGCGACGGACTTTACCGTGACGTTTTACTTGTATGCTGTCAATGGTGTTGGAATGGGTTTGGAAAACACGTTCCACACCTTGACCATAAGATATTTTGCGCACTGTAAAGGCTGCATTTAAACCGCGATTGCGTTTGGCAATAACAATACCTTCAAAAGCCTGCTTTCTTTCTTTATCGCCCTCCCTAATGTTAATATTAACGACAACAGTATCTCCGGTTGAGAACTCGGGAATATTGCTTTTGAGCTGTTCTTGTTCTAAGGTTTGAATTAGATTCATAATAAAAATTATGCAAAAAACGTTTTATTATACTTTAAAAAAATGCTCAAATTGCAAAAACTTTTCATCAGCTATGGCATAATATCGCAATTTATTCTGTGTTAGTATTTTATGGGGAAAATAACTGGGTTTAAAGAGTATAAGCGGCGGGTTGAGGCGTATCGTCCCATCAAGCAACGGGTTGGCGATTATGCTGAAATTACAACTGGTAAACATAACAATGCGAAGCTAATTGAGCAAGGCGCAAGGTGTATGGATTGTGGTGTGCCATTTTGTCAATCAGAAAACGGTTGTCCCATTGATAATTTAATTCCTGAATGGAATGATTTGGTCTATCACAATGATTGGCATGCAGCGTTTTTACGGTTGATGAAGACCAATAATTTTCCTGAATTTACTGGTAGGGTTTGCCCCGCTCCTTGCGAGAGCGCTTGTGTTTTAGGTATTACTGACCCAGCGGTTAGTATTAAAAATATTGAAGTTGCCATTATTGATTATGCTTTTGAACAAGGCTGGGTAAAGCCTAGACCGCCAATTAGTCGCAGTGGCAAATCGGTGGCAATTGTTGGCTCAGGACCAGCTGGATTAGCAGCAGCTGATGAATTGAACAAATTAGGGCACAAAGTTGTTGTATTTGAAAGAGATGACCATATAGGTGGTTTATTGATGTATGGAATTCCTAATATGAAGTTAGATAAAGCTACTGTTAAGCGTCGTGTTGATTTATTAAAAGCAGAAGGTATAGAATTTGTAGTTAATGCTAATATTGGTAAAAATGTTAGTTTTGAAGAGTTGCGTAAAGATTTTGATGCAATTTTGCTAGCAACAGGCGCAACTAAGGCAAGGGTTTTAGATATTAAAGGCGCAGATAGTAAAGGTGTGCACTTAGCAATGGAGTACTTAACAACTAGTATTAAGGCTGTATTAGATGGCGATGGTAGTAAAAGTGTTATTAATGCTTGTGATAAAAATGTTATTATCATCGGTGGTGGTGATACTGGGACTGATTGTATTGCTACTGCGGTTAGACAAGGCGCTAAGTCAATTGTAAATTTTGAACTTGTTAATAAACATCCAGTAAAACGTAGTGATGATAACCCTTGGCCCGAATGGCCGTTAATCTATCGCCTAGATTACGGGCATGAAGAAGTAAAAGTGGTTTATGGCGATGACCCGCGTCATTATTGTTTGATGACAAAAGAATTTATTAGCGATGATAAAGGATATGTTAGCGCTGTGAAAACGGCGCAAATTAATACCGAGGATAATTTTGCAGAAATTGCAAATAGCGAACAAATCTGGCAAGCGGATTTAGTGCTCTTAGCAATGGGTTTTGTCTCACCTGAGCACTATATTAGCGATCAAGGGTCAATTGAGTTGGATGATAGAGGTAATTATCTGGCTAATGATAGGGACTACCAAACTAATCAAAGCGCTATTTTTAGCGCTGGTGATTGTAGGCGTGGCCAGTCATTGATAGTATGGGCAATTGCTGAAGGTCGTTGCGCTGCTAGCGCTATTGATAATTTTTTAAATAAAATGAAGGCGATACCATTGTAAATTAAAATATTTTGTTTAATAATATATCTCTTTAGGGATATATCAACTACCCCTTTAAATATCAAATTTTGTTTGATATGGGGTGATAATGGTGGTTGCATTAAAAGATAAATGTTTTTTAGTGCTTTTATTACTTGAACTGGGAGAATAATTATGGCAAGCAAGTTATACAATACGCCTAATTTGGATGAATTAGAAAAGGGTCCATGGCCTTCTTTTGTTACTGGCCTTAAAAGATTAGCAAACGATAATCATCAAGGCGCTGGTATGGCAAGAGATGTGTTAGCTACTTTGGAGACCTCGTATGTTACCAAGAAGGGCTACTGGAAAGGTGGGACTGTTGGTGTTATTGGTTATGGTGGCGGCATTATTCCACGTTTTAACGAAATCAAAGATAAGGATGGTAATTACAAGTTTAAAGAAGCTAGCGAGTTTCATACTTTGCGCGTGCAACCGCCTGCTGGTATGCATTATAGTTCGCAATTACTGAGAGATTTGTGTGATATGTTTGTTGATAATGGCGGTTCTGGTCTAATTGGTATGCACGGTCAGTCTGGCGATATTATGTTTCAAGGCGCAGACGAAAAAGGAGTGCAAAAAGTATTTAATGCTTTAAATGATTATGGTTTTGATTTAGGCGGCGCTGGTCCTGCGGTGCGCACTGGTATGTCTTGTGTTGGCGCGGCACGTTGCGAAATGTCTAATACCAATGAAATTGCTGCTCATCGCACCTTAGTTAATGCTTTTTTAGATGATATGCATCGTCCAGCTTTGCCTTATAAGTTTAAATTTAAGGTTTCAGGCTGTGCGAATGATTGTATGAACTCGGTGGAACGTTCTGATATGTCGGTAATTGGCACTTGGCGTGATGATATTAAAATCAACCAAGATGCTTGGAAGAAAATGGTTGTTGATAAGGGTCGTGATTATGTGATTGATAATATTACTTCTCGTTGCCCTACTCAGGCTATGACTTTAAACAAGGACAGCTCATTAACTATTGATAATAAAAATTGTGTTAAGTGCATGCATTGCTTAAATGCAACTTCACCTCTATCTATTAACTATGTTGAAAATGGCAGTGATGGCGCTATTTTAGCAACTGGTGATGATAAGGGTGTTACCATTATTATGGGTGGCAAAAGAACACTCAAAATCGGTGATTTATTTGGCACAGTTATTGTTCCTTTTATGAAATTGGAAACTGAGGAAGATTATGAGGCTATTACCGAAATTGCAGAAAATGTGATTGATTTCTTTGCTGAAAATGCTCTAGAACATGAGCGCACCGGCGAGATGATTGAACGTATTGGTTTGGTTAATTTCTTAGAAGGTATTGGTGTTGATATTGATCCGAATATGGTTGATAGCCCACGTTATATGTCTTATGTGCGTATGGATAAATGGGATGAGGAAGCTACCAAGTGGTTTGAGAAAAAAGCTGAAGCCGCAAGCGCTTAGTTAGTTTAATTTAAGACCAGTTTTACAAGACAGGTCTTTTGAAATTAGGAGGTTATTATGGCTGAAGTTAGAATGCCTGTTGAGTCTGGAGTGCCAGACCCGATACAGTATATGCACCCTACTATGAGGAGGAATTTTGGGCAGTGGGCTTTTCACAATCGTCCGCGACCTGGAGTATTAAAGCACACTTCTAAAAATAATGAATTTATTTGGACTGTGCGTTGCGGAACTCAACGTCAAATGGATGTTTACACTATTAAAAAACTAGCTGATATTGCTGATGAGTTTGGTGATGGCTATATTCGTTTTACTATTCGTTCTAATGTAGAATTTATGGTAGATACGGAGGCAAAAGTCGCCCCACTGATTGAAAAATTAGAAGCAGAGGGCTTTCCGGTTGGCGGTACTGGTCCTACGGTATCTATGATTTCACATACCCAAGGCTGGCTACATTGCGACATTCCCGGTACTGATGCTTCTGGAGTGGTTAAATCTTTGATGGATGAGTTATATGGTGAATATAAAAAAGAAGAAATGCCTAATAGGGTGCATTTAACTACTTCTTGTTGCCAAGTTAACTGTGGTGGTCATGGTGATATTGCTATTAATATTCAACATACCAAACCGCCTAAAATTAACCACGATTTAGTGGCTAATGTTTGCGAACGTCCTAGTGTGGTAGCCAGATGTCCGGTAGCTGCTATTCGTCCAGCTATGGTAAATGGCAAGCCAACGTTAGAGGTTGATGAGAAGAAATGTATTTGTTGTGGCGCTTGCTATCCACCATGTCCACCGATGCAAATTAATGACCCAGAGAACTCTAAATTAGCGATTTGGATTGGCGGTAAACATTCTAATGCCAGAAGCAAACCATCTTTTCAAAAGCTAGTTGCATCAGGTATTCCTAATAATCCGCCAAGATGGCCCGAAGCAGCAGCTATTATTAAAAATATTCTTGCAGTTTATAAGGAGGACGCCAGAGACTGGGAGCGTGTTGGTGAATGGGTGGAGCGTATTGGTTGGCCAGCATTTTTTGAGAAAACCGGTTTGCCATTTACTAAGTTCCATATTTCTGATTGGAAAGGTACTCGTCATCAATTGAATTCTTCTGCCTACATTCGCTTTTGATTAAAATTACTATAGCGATAGTATGAAGATTTCAATTCAGGTAAATGAGGGGCCGTATCAACATCAAGCAGCTGATACGGCTTATCAGTTTACCAAGGCTGCAATTGCAGCTGGACATACTATTTTTCGTATTTTTTTCTATCATGATGGCGTTAATAATGCTTCGCGATTTGCTATCCCACCTCAAGATGATAGAAATGTGGTTAATAATTGGGCAGAATTGAAAAATTCAGATGGTAGTGATATTGACCGAGTGGTTTGTGTAGCGGCGGCGCTTAGACGAGGAATGCTAGATGAGTCTGAAGCTAGTAAAAATGGCGTTGATGCTAATAATATTCATTCGGCTTTTCGTATATCTGGATTAGGTCAGTTGATTGAAGCGGGTATTAAGTCTGATCGCTTGGTAGTATTTGGGGATTAGTTGTGAGCGAGGTAAAAAAGTTTATGTATCTTAACCGTAAAGCCCCCTATGGGACGGTTTATGCTTTGGAGTCGCTAGAGGTAGTGTTAATTGGCGCTGCTTTTGACCAAGATGTGAGTTTGGCGTTTTTAGATGATGGTGTTTATCAAATTATTAAGCAGCAAAAAACTGATAGTGTTGGTATGAAAAATTTTTCCAGCACCTATAATGCCCTAGGTGATTACGATGTTAATAAGGTATATGTATCTAAAGAATCGCTAGCGGAACGTGGTTTAAGTAAAGATGATTTAATGGATTTGGTGTATGAAGATGAAGATGATGACTGGGCTGAAAAATCATCTATTAACATTATTGCTAATGCAGAACTGGCAAGTGTTATTGCAGACCAAGATGTTGTTTTGAGTTTTTGACAGGACAATTATGCTACATATGGTAAATAAATCACCGCTGGAGCGTTGCACGCTCGCCAGTTGTGTAGCAGCTTTAGATGATGGGGGTGTTATTTTATTAATTGAAGATGGCGTTATTGGCGCTACTAAAACCGATAGGGCCGACTTGATTTCCAACTTAGCCAATAGTGGCAGAGTTTATGCGTTGGCTGGAGACTTAGAGGCGCGCGGTATTGCCGATAAGGTGCTAGATGGTGTTAAAACCATTGACTATAAAGGCTTTGTTGATTTAGTGGTAGAGCACAAAACAAGCGCTGCTTGGCTCTAATTTTTGTAATTGTTAATATGGGAGTATAAATATGGCTAGTATTGCAGTAAACGGCAAAGATATTACAGTGGATGAAGAGGGTTTTTTAACTCAATTATCAGATTGGTCTGAGGATGTTGCCAATACTATGGCAGCAGCAGATGACTTAAAGCTTACTGGCGAACATTGGGATGTGATAAATTTCTTACGTGAATACTATCAAGAGTATCAAATTGCGCCGGCAGTCAGAGTATTGACCAAAGCTATTGGTAAAAAATTTGGCAAAGATAAAGGTAATTCCAAGTATCTTTATACTTTATTCCATTATGGGCCAGCCAAGCAAGGTTGTCGTTACGCTGGGTTGCCAAAACCAACAGGGTGTATTTAACATCAAGGTCAAAAGTCAGGGGACAGATGACAAAATAGGTTTTCAGTCCTCGGTTTTTTGTCCTTGACATTTTGTTTATGACCATTGTTAGTATTACTTGGATTGTGTGTTTTATTTGGCATTAACTTTGCTAGTAGTTGGTTTATCGCGCAAAATTAGGCAATATGCAATTACGCCTGCGCCGCTGAAAATTCCCATAGCACCGACACCACTTACCAAAACTGGAGTTGTGCTAAAAATGATAAGAGAGATAACGGTATTTGAGAGTTTGTTTAAGTCGAATAAATGGACTTGGTTGTTTGGATTTTTATTTCATTTTGGCTTATTGCTAGTGTTAATCCATCATATTCGTTTGTTTTGGTGGGGTCAAACTCCAGACTTATTATTATTGGCACAGCCGTTTAAATACGCTGCATTTGCTATGATTATTGGTTTATTAGGGCTATTGGGTAGACGTATTTTGGTTGATAGAGTGCGTTATATATCAGCACCGTCTGATTATTTATTATTGATTTTATTACTGGTAATTGGTATTAGTGGGGCGATAATGACTTTTACTGCTAATAATACTGATGTTATTGCTGTTAAAGAGTTTGCTTCAGGGTTGCTAAACTTGAATTGGTCTAATTTACCTGATGAGATAAACTTGTTGGTGCATTTACTGGGGGTGTTTATTTTGATGGCAATTTTTCCTATTTCTAAATTATTGCATGCACCGGGGGTGTTTTTTTCACCAACGTTTAATCAAGTAGATGATGCCCGTAAAAAACGTCATATATCAAATTGGGCACTGGCGCAAGAGGCAAGTCATGATATTAAATTAGAACATGTATTGGGTAAGGATGCATAATGGCAACAACCAAAGAGTTTGATATTCCAAAACTTAGTGAATTTTTAGAAGTTCCACCTATTAAAGAGGATGCTATGAAGGCGAAGGGGCCTTTTAAGGCTGATGCTGAATTTCAAAAACCACTAGGATTTCCCAGTGAAAAAGTTGATAATTGGCAACAGGTTGCAGTTGAAAAATTAGGTGAATTAACCACTAAATATCGCTCATTACAAGTATTTTTAGATACTTGTGTTAAGTGTGGGGCTTGTACCGATAAATGTCATTATTATTTAGGGTCATCAGATCCTAAAAATATGCCAGTTGCGCGTCAAGATTTACTAAGAAGCGTTTATCGTCGCCATTATACCTTTGCTGGTAAGTACTTTCCTAAATTAGTTGGCGCTAAAGATTTAGATGATGAAATGCTTGATGACTGGTATAACTATTATCATCAATGTTCGCAGTGTCGTCGTTGTTCGGTATTTTGCCCTTATGGTATTGATACTGCTGAAATATCAATGGCGGCTAGAGAGATTATGGATACTATTGGTGTTGGACAAAAGTATTGTAATCAAATTTTGGGTAAGGCAATTACCATTGGTAATAATTTGGGTCTTCCAGAACCGGCATTAAAAGACACGTTAGCAGATTTAGCCGAAGAGGTGGAAGAAGAAACCGGCTTGCCTATTAAATATCCGTTAGATGTTAAAGATGTGGAGGTTTTGCTTATCACCCCATCTGCTGATTTCTTTGCTGAACCGCATATTGATGGTCTTATTGGTTATGGTAAGGTGTTTTATGCTGATGGCGTGAGTTGGACTTTTAGTTCTTATGCTACTGAAGCAGCCAATTTTGGGATGTTTATTGGTAGTTATGATGTGATGCGCACTGCTGCATTGCGCATTCGTAAAGCTGCTCTTGATTTAGGTGTGCGCCGTATTATGGTTGGTGAATGCGGGCATGCGTGGCGGGTTGCTTATAGTTTTTGGAATACTCTTAGCGGGGTTGGTAGTGGCGCTGGTGATGAATTTGCCCTTAAACTACAGAATCAGTTAGACAACCGTTATCCTCAGCCAATGCATATTATTGAGTATACACACGGTTTAATTAAAGCGGGAAAGTTGAAGTTTGATAAGTCGGTTCATAATGATAGAATTGTTACCTTTCACGATAGTTGTAATATAGCGCGGGCAAGCAATATGGGTGGTATTGCCGATGGACAGTTTATTTTGCCACGTGAGGTGATAAAAGCGGTGTGTAATAACTTTGTTGATATGGAACGTAGTAGTATTATGGAGTCCACTTTTTGTTGTGGTGGCGGTGGTGGTTTGTTGGCTGATGATTTAATGGAAGTGCGTATTAAAGGAGCAATGCCGCGTATGCAAGCCTTAAAAGCAGTTGAAAAAAGCGATGGTGTTAATACTTTGGTTGCGCTTTGCGCGATTTGTAAATCGCAATTTTCCAAAGTGCTACCTGAATATGATTTTGATCCTTATATGATTATTAGCGCTCATCAATTAGTGAGTGAGGCAATGATTTTAGATAAGCCAGAGACAGCGGAAAGTTCAAAACAAGTTCTTAGTGAAGAGCAACCAGAAGCAGAAGTGAAATTAAAACAGGTAGACACTAAATAATAGTTAATAATAGGAGTTATTATGCAAAAGAATGAATACCGAGAGAATTGGAAAGACGATAACCATACTTTTAGGTTATTTAAAGATTATGGCGATGATGTAAAACAAGTGTCGTGGGAGGAGAAGATTTTTGAAGCGGATACCTCTTTTAAGTGTCCTACTTATGTTGCCCAAACCCCACCTTGTCAAGGCGCTTGTCCTAGTGGACATAATATTCGCGGTTGGTTAGATATTGTACGTGGTATTGAAAAACCTAGTGGCAATACTTCGTGGCAGGAATATGCTTTTCTACGTTCTACTATGGCTAATCCATTTCCGTCAATAATGGGTAGAGTTTGTCCGGCGCCTTGTGAAGATGGCTGTAATCGTAATGAAGTAGAAGATACGGTTGGTATTAATGCTGTTGAGCAATTTATTGGTGATACCGCTCGGGAACAAGGTTATAAGTTTGATATTAATGCTAAGCCCACTGGCAAAAAAATAGCTATTATAGGTGGTGGTTGCGGAGGTTTGACTGCTGCTTTGCAATTACGTCGCAAAGGTCATGCAGTAACAGTTTTTGAAAAACACGCTAAACTTGGTGGTATGATGCAGTATGGCATTCCCGATTATCGGGTGCCTAGAGATGTGCTTGACTTTGAGATTGACCGTATTTTAGAAACCGACGTTAAAGTTAAATTAAATACTAAAGTTGGCAAAGATATAAGCATTGAAAAATTGGAAAAAGATTATGATGCAGTTTTGTTTGCTATGGGCGCTTGGTCAGGGCGCTCGTTGCCAGTTCCCGGTGGCGATGCTTCTAATTGTATCTCTGGCGTTAGTTTTTTAGAGGCTTACGCTAAGGGCAGACTCAAACACATCACCGGTAAAGTTATTTGTATTGGCGGGGGTGATACTTCTATTGATGTGGTATCAGTGGCGCGACGTTTGGGCAATATTGAAAATGTAGCTGAAAAAGACAGACCTGAACGCGTTGTTTTTAGTGATACTGCTCGTGATGTAGTTGATACTTCTAAACGTCTAGGCGCTGAGGTATTATTGATGACACGTTCTACTATACCCAATATGCCAGCAGCTCAGGCAGAAATTGATGATGCTACGCGTGAGGGTGTGGAGATTGTTGGGCAGTTATCCCCAGTAGAAGTGGTTATTGATAAAAAAACCAAACGCGCTAAAGCATTAAAAGTGCAACGTTTAGAAGAAGATGGCAAAACGCCAATCAAGGGTTCTGAGTTTGAGATTGAGTGTGAGCTTATTGTTCCTGCTATTGGCCAAGGTTTGGAAACTGAGGGTATTGATAAGTCATTTTTTAATGATAAAGGATTTGTTGATGCTGATAAGAACTATCAAATTCCACATAAACCAGGCTTTTTTGTTTGTGGCGATGCGGTGCGTCCGCACCTATTAACTACTGCTATAGGTCAGGCAACTATTGCTGCTGAGAGTATTGATGATTTTGTTAATGATAAAGAGCAACATAGTAGGCCTAAAGTAGATGTGCATCATTTTAATTTGCTAGATAAACTAAAAGAATGGGATATGTCTCCTGAAGAGTTTAAAACTAGTGATGCAGGTGATTTGCGCGGCACTGATGACGCTAAATATGCGGTGCATAATTATGAAGACCGCTCATCTGCTTCTATTATCTCTCATGATGAATTATTTTTGGGGCATTTTGATTATGAGGCTAGAAATGAGCGCAAGCATAAATTAGTGAATGCGGATAATGTTTTGGGCAATTTTGAGGAACGTATAATTGGTTATACCGAAGAAGAGGCTAAAGCTGAAGCGGGACGTTGTATGAGTTGTGGTTTGTGTTTTGAATGTGATAATTGCGTGATGTATTGTCCACAAGACGCAGTGTTTAAGGTGAAGAAGGAGACATCAACCTTAGGGCGTTATGTGGATACTGATTATACTAAATGTATTGGTTGTCATATTTGCGCTGATGTTTGCCCTACGGGCTATATTCAAATGGGGTTATAGTTATAAAATAGATGAAAAATTTATTATTGTTATTGTTATTAGCATTTAGTAGTGTTAGTGCAATATACCCCAGCAGTAATGTATTACCCAATACACAAGCGCATAATAGCGGTGTTAAGGGCATTTGTAATGGCGACCCAGTTGCTTATATTATTCGTCAACATCCAGAATTGCTAATACATAAGCGTGACGAGGTTTTGCGGCATGGAATGAAAAAATCCACCCAATATTCTTTGCAGGGTTGTATTAATTGCCATGCTCAGCGAAATACCAATGATGTTGGCTATCATGCTATTAATACAAGTGGGCAGTTTTGCGCTATTTGTCATGAGCAAGTAGCGGTTAGCGTGGATTGCTTTGAGTGTCATCGTACCACACCTTATAGTGGTAAACGATATTATACGAGGGTAGTGAATGAGTGAAATAACTCGCCGTGATTTTTTAAAAAATAGTTCTAAAACATTGAGTGTTGTTACCGTTGCTAGTGGTGTTAGTTTGACTGTTTTTGCTAATGAAAAACAACAAGATGTGGGCGTTACTAATGAAAAACGTTGGGGTATGTTGATTGATAGCAATAAGCTTACCGATGCCGATATGGAAGATATGGTAGCGGCTTGCAAAAACGAACATGGCTGGGGCAATGAAGTCCATTCTAATAGCTTACAACAACAACAGTGGATTCGAGCGGCTAAAGTTAAAGATAGGCATACACAAAAAATTAGTAATTTAGTGCTAATGTGCCAACATTGTGAGTACCCGCCTTGTGTGGATGTTTGTCCGACAAATGCTTCTATGAAAAGAGCAGATGGCATTGTTTTGGTTGATGCTCATCGCTGCATTGGTTGCAGGTATTGTATGTTAGCTTGCCCTTATGATGCTAGATCTTTTGCTCATGAAACAATTACCGACCAATTACCGCATAGTCCTAGGGGCAAAGGTGTGGTTGAGTCTTGTAATTTATGCGTGCATAGAGTTGATAATAGTGAGCAGCCTGCTTGCGTTGAGGCGTGTAAAAGTGGAGCGGTAATTTTTGGAGACCTATACGATAGTAGCAGTGAGATAAATAAACGTCTAAAAGCCTATCCCAGCCAACAAATTAGAGCCGATTTAAATTTAAATACTGGGGTGCGTTATTCCAATATTTAATTTAGGCAATGTTGTATGAAGATACACTGAAAAATGAAATATATTAGATTTACACAACTAGCGGGAAATAGCATTGGATTTTATTTCTTGTTGTCATTATTGGCGTTAATGGTAGTTTTGGGTGGCTTTGCTGCGTTTTATATGGAACATGAGGGTCATTGGGTTAGCGGAATGAGCAATCGTGTAGTATGGGGAATGCCCCATGTGGTTGCTATTTTTTTGATTGTGGCAGCCTCAGGCGCGCTTAATGTTGCTTCTATAGTTTCAGTATTTGGCAAACAGTTTTATAAACCAATGTCGCGTTTATCGGGATTATTGTCAATTTTGTTGTTGATTGGCGGGTTGCTGATTTTGGTTCTTGATTTGGGCCGCCCTGACCGCCTAATTGTGGCAATGACTGAGTATAACTTTAAGTCCATTTTTGCTTGGAATATTATCTTATATACCGGTTTTATGGCGATAGTGGCAGTGTATTTGTGGTTTATGTTTGAAAATAAAATGAATCAATACACCAGTAAAGCTGGTTTGTTTGCTTTTGCTTGGCGTATTATATTAACTACTGGAACTGGCTCAATTTTTGGTTTTATAGTAGCGCGGCAGGCTTATGATGGGGTAATTTTTGCACCGATGTTTGTGGTGATGTCATTTGCTTTTGGGCTGGCAATATTTATTTTGGTTTTATTAGCGAGCTTTACTTGGACTAATAGAGAATTAGGGACAGAAGTAGTGGCTAAATTGTCCCGTCTATTAGGGGTGTTTGTTGTTTCTGTGCTTTATTTTGTTGCGATTTATCATCTAGGCTATGCTTACTTGGCAGAAAATCAATCCTTGTCGCAATTTGTGCTACTTACCACTAGTACTCATGGTAAATTATTTTGGGTTGGGCAAATTTTAATAGGTTCTTTACTACCATTATTGCTGATTTTTTCCAAAAAAATAAATACCACAAAGCAGATGCTAGGTTTAGCCTCATTACTGGTAATTATAGGTGGATTGATACAATTATTTATTATTATTATTGGGGGACAAGAATTTCCCCTACAAATATTCCCAGATAAAGATATTATTTTAGGTAGTCAACTTACTGAAGCTTTTTATAGACCATCATTACCAGAAATTTTACTTGGTTTGGGGGCAACTGCGTTAGTGCTAATAATGCTGATGCTATCTTTACGTATCTTGCCATTTTTACCAGATAAATTACCCAATGAGCTAGTAAAATCCTCATAAAATACCTTTGCTTAGCTAGTGTGATAATTGAGAATTTTACCCCCAATGCCTAGTCAATTTTACTTATCCGCCGCTCATAAATCATCAGGTAAAACTATGCTTGGTGTGGGTTTGTCGGCGGTATTTAGTCAAAATTATTTAGTGCAAACCTTTAAAAAAGGCTTAGATTATATTGACCCTATTTGGCTTAGTCTTGCTAGTGGCAATCCTTGTTATAACCTTGATTTCTACACTAGTAGCAATGCTGAGATTAAACAAATATTCCACACCCACAGTCAACATAGAGATATTAGTATTGTTGAAGGTAATAAGGGCTTGTATGATGGTATGACTACTGCTGGCGGTGATAGTAATGCCGATATGGCAAAATTGCTGGGGTTGCCAATTATTTTAGTGCTAGATTGCAGCGGAATTACACGCGGTATTGCTCCTCTATTACTAGGTTATCAAAGGTTTGAAGATGTTAATATAGTTGGTGTTATTCTTAATAAGATAGCTGGTAATCGCCATCAGCAAAAACTCATAAAAGCGGTGCAAAATTATACTGATTTAACTATTTTTGGCGTTATTGGTCGTGATGAAAAGTTATTTGTTAAAGAACGTTATTTAGGCTTAATTCCTGCTAATGAAGATAGTAAATGTAGCAGTCATCTACAACAATTAAAACAGCTTATTAATAATGAGGTTGATACAGAAAATATTTTAAAAAAAACATTTAATAAACAAAAAACACTAACAAAAAATCTTTATGGTCAAGAGTGGTTAAAAAGTCCAAAAACTAACAAAGTATTAGCAGTTGCCAAAGATAAGGCTTTTGGATTTTACTATGCTGATGATTTGGCTAAATTTGAGCGCTTAGGAGTAAAAATTGTTTATTTTAATACATTTGTTGATGATAAATTGCCTAGCGCGGACGCTTTATTTATCGGTGGTGGTTTTCCAGAAATTTATGTAGCTGAAATAGCTAATAATACAGCTTTATTAGCTGATATTAAACAAAAAATTAACCAAGGTTTGCCAACTTATGCCGAATGTGGTGGTTTGATGTATTTAACTCAGGGTATTTATAGTAAAGGTGATTTTTTTCACACTGTTGGTGCTATTAATGCCAAAACTAAAGTGCATAAAAAACCTGTAGGTAGAGGTTATGCGCAATTAAGTCCCAATAAGAACCATCCTTGGCAGTTAAAGTCAAAGATTATTTATGCCCATGAGTTTCATTACTCTGAGCTAAGTGATGTAGCAGATAATCTGCAGTATGCTTATAGTGTTAATCGTGGTGTGGGTATTAAAGATGGCAAAGATGGTATAATACTGAACAATTTGCTTGCTTGTTATACTCATTCGTATAGCACAGATGCTAATAATTGGGTAGCTCAATTTGTCAATTTTTTCACAGATATTGATTTCTAATTATGATTACTATCACTAAGCGCGCCGCTGAAGAGGTGAGTCTATCTCTGCATAATCCTGATGCACAGGGAATGTTATTACGTATTGCTGTTAGCAAAAAAGATGGTGAGTTTGTTTATGCAATGGGCCTAGACCAAAGAGGTGAAAATGATGTGCATTTAGAATCAAATGGCATTGAATATATAGTCGCTTATGAGCAAAAAAAACTACTGGAAGGGACAACATTAGATTTTGATAAAATAGACAATGAACAAGGTTATTGCTTTATTTTTATGAATCCTAATGACCCCAATTATAAGCCGCCAAAAATTGACTAAAATCCTGCGCTAGTGAAATAGATTGATATGCCACTGAGTTGGTTAATAATCGTTATTGATTATTGGTCTGGTTCTAAGCTACCTCCTACCAGCTTTAAACAAACGCCATTTGGCACATAAATATAAGCATCTTTTAAACCATCTTCTAAAGAATGTCCAGCACAAGCATTAGTGCTAGTTGAGCATTCGTTCTCACCAGCTAATACCACGCCATAGCAAGCTTCATCAGCAAGCGCCTGACCAATGGGGGCTGCTACCAATAAACTTGCGCTTAATAATAACTCTTTTCGCATAATACTCTCCTTAATGATTATATGTTATGTAGTCTATTTTAATGGTTATTGAAAATTAAGATAGACTTTTTTAATATTGCTTAATACCGCTTAGGATAGCATTTACAATCCGCTGCTGTCCTTGTTTGCTACGCAAGCGGCGCTCGTCATAATAATTAGAGATAAATGCCACTTCTATTAAAACAGAAGGCACAGCTGGGGTTTTTAATACCACAAAATTTGCGCTTTGAACTCGTTCATTATGGACTATACCAATTTGCTTTAATTGGTTAATAATTGCTTGGGCTAATTTATGGCTTTGGGTCTTGCTATCATTACGAGCATAGTCCCATAATATTTGTGTTAAATATTGGTCATTGTTAAAAGATTGCACACCGCCAAAACGGTCAGAGGCATTTTCACTTTGTTCTAGTTGTTTGGCAAATTTAGTATTAGCGCCTTTTGATGATAGAGTATAAACTGATGACCCCCTTGCTGTTTTATCATGCACGGCGTCAGCGTGAATGGAGATGAATAAATTTGCTTGTTGTTCTTGGGCTAGGCGGACGCGTTTGGTAAGAGGGACATAATAGTCTGCAGTGCGGGTTAGGACAGCGTAATAGCCCGGTATTTGGTTGATTTTTTGCGCTAATTGTTTAGCGATACTAAGGGTAATATGCTTTTCATAGGTGCCGCGATAACCAATAGCGCCGGGGTCTTCGCCTCCATGGCCTGGGTCAATGACGATAACTTTTTGCTTAGGTTTAGGTTTGATTTGAGGTTTGCTACTTGATTGTTTATATAGGTCAATAACCAAGCGATGATTGGGGTATTTGCTATTTGGTTTCAAGCTAAAGTGTTCTACTCTGGGTGTTTTAGGGTGATTAATAGTAAGAATTAAATCGGATTTTTTACGGCTTAAACGAATGTCTTTGATTTGGTTATCGCGATATTTTTTTAGCTTTTTAAAACTAGATTTTGGTAAATTAACATCGTTTATATAAATTTCTGTTTGTGTTCTAGATTGCCTAAATTGATACCAAACCGGTTTACTCACATCTAATACTAAACGACTTTTTTGTGGCGATGACCAAAATCTAAAATCATTAATATTTGTTTTTGCCAACGTTAAGGCAGGCAGTAATAATAAAATTATAAATTTAACCATTGTGTTAATTTTCGGGCTTTATTGCTGTTAATATGAGTGTGCATACGACGCGTTTTACTATTATTACCATCACTAATTGTTAAAATTATATCCGCTACCATAATAACACCAGCGCCTTTTTCCGCCCATTCAAATAAGCAGATACTTTTTGATTGATAGTCACCAATGCCAAGCATTACTAATTCTTCGGGTTTATTTATGCGATAGCAATCAAAGTGGTGAATATGAGTTAGGTAAGGATGATTATTAAGTGGATAAGTTTCTACCATACTAAAAGTTGGACTTTTAACATTATGAAAACCAAAATAATTAATAAAAGCGCGGGCAAAAGTAGTTTTGCCCACGCCTAATTCGCCTTGTAAGTAAAACACAAACTCGGTGTTTAGTTTAGATAGATGCTTAGCAAATTTGTAAGCAATATCACATAGACCAATTTCGTTTAGTAGCATATATTTTTCAGTAGCCATAAGCTAGTAAGACAATATAATAAATTCCAACAAAAACTAGACCTAATCCTCCCCAACGGTTAATTTTATGTTGTTTGGATAATTTATAAGCCACTAAAAATAATAGTAGTGTTAAACCAAAAACAATTTTGTAATCACGTTCTATAAAATGTGGGTCAATCTTATTTGGATAAATTAGCGCTGGCATTGCCATTACCGCCAAAGTATTAAATAAATTAGAACCAATAATATTGCCAATAATCATTTGATGCTGCTTTTTAATAGCAGAACTAATTGCCACTGCTAATTCTGGAAGACTGGTGCCAAATGCAATTAGAGTAAGGCCAATAATTGCCTCAGAAACACCTAAATATCTAGCAATATCAACACCGCTTTCAACCACCGCTTTAGCAGCAATAATAAGTACTAATAAACTAATGATTAAATAAGTCCAAATTTTTTTAGTCTGAGTGTTATCAACTTTAATATGGGCAATTTCATCACTACGGCTAGTTGTGCCTAATTTAATTAATAATAGTAGCGATACAATTAGCATAATAACTAATAGTAATCCATCTGCTCGCCCTAGCATATTGTCTAACAACAAATACCAAACTATGATTGTGGTTATAATTAGTATCAACCATTCTTTTTTAAAAATACCAGAAGGTACTATGATAGGACTAATAAGCGTGCTAATACCAAGCACTAAGGAAATATTGATAATATTAGAACCTAAGGCATTGCCTATACTTAAATCAGTACTAGTTTTTATTGCCGCTAAAGCAGAAACCAACATTTCTGGCGCTGAGGTTGCAAAACCAAAAATTAAAATACCAATTAGTAAGGGCGATATACCAAGCAATTTAGCGATTTTTGCCCCATTATTAGTAAAGTAATTAGCGCTTGCGCCAATTAAAATTAGTCCAATGACTAAAATAACAATTGATAATAACATGATACTGTGTTAAAAATAGCAATAATTAAATTATAGAGGGTTAATATTATGAGTGCAGTTTTTTTTATCGGCCGCTATGGGCTAGATTTTTTAGATGATTTTTATCCAGATGACCTACCAAAAGAATGGCGTTTTGATTATTATTCTAATCAATTTAACGCTCTATTATTACCACTAGATACTACCGAAGATATTGAAGGCATATTAGAAGAGTTAGAAGAGGATTTCCATCTAGTTTTTGAAGTTAGCCAACAAGATTTAACGGATAATAAACTCACAGAAGTTTTAGCAATGAGTGAAAATAGAGATAATATTAGTTTTTTTATGCAGACGAAGTCAGCGCCTAGTAAAAAAACATTGGCATTATTTAAACACTACCCTCTATCATTAAGTAGTAAAGCGGAATTGATGCTAACTGGATATCATAGCACTAAGTTTCCAAATTGCTATCTTAGCTGGAATCGCTACCCAGTGTTAGTTTCATCTTTATCTTTGTCTGAGGATGAAAATCGTCATTTTTTTGAAAAAATTGCTCAATTAAAACAAAAAACTGTCATCATTTGTCGTTCTGCTGAAAGCGCTAATTTAGAAAAGGCGCGACTAATTTCTGAAATGATGGGATATTGATGCAGGTTTTATTAACTAGACCAATAACACAAAATCAACAATTAACCAAGCTGATTAGTGATGCCGGCTATAAAGTATTACTTTTCCCAAGTTTAAAAATTGAAGCCTTGCATCCGCGGTTAAGTGGTACTAATTTTGATTGGATAATTTTTATAAGTATAAATGCTGCCAGTTATGCTAAATCATATATTACTAAACTAAATTTAACTAGTAGCACTGTTGCAACTGTAGGTAGCGCCACTAAAAACTACTTAAATAGCGTTGGTGTTAAGGTTAATATTTACCCCGATAGTGACGCTTCTTCTAAATCCTTATTGGAGATGGAAGCTACGCAAGGTTTAACCGCTAAAAATGTATTAATTATTAGAGGCGAAGGCGGATTAGAAACTTTAAAAACGCAACTGGTAAAGCAAGGAAATACGGTGGAATATTTAGAGGTTTATCGACGAGTTTGTGCTGACCTATCAGACTTACACCAACAATCTTTGCAGAAATTTTTAGCTCAAGAAGATGGCATTATTACTATTTTTAGCGCTGATAGTTTATTTAGTTTTATTAAGTTAGTGAATAAAATAGGGCAACATTTGCTAGCACCACTGCTAGATTATCCTTTGATTTTATTTAGTAATCGTATTGTGGAGCAGGCAAAAAAAGCAGGTTTTAAAAATTGCTATCACGTTAAGATAGGTGATGATAATATGTTGGTCTCTACTATTAAGTATATAACTACTAACTAATATATTTGACTTAAATATTAATAACAATTATACTCGTAGCAGAATAGGCTAGAAATTTAGAAGACAATTATGGTTAGGCTAAGTGTTTTTAAGGCAGCAAAATTAGTTGGCGTTAGTCGCGCTGAGCTGCAAGACAAGATAAATAACAATCAACTACGTACCCACGAGGGTTATTTGACGATGGCGGACCTGCGTAAGACCTATCCTGATACTAATTTTGAGTCAGAGCAAGATAAACTCATCAGCAGGGCGAATATTATTAAGCGGCATGCTATTTATAAATCTGCTGGTAAAAAGAAAATTAGCCGCCATAATCAAGATTTAATCAATAAAGTTTTAAATGACCTAAAGCAACAAAATCAGCTTTTATGTCAAATGATTGATGAGTTGTCACACCGCCTCTGTGTTTTAGAACAAAAATGTCATCACCAAGATAAACGTTCTTTGCATCAATTGCAACATTGGTTAGAGAAGCAAATTACTTGGCATTGATATAGTCGGTAATAAGTGTTTTTGTTGGTTCGGTTCTATTCATAGTATAAAAGTGAAAATCACCCACTCCAAAATCTTGTAATTGTTTGCATAAATCAGCAACCACATCAATGCCAAAAGCAATCAAACTCTTTTGGTCATTCTCATAATAAGCAAGTTTGTTTTGTATCCAGAGGGGTATTTTTGCGCCTGATATATCGGAGAATTTAACCAATTGCCGATAATTAGTAATTGGCATAATTCCTGGGACAATGGGAATATTAATACCTTGTTTTCTCACCTGTTCTACAAAATAAAAATAAGATTCTGCTTGATAAAAATATTGAGTAATAGCGCCGTTAGCTCCAGCATTTACTTTATTGATAAAGTATTTAATATCTGTTTTTATATCAAGACTTTGTATGTGTTTTTCAGGATAAGCTGCTACTTGAATATCAAAATAATTACCAAATTCTTGGCGAATATAACCTACTAAACCATTAGCATGGGCAAAATCTCCAGTATTATTTTTGCCATCTAATAAATCTCCTCTAAGTACCACCAAACGATTAATTTTTTGTTGTTGGTAATGATACAATAACTCAAATAATTGTTGCTTTTTTAGGTCTATACAAGTAATATGGGCAGCAATAACCAGTCCACTGTTCTGCAATGTTGTTATGGTCTCTATTGTGCTGTTTTGGGCGTGTCCACCAGCGCCAAAAGTAACCGAATAATATTCAGGTTCAAGTGTAGATAAATTTTTAGCTACTTGGACCAGCTTTATTAAACTTTCTGCTGTTCTTGCTGGAAAAAATTCAAAACTAAAAGCCATATAAGATACAAAAACCAAGCATTATAAACAATATTTTTATTATAATAATCCATATTGATAATATAAATTACAATTTTTATTCATAAATAATAATTTTAAACCTATTTACTATTATTGTTATTTTTTTAAAAATGCGGGGTAGGTAGAAAAATTTGCTTATTTTTGTATAATATATTACAATTTCTGGATTTTAAATTGGAGTTATAAATGGCACTTGCAGATTTAGAAAGAGGCGAAAATGGTTATTTGCTTAATTATCAAGATTGGGACAAAAATATTGCTTATGAATTGGCAGCTGATATTGGTATTGAACTCAGTGAATTAAGTTTTAAAGTAATTGATTATTTGCGTAGTGAGTATATTAATAACAATGGTAATCAGCCTAATGAACGCAGTATCGTCAAAGCCTTAAAAGGCGATTGGGATGGTAAATTAGACACTAAAGTCTTATACACATTATTTCCTAAAGGACCAGCTAAACAGGCTGGATTAGTAGCGGGCTTGCCTGAAACCAAGCGCAAAGGCGGCTATTAATCAGCGCAAAATTTAGTGACCTATATTCAAATAGACCCAGTAGCAATTGATTTAGGGGCAGTTAAGATCCATTGGTATGGGTTGATGTATTTGTTTGCATTTATTGTTGCTTATGTTCTTGCTAGACTACGGGCAAATTCACTAGATTGGCAGATAAAACAAGTTGAGGATTTAATTTTTTATGGGGCGCTTGGTGTTATTTTAGGCGGTAGAATTGGTTATATTTTGTTTTACAATTTATCTGCTTTTTTAGATGAACCGTTGCTAATTTTCAAGGTTTGGCAAGGTGGTATGTCTTTTCACGGTGGATTTTTAGGGGTGTTAGTTGCAATGGCAATTTTTGCCAAACGCAGGCATAGAACTTTTTTTCAAATTGCTGATTTTGTTGCTCCGCTAGTGCCGTTAGGATTAGGTTTTGGCCGTGTTGCCAATTATATTAATGGTGAGTTGTGGGGCAAGGTTACTACCAGCCCCTTTGGTGTTTATGCGCCGGACGCTAGTGGTGTTTGGCTCAATCGCTATCCGTCGCAATTATACGAAGCGCTATTAGAGGGGTTGGCGCTATTTTTGATTTTGTGGATTTATAGTAGTAAGCCACGACCGCTAATGGCAACATCGGCTTTGTTTTTGTTGTGCTATGGTAGTTTTAGGTTTTTAGTGGAGTTTGTGCGCGCTCCTGATGCCCATATTGGCTATTTGGCTTGGGATTGGTTTACGATGGGGCAAGCGTTGAGTGTGCCGATGATTATCGCTGGTATATTATTATTATTATTTTCTTATCGTTATGTTAAATGAGACAATATTTAGATTTATTACGACATATTTTAAATAGTGGTACTGATAAACCAGACCGCACTGGTGTTGGTGTGCGTAGTGTTTTTGCTTGTCAAATGCGTTTTGATTTAAGAGATGGGTTTCCGCTGATGACTACTAAAAATATTCACCTGCCAAGTGTGGTCTATGAGTTGTTATGGTTTTTAAGTGGCAGCACCAATACTAAATATTTGGTGAAAAATGGGGTGCGTATTTGGAACGAGTGGGCGGATGAAAATGGCAATTTAGGCAGGATATATGGCGCGCAGTGGCGGTCGTGGAGAACTAATGATGGAAAGGTAGTTGATCAGGTCAGTGAGGTAATCAATAACATTAAAACTAATCCTAATTCGCGCCGTTTGCTAATATCTGCTTGGAATGTGGGTGAATTGGAGCAAATGAATTTACCGCCCTGTCATTTATTGTTTCAATTTTATGTAGTTAATCGGCAACTATCCTGTCAGCTTTATCAACGTAGCGCTGATGTGTTTTTAGGGGTGCCGTTTAATATCGCTTCTTATGCCTTATTAACGCACATGGTAGCTCAACAAACCAATCTTGATGTTGGTGATTTTATTTGGACTGGTGGCGATACTCATATTTATCATAATCATTTTGAACAAGTAAATATTCAACTAAAACGTAAGCCAAAGCCTCTACCAACACTAAATATCAAGTCTAAGCCGAGTGATATTTTTGCTTATAAATTTAGTGATTTTGAATTTTTAAATTATCATCCATATCCAACTATTAAAGCTAGTGTTGCTGTTTAGAATAAAATATAATCTTTGCTAGTTAATTAAACTATGAAACTCAAACTTATTAGCTTTAAACTTTGTCCTTATACGCAGATGGCGTTGTTGTTAGCGCGTAAAAATAAATTGTTATTACAGACTGAGTATATCAGCCAGCAACAACCACCTAGTTGGTTAGAGCAAAAATCACCCACCGCAGCAGTGCCGATACTAGAAGTAGATGAAAGACAAGTGATTTTTAACTCAGCTACTATTGTAGAGTTTTTAAATGAAATTAGCGATGTTGATATACTGCCAAAATCTCCTATTAATAGAGCAAAAGATAGAGCGTGGATGAGTTTTGGGCAAGATTTATTGCCAGATTTGTTTAACTTAGCAAGACAACAGGATAAGACAAAATATATTGATAATAAAAATAAACTCACCGCTAAACTAGAAATAGCAGATTATTATCATAGTGATAGTGCTTTTTTTAGCGGCGCTGATTTTTCTTTGGCTGATGTTGGTTTTACTCCGTTTTTAATGCGTCTTGATTGGATAAATAATTGGACCAATAATAGTCTAGACATCCTAACTGATAATTTAGTAAAGTGGCAAAGAAATATATTAGCCCAAGATTTTGTTGCTGATTCTGTTAGTGATGATAATTTAGAGGATATTTATATGTCTATGGTGGAGCAAATTGGCGGTGTTTTAGCTAGTGAGATTGTATAATGTTTAGATTAGTCATCGCTTATTTGCTTTTTAGTATCAGTAGTTTAAATTTTGCTTTTACTATTGTTGATAACGCTGGTAAAACTTGGCACAAACAAGATTTAGTTGGTAAGGTAGTAGTAGTCAATTTTTGGGCAACTTGGTGTCCGCCTTGTTTGGTGGAGATACCGCTACTGGTAGAGTTAGCAGATGATTATGCTAAGCAAGTCCAAGTGCTGGGTATTAATCATTGGGATGAAGTAGATGATAAGGCTTTGGCGGAGTTTATAGATTTATATGGTATTAATTACCCTATTATCATCGGTGAAGATACACCTCAAATAGTCCAACAATTTGGTAATTTGCGTGGTCTGCCCACTACTTTTGTTTATGATAAAAATGGTAAACTACAACAAAAAGTAGAGGGTGAAATTGATGAAAATTTAATTAGCCAGTGGTTGACTAAATTTAATCTTAAAATAACGGATTGATGTCTAAAAACCAACGCGCGCGGTGTTTATTTTTTAAGCTGTCTAATTGCTGGGTGAATGTAGTTAATAATTTGTGCAAAGCATCACGTTTGGGGCTTAGTAAATATAGGTGCTGATAGTAATAGTTTGCTTTTTTTTCAATAATAGGTGTGCTTGGTCCTAGTAATTGGACTTTATCACTGGCAAAATTAAGCAGCAAGTCTTTTATTTGATGTAAAAAATCGCTTGCTTGCTTTTTGTTTTTGGCATTTGTACAAATCAATGCTTGATAACTAAATGGTGGCAGAGTAGCGCTTTGCCGCTGTTTGAGCATTAATTTTGTAAAGTTTAGGTATTGATGTTGCTTGATATAGATAAAAATAGGGTGGTTGGGTTGATGGGTTTGAATATAAACTTGTCCGTGATATTTATCTCTACCCGCTCTACCAGCAACTTGTATTAGCAGTTGAGCTAATTTCTCCTCAGCGCGAAAGTCAATACTAAACAAGCCCGCATCAGCATTTAGGATACCTACTAGACTAAGATTGGCAAAATCATGCCCTTTAGCCAACATTTGGGTGCCAACAATAATACATGGTTTGCCGCTGGCTATTTTATTTAAGTGGTTTGCCATTGCATTTTTATTGGCAGTATTATCTCTATCAATGCGGATAATGTCAGTGGTTGGAAACTCAGCATATAACACCTCTTCTAAACGTTCGGTGCCAAATCCAAGCACACCTATATTAGCGCTATGGCAATTATCACAATTATTAGGTGGCATCCTCTCTACTCCGCAATGATGACATTTGAGTCTATAATTGCTTTGGTGGAGCACCATATTAGCGCTACACTTGGTACAAGTAGCTTGCCAACTACATTCCTTGCACAGCAGCACTGGCGCATAGCCGCGTCTATTGATAAAGAGCATTACTTGAGATTTTTGGTTTAGATGGTTTTTTATATGACCTAATAAGCTACTAGAAAGCACGATATTATTTTCTTGACGCATATCAATTAAATTAACATGCGGCAAATTAGCGCTACCAGTGCGATTTAATAGGCTTAATAATTGCATTTTTTTATTAAACACATTGTGTAGGCTTTGTAATGATGGTGTTGCTGAACCAAGTAATAGGGGGATATTTAGCTGTTTAGCGCGGATAAAACTTAACTCTTTGGCACAATACCTAAACTCTGATTGTTGCTTAAATGAATCATCATGCTCTTCATCAATAATAATTAGTCCTAAATTTTTAATCGGGGTAAAAACTGCAGAACGAGTTCCTAATATCAGCCCTGCTTCACCTGCTTGGGCTGTTAAATAAGCATCGGTTTTCTCACCTCCACTTAATTGTGAGTGAATAACTGCTATAGTGGTTTTAATACGCGTTCTAAACCGCGCTATCATCTGTGGCGTTAATCCGATTTCAGGCACCAAAATTAGTATTTGTTTGCCATCTTTAATTAGCGATTGCGCCAAGCTGATATAGACTTCGGTTTTACCGCTACCAGTGATACCGTGCAGTAAAAACGCTTGATATTTGCGCTTGCTTTTTAATACTACTTTTACAATATTTTGTTGCGCGCTAGATAGGGCAATATTAACTAATTCGCCGTTGTTGTTTGGTAGAGGCTTTTTAATGAGCGCTGGTTTGCCTAGACGTAGATTTTTTGGCAAAGCGGTAAATATCACCTCGCCAATTGGGTGGTGGTAGTAATTATGAGCCCATTTGAGTAATTTAATTAAGTCATTACCTAGCACTGCCTTATCATCTAATACCTGAATAATAGGTTTTAGTTTGCCAGCAAAAGTACTTTTTTTAGGATTAGCTAAGACTACCGCAATTTTAATTCTGCCACTAAATGAAACTTTAACACGTACCCCAATTGGCAATACTCTAACGCTTAGATAATCAAAGCAAGTATATAATGGGGTGGCAATGGCAACGGAAACTACAAACAAATCAGTTAAAATAATTCATTTTATCATTTATGATTGACATTCAAAATGATTTAGCAAATAGTGATTGCCCAAATGATAATTGGTTTATAGATGTTGGTAGCAATATTGTTAAGTTTTTGATTAAGCAAGATATTATAAGATCTGAACAAGCAGGGGCGGATTTACTTATTCGTATTGTTGGTACTGATGAGAGTAATAACCTTAATAAAGTTTATCGTAACCAAGATAAAGCTACCAATATTTTAGCATTTAGCGGCATTAATTTAGCTGACTTTCCGCCTAAATTACAGGCTAAACTTGCGCCTCAATTAGGTGAGTTGGTAATATGTTTTGAAGTAGCGCAAGCTGAGGCTAAAGAGCAAGGAATATCAATTTATCACCATTTAAGCCACCTTATTACCCATGGTATATTACACTTATTAGGATATGGTCATCAAACTGATAAACAAGCACAGATAATGGAAGATTTAGAAGCCAAAGTAATTAGTAAAATTGAGAATAAATATTGATAAAATTTTGGTCAAACAAGAATTTTTGGTCTTAGATTTAGAGTATAGTTGGTGGCTGGTCTATAGCGCCGCCGCGCTTAATTTCTTCTTTAGTTGCATTTCTAATTGATAGCACTTTTAGGCGGAATGTTATCTTTTTACCACACAAAGGGTTATTGCCATCAATAGTTAGTTTACCGTTTTTAATATCGGTAACAAAGAAGTCTCTATGTTGACCTTTTTTGTTTGACATAACTATTTTAGTACCAATGCTGTGGTATTGCTTAGGCACGTTGGTAATATCATCAGTAAATACTAGATTTTTATCGTGTTTGCCAAAAATAGTATCACAATTAATTGGGACTTCAATTTTATCGCCGACGCATTTGCCACCTAATTCTAATTGGACTGGTTTAAATAGTAAGGTGTAGTTACCATGCACATAGCCTAGTGGCGTGTCTACTTGTGAGATAATATCACCATTTTTTTGATTAATTACTTGGTAGTTTAACTCAACGAATTTGTTGTTTTTAATTGTTTGTCGCATTAAAATATAGTAGCGCCAAATATTTTAACTTCACCCTCTTCTGTCCCTAGCACTAGGCGGCCTAAATATTCGCCATCTAGTTCTTTATTGGTTTGTTTATAAAGCACAGTAACAAAATTACCGCGCCTTAGGCAACCAAAAACCTCTACCTTTGGTGATAGATTTTTGGTGAGTTTATTATTCGCCCATTGTTTTCCAATTTCTACTTCATTGGCGCCACGCATCATTTCTTTGCAAAAATTTTTGGTAAAACCAATATAATTTTCATTGTTAGAATGTTTAATTAAATCTTGCCATATTGGATTGGCAATGGTTATAATTTCTGCGTCTGTTTTCTCAGTAATACTCATTGTATGTAATCTTATAAAAGAGTGTTCCCATATTGATGAGGTGGGAATTAGAGATTTAGTTTAAAAAGTTTAGGATGCCTTTTTAGCTTTACTCTTAGTGGCTGAGGCGGATTTTTTATCTTCTTTTTCATCAATAATGTGATAAATTGGCGCTTTTTCTAATGTCCATTGACCACTGTTGCGGTCGCGGCAAGATATGGTTAGACAATGCCAGTTTTTATCATCTAGCTTCATCGCATCGCCACGGTAGTAATAACCGGGCCAACGTGTTTCCTTGCGAAATAAAGTGTGTTGCATTACGCATTCAGAGGTGCGATGACGATGTTTTAGCTCCCAAGCGCGCAGTAATTGATGCATGTCTTCAGCGCCGATATGCTCTAAGTCTTCTTCTAAAATTTTGAGTTTTTCAATACCCATACCAAGCAACTTTTCATTAGTCATATAATTAACACCAATACCAGCGCAATACTCATCCATAATTTTCTCAAGACGTTGTAAACCTTGCAAAGGCAATAAGTAGCTAGGTGAGACGGTGCCAGCAACAATCTCATTACGACCAACTTGGTAATTTTCTAATGGTTGATAGATTTTTTCTTTTAAATCGGCAATTTGCTTATCGGAGACTTTTAAACCTTCAGCTTTGCCGTCATTGATATAATTAACAGCAGCCTTGGCAGCAAGGCGACCTTCGGTAAATGAGCCTGATGAGAAAGCATGCGCGGTGCCACCAATAGCGTCCCCTGCGCCAAATAAACCTTCAACAGTCATCATTCTGTTATAACCCCAGAAATATTCTGGTGGTGAAATATCTTCAGGACCTGAACACCACGCCCCAGAACAAGTAGCGTGTGAACCCATTACATAAGGCTCAGAGGTTGTTAGCTCGGGGTTCATATATTTAGGGTCAATATTTTGCGATGCCCAAACTACTGCCTGACCAACAGTCATACCTAAGAAATTTTCCCAGCCAACTTCTTCTAAGTGTGGGTCTTGAAAAGCTTCCATAGTTACCATGTGAATGGGGCCACGACCAGCATTTACCTCAGATATAAAAGCGTGGTTACGCAAGCAGGTTGGAGTTGGGTGGTGGTCAATGTATTCACCAACCATTTTTTTAGTATCATCATACCATTTGGATTCATACTCTTCACCGTAGGCATTTTGAGTATAGGTTTTAAGGTGTAAAAAGTAAGCTCCAACTGGGCCATAGCCGTCTTTAAAGCGGGCAAGCACAATACGGTTTTCCATTTGTGTCATTTTCGCCCCAGCTTCAATTGCCAAAGCATAAGCTGAACCTGAACTCCATGGGGCATACCAAGTTCGTCCCATACCCTCACCAACCGAGCGCGGTTTGAAAATATGCGAAGCGCCACCAGCGCCGATGATAACAGTTTTAGCGCGGAATACATGGTAATTACCAGTGCGACAGTTAAAACCAACTGCGCCAGCGGCGCGATTTTCTTTGGTTTCATCCATTAATATGTGCGTTACCATAATGCGGTTATAAACTTTATCTGCTGATTTTTTTGCCGCTTCGGCAACAATAGGTTTGTAGGACTCACCATGAATCATAATTTGCCATTTGCCTTCACGTTGGTAGCGACCAGTTTTAGGATTACGCATGAGTGGTAAGCCCCATTCTTCAAATTTATGCACTGCGGAATCTACATGACGCGCCATATCATAAGCTAGGTCTTCACGCACTATACCCATTAAGTCATTTCTAGCATAACGTACATGGTCTTCGGGGTTATTTTCCTTCCATTGTGTGCCCATATAGCAATTAATAGCATATAGGCCTTGGGCAACTGCGCCTGAGCGGTCTATATTAGCTTTTTCGGCAATGACGATACGTTTATCGCGTCCCCAATAGCGCGCTTCATAAGCAGCGCCAGTGCCACCCATCCCAGCGCCTGCTACTAAAATATCGCAATTTTCATAAATTGTTTTAATTCTCATTAGTAATATACTCCTTCTTTAAGCTTTAGACCATTAGTCTTAAATGTGTGTAGTCCTTCTTCTAAGTTTAGGGCATCAGGTTCAAAACATAAATATGAATTGCTATATTCTTCTTTTTTAGGTTCTGGTAATTCAGCTAGTTTAGGAATTTCTTTGCCCCAAGGTTTGGTAGTAATTGGTGATAAGAACTCTTTTTCACGGCCATCGCGAAATTTAATTTTCCAAGCGATAGTGCCCTTTTTTTCATCACGATGAACTCTAACACTATGTCCGAGCGGGGCAAAATCCGCATAACCACGCACATCAATAGCGTGTTGCGGGCAAGCCTTAACGCAAGAATAACACTCCCAGCACATATTAGGCTCAATATTGTAGGCGCGACGATAAGTTTTATCAATGTGCATAATATCAGATGGACAGATATCAACACAATGCCCGCAGCCGTCACAACGAGTCATATATACAAAAGTAGGCATATTTTTCTCTCCTTATTTAATTGATTATTAACAAAAATTAGTATTAGTAGTTTCTAGGCGCTTCTCGGTCAATACCAAGGCCCATATCCATAGGGGCGTCTTTTAATAATTCCATAGAATGTCTTTTTCTCTGGGCAGGGTCATCTCTACTTAAAGTTGGCAGATTTTCATTGGAGCCATCGGCTTCAATCAGACGTTTATTAAAAGCCGCAGCTGGTTTGAAAAACATGTGGGCAAACTTAGACCATAACACTGTGCCAAATAACAAAGTGCTGGCGATAATAAATAGACTAAACAATAAAAAGTTATTATCCGAATAAGACCAAAGTAGCGCTAGTAATGAGGTTGACATTAGTCCTAGACTAAATATATCCATTGGGGCTAGACTAAATCTTTTATTAGCCTCGGCAACAACATCAACACGAATAAACAGCCAAAACCACCAACTACCAATAGCCAGCATGATAGCGCCAATATGCCACAGCACAGGTAGTATTGAATTAGCACTAGGCGGACTAAAGGCTATAATTGCTGTAGTTGCTACAAATATAATAAAGCCATACATAGTTATTAGGTGGGCAATTCTGCGTTTACTTCTACCAAATTCGCCTGATAGGGCAACATCTTCTACCAAAGTTTTAACTGCAATCAATCCCACCTCGCCACCGCTAATCTCTTTGGTTGCGCTTTTTTTCCCTTGTTGATAATTACGAAAAAAATATTGAGCGCTTTTTTTATGCCACATATCTAAAATTGTGCCCCCTATTACTAATATTACCATAGCAATAATGTAATATTGCATTGCCTCTGGGGTAATATTAAATGCCGATAATTCAGCAAATGGGTTGGTCGTTATCATAATTTCTCCTTAATTATTGAAAACAAAATAAAGGTCACAATTTAAAAGCTATTCAAATTTTAAATGGCAGTTATTATACAATAAAATTTTGTTCTGCCTATTAGAAATCAGTGAGACATTATACAATAATATTTTGTTATAAAAACCTATTTACCCCCTTGACAATTAAAGCATTGTTAAGAATAATAATGTCCTTTATTTTGGAGAATTATTATAGTGCCAAGTCTAGTCAAACCACATGGTAGTGATAATATTGTGCCGCTGTTATTAGCAGAAGATAGCCTACCTGCTGCTTTGGAGAATGCTAAGCAATTACCAAAAATTTTACTCAGTTCACGTGAACTAGGTGATGTGATTATGCTTGGTATTGGCGGTTTTACTCCGCTTAGCGGCTTTATGGGAAAGAAGGATTGGCAAGGTGTTTGTGATAATATGCAAATGCAGGACGGCCTATTTTGGCCCATTCCTATTACTTTGTCTGCTACCACTGCTGAGGCTGATACTGTTAGTGTTGGCGGTAGGGCGGCATTAGTTAGTGCTGAGAGTGGTCAAATCATGGCAAGTATTACTATTGGTGAAAAATACACCATTGATAAAAATCATGAGTGCATGCAGGTATTTAAAACTACTGATAAAAGCCATCCGGGAGTAAAAATGGTCATGCAACAAGGTGAGGTTAATATTGCTGGTGATATTGAGGTTTATTCGCAAGGTGATTTTCCTAAGCAGTATGGCGACTTGTATATGACTCCGAGTCAAACCAGAGATTATTTCACCCAAAAAGGTTGGTCAACTATCGCCGCTTTTCAAACTCGCAACCCTATGCATCGTTCGCATGAATATTTGGCAAAAATTGCTATTGAAATTTGCGACGGTATTATGATTCACTCTTTATTGGGCAAACTTAAATCGGGTGATATTCCAGCCCAAGTTCGCAGTGATGCTATTGCTACTTTAATTGATAATTATTTTGTAAACGATACTGTTTTACAATCAGGATACCCGCTAGATATGCGTTATGGCGGACCACGAGAAGCGTTATTACATGCCTTATTTCGCCAAAATTATGGCTGTTCGCATTTAATTGTAGGTAGAGACCATGCTGGGGTTGGTGATTATTATGGTCCTTTTGACGCCCATGATATTTTTGACCAAATTCCTGAAGACGCTCTAAAAACTAAGCCACTTAAAATTGACTGGACTTTTTGGTGTAATAAGTGTGATGGTATGGCGAGTATGAAAACTTGTCCTCATCAGGCAGATGATAGATTATTATTATCAGGGACTAAATTACGTCACATGCTTAGTGAAAATTTAGAAGTTCCAGATAATTTTTCTCGTCCAGAGGTGCTTGCTATATTACGCAAGTATTACGCCAGCCTTAAAGATGATGAAAAGGTTAAAGTTAAATTATCTGGCCATTCGGCTAAATAAGCAATAATTAAAAGTTTTTAAGGTGAGCGCTAAAAAGATTATCATTATTTCTGATACTCACGGATTTATTCATCCTAGTATTGTAAGTTTGGCAAGTAGTTGTGATATTGCTATTCATGCTGGTGATATAGTTGATTATGCTAGCTTAGAGCAGTTGCAACCGCATGAACAATTAATTGCTGTTGCTGGTAATAATGATGCTCATATTCCTCATTTAAAAGATAGCGCTGTTTTGCAGTTGTTTAGTCATAAAATTGTTATTGAACATGGCCATAAACATGGTCATTATCAGCCATCTCATGAGTCATTGCGGCAGTCTTATCCACAGGCAAAAATTATTATTTATGGTCATACTCATAAGCAAGTAATTGATAAGACAACTACGCCTTGGGTAGTTAATCCCGGCGCTGCTGGCAGGGTGCGTACCCATGGTGGTTCGTCTTGTTTGATATTAACCGCTGCAGATAGTAAAGACTGGAGGTTAAAACCGCTCAGGTTTGCCGATTAAAGATATTAATATTGGTATAATCACCACCTTATTTTAAGATTTAAAAATTATGAAAAAAAATGCTTTTTATGCTCAGTCTGGCGGGGTTACCGCTGTTATTAACGCTTCGGCTTGCGGGTTGATAGAAACTGCTAGAAAACATAGCAATAAAATAGGTGTGGTTTATGCTGGACAAAACGGCATTATTGGGGCTTTAGAAGAAAATTTAATTGATACCTCTTGTGAGTCTGATGCTGATATTGCAGCACTTAAAATCACACCATCTGGGGCTTTTGGTTCTTGTCGTTATAAAATGAAATCACTAGAAGAAAACAAGGCTGAATACAGACGTTTGATTGAGGTATTTAAAGCGCATAATATTGGTTATTTTTTCTACAACGGTGGTGGGGATAGCGCTGATACTTGTTTAAAGGTTTCGCAATTATCTGAGTCAATGGGCTATCCAATTCAAGCAATTCATATACCAAAAACAGTAGATAATGATCTGCCTATTACTGATAATTGTCCTGGTTTTGGTTCGGTTGCTAAGTATATTGCGGTATCTACTATGGAGGCTAGTTTTGATGTGGCATCAATGGCAGCGACTTCAACTAAGATTTTTGTCTTAGAAGTAATGGGTCGTCATGCTGGTTGGATTGCTGCGGCAGGAGGTTTGGTTGATGCTTCAATTCCGGTGGTTATTTTATTTCCCGAAGTGGTTTTTAATCAGCAGAAGTTTTTAACCAAAGTTGATAGTAATGTTAAAAAGTTTGGTTATTGCACAGTGGTGGTATCTGAAGGGGCTAAGTGGGCTGATGGTCGTTTTTTAGCAGAGCAAGGGACTCGGGATGATTTTGGTCATGCTCAATTAGGCGGTGTTGCACCAGTGGTTGCAAATTTAATTAAAGATAGTTTAGGATATAAATATCACTGGGCGGTTGCTGATTATCTACAAAGGTCAGCGCGACACCTAGCTTCAAAAAATGATGTTGAACAAGCATACGCGCTTGGAGAAGCTGCGCTAAATTTAGCCTTAGAAGGTAAAAACTCAGTGATGCCAGCGATAATTCGCGTTGCTAATAATCCTTATAAGTGGAAGATTGGTATAGGCGAGTTAAAAGATGTTGCCAATGTGGAAAAGATGATGCCAAAAGAATACATATCTAAAGACGGTTTTAGTATTACTGATGCTTGTCGGCAGTATTTAGCGCCGTTAATTACTGGTGAGGATTATCCTCCTTATAAAAAAGGTCTGCCAGATTATGTGGTGTTAAAGAAGCAAAAAGTTAGCAAAAAGTTAGCAAAATTTAAGATTTAGTATTGGGAGAGTTTATGAGAATTATTCTATTGGGCGCGCCGGGCGCTGGTAAAGGCACGCAAGCTCAGAATATCTGTGAGCAAAAGTCCATACCCCAAATTTCAACTGGTGATATGCTAAGGGCTGCGGTTAAAGCGCAAACACCGTTGGGTATTCAGGCTAAAAAAGTAATGGATGTGGGCGGTTTAGTCTCTGATGATATTATTATTGGCTTAGTAAAGCAACGTATAGAGGCAGATGATTGTAAGAATGGTTTTTTATTTGACGGCTTTCCGCGCACCATTGCCCAAGCAGAAGCATTAAAGCAAGATGGTATTGACATTGATTTTGTAATAGAAATTCAGGTCCCCGATGAAGATATTATTACTAGAATGTCAGGCAGGAGGGTGCATTTAGCTTCAGGACGCAACTATCACATTATATATAATCCGCCTAAAATAGAAGGCAAAGACGATATAAGTGGTGAGCAGTTAATACAAAGAAAAGACGATAGCCAACAAATTGTTAGAACTCGTCTTGGTGTTTATCACCAGCAGACCCAGCCATTAGTGGATTATTATAAGCAATGGCGACGCAGTGATAGTAATGCGCCAAAATACTATGCTGTTAATGGTGTAGGTAGTTTAGATGAGGTGAGAGATACAATTTTTGACAAAATCAACTAACCAAGGTGGCTACTCCTAGAAAAATAATCATTCCTTTTCGACCTATTCCTCTAGAAATTCCAGCAGGAATGAAGTCTAATGAGTTTTTTAATAGCGCTCCTAACCTAAATGATTTAGTTAGTAATAATGGCTTATTGACTAATAGGGATAATTTGTTGCTTTATCGTAAAGCCTTAGGGCACAGTGGTATTTTTGATTGCTCTATTATGTATAACACTTCTGAGATAATTCTTAATCCGCTTGGCCGTCCAGTGCGTAGAACTCAGCTAAGCGAGCAAGTAAAACGCACTTGGAATCGGATGAATCAAGTCTTAGTGGATTTTATGTTTGAAAAATATCCTGACCCACAGCGGCACTTAATTTTGGTTGGCGAGGCAAGTTTGGATGCAACTTGGCCCCTAACTTCACCCGGAGTGCCTAGTATTCGTATGTTGCATAATCACTTTATCGTATTTGATAAAGAGCATATCGCAAGCGCTAAGTTAGCCCCAACAGATGACCCTAATTTGACCGATGGCGGACAACATAGCTTGTTTCAATCTTATGTTGCTGATACTTATGCAAAGTTTTTACAAACTCTAGATTTGAAAATTTTAAAACCGCTTGTAAGCGCTGATGCTAAATTAGGGCTAACAGGTTATCCTCAAGGATTGCCCAGTTGGGAGGTGGTTGGTGGTGTTAAGATGTTGAAAACTTTAGATTTTTGGCAAGAATATGACAAAATCTTACAAGGTTTTTTGGATTTTTATCGCACTTTTTTTAATAATGTATCTAGTAAAGATGCTGGCATTCCCAGTCAAGCCTATTATCCCGAGCAAATTGATAAAATTTTATTATTTAGCAATGAGTTTTTAGCAGCAGCAAAAAAGGTGCGTGATAAATGCTTAAAAGATGCTAAATATGCTAACGCCATCCGTTGGCAACCAGCATTTAAGCAGCTAATTTATCGTAGCGACAGTGGCAAGTTAATAGTTACTATTAGTCAAAATTCTATTGGTAATGCTATTACTGAGTTACTTGGCATAGTTGTTAATCGTATCTCTGACGAACAGGCTTATGCCAAGTTAGAACCACAACTCATTGACCAGTTATTACAAGTGCGCAAAAGACTAGTTAAAGCTGATTTAGGCAATAAAATTAAAAGTAAATATTGGGGTTAAATGCGTCTAACTTCTGGTAAAATGCAAAGAAGTTAGGATTTATATTATTATTGTATGGATATTCGTAAAATCAAAAAATTGATTGATTTGTTGGAGCGGTCAAATTTAGCAGAAATTGAAATTACAGAAGGTGAAGAAGCAGTGCGTATTACTCGCAATACTTCTACTTCTGCTACTAGTCCAGCTAATGTAATTGTGCCAAAATCGCCAGTAGAATCAGCGCCGCTAACACCAATAGATAAAACAAATAACACTATTAGCTCACCAATGGTTGGCACTTTTTATTTAGCAAGTTCGCCAACTTCTATGCCCTTTGTTGAGGTTGGGCAAACTATTAAAGTTGGGCAAGTAATTTGTATTATTGAAGCAATGAAAATTATGAACAAGATTGAGGCGGACAAGTCTGGGGTTATTAGTGAAATTTTAGTAGCTGATGGTGATGCAGTTGAGTTTGGCCAAGATTTAATCTTGCTTAGGTAGGAAATGATTAACAAAATTTTAATTGCTAATCGCGGTGAAATTGCGCTAAGAATCTTGCGCGCTTGTAAAGAGTTAGATATTAAAACAGTTGCTGTTTATTCTCAAGCTGATAAAGATTTGCAGCATGTTTTGCTTGCTGATGAAGCGGTTTGTATTGGCGCTGCGGCATCTAAAGACAGTTATCTTAATATCCCCGCTATTGTAAGCGCTGCTGAGATTACCCATGCTGATGCTATTCACCCCGGTTATGGCTTTTTAGCAGAGAATGCTAATTTTGTGGAACAAGTAGAGAAAAGCGGATTTATTTTTATTGGGCCACACGTCAGTAATATAAGTATTATGGGCGATAAAGTCTCAGCTATTGAAGCAATGCGTAACTCAAATGTGCCATGTGTGCCCGGTTCAGATGGCGCGCTGAGTAATAGCGATAAAGACAATCTAAAGATAGCTAAAAAAATCGGTTATCCAATTATCATAAAGGCTGCTGGTGGCGGGGGTGGTCGCGGTATGCGAGTTGTGCGTAGGGAGGAAGATTTAATTGATGCTATCGCCCTTACTAAAACTGAGAGCTTAAATTTTTTTAGTAATGGCGAGGTGTATATGGAGAAATTTTTAACCACGCCACGTCATATTGAAATTCAAGTTTTAGCAGATAGTAGTGGTAATGCTATTCATTTAGGTGAGCGTGATTGTTCTATGCAACGTCGCCACCAAAAAGTTGTAGAAGAAGCGCCTGCCCCCGGCATTAGCCCCACTACTAGAGATGAAATTGGGGCTATTTGCGCTAAAGCGTGTCAAAAAATTAACTATCGTGGCGCTGGGACTTTTGAGTTTTTGTATGAAAGTGGCGAGTTTTATTTTATTGAGATGAATACCAGAATTCAAGTTGAACATCCCATTACTGAGATGATAACTGGTGTGGATATTGTAAAAGAACAAATTTTAATTGCTAACGGCAACGATTTAAGTCTTAGCCAAGACGATATTCGTATCAGCGGTCATGCTATTGAGTGCCGCATTAATGCTGAAAATTCAACAACTTTTGCTCCTTCGCCGGGCAAAATCACTCATCTACATATACCCGGTGGGCTTGGGGTGCGAGTAGATACTCATATTTACGATGGTTATAATGTTCCTGCCCATTATGATTCTATGATTGGCAAGCTAATTACCTTTGCTGCTGACCGTGATAATGCTATTAAAAAAATGCGTAGCGCTTTGGACGAGACTATTATTGGCGGCATTCAAACTAATATTAAATTGCACCAAAAAATCATGCACGATAGCGGTTTTATTAAAGGTGGGGCTAATATTCACTATTTGGAGTCAATTTTATGACCAATATTAAGGTTGGTATCATCGGTGGTTCTGGTTGGACTGGGGCAGAATTATTGCGATTATTATTACAACATCCAAATGTTGCGCTATCTGTTATTACCTCGCGCAGTCTGGCGGGCAAGCCACTAACTGCTTTATTTCCCAACTTATTATCTCACTCGGATTTAAGCTTTGCTGATATGGATATTAGCAGTTTAGAGAAATGTGATGTGGTATTTTTTGCTACCCCCCACGGTGTTGCTATGCAAACTGCCCCAGTATTAGTGGCTAGTGGTATCAAAGTAATTGATCTAGGGGCTGATTTTCGTGTTAAAGATGTTCAAGCTTATGAACAGTTTTATAATATCAAGCATAGTCAAAAATCTTTGTTAGCACAGGCGGTTTATGGTTTAACAGAGGTAAATCGCAGTAGTATAAAAACTGCTAAATTAGTTGCTAATCCGGGTTGTTATCCAACTGTTGTAAGTTTAGCATTGCTACCACTACTGAACTCTAATTGCATCAATGTCACATCTATAATTGCTGATTGTAAATCTGGTCTAAGTGGGGCTGGACGGGCATTAAATAAAGCGACTAGTTTGTGTGAGGCAAGCGAGACTATTAAGGCTTATGGTGTTAGCGGTCATCGCCATCTACCAGAGATAGAACAAATACTTAGCCAAGTTGCAAACACCAAAGTAAGTCTAACTTTTATTCCCCATTTAACACCAATGATAAGAGGAATGTTAGCAACTATTTATGTTGATTTAAGCAAAAATTTAAACACTCAACAAGTATTAGATTTATTTAATAAACAATACCAAGACGAACCTTTTATAGAAGTATTGCCCAAAGGACAAATGCCAGAAACGCGCGCTGTTAAAGGCTCTAACAAATGCCATATCGGTATTCAAGTTTTAGCAAATGATAAATTAATCATCATTGCCGCTATTGATAATTTGCTAAAAGGCGCTTCTGCCCAAGCAGTCCAAAATATGAATATTATGTTTGGTCTGCCCCAAACCAGCGGGCTGACACAGATTGGAATAATGCCATAAAAATGGATATGTATGGGCTTTAGGTTTATTGGTATATGTTTTGCAGGTTAAAAGTAATTGTAGCTACACCTACGCTTGTGGGGATACCTATGGTGTTAAGATTTTCTTGGTCTGCTAGGTAGCGCATAATCAACATACCATCGCTACTTGCTGCTATTGTGCCATTACCATCAATATCTAGCCTATCATAACCTCTTTGTAAAAACTTAAGTATTTGTTGGTTATCTCTTTGCGCCTCAGTTGTAGTTGCATCGGCGGTATTTATAGTATTGGTGGAACCTGTTAAAAATCTGATAATTAGAATACCGTCAGTGGTAGTTAGCCTGCTACCATCACCATCAATATCTAAATTAAAGCGAATAACTACTTCTAGCAAAACACCATCGCTAATATCATTGTAATTTCTGCCGCCCCGTTTGGTTGCGATTATAGTAGTAGTGCCTAGGCTTTGGGTGTTAATTAGACCGTCTTGGTTAATAGTTGCAACAGCTGGGTTGCTAGAACTAAAACTAACAGCGCTTGAGCTTTGTCCGCCGCTTGCAGTTGCAGTTGTAGTTGCCCCTACTTCTAAGATGTTACTAACAACCATCATAAAGCCAGTTTGGTCAATGGGATGAATGGTAAGCAGATAACTAGCAGCTCCAGAGTTGTAGTTATTAGTTTCAGTAGCGCTTGCTATAATAACTACCGAACCAGCATTTAAGATAGTAATAATACCACTATCATCAATAGTTGTAACATCACTAGTGGTCGGACTGGTGGTGTAGCTAATAGTAGTCTGCGCGCCAGTTAGGTCTTGACTTGTGGCAGTAGCATTATTGGGTTTGTAGTTTATTGATATAGTATTGCTTGGATAAATTAACACTTGGTCTGCTTTTATAATTGACCAGCTAAGAGTAGTTGTGCTTAGGCGGTAGCTGAGGCTATTAGACCCTATTAGTCCTAGGTTTATATTGTAGTTGCCAACATCTGTTGCAGTTGCCCCAGTTATAGCAAGGCTGACATCATCACCCGCTACTATGCCGCTGGTAATAGTTATAAGCACAGTCCTTATGTTGGTGTTATAGATAAATGTTTGTGAGCTGGCAAAGGTGGGTATTATAGTCCTTGGACTAATGATAATGCTAATACTTGCTTGTTCGCCACTGCCCTCTCTAGTGGCAGTTATAATTGTAGTCCCAGCGCTTGATATGGTTAGCTCGCCTATGTTTGTATCACCAAAATTAGCAACACTTGGGGTGCTGGAAGCAAAGGTTACTGCCCCATCTGGACTGACTCCGCCTTGGGCTTCAATGTTTTGGCTAGCAACGCCATAGATGATAGTTCTTGGATTATTGCCAATAATAATAAAGTCATCACTAACTGATAAGCTAAAGCTAGTGCTAGCCATAGCCCCATTACCATCATCGGCGGTGATAGTTATAGTTGAAATCCCTATTGCTGTTGGAGTGCCAGTTATGATGGTATTAGCGCTATCAAACATTAGACCATCTGGCAGATTAGAAACGCTAATAGTTAAGGTATCACCGTTGGGGTCATTAAATGTATTAGCTGGAATAATAAAATTAAATAGATTTCTAAGTGAGATAATTTGGTTTGCTATTGAGTTTGCAACAGTGGGCGTGGTGTTTACAATAGTTAGTAGATAATTATCACCAGTATCATGATAGTTATCCCCACCGCTTTTAGTAGCGCTAATAGTAGTGGTGCCTAGGCTTTTTGCAGTAATTACCCCGTCTTGGGTAATAGTTGCAATATCTGGGTTGCTGGAACTAAAACTAATAGCCCCTGTGCCACTACCACCAGTTGCGCTTGCAAATCCAGTTGCGGCATTTGCTAAGGTTGAGTTGCCACTGATAATAAGGCTTGTTTGGCTAGCTCTTCTAACTGTTATGAAGTGAGTATCGCTAATATCTAGGTAGTTAGCACCACCTGCTTTGGTAGCGGTAATGGTAGCCTCACCTACACCAGTTGCGGTAATAGCACCACCTGTGGTAATAGCTATAACTGCTATATTACTAGAATTATAACTAACAACACCATCACCACTGCCGCTCTCTACTACCACAATAGTAGTAGTTGCGCCAAATATTAAGGAGTCGCTTGCAGTGATACTAAATGGGTCTTGGGTGGCTTGGGTGATGGTTAATTGATAACTAGCAGCTGCAGAGTTGTAATTATTATCACCAGTATTGGTGGCGCTGATGATAGTGCTGCCAATACCAATAATTGTAATATCGCCATTTGGGGCTATTGTTGCAACGTTGTGGTCAGACGAGCCATAACTAGTAGCAACAGTAGCAGAGACACCTGTTGCTGGGCTACTAAAACTGCTGCCAAATGTTATAGTTGTATCAGCGTTTAAGCTAAATTGGCTTTGGTTTGCTTTTATAATTGACCAGCTAAAAGTAGTTGTGCTTAAGAAGTAGTTGCGGCTATCAGTCCCTATGAGGGTTAGGTCTATATTGTAGTTGCCGACATTTGTTGCAGTGGCACCACTTATACTAAGGCTAACATCATCAGTAGCTACTATGCCGCTGGTAATAGTCACTAGCGCGGTTATTATGCTGGTGTTGTAGATAAAGCTTTGTGGACTAGCAAAGGTTGGAGTGAGGGTTAGGGGCATTATTGTAAAAACTATACTATCCTCAGCGCCAGCCCGACTTGCCCTAATTAAAGCGCTACCAGCCCCAACAATAGTAACTAAGCCACTATTAGGGTCGCTAAAACTAATAATATTTGTAGCACTGGAACTCCAGACTACTTGGCTATCGGTAATTGTGGTGGTAATAGTAATGGCAGGACTATTGTAGTTAGCCGACCTATCGCCTCCAGCAATCATAAAATCAGCAGTGGTAACAGCAAATGCGGCTGCAATATTATCTATGCTAATAGTTGCTATTTTTGTAGTAATTGCTTGGTTGCTAGCTACAATTTGCACCCTAACACTATCACCAATACTAACTACCCCGCTTGAGTCTGTATAACTGCCACCATTGATAGAATAGCGAGCGTCACTGCCTTCAATACTAATAGTAAATGTGCTTTGGCTACCTTGGGCATTGACAGCAACGGTGATAGCAGCAGAACTAATGGTTGCATTGGGGACAACATCAGCTATAGCATCAAAACTAAATGGGACTACTAAACAACTGCCATCGCCTACAACATTAATAGTAAAACTTTGTGAGCTTTGAAACTCGCCATCACTAACAATAAGGGCTACATCATAGCTGCCAATATCATTACATTCAGGGGGAATACCTGCAAGGGCAATGCTATTTCTATTAATTTTACGAATGCGATGATTATCTCTATCAGCAACAATAATATTACCAAATGCGTCAACGGTAATACCTGTTGGGGCATTAAATTCGGCAACAACACCAGCGCCATCGGCAAAACCCGTGCTACTACCAGCAATGGTGGTTACTACACCCTCTGGGCTAATACTGCGAATGCGGTTATTATCTCTATCAGCAACAATAATATTGCCAAGCGCGTCAATTGCAACACCTGTTGGGGCATTAAATCTAGCTGTGTTGCTAACACCATCAGCAAAACTGCCATTATCCAAACCTATTGAACCAGTCCCAGCAATGGTAGTTACCATAGCGTCTGCGTTAATGCTGCGAATACGGTGATTAAAACTATCGGCAACAATAATATTGCCAAGTAAGTCAACTACAACACCCATGGGGGTATTAAACTTAGCTGTATTGCTAGCGCCATCAGCAAAAGCGCGCTCTAATAAAATATCATCTACCGAAACAGAACCAGCAATGGTGGTTACCATAGTGTTTGTGTCAATGTTGCGAATACGGTGATTAAAGGTATCGGCAACAATAATATTAGCGCTGTTATCAATTGTAATATCTCCTGGGAAATTAAATCTAGCAGTAGCGCTCGCCCCATCGGCGAAATTCACGCTACCAGTCCCAGCAATAGTGCTCACCATACCATTTTGGGCAATTTTGCGAATGCGCTGATTAAAGGTATCGGCAATAATAATATTGCCTGAAGAATCAATTGCAACACCTGTTGGGGAATTAAACATAGCAGTATTACTAGCCCCATCGGCAAAACCAGTGTCACTACCAGCAACAGTGCTCACTACACCCTCTGGGGATATACTGCGAATTAGATGATTGTTTTTATCGGCAACAATAATATTACCACTAGCGTCAATTACAACATTTGCTGGAAGCTCAAAGCTAGCGGTGCTAGTAGCCCCATTATTACTGCCTTGGCTACCATCTCCTGCCAAAGTTGTTACAATTGGGCTAAGGGCTAACCAACTTGGCAACCCAGCCTCTGCGGCGATACCAAATACTAAATCGCTGCTATCGGTATCACTGGCGCTTAAACTATATTGGTATGGATTTCTAACCATAGCGGTAATAATTGGCGTGCTGGTAAAAACAGGCACTCTTTCAATGCCAATAACACTAATCTCAAAACTTTTAGTAGCAATATGCAGATTATCACTAGCACCAATGATAATTTCATAATTGTTTTGGGTCTCAAAGTCGGGACTGTGGTCAATTACTAATTGATTATTATTGATGATACTAAAACTAGCGCTGTCTCTGCCACCAACAATACTAAATCCAAAAGAACTTAGCGCATTAGTCGCAGTAGCGCTAATAGAGGCAATAACACTATCTGGGGCAATGTTTTCAACAACATTGGTAGTGCTTAGCATAATACTGGCTGGAATTACACCACAACTACCATTATCTAAAACACTAATATCAAAGCTTTGTACATTTTGAATCCCTCTGTCACTAACAATAATAGCTAAATTATGAACACCAATATCACCACAACCAGCAACACCTGCAACAGTAAAGCTATTTCTGTCAATTTTACGAATGCGGTTATTACTAATATCAGCAACAATGATATTGCCAAGCGCGTCAATTGCAACACCCCTTGGGAATTCAAATTGAGCAGTAGCGCCAACACCATCAGCAAAACCTGCGTCCCCACCAGCAATAGTGCTCACTACTCTACCTGTGTCAATACTGCGAATACGATGATTATCTCTATCGCTAACAATAATATTGCCAAGTAAGTCAATTGCAACATTATACGGGTTATTAAATTCAGCTGCTGTGCCAACACCATCAGCAAAACCTTCGCTACCACCAGCAATGGTGGTTACTGTCCCCTCTGCGCTAATACTGCGGATACGATGATTATCTCTATCAACAACAATAATATTGCCAAGTAAGTCAATTGCAACATCGGTTGGGGAATTAAATCTAGCGGTGGCGCTAGCGCCGTTGGTAGAGCCTTTCTCACTACCAGCAATGGTGGTTACTATATTGTTTGGGCTAATGTTGCGGATACGATGATTAAGCCTATCGGCAACAATAATATTGCCATCAGCATCAACGGCAACACCTATTGGGGCATTAAATCTAGCTACTGTTGTGGCAGTGCCATCAGCAAAACTACCCATAAAAGTACTAGTTGGGCCTGAACCAGCAATAGTCCTTACCATGCCATCTGGGTCAATACTGCGGATACGATGATTATTCTGGTCAGCAACAATAATATTACCACTAGCATCAATGGCAACGCCTATTGGCAAATGAAATCTAGCCACTGCGCCAGCGCCATCAGCAAAACTGCCAGCAAAAGTATTAGTAGGACCCGAACCAGCAACAGTCCTTACCATGCCATCTAGACCAATACTGCGAATGCGATGATTATTTTGGTCAGTAACAATAATATTGCCAAGAGCATCAATCACAACCCCTACTGGTGCGCTAAAACTAGCAGTGTTGGTAGCCCCATCATCATTATTGCCCATACCATCTCCTGCCACAGTTGTTACAATTACATCAGTAATTAACCAATCTGGTAACGTAGTCCCCGTAGCAGTGCTAAAAACAAATTCAGCCTCATCAGTACTACTAGCGCTTGGGTTGTATTGATATGGATTATTAACTCTAATAGTGGTAATTGGGTTGCTAGTAAAAACAGGGGTAACTTCATTAATATCATCAACACTAATATTAAAAGTTTTGGTTAGCTGATGGATAATATCGCTAACACTAATGATAATTTCATAACTATTTTGGGACTCAAAGTCGGGACTGTGGTCAATTACTAATTGATTACCACTAGTAATACTAAAACTAGCGCTGTCTCTGCCACCAACAATACTAAATTCAAAAGGACTTAGCGCATTAGTTGTAGTAGCGTTAATAGTGGCAATAACACTATCTGCGGCAATGTTTTCAACAATATTGGTGGTGCTTAGGGTTAAATTAGTTGGGGCAACATCACAACTGCCATCATCTGCCACAGTAATATCAAAGTTTTGCAAACTCTCAAACTCACCATCACTAATCATAAGGGCTATATCATTAACACCAACATCACTACAACTAGGAGTACCCACTAACACAAAGTTAGTCCTGTCAATTTTGCGCATGCGGTGATTAAGGTTATCAGCAACGATAATATTGCCTCTACTATCAATTACAACACCTGTTGGAAAGTTAAATCTAGCAACAGCGCCTATGCCATCAGCAAAATCCTCACTACCACCAGCAATAGTGCGCACTATGCCATCTGTGCTAATGCTGCGAATACGGTGATTATCACTATCGGCAATAATAATATTGCCTCTACTATCAACTGCAATACCAAATGGGTTATTAAATCTAGCTGTGCTGGTAGCACCGTCCATAAAATCACCAGTTATAGAACCGGTTGGCGCCCCAGCAATAGTGGTGACTGTCCCATCTGAGCTAATGCTGCGAACACGATGACTGGAACTATCAGCAACAAGAATATTGCCAAGCGCATCAATTGCAACACCTCTTGGTTGGAAGAACATAGCTGTGGCGCTAGCCCCATCAGCAAAACCAAAATCACTACCAGCAATAGTGCTTACTATACCACCTGTGCTAATACTACGGATACGATGATTATCGGTATCAGCAACAATAATATTGCCAAGCGCATCAATTGCAATATCACTTGGTGAGCTAAATCTAGCTATTGTGCTACTACCATCAACAAAACTTGGGCTACCACCAGCAATGGTGGTTACTGTGCCCTCCATACTAATACTGCGAATGCGGTTATTATCTCTATCAGCGACAATAATACTTCCTGAAGCATCAATTGCAACAGCGGTTGGAAAGTTAAATCTAGCAGTAGCGCTAGCGCCATCAACAAAATCGCCACCTGCCAAACCTAGCCCACCCCCACCAGCAATAGTGCGCACTACCCCATCTAGACCAATACTGCGAATGCGATGATTAAAGCTATCGCTGATAATAATATTGCCACTATCATCAATTACAGCTGCTGCTGGGAAGTTAAAACTAGCGGTGTTGGTAGCCCCATCATCACCATCCTCTACGCCATCTCCTGCCAGAGTTGTTACAATTATATCAATAGTTAACCAGTCTGGTAGCGTAGTCCCCGTTGCAGGACTAAGAACAAGTCCCGTGCTATTAATATCAATAATATCTAAACTATAGCGGTATGGACTGCTAACCCTAGTGCTGGTAACTGGGTTGCTGATAAAAATAGGCACTCCTGCAATACTAATAACACTAATCTCAAAATTCTTAGTAGCAGTGTGGATTGTATCACTAGCGCTGATGATAATCTCATAGATTTTTTGGGTATTAAAGTCGGGACTGTGGTCAATTACTAATTGATTAGTGGCGCTAACGCTAAAACTAGCGCCATCTCTACCGCCAACCACACTAAAACTAAGGCTTTCAGGATTATCGTTATCATCAGCGCTAATAGTGGCAATCACACTATTTGCTAATATGTCTTCAACAACAGTGATAGTGCTAAGGGCTAAATTGGTTGGTGCCGCATCACAACTACCATCATCTGCTACAATAACATTAAAGCTTTGCGAATTTGTAAGCATGCTATCACTAACCATAAGTTCTAAACTATGAATATCAATATCATCACAACTGGGAGTGCCTGCGAGCATGACTTTAGTTCTATCAATTTTACGAATGCGGTCATTGAGTGCGTCGGCAATAATAATATTGCCACTAGCGTCAATTGCAACACCTCTTGGCTCGTTAAATCTAGCCGTAGTGCCAGCACCATCAGCAAAATTGCTCGCAGTCAGACCTATTGGACCGCTGCCAGCAATAGTAGTTACTGCCCTATTTGTTGCAACATTGCGAATGCGGTGATTGAGAGCATCAGCGACAATAATATTGCCAAAGGAATCAATTGCAGCCCTATCTGGTAAAGTAAATCTGGCTGCTGTGCCAATGCCATTGACAAGACCCCTGTCTTCTCTACCAGCAATAGTGCGCACTCTGCCCTCTGGGGATATGCTGCGAATACTACTATTACTTGAATCGGTAACAATAATATTGCCAGCAGCATCAATGTCAACACCTCTTGGAAAATCAAAACTGGCCTCATCTCTAATGCCATCGGCAAAACCATTGAAACGACCAGCAATAGTGAATACTATGCCATCTGTGCTAATACCGCGAATACGGTTATTGCCGTGATCGGCAACAATAATATTACCAGCAGCATCAATAGCAACATCTGCTGGGAAGCTAAACCTAGCAGTAGCGCTCGCCCCATCAGCAAAAGCGCCCCCAAAAGAACCCGTTGAACCTCCACCAGCAATGGTAGTCACCATACCATTTGGGGCAATTTTGCGAATACGGTGATTCTCTTCGTCGGCAACAATAATATTACCACTTGTATCAATGGCAACACCCTGTGGGCGACGAAACTTAGCAGTAGCGCTAGCCCCGTCAACAAAACCAGCGCTACCACCAGCAATGGTGGTTACTGTCCCCTCTGTGCTAATACTGCGAATACGGTTATTATCTCTATCAGCAACAATAATATTACCAAGCGCATCAATTACAACCCCTCTGGGTTCAAAGAACTTAGCAGTAGCGCTAGCCCCATTGGCAAAACCCCGACTACTACCAGCAATAGTGGTTACAACTATATCAGTATTAATATCCAACCAACTTGGTAAAACAGTCCCTGATGCGGCATCAAACACAAATCTGCCGCCCTCAGCATCACTAGCCCTTAAACTATATTGGTATGGACTATTAACCTTAATAGCGGTAATTGGCTCACTAGTAAAAACAGGCACACTTTCAATTCCAACAACCATAATCTTAAAGCTTTTAGTGGCGAGGTGCAGGTTATCACTAACACCAATAATAATCTCATAATTGCTTTGGGTCTCAACACTTGGACTGTGGTCAATTACTAATTGATTATCATTGATGATACTAAAACTAGCGCTATCCCTACCATCAACAATACTAAACTCAAAAGGACCTAGCGCATTACTTGCAGTAGCGCTAATAGTAGCAATCACACTATTTGCTGCTATGCCTTCAACAATGGTGGTAACACTAAGTCTTAAATCGGTTGGTGCTACATCACAGCTAATATCATCTACCACAGCAATATCAAAGCTTTGTGAACTTTGAAGCTCGCCGTCACTTACAATAAGAGCTAAACTATGAACACCAATATCATCACAACCAGCAATGCCTGCAACAGTAAAGCTATTTCTATTAATTTTACGAATGCGGTTACCAGAAGTAATAATGATATTGCCTGAGGCGTCAATTGCAACATTACTTGGAAAACTAAATTTATCTTGACTGCTAGGGCCATCATTACCACCGGCCTGCCCATTACCAGCAATAGTGCTCACTATGCCCTCTGGAGATATGTTGCGAATACTGTGATTATTGCTATCAACAACAATAATATTACCACTAGCATCAATGGCAACATCCCTTGGTAAAGAAAATTTAGCGGTAGCGCTAGCCCCATCAACAAAACCACCGCCACTACCAGCAATAGTGGTGACTGTCCCATCTGTGCTAATGCTGCGAATACGATGATTGGAGAAATCAGCAACAATAATATTACCACTAGCATCAATGGCAATACCAGTTGGGAAATCAAACTTAGCAGTAGCGCTAGCCCCATCGGCAAAACCATCATCTCCACTACCAGCAATAGTGGTTACTGTGCCATCTGAGCTAATGCTGCGAATACGGTTATTACCGCCATCAGTAATAATAATATTACCACTAGCATCAATGGCAATACCACTTGGGAAATCAAACTTAGCAGTAGCGCTAGCCCCATCGGCAAAATCCCGACTACCACTACCAGCAATAGTGCTCACTATGCCTTCTGGGGATATGCTGCGAATACGGCGATTATTTCCATCAGCAACAATAATATTACCACTAGCATCAATGGCAACATTCCTTGGGGAACTAAACCTAGCAGTAGCGCTAGCCCCATCAGCAAAATCGCCCCCCAAAACACCTATTCGACCCCCACCAGCAATAGTGCTGACTATGCCCTCTGGGCTAATTTTGCGGATACGGTGATTATTTCCATCAGCAACAATAATATTACCACTAGCATCAATTGCAATACCATCTACGCTATTAAAACTAGCAGTGCTGGTAACCCCATCATCGCTACCGGCACTGCCCTCACCTGCCAAAGTGCTTACAATTGTATCAATAACTAACCAACTTGGCAACCCAACATCTGGGGCGGCGCTAAACATAAGGTTATCGCCCTCAGCATCACTAGCCCTTAGGTTATATTGGTAAGGGCTATTAACCCTAGTCCTAGTAATTGGATTGCTGATAAAAACAGGCACACTTTCAGTCCCAACAACACCAATCTCAAAACTTTTAGTAGCGGTATGGAGGCTATCACTAACACTGATGATAACTTCATAACTACTCTGGTTTGCAACACTTGGACTGTGGTCAATTACTAGCTTGTTAACATCACTAATACTAAAACTAGCGCTATCTCTACCACCAACAATACTAAACTCAAAAGGACCTAGCGCATTACTTGCAGTAGCGCTAATAGTGGCAATTACGCTATTTGCTGCTATGCCTTCAATAATAGTGCTAACACTAAGGGCTAAATTGGTGGGAATGATGCCACAACTACCATCAGATGTTAAGCTAATATCAAAACTTTGTGAGCCTTGGAATATGCCATCACTGACAATCAGTTCTAAGCTATAAATCCCAACATCAGCACACCCGGGAGAGGCGCCTAAAAGGTAGTTATTTCTATCAATTTTACGAATGCGGTGATTATCTTGGTCAGCAATAATAATATTACCGCTAGCATCAATTGCAAAACCAGTCGGATGAATAAATTGAGCATCACTAACAACACCATCAGCAAAACCACGACTACTACCAGCAATAGTGCTTACTGTTCCATCTGGGGCAATGTTGCGAATGCGGTGATTATTTTGGTCAGCAACAATAATATTACCACTAGCATCAATTACAACACCTGTTGGGGCACTAAATTGAGCTGTAGCGCTAGCGCCATTAGTAGAACCACTACTACCGCCGGCAATAGTCGTTACTGTGCCATCTGTGCTAATACCGCGAATGCGATTATTATTACTATCACCAACAATAATATTACCATTAGCATCAATTGCAACACCCACTGGAAAGAGAAATTGAGCTGTGGCGCTAGCCCCATTAGTAGAACCAGCGCTACTACCAGCAACAGTACTGACCATCCCATTTGGACTAATACTGCGAATACGGTGGGCGAAGCTATCACTAACAATAATATTAGCGTTAGCATCAATTGCAATACCCCAAGGACTGCCAAATCGAGCCGTAGCGCTGGCGCCATCATTGCTACCAAATGGGCCCTCTCCTGCCAAAGTAGTTACGGTGCCATCTGCGGCAATACTACGAATGCGATTATTATTACTATCGGCAACAATAATATTACCACTAGCATCAATTACAACACCCGATGGGGTCCTAAATTGAGCAGTGGCGCTAGCCCCATCACCAAAACCACTACTACTACCAGCAATAGTCCTTACTGTGCCGTCTGTGGCAATACTGCGAATGCGGTTATTAAAGGTATCAGCAACAATAATATTACCACTAGAATCAATTGCAACATCCCTTGGCTTATTAAAGCTAGCTGTGGCGCTGTTACCATCATCATTACCCTCCAAACCATCTCCTGCCACAGTAGTTACAAATACACCAATAGCCAACCAATCTGGCAATACGGTGCCCGGCACAACGCTAAATTCAAGGTTGCTACTATCAGCATCGCTAGCGCCTAACTTATATTGGTATGGGCTATTGACTCTGGCAGTGATAACTGGGGTGCTAGTAAAGACAGGGACTCTATCAATATGGAAGACATTAATCCTAAAACTTTTAGTAGTAATATGGACTGTATCACTAGCGCTTATGATAATTTCATAGCTGCCTTGGACTGTATGGTCGGGATTGTGGTCAATTACTAATTGATTACCAGCATTAATACTAAAACTAGCGCTATCTTCACCGCCAATAATACTAAAACTAAGGCTAGCGGGATTGTCATTATCATCAGCGCTAATAGTGGCAATAACGCTATTTGCTAAGGTATTTGCATCTACGGTGGTGGTGCTAAGGGCTAAATTGGTTGGTGCTGCCCCACACCTGCCATCATCTCTTACAACAAGACTAAAACTTTGTAAACCTTGTAGCTCGCCATCACTAACAATGAGCTCTAAATTATAATTGCCAATATCGCCGCAATCAGGGGTGCCTGCAAGAGCAAGGCTGTTGGTATCAATTTTACGAATGCGGTGATTAACGCTATCAGCAAAAATAATATTGCCAGCAGCATCAATTGCAATACCAACTGGACTAGAAAATCTAGCTATGCTAGCAGCGCCATTATTTCTACCAGCTGCACCACCAGCAACAGTCCTTACTGTGCCATCTGTGCTAATACTACGAATGCGGTTATTGATGGTATCAGCAACAATAATATTGCCAACAGCATCAACTGCAACACCTCTTGGGCTATTAAATTTAGCAGTGGCGCTAGCGCCATCACCAAAACCTTGGCCACTACCAGCAATAGTGCTCACTATGCCATTTGGGGCAATGTTGCGAATGCGATGATTATTCCTATCAGCAACAATAATATCGCCATCGGCATCAATGGCAACATTCGTTAGAAAATTAAATTTAGCGGTCTCACTAGCACCATTAGTGAAACCACGACTACTACCAGCAATGGTGCTTACCATGCCACTTGGGCTAATTTTGCGAATGCGGTCATTATTCCTATCAGCAACAATAATATTGCCGTCAGCATCAATGGCAACACCCGTTGGGAAACGAAATCTAGCAGTGGCGCTAGCGCCATCAGTAGAACCAGTTATGCCATCACCAGCAATAGTGGTTACCATGCCATTTGGAGCAATGTTGCGAATGCGTTGATTATTTCTATCAGCAACAATAATATTGCTATCGGCATCAATGGCAACACCCGATGGGGAAGAAAATTTGGCTGTAGCGCTAGCGCCGTTGTTAAAACCCATACTACTGCCAGCAACAGTGCTCACTATGCCCTCTGGGCTAATTTTGCGAATGCGATGATTACTTCTATCAGCAACAATAATATTGCCGTCAGCATCAATGGCAACATCCGCTGGGAAACGAAATCCGGCGGTGCTAGTAACGCCATCATTATCGCCTGCCCTTCCTGCTAAAGTAGTTACGACCGAACCAATACCTAGCCAATTTGGTAATTGAGTCCCCGGGGCAGCGCTAAAAACAAAGTCGCTACTACCAACACTGCTAGCGCTTAGGTCATATCGGTATAGATTAAAAGGTGTAGCGATAATGGTTGGCGTGCTAGTAAAAACAGGGGGGTTGGCAACATTAAAGATAAAGCTACTGCTACTAACACCGCTAACATCTATACCATTTATGCTAGTAATGCTAATGGTTTCCATGCCAACAACACTAGGGGTGTAGGTAATCTGGTTGCCATTAATTGAGATAGCAGCGCTTGGTATGGTTATAGTTGCTGCTAATGTGTTAATATCAATTGTACCACCAGCAGAATCAGTAGCGCTTATGGTAATAGTTATAGGACTATTGACACTAATAGTATTACCAATACCAAAGCCTATATTTGCTACCTCAGCAGCAGTAACAGTGGTTGTGGTAGATATACCGCCAGCGCTAAAAGTAACAATGCCTGTTTGTTTATCTTCAGCACCTATCCTAGCAGTTGCTATGCCGCCTGAGGTGAAGCCAATTGAAATGTCAAAAATTTCACCGTCAACAAGAACAAGTGTTCTAACTAATACTAAATTATTATTTGCATCGTATAGAGTAACAGCAATTGTAACGCCCTTGGAGCCTGTCCCATCTACCAAAAAGGTGGGGTTTTGTGGCTCTAATCCAATTCTGGCAATCGCGCCGTGGAAAACATCAAATGTAGCGCTACTACTAACACCGCTAACATCTATACCATTTATGCTAATAATACTAATAGTTTCACTACCAGCAGCGCTAGGGGTGTAGGTTATCTCATTGCCACTAGTTGAAATAGTAGCGCCTGCTAGGACTACAGTTGCCATTAATTTAGCAATATCAATTGCCCCGCTGGCATCGCTAGCACTTAGAGTAATGGTTATAGGATTATCAGCAGTAGTAGTGGGTGCGCTTAAGGTTAGGTTAATAGAGTTAGGAGTCCTAGCTGGGTCGGGCCTAGTGGTAACACTAAATATTGCCCTAGTGGCACTAGCCCCAGAACCTACAGTTAAAGTAGCAACAGTTTGAGTATTAAACTCACCACTAGATAAAACCTGAACAGCAACCGTAGCGCCTGCGGTAATTGTCCCCTCAGCTGCGGTTGGGACGCTAGCGCCTATGGTATAAGACCCGCCTTCAATGCGAATGCTAATAGTGCTGTCAAAACCGCTGATAGTTGCTACATTAGAAGTAATTGATGTATTTAGTTGGGCATTTGTTAGCGCGGTGAAGCTAAATGGGTCTGTGTTTGCTGTGGTTGATAATGAACTCAGCAAAAATAAAATAATAGCAGTTAGTTTTGATAATACAGTTCGCATAATTTCTTATGTTATATCACAGCAATTTATGCCGCAGTTCTTAGTAGGGCTAATTATGATTATCCCTAAACTCATAGTAGCAATGATACCAGAGGTTTTATTAATGTCAAGTAATATCATCTAGATAAAACCAGCGCTATTTAGCCGCTTTAAACTTAACTAGCAGATAGCAGATATTATACGCTATTGATGTAATTAAAAAAGTCCTAGTTAGTGCTGATGAGTTTATTTGTATATATGAAAAGCTTTTATTTGCCAATACTAATGATTTGCCAAGGTTGGTTGGTAAAGTAATCTTGCGCGGCTAGTTGGACTTCTTTTAAAGATAGTTGCTTAATTTTATTAGGGAAACTATTTAAGTAGTTTAGAGGTAAGTCATAAAAGGCAATTAGGGATAAATATTGAGTTATTTGGGCATTACTGGCGGTTCTTAATGCAAAACTTCCGATAATATAATTTTTAGCATCGGCTAATGTTTGTTCGTTTATGCCGTTTTTTACAAAATCATTTAGTGTTTGTAAGACTAATTGTTTAGCCTTATTTAATGAACTATTTTTGGTTTGTAATTTAATGGCAAAAAAGCCGCCAGCTTTTAGAGGCTGAAAATAACTATATACACTATAAGCCAAGCCATTTTTTTCACGGATAACATCGTTTAGCATAGAGGTTAAGCCGCCACCGCCAAAAATGTGATTAGCTAAATAAAGACTGTGATAGTTTTTATCGCTACGGTTAATTCCAAGGCTGCCGATAATTAAGTGGCTTTGAGTGGAATTGTAATTGATATGCTTGTTTAGTGGCGGTTTGGGCGCGGTGAGTTTTAATGGTAGCGGTTTTTTACCAATATTTAGGCGGTGGCTTAATTGGCGGGCTATGCTTTTTGCTTGGGCTGTGGTTAAGTCGCCAACAATAACAATATCTAAATTACTAGCGGTGTAGTATTGTTGGTAATGGTTTTTAATGTGGCGCAGCTTGATTAAATTTAGAGTTTGGGTGGTGCCAACACTGGGGTGGGCATAAGGGTGGGGCTTAAATAAATGCTTGGCAAATGCTTGTTGAAGCACAGTTCCCGGTTTGTCATCATTGCCAATAATGGTACTTTTAGCCTGAGTTTTTATACGGCTTAAAATTTTGTTATCAAATACCGCATCGCTTAGCACTTCGCTTAGAAGTCTAACTGCTGGTGTTAGTATTTTAGCCTCGCTTAATGAACGTAGTGAGATGATTGTCATATCTTTTAAAGCGGTGCTTGAAAACTCAGCGCCTAATTCGCTAAAAGCTGCTGTAATTTGCTTTTGGTTATGGTATTTGCTTTTGGTACCTATCATATTGGCGGTTAGTTTTGCTAGACCAAATAAGCTACCATCACGGCTACTAGCGGCATCAAAAACTAGGTTAATATCAACAATAGCCAAGGCATTGGTTTTACTAAATAATACGCGCGCGCCCTCTGGTGTATGCCAAGTTTGAATAGGGACGGCAATAGTTGAGAGCCCAATTAAACACAGGCTTAAAAGGAGTAAGTTTTTCATAAATTAGGCACTACTTCAAGTTGAGAGAGTTGTTGGGCTTTAAAAAAATTGTTAATTACTTGTTTGATGTCACTACCAGTAACTTTTGCGATTTCGGAGCTGTATTTAGCAGCGGTTTTAAAACCTATGCCGATAGTTTCTAAAGCGCCAAGATAATAAGCTTGGCTACTAATAGAATCTTGTTCGTAAATATAGCTAGCTCTGGTTTGGGCTTTGATAATTTCTAGGTCTTTAGCGCTGATAGGCTTGGTCTTTAATAGGTTAATTTTATCCAAAATAATAGATTTGATACGGTTGTTATCAGCAGCTGATATTGCGCGCCAATTAATGATAAAACCGGTTTGATATTTATCATATAAATTATAATAAACATCAACCGAACTTACTAATTGATTTTGGTATATTAGCGCTTGGTCAAGCAGAGCGTTATTGTTGCCATTTAATAAATATGCTAGCACTTCTAAAGCATAAGCCTGACGTTTTGTTGCTTCATTTTTAATACTGCCTATGCTAGGGACAGCATAGCTCATTACATACAGAGGCAGCTTAGTTTTAAGAGTGATACTGCTATAAGTATTAATAACTGGTATAGAAGGTGTTGGCTTTGGTTTAGTTGAGACTGGTTTTAGGTGGGCGAAGTATTTTTTTGCCAGCGCTAATGTTTTAGAAGGACTAACATCACCTACAACAACGATGTTAGCATTATTGACTGCATAATAGGTTTTATACCAGTTTTTTAATTGGCTAAGGCTAATGTTTTCAAGGTCTTTTTGTAGTCCAATTACTGGATAATGATAAGCGCCTTTTTTATCATAAATGCTTTTTCGCAAAAGTTCGTAAGCCTTAGAAACTGGATTATCTTCTACGCGCAGTCTGCGTTCTTCTAGCACTACTTGACGTTCGGTTGCTAAATCTTGGGCTTTTAGTGATAAATTTTGCATTCTGTCGGCTTCTAATTTAAAGGCGATTTCAAGTTTATCACTACCCATTTTTTGATAATAGGCAGTAAAATCTTTAGAAGTAAAGGCATTATCTTGGCCACCGTTATTGGCGATAATTTGAGAAAATTCGCCAGCTGCTAGATCGTTAGTGCCTTTAAACATCAAATGTTCTAATAAATGGGAGATGCCAGTTTCCCCCTTAGCCTCATTACTACTGCCAACATCATACCAAACTTGCATTATAAAAACTTTGGCGCGATTATCAGGTTTAACAATGAGTTTTAAGCCATTATCCAAAGTCCAGCTAACAAGCGCTATGCTAGAGTGGTTAATTATCAATAGGGCAATTATTAGGGATATTTTGCGTAAAATGTATTTTGTATTCATAAGCGCCTCATTATACCTATGTTGAGTTTTTTTAAGAAAAAGCCTACACAAAAAAATACTGCTATTAAAACCAAACTTAGTTTAAAAGATAAATTAATTAAAACTAAAAATCAGCTTAGCAATCATTTGGCAAAAACTTTATTGGGTAGGGAAGTTATTGCAGATAGTTTGATTGATGAGATAGAAACTATTTTATTACAAGCTGATATTGGCATTAGCAGTTGTGAGTTTATTATCAAACGTCTTAAAGAGGAGGCTGAGTTTATTAGTAGCAATAAAGGGCAGGATTTGTATAAATTATTGCAGCAAATTTTAGCAGACTTACTAATTAGCGCTGATAAATTAGACTTAACAAAGCCTTTGATTTTATTAATTGTTGGGGTTAACGGGGCTGGTAAAACCACCACTATTGGCAAATTAGCTAAGCAATTTCAAGCAGAAGGCAAGTCAGTAATTTTGGCTGCGGCTGATACTTTTAGAGCAGCAGCGGCGCAACAATTAGAAATTTGGGGCAAGAAAAATAATATTGATGTTATGAGTGGCGGGGAAAATGCAGATAGCGCTGCTGTTGTTTATGATGCTTTGCAATTAGCTAAACAAAGGCAAATAGATGTGTTAATTATTGATACTGCTGGCAGGTTGCATACTCAGCAAAATTTAATGGCGGAATTAGCGAAGATAAAACGGATTTTAATCAAACATCAAGCAAAGGCTTGTCTTGAAACTATGCTTGTTGTAGATGGTAATAGCGGAGGTAATGCTCTATTCCAAGCCCAGCAATTTAAAGAACAAATATCTCTTGACAGCATTGCTATTACTAAATTAGATGGTAGCGCTAAGGGTGGTGTGTTGTTTGCTATTTGTTGGCAATTACAATTACCAATTAGATATATTGGTGTTGGTGAGGGTGTTGATGATTTAAAATTATTTGACAAAAGTGAGTTTATAAAAGCGTTGTTTGAATGAAAAAGATTATTATTTATACTGATGGCGGTTGTCGTGGCAATCTCGGCATAGGAGGCTGGGGGGTGTGGATGGTGTTTGGTAAAAGGCAAAAAAAACTCTCAGGCGGGGCGCTAGAAACCACCAATAATCGTATGGAATTAACCGCTGTTATTGAGGCATTAAAAGCATTAAAAAGTAATAAAATTCCCATTGAATTGTATAGCGACTCCACATACGTGTTAACAGGTATTGATAAGTGGCTACTGAGTTGGAAGCAAAGAAATTGGCGCACAACAGCTAAAAAAACAGTAAAGAATATAGACCTATGGCAGCAATTAGAGGAGTTGGTAAAAAGCTACCACATTACTTGGCATTGGGTCAAAGGACATAGTAATAATAAGGGTAATGATATTGCAGATAGCTTGGCTAATCAAGCAATGGATAAGCTAATGACTTAAACTTTAATAATAGCGATATTGCTGTTATTTGTTATTTGGAGTATTGTATTTGTCAATGGTAGCGCTGCTTATTTTGCCTATTTTGTTTAGTCTAAGTTTTGGTGAGTTGTGTATTGGGGTTTATTGCTAAAGTTGTTGTTTTAGCCCGAAGTGTGGATTAATTAGCAAAATAAAACGACAAGTGTATTATTATATATTAATATATTTGACAATTGCTTTTGCATATAGTATAAGTGTTGTAATAGTCTTTTACATTGAGGTTTGTGTTATGCGAAGTATGTTTAGATTGATTTTAATAATTGGTATATTAAGTTTTAGTTTATTAAGTGTTAGCGCTATTGATTATAATGATGGTGTGCCGATTTTAAAAGAAGGCGCTGAACCTACTGAAGCTCAAGAAAATGCTATTCGCAAAGGAGCTAGGAATTGGTGTTCTGATAGGCCAGATGAAGAAAGAGAGCAGTGTGAAGTTGATTATTTCATTGCTCATAATTATCAAGGAGACCCCAGTTGTGACTGAGCACATCTTTGCAGAGGTTGGTTTATCAATATGATAAGCCTAAATTTTAGATAAAATAAGGAGAAAAGTTATGAAGTTCAAAACTTTACTAGTCAGCGCTGCTAGTGTGGCGCTACTATCAACCACGGCTGTTGTTGCAAAGCCGGTTGGTATTGATAGAGGTATTATGGAGGTTGCTGGTATTAGTCGTAATCAAGATAATAACAATACTGTTCATCCAGCATTTGCCAAAACTTCGCGTCCATGCCCACCATTTTGCATTCAACCAATGCACCCATTTTCACCCGCCAAAATTGAGACTGTTGGTGAGCGTGAAATGATTCATGCAGCAGCAAAAGTTGCAGGTGGTGATAATAGCATAATGTTAATGGACAATAGAACACCAGTATGGACTACTGCCAAAAAAGGCGGCACTATACCCCATTCGGTAAATATTCCATTTAATACCATTAATTCTAAAGCGGTTGCTAAAGACCCAGATGCGGTTATTGAGGTTTTGACATCTAGATTTGATGTTAAAGAACAAGATGGCATTTTGGATTTTAGTAGCGCTAAAACACTTTATATGTTTTGTAATGGTATGTGGTGCGGTCAATCACCTGCTGGTATCCGCGCTTTATTATCCTTGGGTTATCCCGAGCATAAGCTGAAATATTATCGTGGCGGTATGCAAGATTGGCATATCTTGGGCCTATCTACTGTTGCCAAAGATAGAGCTTTTGCTAGATAATTTTTTCATTAATGCCTCTATCTAGTTTTGCTAGTTAGGGGCATTTTTAATTGGAGATAATAATGAAAATTAAATTAGTTAGTATTTTATTTGCTACTAGCGCTTTTGTATTTAATGCTGGGGCGGCTGATATGATGGGTTCAGGTCATAATTGGAATCTTGGTAGCGCTAAAGCTAAGTTTAAAGTAGCTATTGCCAAAGGTATTGGTGAAGTAGCAGGTATTTCTAGAAACCAAAATACTAATGCTAAAGTCCATCCGGCATTTGCCAAAACTTCGCGTCCATGCCCACCATTTTGCATTCAACCAATGCATCCATTTTTGCCAGCAGAAATTGAGACTGTTGGTGAGCGTGAAATGATTCATGCAGCAGCAAAAGTTGCAGGTGGTGATAATAGCATAATGTTAATGGACAATAGAACACCAGTATGGACTACTGCCAAAAAAGGCGGGACTATACCCCATTCGGTAAATATTCCATTTAATACTATTAATTCTAAAGCGGTTGCTAAAGACCCAGATGCGGTTATTGAGGTTTTGACATCTAAATTTGATGTTAAAGAACAAGATGGCATTTTGGATTTTAGTAGCGCTAAAACACTTTATATGTTTTGTAATGGTATGTGGTGCGGTCAATCACCTGCTGGTATCCGCGCTTTATTATCCTTGGGTTATCCCGAGCATAAGCTGAAATATTATCGTGGCGGTATGCAAGATTGGCATATCTTGGGCCTATCTACTGTTGCCAAAGGTAGGGCCGCTATTGCTAGTGGTAACTAGAAGTTTTTAAATTACCAATAAAAAGGGCGTTATTAATAATGCCCTTTTTTATGCTGTTATCACTTTTAATAAAAATTAATTAAGAAAGCATAACAAAATATATAATGAGCGCATGAGAAAAATTTATATTGTTATTTTTTTAATACTAAATTTAACAGCGATTGCATTTTTTAATCCGATGCAATTTATGCCTAAATTTAGTCAAAATAAATATCTTAATTTAAGTCAATTAATGAATGATTACCAACCTAATTTTGAACGTGAAAGACGTATTGTTAGTCAAATTGAAGATAGTATTATTGATGGTGAAGTTAATTGGTTAAAATCAAATCAGGGCGATATTTTCAGTATTTACACCGAAGCTGATATTGATAAAGACAAGCCCAAAGGCGGATTAATAATTTTGCATAGCAGAGGTTTTCATTCTAATTGGGAAACAGTTATAAGACCACTTAGAGTTGGTTTGGCAGAGCGCGGCTGGGATACTCTTTCTGTGCAAATGCCAGTTTTAGAAAAAGATGCTAAATATTATGATTATGTGCCTATTTTGCCGTTTGCGCGCGCTAGAATACAAGCGGCAATTGATTTTTATAAACAAAAAGGTATTAACAATATTGTCCTTGTTGCCCATGCTTGCGGCGCGCACATGACACAAGATTTTATTGATAAGTTTGGCATAAAAGATATTAGCGCTTTTGTTGGTATTGGTATGGGCGCTACCGATTACAAACAAAAAAACTTATATCCAATAATTTTGACCTTAATAGACAAAAATATCCCCATACTTGATGTGTTAGCCCAGCATGATTATCCCGGTGTGCTTAGACTGGCAACCATTCGCAACGAGGCTTTTCAAATAATGCAAAACCCCAAAAATAAACAAGTTATTATCCCTAATACCGACCATTATTATAGTTCAGATAAAGCAACTAATGCTATGCTAACTTCGGTGGGGCTTTGGCTAGATAACTTGTAATATTTGTTAGCAATGATAATATAAAATATCCTCATTTTGTCATGATAATAATTTGTACTCTATATCAGTTTATCAATCTTAAAAATTTTCCCATTTTTAAAACACCATTACTTAGTTTTATCGCAAGCAGAGATATTAAAGGGACAATATTATTGGCAAAAGAGGGTATTAACGGCACTATTGCTGGGCAAAATGAAGCGATTCTACAAAGCTTAAATTACCTACAAACAACATTTGAATTAACTGAGCTAAATTATAAATTCTCTACTAGCCAAGTCCAGCCGTTCAAGCGACTGAAAATTAAATTGAAAAGAGAAATTGTTACTATGGGTGTTGCCAATATTAATCCTAAAAAAGCGGTGGGAACTTATGTTTTGCCCAAAGATTGGAATACTTTGATTAGTGATCCACAAACATTGTTAATTGATACTCGTAATGATTATGAATACGGCATAGGCACTTTTAAAAATGCAATAAATCCCAATACCAAGTCATTTAGAGAATTTCCCCAATATGTTGAAAAAAATTTGTGTGGGTTGCAACATAAAAAAGTAGCAATGTTTTGTACCGGAGGCATACGTTGTGAAAAATCTACATCTTACTTAAAACAACAAGGATTTAAAAAGGTTTATCATTTAAAAGGCGGTATTTTAAAATATCTAGCAGAGGTTCCCAAAGCGCAAAGTTTATGGCAAGGCGAATGCTTTGTTTTTGATAAACGCGTGGCGGTAACACACGGTCTAACCCAAGGCAAATACCACCAATGCTACGCTTGTCGCTACCCTATTACCACCCAAGATAAAAATCATCCGCATTACAGCCGAGGCATATCATGCCCCAATTGCTATGGTAGTAAAACCACCAAGCAACTGTCTCGTTATAAAGAGCGTCAAAAACAGAGTATACTCGCCCAACACAGAGACGGGTCTTATATTGACGATTAAATAAAAACTAAAAAATATTAAGCGCAGCGCTTGTTAAAAATATAATAAAAATTACAAGCTACGGCGCTTCTCTATATTTGATTAAGTAAATATTGCGCTAATAATGCTACTGGGCGGCCGGTAGCGCCTTTATTAGCGCCGCTGTTCCAAGCAGTACCAGCTATATCTAGATGCGCCCAAGGGGTTTTTTTACTAAATCTGGATAAAAAACAGGCAGCTGTAATACTACCAGCCTCTCTATTGCCAATGTTTGCCATATCGGCAAAATTGCTTTTTAGTAGTTCATCATACTCATCTGCAAGCGGTAGCTGCCAGACACCATCACCACTTTGTTCACCAGCGATTTTTAAGTCGTCAAGCGCAGTATTGTCATTACCCATTAAACCGCTATAATGTTTTCCTAAGGCAATAATAACAGCCCCAGTTAAGGTAGCGACATCAACTATAAGTTGGGGGTTGAATTGTTGTTTAGCATAGGTAATAGCATCGCATAAAATCAAGCGCCCCTCGGCATCGGTATTTAGAATTTCAATGGTTTGTCCATCAAGGCTTTGGACGATATCCCCCGGTTTGGAGGCAACGTCTGAGGGCATATTTTCAACAGTTGGCACTATTACTATTAAATTAAGTTTGAGTTTTAAACTAGCAACTATACGCATAACGCCCAGCACACTGGCAGCGCCGCACATATCGTATTTCATCTCATCCATTGCCTCACTAGGTTTTAAGGAAATACCACCGCTGTCAAACGTAACGCCTTTACCAATTAAGACAATAGGTTTTTTGTCGTCATTATAGTGATAGCCCAGACTAATAAGCTTAGGCGGTTGTTTTGAACCTTTGGCAACTGATAGTAGGCTATTCATTCCTAATTTTTGCATTTGCCCACTATCTAAAATTTGGCAATCAAGCCCAAATTCATCTGCCATATCACTAGCGGTATCGGCTAAAAAACTAGGGGTGCAAATATTGCTTGGCAAATCACCTAAATGACGCGTTAGCGCCATACCGTCTGCAATAGCAATGCCTTGCTTTATTAAGTTTTTATCGCTTAACTCAGTCATAATTTCAATAGATTTTAGTGGGTGCGGTTTATTGGGTTTTAGTAGTGGTTTTTTAATTTCATAAAAGCTATTTATGATAATACGGATAGTGTTTTGTAATAGCTGGGCTTCGCTTTGGTCAAGCGTGGTGGTAGGAGTTTTGATAAATAAACTGCTAATTCGGCGTTGTTTGATAACACTAATTGCGTCTAGTAATGATTTTTGATATTTTCCAAAACTGGGTTTTTTATGTTCTAAAGTAGCGATAATTAAGTGCTTAGATTTTAGTTCTTTGGGTAGGGCAATATACAAAACATTGGCGCTGGTTTTTTGTTGTAATGCTAAATAATGCGCTAGTTTGGCATCTATATTACTTTTGTGGGTAATGATAAGTGTTGCATCGCCATTAAATTGAGTATAGCTTTTTGTGGTAAAATTAACTTTCATTTCAATTAAATAAAATAGCTTATTTTAAAACAAATCATGAAAACAATTATTGTATTTATCCTAACTTTTTTTAGTCTTATTGCTGCTGGCGATGAAGCTGCTATCAAAGCCAAACTTACTCCTATTATTGCTAATATCGGTAATGCTACTATTAATAAGACCGCTATTGACGGCTTGTATGAAGTGATATTGGGGGCGAAAATTTTCTATGTTTCTAGCGATGCTAAATTTTTAATTCAAGGCGAGATACGTAATCTAAATACTGGTAAAAATATTACAGGCGCTAGAATCAAGCAGCTTATTGTCAGTCAACTAAATACTATTCCCGAAGCTGATAAAATTATTTTTAAAGCTGCTAATGAGACTGACTTTGTCCATGTTTTTACTGATGTTGATTGCCCTTATTGCCAAAAATTACACCGTGAAATTCCAGCTTTAAATAAACTCGGGGTGACCGTTAAATACTTAGCATCGCCAATAGCAAGTTTACATCCTAAGGCGCTACAAAGAATGAAAAATATTTGGTGCAGTAAAGATAGAAAAGCCGCCTTAGATAAATATAAAAAAACCAAAAAATACAGCGAAAAATCTTGCCCTAGCGTTGCGGTTGAAAGACAGCTTGCTTTATCTCAATTGCTGGGTGTAAACGGGACGCCAAGCATTTTTTTAAGTAATGGGACTAATATACCCGGCTTTGTTGCTGCTAAAACTCTACATAGATATGTCAGGCAGGCTCGCTAATACTAACATCAACTAGGTAACTACTAAATCTACGCACATTTAAAACACCAGTATCTAATATTAAATACTGTCCTTTAATACCTAATAACATACCGTCTATATGCTGAGTTTTGTCAAAACTAAGCGAAGTGATTTTTTGCGGATATTCAAGCACGGGATAGCTGATATTGATAATTTTTGTTGGGATTGTTATAGCATCAACTAAGTTAATTTTGGGCAATAATCTATTTCTTATTGCCACTAAATCCAATTTCTCTGCCTCGCCAATTAACATTTTTCGCCAATTTGTTTTATCATTAATATATTGTTTTAACTGCATTTCTAACTTACCAGATTTAAGGCGATTATCAACTTTTAGCATTGGCAAAGCGCTAACTGCGCCTTGGTCAATAAAACGTTGTGGAATATGACGAGTAATACCAACTTTAGCCCCGCTAGAATTTGCTAAATAAACAGTATGTTGCTTAAAACAATTTGCAAGTCCCCACTCTGGTTGGCGACAAGTGCCTTGGTGGTAATGGCAAGTTTCTGGCTTTAGAATACACATATCACAGCTTGCAAGCCTTTGGGAACACAGGTAGCAATAGCCTTGCGCATAACTTTTTTTGGTAGGGTTGCCACAGTTAGCGCAATAAATAACATTTTGAAAGCTAAGGCTTAAATTTTGTCCTAGTTTGTCATTAAGGCTTATTAAATCACTACCAACTTTTAATTGGTATTGCGCCTTGCCGTCAACAAGACTGGTTAACATCTTTTTAAGAGTCCCTACTGGCATAATAATTGTTGGACTTGTTGATATTTAGCGCTGGTTTTATTGGCAATTTCAGCAGGCAGTTTTGGCGCTGGCGGGGTTTTATCCCAATTGCAAGTTTCTAAATAATCTCTGACAATTTGCTTATCAAAACTCATAGGACTGGTGCCAACTTGATAGTCGTCTTGTGACCAAAATCGTGAAGAATCTGGGGTTAATACCTCGTCCATTAATAGTAAATTATCATTTTCATCTAAGCCAAATTCAAACTTGGTATCGGCAATAATAATACCGCGTTTCAAAGCGTATTTAGCTGCAAAATTATAGATCTCAATGCTTATATTGCGTACTTTTTTTGCTAAATTCTCGCCTATTAATTTTATTGTTTCTGTGTAGTTAATATTTTGGTCGTGTTCGCCAATATCCGCCTTAGTAGATGGGGTGTAAATTGCTTGTGGCAATTTTCCCGCCAATTCTAAATTGGGTGGCAATTTGATGCCACACACAGCCCCAGTTTTTTGGTAATCTTTCCAGCCTGAACCAATTAAATAACCTCTAACAATTGCCTCTACTGGTAGCGGTTTTAATTTTTTAACAATAATTGCCCGACTGCCGACTTGGTTAGCTTCATCAACAGTTAATATATTAGATAAAGCCATATTATCTAAGTGATTAGCTACAATGTGTTTAGTTTTGTTGAACCAAAAATTAGAAATTGTGGTTAACACTGCCCCCTTGCTAGCAATAGGTTCTTCTAAAACTACATCAAAAGCTGAAATCCTATCGGTAGTAACAATTAACATATTTTTATCACCTATGGCGTAAATATCGCGCACTTTACCTTTTTGTATCAAGGGCAGGTTTAATTTAGTTTCATATAATGCTTGCATAATTTTTCCTATTGATAATAAATGAGTTTGTTATACATACTCAGCTAGCCTTGTTAATAATCATCTGCGTATCAATACGCGCTTTTTTATCATTTGCTAGAACTTCTTCTAAAGAATTTAATTTTGTTGGGCTATGAGCATTTAGTGTTTTTTCTATAGTGTTGGCAATTTGTAAAAAACTAATTTTACCGTTTAAAAAAGCATCAACTGCTACCTCGTTGGCAGCATTTAGAACACCAATAGCGCTGCTACCGATTTTAAGCGCGTTCAAACCTAAATTTAGGCAGGTAAATTTTTCTAAATCAGGGCTATAAAAATCCAGCCTGCCATAACTACTTAAATCCAGCTCAGCAACACCACTATTTAAGCGCTTTGGGTAGGATAGACCATAAGCGATGGCTGTTTGCATATCAGGAATACTAAGCTGTGCTAACGCTGCGCCGTCCTCATAATGGACCAAAGAATGCACCACACTTTGAGGGTGGATAATAACTTCAATTTGTGCGGGGTCTAATCCAAATAAATAATGGGCTTCTATTGCCTCTAAACCTTTGTTCATCATAGTTGCGCTATCTACAGATATCTTCCTACCCATTGACCAATTAGGATGATTACAGGCTTGTTCGGGGGTGATACTTGCTAATTTTTTTATTGGTGTGTGTAAAAAAGGTCCTCCAGAGGCGGTTAATTGAATTTTTTTAACTCCGTTGCGGTCTGCTTGTAAACATTGAAAAACAGCGCTATGTTCGCTATCAATCGGTATTAATGTTGCTTTTGAGTTTGCTAGGGCTTGGGTCATTAAATCACCAGCTAAGACTAATGATTCTTTATTAGCGAGTAATACTTTTTTATGCGCTTTAATAGCAGAGAGGGTTGGCATCATACCAGCGCTGCCAACAATAGCTGCCATTACAATATCAACCTCTGACTTGCTTACCAACTCAGATAGTGGTTGCGCGCCTGATAAAACTGTGGTTGTTGTATTTTTTAAGCCTTGGGCTAACTTTTTAGCAGCAGAGGGGCTAGTCATTACTGCCCATTTTGGTTGATATTTAGTACACAATTTGAGCATTGCTTGGTGATTTTTATTGGCGCTTAAGCCAATAATATTAAAATTGTTGGGGTGTAGGTCTATCACTGCCAAAGTGCTTTTGCCAATAGAACCAGTTGCCCCAAGTATTACCAAATTATTCATATTAATATCATAAGCGCAAACACTGGCACAGCAGCAGTATAACTATCAATTCTATCTAAAATGCCGCCATGACCAGGCAAGATATTGCCACTATTTTTTAAATCGGCATAACGTTTATATGTACTTATGTATAAATCTCCTACGATAGTGGCAACAATGGTAGCAAATAATAATAAGTATTGCCAAAATTGCCAAGCTGTGCCAATAAAAAATGTCCAAGTAATCAATACCATAAGCGCTAATAATATACCGCCAATTGCGCCTTCTGTGGTTTTATTTGGGCTGATTTTGGGCACTAATTTATGTTTGCCAAAGGCTTTACCCGCAAAATAAGCGCCAATATCAGCGCTACTTACCAACAGCACTAATAAAATCAATTGTGTTGGGACTACGGATTGTAATATAACACTGAGGGTAAAAAATGGCACTAGTAATAATAAACCGCTAACTACTTTAATCCAAACCTGTTGCCAAATAAATTTTGACTGCGGATAAAAAATAATAAAAACAAAATTAGCTAGCCAAAAAAGCGCCATCAATACAATAGCGGTAGCAACTAGGTCAATTTTTACTACAGAACTTGCTAACATCAGCGCTAAAAATAATAGTAAAACAAACCATATTGGCCTATTAAACTGAGATAGCCTAGACCATTCAAAACTTGCTAATAAAGTTATAAGTAGTAGCAGTAATTGAAAAAAATAGCTAGGAAGATAATAAATAGCGCCAATAATAAGCGGGGCTATAACAATACTGGTAATAAAGCGAATACGTAGCATAATAAAATGCTCACTAAGGCTTACTCACTTTTGGCTTGTGCCATTACTTCTGCGCGGAAGTCGGTTTGTTGTTTTTCAATACCCTCGCCTATCTCATAGCGCATAAAAGATAAAACTTGGGCATTATGTTGGGCTAGTAATTTTTTCACATCTAAATCGGGGTTTTTGATAAAAGGCTGGCCATATAAGGTAATTGCGGCTATAAACTTTTGTATTTTACCACTAATCATTTTTTGGATAATATTATCGGCTTTGCCGCTTTTTTTTGCTTGTTCAATAAAAATAGATTTTTCATGCTCCAACACTGCTTGTGGCACCTCTGTTGCGGATATATACTGTGGACTACTAGCTGCTATGTGCATGGCGATATCTTTTGCTAAATCCTCATTTTTGGTATCCAAAACACTTACACTAGCAATGCGATTGCCATGCTGATACACACCTAAGACACCATCATCTATGCTGGTTGCAAATAGGCGACGAATGGCGATATTCTCACCTATTTTAGCAACTAAATTTTCGCGCAAATCAGCAACACTGATGCCGTCTGTATTGTTTAGCGCAGTTAGTTCGGTGGCATTATTAATATTGTTGTTAATGGCTAGGTTGGTTAATTCGGTTATAAATTTTTGAAAATCATTACTTTTGGTAACAAAGTCGGTTTCTGAGTTTATCTCTAATAGGATAGCGCGCTTTTTATCAGGGCTAAGTGCTGCCTTTACTACTCCTTCGGCTGCTATGCGAGACGATTTTTTAGCTGCTTTGGCAGCGCCACTTGCGCGCATTAAGTCAATAGCTGCTTCTAAATTGCCATTTGTCTTTATCAAAGCTTTTTTGCAATCCATCATTCCAGCGCCGCTGCGTTGTCTTAATTCTTTTATTAAACTTGTGGTAATTGCCATTATTTATTCTCCTAAATTACTATGATTTTCATCACTGGTTGCGGTTATTTTTGGCTTTGTGGTATTTTCATAATTTTTAATAAAATAAAAAGACTTTTCAATAGACTTAGTACCAATGCCTTTTACTCTTGATAATCCACTTAGACTATTAATATCATCTCTTTGTTTTAAGGTTGTCCTTATTTTGTTAATATAGTCTATCCTTAGTTTTGAGTGTTTTTTAATAACTTTTATATCTAAATTTAGGAACTTATCCTTAAAGTATTCATATAAATCATCTTTTGCGTTGGGGTCAAAATGCCATATTTGGACGGGAATATTTAGTTGCTCTAAGTATTTTGTCATGACTTTAATGGATTGCTTTTCATCTAGACCTCCTTGGTCCACTCCAAGCAAGGGAAATGCAATAGATGTTATCTTTTTTTGCTTGTAGGTGGTTAGTAATTTTTGTAGCCCTTTTTCTAAATACTCAATTTTTGTTGGATACTTCCAATGTTTTTTAGTTGGAAAATTTAGAACATATTGATAGTGTTTATTATTACCTGTGGATTTATGTATCCATTTGTTATCGTCCTTTGTTAATTTATATATCCATAAGTTACCAATAGCCATTGATTTATTGCTACAAAAGTGTTTGTATTTATCAAACATTTTAGGAAATCTAAGTTTAAACTCATAAGCAATGCCAGCACCCATAACCCCAACACAATTGATTGTATTGACAATTGTTTGGGTTGTTGTTGTAAAAATATTACCTTCTTTAGCTTCTATCATTTTGGTAAGACTTTAATTTTTTGCCATCAACAAAATATTGTTCACATTTTTTTATCACAGCATTAGTGCTGAAATTTTTTGCTATAATTGACTGCGCAATATCATCATTCTGACAACAAATAAACTTGATTTTATCTTTGTGAATCTCATTTGGTATTAAGGTTTCAGCCATTAACTTCGCTTTTAACTCTGCGTTTTTTAGGTCATCTTTTAACTCTACTTCTTTGCCCCCCCAATATTTTTCATAAATATTAGCTTTACCTTCTGCAAAAACATCACTCTGGTTAATAAAACTATCATCTAAAAGCTTTTCTATATCTCCTTCGTATTTAACATAGTTTGTAGCAGCATTTTTGTTGGTAAAAACGATTTTATCTTCAAGCATTATATTCTTATCAAATCCTAAAATAATTATCTTTTCTTTTTTTTCTATTTGAATCCTAGACAGCATTGGATTGTGTGGGTTAAAATAAAGAGGCACATAATCGTGTAGCCATTTCCCATAAATGCTCTCTCGTTTTCTTCTACGTTTTTGCACCTCTTCATCACTTATATCGTGATAACTTATATCAGTACGTTTAATATCGTTATGTGATAACAAATTATGTTTTAGAATACTTTCCAAATTGTCCAAGTGCGTTATATAAAAAAGATATTCAATATTTTTTAAATTACCTTTATTTAACACCGAACTATCTTTAACTTTTTTATCCGCTGCTGATTCTTTTGCTTCTGAGGTTGCTGCTGGTTTTTTTGTCTTGGATTTTGGCGCTGATGTTTCTGCTTTAGGCTCTGCTGCTGGTTGTTGTGCTACTGGTTTTGTCTCTTTTGGTTTTGAAGTGTCAACACTGGTTTTTTTGACAATTTCTACTGTATCTTCCTCTTCACTGGTTAAAAGACTTGCCTTAGTTGCTAGAATAATATTGGCAACCTCACGCGCATAAAGGCCAATGGAGCGGATAGAATCATCGTTGCCGGGAATGATATAGTCAATACCATCGGGATTGTAATTAGTATCAACCACAGCAACAATGGGGATACCTAGTTTTTTTGCTTCTTTAACAGCAATTTTTTCATAGCCAATATCTATTACAAATAATACATCGGGTACATTGGTTAATTCTTTAATACCTCCTAGGCTGTGTTCTAATTTTTCCATCTCTCTTTGCATCATCAAGCCTTCTCTTTTACTCATTTGTTCAAAGTTATCTTCGGCTAGTAATTCTAAGTCTCTTAGACGTTTAATAGAAGCTTTGATGGTCTTGTAATTAGTCATCATACCACCTAGCCAGCGATGGTTAACATAAGGTGAGCCGCATCTTAGAGCCTCAGCTTTGATAATACTGGTTGCGGCGCGTTTAGTGCCGACAAAAAGCACATTTTTACCGTCTGCGACTGCTTGACTGATAAAATTTAGCGCTTCATTAAATAAAGGCAGTGTTTTTTCAAGATTAATAATGTGGATATTATTACGGATACCATAAATATAGGGCGCCATTTTAGGATGCCAAAAACGTGAACGATGTCCAAAATGAACGCCGCACTCCAGCATAGTTTTCATTCTAATAGTTGTCATAAAACTCCTTTGGGTTATACTTCTACAACCTAATCAAACTAGTAATTTTACTAGCACCCTGATTGTCAAGCTAGACAGAACTTGAGGTCGTATGCTACATTAAAAGTGGTGTATTATCCCATAATGTTGTTTTAATAATTATACTAAAATATAACATTTTTAAAAATAATGACAATCCAAACTATAATACTTGCTGCAGGTTTAGGTAAACGTATGTGTTCCAAATCGCCTAAGGTGCTACAAACTTTAGCGGGTAAGCCCTTACTTGTTTATGTGCTAAATTGCGTCCAAAGTATAACTACCACTGTCCATATTATCTGTGGTGGTAACAAGCAGTTATTACAACAAAATTTTGCCAATAGTAATATTAATTGGATAAGTCAGCCTAGGCAATTAGGCACCGCCGATGCGGTTAGCTGCGCGCTACCACATATTGATGATAATGATGATGTAGTGTTGATTTTATATGGCGATGTTCCCTTAATTAAAGCAAAAACATTAAAACAACTAATTCATAAGGCAAAAAAAGCAGGAGTTTGTTTACTTAGCGCTAAATTAGATAATCCTGATGGTTATGGACGTATGGTGCGCAATACAAATAATCAAGTGTGTAAAATTATTGAACAAAAGAATGCTGATACAAAAACTCTAGCCATTAATGAAGTAAATACTGGTATTATGGCGGTAGCGGCAAATTTATTACATAAATATTTACCCAAAATTAAGGCTGATAATGAGTGTAGGGAGTTTTATCTTACTGATTTGGTAAAACTACTTGTTAAAGATAATATTATAATTGATGCACTACTTTGTGCTGATGAAGTGGAGGTTGCAGGCGTGAATGATAAACAACAACTAGCCCAATTAGAAAGAAAATATCAACAACAGCTAGCGGCAAAATTCAGTCAAAATGGTTTACAGCTATTAGACCCAAATCGTTTTGATTGTCGTGGTAATTTAACATTTAATAATGATTGTGTGATTGATATTAATGTTATTATTAAGGGCGATGTTAAATTAGGCAACAATGTTATTATTGAGGCAAACTGTATTGTTAGCGATTGTGTAATTGGCGATAATTGCCATATTTACCCTAACTCTATTTTAGAAAATGCTATTTTAGAAAAAGACGTCCAAGTAGGACCCTTTGCCAGAATACGTCCCCAAACTAAGCTTAGTAGTAATAGCAAAATAGGCAATTTTGTGGAGGTGAAAAAATCTTTAATCGGTAGTGGTAGCAAGGTTAATCACTTGAGTTATATTGGCGATAGCACCATTGGCAATAAAGTCAATATTGGCGCTGGAGTTATTACTTGTAATTATGATGGTGTCAATAAACATCAATCCCATATCGGCGATAATGCTTTTATTGGTTCTAATACTGCTTTGATAGCCCCGCTTAAAATCGGTCAAAATGCCACTATTGGCGCTGGTTCTGCTATTACTAAAGACGTTGCTGATAACCAATTAGGCTTAAGCCGCGCTCAACAATTAAATAGCAAAAAATATAAACGTTCACAAAAGGCTTAAACCTCTAAGTATTATGATTAAAAAATATATTTATCCAACTTATGAGATGATTGTTATTTATCATCTGGGCTCTCTAAATAATTCTTTACATATTATTGGTGATAAAAAAACTCAGCAAGCGTGTGTGATTGACCCTGCTTGGGATTTTAATTTATTGATTGAAGTTGCTCAGCAACACGGGTTTAAAATTAATAAAATATGGCTTACTCATTGGCATCCAGACCATACAAACGCAACCGATGCCTTAGTTCAAAAAACTGGGGCTAGGGTTTATGCTGGGAAAAATGAAAAACATTATTTACGTATTATTAATACTCCTATTAACTTTTTAGACGATGGACAAATTATCAATATTGGCAAAACAAAGGCTGAGGTAATTTATACTCCCGGGCATACTACTGGCGGTGTATGCTATTTGCTAAAGCATGATTTAATTACTGGTGATACGCTTTTTATTTATGGCGCTGGCCATTGCATTCTACCCGGGGCTGATTCACAGCAACTTTTTACCAGTATGCAACGTATTAAAAGTCTAGATGATGATGTTTTTGTGCGCTGTGGGCACGACTATGGTTGTAAACTGACCACCACCTTAGGAGAACAAAAACGGCACAATCCTTTTTTATTTATTGATAATAAAGAGGATTTTATTCGTTATCGTGAACATGTCCATGATAAAACTCGCCAATACCCAATGGAGGCAATGACAGCTGAGGATGTTAAACAATTATTAGCATGATTGGTATTTTTGGCGGTGGGTTTGACCCTATTCATAATGGACACATTGCCTGTATTGAAGTAGCGTTAGCTAGTCTTGTGTTAGATAGACTCTATTTATTGCCTTATAGTAAATCTCTTGACAAAAGCGAGCCTTATTTTGCGACTAATATAAGACTGGATTTGCTAAAATTAGCAGTTAAACCATATAAAAAAGTGGCAATAGATAGCCAAGAAATTATCAAAAATTCCCCAAGCTATACTATTGATACTTTAAGAAATATTTATAGTCAAAATCAAAATCAAATTATTATTTTGCTAATGGGTGTAGATAGTTTTAATACACTGGCTAGTTGGAAGCATTATCGGCAAATAGCAAAATACTGCCATATTGGTATTTTTAACCGTCCCAATTACAAATTACAAACCACATATAATTTTGAATTGATAGCCACTAGTTCTGCGTTATTACAAAAAAAGCGCGGTTTATTATTTGTTTTGCAAAAACCAGCAGTTGAGCTATCTAGTAGTTTGGTGCGCACAAAGATAAAAAAAGCCCAAAACTTAGACAAATTATTACCAGTTCAAGTTAGCGCCTATATAAGCGCGGTAAATAGCAAGAATTAGCTTTAAATGTTAGCTAATATTAATCATTTATGCAAGGGGTTAATTTTATTCTAGGGATTTTTTTATGTTCACCACTAGACCAACGGTTAGCTAGCTTAATAAAAGCCGAGCAAGCAAAACTTTTATAACCTTCCTTACGATGAATTATACTAACCGCTCTACGTGATAGTTTTGGACTAAAAGCAATAGTATGCAAGCCACACTGAGTATTGATAATACTACCGGGCAGGACCGTTGATAATGGCCCCATTTGTACCATTTCTATTATCATCCTCAGCGAGTTGGTCTCTACCGATATATTAGGTTGGATATTATATCTATTACAATAATTGTCTATTAATTGTCGTAGCATAAAGCTATTATTAAATAGCGCTAACGATTGTTGGGCAAAGCCTTTTAAGTTGATTGTTTTTTTATTGGCATAAGCATTTTTGTTGCCAACCACAAAATACAGGTCTTCTTCAAAAAGTCGCAGAATTTCTAACTCGCTCGAATGCGCGCTATTTGTAAGCGCATCACTAAAAACAATGCCAATATCAATATCACCATCAACCACAGCCGTTTCAATTTTGCTTTGTACCATCTCTAGCGGGTTTAAGAAAACATTGGGATAGCTGGTGTGAAAATTTTCTAATAAACAACAGACTAAATGGTCAGCAATTGGCGCTAGTCCTAAGTGCAAAGAGCCGCTGTTTAGGTTTTTTACATCGTGAATAGCAAGCATACCCGCGTCTAAATCTTTCCAAGCTCGACGCGCGTATCGCACATAAACTTTACCGGAGTTGGTTAGGCGTATTGTCTTTCCAGAACGGTCTAGTAATATTGATTGTAATGAATCTTCTAGTTTTTTGATTTGTTGTGATAGCGCTGGTTGGGATACATATAGTGCTTCAGCCGCATGAGTAAAACTACCATATTCGGCAACGGCAATTAAGTATTGCAGGGAGCGTGGGAAAATATTTTTACTATTCATATCATAATATATATAACTAATTCTTATAAGGCTAATAATAACACAATATTAGACAAAAAGGATATGTTATACGATAATGCAATTGTGTTGATTTAGATTAATGATGTTTTAGGACACAAATTCAATTCAATTCAATTTTTATTTTAACTAGGCTATAACATAATGAGCAAGAAACATAATACACTAAAACCATCAAAGGATGCTCCATATCCTGATACTTTTGACCATCTTCGTTTCAAAGAGTGTATGCGCACACCTCACGATCTTGGAGGAGAGTCTGATACATCTATACAATGGGAAGAAAAAGAAGAAGAACAATGGGAATTAAACACCTATGTAACTTGTGAGTGTTTGGCGTGGCGTGGTGTTTGGAATGCTGAGGAGAGGAGACGCAGACAGAATGTTGACCTTGGCAACTCCAATTATTTAGCGCTACCTTATTATGGTAGATGGTTGTTATCAGCAGCAAGGATTATGGTTGATAAGCAACACGCTACACTCACCGAATTAATGAATAAAATACAGGAGGTTAGAGAACGTTATGAGTAGAAGTCATCATGCTGATAAAGCAACAGGGGTAGGCGACCCGCAATGTTTTAAAGGAGAGGCATCTCCAGCTAAATTCAAGCCTGGGGATCGTATTAGGGTTAGGGATTTACCAGATGTTTTTTATACGCGCACTATGTACTATACCAGAGGCAATGTGGGTGAGGTGGTGATTGCAACTCATGAGAGTCCAGCCCCAGAAGATGAGGCTTGGGATAATGTTGATAAACCAGAATGGTTCTACATTGTGCGGTTTAAGCAAAAAGACTTGTGGCCCGAATATCCACACGAATATAGTCAAGACTCTCTACAAACTGAACTATCAGAACGTTGGCTAGAGTCTGCGTGATTTTATTCAAACATAAAAAATTACAGGAGGTATAAAATGGCAAAGAAACATAAAGCCGCACCTATGGTTGATGAGGTGAGTGATTTTGAGGTACTTGAGGCTGCTGTGCGTGAACTCGCAATTGAAAAGGGTCTTTTTAGCGCAGAAGACCACAGACAGTTTACCGAATATGCACACAATATAGGTCCCCTGCCAGCAGCGCGTTTGGTTGCTAAGGCTTGGTTGGACCCTGAATTTAAAAAACTTGCGTTAACAGATGGCGTTAAAGCCAGCCTAGAGGTTGGTGTTGACTGGATTAACAGCCCGCCAACAAAGTTTGGCACTCCAAGCGATTATTGCGACTTGCGCGTTCTTGAAGACACGCCTAAAGTAAAGCATGTTATTGTTTGTACTCTGTGTTCATGTTATCCGCGTCCGATACTTGGTCATTCTCCAGAGTGGTATAGAACACCTAATTATCGTCGCCGAATTGTGCGCTCACCCAGACAAGTGCTTAGCGATTTTGGTTTGGTAATACCAAAAGATGTTGAAGTTAGAGTGGAAGACTCTAATCAAAAATGCCGTTTTATGGTCCTGCCAATGAGACCAGAAGGCACAGAAGGTTGGAGTGAGGACCAGTTAAGCGAGATTGTAACACGTGATTGTATGCTTGGAATAGCGCTACCACATCCCGATAGAAAGCATAATGTTAAACGCCCAATACATAAGGCAGTTAACCCAGTTGCCCACTAACAAGCATTGCTGTGGCTCAAACTATTACTGACTATAAAACTAATGTGGACGCAACACCTGTGCCGCTATTAGAGAAAGTTCGTAGTCGTGGTAGGGTCTGGGCGGATTTATCCAAGCAATATGGTGTTGATAATCCTAATCCGCCATGGAAGTTAAGTTTAGATGGGATATGTGATGCGCTAGATGAGCAGTCTTGTGCTTTGCCGGGGTTAGAACGTAGATGGGAAGAGGACTGCTTATCTGCAGATTTGTATGCAGACCTTCCTTTTCCAGAAAGGCAGCTTTTGACGTTGGCGCACTCGATGATAAAACGTAATTTAATAAGTGAGGATGAGCTCGCAGAGCGTATGAAGCAAGTTGATAAGAAATTAAATGTGGTTTAGAATGGTAAAGGTGATTTTAGTAATGTTGTGTTTAGGAGTTAGATGATGAAAAAAGCCCGTGGTGTGCATATCAAAGTTGACAATTTGGTCCATAGATATACCCCTAAGTCGCCACTGACTTTTGCTAATGCCAGTATAGAAGCCTCTCCTGGTGAATTGTTGGTGATTGTTGGTCGTTCTGGTTGCGGTAAATCGACTATACTACAAATAATATCTGGTTTATTGAGCGCTACTAGCGGAACAGTTTATTTTGATGATGAGTTAATCATCAAACCATCATCGCGTTGGGTAATGATGTTTCAAGCGCCTTGTTTGTTCCCTTGGATGACGGTGAAACGTAATGCGGGAATTGGTCTGCATTTTGCTGGTTGGTCTAGTGACAAAAAACGTGATAGAGTAGCCGAGGTAATTAAGCTTGTTGGTCTTGAAGATTATGCAAAAAATAATGTCCAAGATCTCTCGGGTGGACAGCAGCAACGGGTTGCGTTGGCTAGGTCTTTGGTAATGGAACCGCGGGTGTTGCTTTTAGATGAACCTTTTTCTGCTCTTGATGCTTTTACACGCACCGCTTTACAAAAAGATGTGCGCGCCATAGCGAAAAAATTAGGCTTTAATTTAGTAATGGTTACCCATGATATTGACGAGGCGGTGTTGATGGCTGATAGAATATTGATTATGGCTGGTTCGCCCGGAAAGATTGTCCACGATATTAGTATTGACCTTAAAGACCCGCGTGAACGTGATAATAAAGATGTTATAAACGCGCGCAAACGTGTTATGAGACTTTTTCATAATGTTTCTGGTGTAGATGCTGATGCCTCTAGCAGCGTGGAGCTCGCAAAGGCTAAATAGCGGTAAAGTATTTATTAAAATTCAATTTAATTGGTAGAGACAAGATTTATTAGATATAATGGAAGTGTAAAAGATGATTTTAAATAATAAGGAGAAATGACATGACTGATATAAAGAAAATGTATGAAAAATATGGCGATGGGATACAAGACCCAGACCTAGCGATGCCTTCTGACCCACTTTTTAGGAATGTCCTAGGAACTGGTGTTAATCGTCGAGATTTTATCAAAACAACAGGTGTGGTAGCAGCGGCAGCAGCAGCTATGCCTTTTTCTAGTTTTGCTCAGAAGAAAAAATGGAACCCAGTGGTCAGTATAGGGTATATACCAATAACAGATGCAGCAGCACTACTTGTTGCCCACGAAATGGGCTTCCTTAAAAAGCAAGGCATTGATTCGGTTAGACCAACTCTTATTCGTGGTTGGTCGGCGTTGGTTGAAGCTTTTTCAGCTCATCGTTTTAACCTTACTCATTTGTTAGCGCCTATTCCGGTGGCAATGCGTTATAACAACAATTTTCCGGTAAAAATCACTGCTTGGGACCATACTAATGGTTCTGCTGTTGTGGTTGGTAAACACACTGGCATTAAGACTGCTAAAGACCTTGGAGGTAAGCAATTTGCGGTGCCTTATTGGTATTCAAACCATAATATAATTGCCCAAAAAATTATGAGAAAGGCTAACATTAAGCCAGTGATTCGTCCTCAAGACGCAAAATTGGCGGCAGACGAGTGTAATATTGTGGTTTTACCACCACCTAATATGCCACCTGCGCTGGCAGCAAAGAGTATTGATGCTTATTGTGTGGCGGAACCTTTTGCGGCTTTGGGTGAGATTAAAGCTGGCGGTAAAATTTTGCGCTTTACTGGCGATGTTTGGAAAGGGCATCCTTGTTGCGTAGTGGCTATGCACGAGGAAGACACTACAAACCCCGACCGCGCCGCTTGGACACAAGGCATACATAACGCCATCATTGAAGCACAAATTCATATTAGTGAGAATAGAGATTCAGTTTCTGAAATACTCTCTCGCGATGGTAAAAAATATTATCCGTTTCCAAAAGCAGTAGTTAAGCGGGCAATGACCTTTTATGATCCTGCATACTATAGTAACCCCCATGCAATTCAACATAAAGATTGGGGTCAGGACCGTATTAACTTCCAAGCATGGCCATATCCGTCAGCTACAAGGCTTAATGTCAACTTTTTAACAAAAGATACTGAGCTAACTGGTGATACAAAATTCCTCAGTAAGTTGAACGCTGATTATGTAACCAATGATTTAGTAAGTTATAGTTTTGTTAAAAAAGCGCTTGAAGCAAATCCTAAGTGGAGAAAAGATTCAAGTGTGCCGCAGACTGGTAACCCATATACTCGCGAAGAATTGTTTGTGGTGTAAGTATATGAATGCTGTTTGGAAGTTTTTTATCTCAAAGTTAGGGTTTTACGTCCACAAAATAGTAACCCATCCAATTTTTAATTGGGTTGCTGGACTGTTGATACTGTGGATGCTTTGGTGGATAGGCGGTTATTTGCTCTATATTAATCCTGATACCGCTAATTTTGCTGACTTTGGTCCTACACCAACATTTAAGGCGTTTCCAGTGCTGTGGGGTGATGGCACTATACCAAGTGCAATTGGTTCTAGCAGTTATCGCTTATTTTCTGCGCTTGGTATTGCAATAGCATTGGGGATTCCAATAGGTATCTTGCTTGGTCGTAGCAGAGTATTTCGTGAAATAAGTAACTCGCCATTTCAATTATTGCGTATGGTTAGCCCTTTATCTTGGGAGCCAATCGCGGTTATTGTATTTTTGACTTGGGACCAAGCAATTATATTTTTACTATCAATTGCCTCTGTGTGGCCCATAGCATTTGCAACCGCGGCTGGTTTAGCAAAAGTTGACCCAGCATGGTTTAGAGTAGCTCGTAATTTGGGCGCTAATCGCTGGCATACTTTGACACAGATTATCTTGCCGGCTATCGCGTTTGATATTCTAACTGGAATACGTCTGGCTCTTGGTGTGGCATGGATTGTATTGGTACCGGCAGAGTTTCTTGGGGTAACATCGGGTCTTGGTTATTCCATTGCTGATGCCAGAGAAACTTTGTCTTATGACCATCTTACCGCTATGGTATTGGTTATTGGTATTTTTGGTTATATTCTTGACAGCACTGCATCGCTTGTTATTAAGCAGGTTAGTTGGCATCGTGGTGATGAGGCTTAGATTATTTTTTAAACTATATATAAAAGGAGAACAATTATGCAAAATCAAACTTTAACTGCATCGGTTGGTAGCAAAACATCAGCCGCAAAGCTATTGCAACTTTTAGGCGGTTCTTTGTTGGCAATTGTCATTTTATACGGTGTAGGTTTTGCGCATATACCTGTTGCGCATAACGCTGCCCATGATGTGCGTCATTCACAAGGATTTCCTTGCCATTGACCTAAGTTCTAGTAAGTAGGAAAGGCAAAATGTTACTTAGAGACCTTGTTTATTACGCGCTGTTAATTGGAGTGCTCTCAGGTGTGGTGGTTACGGTTGTGCAGTTTTGGCAAGTAATTCCTATTATCCAAAGTGCGGAATCTTTTGAAGACCAAGCTGTGGTTTCAGTATCTGTAGCCGATGGCGCGACTACACAAGGGCATTCTCATTCACATCAGTCATGGGCTCCTAGTGAAGGGGTTGAACGTACATTTTGGACATTTTTATCAAATAGTTTTACCGCTGCTGGTTTTGCTATGCTATTATTGAGTATTATGTTGTTTGTTTACAGGAATAAGCAAATAGCCGCATTTAACTTGAAACGCGCCCTATACTGGGGTGGCGCTGGTTATTTAGTATTTTTTTTAGCGCCATCAGTTGGAATGCCACCAGAGATACCGCTAGCAAATGTAGCGCCAGTTGAGGTGCGTCAACTGTGGTGGTTACTTGCTGTTGTGTGCACTGCAGCAGGGCTTGCTAGCCTAGTATTTATTAAAATGCCTTGGCGCTTAATAGCCCCGCCTTTATTAATAGCCCTGCCCCACTTAATTGGCGCGCCAGATATAGAAGGAGAAATGTTTATCAATCAAACACCGGATGCTGTTATAAGACTTGAAGAGCTTGCTAAGCAATTTATTAGCGCAACTGCAATTGTTAATGCTGTGCTTTGGTTTCTACTAGGAATCTTTGCTACTTTGGCAATGCAAAAAATATTAATAATGTCAAATAAATAAATAAAATAGGAGGAATGATTATGCAAAATAAAACTAGTATTATTGGCGGTGATGCGATATTTACAAAAACATCTACCAAGCCATTGCATCTTTTTGGTGCATTTTTATTAGGAATAGTAATTTTATATGGTGTTGGTTTTGCGCATATACCTGTTGCACATAATGCTGCTCATGATGTGCGTCATGCTCAAGGCTTCCCTTGCCACTAGGTAAAAAATATGGCTAGTAATAAGGTTTATATTGTTTGCACTTCTGCAACACGCGAAAAATTACAAATGGCAGCAATGATTGCGTCGGTTTCTGTTGCTAATGGGAGTGTGGTGTCAGTATTTTTTTCTATGAATGCCATTTTGTATTTTGTCAGAGGAAGAATGGATAAAATGCCCATTGAAGGTGAATTTGGCAATCTTTTGGCGAACAAGGAAGTGCCGGAATTTAAGAACTTGTTTAAAATGGCAGTTGAGTTAGGCGATGCGCAATTATTGCCTTGCTCTATGGCTGTTGATGTGCTTGGTATTAAACAAGACCAGCTAGACCCTAGTTTTGGTCCACCAACAGGATTAACTAAGTTTTTAAGCGATGCCGAGGATGGGCAATTGCTACATTTTTAGATATCAGGAAAAATTTATGACTAAAGTTATTGATGCGCGCAACACCTTCTGCCCAGGGCCCCTAATGGAGCTTATTACCTACATGAAACAAGCCAATGTAGGCGATGTGCTGGAGTTGCTTTCAACTGATGATGGCACGGCAAGTGATGTGCCAGAGTGGGCTAACAAAATCGGACATGAAATAGTTGATAGCGAAAAAGTTGACCAAGTTTGGCACATTAAAGTGCGTAAATCCAAGTAATACCATTTATAAAAAATTAAATATAAACAAATACTATGAAAATTTTAATTGTTGGAGGCGGCACAGGTGGCACTATTGTAGCTAATAATCTAGCGCGACAATTGACGACTGAGATTCGCGCTAATAAGGTAGAAATTACTATGCTATCAAATTCTGACTTGCATATGTATCAACCTGGTTTGTTTTATGTGGCATTTGGACAAATGATGCCTGACGAGTTGTATCGTCGCCAAACAAGTCTGTTGGAGTCCGGTATTGATTTTTATGTGGACCCAGTGGAACAATTTGAGCTTGATAAAAATCAAGTAGTTACTAAAAGTGGCAAAACCTATACCTATGATATTATTGTTATTGCAACTGGTTCACGTATAATGTCTGCCTCTATTCCTGGTTTGAGTGAAGGCGGTCACACTTTTTATACCGAACAAGGCGCGATTAATATGTTCAAAAATTTACGTGAGTTTGAGAGTGGTAAGCTTGCTATCGTGGTTGGGGTGCCTCATAAATGCCCCATTGCGCCAGTTGAATTAGTATTTTCTCTACACCAATATTTTCAAGAACGCGGTATACGTGAAAAAGTCGAAATTAAATACCATTATCCAATTAATCGTATTCATAGCATTGAAAATGTTGCAAAATGGGCGCAACCAGAGTTTGACAAAATAGGGGTTAAATACGAAACCTTATTTAATCTTGAAGAAGTAGATGCTAAAAACAAAGTCATAAAAAGTATGGAAGGTTCAGAGTATCAGTACGATATGCTTATCTCCATTCCCGAACACCATGGCATGGAAGTGATTGAAAGTAATAACTTAGGCAAAGATGGTTGGATTCCAACTGACCGTCATAAACTTACTATGGAAGGATATGATAATGTTTATGTATTAGGTGATACTACCAACTTACCTGTTAGTAAAACTGGCTCTGTTGCCCATTTTGAGGCTGAGACAGTTGCCACTAATATCTCATCTATTATTAAAATTGGGTTTCCAGTTAAAAATTATGATGGCAAGGTTTATTGTTTTATTGAAGCAGGCCATGATAATGCTACTTATGCTATGTTTAACTATGAAAAACCCCCTGATTTGAAACCTGCGAATAAGTCGGTGCATTGGTTAAAAATGTCTTACAATAAGATGTATTGGACTACTGTTCGTGGATTGCTTTAAATGTATCATTAATTATGGTTAAAAAAGACACTCCTGCAATAAGTGAGACGGAAGGGCTTGATGAGTTGGCAACTGTAATTGCCGCTACGCGAGATGCATTATCAGATGATATTATTACTCGTTTAGCATCAACTTTTAGTGAGAGTATTTCTTTACTAGACCGTCTAACACGCAATGAAGGGTTGATGTATCTGGTGCGTGAACTTGATAAACCGGCAAATCAAAAGTTTTTAACCAGTTTAGCTGATGCTATTAGCGTTACTAATAAAAACATAATAACTGCATCACCACCAGCTAAAGGTGGCATTATTGATACCTATAAATTAGTAACTAAGCCTAGTGTTCAAGAGGCTATGCAGATGGTATCACTATTTATTGAGAATTTTAATAAGGGTATGCGCGATAAAAAGCTCTAAATTCTTAATCTTTTTCTAATACCACAAAAGCAACGGCACTAGTTTTTTCATCAGCCAAACTCAAGTGGACTTTATTGATATTATTTTGTCCCAAATACTTGCCTAATTTTTTACTAAACTGAAAGTATGGTTTGCCTAGTTTATTATTGTAAATAGTTAGGTCGCCAAAATTAACCACCTTACCAATACCGGTGCCTAAAGCTTTAGCAAAGGCTTCTTTGGCAGCAAAACGTTTGGCAACATAATGCGCGCAATTCTTGTTATTGATATGATTTTTATATTGGATTTGTTCGTGCTGATTAAGAATACGTTTGGCAAAAGAATCGCCATGTTCTTTTAATATATGATTTATGCGTTTGATATTGACAATATCGCTACCAATACCATAGATCATTTCCTAGCTCCTTGTATCAAAGTTTTCATCTCTGCTATTGATTGAGCTAAGCCTACAAAAACCGACCTAGCAATAATTGCATGACCAATATTAAGTTCTACAATTTCTGTAATTTGAGCAATTTCAATAGTATTGCCTAAGTGCAAACCGTGTCCAGCGTTTACTTGCAATCCTAAACTATTAGCATAAGTGGCTGCTACTTGGATTTGACGTAATAATTTGGTTTGTTTGCTATTAGTTGTTGCATTTGCATAATGTCCGGTATGTAATTCAATAACCGGAACCCCAACCTTAAATGCTGCCTCAATTTGGACTAGATCAGCATCAATGAACAATGATACTCTCACTTTAGATTTAGCTAATTGAGTACATATTTCTGTTAAATAGCTTTTGGCGCTTAATACATCTAATCCTCCTTCGGTAGTAAGTTCTTGACGTTTTTCAGGCACAATGCAACAATCTTGTGGCTTAATTTTGGTAGCAATAGAGACCATTTCCGAAGTGGCTGCCATTTCTAAGTTCATTTTGGTAGTAATGGCTTTTTTTAAGGTTAGAACATCACTATCTTGAATATGTCTGCGGTCTTCTCTCAGATGTAAAGTAATACCATCAGCGCCTGATTTTTCAATGATTTTTACCGCCTCAACTAGGCTAGGATAATTGCTAAGTCGCGCTTGTCGTAATGTAGCAATATGGTCAATATTAACACCTAGTTTTATATTTTGCATAGCGCTTATTTTACCAATAACGTTTAGCTTTGCTAACTAATAATTAAAGCGCACAAGGCGTCAAAAAATAAGCACTTGAACTCTTAGTTCAAAGTTTGTTTAAAGACCTCATCAATCCACCTGACTTTTATAATTTTGAGATTGTCTTTGATATGTGCTGGAATTTCTGAGAGTTCACGCTCGTTTTCTTTGGGAATAAGCACAGTTTTAATACCACCTCTTAACGCTGCTAATAATTTTTCTTTTAAGCCACCGATAGGGGTGATCTCACCTCTTAAAGTTATCTCGCCAGTCATAGCAACATCGGCGTGAACAGTGCGTTTGGTAAGCGCTGATACTATAGCAACACACATAGCAGCTCCAGCACTAGGGCCATCTTTGGGAGTTGCCCCATCAGGAACGTGGATGTGAATATCTTTTTCTTTGTAAAACTTTTCATCAATACCTAACTCTTTAGCACGGCTACGTACCACCGACCTTGCAGCTTGGATAGACTCTTTCATCACATCTTTTAATTGACCAGTTCTTTCTATATTGCCTTTACCTTTATTAACTACAGCTTCAATATTAAGTAAATCACCGCCAACTGCAGTCCATGCCAGTCCAGTTACTTGTCCTACTTGGTCGATTTTTCCAGCGATACCAAAACGGTATTTGCGCACACCAAGGAAACTTTGTATATTGTTAACGGTAATAGTAGTTTTTTTCTGAGTTTTATCCAATAAAATTTGTTTAACAACTTTACGACAAATCTTGGATATTTCTCGCGTTAGACCTCTGACACCAGCTTCTTGAGTGTAATAGCGAATAATTTCTAATAGAGCTTCATCCCTAAATACCAATTCTGATTTTTTAACACCATTATTTTTCATCTCTTTGTTAATGAGATGTTGTTTGGCTATAATTAATTTTTCATTTTCAGTATAACCAGATAAATAAATAACCTCCATTCTATCTAATAGTGCAACAGGCATATCCAAAGTATTTGCGGTTGCTACAAACATTGTTTGAGATAAGTCGTAATCTACCTCTAAATAATGGTCATTAAAGGTATGATTTTGCTCTGGGTCTAGCACTTCTAGTAAAGCAGCAGTAGGGTCTCCTCTAAAATCAGATGCGGTTTTGTCAATTTCATCTAATAAAAATAGCGGGTTTTGCACACCAACTTTTTGCATTTTTTGAATAATAGTACCCGGCATAGCGCCAATATAGGTGCGTCTATGACCGCGAATTTCCGCCTCATCACGTATTCCACCTAGTGACATGCGTATAAATTTACGATTAACTGCCCCGGCAATGGACTGTCCTAATGAAGTTTTACCAACGCCTGGTGGTCCTACCAAACAGAGGATATTAGCCTTATTATGACTGATACGATTTTGTACCGCCAAATGTTCTAAAATACGTTCTTTGACTTTTTCTAAGCCATAGTGGTCATCATCTAGGATTTTTTGCGCTTTGGTTAAGTTTTTACTTAATTTTGTTTTTTTGTGCCAAGGCAGGGTACATAAATTTTCTAAATAAGTGCGAATAATAGAAGCATCAGATGATTGAGGTGACATTCTTCTTAATTTTTTGATTTCATCTTCGGCTTTTTTATTAGCTTCTTTAGGCAGTTTGGCTTTTTTAACTTGTTTAGCTAATTCGTCTATCTCATTAGCATCGTCTAATTGCCCTAATTCTTTTTGGATAGATTTCATTTGCTCGTGCAAATAGTAATCTTTGTGGTGGCTGTCCATTTGTTTGCGCACTCTGTTATGAATTTTCCTTTCTGTATTCAATACCTGAATCTCTTCTTCCATAAGTGAAATAATATGTTCTAAACAGCGCAATGAATTTGGGTCGGAAAGAATATTTTGTTTTTGTTCTAAACTAAGTTCTAAGTGAGAACTTAATAAATAAATAAAACGTTCAATAGTTTGAATTTGTTTTAAAGATTGCATAACTTCTGCAGGAATTTTTTTATTAAAACCAAGATATTTTTCAAAACTCTCCAAACCAAGTTTCATCATAGCTTTGAGTTCTTTATCATCAATATTTGACTTAGCAAACGGTTCAACTTCAACTAAATCGTAATCTTTGCTGTCAATGTATTTGATAATTTTAGCTCGCTGGATGCCTTCGACTAATATTTTAAGTGTGCTATCTGGCATTTTAATCATTTGTAAAATATTAGCTAAAGTACCAACTTCATATAAGTTCTCAGCCTTTGGATATTGCTCGGTTTGTTGCTTTTGGGTTACTAAAAAGATATGTCGCTGTGTCCCCATTGCTTGATTAATAGCATTGGTAGAGCGCTTTCTGCCGGCAAATAGCGGCACCACAGTATATGGCATAACCACCACATCTCTAAGCGGTAATAATGGAAATTGCTTATCATCAACTGTGGTTGCCCGTTGGTCTAGGTTGCTTGCCATAATTCAATATTTTTATTTCTTAGTAGCCTAGTTAGATAGTGGTTAGTAACCAGAATTTCAAGTATCCAATTACCGTATTGATCAGTTTTTTCAGCCTTAATAAACCCAACTTTATAAATCTGATTACGGTACTTAGCCGCTTTAGGTTTTAATAAAATGTGCGCTGATTGCATCAAACCGCTGAGCTTTTTTGTCAAGACGTTTGATAAAATATCTAAACCTTCTGTGGTTTTAGCGCTAATCCAGACTATATCTGCCGAAGGTTTAACCGTCACTGGGTAGACTAATTTATCAATTTTATTCATTACCGTAATGCTGGCAATATTATTGAGATTTATAGCAGTTAATATTTTATTTACCTTATCAATTTTATCTAATTTGTTTTCATCACTAGCATCAACAATATGTAGTAATACATCAGCTTGTTTAATTTCATTTAAAGTGGATTTGAAAGCAGCAATTAAGTCGGGTGGTAAATCTTGAATAAAACCAACAGTATCAGCAACAATAGTAGTGCCTAATGCTGGTAAAGTGATTTTACGCAACGTAGTGTCTAAAGTGGCAAATAGTTTATTATCAGTATAAACATTAGCCTTAGTAAGTGTATTAAACAAAGATGATTTACCAGCATTGGTATAACCGACTAGTGCTACAACTGGCACCTCATTTTTAGCGCGCGCTTGACGGCCTAATTGACGTTGTTTGTTTACTTTTACTAAACGTTTTTTGAGATAGTTAATACGCATTCCAATTAAACGGCGGTCGGTTTCAAGCTGAGTTTCACCTGGTCCACGCAGACCAAGCCCGCCTTTTTGACGTTCTAAATGCGTCCAAGTACGCACTAGGCGAGTGGATAAGTGTTTTAATTGCGCTAATTCAACTTGTAATTTACCTTCATAAGAATGCGCTCTTAGAGCAAAAATATCTAAAATTAAACTCGTTCTATCCATCACTCGGCACTTAATACTTAGTTCTAGGTTGCGTTGTTGAGAAGGTGATAGATTCACAGAAAATAGCACCACTTCAATATGGCGCAATGCCACTAAACTAGCAATATGGTCTACTTTACCTTTGCCGATAAAATATTGCGCTTCCGGATATTGACGTTTGATAAAACATTGTTTTATTACCTGCACGCCTGCTGAGGTGGCAAGTTCAAAAAACTCAGCGCTGGTATCATATTGTTTGGGTAGTTCTATGTGGCAAAGCAGAACACGCTCGCCTAAGCCGATTGCTTGTTGTTGTGATTGAGCAAATGATAATGCCACCTTTGGCTTTGTCCTTTTATGCCGCTGATTTTTGTTTGCGGATAATTAGTGGTTCACTGGTGCCCTCTATTACTGATTTATCAATAATAATTTTATTAACATCGTTTTGACTGGGCACGTTATACATTAAATCTAATAAAATATTTTCCAAAATAGAGCGCAAACCTCTAGCGCCAGTTTTGCGTTTAACGGCTAATTTGGCAATTGCGGTTAGGGCTTGCGGTCTGATTTCTAATTTAATATTTTCCATAGCGAAAAATGCTTGAAATTGCTTGACAATTGCATTTTTAGGCTTGATAAGAATATTAACCAGTGCTTTTTCATCTAATTCCGATAAAGATAAATGCACCGCTAATCTACCCACCAGCTCGGGAATAAGTCCATATTTAATCAAATCTTCGGGTTGTAATTGAGCAAATAATTCACTTAAATTGTTATCCTTGTCGGTATTTACTTTAGCGGAAAATCCGATACTATTTTTGGTATTTAGCCGTTTTTGAATAATTTTTTCTAAGCCATCAAAAGCCCCGCCACAAATAAATAAAATATTACTGGTATCAACATCAACGGTTTGGCTATTGGGGTGTTTATTTTTACCTCCTCCTGTGGCAACTGAGGCTATTGTGCCTTCAATTAGTTTAAGCATCGCTTGTTGCACACCCTCACCAGAAACATCACGGGTGATTGAAGGATTATCTGAACGGCGTGAAATTTTATCAATTTCATCTAAAAAGATTATGCCACGTTGTGCTTTGTTAATATCATTATCGCACTTAGACAATAAACTTTTAATAACTGTTTCCACATCACTGCCAACATAGCCAGCTTCAGTTAAAGTGGTTGCATCGGCAATAGCAAATGGTACATCCAAAATGCGCGCCAAAGTTTTAGCAAGCAAAGTCTTACCAGAACCGGTAGGGCCTATGGCTAAAATATTACTTTTCTCAATTTCAACACTACTACTATCTTGATTATTATTTAATCGTTTGTAGTGGTTATAAACCGCAACCGAGATTATTTTTTTAGCATTCTCTTGACCTATAACAAACTCATCTAGTAAACGATGTAATTCTTTAGGTGTATGAAGAATGTGCTGACCTTTTTTTTCTTCTTGTTCTGCTGAGAGAAAAATAGTCTGGCATTTATCAATACAACTGCGACAAATCTTTATTCCACTAGCTTGGACTAAACGACCAGTTTCCTCTCGTGACCTGAGGCATAGCGAACAGAATTGGCTGTTATTTTTTTGCATATCAACGGGCATAAATCACTTTATCAATTAAACCATAATTTACTGCTTCATCGGCAGATAGAAAATTATCTCTATCAGTATCCTTTTCAATACGTTTTAGGGTTTGACCAGTGTGGTTTTTTAAAATATTATTTAACTTATGCCTAACCCTTAAAATTTCTTGGGCATGAATTTCAATATCACTTGCTTGCCCTGAATAACCACCAAGTGGTTGATGCAACATTATGCGTGCATTTGGTAAGGAGAAGCGACTACCTTTTTCTCCAGCAGTCAGTAATAATGCACCCATACTTGCTGCTTGTCCAACACACAAAGTTGATATTTTTGGTTTGATAAATTGCACAGTGTCATAAATTGCCAAACCAGCACTAACTGAACCTCCCGGCGAATTAATATATAGATAAATATCTTTTTTCGGGTTTTCTGCTTCCAAAAATAGCAATTGAGCGATAACGACATTTGCCATATAATCCTCAATCATCCCCACTAAGAAGATTATACGCTCTTTTAGTAGTCGTGAGTAAATATCGTAAGCACGCTCGCCACGAGAAGATTGCTCAATGACCATTGGTATTTGATTAAGATTTTTAGTATCCATTATGTTTTATAAACTAATTCTTGAAAAGTTTTTTTATTAGTATTAACTTTAGCCTTACTGACTAAATAATTAAGCACTTTATCCTCTAACAAACCAGATTCAATACTAGATAAACGTTTATTATCAGCATAATACCAATCCACTACCGATTTTTCAGGCTGATTATGGTTTTTAGCAATACTAACAATTTTATTTTTAATTTCCTCAGCGCTTAATTTAATATCAGCATTTTTTGTAATTGCGTTAATCAACACCCCCAACTGCAAACGTTGTTCAGCTTGTTTAGTAAACAAGTCTGCAGATAAATTCTGTGTTGTTGCTTGTTTATCCATATTCTTTTGCATATCTTTTAGTAAATTCTGTGCCTCCTCCTCAACACTAGATGCTGGTACTTCAACTTTATTAGCATCTAATAAAGCATGAAATGCCTTTTCTTTATTATAGTCGTTTAAACGCTTTTCAAGTTCAATTTGGATATGTTTCTTAGCACTCTTTTTTAAGTCTTGCAAATTTTTTTCTTGAAATTGTTGGGCTAATTCATCATCCAAAGGAGGTATCTTAGCTGATGAAACCGCATTTAATTTAATGTTAAAAACCGCTTTTTTATTCCTTAATTCGCTAGGGTTATAGTCCTTAGAAAATCTTACATTTACCGCAAAATTATCCCCAGCCCTATTACCGATGATACCATCTTCAAAACCAGGAACCATTTTTTTATCACCTAAAATAAGTTCAAATGCTTCTGCTTGTCCACCTTCGAAAATTTTATCACCAATGCGACCAACAAAGTCAATATTAACCTTATCTCCTATTTTAGCAGCACGTTTAACTACTTGATAACTCGCTTTTTGTTTGCGCAAGTCTTGCAAAGTTTTATCAACATCGGTGGTGCTGACATCACAACTTATTTGCTCAAATTTTAATTTAGCGACATCGGCTAGTTTAACTTCGGGAAAAATCTCAAAGACAATGCTGAATTTAAGCAAAGTTTTATCACTAACATCCAGTTTGATTAAATTTGGTGTGGCTGCTGGTGTTAAGCCTTCCTTTTCAAAAACTTTTGGCAGAGCATCACTAATGATTTTTTGAGCAATATCGCTTTTAATACTGTTGCCATATTTTTTCTCAATCAAGCTAGGTGGAACTTTGCCAGGTCTAAACCCATCAATTTTAGCGCTAGCTGCAACCTTATTAATCTCCTTTTTAACTTCTACTAAAAAATCATTATTTGCTAGTTCAACCGCTATTTCCCTTTTGAGACCTTCAAGGGTTGTTAATGTTGTTTTCATACTTAGTGCAATCCGGCAATATATTCAGATAATGCATTAATTTCTTTATCAGTTAAATTTTTACTCACTTGACGCATTATTGCGTCTATATCGTTTTCTCGAGCACTTTTAATATTATCGCTAAACCTCTCGTTAAGACTAGCTTGACGAAAGGCTTTTAGCTGAGTTTTAGTATAGGCGGCGTGTTGAAAACTAAGTGCTGGGAATTTAGCGCTAGCAATGCCTTTGCCATCTGGACTATGACAGGCTGAACAAGCAGATATGCCAGTTTTTTCATTGCCACCGCGGTATAATTTTTCCGCTAAAGCAATTAATTCTGGGTCTTTTTTTGCCACATTAGCCTGAGGTGTTTGATTGGCATAAAATGCTGCTAAATCTGTTAAATCCTGTTTGCTAAGCGGCGCTACAATACCAGACATTAAATCGTGATTACGTTTTTTAGTTTTAAAATCCATTAATTGCTTTAATAAATAAGATGCGTGCTGACCGGCTATTTTAGGAAAAGCATCACTTGGACTATTGCCATTAATGCCATGGCAAGAAACGCAAGACTTGGATAAATATTTACCTCTACTGATATCGGTTGCATTAACATTTGTTAGCATCAATATCATTAAACCAAACACAGTTAGGTGTAATTGTTTGTTAATCATAAAAATTTATAGAAATTGCAAAGTTAATTAAAGTGGGGACATTATAACTGTTTTAGTAAAATTTGTAAATTGAAATTTGCCTTTATTCATATAGCAATTCACAGTAAAATGTAGGTTTTTTTAAAACTTCCGCTTAAGGAGTAAAGATGGATGAAGCGTTATCAATTGTTAACTTAATTATTAATGCTAGTTGGTTGGTTCAAGTTGTAATGGCAATTTTAGTTATTATGTCAGTTTATTCTTGGACAATTGTGTTAGCGAAAAAGAAGCAAATTTTAACTAATAATATTGACATCAAACATTTTGATAAAAAATTAAACCTGCACAATAATTTAATTGCAATTAATAGCAGTATTCCCAAGCTAAAACATAACCAAACCCCCCCGGAACAAATATTCAGTGCCGGCTATTACGAATTCAGTCATAGTAATAATAGCAATATCAATGATGATTATGAAAATAAGCAAAGTAATGCCGAGAGGGCATATAGAGCAATGTATAGTGTGGCTAATAAAAAAATTGATAAAATCAGCAAAGATTTATCCATCCTTGCCCTAATTTCCAATAGCAGTCCTTATATTGGATTATTTGGCACGGTTTGGGGTATTATGCAGGCTTTTTTAGGACTTGCTAGTGTTAAACAAGCAACCATTGCTGTTGTTGCCCCTGGGATTGCCGAAGCCTTAATCGCTACCGCTTTTGGTTTATTTGCTGCTATTCCAGCGAGTATTTTTTACAATCGTCTTAGTGATGATGTAGATTTAATATCGCGTCAATTTAGCCATAGTATTGAGGATTTATTTATTAGGTTTCAACGTTAATTATGTTATCAGTACCCAAACGAGCTCACACTAAACCCGATGACCGAATCAATGTTGTGCCCTATATTGATGTGATGTTAGTGCTACTTGTAATTTTTATGATTACTACGCCTATTTTAGAACAAGGAGTTGAGGTTGATTTGCCAGAGGCTGATGCTAAAGTGTTTGATTTTACTGGTTCAGAGGATAATTTACCAATAGTAATTACCGTTAACAAAGGTGGTCAATATTCAATTGGAGAACGTAAAGATTTAACAGCAAACCGCATTATAGCAGCAGTCAAAGCAGCACAATCTTTAAGAACTAATAATCAAGTTATGGTGCGTGGCGATAAAGATGTTGCTTATGGTAAAGTAATTGAATTAATGACTTTTTTGCAATTAGCCGGAGTGGAAAAAGTCGGTTTTATTACCGAGCCTTTACCATAATCAACTAATATGCCTAAATTAAGATTACGTTTGCCTAAGGTTGCTCAAAAATATCCTGTCGCTTTTGGCATTGCTGTGGGTTTGCACATTATATTTTTAGTTATTTTATGGAATTATCAAGATAACGCGACTTGGGAAACTCCACAAATAAAGCCCAAAGTTACCTCTATCAAAAGTTCTAAGCCAATACCTCAAGGTGTTGCAGTTGATTTTGATTTAATTGAGCAAGAAAAAAAACGTATTCTTGATAAAAAACTTCAACAACAATTAGCACTGAAAAAACAGCAACAAGAATTAAAACTTATTGAAGAACAAAAAAAACGCGCTTTAGCCAAACATCAAGAGGCACAAAAAAAACGTAAAATAGAAGAGGAAGCTATAAAAGAAGCGCAAAGAAAAAAACAGAAAGAACAAATCGCTGTCAAAAGAGCTTTAGCAAAGAAAAAGGCAGCAGAGAAAAAGCGTAAAGTAGAGGAAGAGGCTACACAAAAGGCTTTGGCAGAAAAACAAGTGGCAGAGAAAAAGCGTAAAGCGGAGGAAGAGGCTACAAAAAAGGCTTTAGCAGCAAAACAAGTGGCAGAGAAAAAACGTCAAGCAGAAGAGCTTAAATTAGAAAAAATACAAAAAAGTAAACAACTATTAGAAACTAAAATTAAACAAACACAACAAGCATTAACGGCATCGGTAAAGCGTTTCAAGGAGGAAAAGATTAAACACGAATTAAACCGTGATTTAGCTCAAGAAGAAATTGAAGAAAATAAATTATTACTTGATAGACAATTGCGTAGCCTAAAAGGTGATTATATTGCTTTAATTGCAGCAGATGTGCGTAAAAATTGGCGCGCAAGCCGTTTATTTAAAACTGATTGGCAATGTAGTGTATTGGTGAAGCAGAACCAACAAGGCAAGGTATTAGCAGTTAATATTACTAGTTGTAATCATAATTCTACCGGCTTTAAACGTTCGGTTGAAAGTGCTATTTTCAAGGCAAGCCCACTGCCATTAGCCCCTGTTCCAGAAGCTTTTGACCAAATTATTCAGTTTGAATTTAAACCTATTCAATAATGATTTATAATCTTAAAAAAATAAGCAAATCGGATAAATTGCATTTAAGTGTATTAGTGATGAATATTTTAGAAAACTGGCATTTAACAAACACGCAGCAAATACAACTATTAGATTTATCAAATTCAATTAAAGAGCGTCACTTATATCTATATCGCAAAGGTGAGCAGGTGTTAAATTATAATCAACATTTATTAAGTCGTATTGAGATGATTGTTGGTATTTATGAATCGCTTACTACCACTTATCCAGCCCATACTGATTATGGCAAGTTTTGGTTGAGACGGCCAGCAAAGAAATTTGATCAAAAATCGCCATTGCAACTAATGTTAAGTGGCGAAATTGGTATGCGCCGTGTTTGGCATTTTTTGGATTGTACTCAATCTTGGAATTAGTGTAATGACAAAATGGCATACTCAAATTAGCAATATCACAATATTAAAATTGCAAATTGATAAATTTGATAACAAACAACTAAATAAAAATGTTGAAAAATTACGGCAACAGCAATCTTTTAGCAATAAACAACCGCTTATTTTAGATATCAGAACCACTATTACTACTAGTGATTGCACTATGTTAATTGAAGCCTTGAGTCATATTGATGTGGTGGTTGTTGGCATTACTACCAGTGATGAGGCTTTGTTAGATTTTGCAAATCTTTCAAATCTGGCTGTGTTTGATGATATCAGTTTGCCAAATACAGTAATTACTAACAATTATAATCCGCCCCTAGTGATTAACAAGGTAGTTAAGCAAGGGCAGCAAATTTATGCCAAACATCAAGACTTAGTATTGCTAAAAACATTAAAACCAGATGCAGAAGCATTGGCGGATTACAGTCTTAAAAGTTATGATATTGCTTATGGCAAATTATTTGCCGGCATTGCCGATGATAAAACAGCAAGCATTTTTGTTAAAGATTTTCGGTCTAACTTAGTGTGTATTGCTGGAATTTATAAAATGTTTACTCAAGTGCCAAAATCACTTTATCAAAAAACTGTTTTTATTCACTTATCTAATAATCATTTAGTATTTAATGCCCGATGAGCAATCATGATTTTTTATTAGAATTGCTTTGTGAAGAATTACCGGCAAAGTTGTTAGTACAGTTAATAGATGATTTAACAAAGGCAATTATGAGTGAATTAAATATTCAGCGTCTGAGCTTTACCAGTCAACGAAGTTTTGCAACACCAAGAAGATTAGCGCTATTACTTACTGGTTTGCCTAGTTACCAAACACAATCTAATATTGAAAAAAAAGGACCTGCTACCGATGCTAAAGAGATAGCGATTAAAGGTTTTATGCGCACGGTTGGCGCTGATAAATTAGCCGATCTAACACAAAAAAAAATCCAAGGTAAAACATATTATTATTATCAAACAAAGCATGCGGGAGCTCCAACCATTGAAGTTTTAGGCAAAGTTATCCCAAGTGCTGTTGATAGAATTTCACAGTATAAATTAATGCGTTGGGGTGATGATGATTTTAGTTTTACCCGCCCAGTGCGTAATATTGTAGCCTTACTAGATGATAATGTTATTGCGGTTGATATGTTTGGGCTTCGCAGTTGTAGGCAAACATTAGGGCTTAGGTTTGCTCGGTTAAATAAAACAACCATTAAACAAGCTAAAGATTATGAAAAAGTAATGACTAAATTGGGTATTATCGCTGATTTTAATAAACGAGAACAAGCCATTAAAACCCAAATACAATCTTTAGCGCAAAAACATAATGTTACCATTGATATTAACAGTAATTTATTAAAGGAGGTAACTGCTTTAACAGAAGCGCCACAAGCTTTTATTGGTAATTTTGATACTAATTTTTTAGCTCTGCCAAAAGAAGTTCTTATTTTAGTAATGCAATCGCAGCAGAAGTATTTTGCTATGTTTGATAACGCAGGTAATTTATTGCCTCATTTTGTTGGTGTTGCTAATTTAACTGATTCCAATCAAGATTTAGCTGAGGTAAAAAAAGGCAATGAGCGTGTGATTTTTGCTCGTCTAAGTGATGCTAAATTTTTCTATGAGCAGGATAGCGTGCAACCATTATTTAACAAAATAAAGCGGTTACGATCGGTGATATTTATGCAGTCTTTAGGCAGTTTATATGACAAAACACAACGTTTGGTAACCATTGGACAACAACTAAGCGTAACGCTAAATTTATCTAAGTCGCAACAAATGCTATTAAATCGTGCTTGTTTGTTGTCAAAGTGTGATTTAGTAAGTCAAATGGTAGTTGAATTTCCTAAATTGCAAGGAGTAATGGGCAGTTATTATGCTAGAGGTGATAAAGAAGACTATCAAGTAGTTCAAGCAATTTCAACTCAGTATTATCCACGTTATGCAAATGACAAACTTCCAGATGGTCTGTTGGCATCTTTGTTGAGTTTGATAGATAAATTAGATACTATTATTGGTGTTTGCGCCTTAGGTAAAATTCCTACCAGTTCTAAAGACCCTTATGCGTTAAGAAGGCTAGCGCTTGGGGTTATTCGCATTATTATTACCCACCAACTTAAATTGGATTTAAAAAGATTAATTGAGCAATTTCTTCTATTATTTAGCTTAAAAACTAAACCCCATATTGTTGAGTTAATTTTGAGTTTTATCACAGAGCGATTAAAGGCTTATTATCAAGAACAAAATATTAGTACTAAAATCTACCAAGCAGTAGCGGCGGTACCAATGGTTTCATTGTTAGATTTTGATAAACGCATTCTTGCGCTTATGACTTTTAGTAAACAAGCAAGTGCCACTTCTTTAATTACTTTAAATAAACGTATTAACCATACTCTTGTCCACATTAAGGCTAATAAATTAAGCACAACTATTGATACTAAATTATTACAACACAAGAGTGAGCTGTTTCTATATAGCGCTATTGCACATATCAAGCAAAATCATAGTATTGATTATCAACAAAAAATACTATTATTTTGTGCACTAGAGAAGAGAATTGATGATTTTTTTACCAACGTACTCGTAGATGATAAACGAACCGATATTAAACAAAATCGTCTTAATATGCTCTATACTACACAACAGTTATTACTAACTATCGCTGATTTATCATTGCTCTAAATGCCTAATTTTTTTACTCAATATCAAATATTACCTATTTATATTAGTACTACCTCACTAGTGCTATTAATACTTGGTATTTTAAGTCTGCCCTATTTAGTGCGCCTTATTCCCAGCAACTATTTTTTGTCCGCTTACAAGCACAAAAAACCGCTATTATTGGTGTGCGTGTTACGCAATATTATCGGCTTGATATTACTATTAGCTAGACTGGTAATGTTAGTTTTACCGAGGAGAGGTATTTTGACAATTATACTTGCTTTTCTGTTAATGGACTTTCCTAAAAAATATAAATTAGAGCAAATGCTTATTAGAAATAATGCTGTATTTAATGGCTTAAATTGGTTGCGAAAACATTATGGCTATCCTTTAATCAAATGTTAATAATGAGCACTAATTCACTTTTATTATTAGTTATCGCTTTTGTATATGGTTTGTTAATGGGCAGTTTTTTAAATGTGGTGATTTACCGCTTACCTAGAGAGTTAAATATTGCCCGTCCGTGGCGTTCATTTTGCCCTGCATGTTATAGTGCTTTGAGTTTTTTTAGTCTTATTCCTATTATTGGTTATTTGGCCCAAGGTAGAAAATGTAGTATTTGTAATGCTAATATTAGTTTGCAATATCCGCTGGTTGAACTTACAAGCGCTATCATTACCGCTTTTATTATTTGGTATTTTGGACTAACAATAAATACATTATTTTTGCTGACATTGACCTACGGCTTGATTTGTTTATTTACAATTGATGCTAGGCAACAATTATTGCCTGACAAAATCACTTTATCTTTATTGTGGTTAGGCTTATTATTCAACCTAAAAGGCGGGTTTGTTAGCCTTGATGAAGCGGTATTAGGTGCAATTTTAGGATATATTAGTTTATGGAGTATTTACTGGGTACACAAATTAATTACTAAACGCGAAGGTATGGGTTATGGTGATTTTAAATTGATGGCAATGCTTGGAGCTTGGCTTGGTGTTAAATCCTTGTTGCCACTGATGCTAATTTCTGCTATTTCAGGCATAATTTATGCTGTTGTTACTAGTAAAAGAAGTAGGGTATTTGCCTTTGGACCATTTTTAATTATTGGCGCTAGCATATTATTAGTTAAAAACAATATGTTTTTTAATCATTAATTAAAATTTATTGTATAATTCTTAGAATTTAGAAATAAATCCAATTATGACGAGATTAAGACCTTCATTTGCTTACCTATTTATCATTGGTGTTGCAGTGTTGGCCCTGTTATCACCTGGACTTAGCGAAGAATCTTTGGCAGTTGAGCCTGAAACCTATAAAACAGCATTTGCTGTGGGTTTGGTTGGAGTATTTTTGTTATTCTGGTTACTAACTAACCCGTTTAATAAAGCTACTAAGATAGTCAAATCAAATTTTTATTTGCCAATTATCGCTTTTGTATTGTGGAATGTTGTTTCTTTTATTTGGTTGATTGATATAGAAGCGGGACTGTTGGCTACTACTCAATATTTAAGTATGGCAATTGGTTTCTTTTTGGTGCTGAATTTGAGTTATGAGGATGAGTCGTATATTAAATTATTGCTGAAACTTTTAGTTATTGCTGGTTTTTTGGTATCATTATTAGGCTTGTTACAATACTACTTTCCTCATAGCCAAGATATTCAAACTTTTTCTCGTCAAGCAGTGCGTCCGGCTGCCAGCTTTGGTAATAAAAATATGTCAAGTCAATTTTTGGTATTGACACTACCTATTAGTGTTGTTTTCCTATGGCGTACGCACCGCTTAAAAAATATCATTTTTTATACCACAACTAGCACCGTAATAACTTGGTTCTTAACTCATACCTATACACGTGGTGGTTGGGTTGCTGTTTTAACACAAGCTGTGTTTTTAGCTGCTTTCTTCGTCTTAGATAAAATAAAGAAACAAGGTGGCAATCCAGTGCCTGCTGATACTAAAGACAAAAAATTTGCCACCAGAACCATCAAAAATATTATTATTGTCATCGGCATTATTGTTTATTTAATTGGTATTAATTACAACGATGAGAGAGAATTTGGTAATAATAAAATCGCTGACCGCGCACAAAGTATTATTACTGGGGATGATAGCGGGCGCTTGCCTGCTTGGGCAAATACTCTGAATTTAATTAAGTATAATTGGCTCATAGGTGTTGGTAGTGGTAATTGGGAGGCATCTTATCCTCCTTATTATGATTCTATTATTCCCGATGTGATTTACAATGAACGCGTGCGCCTGAGAAGGTTGCACAATAGCTATTTAGAAATATTTTCTAACACTGGTACTATTGGTTTTGCATTCCTATTATGGCTTTTATTTTTAACCGTTAAAGCTGTTAGTCATATATTGCTTAATGCTAGTCATCCCCAGCGCTATTTGGTTTTATCAATGGCTTTGAGTTTGATTGGCTTTTCCGTATCAGCTATGATTAGCTTCCCTTTGCGAGTTTATTTGCCGGGATTAATTGTTCTAGTTTATATTGGCGCTATTGCTAGTATTTATGCTAAAACCAAACGTCCTAATATAAAGGATAAGGCAAATTATTGGTATTTATCTGCTACTACGACTAAAATACTTATACCAATACTTGCCTTACTGGCGATTGTGCTAGCATATTTGAGTTATCAGTGGGTACAATCTAAGCATTATTATCAAAAATCCATTGAGTATCGTCGCGCTGGCTATGGACAAAAATCATTAGAATTAGCAATCAAATCAGTTGACTATAATCCTTATACGGCGCGTTCATTAAGCATTTTGGGCGAGGGACTAAAAAATAAAAATCCACGATTGGCAATTGATAAATTAGAAAGTAGCGTTAAATATAATCCCAATAATAGCTTGGTCATTATCGCTCTTTCATTGGTTTATCACCAATTAGCAATCAACAGTTTGCGTCAAGGACTTAATGACCAGGCTAATAAGGCATTAAGTAGGCATCATGATACTTTAAAATATCTGCTTAAAGTTGATTTTAGAAATGTTAAGGGGTATTTGTTACTAGCAAGATATTATTTACAAACAGGACAACTTGACAAGGCGCAACAAAGTTATGCAGATGCCCTCAAATGGCGAGATTACTTCGAAGGAAGATCAAACTTTGGGCCTTATGATGGCATGGTTAATGCTATTGGTCAATTATTAAAAGCCAGTTTAGACCGCCAACAAAAACAAAACCAAGCTACCAAGCCAGAAATAAAACTTAAACCAGATTTAAAAACACAACCAGAACTTAAACAAAAGCCTAACTTACCCGCTAAGTAAATCAACATTTTTTGATAGAATCAACACTAACCGATTGCACGCTTTGTTCGTCACTAAAAACTGGTTTCATTGGAGTGTAAGAATTAGTAGACTTTTCAATCTCAGTTTGACGTTTACTAATAATATCTAGGCAATCGGTAATCATACTTTGAGTTTTAGTTGATAACGGATGTTTTAGCCCAGGCTTAGTCATAGTATCTTTAGCAACCGCAATTAAAGTTTTACGCATCGCGCTTAATAGACGAATTTCAAAATCTTTGTCTTTCATAATATTGTTTGGATTTTAGTTAAATAGTTTTCATAAACTATTTTATCAAGTTTAGGCTTAGGTTTGAGATTATTGGTTTTGTTACTTACCAGCCAGCGTTTATCTTCTATCTGCCTAAAGTTATTGCAAACTAGTGCTAGGTCACATCCAGCATTTAAGGCAATACTAATTCTATCTGTAATGTCTGGACAAAAATTAACTGCTGCTTGCATATTTAGGTCATCACTGATAATAAGCCCTTTATAATGCAGTTTTTTGCGTAGAATATTTGTTAACCAAAACGGTGAAAACCCGGCAGGGCTTGAATCGTATTTTTTATAAATAATATGTGCTGGCATTAGCGCATCAGCTTTGGGCAACAAGGCTTTAAACACAGATAAATCTTTATTGATTTGTGCCATCTCTCGTTTATCAATCGGCAAAGTTATATGTGAGTCTAAATTGACAAATCCATGCCCTGGAAAATGCTTAATCACACAAGCCATACCTGCTTGATGCATACCATCAATTATAGCGCTGGCAAGATTAATTACAGCTCGGGCTTTGTTAGAAAAAGCGCGGTCGCCAATTACGGTATTATGCTCATAATCAATATCAGCTACCGGTGTAAAACTAAAGTCCACACCTACCGTCTGTAACTCATAAGCCAAAACATAACCAATTGCTGTAGCTAAGTCTTGAGCTTTATGTTCATTATTTGAGAAAATTTTTCCCAGCTTTGCCATTGCTGGTAATTGAGTAAATCCTTGCTTGAAACGTTGCACTTTGCCGCCTTCATGGTCGGTGCATATTAACAACTTAGGATTAATGCTGGTTATTGCTTGAGTTAATTTTTTTAATTGGGATTGATTTTGATAATTGCGAGAAAATAAAATGACTCCTGCTACTACAGGCTTTGTGAGTAATTGTTCTTCCGCAGACGTCAGTGTTAAGCCAACAAGGTCAATAATTAATGCCATTTTAAATTTTAAAGTGTTATTTCAATATTATAAATTCATGCTTACAGGCAATATTTTTTATAATAATTGAGCACATCAATTAAATAAGTATTTTAACTTTATGCTAATTATCCATAACATTAACAAACTTGGCACCACCATAAGCGCTGTTATTATAAAAAATACAATCCAATCACCAGCTAAGCTATCCACTAATAGACCACTAGAACTTGCAAAAATAGTGCGCCCAAAATTGCCGGCAGATGCCATTAAAGCGTATTGGGTAGCGGTATAAGCGCGGTTAGTTAAGTGTGAGATAAAAGCCACAAAAGCAACAGTGGAAAAAGCAGCAGTAAAATTATCTAGTAAAATTGCGCTGGCAAAAATAGTAGTATCAGGTCCCACATAGGCTAAATAGGAAAAAATTAGATTAGTAGATGCCATAGCAATACCACTAATCATCAAACCTCTGACCAAGCCATAATGGACAGTAATAGCGCTGGCAACAATAGAAAAAATAATTGTAAGTGTTGAACCTACTAGCTTAGAATAAGTGGCGATTTCACCGGTAGTAAAGCCTATTTCTTTATAAAATACCAGTGCCATACGCCCTAAAAATGCTTCGCCAATTTTAAAAAACATAATAAAACTAAGCACTACCAGAGCAATCCAGCCAAAGCGCACTAAAAAATCTTTTAGTGGTTCAACAAGAGTGGTAAGTGCCCAAGCGCTTGTTTTTTGCCACCATTTGTGCCCTCCTAACAAATCCTCATAGTGACTTTGAGCTTGCTGTTGCACACTTTCACGCTTGCTCTCTGGTTCATAAAGCCATAAAGTATTTAATATAAACCATATTACAAAAATTGTCATCAATAAATAAATAGTATTCCACTCTAAGCCAAAATCGGCTAAATATAGACCAATAGCGCCTAAAAAACCATAGCCAACCCACCAACCAGAAGTTGCCATAGCGGCAGTTGCCGGTAGTTTATCTTTTTCTTTTAATGCCATTATATCAATACGATAAGCATCAATAACAATATCTTGTGTTGCTGATAAAATAGCAACCATTAATGCTAATAAACTTATCCATACCAAGCTTAACTTTGGGTTAGTGTAGGAGATTAAAATAAGTAAAATCAGCAGTAAACTTTGGACGAGTAACAACCAAGAACGTCGTTGTCCAAAATATTTGGTTAATAATGGCAGCTTCAATCTATCTAGTAATGGTGCCCATATCCAGTTTATAGAATACACCACAAATATTGAACCAAAAAAACCAATTGCGCTACGTGTTAGTCCAGCGTCTTTAAGCCACAAAGTCATAGCAGAACCAATTATTACCCATGGAAAACCACTAGCAATACCATTTAAAAAAATAAACAACATACGTTTATCAAAATAGGTATCTAAAATTTTTTCCATATTATGAAATTTCCACTATCTCGCCAATCTCCACTTGGTTGAATAGGGCTATTATATCTTGATTGCGCATACGAATACAGCCCTGCGATTGCGCTACTCCTATTGGTTTAGAATCAGGAGTGCCATGTATGTAAATAAATCTTTTTTTAGAGTTTTTATTAAAATCCTCACAACCGTTAAGCCATAAAATACGGCTTAATATCCAATCACGATTTGGATGTTCTTTTGCCAAATTTTCACTATAAACTTCACCAGTTGCTTGCCTGCTCACAAACACCGACCCCATCGGCATTCCAGCACCAAACTTCTTGCAAATAAGATGTTTGCCTTTAGGTGTGCAATTAGAATTTTCCGTCTCGCCCAGACCATTTTTAGCAGTGCTTACTAAATATTTGGTTATTAATTTATCATCTTTATAATGGGCTAAAATTTGTGTTTTAGTATTGATTTTTAGCATAAATTTTAAGCCTTGGGCAGTGTTACTCCGGTTTGTTTTTGGTATTTGCCACCACGATCTTTATAAGAAATAATACAAGTTTCGTCTGATTGAAAAAATAACAATTGAGCAACACCTTCGCCGGCATAAATTTTGGCAGGTAATGGTGTAGTATTGGAAAACTCTAAGGTAACATGACCCTCCCATTCCGGTTCAAGCGGTGTAACATTAACAATAATACCACAGCGGGCATAAGTTGATTTACCCAAACAAATTACCAATATTGACCGTGGAATTTTGAAATATTCAACAGTACGCGCTAAGGCAAAAGAATTAGGCGGAATAATACACTCATTAGCATTTACTTCAACAAAACTATTATCATCAAAATTTTTTGGGTCCACCATGCTATTGTTAATATTGGTAAATACTTTGAATTCATTGGCGCAACGCACGTCATAACCATAACTAGAAACACCGTAAGAAATAAGTTTTGCCCCAGCTTTATGGCTAATTTGTGCGGTAGTAAATGGCCTAATCATTTGCTTATTTTGCGCCATATCAATAATCCATCTATCCGACTTGATGCTCATCTGATTTTCAAACTTGCTAGACTGATAATAACCAATATAATAGTAATCATCCAAAAGCGAGCAATGATTTTAGGCTCACTTAAACCTTTTTTTTCAAAATGATGATGAATTGGCGCCATTAAAAAAATGCGTTTGCCCTGTCTTAGCCTAAAGGAACCTACTTGTAAAATCACTGACGCCGCTTCTAAAACAAATACTCCTCCGGCAATTGGTAGTAATAATTCTTGATGTAAACTAATAGCAATTACCGCTAAAACTGCTCCCAAAGCCAATGAACCAACATCTCCCATAAAAATCTCTGCCGGATAAGCGTTAAACCATAAAAAGCCTAAGCTAGAACCAATTAGTGCTGAACAAATAATGACAATCTCGCTGCTATAATTTAGGTGTGGAATATTAAGATAACTAGCAAATTCGTAATGGCTACTAAGATAGGCAAAAATACCAAACATCATAGTAATTAGCATGACTGGCATAATTGCTAATCCATCTAGACCATCTGTCAAATTAACCGCATTACTACTACCAACAATAACAAAATATGCCAAAATTGTAAAACCAACTAAACCCAAATGAATATAAGCCTCTTTAATAAAGGGGATAATTATTAAATGCTGCCCATCTCCTAGAGAAAAAAAGTAAAAAATAATTACTAGTGTTGCCAGCGACTGAGCTAGATATTTTTGTTTAACACTCAGACCTTTGGAAGATTGATGTTTTATCTTTAATATATCGTCTAAAAAACCGATGCTTGCAAATAATAATGCACTAGCTAAAATTACCCATATATAAGCATTATGCCAATTAGCCCAAATTAAACTACTTAATAAAAAAGTAATTAAAATCAACACTCCACCCATAGTTGGTGTGCCAGATTTAGTAAAATGACTGCTAGGGCCATCATGGCGAACTACTTGTTTGATTTGGTAAGATTTTAATATTTTAATAAAAAATTTACCTAACAACAAACTCAATACAAGCGCTGTCAATGTAGCAAATAAAGCGCGTACGCTTAGGTAACGTAGTACTGAAAAACCGCTGTCTAGTTGATATAAATAGTTAACAAGTTCTAAAAACATGTAATTAAGGGTTAACTGCTAGTAATTCTATGTCAAAAATAAGTGTTGCTTTTGGCGGAATAACACCAGGGATACCACGAGTACCATAAGCAAGTTGGTAAGGTGCAATAATTAGGCGGCGTTCACCAATACGCATCATTGGTATTATCTCGTCCCAAGCCTTAATCAATTTGCCAATACCAATTTTAGCCTCAATGGGCTTGTTATTTTTCCTAGAATCATCTAATATCTTTTGGTTAGTAAGTTTGAGGTTGTAATGGGCTTTAATAGTATCGCCTTTTTTAGCTTGCTTACCTTTGCCTGTTTTCAATATAACATAGTGTAAGCCTGATTGAGTGGCCTTGCTATTGGGATAAAATTTAGAAATGAAATCATTGAATTGTTGCTTATATTTTTGTTTTAATTTTGCTAATTGTGCTAAAAATGATTGCTCATTGGTAATAAATGCCTTAGCTTTCATACCAACGCGTAAAATTTTAACCCGTTCAATCATATCACCTTTTTTAATACGATTAACTACCTCCATACCCCTTATAACTTGACCGAATATAGTGTGTTTACCGTCTAGGTGTGGGGTTGGTAGATGAGTGATAAAAAATTGGCTACCATTGGTGTCAGGTCCAGCATTTGCCATTGATAGCACTCCAGCTTTATCGTGTTTTAAATTATTTTTTTCATCGGGAAAGCGATAACCGGGGCCACCACTACCATTACCTAAAGGGTCACCGCCTTGAATCATAAAATTTTTAATGACTCGATGGAACTTTAATCCATCATAGTAAGATTGATTTAGCTCGGTTATATTATTTTTTTTGCTACCTTCAGCAAGACCAACAAAATTAATTACCGTAAGTGGTGACTCCTTATAAGCCAATTTAATCAGTATATCGCCTTTATTAGTTTTGATATTTGCATACAGTCCATCACTTAGATTAATTGGTGTAGCGCCATAGACTAAGGTGTTAATTATAAAAGATATAAGTAATAATAATGGTTTCATAACTTGTAAAGTATTAACAATTCAGGGATAATGATACCTGTTTTTAAATTTATAAGAAATAAATATGTCATTATATATAACAGATGAATGTATAAATTGTGATGTTTGCAAACCAGAGTGTCCAAATGAGGCGATTTATGTGGGCGAGGAAATTTATGAGATTGACCCATCTAAATGCACCGAATGCAAAGGGCACTTTGATACACCACAATGCGCTGAAGTTTGTCCAGTAGATTGTTGTCTGCCTGACCCTAATTATGTTGAAACCGAAGAGGAGTTGCTAGCAAAACTTAAATGAGTAGGCACTGCTTTATATTATCGGCAAGATTATTGATTAACTTAAAATACAGGTTTTGTCCGGGGTTTAAATTTGCGCCCAAAGGGTCCAGTATAGCGGTTTTGACTTGAATATTAGATGTAAGAGTCTTTACTAACTTTGGGGAAAATTGCGTTTCAGAAAACACACATCTAGCACCAGTATCAATTAGTTGTTTTCTAAGTGTTTGTAAATGCTTTGCCGATTGCGGTTTGCTGGGGTTAAGAGTAATAGCACCAACACTTGTTAAACCATAAGCGCGTTCAAAATACTGATAAGCATCGTGAAATACTATAAATGGTTTTTGTTTAACATCGGCAAGTTTTGTTTGTAATGTTGCATTTAACACATCAATCTTTTTAATCAATTTTTGTGCATTTGCTTGATAAATATGCCGATTTTGTGGATAAATTACACTTAGTTTTTCCGCAATAAATAAAACTATTTGAGAAGCATTTCTGGGGTCAAGCCAAAGGTGCATATCGTTATTATGTGAAAGATGGTGGTGGTCATGGTCACGGTGGTGATGGTGCCAAGCACCAGAGCTACGTTTTGCTAAAATTTTAACACCATTATGCTCGGTAATAGCAAATTTAGCTACATTGGCAGGCAAAGTTCTAAATATGCGCACTAGAAATGTCTCGAGGCTATTATCAATATAAAAAATCACTTTTGCTTCTTGTAATAACCTTAACTGAGATGGCTTTAACTGGAAATTATGTACCGAAACATTGCCATCTAATAATAAGCTAGCATCTCTGCTATTACCGAGTACCCCCGTGACTAACGAATGTAGCGGCTTTATAGTAACAACTATGTCTTTACCTTTGGTTGTCAATGTTAAACTCAGTAGCAGTATAAAAAGTATCAATAATAATTTTTGCATATTGTTAATATATGTTATGTTATAATATAACACATTATATCATAATCTGTAATTTATGCAACAGTGCACCAACCACAAATCATGCTTAGATGAAGCCATGAAAAAAGCGGTTGCTATTTGCCAGCATCAAGGTTTGCAATTTACTCCGCTTAGAAAAAAAGTTTTGCAAATGGTCTGGCAAGATCATTATCCGACAAAGGCTTATGATATTTTAGGCAAGTTAAACCAAAGAGGCGCTTCTGCTAAGCCACCTACGGTATATAGAGCATTGGATTTTTTGCTTAAATACGGTATGGTGCATAAATTGCATAGCATTAATGCTTTTATCGGTTGTTCCCACCCACAACAACACCGCGCGTGTTATTTTTTAATATGTAGCCAATGTGGAGAGGTAAGGGAGTGTTGTAATAGCAGTTTAGACCAAGTAATTAGTAACACAAGCAGTAAAAATAAGTTTGCTTTTAAACATATAACTTTAGAGATTAATGGACAATGTAGCCAATGTCAAAAAACACATTAATTGAAGCAAAAAACATCAATGTCATTCAGCAGGGCAAACACATTTTAAAAAGTGTCTCTACTACAATTAAAAAAAATGATTTTATTACTATTATAGGTCCCAATGGAGCTGGTAAATCTACTTTGCTTAAATGTTTAATGGGATTTTCTAAGCCCAATAGTGGTGATATTAAGCGTAAAGGCGGACTTAGAATTGGCTATGTGCCGCAATATTTTGCTTATAATTATATTATGCCAATTACAGTTAAACGTTTTCTTTGTTTGTGTAAGAAAGTAAGTATAAATATTGATGATTTAGCGCAAAAAACCAATATTATCCACCTGCTAGATACCCAGCTTGGTGCGTTATCGGGCGGTGAGTTACAACGAGTGCTGTTAACCCGTAGTTTACTTGATAGCCCAGAGTTATTAGTGTTAGATGAACCGGCACAAAGTCTAGATATTTCTGGACAACTAAGTTTTTACAAATTGCTAGAAAATATTTACCGCCAACAAAATTTAGCCATATTAATGGTTTCTCATGACCTACATTTAGTGATGGCATCTACTAAGCAAGTTTTATGTCTATTTCATCATATCTGTTGTTCTGGAGCGCCAAGTGCTATAACCAAAGACCCAGAATTTATTGCCTTGTTTGGTAATGATATGGCAAATATGGTAACAATTTATCAACATAGTCACAACCATAAACACGATGCAGATTGACCCCTTTATTCTATACACCTTAACCGCTGGTATTGGCATAGCTCTTATAACAGGTGTAATTGGTTGTTTTGTGGTGTGGCGTAGAATGGCATATTTTGGCGATTCACTAGCGCATAGTTCATTACTAGGCATAGCGCTTGGACTAGCAGCTGGCATTAGCGCTAATGTAGGTATTATTATCATTTGTGTTGTTTTTGCATCACTATTATTGTGGCTACAACAAAAAAAGATATTAGCGACCGATACTTTACTTGGCATTCTAGCCCATAGCGGGCTTGCTATTGGTATGATTAGTATTAGTCTTTTAAAGCAAAACGTTGATCTTCATAGTTACTTATTTGGTGATATTCTCACCGTCACTGTTACTGAGCTATGGTGGATTTATGTTGGCGCAGCAATAATACTGGCAATATTGGCGTTTAATTGGTCAGCACTTGTATTAACCACCATTAACGAAGATATTGCCATTGCGCAAGGTATTAATACTTTTTTTGCTAAATTATTGTTAATGCTATTAATTACCATAGTAGTTGCGGTATCTGTGCGTATAGTTGGTATTTTACTTATTAGTTCAATGCTAATAATTCCAGCCGCTAGCGCAAGGCAACTAGCTCACCGTCCAGAAACAATGGCGGTTTTATCATCACTGCTGGCAGTTTGTGCGGTTATTGTTGGTATCTTTACTTCTTTGATATTTGATATTCCCACTAGCCCAGCAATTGTTACCAGTTCTGTTGCTATATTTATATTATTATTTCCACTAACAACTTATTTTAAATCAGTAAGAGATAAATCATAAGTTTTTGCAGAATGATTTGATAAATTGGGATTGTCATTTGTAATCGCCGATAGTTAGTAATTATTATCTCTTCGCTTATTTTTTTTATTAACCTTGCCATTCGTGTATTTCATATTAACACTTTTAATATTGAATTTAGCAAACCTGATAGTAGCTAATAATAGTTAAATTAAAGTCATTAATTATCTCAGTATAACTTTTTGTTTGGTAAAAAACACTGCATTATCATCAAAAAATGGCTTAACATAAATCCGATGTTCTAGGATTGGTTGAATAATTTTGTCCGCTAGCATTTATTTGCCATCATAATAATTAATTGGAGTTTTAACTGGTTGCACTTGTATTATTTGTTCCTGTAAAACAATATCCTTACCTGTTGAGAGAGGCTTAAATAATACAAGTGTTTTTTGTATTGTTGGAGGTTAGTCTTTGTTAATATAAAGAATAGCTATAGGTTTATTTTAATAAAAGATTATTATCGGGAGAATTAAGCAATTAACTAAACTTTGATTGTTAATCGTAAACATTTTTTATCAAGGCTTAAATAGTGATGCCAAACTGCTTATGTTTAAAATTAAATTTAAAGACCAGTAGCAAAATATTACTTAGATTATGACTCTAGAGTTTATCAATAAAGGTATCAGTGAAATTAGCCAAAACATTAGAAATTACTAGTTCAAACTATTGTTTGGGGTAAAAAGATTTAATAGAAGCTAAATATTTGCCATCTGCTAGTCAAGTTTGAAGCGGATAAGTGGCGCTGGTTTTATCTCTGTTAATAGATGATATTACTTGACATTGACAAAACTTATGGTATCATCGGTGCTATGCTACGGACTTAAGTAAGACCATAATTATCGCTACCAGAGACTGTTAACTACAAACTACTAAAATAACATTTTTCAAGCTGTGTTTTAAGAGCTTGTGATATGACATAAGAATTATGCAAACTATATTATTAAAAGCAATTGTTGCTATTTTATTTTTATTGAGTTCATTATCAATTACAGCAGACACAGAGCCTTTTAGCTTCACTGCGATAAAAGATGCCAGTCCAAATACATTAATCACTTCTAATATAGCAACTATTACTGGTTTTGATAGCACTATTAGTATTCGCATTGAAGGTGGTTCTTATACCATAGGCAATAGCGTCCCAACTGCAGATAAGGGCATAATTACCTCAGGCGCTACTGTTGCCCTTCAGATTTTATCTAGTAGTGAGCTTAATACTCAAACCGTTGCTACCTTAACTGTGGGTTCTGGCGCTAGCTCAACAAGGGCAATATTTAGTGTTACTACCAGACCCGCTCTCAGTACCCCTGTTTTTACTAGCACTCCAATTACCACTGTTAGAGTTGATAGTTTATACCAATACAATTTGAGCGCCAGCGATGATGATGGTAGCAATCTTGTTTTTAGCGCCTCGCCGAGCACCGAATTACCAAGTTGGTTAACTATTGATGTAATTGTAACAACTTTGGCAGGAGATGGCGTCCAAGGTAGTGATGATGGCGCTACTAACACAGCTAGATTTAGCACCCCATCGGGTGTTGCAATTGATGCTATTGGCAATATTATTGTTGCTGATCAAAGTAATCATCGTATTCGCAGCATTAGCCTAGACGGCGTAGTTCGCACTGTTGCTGGTAGTGGTGATGTGGGTGATACCGATGGGGCTAGCGCTACTGCTAAGTTTGATTCCCCAAAGGGTATGGCTATTGATGCTAGTGGTAATATTGTTGTTGCCGATGTTTTTAATAACCGTATTCGTAGCATTAGCGCAAGTGGTGTAGTAAGCACCATTGCTGGTAGTGGTGATTTTGGCGCTATTGATGGCGCTAGTACCACAGCTAGTTTTAATTTTCCATCAGCTGTTGCAATTGATAGCAGTGGTAATATTATTGTTGCTGACCGAGTTAATCATCGTATCCGTAGCATTAGTACAGGCAGTGTAGTAAGCACTATTGCTGGTAGCGGTATTCAAGGTTTTGCCAATGGCGCTAGTGCCACAGCTGAATTTAGTAGTCCAAGTGGTGTTGCAATTGATGCTTTTGGCAATATTATTGTTGCCGATACTGATAATCATCGTATTCGTAGCATTAGCGCAAGCGGCTTAGTAAGTACCATTGCTGGTAGTGGTACGTTTAGTTTTGCTGATGGTGCTAGCGCCACAGCTAGGTTTAATTTACCAGAGGGCGTTGCAATTGATACTAGCGGCAATATTATTGTTGTTGATAATAGGAATCACCGCATTCGTAGTATTACCCCAGATGGCATAGTCGCCACTATTGCTGGTAGTAGCCAGAGTTTTGCTGATGGTGTGGGTAGCAATGCCCGATTTAATGTACCGTCTGGTGTTGCAATTGATGCTAGTGGTAATATTATAGTTACTGATAGTAATAATAACCGCATTCGTAAGATTTATAGAAATAGCCTTGTAGGCACTCCCAGTTGTAGTGATATTGGTATGCATAATTTAGCTCTTATTGTTAGTGATGGCGAGCTTCAAGATTTACAAAGTTTTGATATTATTGTAGCAGATGATGGTAGTTGTGGCTTAATTCCAACTAATTTAGCCCTTAGCAACACTAATGTTATTGAAAACATTGCAACAAATAGCATTATTGCTACCATTAGCGCCGATGACAGTGATAACCCTGCCAGCCTTAGTTTTAGTATTGTTGGTGGTAGAGATAGCGCTAGTTTTAGCATTAGTGCTGATAATCAATTAGTAATTGACCACAGTCCTGACTTTGAAGCCCAAAACAGTTATGAGATTATCATTGCCGTTAGTGATACTATACATCAGTTAATCAAAACCTTTAATATTAGTGTTAATAATGTTAACGAATTTGTTCCTATTTTTACTAGTGTTCCAATTACTAGTGTTAGAGTTGGTAGTTTATACCAATATGATTTAGGCGCCAGCGATGATGACGGTAGCAATCTTGTTTTTAGCGCCTTGCCAAGCACCGAATTACCAAGTTGGTTAGTTATTGATACAATTGTAAGCACTTTGGCAGGTGAGGGCAGTGCCGGTAGCGATGATGGGGTTACCAGCACTGCTAGTTTTAATAGCGTAGATGGTATTGCAATTGATGCTAGTGGTAATATTATTGTTGCTGATGGAAATAATCACCGTATCCGCAAAATTAGCCCAGAGGGCATAGTCAGCACTATTGCTGGTGGGGGTCGAACAGGTGTTTTGGGGGGCGATTTTGCTGATGGGGCTAGCGCTACTGCTAGGTTTAGTTCCCCAAGGAATGTTGCCATTGATGCTAGTGGTAATATTATTGTTGCTGATGGAAATAATCGCCGTATTCGCAGCATATCCCCAGAAGGCATAGTGAGCACTATTGCTGGTAGTGGTAGTCGGGATTTTGCCGATGGGGCTAGCGCTACTGCTAAGTTTGATTTCCCAAGTGGTATTGCCATTGATGCTAGTGGTAATATTATTATTACTGATGGCGGTAATAACCGTATTCGCAGCATTAGCTCAGATGGCACAGTAACCACTATTGCTGGTAGTGGAGATGATGGTTTTGCCGATGGGGCTAGCGCTACTGCTAAGTTTGATTTCCCAACTGGTATTGCCATTGATGCTAGTGGTAATATTATTGTTGCTGATTTCTCCAATCATCGTATTCGCAGCATTAGCACAGATGGGACAGTCACCACTATTGCTGGTAGTGGCGGTGGTTTTGTTGATGGGGCTAGCGCTACCGCTAAATTTTCTTTACCAAGGGATGTTGCCATTGATGCTAGTGGTAATATTATTGTTGTTGATAGCAATAATCACAGTATTCGCAACATATCTCCAGAGGGCATAGTGAGCACTATTGCTGGTAATGGGCAGGCCGGTGGTAATGATGGCCCTAGCAGTCAAGATAAATTTAGTTTTCCAAGTAATGTTGCAATTGACGCCTCAGGCAATATCATTATTACTTCTGGTAACCGCATTCGTAAAATTAATAGAAATAGCTTTACTGTTGCAGGCATTGCTGGTTGTGATGATATTGGTGTTCATAGTTTAGCTCTTATTGTAAGTGACGGCGAGCTTCAAAGTTCACAAAGCTTTGATATTGCTGTGGTAGATGATATTAGCTGTGATGTAGCACCAACCGATTTAAGACTTAGTGTTACCACCATTGTTGAAGGCATAGCAGCAAATAGTGTGATTGCTACTATTAGCGCTACTGCAAGTAATGCGCTAGGTCCTTTTGAGTTTAGTATTGTTGATGGTAGGGATAGCGCTAGTTTTAGTATCATCAATGATAATCAATTAGTAATTGACCACAGTCCAAGTGTTGAGACCCAAAGCAATTATGAGATTATTATTGGTGTTAGTGATAACCTGCACCTCGCCACTAAAAGCTTTAAGATTATGGTTGTTGGAATTGAAAGTGTGCCTGTTTTTACTAGTGAGCCAATTACCGCTATTAAGGTTAATAGTCCATACCAATATAGTTTAAGGGCTAGTGATGCTGAGGGCGGCAGATTTGTGTTTGATGCCGCATCAGGGACTGTTTTACCAAGTTGGTTGGATATTAATACTGATATAGTTGTAACCACTATTGCTGGTAGTAGTCGGGGTTTTGCCAATGGGGCTAGCGCTACTGCTAAGTTCTTTGAACCCAGAGGGGTTGTAATTGATGCGCTTGGTAATATTATTGTTGCTGATAGAGATAATAACCGTATTCGCAGTATTAGCACAGAGGGGACAGTAACCACCATTGCTGGTGGTAGCGCTGGTTTTGTTGACGGGGCTAGCGCTACTGCTAAGTTTCGTCGCCCACAGGGTGTTGCCATTGATACAAGTGGTAATATTATTGTTGCCGACGAAGAGAATCACCGTATTCGCAAAATTGCCCCAAATGGTATGGTGACTACCATTGCTGGTGGAGGTTCAACGGGTTCTTTTGGGGGCGCTTTTGCTGATGGGGCGAGCGCTACTGCTAGGTTTAGCTTCCCAGCAGATGTTGCTATTGATGCTGCTGGTAATATTATTGTTGCCGATCACGGCAATAACCGTATTCGCGGTATTAGCACAGATGGCATAGTATTCACTATTGCTGGTCGTTTCAATGGTTTTGCCGATGGCATTAGAGATGAGGCCAGTTTTGATTTTCCAAGAGGTGTTGACATTGATGCTGCTGGCAATATTATTGTTACCGATTCAAGTAATAGTAGTATTCGCAGCATATCCCCAGAGGGCAGAGTGCGCACTATTGCTGGTAGAGAAGACAGGGGTCTTGTCAATGGCATTGGCACAGCAGCCAGATTTACTTTACCAGATAGGGCTGCAATTGATTCCTTTGGCAATATTATTGTCGCTGATGCTCTCAATCACCGCATTCGCAATGTTGCAACAAATAGGGCAGTAACTACTATTGCTGGCAGCGGTCCAATAGGTCTGACTGCGAGCAATTTTGCTGATGGTGCTGGCACTACGGCTAGATTTAACGAGCCAAGAGGTGTTGCAATTGACGCTAGTGGCAATATTATTATTGCCGACGCACTCAATGACCGCATTCGTAAAATTGATAGAACTAAAGTCATGCTCGCAGGCACTCCCAGTTGTGATGATATTGATATTCATAGTTTAGAACTTATGGTTAGTGATAGCATGCTTACAAATTCGCAAAGCTTTAATGTTGTTGTAGCAGATGATGGTAGTTGTGGTGTAATTCCAACTAATTTAGCCCTTAGTGTTACCACCATTGTTGAAGGCATAGCAGCAAATAGTGTGATTGCCACTATTAGCGCCACCGCAAGTAATGCGCTAAGTCCTTTTGAGTTTAGTATTGTGGGTGGTAGAGATAGCGCTCGTTTTAGTATTAGTGATGTTAACAAGTTAGTAATTGACCACAGTCCCGACTTTGGGACCCAAAGCAGTTATGAAATTATTATTGGCGTTAGTGATACCCTACATCTTGCTACTAAAAGTTTTGAAATTAGTGTTGTTGGAATTGAAAGTGTGCCTGTTTTTATCAGCACCCCAATTATTACTACTAGAGTTAATAGTATATACCAATATAATTTGGACGTCAGCGATGCTGATAGCACTAATTTTGTCTTTAGCGCCGCGCCAAGCACCGAATTACCAAGTTGGTTAGCTATTGATGTAGTTGTAAACACTTTGGCAGGCAATGGTTTAGTAGGTAGCGATAATGGCGCTACTAATACAGCTAGATTTAATTCTCCAATAGGTGTTGCAATTGATGCCCTTGGCAATATTGTTGTTGCTGATGCTAATAATGACCTCATTCGTGGTATTAGCTCAGCGGGCATAGTAAGCACTATTGCTGGCGGTAGTCGTGGTTTTGCTGATGGTGCTAGCGCTACAGCTGAATTTGATTTTCCAACAGGTGTTGCAATTGATGCTAGTGGCAATATTATTGTTGCCGATGTCTTTAACAATCGTATCCGTAGTATTAGCGCAAGTGGTGTAGTAAGCACTGTTGCTGGTAGTGGTGCTGCTGGTGCTATTGATGGCGCTAGTGACACAGCTAGCTTTGATTCTCCATCAGCTGTTGCAATTGATAGCATTGGTAATATTATTGTTGCTGACCGAGCTAATCATCGTATCCGTAGTATTAGCACAGGTGGTATAGTAAGCACTATTGCTGGTAGTAGCGATGGTTTTGCCAATGGCGCTAGCGCCACAGCTGAATTTAGTAGCCCAAGTGGTGTTGCAATTGATGCTTTTGGCAATATTATTGTTGCCGATACTGATAATCATCTCATTCGTAGCATTAGCACAGGTGGTATAGTGAGCACTATTGCTGGTAGTGGTACATCTGGTTTTGCTGATGGCGCTAGCGCCACAGCTGGGTTTAATTTATCAGAGGGCGTTGCAATTGACACCAGCGGCAATATTATTGTTGCTGATAATAGGAATTACCGCATTCGTAGTATTACCCTAGATGGCATAGTCGCCACTATTGCTGGTAGTAGTCAGGGTTTTGCTGATGGTTCTGGTAGTAATGCTCAATTTGATATACCGTTTGGTGTTGCAATTGATACTAGTGGTAATATTATCATTGCCGATAGTAATAATAACCGCATTCGTGAAATTGATAGAAATAGCTTTGCTGTTGCAGGCGTTGCTGGTTGTGGTGATATTGGCATTCATAATTTAGAACTTGTCGTTAGTGATGGCGCATTTCAAGATTTACAAAGTTTTGATATTACTGTAGCAGATGATGGTAGTTGTGGTGTAGCTCCAGTCAGTTTAACGCTCAGCACTACTAATATTGTTGAGAACATTTTAGCAGATAGCATTATTGCCACTATTAGCGCTACCGCAACTAATCCGCTAGATGTTTTTGAATTTAGTATTGTTGGTGGTAGAGATAGCGCTAGTTTTAGCATTAGTAATGGCAACCAATTGGCTATTGACCATAGTCCTAATTTTGATACCCAGAGCAGTTATGAAATTATTATTAGTGTTAGTGATACCCTACATCTTGCTACTAAAAGTTTTATGATTAATGTTGTTGAGATTGAAAGAGTGCCTGTTTTTACTAGCACTCCAATTACTACTGTTAGAGTTGGTAGTTTATACCAATATAGATTAAGCGCCAGTGATGCTGATAGTAGCAACCTTGTTTTTAGCGCCTCGCCGAGCACTGAATTACCAGATTGGTTAGCTGTTGATATAGTTGTAACTACTTTGGCAGGCACTAGTTCAAGCGGTGATAATGATGGCGCTACTAATACAGCTAGATTTGCTACGCCAAGGGGTATTGTAATTGATGCTAGTGGCAATATTATTATTACTGATGACAATAATCATAATATCCGTAGAATTAGCACAGAGGGCATAGTAAGCACTATTGCTGGTACTGGTGGATTTGGTTTTAATAATGGCGCTAGCGCCACAGCTATGTTTGAATCTCCATGGGGTATTGTAATTGATGCTAGTGGCAATATTATTATTGCTGATTTATTTAATAGTCGTATTCGTGGCATTACTACAGATGGCACAGTAACCACCATTGCTGGGAGTGGTGTTCCAAGATTTGCCGATGGCGCTAGCGCCACAGCTCAATTTAGGCAGCCAAGTGGTGTTGTAATTGATGCTAGTGGTAGTATTATTGTTACTGATAGTTTTAATAGTCGTATTCGTAAGATTACTCCAAATGGTGTAGTAACCACTATTGCTGGTAGCGGTATTCGAGGTTTTGTCGATGGCGCTAGCGCCACAGCTCAATTTAATTTTCCAAGAGGTGTTGCAATTGACGCTGGTGGTAATATTATTGTTGCTGACCAAAATAATCACCGCATTCGTAGCATTAGCACAGGTGGTATAGTAACCACTATTGCTGGTAGTGGTACATCTGGTTTTGCTGATGGCGCTAGCGCCACAGCTGGATTTAGTTTACCAAGGGGTGTTGCAATTGACGCTGGTGGTAATATTATTGTTGCTGACCAAAATAATCATCGTATCCGTAGCATTAGCGCAGGTGGTATAGTAAGCACTATTGCTGGTAGCACAAATGGCTTTGCTGATATTATTGGCAGCAATGCTAAGTTTAGTAGTCCATCTGACATTGCAATCAATAATAATGATATTATTGTTGCTGATTCAGGCAATCGTCGTATTCGCAAAATTGATAGAGATAACCTTGTAGGCATTCCTCTTGGTTGTGATGATATTAGTGTTTATAATTTAGAGCTTATTGTTAGTGATGGCGAATTTCAAAGTTCGCAAAGTTTTGATCTTGCTGTAGTAGATGATGGTAGTTGTGGCGCAATTCCAACTAATTTAGCCCTCAGCGTCACTAATGCTATTGAAAACACTGCAACAAACAGTATTATCGCCACCATTAGTGCCGATGATAGTGATAATCCTGCCAGTCTTAGTTTTAGTATTGTTGGTGGTAGAGATAGCGCTAGTTTTAGCATTAGTGCTAATCAATTAGTTATTGACCATAGTCCTAATTTTGATACCCAGAGCAGTTATGAAATCATCATTAGTGTTAGTGATACACTCCATATCGCTACTAAAAGTTTTACGATTAATGTTGTTGAGATTGAAAGAGTGCCTGTTTTTACTAGCACTCCAATTACTACTGCTAGAGTTGGTAGTTTATACCGATATGATTTGAGCGCCAGTGATGCTGATAGTAGCAATCTTGTCTTTAGTGCCGCTCTGGGAACTGAATTGCCAAATTGGTTAGCTTTTGATATATTTGATATAGTTGTAACTACTTTGGCAGGTCAAGATTTAGTTGGTAATGTTGATGGTGTTAGCTCCACAGCTAGCTTTAATAATCCATCTCGCGTTGCAATTGATGCTAGTGGCAATATTATTGTTGCTGATACTGATAATCATCGTATCCGTAGTATTAGCATAGGCGGTATGGTAAGCACTATTGCTGGTAGCGGTATTCAAGGTTCTGACAATGGCGCTAGCGCCACTGCTAAATTTAGTGGCCCAATTGGCGTTGCAATTGATGCTAGTGGCAATATTATTGTTGCTGATACTGGTAATCATCGCATTCGTAGCATTAGCGCAAAAGGCGTAGTAACCACTATTGCTGGTAGTAGTCAGGGTTTTACCAATGGCGCCAGCGCCACAGCTGAATTTAGTATTCCAAGAGGTGTTGCAATTGATGCTAGTGGTAATATTATTGTTGCTGATGCCGGTAACCATAGTATCCGCAGTATTAGTCCAAACGGTGTAGTAAGCACTATTGCTGGTAGCGGTGATGGTGATTTTGCTGACGGGGCTAGTGCCACAGCTAGGTTTAGTGTTCCAAGGGATGTTGCAATTGATGCTAGCGGCAATATTATTGTTGCTGATAGCATCAATCGTCGCATACGTAGCATTAGCCTAAGTGGGACAGTAACCACTATTGCTGGTAGTGGTATTTCGGGTTCTGATGATGGCGCTAGCGCCACAGCTAAATTTGGTAGTTTATCTGATGTTGCAATTGATGCTAGCGGCAATATTATTGTTGCTGATAGAAATAATCAACGCATTCGCAAAATTAGCCCAGAGGGCATAGTGAGCACTATTGCTGGTAGTGGTGGGAGGGGTTTTGCCAATGGCACTGGCGATACGGCTAAATTTGATTTCCCAATGGGTATTGCAATTGATAGCGGTGGCAATATTATTGTTGCTGATTCTGATAATAATCGCATTCGTAAAATTAACAGAAATAATGTTATTCTTATAGGCACTTCACCTAGTTGTGATGATATTGGTATTCATAATTTAGAGCTTATTGTTAGTGATGGCGAACTTCAAAGTTCGCAAAGCTTTGATATTACTGTAGCAGATAATGGTAGTTGTGACGCAATTCCAACGAATTTAGCGCTCAGCACTACTAATATTATTGAAAACATTGCAACACATAGCATTATCGCCACTATTAGCGCTGATGATAGTGATAATCCCGCCAGTCTTAGTTTTAGTGTTATTGGCGGTGAAGACAGCGCCAGCTTTAGCGTTAGTGGCGGTAATCAATTAGTAATTGACCATAGCCCTGACTTTGAGACTCAAAACAGTTATGAAATTATTATTGCTGTTAGTGATACTATACATCAGCTAACCAAAACCTTCCATATTAGTGTTAATGATGCTAATGAAGCTGTTCCTATTTTTACCAGCACCCCAATTACTAGTGCTAGAGTTAATAGTTTATACCGATATAACTTGGACGCCAGCGATGCTGATAGTAGCAACCTTGTTTTTAGGGCTGCCTCAGGCACTGAATTACCAAATTGGCTAGCTATTGACTCATTTGTAACCACTTTGGCAGGTAAAGACTTAACTGGTAGTGATGATGGCACTACTATTACAGCTAGCTTTAATTCTCCAATAGGTATCGCAATTGATGCTAGTGGCGATATTATTATTGCCGATACCAACAATCATCGCATTCGTAGAATTACCCCAGGTGGTGTAGTAACTACTATTGCTGGTGCTGGGCCAACGGGTGATACAAGTGGTAGTTTTGCTGATGGCGCTAGCGCAACAGCTAGATTTGATTTGCCACGGGGTGTTGCAATTGATGCTCTTGGCAATATTATTGTTGCCGATGTTGGTAATCATCGTATCCGCAACATTGCCCCAGATGGCATGGTAACCACCATTGCTGGTAGTGAAACTGGTTTTGCTGATGGCGCTAGTGCTACAGCTAGATTTAATAATCCAGTTGGTGTTGTAGTTGATGCTAGTGGTGATATTATCATTGCCGATACCAACAACCATCGTATTCGTAGAATTAGCGCAGGTGGCACAGTAACCACTATTGCTGGCAGTGAAACTGGTTTTGCTGATGGCACTAGCACTACAGCTATGTTTTTTGCTCCAACTGGTGTTGCAATTGATGCTCTTGGCAATATTATTGTTGCTGATTTTGTTAATCATCGTATTCGTAGCATTAGCACAAATGGCGTGGTAACCACTATTGCTGGCAGTGAAACTGGTTCTGCTGATGGCGCTAGTGCTACAGCTAGATTTAGTAATCCAAGTAGTGTTGCAATTGATGCTCTTGGCAATATTATTGTTGCCGATGTTAGTAATCATCGTATCCGCAACATTGCCCCAGATGGCATGGTAACCACCATTGCTGGTAGTAGTAGGGATTTTGCTGATGGTATTGGTAGTAGTGCTCAATTTAGTGACCCGTCTGGTGTTGTAATTGATACTAGTGGTGATATTATTATTGTTGATAGCTTTAATCACCGTATTCGCAAAATTGACAGAAGTAACCTTGTAAGCACTTCTCCTAGTTGTGATGATATTGGTATTTATAATTTAGAGCTTATTGTTAGTGATGGTGAACTTCAAAGTTCGCAAAGTTTTGATATTACTGTAACAGATGATGGTAGTTGTGGTGCAATTCCAACTAATTTAACACTTAGCACTACTACCATTGTTGAGGGTATATTAGCAAATAGCATTATTAGCACTATTAGCGCTGATGATAGTGATAATTCCGCTAGTCTTACTTTTAATATTATTGGCGGTGAAGATGGCGCTAGTTTTAGTATTAGTGGTGTTAATCAATTAGTAATTGACCACAGTCCTGACTTTGATGCCCAAAGAAGTTATGAAATTATTATTAGTGTTAGTGATACACTACACATTGCTACTAAAAGTTTTAGGATTAGTGTTATTAATATTGAAGGAGTGCCCGTTTTTACTAGTGTCCCAATTACTAATGCTAGAGTTAATAGTTTATATCAATATAGCTTAAGCGCCGGTGATGCTGATAGTAGCAACCTTGTTTTTAGCGTTGCCACAGGCACTACGCTGCCAAATTGGTTAGCTATTGATACAGTTGTAACTACTTTGGCAGGAGATGGTTCAGCAGGTGATAATAATGGTGTTAGTGCCACAGCTAGGTTTAGGTTGCCAAGAGGTATTGCAATTGATACTAGCGGTAATATTATTGTTGCAGACCAAGGTAATAGTGTTATCCGTAGCATTGCTCCAGATGGTATGGTAAGTACCATTGCTGGTGGTAGCGTAGGTTTTGCTGATGGCGCCAGCGCTACAGCTAAATTTGATTTACCAACGGGTGTTGCAATTGATGCCGATGGCAATATTATTGTTGCAGATGGAGGCAATAATAGCATTCGTAAAATTACCCCAGATGGTATAGTGAGCACTATTGCTGGTAGTAGTACTATTGGTTCTACTGATGGCGCTAGCATTACAGCTAGATTTAATAATCCAGCTGGTATTGTAATTGATGCCAGTGGCAATATTATTGTTGCTGATAATGTTAATAATCGCATTCGTAGCATTACTCTAGATGGGACAGTAACCACTATTGCTGGTGGTGGTGTAGGTTCTACTGACGGTGCTAGCGCAACAGCTAGATTTGAGTTACCAACAGATGTTGCAATTGATGCTAGTGGCAATATTATTGTTGCAGATAGCAATAATCATCGCATTCGTAGCATTACTCTAGATGGGACAGTAACCACTATTGCTGGTAGTATCATTGGTTTTGTTGATGGCACTAGTTCTGAAGCTAAATTCTGGATTCCAACAGCCGTTGCAATTGACGCTAGTGGCAATATTATTGTTGCTGATAATCGTAATCATCGAATTCGCAGCATTGCTCCAGACCGCACAGTAAGCACTATTGCCGGTAGTGGTGAGGGTTTTATTGATGGTGCTGCTGGTAATGCTAAATTTAATAGACCGTTTAATATCGCAATTGATGCTGGTGGCAATATTATTGTTGCCGATAACCTTAATCATAGTATTCGTAAAATTGATAGGAATAATATTGCTCTTGTAGGCACTCCTCTTAGTTGTAGTGATATTGGCAGCTATGATTTAGTTCTTGTTGTTAGTGATGGTGAATCTCAAAGTTCGCAAACTTTTACTATTATGGTTATGAATGATGGTAGTTGTTTAGTAGCCCCATTTAGTTTTAATGCAGTCAGTGGTGTTACTCCAGGCGCAACTGTTAGTTCTAATGCTATCATAGTTGCTACCAATACCCAAGACCCACAAAGCACATTTACTATTAGAATTGAAGGCAGTGATGGTCGTTATTCTATTAATGATGGTAGTTATACAGGTGCAAGTGGGGTAGTTAATGTTGGTGATAGTGTTAAGGTCCAAATTGTAGCTAGCAAACAGCTAAATACCACAAAAACAGCAACTGTTACCATACATAATACCGTAGCCGCATTTACTATTACCACCGCTAATTTTATAATTATTGGTGGCGATAGCACAACTAGTTACAACAATATCCCAATTACTATTAGCGCTACCAGCAGTGGTAGCTCGGTAGTACCGATAACTTGGACTTCTAGCGCTACAAATGTTGTTAGTTTTAGTGACCCAAATATTGGTTTAATTACTATTGTTGGTGCTGGTACTGCTTTAATCACTGCAATAAGGGGCGATGATGAGACTAGCATAATTTTTACTGTAGACCCTTTAACTCTAACCCCAGTCTTTATTGGTCAGTCAACCTTTGTTTACAACACCAGTGTAAGAACCGTGCTTGCAACTATTACCAGCGGCATAGTAGGTGTTGATGATGTTAGCCTTAGTGTAAGTGGTGCAACTGCAACTGATGTTGGCAACTACAATATAGACCTAGCCCTCATAGGTGCTGATAGCGGCAATTACCTTTTAAGCACAACTACTTTTAGCTGGTCAATTATAAAAGCAGACCAAAGCCAATTTAGTCTAGGCGCTGATACAACTATAACATTTGGTATTAGTTTTAGTCGCCCAGCGACAGGCGTTTCTGCTACTGTTGCTAGTAGTTATGGTTCATCTAATCCGAGTGTTGCAACGGTGGATACAAACGGCAATATTACAACCACTGGTGTTGGCAGCACTATCATTAGCGCCACCAACACTGGCGATAATAATTACAACTCTGCGGCTGATAGTTATACACTAAATGTTGCTCCATTAACACTAACTATTGCCACTAGTAGCACTACCACTATTTATACTGGTGCTGCTATTACAATAACTACCACTATTACCAACCTTGTTAGCGGGCACGAGCAAGTGAGCCTTACTATAAGTGGTGACCAAACAGCAACCAATACTGGGGCTTATTCTTTTGATATTAGCGCCATTGAAGGCAGTGATAGTCCTAATTACATACTAATACCAACAACTATTAGCTGGACAATAACCCCAGCTGAGCAGTCTGAGCTAGATGTTACTGGCAATGCCACCAGACTTATGGTAGGACAAATAATCACCGCAACTGCTACTAACAACCAACCACAAGGCACACTAACAATCATTTCTAGTGAAGCTGGTATTGTCGCAATTAACGGTAACACTATAACCGCTATTAATGTTGGCATAACTACTATTACCATTACTAAACAGGTTGCTAATTACAACAGCATCAGCACCAGTTACCAATTAGTAGTTATCCAAAATACCACAACCGCTATTGATGCTGGTAATGACAGGACTGCCACCTATACTCTGGGTGGCACCCTAAGCGCACAGGTGCCAACTAATATCCAAGGTAGAGTAATCAGCTACGCCGTAAACCCAATAGGTAGTGATGTTGCAACAGTGAACATAAATACCGGCGCTATCACTATCACAAATGCTGGCACAGTTAATATTGTAGTTAGTGCTGCAGCAACTACTAATGTTGCTACATTAACCGATATTTATCTATTAACTATTAACCAAGCAAACCAAGACCCATTTACCATCACCGCTAGCGATACCCTAACATTTGGCGCAACGAATGCTATTGCGATAGTAGACCCGGGTAGTGGTGATGGGACTATTACTTATGAATCCAACAATATAGCAATTGCAACCATTACCAACAATGGCATCATTACCGCAACTGGTGTAGGTGAGGCTATAATTACCGCAACCAGAGATGGCGGTAGAAACTACCTTAACACTAGTGCTACCCACTCACTAATAGTTGAAAGAGCTAACCAAGCTAATTTTGTAATCAGCGGCAGCTCAACCTTAACAAATGCTCAAACCAGTTTTGTAACCGCAACTGGTGGTAGTGGCACAGGGACTATTAGTTTTAGTTCTAGCAACCCAGATATTGCAACTATTAGCCAAAGTGGTGTCATTACTGCACAAAGCTTAGGCACTACTACTATTAGCGCTACCAAAAGTGGTGGGGATAACTATCGTGATATTAGTGATAGTTATCTACTAACTATTATCAATACCACCCCCACTGTTACAAACCTTATACCAAACCAAATTGCCTCATTAGGAAACTTATTTACTCTTATTATCCCAGCTAATACATTTAATGATGCCAACGGCGATACCTTAACTATTAGTGTTTCTGCTTTGCCACCTAGCTTAACTTTTGATGGTATTAACAGCATTACTGGTATTCCAGCAACAGTAGGAGTTTCAGATATAACTGTCACCGCTGATGATGGTAATGGGGCTATGGTTAGCACTAGCTTTAGCTTAACAGTTAGTGATGACTTTATTATTGTTGGCAATAATCCAAGAAATGTTGTCTATGGCGCTGCTAGTCAAAACATCATAGCCCAAGGTGGGCTCAATCCAACTGGGACGATAACTTTTAGCTCCAGCACTCCAAGTATTGCTAACTTTGGCGATACAAACATAAGAGTGCTAACCATATCAAGCGCTGGGACTGCAATTATAACTGCCACCAGAGAGGGCACAGGCGAACAAGCAAGCATTAGCCTTATAGTTAGTCCAAGGACCATCACCCCCACCTTTGCCGGCTCACAAACATTTATCTATAACACCAACATAAGGACTGTACTTGCAACTATTACCAGTGGCATAGTAGGTACTGATGATGTTAGCCTTGCTATAAGTGGGGCAACCGCAACAGATGTTGGCAACTATAATATAGGCTTAGCGCTAACAGGCGCCTCTAGCCTCAACTACCTTTTAAGCACAACTACTCTTAGCTGGTCAATTATAAAAGCAAACCAAACAGAATTTACTATTATGATTAGTAGCGCTTTAGCGCTAGGAGCGACCACAATTGCGACTGCAAGCGGCGGACAAGGCACAGGAGTTGTTAGCTTTGCTTCTAGTAACCCAACTATTGCAATTATTAGCCAAGACGGCTTAATTACTGCGCAAAACTTAGGCACTACTACTATTACCGCAACCAAAGCAGGCGATAGCAACTACAATGATATTAGCACTAGCACTTTATTAGAAGTAATTCCTCGCTTTAATTTAGATATTGACGGTGATGGCAGCAGGCTAACTACTACTGATGGTATTTTAATCCTTAGGTATTTAACAGACCCTAGAACATTTACCACCACTGGCGCAACTACAACAAATGCAACAATGGACGCGCAGACTATTGAAAATAGTTTAGAAGCTGCTTATCAGAATAATATTTTAGATGTTGACAACAGTGGAACAACAGAAGCAAGCAGTGATGGTATGTTAATTATGCGCTATCTAGCAGACCAAGAAAATCTTAACACCACAGGCGCCACTACGACTACAAGCACAGATATAGATACAATTACTCTCAACTTGCAAAGAATATACTAATAAATTTACCTCACGCCTTTGTGAGCAAAAATTTTGAGATGATAAAGCAGCCCAAAATTGGTTAAATCGCTTCTCTTTTTTTATCGGCACTAAGAGGTTAAATTTTGGTAATATAAGTAATCATTTTACCTTCATCTTTTTTACTTCTTTAGAAAGTAATTGTTGTAATAGTATGTAAATACTTATTTTTTAATTTTTTAGTATCTGATATTAAGAATAAATCTGGTATTTTAAAATCAATTAAAAAACTTATTTTATTATCGCCTTAGCATTTCTAACCATACGCATTATGAACTTTTTACTAAGTTTTATCTTAGTAGGTTTTTTTGACCTTTTATGTTCTATTTTGTTAAAACTTATTATCCCTTTTGCTATTTTGTTTAGTTTTTTGGTTTATCTGCATAACATATCCAATTTTTGCTTTAAATTTTCCATACGACAGGCAACAACTTTATTAGTGCACAAGCTTTTCAAGTGCTCTATTCTCGTTGTTCCCGCTCTGCCATTTCTATTAAGATAATAGTCTCCATCTGCTATAGCAACAAAAATAGTTCTAGATAAGTTTGTATCTCTACTTTCTCTTATAAAATCTTGTAAATCTTTATATTGATTATCTTGTGCACCACCAATATCTTTTGTGTATTTGTGGGAAGCATATATGCTATAACCATTATAATCCCACTTAAAATCTAAAGTTTTTGCTTTTGGGTATTGTTTTAACTTACTTTTACTAATAACAGCACCACCATAGACGAACAATTTATTATTAGGCAAGTTCACTAGATTGCATACCCCACTAATATTTTTAATCATAATATAAGCCATATTTTCATAAAAATTCTGTCTTGAAGGGCTTATTACAAAAGGGATAACAGCAGTGTTATATTTTTTGATTTCGTCAATTATTGTTTCTACAGGAATATCATACTCTTCTGACCTTTTATTTATTTTACTCATTAATTTTAAGTCACGATTTTGCAATTGTTTTCTTACTGAAGCAAAATTTTTTCTTATTGCTTCTGCATATTCTTTTTTGTATATTTCTTGATAATTCATTATAAATTCTCTGCTATTAGTTTTCTTGCCAGTGAATAGTCTAATCTTCTTCTGTAATATCCATCAGCTCTAACACCTTTAAAAGGTGTCATAAAAATATCATAAGTATTTGCTCTAAAATTATCTAAATAGTTGTTCAGTTTAAAAATTAAACTATCTTGTATCTTAACTCCATTTATTGAGACTCTTGTAATAGATCTTGAAGAATTTTTAATATTATATTTTTCTAAATCACTACCTTTACAAAATGCTATAGATGGTTCTTTGGTATTATCTATGGCTATTAACCCTAAATCACCATTCTTAACATTGAAAAGTATATTAGAGTTAGCTTGTTTTGGTAAGAATTTTTTAATTTTTGATAGTTTTCCTATATGCTTATCATCAATAAATATATCAGTATCATTTACTTTATATTTATCAAAAATAGCTAAACACACTGGGTTTTCGGTATCAGTAAATAATTTGTTCTGTAAAACAATAACACTATTTAGTCTATCTAAAAATATATTACTACTTAAAAAAGAGGCTGGTATTAAAATAGCTATATAATCACAGCTTTTTAAACATAATTCTAAACAATGTTTATATAAGTTATCCCACTTGGTTTCAAGGAATAGCAAATTTAATCTTCTAGCTCTACTTTTATATAACCAAGGTGGGTTTGTTATACATACAGTATAATTTTTTGGAAAATTTAATATTGTATCTGTTTTAGAAACATCTTTGTTTTTAGGGTTAATGTCAAAAGAGGCAAAATTATTACACACTCCCACATCTTGTAGTAATTGTATTATATGATTTTCACCAGCAAAAGGTTCTAATACGACTTGATTTTTTATTTCTATTTTTTTCGCCCAGTCAATGAAATGCTTATGCTTAAATGGATTATATAAATTAGTGTAAAAGACGCCGTTTTGCTTTTTTATAGATACACTCATTTTGCCAGCTCCCTATAAGTTATAGCCTTATCAAACATATTTTACCAAGTAAACTATTCATTCTATTTACTGTATCAATTGTATGTGTTTAGTTATTTTACCAAGTTAAAGAGATAATTCTCAAAATTATAAATACAGTAATTTTATTACAAAAATTTCACAACCATTTAAAAATTTGTTCAATTATCCCGCAACGCCCGTATGATTATCCTAGACTTGAATACTATTTACAGAAGCGTTCTTAATTGTTCTTTTGAAGTAGGAATAACCAATTGGTGGTCAATAGCATAACGTTTAGTTAATTGATTTAGTTGGGGCTGGTTGATTTGGTCATAAAGAATAATAATCTTTATGTTCGGGCTTTTTTGTTGCAGTGCTGCTAATAATGACTCAATATTACTTACCCTATCTCTAAATTCTGGGTTGTAATTAAATTCAGCAACCAGCACATCATATTGATTTTGCTTAGCTAATTTAACCACCTTTCTAGGATTAGTGGCAAAATCTACCTCAAAACCTAAATCAATAAAAAAAGGGCTAAAATCATCAAAACCGCCTTCATCTACAAAGAATAATAGTTTTTTCATAGCCTGTTACTTTTTTAAATTTTAGGTTTGTTGTTGAGCATAAAAATCTTGCTTAAAAGTTGCAAATTTAGCGTCTCTGATAGCATTGCGCATACTTTGCATTAAATATTGGTAATAGTGTAAATTGTGCATTGTTGCCAAACGGGCGCCAACTATTTCTCCTAGTTTTTGCAAATGGTGAATATAAGCGCGGCTATAATTTTTACAAACATAACAATCACACTCATTATCAATAGGGCAAGTGTCTTTTTTATACTTGGCATTACGGATTTTTAATACTCCAAAACGAGTAAATAGCTGACCGTTCCTAGCATTACGAGTAGGTAAGACACAATCAAACATATCCATCCCGCAATTAACTGCTTCTACTAAATCAGCAGGCGTTCCTACTCCCATTAAATAACGTGGTTTATCACTTGGCATTTGTGGTGTTAAATAGTCTATTACTGCTAGCATTTCTCTCTTAGGTTCACCTACTGATAATCCGCCGATAGCATAGCCATCAAACCCAATTTCTACTAACTCCGCCAAACACTGCTTACGCAAGTATTCATACATTCCGCCTTGAATAATGCCAAATAGGGCGCTACTTGAACCTAACTTTTGATGATATATTTGGCAGCGTTTTGCCCATTTTAGTGAAAGCTGTGTGGAATTGGCAGAGGTTTTCTTATCAGCAGGATAAGGGATGCAATCATCAAAAACCATAGCAATATCAGCGCCTAAATCGTGCTGAATTTGCATTGATTTTTCTGGGGTTAAAAAGATTTTAGTGCCATCTTTGGGATGATTAAATTTAACGCCTTCTTCATTAATGCTACGCATTTTGCTCAAACTAAACACCTGAAAACCGCCAGAATCAGTCAAAATCGGCCCATCCCAACCCATAAAATTACCTAATCCGTTATGAGTTTTTATAGTATCAAGAGTTGGACTTATGCCTAAATGAAAAGCATTACCTAAAATCATTTGCACCCCAGTTGCTAATAACTCCTCTCTAGTCACCGCCTTAACACTAGCATAAGTTCCAACTGGGATAAAAGCAGGCGTATCCACCACTCCTTTGCTAAAAATTAGCTGCGCTGAGCGACTTTTACCATCAGTGGAAAGTACTCTAAACCTCATAGCCAAAGTATATACTAAATGACTATTTTTTGCGATAAAATTGGCGCTTTTTAAAAAGGTAAAACTAATAATTTAAAAAAATATAAGTATGATAAATAAAATATTTGAGACGATTACGCAACAATATAAAGCATTTATAAATATTCATCACTTTATTTGGGGTGGTGATTATGTTAGAAATAAGATTTTAGAGAATGGTAGCACAAATTTTAATGAACCATATATTGATAAATTTCATAAAATACTGCCAGAAGACAAAGTAACATTATATTGTAGTAAGCACGGCTATTTTGGTGGACATTATTATAGTTCGCTTGAAATTTTTAGCAAGCACCAATCGTTAAAACATAAATCTATTGTATTTATTGACTTTGGTTGTGGTCCTGCAACCTCTGGATTAGCTTTAATAGATAGTTCAAAGCCTATTAGTATACATTATATTGGCATAGATAGCGCACCAGCTATGCTTAATCAAGCAAAGAAGTTTATTGATGTTTACGGTGTTGAAAACCAAGATTTTTGTCAAGATTTTAATGATTTAATTAATGTTCCATTTAAGTATAGTGATGCTACAATAATTATATTTAATTTTTCTTTTTTACTAGAAAATGCAGCATTTAAGATTCAGGCATCCAATATGGATAAATTATTAACTATTTTGGAAAAAATGATTAACAAAATAGAAAGTAATAATATTTTACTTGTTTATCAAAATCCTAAAAATCTTGATAAAATAGAAATAACACATGATAATTGGCAAAAATTAAAAGAATTAATGTCAAGATATGGTTTCAAATCTTGTATTGAACCACCAAATATTTTGCAATATGAAAACAAACAACAATCAAGGTGGTTTTCCACCTATTGTGATATACTTATACCTAAAAAATAATTGTTATGCAACAAAAACTATTATTTAATGACTTTCAAAATGATACCGTAATAGGTCAGCCTAATATTACGCTGGCGGATATTACAAACTTTGAAAAACAAATTTCTGGGTTGATTTATAAAGATAATTATATTAGCCAAGAAAAAGAGATAGAATTATTACAATGGATAGATAGTAACAAATGGCTAATGGATTTAAAAAGAAGGGTGCAGCATTATGGTTGGAAATACGATTATAAGGCTAGAAAAATTGACCAAGATATGCACTTAGGGCGACTGCCACCCAAGTTATTAGATTTAGCAAGACAAATTTATCAAGATGGTTTGGTTGAGGATTTGCCAGACCAAGTAATTATCAATGAATACCAATCGGGGCAAGGCATTGCTAGTCATATTGATTGTGAAACTTGTTTTAGTAATGATATTGTTACTATTAGTCTAAATTCTGGGTGTGTTATGGAATTTATCCAAGCTAAAAAAATAGCTAATAAATTAACTAAGAAAAGTTTTGCAAGTCCCCAAAATAAGGTATTAGTTTGGCTTAATAGCCGTAGTATTGTAATAATGAAAGATGAGGCTAGGTGGTGGTGGTTTCACAGCATAAGCCCTAGAAAATCAGATAACTGGCAAGGTGAGTGTTACCTGAGAGATAGAAGGGTTTCATTGACTTTTAGAAAAATAGTGAGTGATTATAGCTAAAAGCAAACTACTCTGCTCCTTTGATTTTTAGATATAAAAAACCATTAGTTTGAGTAGTTTTTTAGTTAAAGATAGCAATACTTAACTACTGATGCGTTTTCTAAATAAGCCAAATAATGCCAAAATAGCTAACAAATAAAACATAGGGTCAATGCCTTTGTTGCTAGTGGCTAAGGTGCAGCCACTACTACTTTTTGATGGTATAGTGGGAGGTCCGCCATCAATTGAGACACTATAAAGCTCAACAACACCAGCGATATCTTCATCTGCTCGGTAAAGCACATTAGCCCCAGCAATTACAAAAAGGTCAACAGCCCCGCCTGCTACTAAATTGCCATTAAGTTTAGTGATAACGCCACCACTGATTGACACGCTATAAAGTTCAACAATACCAGCGGTATCTTGGTCTGCTAGGTAAACCACATTATCGCCAGCAATTACAAAAGCATTAACACTCTCACTTGCTACTAGGTCGCTATTAAGCTTGACAGCAGTGTCACCACTAATTGATGTGCTATAAATTTCAAAAACTTCATTGGTATCTTGGTCTGCTAGGTAAACCACATTATCGCCAGCAATCCTAAAGCTACTAACATCTCCACCCTCTACCAAGTCGCTATTAAGTTTGACAGCAGTGCCGCCCCTAATTGGGACGCTATAAAGCTCAAAAACACCAAAGGTATCTTGGTCTGCTAGATAAACCACATTATCGTCGCTAATTACAAATCTACCAAACCTACCACCATCCCTCACAATACTTTCGCTTGCTGCTAGTTCGCTATTAAGTTTGACAGCAGTGCCGCCCCTAATTGGAACGTTATAAAGCTCAAAAACACCAAAGGTATCTTGGTCTGTTAGATAAACCACATTATCGTCGCTAATTACAAATCTACCAAACCTATCATCACCCCTCGCAATACTTTCGCTTGCTGCTAGTTCGCCATTAAGTTTGACAGCAGTGCCACCAGTAATTGGCACACTATAAAGTTCAATAACACCAGCGGTATCTTGGTCTGCTAGATAAACCACATTATCGCCAGCAACCCTAAAACTACTAACATCCCCACCCTCTACTAGGTCGCCATTAAGTTTGGTGTCAGTGCCACCGGTGATTGGCACACTATAAAGTTCAACAACACCGGCGGTATCTTGGTCTGCTCGGTAAACCACATGGTCGCCAGCAATTTCGACAACATTAAAGAGAAAAATACCACCAACATTCCCGCCCTCTGCTAGTTCGCTATTAAGCTTGACGGAATCACCACCACCAATCGGCACGCTATAAAGTTCAAAAACATTATCAGTGTCTTGGTCTGCTAGATAAAGCACATTATCGTTGCTAATTCCCCAACCAATAACACTTCCACCTGCTACTAGTTCGCCATTAAGTTTGACGGCACTACCACCACTGATTGGCACGCTATAAATCTCAAAAATAGTATTAGTAGCACTAACTTGGTGGAATGTTGCATAAACCACATTATCGCCACTAATTCTAAAACTATCTACAACCCCCATATTCGACGTAATTGGAAATGTTATTAGCGCTACGGGAGGATTACCCCCCACAATTGATGCGCTATAGAGTATGTTTAAACTACTTAAACTAGTAGTGCCTTGTATATAGACCACAATAGTTTTATCTTCGTTAATCTCATAATCCAAAACATTATCACCAGCCATTAAATCATTATTGATTTTAACTGCATAAACATTGCTATTTAGTAGGAAAAAAACAATGAATATAAGTTTGATAAAAGATAAGAGATTTAATTGCATAATAAGCTCTTGTTGTTTGATAAGCTATAGTATAAGTAAGCGCATTGTATACTAATCTTAAAAAATATGTTAAATACATTTTTTAAATTTATGTTTTAAAACCATTGGATGCTGATAGTGCTTATTTTCTCTTGTCTTAATTATTGATGCTTAAAAACATGTTCTATATGCTTAAAAGCAAAGCCTCTTTGCTGTAAAAACCGCATTTGTTTGGCTTTTTCTTTTGGGGTTTTTGGGGGGTTTATGCCAAATTTTTTGATGCGCGCTTTGCGCGCAAGCTCGCAGAAATCAAATGCGCTAAAATCGGGGTTAGTTATGCCTAAAGATTTTAGTTCTTGGTTGATTAGTAGTCTGCCCTTGCCTCTGCTTACTCGCATTCTCACAAATGCTTCGCTAAATCGCTTATCACTTTGTAATTTTTTTAGTTGTAATGCTATTAGCGTTTGGTTAATTTCGTCATTTTGATAGCCTTTGGCGGCTAATTTTTGAGATAACTCTAAGGCGGAGTGCTCTCGTCTTGTTAAATAATTTAGCGCAGTTTGCCAAATTGATTTCACAATAGCACCAGTAGGGAGACGTTATAGCATATATGTAGCACAATACTAGGAATAACACTACTATAGCGCTCATAGAAAAAACCAAAAATCAGCGATGGTATTATTATCAGAGCATTAACTATGTTTAGGCGGTAGAGTATGTGCAGTGAGGTAAATAATAAACTAGTAATTAAATTAGCAATACTAATACCACAACAAGCTGGCTGCATAGTTGGTTTTTTTAATAACCAAGCCTGTAATTGCCCTCTAAATATAATCTCTTCTAAAACAGGATAAATTACAATGGTTGATACTAAAAACCATAAACTAAAATTACTGATGTGAATAGTGCTAAAACTGATAAATAGGGCTGCCCCGATTGGACCTAGTAATAACGCTAAATAAAACAAGCCATCACTTGTTAATTTAGTTAATTTCATTAGCAAAGAAAATAGCAGTGTTGCGACTTGTGCACTACTGTTGTTTGGTCATTAGCTTTTGGCGAATTTTATCCTCAATTTGCTTAGCAATTTTGGGGTTTTCAACCAAATAATTACGTGCATTATCCTTGCCTTGACCAATTCTAATGCCATCAATGCTATACCAAGCGCCAGTTTTTTCAATAAAACCGTTGGCAACACCTAAATCCAAAACCTCACTTTGACGACTAATGCCTTGGTTGTATAAAATTTGAAACTCAGCTTGTTTAAATGGTGGCGCCACCTTGTTTTTAAGCACTTTAACCCGAGTGTCATTGCCTAAAATCTCATCACCTTGTTTGATTTGTCCAATTTTGCGGATATCTAAGCGCACTGATGCGTAAAATTTAAGCGCATTACCACCGGTGGTGGTTTCAGGGTTGCCAAACATTACCCCGATTTTCATTCGCAGTTGATTGATAAAGATAACCATAGTATTGGTTTTTTTGATATTGGCGGTGAGTTTTCGCAGCGCTTGGGACATTAGTCGGGCTTGCAAACCCATATGCGAATCACCCATATCACCCTCTATTTCAGCTTTTGGCGTTAATGCCGCTACCGAATCCACGACTACAATATCAACACCGCCCGAGCGCACTAACATATCGGTAATTTCTAAGGCTTGTTCACCGGTATCTGGCTGTGAGATAAGCAATTCATTGCTATTAACCCCCAAACGTTTAGCATATACTGGGTCTAGAGCATGCTCGGCATCAATAAAAGCAGCGCTACCTCCTTGTTTTTGCACCTCAGCGATAACATGTAGGCTAAGTGTAGTCTTGCCTGAAGATTCAGGACCATAAATTTCAATCACTCTACCTTTGGGCAATCCCCCAATGCCCAAAGCAATGTCTAAGCCTAAACTGCCAGTAGAGACCGCTTCAATATCACTTTGGGTCTTTTCATCGCCCAAATACATCACAGAGCCTTTGCCAAATTGTTTGTCAATCTGCGCCAGTGCTGCTTTTAGCGCTTGTTTTTTATGCTCTTCCATAGTTCAAAAGTTAAGTAAAATAGGTGGGTATTATAACTTGCTTTACTTTACTTTTATGGCTTTTTTACCCTCAGAATCTAAAGCTATGTCGTTGGCGTTGCAACTAGCTCAAAAAGGTAGGTATTGCACTCAGCCTAATCCTATGGTTGGTTGTGTTATAACCGATGCAAAAGACCAAGTTATCGCTAGCGGTTACCATAAGCGCTACGGTGGTGCTCATGCAGAAATTAATGCTCTTAAAAGTTTAAAAAAAATAACACCACCACCACAACCATCAAGATTGAAAATATTTACCACTCTTGAGCCTTGCTGTTTTAGTGGTAAAACACCCCCCTGTATTGATGCTATTATTAGTAGTGGCATCAAAACCATTATTGTTGCTATGATTGACCCCAATCCAAAAGTATCAGGCAAAGGTATTGCTAGGCTCAAACAAGTTGGGATTAATGTAGGGGTGGGTTTATTAGCAGCAGAAGCGCAACAACTAAACTTGCCTTTTATCAAATCAATGCAAACTAAAATGCCGTTTGTGCGCTGTAAAATTGCTATGAGCTTGGATGGTAAAACAGCAATGGCAAATGGCAATAGCAAGTGGATTACCTCTACTGCATCAAGAACTGACGCGCAGAAACTACGAGCAGAAGCTGATGCTATCCTTACTGGTAGTGGCACAGTTTTAGTGGATAATCCCCATTTAACAGCGCGCCACCCAGACTGCTCCCGCGCGCCAATTCGCATTGTGCTTGATACTAATAATCGTATTAAAAAAAATGCCAATATTTTCTCAAACGAGGCAAAAACTTGGATTTATAGTAAAGATAATAGCGAACTTAAAAATAATAAAATTGCCTTAAAGCCTTTATTAAAAGAATTATACAATAAACAAATCTATCATATTTTGCTTGAAGCTGGCAGTAATTTGATTAGCAGTTTTTTATCCGAACAACTTATTGATGAACTTATTATTTATACTGCGCCATTACTACTTGGCACAAACACTAAAGAAGTTGTTAACCTTAAAATTAATAATCTTGATGAAGCGCTTAAATTAAACATTACCAGTGTCCAGCAAATAGGTAATGATGTTAAAATTAGTGCACAATTGGTATAAAAGAATATTATGCAAAGGCAAAAAATTATTAAAAACGGTTTGTGGGATAACAATCAGGCTTTAGTCGCTTTACTTGGGCTTTGTCCGCTGCTTGCAATTAGCAATAATGTGGTTAATGCAATTGGGTTGGGTATGGCAACAGTGTTTGTGCTTAGCGCATCCAATACTACTGTTGCTCTATTTAGAAATTATATAAGTAGTGAGGTGCGCATTCCAATTTTTGTGCTGCTAATTGCCTCATTTGTTACTATTATTGAGCTGTTAATGCAAGCATTTTTTTATAATTTATATTTGATTTTAGGTATTTTTATTCCACTTATAGTTACTAATTGCGCAATTTTAGGTCGGGCTGAGGCTTTTGCTTCTAAAAATACAGTATCGGACTCAGCGCTTGACGGACTGATGATGGGGCTTGGGTTTGCTGCGGCGCTAATTGTTTTAGGTGCGATGCGTGAGCTTATTGGTAGTGGAACTTTATTAGCAAACGCTCAATTATTATTCGGTGAATTTGGTAGAGGACTTACCATTAGTCTGCCGTATTATCAAGGTAATTTGCTGGCTGTTTTACCGCCTGGGGCTTTTATTAGTTTGGGACTGTTAATTGCTGTTAAAAATATCATTAACTCTTATCAAGCAAGGCGCGTAATCCAAGCTGCCTCCATACCTATTGTAACAGTTGATGCCAACCATTAGCAATTATCAAAATAGTGGCTATACCGATATTGATTACTTATTAAGTATGGTACTTAATTTGGATAGGATAAGTCTTTATACAAAAGCAGATTATAAGCTAAATAAGTTAGAAAATATCAAACTAAAAAGACTAATTAAAAAACGTAATCAAGGTGTTCCACTTTCTCAACTAATACACAAAAAATGTTTTTATGCGCTGGAGTTGTATATCAACAATAAGGTATTAGTCCCGAGACCGGAGAGCGAAATTTTAGTAGATATTGCATTTAATATTATTAACCAGAGGCCACAGCAAACCATTTTAGAACTCGCTACCGGTAGTGGTGCTATTATTGCTAATTTAGCGCATTTAGCGCCTTGCCATTACTATTTGGCAACCGATTTATCACTTGGGGCTTTACAAATCGCGCAAAAGAATCTAAAAACTTATAATTTGGTAGTAGATTTAGTTAAAAGCAATTGGTTTAGCGCTATTAAAGCTGATAAGCAATTTGATTTAATTATTGCTAATCCACCCTATATTGCTGCTAATGACCCTCATTTAACTGATTTAGGGTATGAACCACAAACAGCATTAGTTGCAAAGAATAATGGTTTTAGCAATTATCAAATTATTGTAAGTCAAGCTCAAAATTACCTAAAACCCAAAGGTTATTTATTGCTGGAGCACGGTTATAATCAGCGCAAAGATTTAGTTGGTCTATTGCAAACATATTGCTTTTTTTGCCAAAGTTTTGATGATTTGGGTGGCAATCATCGAGCAATTTTGGCACAATTAGGCTAAAATTAATAGATGTTTAGCTAATACAACATTATATGAGAACTTTTATCGCTTTACTAATTACACTGTATTTGTCATTACTGGGAGCTTGTGGTGATAAAGAAAATACCACCACCGAGAAACCACAAGTTCAGCAAAAAACCTATCATCTCAAACTTGCTCAAAGTTGGCCCAGTAATTTTCCTATTTTTGGCGATGCCACCGAGCGTTTTGCAAAGTTGGCGCAAGAGATGTCAAACGGGCAGTTAAATATTCAAATTGATTCCAGCAATAAACATAAATCTCCATTTGGTATTTTTGATTTAGTCAAGTCTGGGCAATATGATTTAGGACATTCTGGGTCATATTATTGGAAAGGCAAAGACCCCAATACTTTATTTTTCACCACTATGCCTTTTGGGATGACTGCTGCTGAACAATATGCATGGTTTGAGTATGGTGGTGGGCAAGAGTTAATGGACGAAGTTTACACCCGTTATGGAATGAGATCCATTATAGGTGGTAATACTGGCAACCAAATGGGTGGCTGGTTTCAAAAAGAAATCAAAACTTTAAATGATTTAAAAGGCTTAAAAATGCGTATTCCAGGTTTTGCAGGTGAGGTGATGGCAGAGCTGGGCGTAAAACCGGAAAATATTGCCCCAGGTGAACTTTATACTGCTCTTGATAGAGGCACTATTGATGCTTTGGAATGGGTAGGGCCATCGTTGGATTTGCGTATGGGGTTTCACAAAATTGCTAAGTACTACTACACTGGTTGGCACGAACCGGCTACTGAGTTGCAGTTTTTAATAAACCTCAAAAAATTCAATAAATTGCCAAAAGACTTACAAGCCATTATGATTTCTGCAATGAAGTTGACTGCTTACCAAATGTATGCTGACTCAACCGACAAAAGCGCTAAAAATTGGGCAAAGATGAAAAAAGAATACCCCAATATTCAAGTTAAAACTTTTCCCAAAAAAGTATTTGAGGCGCTAAAAGTAGCCAATAAAAAATTACTAGATGAACGCGCTAAAAAATCAGACTTAGCCAGACGTATTATTAAATCTCAAGCTGATTATTTAAAAAAAGTGCGCGCTTGGACGCAAATATCTGATCAGTCCTATCTTGATTCTTTAACAAATAAATAACAACCAATTCGCCAATTATTTCAAAATAAAACAAAATTCATTTAGAAAAATAAGTTCCCTACCAAGTGCAAAAACTAGCAAAAACCCTAGAATATATTACCTCTATATTATTATTGCTAACTATTCTGAGTGTGTTTAGCAATGTTGTAATGCGTTATGTTTTTAACGATAGTTTATTGGCAATTCAGGAATTAGAGTGGCATTTTTTTGCCGCTATGTTTTTACTAGCAATGAGTTATGCGACTTTAAAAAATGCTCACGTGCGCGTGGATTTATGGTATCAAAACTTTAAAACTAGCACCCAGTGTTGGATTAATCTTATCGGTATGCTTGTATTTGTAGTGCCAATTAGTATTGTTATTGCTTATGATAGTTTTGAGTTTAGCTATGCCGCTTTTTCGCTAAATGAGCAAAGCCCTGACCCTGGCGGATTGCCGTATCGATTTATTATTAAATCAATTATTCCCATTAGTTTCATCCTGTTGGTTATTACCAGTGTTTATAGTGCATATCAATCCTTTTTAATACTCACAAAACACAAAAAAAATGCTGATAATTATCGGCAAAACCGCACGCTATGATTGGCTTAATAATGTTTCTAGTGTGTCTATTAGCGCTGGTAATAGGCTTTCCAGTTGCGTTTACTTTTGCTGGCATATCTGCTTTTTTTGCTTTATTTTCGGCCGAAGGGCTAGATTTATTTGCTTTAATGCCTTATCGCATTATGAGTGTGATGGAAAATACTATTTTAATGGCAGTGCCGCTATTTATTTTTATGGGTGTGATGTTGCAGCATACCCAGCTTGCCCACCGTTTGTTAAGTTCTATGAATGTCTTATTTGGTGGTGTTAAGGGCGGTTTAGCTATTTCTACTATTTTAATTGGAGCTTTACTGGCGGCATCAACTGGCGTGGTTGGTGCTAGTGTTGTAGTAATGGGTATTATTTCACTACCAATTATGTTAAAGCACAAAATCAAGGCGCAATTTTCTTCTGGCATCGTTTGTGCTACCGGCACGCTTGGGCAGATTGTCCCGCCTAGCATTGTGCTTATTATTCTAGCTGATGTGCTTAATTTATCAGTGGGAGACCTTTTTGAAGCAGCAATAATACCATCCTTGGTATTAATCTGCGGTTATATTATTTATGCATTATTTTATAGTTATTTAATTGACAATTCTCAATTAGCTCCAGCTGTTAATAACAATAATAACCGCCTGCAAGAAGTAATAAAATTAGCTTATGCGATTATTCCTTCATTATTGTTGATTGTGGTGGTTTTGGGTAGCATTTTTACTGGTATTGCAACGCCCACCGAGTCAGCATCGGTAGGGGCGATGGGAGCAGTGTTATTGGCGATAATTTATAGAAAATTTAATTTTGCTATATTAAAAACTGTTTGTCTAGATACCATAAAAACTAGCGCTATGGTTTTTACTATTTTAATTGGCGCTACCGCTTTTTCTATGGTGTTTTCTTATACTGGTGGTGATGTTTTGATTGAGGAATTTATTCATAATATGCCCGCCAAAGAATGGAGTTTTATCATTTTATCAATGATATTAATTTTACTGCTTGGGTTTTTTATTGATTTCATTGAGATTGCGCTGATTGTAGTGCCTATTCTTTATCCAATTGCTAATAGTTTAGGGATTGACTTGGCGTGGTTTGCAATTTTGTTAGCAATGAATTTACAAACCTCCTTTTTAACACCACCATTTGGATTTAGTCTATTTTACTTAAAAGGTGTGGCCCCCAAAATAGTCCAAACCAAGCATATTTATCAAGGTGTAATTCCATTTATCAGTATTCAAATTTTGGTGTTACTAAGCATTATGCTATTACCAGAGTGGTATGGGTTTAAAGTTTAATGTAGGACTTTATTACAATCAATACGTTTTTGTGTTTGAGCAATACCATTAAAATCATTACACAAACCTAGATAGTGTGTATTAAATAGACGTTTTTGCTCGTTAGATTTTTGTTTTTGGTTAGCAATTAAAGATTTTAGTTCAGCAATAATTGCGTTATGATCTTTTTTACTAGCCATAAAAGTCTTTAGCTCAAGTTTAGTATTTTCTTGGGTTAATATCATATCGTCTAGTTGCACACTTTTAATATCTAAGGCTTGTTCTAACTTTTGGCGTAATTTTTGCTCTTGGATTAATTCCTCTTTTAAAGTGCTTAAATTTGTTTGGTAATTTTGTGCTTGATCTTTGTAATACGCTATTAGTTCTTTAATTGTATTGGCTTGGGTATTTAACTGGTCTATTTGTTGTTGCTTATCACCGCTAATTTTACGCTGCTTTTGTGCATCAATGCTAGTTTTTCTTAATTCTGAGTTAACTAATTCAATTTCTTCTTGCTTATTAGTTATATCTTGTTGTAGCTGCTTAACTCGTTGTTGAAATTGTTTATTCAAATCAACCTGTTTTTTAAGTTGGACATTTAATTTATTAATGCTATTAGTATTATTTTGGTCCAATTTTGCTATTTCCTCCCTAAGAGTGCTGACCTTATTTGTTAATCGTTCATTCTCGTTGGTAGCAATTTTAATTTGTTCGCTTAGTTGGTTATTACTTGTTTTAATTTTATTTATCTGCTGTGCTTTTTTTTTAAGCTGATTATTAAGTTCATTAACCTTATTAGCGCTGGTTTTATTAAGTCTGATAATTTTCGCTTCTAATACGCTGATTTTATTTACCAATTGTTCGTTATTAGTAGTTAGGTCTTTTAACTCTTTTACCAAATGCACATTTTCTTGTTGCACATCATTCATTTTTACTAATTGTTGTTCTAAATCTTTGATTTTAGATAAATATTTATTAATATCTTGATTAAATTCCTCTCGTAAAGACTGCATTTTTAATTGTTTAACTTTGGCTTGCACCTCTAGGTTTTCCAGCTTCAACAACAATTTTTTTACTTTATTATTAGCAGTATTTAACTCGTATTCTAACTGTTTAATTGGTTTTTTAGGGGCGTTTTTTGTCCAGATATAATCCGCTAATGCTTGGGCATTGGCTAAAATAGTAACAATAGTTATTATTGGTAAAATGGCATTTTTTTTCATATTCATAATTTTGTTAGTTCAACTAAATACGAACAACCTCTACAATTGGTACATACTCGTCAGTAGCTCGTTCCTCAACTTTAGCGTTGTAATTTTGAAAATCAAAACGCACAGCAATATAAGAGATAAACAATTCACCTTTCTTATTCACATCAAATCCTAAAATTGGCGTTAATTCACCAATAGCTTCTTTAAAATGTGGCGCAACATCTTTGGGAACAGCAATACTGATAGGCTGTTGCCAATTAGAGTTTGTTGCTGATAAGTTAGCGTAGAATACTTCTTTATCAGCATCATAAGCAAGGTCAGCGCTAATAAACGGTTCTCCTAAAATATGGCGAACTTCCTCATTTAAAATATCTAAATATATTTGTCTTTTTAGTGCTTGACGTTGCTTTTTTTCTAACTCCAACGCTTGATGATAAGTCGCTAATTCTTTATCGTATTTATCCAAAGCAATTTTATACCGTTGTTGAACCTTGCTTCTGGCTTGTTTGATTTTACCCTTAGCATTGGCAATGCGTTTGTTAAATTCTTGACTGGTTTCAAATTCACTCTTTTCTAAAATTACCTCAGATTTAGGGATTGCCAAACTGGGTTTTACTATATGTGGTTGTTTAATTTCAGAGTTTCTATTAAGCCAAGCCAATAAACGTTTATTGGCAATTTCTACTATTGAGTTTAATGAGAACGTTTCAGCTCTTCTGTATTCTACAAATTTTTGCAATTTCTTACTAGCAACTTTAACATTGTGCTTGTGTAAAAACAGCAAATAATAGTAAAACTCTTTTGATGCTGATAAACACTGTTCAACTTGATTGCTAAACACTAAATTATTAACATCAATTGTATCTAGATTAATATTTTTACAAGCATCAACCACAGCAATTTTTTGCTTTATAGTATGTGATTTATTAATATTAGCAACTTTGCTAGATGTTTGTGATTTTAGCGCATCGGATGCATTATCATTAAATTGATAACTTTTACACGCACTAAAAAACACAATAACAACAAAAGCAATGATTAATTTTAAATATATGCTAACCATAATTATCAAGTTTTACATCAAATGCTTGCCCTGATTATACCAAAAAAAATAATAAGTTGACAATAAGCCAGATTCTGTAGAAATAAAAAATTCTTGTGACCATTCATCTAGGATATTTATTGCCAAATATCTCAAGCGATTTACCCGAAAACATAAGTGCGAGCAACACAGTTTTCCTATTTAATCTTGCTCCAAGCGGGGTTTGCCTTGCCATACTTATCACTAAGTATGCGGTGCGCTCTTACCGCACCTTTTCACCTTTACCGCAAGCGGTAGTCTAAATCTCTGTAACACTTTCCGTTAATGTTGCCATACCTAGCGTTTAACTAGCGCTTTGCTCTGTGGAGTCCGGACTTTCCTCCCTGTGCTAAACAAACACAAGGCGGCCACTTTGTCAACTTAATGCTAATGATACCAAAATTATTTTAGTTGATTAGCAATATTTTCAAAAACTTGATGAATATTACCTCCACCGCTATCAATTGCAACTGTAACTGGCATATCATGCACTTCTAATTCGTAAATTGCCTCCATACCAATATCGCTGAATGCAACTTTTTGCGCTTTTTTAATCGCTTTAGATATTAAATAACCAGCGCCGCCAACTGCAATTAAATACACTCTTTTGTGTTTAGTTAGTAGCTCAATTGTAGCTTTACCGCGTTCTGCTTTACCAATCATACCTAAAATTTTGGTATTTTCTAGCATCATTTTGGTATATTTATCCATTCTAGTTGCTGTGGTTGGCCCTGCTGAACCTAAAACTTCATCGCCAACCGCATCAACTGGACCCACATAATAAATAAAACGATTATTAAAATTAACCTGTTTTGGCAATGGTTTGTCTTGTTTTAATAATTTTTGAAGTCTTTTGTGAGCAGTATCTCTGCCGGTTAAAATGGTCCCAGACAATAATAAATTCTGTCCAATTTTCCACTCAGCAATATCAGTAGCGGTTAGACTATCTAGATTTACCTTTTTATACTCGCTGTAATCCATTTCAAGCGCTGGATAATCCTCCAAACTCACCTCTGGTAATTTGGCAATCCCGCTACCGTCTAAACTAAAATGCACATGACGGGTTGCTACACAATTAGGAATCATAGCAACTGGTAGTGAAGCGGCATGAGTTGGATAATCTTTAATTTTCACATCAAGCACAGTCGTAAGCCCGCCTAAACCTTGAGCACCAATGCCTAAATTATTTATTTTATTATATAAATCCAATCTTAATTGCTCAATATTAGTTAAGTTATTTTTAGTTTTTAATAAATGAATATCCACCGGTTCTAACAAACTACGTTTGGCAAGTAGCATTGCCTTTTCAGCAGTGCCGCCAACGCCAATACCTAAAATACCTGGCGGACACCAACCAGCACCCATAGTAGGTAGAGTTTTTAACACCCAATCAACAATGCTATCATTTGGGGTTAGTACCACAAATTTAGCTTTATTTTCAGAACCAGCTCCTTTGGCAGCCACATAAAAATTAATCTTATCGCCCTTAACAATTGAAGTGTGAATAACAGCTGGTGTATTATTTTTAGTATTAGTACGATTAAAAAGCGGGTCAGTAACAACAGAAAGTCTAAGCGGATTATCAAGTGCGGTATAAGCTTTGGCAACACCAGTATTTATCATCTCTTCTAGTGATATGCCGTTCTCAAATTGAGTTTGCATACCTACTTCTGCGAACACATTAACAATACCTGTATCCTGACAGATAGGGCGCTGACTAATAGCAGCTAATTTAGAATTAATTAAAATTTGAGAAATAGCGCTTTTGGCAGCAATATTACTTTCTTTTAAATACGCCTGATGCATAGCTTTGACAAAATCTTTGCTATGATAGTAAGAAATGTATTGCAATGCCAGTTCAATACTGTCTATAATATCTTGTGTTGAAATTTTCATTATTGCATTCTAACTTGGCTATATAATAATGCTTTTATTATAACCTGTTGGGTAGAGGCAAAATTATTTTAATAAGGATAAAGCTATGTTCAACTTTTTTAAATCATCTGATCTTTCTATTGATCTTGGCACTGCTAATACTTTAATTTGTATGAATAATGAAATCGTGCTTGATGAACCGTCTGTAGTGGCCATTCGTAATGATAAAGGTATTGAAAATTCAACTGTTATTGCTGTTGGTCAAGAAGCAAAATTAATGCTTGGTAGAACTCCGGGTTCTATTGAGGCAATTCGTCCGATGAAAGACGGTGTAATTGCTGATTTTAAAGTAACCGAGAAAATGTTACAGCATTTTATCAAAAAAGTGCTGAAATCAAGCTTTTTTAGTCCAAGTCCAAAAGTGTTGATTTGTGTGCCTTGTGGCGCGACTCAAGTTGAGCGGCGTGCCATTAAGGAAAGTGCTATCGGCGCTGGTGCTAAAAATGTTTATTTAATTGATGAACCAATGGCAGCTGCGCTTGGTGCCGGTATGCCTATTCACGAAGCAACTGGTTCAATGGTAATTGATGTTGGCGGTGGGACTACTGAAATTGCTGTTATGTCGCTAAATGGCATTGTTTATTCCGATTCAGTGAGGGTTGGCGGCGATCGTTTGGACGAGACTATTATTAAATATATTCGTTCTCAATACGGCACTATTATTGGTGAAGCTACTGCCGAACGTATTAAACAAGAAGTAGGTTCTGCCTATCCTAGCAATGCTGTTAAAGAAATTACTGTTCATGGTCGTAATATTGCCGATGGTATTCCCATTACTTTTAGTGTATCTAATACTGAAATTTTAGAAGCATCAAGAGAAGTATTGGAAATGATTATCTCCGGTATTAAAACCGCTTTGGAGAATACTCCCCCAGAGTTGGGGTCAGACATTGCTGAAAGCGGTATCGTCCTTACTGGTGGTGGCGCTTTATTAGAAGGGTTAGACAAGCTAATTTCGCATGAAACCAAATTACCGGTTAGAGTCTCAGAAGACCCTCTTACTTGTGTTGCCAAAGGTGGTGGTATTGCCTTGGATATGATTAACAAGCACAATATGTTTTTCCTAGCTTCGGAATAATTAGTTTTGTTTTTAACAAGCGGTGCAAATCAAACACCATCTCCTGCCCATTATTATAGCAATTACCCTAATGTTAGTGGGCAAACCTGATGTGCTTAAAATCCGTCAAACACTTAGTTATTTTATTTCACCAATTTATGCTTTAATTGAAGTTCCTTATCAATTTTATAATTGGGTTTTTGAATATGGGCAGGATAGAGAAAGTTTACTAAATCAAATTAATCAATTAAAATATGAAAATACTGCTCTTAAAGCTCAGCTACAAACTCATCATAATACTTTAATTGAGCTAAATAAACTTAAAAAATTTTTACAGGCCGATTATCAAATTGGTAAAAGCAATACCCAATTAGTAACCGTTAATCATATTAATCAATCACGGTTTAGCAAAAAAATTATTATCAACAAGGGCAGTAATGATGGTATCAAAGTTGGTCAAGTTGCTATTGGCACTAAAGGTATTATTGGTCAAGTTTTTTCTGTTAATCCTTATTACAGTTCTGTGCTAGCTATTAGTGATGCTACACATTATATTTCGGTTAAAAACAATCGTAGCAATATTCGCGCTATTGCTCAAGGTATGGCAACTTATAACCATAAATTAAAGCTTAATTTTGTGCCTAAAAATTCTGATATTAAAGTTAGTGATGTTTTTGTATCAAGTCAACTGGCGCCACATCGTTTTCCTCAAAATCATCCTCTTGCAATCGTTAGCAAAGTTGACAATACTCATCCTACTTTTATGAATGTGGAATTAACACCAGTAGAAGCAATTGATCAATTAGAATTTATGCTAATTATTACCGATGAAAAATAATAAGTATTTTGTATTAATAAAACTACTATTACTGGCTTTAATAATAAGCGCTATTCCCATTGTGCCAACTTTTTTAATGCCGATTTGGTCGCTACTATTTTTTAGCTATTGGATGCTTTATAGTTATCATGCCAAACCGGCATTTCCTGCCTTAATTTTTGGGTTATTTTTTGATGTACTTTATGGTGATTTGCTAGGACAACATAGTTTGGCTTTAATTTTAAGCAGTTTATTTATTTTTTATGTTAAACAATCATTTTATTTTTCTAATACTACCACTCAACAAGTTTATTTAACAATTGCTAGCACAATTTACATATTAAGCCTATGGTTTAGTCAAATGCTCTATAGTGCGACTATTTACTTGGATTGGCAATTTTTTATTGGTATTCTTATCACCCCAATAATTTGGCCTATTACTTTGTGGTTCTGTGGCAAAATTTGTGCAATTAAAGCCTAATAAAAATGCAACTTAGTAACCCTAAATTAGAAAATAGTCTGTTTTTTAGACGGATAAAACTTAGTGTTATTATTATTATTGTTACGTTTTTGTTATTATTAATACGTATTTTAAATCTACAATTCTTTAATTATGACTATTACAGCCAAGAATCGCTAGATAATCAATCACTTTTTTTATACATTCCACCAGAACGTGGTAATATTTTTGATCGCAATGGTCGTCTAATTGCTGGTAATAAATTAGTCTATCAATTAAGTATTACTCCAGAAAACACAACAAGTGTTAGTGCTACTCTTGCTCAATTAAAACAAGATGGTATTATCAGCGACCAACAAATTTCGCGCTACCGCAAAAGAAAACATAATTACCAATTTTTCCAAGATATTCCAATAGCAAATATTAATGAAGCCAGTATGTCATTGGTATTAAGTTCTCAATCTTATAAAGGGCTTGATATTCAACCTATTTTTAAACGTACCTATACTGATGGCAGTGTTTTTAGTCATATTATTGGCTATGTTGGCAGTATTAATAAAACAGAACAGGAACAGCTCAATCTAGATGAATACAAAGGTATTAATCAAATAGGTAAAACCGGTATTGAAAAATATTATCAATCTCGTCTCAAAGGCTTAGCTGGCAGACAAAGTGTAATTCGTAATGCCAATGGTCGTAATATAAGCACACGCTTAATTAAAGCTGCCGAACCTGGAGAGGACCTACATTTAAGCGTGGATTATGAATTACAAAAAAAAGCGTTAGATTTATTGCAAAATAAACGCGGCGCTATTGTGATGATGTTAGTTAAAACTAGCGAAGTTTTGGTTTTGGCAAGCGCTCCTAGTTTTGATGCCAATGCTTTTATTGGCGGAATTAGTCAAAAAGATTATAATACCCTACAAAATAATACCAATGAACCATTATTTAATCGAGCCATACAAGGTAGTTATCCACCGGGTTCGACTATCAAACCATTTGTAGCTCTTGCCGCTCTTGAAAGTGATGCTACGCTTAAAGACCATAAAGTTTTTTGTAAAGGCGTTTATTACCTGCCGAGTAATGACCATCAATATAGAGATTGGAAGCCCGGCGGTCATGGTCTGGTAGATATTAAGCAATCAATTGCCCAGTCTTGTGATGTGTTTTTTTATGATATTGCTCGTAAAATTGGTATTGATACTATTTTTAATCAACTACAACAATTTAATTTTGGTAGCAAAACTGGAATTGATTTAATGGGCGAGGTTAGCGGTGTCCTTCCTTCTGCTAAATGGAAGCTTCAAACCAAAGGTGAACCTTGGTATTTAGGTGAGACAATTATTGTTGGTATTGGACAAGGTTTTATGACAGTAACGCCACTACAACTTGCTTTAGCTAATGTTGTTTTAGCTAATCGTGGTAAATTAGTAATGCCAAAACTCCTCAAATATAGCCAAAATTATCAAGGCAAAATTTGGAAAAAGCCAGAACAATTTCAGCAGTTAATTATTAAAGATATTAATCACTACGCAGAAGTTATTGAAGGTATGAGGCAAGCTATTTATGGACCTTTAGGTACCGCACGACGTCTAAGTAAAGACTTATCTTATACTGTAGCTGGCAAAACCGGTACTGCTCAGGTTTTTAGTCTGGCGCGCGATGAATCTTATGTGGAACAAAACTTACCTGAAAACCTAAGAGACCATGCTTTATTTAGTGCTTTTGCTCCTATTCAAAATCCAGAAGTAGCTATTGCTGTTATTGTTGAAAATGCTGGCAGCGGTTCTGCTTATGCCGCGCCAATTGCTAAAAAAATGCTAGATGCTTATTTTGAAACTAAAGCATTATAGATTAAGTATAATACCTATTTTAATAACTCATTGACAATGACAAAAACATACAATGTTGCTGTAGTTGGAGCAACTGGGGCAGTAGGAAAGACAATTCTGAGTATTTTGGAGCAACGTAATTTTCCTGTTAAGAATTTATATCCGCTGGCGTCAGAGCGTTCAGCAGGCAAACAAATTTCATTCAAAGGTAAGCATATTAGTATTGAAAATCTGGCTGATTTTGATTTTAATAAAATTCAGGTCGGGCTATTTTCAGCTGGTGGGTTAGTTTCAAAGCAGTATGCACCAAAAGCAGCAACAGCTGGCTGTGTAGTAATTGACAATACATCATATTTTCGCTATCAAGATGATATTCCTTTAGTCGTGCCTGAGGTTAATGCTAGCGCTATTGTTAATTATAAACAACGTAATATTATTGCTAACCCTAATTGTTCTACTATTCAAATGGTAGTTGCATTGAAGCCAATTTATGATAAGGTTGGTATCAGTCGTATTAATGTTGCCACCTATCAGGCAGTTTCTGGGTCGGGGCAATCGGCTATTAGTGAACTTACTGATCAAACTATTAATCTATTAAACGGTAAATCGATAGACATCAAAATTTATCCCAAACAAATTGCTTTTAATGTGTTACCGCATATTGATGTTTTTGGTGATAATGGTTATACCAAAGAAGAGATGAAAATGGTTTGGGAGACGCGGAAAATTTTTGGTGATGATAGCATTTTAGTCAATCCTACTGCGGTGCGGGTGCCTGTTGTTTATGGTCATTCTGAAGCGGTGCATATTGAGACTAAAACTCCAATTAGTGCGGCTGATGCTAAAAAAGAGCTTCAAGCAGCATCGGGAGTAAATGTAATTGACGAACATAAAGATGGCGGTTATGCCACTCCATTTACTGAGGCTAGTAATAAAGATGATGTATTTGTTAGTCGTATTCGTAAAGATATCTCTCACCCTTTAGGCTTGAATTTATGGGTAGTAGCTGATAATATTCGTAAAGGCGCGGCGCTTAATAGTGTCCAAATTGCTGAAATTTTAATTAAAGATTATTTATAATTCTAATGATTACTGTAAATCGCAAAACTAATGAGACCAATATTACTATTGGTCTTGCTAGTGGTTCTGGTAAGGCTAATATTGACACTGGAGTGCCATTTCTAAATCATATGCTAGAACAAGTAGCTCGCCATAGTATGCTAGATTTGAATATTCGTTGTGTTGGTGATACTCATATTGATGACCACCACAGCGTTGAGGATGTTGGTATCACTTTTGGGCAAGCTCTTGCGAAATTAGTTGGCGATAAAAAAGGTTTGTGCCGTTATGGTTGTTCTTATGTGCCGCTTGATGAGGCTTTATCCCGTGTGGTACTAGATTTATCCGGACGCCCTGGTTTGTTTTATGATGTTAAATTTGTCCGTTCTGCCATAGGTAAATTTGATGTAGATTTATTAGCGGAGTTTTTTGGTGGGTTGGTTAATCATAGTGCAATAACCTTGCATATTGAAAACTTAAAAGGTAATAATGCCCATCACCAAGCAGAAACTATTTTTAAAGCTTTTGGCAGAGCATTAAGAATAGCGCTTAGTAAAGATAAACAGCTTGGTAATATCATACCTTCTACTAAGGGTAGTTTGAGTGGCTAAAAAGACTATTGCCATTATTGATTATGCAATGGGCAATATTCGTTCGGTGCAACAAGGTTTACGCCATATTGCTCCTAATGACTGGGTTATTGTTACTAACGATAAAACACGAATTAATAGTGCTGATAAAATTGTTTTTCCTGGGCAAGGTGCAATGGGCGCCTGTATGAGCGCACTAGAAAAGCATGATTTAATTGATGTTATTAAATTATGCGCTAGTGAAAAACCGTTCTTAGGTATTTGTTTGGGTCTACAATTATTATTTGACTATAGTGGAGAAAATGGCGGCATTGATGGTTTAGGCATTATTGGCGGTGAAGTGGCGCGTTTTACTAATAATGAGTTGAAAATTCCGCATATGGGCTGGAATACAGTTAAGCAAATTAGAGAAAATCTGTTATGGCATAAAATTGATGATGATGCTAGCTTTTATGCGGTTCATAGCTATTTTGTGGTCCCTGATGATAATAAAACTACTATAGGCAGCAGTAATTATGGCGTTGATTTTAGTTGCGCGATTGCTAAAGGCAATTTATTTGCAGTGCAATTTCACCCAGAAAAAAGTCAGCACAATGGTTTACAATTATTAAAAAACTTTAGTCAAATTAAGGAGTAAAAATGTCAGAGAAAACATTTGTTGCAATTATGATGGGCTCAGATTCCGATATGCCTACTTTAAAAAATACTTGTAAAATTTTAAATAAATTTGGTGTTAATTATGAAATTAAAATTGCCTCTGCTCACCGCACACCAGAATATACCAAACAATTTATAGCTGATGCAGAAAAGCGCGGTTGTAAAGTTTTTATAGCAGCAGCCGGACTTGCTGCCCATTTGGCAGGAGCTGTGGCAGCGCATACTATCAAACCTGTAATTGGCATTCCTATAAATGCTGCTCTAGGTGGTCTTGACTCACTGTTATCTACTGTTCAAATGCCAGGAGGTATTCCAGTTGCAAGCGTTGCAATCGGCAGTGCTGGTGCTAAAAATGCTGCTTATTTAGCTGTCCAGATTTTAGCTACCAACGATAAAGACCTAGCTAAAAAATTAATAACAGAACGTGCTGAAAATACCCAAGCAATTATAGCAAAGAACAAATAATAATGATACCTCTTGCCCAGCAATTACGTCCAAAATCTTTGGCTGAATTTGTTGGTCAAGACCATATTGTTAATAAAAAATCACCACTTTACAAAGCGATTAGTAAAAACGAATTATACTCAATGTTATTTTGGGGTCCGCCTGGGGTTGGCAAAACCACTTTAGCCAATATTATTGCCAATACTTGTGGTATTGATTTTGTGCAATTATCAGCGGTCAAAGCTGGCGTTAAAGATATTAAATTGGTGGTTGAAGCGGCTAAAAAATCTACTCAATTAGTTCTATTTATTGATGAAATTCATAGTTTTAATAAGTCGCAACAAGACGCACTACTGCCACATATTGAATTAGGGCTAATTACTTTAATCGCTGCCACCGTTCATAATCCGTCTTTTGAAGTTAATTCTGCGTTACTATCGCGCCTAATTGTTTATATATTCAAACCTCTTAGCAATACCGAATTAGGTAAAATTTTAAGTAAAATCAAAACTTTAAAATTTACAACTGAAGCTAAAAATAGTCTTATTAAAGCTGCAGGTGGTGATGCAAGACGTCTGTTAAATTTAGCACAATTACTACCTCAATCTAGTAAAAAATTTAAGCTCGCAGACCTTAGTAATTTATCAAAATCACCGATGGCTAACTTTGATAAAGGGGGTGATATTTTCTATCAACAACTTTCTGCTTTTCATAAATCGGTTAGAGGCAGTTCGCCAGATGGAGCGCTTTACTGGTTTGCCAGAATGATAGGCGGTGGGGCTGATGTCAAAGTTATTGCTAGAAGATTATTAGCAATTGCTACAGAAGATGTTGGTAATGCCGACCCCAAAGCCTTAGAAATTTGTCTTAACGCTTGGGATACTTACCACCGTTTAGGTGATAAAGAAGGACATCGCGCTATAGCCCAAGCGGCCGTTTATTGCGCAGTTGCTGCCAAAAGTAACGCCACTTATCTAGCATGGAATAAAGCCCAGATTGATGCTCAAAAAACCCAATATTTAGCGGTGCCTAAACACTTGTGCAATGCACCTGATAAATTAAGCAAACAATTAGGTTTAGGTAAAGACTACCGCTACGCCCACGATGAAGCTGATGCTATTGCCAAAGGACAAACTTACTTCCCTGTTGAATTAGGCGAGCGGCTTTACTACCAACCTACTGATAGAGGAATAGAGAGCAAAATCAAGCAACGGTTAAAAAAAATAAGAGATGATTAAGGCCTGCGGTCGATGGCTTGTTTTTCTTTTACGTTTGGTAGTAAGTGCTCTTTTTTGATATTGCTTATAAGTAAAATAGTCCCAGCAACATAAACCGATGAATAAGTACCTATAATAACTCCAGTTAATAAGGCAATAGCAAAACTGTGAATAATTTGTCCGCCTAAGAAAAATAACGCTAGTAGTACCAAAATAGTGGTGCCTGAAGTAGTCAGAGTGCGGGCTAGAGTTTGGTTTAAGGCATCATTTAGGATTTCTGCTGAGTTAGTTTTGCGAGTGCTTACAAAATTTTCGCGCATACGATCAAAAACCACAATAGTATCGTTTAATGAATAACCAATCACCGCTAAAATGGCAGCAAGCACAGTCAAGTCAAACTCTATTTGCAATATCGAGAACAATCCTAGTGTAATAATCACGTCGTGTACCAGCGCTACAATAGCGCCGACGGAGAAGCGATATTCAAAGCGAAATGCCACATAAATCAAAATACCAATTAGAGCGTATAACACCGCTAAAGCACCGTCATTAGTGAGTTCTTGACCGATTTTTGGTCCTACAAATTCCACGCGGCGCATCTGCACTTGATTATTTTTTATTCTTAAAATTTGTAGTAATTGTGAACTGAGCTTAGCTGAGCTAGTATTTTGCGGTCTTAGGCGAATAAGCACGTCGGTATTATTACCAAAATACTGAACGCTTGCTTCGGAAAAACCACCATTACTAAGTTGATTTTTAATACTATTAATATCAGCTGTTTGTGGATATTGCACTTCCAAAATTATCCCACCTGTGAAGTCAATACCAAGTTTTAAGCCTTGTAAACTAAGCGATATAGTGGCAATTACAATTAGCACAATTGAGAAAATACCTGCTATATTACGTTTTCCAGTGAAGTCAATAGCTGTCATATTCTAAGTAGTTTATTAGTTTTAGCATTAATATCATCGCCGTAAATAAAGTTAATTATTGCTCGAGACGCAATAATAGCGCTAAACATTGAGGTTAGGATACCAATAGACAGAGTAACGGCAAAGCCTTTAATAGGACCGGTACCAAAACTAAATAACACCACCGCTGCAATTAATGTGGTAATATTGGCATCAGCAATAGTTGCAAAGGCTTTGTTATAACCACTACTTATTGCAATTTGGGTGTTATTACCAATTTTTAATTCCTCACGGATGCGCTCAAAAATAAGTACATTAGCATCAACAGCCATACCAACTGTTAGCACAATACCCGCGATACCTGGCAAGGTAAGTGTAGCCTGCAACAAGGATAGTACAGCAATTAATAGCACTAAATTAAGAGTTAGCGCCACATTGGCGACCAAGCCAAAAACCTTGTAGCGGTAAACCATAAAAATTAAAACTAGCAAAAATCCAATCACTACTGATATAAAGCCTTGATTGATATTATCTTGCCCTAAACTAGGACCAATAGTACGTTCTTCAATAATTTCAATAGGAGCTGCCAGTGAACCTGCTCTTAATAATAAGGCTAAATTTCTAGCTTCGGTTATATTATCCAAGCCGGTAATCTGAAAGCGATTGGAAAATACGCCTTGAATTGTTGCAGCATTGATAATATCTTGAGTTTTACTGCGTTTCTTGATAAATTTACCATCGCGATAAAGCGTTTCTACCTTATTTTCAATATAAACTACTGCCATGCGATGATGCAAGTGTTTTTGTGTGGTACGTAGCATTGCCCGCCCGCCAGCGGCGTCTAGTGATAAATTTACCATTGGCGAATTAGTTTCTTGACTAAAACCGGAACTGGCATTGATGATATTCTCACCAGTTGCGATAATACGTCGCTTAAGTAATAAAGGACGACCATCTTTGAAACGATAAATTTTTGATTCAGCTGGTGCTTTCCCGCCACTAATTGCGCTATCAACATCATGTTTTTCATCCACTAAGCGAAATTCTAATGTTGCCACTGAACCTAAAATTTCCTTAGCTCTTGCTGTATCTTGGACTCCTGGTAATTGCACCACAATACGATTACTGCCCTGCTGCTGAATTATTGGTTCAGAAACCCCAAGCTCATTTACCCGATTCCTTAAAGTGGTAATATTTTGTTGTAACGCGTTTTTTGATATAGATTTTAAGGCAATATCGCTATAAACTAAACTCACTAATAATGGATTATTATCGCTGCTTATTTTTTCTTTCTGCACCAAATCAGAAATTTCCTTTTTTAATAGTTTAATACCCTCTGTTTTGGTTTTTTCATTTCTAAATAAAACTTCAAGGGCGTTATTTTTGTAGCTGACTCTTCGATGTAAGCGTTTTTTTCTTAGTAGTAAATTAACTTCACTTTGTTGACGTTCATATGCAGTATCAATAACACTTTTGGTATCAATTTCTAACAAAAAATGCACCCCGCCGCGTAAATCTAGCCCCAGAAACATTGGCTTAGCATTTAGGCTAAGCAACCAGGCGGGAATAGCAGGCGCTAAGTTAAGAGCAATATTAAAACGCCTTCCAAGTTTTTCTTTTAATAATGCTTGAGTTCTTAATTGGGTGGGGCTATCTAGTAGACGAATTAAAATATTGGAGGGATTTTTTTCAATAGATTTGATGTTGATATTATTTTTTTTAAGCACATTTTTAATACTACTAATAATCCGATTATCCAATGTTTTTGACCCAGAAGAACTCACTTGAACTGCAAAATCTGTGCCAAATAAGTTTGGCAATGCATAAATTATTCCCGATATTAAAGCAATAACAACAATGGTATTTTTCCAAAACGGGAATTTATTTTGCATAAAATTTAGCTAAAGCGTACCATTAGGCATTCTTTGATTGATGGCTTGCTTTTGCACTTTTACTTCAATGCCTTTGCTAATTTCTAGCATAACAAAGGTATCGTCTTTATCAACTGAGGTAATTTTTGCAAGCACACCTCCGTTGGTAAGCACTTCGTCTCCTTTTTTTAAATCAACGAGCAACGCTTTGTGTTCTTTAGCGCGTTTTTGTTGTGGACGAATAAGTAAAAAGTAAAAAATCAGCACTAATAAAATTAGCGGAATGAAACCGGCAAAACTAGTTTGTGATGATTCTGCCAAAACAACCAAGGGGAAGAATAAAGCAGTTAAAAAATGAATTAACTTCATAATCGCATTTAAAACAACCATTATCCCATAAACAAAGGCTAAAATAACAAATTTTTATTTAGCTTATTTATGACAAAAACGGCTTTAGTTTGCGGTTCTTATGCCTTTGATAGTATTATGCTATTTAAAGGTAGATTTAAAAATCATATTTTGCCGGATAAGGTGCATATACTAAATGTGTCATTCCATGTGCCTGATATGCGTAAAGAGTTTGGTGGTTGCGCTGGTAATATTAGTTATAACTTGCATATGCTAGGTGAGACGGTGCTACCTATCGCGACTGTAGGTATGGATTTTGAACCATATCGGCAACGTTTAGATAAATTGGGAATTAATAGTAGCTATATTAAAACACTTAATGATGCCTACACCGCCCAAGCTTTTATCACTACCGACCGAGATGATAATCAAATTACCGCTTTTCACCCTGGGGCTATGGATAAAGCGCATATCAATCAAATTAAATATCTAAAACTTAATGCTGATATTGCTATTGTTGCCCCTGATGGTAAGCAAGCTATGATTAACCATGCCCAAGATTTATACACTCAAAATATCGCATTTGTTTTTGACCCAGGACAAAGTTTGCCTTTATTTAACTGTGAGCAATTACGGACTTTCGTCAAACAGGCTAATTGGATAACGCTTAATGATTACGAGTTAGGTATGATTAGTAAGACCGCTGCTGTGAGTACTGCTGAAATTGCTAAACAAGTCCAAGCATTAGTAGTTACAAAAGGTGCTAAGGGTTCTAGTATTTATTACGATGAAAAACGTTTAGATATTGCTGCACTAAAGGTTAAAGCAGTAGATCCAACTGGTTGTGGTGATGCTTATCGCGCCGGCATTTTATATGGCTTAATGCACAATTTTAATTGGCGAAAAACCGCCCAATTAGCCACTATCATTGCTGCTATTAAATTAGAAGCGCAAGGAACACAAAACCACAAATTTGACCTAGCATATATCAAACAACAATATAGCAAATATTACCACACTGATTTATAAAAATAAGTCCAATAATTGACTACTGCTAGAAACATCAATAGCGCCAAAATGCTTTATGTAGCAATGCCATAAGAGTAATAATTTCTAATCTGCCAAGCAACATAGCTATACTTAGTATCCATTTGGCGGTATCATCAATGGTTTTGTAGTTTAAAGCCGCTTCTCCTAGAGCGGGTCCTAAGTTATTAATACTAGCAGCAGTTGCTGAAAAAGCGGTTTGGCCGTTAAGACCTAGTAATAATAACATCAGCACAATAGCTATAAAGGCAATAACATATAAAGCGAAAAACCCCCATACTGAACCTAAAATATGCTCAGGTATGCTTCTTTTATTTAACTTAATATTGATTTGGGCGCTAGGGTGAATAAGACGTTTAATTTCTCTTGCACCTAACTTAAACATCATTACAACACGCACTACTTTAATACCTCCGCCAGTTGAACCAGCGCAAGCGCCGACAAAACTGGCTAAAATTAGTAAAATCGGTAAGCCAACCGGCCAATTGTAAAAACTTTGGGTAGTAAAGCCGGTAGTAGTTGCTATAGATACTACATGGAAAAGCACATGGCGAATAGCGGTTAAGTAATGTTCATAATAATTTTGATTAGTAATAGTAATAAAAATAATTATCAATAGTAATATTAAGAAAAAAATATAAGCCTTAAACTCAGAATCCGCTAAATAGTGAGAGAATTTACGTTGCTGCAAAGCGATAAAATGCAGGCTAAAGTTAACTCCGGCAATTAACATAAATACAGTGGCAATCATTTCAATAATAGCTGAATCATAATATCCTAAATTTAAATCATGAGTAGAAAACCCACCAATAGCAATAGTGCTAAAACTGTGTCCAATAGCATCAAATAAATTCATACCAGCTAGGTAATATGCACAAGCACAAACCAAAGTTAGTCCAGCATACAAACGCCATAATACCCTTGCAGTCTGGGCTATTTTAGGTGTTAATTTTTCTTGAGAAATACCAGAATGCTCAGCTTTATACAGTGATGTACCACCAACACCTAAAATAGGCAGAATTGATACCGCTAACACAATAATGCCCATCCCGCCTAACCATTGTAGTTGTTGACGGTAATACAAAATAGATTTTGGAAGACCATCTAACTGGTCAAAAATAGTCGCACCAGTAGTGGTTAAGCCTGACATTGATTCAAAAAAAGCATTGGTAATATTAATATTTACATCAGGGCTTAATAAAAATGGCAAGGTGGCAAAAGCGCTGAGCACGGTCCAAAATCCTACTACTAATACAATTCCTTCACGCACACGAAAAATTTTATCAAACCGAGCAAATGGTAACCAAATAAGTAAACCTGCTGTGGCGGTAATTAACCAACTTAATATCAGTATATGCCATTGGTTGTCATTATAAATTAGAGAAACCAATATAACTGGCAATAAATTTAGACTGAAAAATATTAGTAAAACACCTATGACTTTGAAAACTAATTGCCAATACATCAGCTTTCTGCTTGAAATAAAACTTCAATTTGGTGAATTTTATCCATATTAGTCAGCATCAGTAGAACATGGTCGCCATCTTCTATAACTAAATTGCCAGATGCCATAATTACCTTATTATTACGGACAATGCACCCTATTACTGCTTCGCTAGGTAGTGGAATTTTCCAAATAGGATTGCCAACAACCGACTGCTTATTTTTATGCGCAATTACCTCCAACGCTTCCGCATTACCCTGTCTTAGAGAATAAACGCGCATAGTATCGGCATGGCGAATATAAGATAAAATACGACTAGCGGTAATATGGTCGGGAGATATTACCATATCAATATCTGTACTTTGTAAGGCTAAATTTTCATACACATCGCGTTTTACCAAAGCTACAGTTTTGTGTGCCCCTAGTTTTTTTGCCAAAATGGAAACTATCACATTGATTTCGTCAGAATCGGTAAGTGCTAAAAATAAATCGGTTTGTTCAATACCTTCTTCTATCAATAATACTTCATCAGAAGCGTTGCCGTGAATAACAGTAGTGCTTTGCAGGCTATGACTGATTTTTTGGGCTCTTTGCTGGTTAATTTCAATAATATGAATGCGATAATTGCCCTCTAACTGAGTTGCTAAGCGGTAGCCAATGCCACCACCACCTGCTATCATAATACGTCTATAAGCTTTATCTTTACGACGAAATTCTTTAAGCACCTTAGTGATATTAGGTTTTTCAGCTAAAAAATAAACATTGTCACCACCGCGAATAATGGTATTGCCATCTACTTTAATTACTGTATTATTACGGAAAACTTGCACAATTCTCATTTGTGTTTTAGGCAAATGTTGGTGTAGTTCTTTAATGGGCTTATCTGCGATAGGGGTATTGGCAAATACTCTTGTTTCTACTAAATTAACCAGCCCATTTTCAAATTCGCGAACTTGCATTGCCCCTGGGGTTTGAATGATGCGATGGATAAATTTGGTAATTAATACCTCAGGAGTGATAACAAAATCAATAGGAATTGCTTGATTGGAAAATAATTCATCGCGATGTAAGTATTGCGCTTCACGCACACGGGCAATTTTAGTTCTTGTTCCATATAAAGTATGGGCAATTTGGCAAGCAATCATATTTTTTTCATCAGAAGTAGTAACTGCAATTACCAAATCCATATTAACAATATCAGCCGCCTCTAAATTGGCGGTGTGAGTAACATCGCCGCAAATGGTTTTAATATCGAGATGACGGTTAAGTGCGTTTAACTGACCTCGTTCTATATCAATTACCGTTAAATCATTTTGTTTATCTTTGGCTAGGTTTTTGCACAGGCTAGAACCAACTTGACCGGCGCCTAAAATCAAAATTTTCATATTATTTCTTGTTAATACCTAAATCTTTTAATTTGCGATATAAAGTTGTTCTATCCAATCCACAAAATTGCGCTACTTTAGCCATATTGTAGCCATTTTTCCCTAAGTGATAAACAAAATACTTATATTCAAACTCCACCTTGGCTTGTTTGAATGACATATCAAAATTATTGGTCTTTTTCATTTGTGCCAAGCGCGCAAATATTGCTCTTACATTGGGTAGTAAATTATGTAGTGGTTTAGAGAAATAATCAATAGCGCCTAGTTTCATTGCATCTACCGCAGTTTGAACATCGCCATGACCAGACATAATAACTACCGGAACACTAATCCCTTGAATGCGCCATTGTTTTAATAAGCTAATACCGTCTAAACCCGGCATCCAAATATCCATTATTACTAAATCCAGTTCTTCTTGACTAACAATATTTTGCGCTTGGCTAGCATCAAAAGCGCTCCATACCTTATAATGCACATCTTCTAGGCTATCTTTCATTGCCTCAATATTGCTCCTCTCATCATCTACAACTAGTATTCTGCCAATAGTTGTCCTCATTTATTATCCTCAATTTGAAATACAATTTTAACTCTAGTGCCAGCGACTTTACCAGATACTAAATAATTATCTAATTTAATACTAGCATTATGCTCATTTAGAATACTCTGGACAATAGACATTCCCAGACCACCACCTTTTTTTTTGGTAGTAATATTGGGTTTAAAAATCTGTTTTTTAATCTCGTCGGTAACACCTGTGCCATTATCTAATAATTCCAAAATTACACTCTTATTTTTAGTAGAGAAACTTAAATTAATAGTAATAATAGTTGGTATTTTAATCGTTGCTTCAATAGCATTTTTAATTAAATTAATAAGCGCGCGTTTAATACTATAACTATCTAGGTATAGGAGTGGTTCACCTTTGGCGATATTAACTTTTATATTGATATCTTTTTGCCACTGATATAATTGCACTACTTCATTAATTAAACTAGAAAGTAATTGCTTATCCTTTTTGAGCACTGGTGTTTTGGCGTATTGGGCAAATGCTGATAGCATCATATCAATTGATTTAACTTGCTCGGTAATGGTTTTAGTAGTTTTATCCAACATACTAGCATCATTATTAGATAATTGTGGCAATAACTTATTGCGTAAACGTTCAGCGCTAAGTTGAATAGGTGTTAGCGGATTTTTAATTTCATGTGCCATTTTCATAGCAACGGCAGCCCAAGCGGCTTTATTTTGCGCTGCCTGCAATTCGCTAATATCTTTAATAATAATAACAAACCCTAAAATTTGTTGCTCATTAGCTTCTAAAATAGCCCCATGAACGGCTAAGGTAATATTTTTTTTATTTGCTAAACTTAATTCAAAAGTGTCTTGCCACTGCTTAGTATTACTATTAAAATGTTGCTTGATTAACTTAATAAGCGGCGCTAAATGCGGGTTAAGCTTGCCAAGTGTTAAATAATCTTTATGAATAGAGTTGGATAAATCATCAATTTGAAAAATATGGTTAATCTCGCTATTTAAAAATCTAATACGATACTTTTCATCCAAAGCGATTACTCCATAAGAATAACGCAAAATAGTCTCTAAGTAAATGCGTTCGGTCTCTAAATCGTTTTGAGAGGTTTTGACCTGTTTTGCCATATGATTAAATAAGTCAATTAGGATTTTGACATCGCCTGAACGTTTCTCGGTAATAAAAACATCATAATTACCAGTGGCAACCTCTTTAGTAGCATTAGAAATAGCGTTTAGTGGACGCATTAAATTATTTATCATTTTGAAAACAATCATCAGCACTGCTAAAATAGTTAGTAACAAAGTGCTACTCATATCTACTAAAAATGCTTTACGTAGTGGTGATAAATTAAGTTCAAGATTTATTTGGCTCTTACGTGATTTATCTAATTTATTAAAAAAATGATTGCTGTTTCTATCCATAGCAAAAGTAGTGGCGATACGCAAAACAGCATCTTTATCATTGTTATAAATTGCTTTAGATTTATAAAACTTCTGTCCTTTTTTAACATCACTAACATATAAAGGTAAATTGGGAAATTGCTTGTCGGTAATTAATTGTTCTGGGCATAAGTCAGTATTGCTACTAGCGGCAATCAGCTCATTTTTAGCGCTATACAACTTAATATCACAGGTAATACCAATATCTATCAAATAATTGACAATAGATTGCATAGTAGGTTTATAATTTTCATCAGTTGAGGTATAATCATTGTTTTGTAAAATAGTAGTTAAAATTGACTGAGTTGTAGTTTGATATTGTTCTAATTTAATTAATGCTAAATCTTTGGCAATATCATCTAATTTATTTTGACGCTCACGTTGTAAGTCTTCGGCAAATAATAAAATATTAGCAATAGCGCCTTGAATATTATTAAAAGAAAATATATAAAATGACACCAACGGTAAAATAGCAATTAGCGGGACCATTTTGATAAAAGAAAAAGTTAGTTTTGACCCCAGCACACCTGAGCTACTTTGACGTTTTAAATAAGAGATATTGCGCATAATCAAAACTACCGCCAACATTCCAAAGCTAAGATTATAAATAAACAAGTAATGCCACCATTGAGTAATCTCACTGGGGTTTGCCCCTAAATAAAGCATAAAAATAATAGAAAGCAAAAAAACAATAATCCAAAACCAAGATGGCAAAAGATGATTCATTAGCGCTGATAAAACTTAAAATTAGTGCTTATTATCACATATTTAATAATTAATAGTTAGTGCTAATGTTTTGTGTGTGAGAAGTTGCTAAATTTCAACAAATATTATAAAATAGCACTATGCTGATTTTTTTGGCGCAAAAATGTCATGTTTGTAAAAATATTTATCAATAACAATTATTAACCAATGTATGTTCCCCATTTAGTTTTTACCGCCTTAGTTTTAATGATGTTTAGTAATATTACTGTTGCCTTTGGATTAAATGTTGATGGCAATAGCGGGTGTTCGCCTAACTCAGATGGTCGTATAATTAAGCGCTACTTAGCAGACCAAGAAAGTTTCAATGTTATTGGTATAACTAGCACAATAAGCAATGCTGAAATCAAGCAGATTTTAGCAAGTGGCTATAATAATAGCTTAGACATTGATGCTGATGGCAAGCGCCTTACCACAACAGATGGCGTGCTAATTAGGCGCTTTTTAAAAGCCTCTGATACATTTACCACCACTGGTGCAACCACAACAAATACTGCCATAAGCACTAACCAGATTATAAATAATCTGCGTAGTATTTATTTTAATTGTCCTACTTCGTTCAAAAATTCAACACAAGATTTTGATATGTTGGATGTCAATAATATAAATCCAGGAGGCATCTGGTCAGATGGCACAACAATGTGGGTCGCTGATTGGGGGAGTGATATGATCTTTGCTTATAATTTAATCACTAAAGATAGAAACTTAAATCAGGATTTTGATGATTTAGATGATGGTAATACCAATCCGTTTGGTATCTGGTCAGATGGCACAACAATGTGGGTCGCCGATTGGATGGATGCTAGAATTTATGCTTATAGTTTAGCTACTAAAATAAGGGATGCAGGCAAGGATTTTAGTTTGGCATCTAATAGGGTTCCAAACGGTATCTGGTCAGATGGCACAACAATGTGGGTAGCTGATGGACTTGATAGTAAAATTTTTGCTTATAATTTAGCCACCAAAGCACCAGTGCCAAGTCAAGATTTTAATACTTTAGAAAACAGTCTAACAGGTATCTGGTCAGATGGCACAACAATGTGGGTATCCAATAATACTGGTAAAATTTTTGCTTATAATTTAGCCACTAAAATAAGAGATGTAAGCAGAGATTTTGGTGTGGAATCCCAAACTCGTGATATTTGGTCAAATGGCGCTATTATCTGGCTGATTACTAGAGTTTTTCAAGATCCAATCTTTGCCTACGATTTTATTGCAGCTCCAGAACCTCCACTAGTAGCACCAGACCTCACTACTGTAGATGCTACCACTATTCTTATAGAGTGGAATTATGCTGGGAGTGAAATTGATTTTTACCAATTTTGTCGCAGCACAAGTAGTCAGTCAAGTAATAGTAGTTGTATTAGCGCCGAGAGTGGCGCAAATAGAGTCGTTGATACTGGTCTAGCTCCCCAAACTAGCTACCGCTATTGGCTAAGAGCTTGTAACCTTAGGGGTGGTTGCTCAGCATTTTCACCATTAGCGGTTGTCAATACCCCTGCTAATCCATGAACGTTCACTAGCCCAATGCCTTTTCACACTGCTGCAAAGTTAGATCTTTAGGATTTTGGTTGGGAAAAAGTTTTTTGACAGTGATATTTTTTTGACCTCTACCACGTTTTTTGCCATTAGTGATATAGGGACCAAATTTACCGTTTAGAATCTGAATATCGGAATTTTTAAAAATTTTGATAACACGATTAGTCGCTAATTTTTCTTTTTCAGTAATTAGTAGTAGTGCTTTTTCTAATGTTATTTTCTCAGGTATTTCTGGTTTTATAGAGACATACTTTTTGCCATACTGAATATAAGGACCAAAGCGACCATAGTTTGCAGTGATAATAGTTCCATCAGCGGTTTTGCCTACCTCTCTTGGTAATTTAAGAAGTTCTAATGCTGCATCAAGTGTTATGGTATCAGCATTTTGGTCCTTTTTAAGAGAGGCGAATTTTGGAGCTTCGGAATCATCTTTATTACCGATTTGAACAAAAGCGCCATACTTGCCTATCCTAACACTTACCTGCTTACTATTATCGGGATGTGTGCCTAAATTACGATTATAGTTAATTTGCTCTCTTTTAATATCGGTAGAATTAGCGATTTTAGGGTGAAATGACTGGTAAAATTTAGCTACTACCTCATACCAGATTTTATCTTGATTGGCAATTTTATCAAAATCAGTTTCTAAATTAGCAGTGAATTGATAATCAATAATATCATCAAAGTATTTTACCAAAAAATCAGTTACTAAATAAGCGGTGGCGCTGGGGGATAGCTTGTTCTTATCAGCTCCGATTAGCATTTTTTGTCTAGATTCAGTTATTTTATTTTTCACAATATTAATCGCTTCACAAGTTCTCAATTTACCGTCAATATTATCTTTGATAACATAACCGCGTTCTTGAACCGTAGAAATCATAGTAGCAAAAGTAGAGGGGCGACCAATACCCATAGTTTCGATTTTTTTCACTAAACTTGCCTCGCTATAACGACTAGGAGGGCGAGTAAAAGTTTGTTTTGCCTCAAGTGTGGCTAAATTTAATTTATCGCCTAGGCTAAACGGCGGCAATAGTTTGTCTTTATTGTCTTTAGCATGAACTGCTAAAAAACCATCAAATTTTAATACTTCGCCAGTTGCGATAAATTGCTCGCTACGACCACTAATTGCAACATTGATTTGAGTTTTTTCCAATTGCGCTTCGCTCATTTGACTAGCTAGAGTGCGTCTGTGGATTAATTGATAAAGTTTTTGAGTATTATCCTTATCCTCAAGTCCACTGATTTTCACTTTGGTTAAATCAGTAGGCCGAATTGCTTCGTGGGCTTCTTGGGAAGTGGTTGATTTTGACTTATAGCGGGTTATTTGCAAGTAATCTTTGCCATATTTTTTATTAATAAACTCGCTAGCCTGCTTAATGGCTAGTTCTGATAAATTTAACGAATCTGTGCGCATATAAGATATATGACCATCACGATATAAGTTTTGGGCAATAATCATTGTTTGTTTAACACTCAAACCTAATTTTTGCGCCGCTTCTTGTTGTAGCGATGAGGTCATAAATGGCGGTGGTGGCTTACGTTTAGTGGGTATTTTTTGAATACTTTTAACTACTAAATCTGCGCTTAATAAATGGTTAGCAAATGTCTTGGCTTCAGTTTTGGTGGTAAAATCTTCACTTAATTTAACTGCTAGAACTACCTTGCTATCAGTTACTAATTCGGCGCTAACTTTATAACTGCTGCTTATCTTAAAGGCATTAATTTCCTGTTCTTTTTCCACCACTAATCTAACCACTGCAGACTGAACTCTGCCGGCTGATTTTGCGCCTGATATTTTGCGCCACAGCACTGGCGATATTTCAAAGCCTACTAGGCGGTCAATTACTCTTCTTGCCTGCTGCGCATCAACTAGAGGTTTGTTAATTATTCTAGGTTTTTCAATAGCTCTTGTAATCGCCGGTTTAGTAATTTCGTGAAATACGATACGAGAGGTGTTTTCTGGTAATTTTAGTGCTTGGACTAAATGCCAAGCAATAGATTCTCCCTCCCTGTCTTCATCAGTTGCAAGGTAGATGGTCTGAGCTTGTTTGGTTAATTTTTTGAGCTTAGCAACTATTTTTACTTTGTCGCTACTTATGACATAGCTGGGCTTAAAGTTATTGCTAACATCAATACCCATATCTTTTTTAACTATATCGCGGATGTGACCTATGCTAGACTCAACTACAAAGTCACGTCCTAAAAACTTAGCAATGGTCCTCGCCTTTGCTGGCGATTCAACAATGACCAGATTCATTGCAATGTATGTTGCTTATGGTCTGTCATTAGTGTTTCTAACCAAAAATCGTAATCGGTGGTCGCATTATTCTCATTACCTAAGACCATCATCACAATCCACTTAATATCTTCTAGTGAAACCGCACCACTTCCCAAAGACATTGCTTGGTTGATTATTAGTTCTCTTTGAGTAGGATTTAGTTGATTTACGCTTTCTAAAAAATATAAAAAATTACGTCCTTTTATGTCAATTTTTTGCTGCTCCAAAGGACTGTAAAGACGTATGCTTTTGTGCTTAGTTTTAATGATTTTGGTCTTGCCTTGTTGCAATAAAGAAATATTATCAAGCCAATTAAGAGCATTATCAATACCAGTTTTATCAAAACCAGCCGCGCTCAATTGTGCTTTTAAATCGCGGTCATTGATTGGTTCTTTACCCTCAAATAAATAGTCAAACATAAAACTAAGCACATCTAAAACGCTATGGTTACTAAGCATAACAACTCCTTTTTATTTTAAATTATCCCAGCACAAAACGTCCGTCGGCTAGACAATGAACTTGCCCACTTAATTCCAGTGATAATAATTGCTCACTTATCTGTGTTATATTTAGGCTTGATTGTTGCGCTAATTCATCAATTGTGCATGGTTTATAACTTAGATATTTTAATAGTATATTATCTGTTTGTGGATTTTTTTGCATTTTTTCTCTAGCCAAATTATTAGTAGGGACGCTATTTGCTTTTTTAAAGTCAATATTGGTTAAAATATCTTGGATATTTTCAACCAGTCCTGCTCCCTGTTTGATTAATTGATGGCAACCTTTGGCTTGGTTATTATAAATTGAACTGGGAATGGCAAACACTTCGCGTCCTTGCTCGTTTGCAAGACGTGCGCTTACTAAAGAACCACTATTGGTTTGTGCTTCTACCACTAAAACTCCCAGTGCCATACCGGTGATAATACGATTGCGTTTGGGAAAATTATTAGCAATAGGTGGGGTGCTGATACTAAATTCTGATACCAAAGCGCCACATTGACTAATTTGATGAGCTAAATTTTTATGCTTAGACGGATAAACTCTATCTAAACTTGTGCCACAAACAGCAATAGTATTACCGCCAGCACTAATGGCGCCTATATGTGCATTAGCATCAATACCGCTTGCTAAACCGCTAGTAATAATTAAGCCTTGTTTAGATAGTTGTTCGCTAAATTCTTTGCTAGCGGCAACACCTGCTGGTGTTGGATTACGACTACCAACCACAGCAATTTGACTATTATTTAATATGGTAGTATCGCCACAGATATAAAGTATTGGCGGTGGGTCGGTGATGTTTAGTAATTGTTGCGGATAATCTTTATCTGAGATAGTCAGAATATGGCAATTATCTTGCTTTTTCCAGTCAAGGTCAGCAGCAATTAGTTTAGGATTGGCATTTTCTATCCAGTCAAGCGTTGCTTTTTTAAATACTTTGGATTGCAAACGCATACTTTGTGTGCTAGTTAAAATATTTTGTGGAGTTTCAAAATATTTAAGTGCTTGATATAAGGTTCTAATTCCCAAAGATGGCGCTTTTAATAATAATAACCACGCGCTAAGTTCATCTATCATAATCGCAGTAAAACACTACCCCAAGTAAAACCAGCACCAATACCTTCTAGTAAGCAGCTATCACCCCTTTTAATGCGACCATCGTTTATACCTTTATCAAGGGCAAGAGGAATAGAAGCAGCAGAGGTATTAGCGTGTTCACTAACAGTTATTATTACTTTATCTAGTGGTTGTTTGATGCGTTTTGCAACAGCGGTAATAATACGAATATTTGCTTGATGAGGCACCATCCAATCTAGCGGTCCGTCCAAAGGACACTCAGCTAATGTTTGCCCCGCAATTTCACTTAATTCTTGAACTGCAATTTTAAATACTTCGTTGCCTTGCATATGCACAAAACCGCTTTTTTTATCCACATACAAACTACTATAATAATTGCCATTGGCTTTAAGTTTGCTGTGTAGAATACCGGTTTGTTTATCACCTCTAAGAACCACAGCGCCAGCTCCATCGCCAAATAGCACAGCGGTATTGCGGTCATTTTTATCTACAATGGTTGATAATACCTCACTACCAACTACCAATATAGTATTAGCGCTACCATTTTCAATATATTGCTGAGCATTACTAAGAGCATAAATAAAGCCGGCGCATACTGCTTGTAAATCAAATGCTGGGCAAGTGGCGCCAATTCTACTTTGTAATAAACTAGCGGTTGAAGGGAAAATATAATCTGGTGTAGTAGTGGCAACAACGATTAAATCCAATTCACTAGCCTTGCACTTAGCGGCAGTTAAGGCTTTAATTGTGGCTTTTTGCGCCAAATCACAGGCTGTTTCACCACAGGCAATATGACGTTTGATAATGCCGGTGCGTGTGCGAATCCAGTTATCAGAAGTATCTAATATTTTTGCTAAGTCATCATTAGTAACAATTTTGGGTGGTAAATAACTACCACTACCGATAATACGTGCGTAAGTCATTGTTTTATTGTGGCTAATTTAAGTCCTATTTCTTGTTGAATTTTAACATTAATTTGTTTGGAGGCTTCTAGTCTTGCCTCTGTAATAGCGTAAAGAAAACTAAGCGCGCAAGCGCTACCATGGCTTTTAATCACAATGCCTTTTAGTCCGAGTAAACTAGCGCCATTGTAGCGCTTAGGGTCTAGCCGCTTCTTAAAATCTTTTAGTGCTGGCATTGCTAAAAAAGCGATAAATTTAGTCCAAAAAGTCCGATAAAAGGCTTTTTTTAAATAAAAGTGAATCATATTAGCAGCGCCTTCACTAGCTTTTAATACCAAATTACCCTCAAAACCATCACAAACTACCACATCAACTGGGTCAGTATAAATAGTATCCGCCTCAATAAAACCGTGGTAATTTAAGTCGCTCGTAGTTAATAATTCTGCCGTCTTCTTAATTACCGCTTTGCCTTTTATATCTTCTGAACCAATATTAAGGAGGGCAATACTGGGGTTTTTAATATTTTTGGTATTTTGCACTATTACTGAACCCATTACTGCAAAACTAAGCAAATCATCAGCGCTGGAATCAATATTTGCGCCTAGGTCTAAAATGTAGGTATCACTGCCAGTTCTAGTTGGCAGGTAAGTAGCTATTGCTGGGCGATTAATACCAGAGATAGTTTTTAACACCGCACGCGAAATCGCCATTAAAGCGCCACTATTACCAGCGCTAACACAAGCATCTGCTTTATCTTGTTTAACCAATTTGATTGCTAGGCGCATTGAGGCGCTGTGTTTGCGCATCGCTGAGGATAATGGTTCATCCATAGCAATTTTTTCACCACTTGGGTAAATATGGTAGCGGTCGCTAAATAAGTTTTTTGGGTTGTGTTTATTAAGAGTAGTAATTAATTGCTCATTTTGTCCAACTAGGATTAAATAAATATCGCTAAATTTTGCCAGTGCGTCTAAACTGGCGGGAATAGTTGCTTCTAAGCCTTTATCACCACCTTCGGTGTCAATAGCAATACGCACTAGCATAGTCAGTGCTGAATTATTCCTCAGTAGCAATATTAATCATTTTTTTGCCCTTATAATAACCGCTTGCGGTAATATGATGACGATAATGTAATTCACCAGTTTCTTGGTCTTCGCAGATAACAGAATTAATAAGTGCTTGATGTGAGCGGCGCATACCTCTTTTTGAAGGACTTTTCTTACTTTTTTGAACTGCCATAATAACTCCTATTTTTTAAAATACCAAATGGTTTGTGTGGATTATCAGCAACAAACGTCTCTGGTACTAACTCAGATGCACAATTATCAGTATGCTTAGGCAATAATGGCATGGCCAGCAAAATCTCATCAGCAATTATGCTATCAACTTGTAGTATTTTATCAGTTAAATCAATTAATTCATAGTCATCAGTATCAATACTTGTGCCTCTGGGGGCAAAAACCAACTTTATTTGCTCAGCAATAATGAGATTCATTGGTTCTAAACAACGTTGACAAGGCATAATAAATGTTGCCTTAAAACTACCAGTTAAGCAAGGTAGTTGCTTAGTTGTTAGTCCAAATACTAAATTAAGACCAATCATTGCATTGGCGTTAATATCAACTACTTTAGGTAAATCACCACCTTTATAATTACCGCAAATACTCCAATTATGTTTAGTGGCATTTGCCAAGTGAGGTAATTGATAAGCGTCTTTACCGCATAAATTAAACTTGGTTTTTAAGTTAATGTTTTGATATGACATAATCAAAGTCAGTATTATACTTTAAATTTTTACTAGAACGACCAGTGCTGGTAGTCAAACAATAATTATCTGCTAAAAAATAGTTTTTATAAATGTTATAATCCGCAATTACAATGTATAAAAAAGCCTTAGATACTACCCAATCTTTTATAGTCCAAGCCCCAGCTGGTTCAGGTAAAACTTCATTATTGATAGATCGCTATCTAAATTTGTTAGCACAAGTTAATACGCCTGAATCTGTAGTGGTAATGACTTTTACTAATCAAGCTGCTAATGAACTAAAAGACCGTATAAATAAGCTACTAAAAAATGCTAATAATATTGATAATAACCAATTAAGCCTTCACGAACAACAAAGCGCCAGTTTTGCAAAGACAGTTCTTAGTAATTCAAAAAAACACAACTGGCAATTATTAGACCACCCACAACGTTTACAGATTACAACCATTGATGGTTTGTCTCTACAATTGGTAAGTCGCGAGACATTGGCGACAAAATTAATTCCTACCAAAATTATTGAAGACGCATATCAGTTAGAATGTTGCTATCAAGATACGGTACGTGCTGTTATCAATCTTATTTATGAGCACAAGTATCAGCAACTAATTAGTCAGGTGTTACAACATTTGGATAATAGTGGTGAGCGTTTTATTGAATTATTTGTGTTAATGCTTAAAAATCGTGACCAGTGGTTGCGTCATCTTAATAAAGATAGTGCAGCTAATAACGATTTAAAAAAAGATATTATTGGCAAACATTTAGACAAACTGAAAAACGCATTAAAATTAATGCCAAGCTTAAAAGCATTGATTGACCAATCGCCAACATTAAGTAGTGAAGTAAAAGCAAATTTTGCCTCTGATAAGCCAGAGCAAGAGGATTTTATCGCTTTGGCTGACAAACTCCTCACCAAAGCTGGTAAAGTTCAAACGAAGCTTCCCTTGGGATTTAATAAAAAAAACTACACTTATCAATTAGAACAGCTTGATATACTTAATCTGACGGCAAGGGAGGAATTTATTGCCGATTTAGCAGAGGTAGATAAATTGCCAGATTGGGACGGTGGGCCTATTGATGGGGCAATACTTTCGGTATTAAAACTTTGCGCTGCTCAATTGCTTATTAATTTTGCTCAAATTGGCGCGGTAGATTTTATCCAAATCGCAAGTGAAGCGGTTAATTTATTAACAAATGAGAGTAATCCGTCAGAAGCATCGCTATATTTAGATAACGCTATTGACCATTTATTAGTAGATGAGTTTCAGGATACTTCTAAAACCCAGTTTGAATTGATAAAAGCCATCACTAAAGATTGGCGCGCTGACCAAGGTAAAACTTTGTTTTTAGTGGGAGACCCCATGCAGTCAATTTATCGTTTTCGTCAAGCGCAAGTCGGGCTTTTTTTACAAGTTCAACAAAATGGCATAGGCAATATTAAACCTATATTATTACAATTAGAGCAAAATTTTCGCTCACAACCAAAATTAGTTAAAGATAATAATAGCTATTTTGTAGATATTTTCCCCAAACATAACGACATTAATAGCGGTGCTATTAGTTATGCTAAAAGTAGTAGTGATAACCCACAACTAACAAAAACGGCAACCAAATTTATTGGTTTTCATCAAGACCAACAAATACAAGAAGCAGTAGCAGTTTGTGATATTATCCAGCAGCAACAAATCAAGTATCCGCAGTGGGAAATTGCGATTTTAGTGCGCGTTCGATCGCATTTAAACCATATTATTTCTGCTTTAAATCAGCGCAATATTGATTTTAATGCTCAGCAAATTTATTCATTAGCTAATAATCGCCATCTCAAAGATTTAATCTCACTTAGTTGTGCTTTATTATATTTAGCGGATAAATTATCATGGCTTAGTTTATTAAGATGCCCATGGTTTGGCTTAAAATTAGCAGATTTATTATTAATAGCAAATGAGAAGTATTTATCAGTTTGGCAAGCCATTAATGACTTATTAACCAGTGAAAAATTAACCCATCACGCCCGAACAAGGCTAGGTATTTTAGTCCAAGTATTTACTCCATTTATAAATCAAGCAAGTAGAATAGATTTAGTCCAATCAGTGCGCATTATCTTAAAACAATTAGAGGTAGGTGATTACCTAGATGAGATTGATAAAGAAGCTCAGATAATGTTTTTAGATTTATTGACTAGACAACAAATAAACGCAGGTAGCATCAATCGCCAAACTTTGACTAATCAATTAAATAATTTATATCAAGATAGTAAAAACATAGCCAAAGTGCATTTAATGACAATTTATGGGGCTAAAGGTTTGGAGTTTGATTGTGTAATCCTACCCGGTTTAGGGCGCATGCCAAGAAAGGACACCTCCCCAATACTACATTTTATAGAAACTGATAATGGCGTATTAAGCGCAGTAATTAAGTCTGCAAGCGCTAGTGGGCAAAGTAAAACCTATGACTATATTAAAGCTCAAATCAAGCGCCAAAACGATTATGAATTAATTCGCTTACTTTATGTTGCAAGCACTAGAGCTAAGGCAAAAAACTTTTTTTTAGGGCACAAGGCAGAAAGCAATAAAGCCCCAGTCTCAAGCTCATTATTAGCATTATTATGGAAGCAATTTAAGCCTAATTTTGCTCCGCCGTTAAAAACAAAAGAACCAATAAAAAATCAGCAAGCGCCACTATTAGCCTACCAAGAACAACAGCAATTATTAAACACAAAAACCATTATTAGCGAAAAGCAACATAGTGCTGTTGACCTAAATTTAAACTTAGCAAGCCAACAAAAAGTTGGCGCCTTTGTTCATACTATCTTAGAACATCACCACCTTAAAAAAACACTTATACCAGATAAAATAATACTAAAACGTCAATTACAAGCGCTCGGTATTAGCCCAAAGTTAGTTACCAATGCTAGCAATTTAACAACCCAATTACTAACTAAACTAGAAACTGCTGACTTCTATCAGTGGTTATTTAAACCTAGAACATCCACTTTGGTTGAAAAAACATTTCACCAACTTGATAAATACCACAATATTACCCAGACTATTGTTGTTGATAGACTATTTATTGATAACAATATCTTATGGATTATTGACTACAAAACTCAATATCCTACTCCCAATCAAAGTTTAGACAATTTTTTAGCAGAGCAAAGTCAAAGCCATCAGTCTCAACTGCAAAATTATGCAACCATTCTTAAGCAATACTATCAAAAACCTATTAAAGCTGCGGTTTGCCTGCTTTTTATTCCTAAGTTAATAGAATTAGCTATTTAGCTGAGCGCACAGTGTGGATATCTTTATCGCCTCTGCCAGATAGATTGATGATTATATGTTTGTCGCTGCCAAGTTGTTGGGCAAGTTTTTTGCCATAAGCGATAGCATGAGCAGATTCTAAGGCGGGCATAATGCCTTCGGTTTTAGTAAGCAAATGAAAAGCATCAAGAGCTTTTTTATCATTAATACTGGTATATTTTGCTCTGCCTGTATCCTTTAAATAAGCGTGTTCAGGACCAACTCCGGGATAATCCAGTCCAGCAGAAATAGAATGTCCTTCAATAATTTGCCCCGCATCATTTTGCATTAAATAAGTGCGGTTACCGTGTAGTATGCCAATACTGCCTTTGCATAGCGGAGCTGCATGCTTATTGGGCTTATCTAAACCATAGCCGGCGGCTTCTATACCATAAAGTGCTACCTGCTTATCCTCAATAAATGGATAAAATAAACCCAGCGCATTAGAACCGCCGCCAACACAAGCGACCAAAGCATCTGGTAAGCCGCCTATTTGGGAGGCGAACTGCGCCTTTGTTTCTTTACCTATTATGCTTTGGAAGTCACGCACCATCATTGGATAAGGGTGAGGGCCGGCAACACTGCCAATAATGTAAAAAGTATTATCAATATTGCTCACCCAATCACGCATTGCCTCATTTAGAGCATCTTTTAAAGTTTTAGAACCGCTCTTTACTGGCACTACTTGGGCTCCAAGCAGTTGCATCCGATAAACATTTAACGCTTGACGTTTAAGGTCAACCTCACCCATATACACAACGCACTCAAGCCCGCAACGTGCGGCAACAGTGGCGGTGGCAACGCCATGCTGTCCAGCTCCAGTCTCAGCAATAATACGCGTTTTACCCATTCTTTTAGCCAGTAAAATTTGACCAATGGTATTATTAATCTTATGAGAACCAGTATGATTTAGGTCTTCACGTTTTAGATGGATATGAGCGCCGCCAATGTGCTTGGTTAGATTTTGCGCATAATACAAAGGTGTTTCTCTGCCAACATATTGAGCCAAATCTAGTTTAAATTCAGTTAGAAAATCACTATCATTTTTGTATTTATTATAAGCATCTTTTAGCTCACTAACAGCGTGTATTAAGGTTTCGGCAATAAAAACACCGCCATAATCGCCAAAATGGCCTCTATCATCAGGTAGGTTATACGCCATATACTTTGTTTATAAATTGCTCTATTTTAGTTAAATCTTTAATGCCTAGACTAGTTTCTACTCCTGATGAAACATCAACGGCATAAGGACCTACTTGGGAGATAGCCTTAGCAACATTATCTGCAGTTAAGCCGCCTGCTAGAATAATTGGTAGCGCCAGCTTAGTCGGAATCAAAGACCAATCAAACACCGCACCAGTACCGCCGTATTTATTGCTGTGGCGTGTATCCAATAATAAAGCGCTTGCCTGATGATAATGTTTAGCAACTTTGTCAAGATTAGTGCTGTTATCAACTCTTACCGCTTTTATAAACGGTAGTTGATAGCGCTCACATTGCTTTTGTGTTTCATCACCGTGAAATTGTAGAGTATCTAGCGCCACTTCGGCTAAAACATTAGTAATAAAATCAGGTCTAGCATTTACAAATAAGCCCACTCTATTTACAAATGGCGGCAAAACTTCAATAATAGCATTAGCAAGTTTTATATCCACAAATCTAGGTGATTTATCGTAAAACACCAGACCAATTGCATCAATTGGGTAATTTATTAGTTGGTTTGCAATTTTGGTTTGACAAATGCCGCAAATTTTAATTTTGGTTTTGAGTTTCATCTAACCTAGCGTAAATCTCATCTTTACTAAACCACCACCTATCATCTATTAGTTTATCAATTGCTAGTGATAGTTTTGGTAAAAATACATCGGGATTATCTAATTGCAAGCTTTTACGCCAAACATCAAAACTACCTTGGTCGCTAATCCTGCTATGATTATCAGCAACGTTTGCAAGTAGCTGACTGGTAAATAAACTTAAATCACTATCTTTAGCGGTGCGGGTTTCAGCAATATAATGGGCAATAGTAGCAGCTACGGCTTTGGTATCGGATTCATCGGGCGATTCTGTTATTAAATGCTGTAGCATAGCGACACTTAATTCTGCCTCAATGGGCACAGTAACGCCCAGCCACAGCCCATGGCCTAGCGCAACCAAAGCATCAGGACCTTCTGTTAAAAATAAGGCGTCGCAAGCTTCTACCGCTTGTTCCCACAAGGAATTTTTCTCAGCCAAGCTAAATGCCTCAAACGCTCTATCCCAAGCATCTTTAGCTTGATGGAGCTCAATTTGAATGCGGGCAATACGCAATAGGCAGTCAATCCTATCTTTGGTTTGAGAAGCCCTAGATAAGCTGTTTAATTGCTTTTGATAAAAACTTAGTTGCGCCTTTAATTGCCCCTTTGATGCTTGCACATCGCTAAATTCCTCAGCATCAAATACATCGCTTTGTTTATTTAAGTATTTAAAATTTTCCATATCAATAAAAAGCGGCTTCTAATCGGTCTTCCCAGTTATCAGGTGTATCGTGAAATTGAGGTTTAACATCAATCTTAAAAAAACGTTCGCCTGAATTTTCAGCCAAGTTTTTAATCTTTTTAACTAATTGTTCAAAATCATCTATATCAGGATAGGCTATAAGAACAGCGCTAAGTTTTAACATAAGAACCTATTTTACCATTGACACTAATAGGTGATAGCCGTATAATTTTGCAGTTTTGATAATTCCTAAAACAATCGCCATATTGGGGCTATAGCTCAGCTGGGAGAGCGCCTGCTTTGCACGCAGGAGGTCAGCGGTTCGATCCCGCTTAGCTCCACCAATTATAATTTATAAGCTAAAATAAACGCTTTAATAAATTAACATAGTGGCAAAAATCAATGATCTAAATTTAGATGATTGGAAGGAATATAGCGATATACTTACAGATAGTTTGTGGCTTATTGGTGAGCGAGATAGTTCTGGCGCGCATAATAATGCTTATCACGGTAACTTTATTCCACAAATTCCGCATCAAATGATGCGCCGATTTACCAAAAAAGGTGATGTTGTTTTGGACGCTTTTCTAGGTCATGGCACAACACTTATTCAGTCAAAAAGACTAGGACGACACGGTATAGGTATTGAACTTGTGCCAGAAGTTGCGCGCATTGCTTTAAAAAATGTCAATAGTGAGGCTTCAAATGGAGATAAGGTTTTCTCAGAAGTTATTATTGCTGATAGCACAACAAAAGAAGCTCGCGAGCAAGTTTTGAAATCTCTAAATAAAATAAGCCAAAAAAGTATTCATTTGATAATTCTACATCCTCCATACCACGATGTAATAAAGTTTAGTAATAAAAAAGCGGATTTATGCAACGCTACAACAGTTGAGGAATTTAGTACAAAATTTGGCGATGTAATAGAAAATTTTTCTGACCTGTTAGACCGAAACAGATATTTAAGCATTGTTATTGGTGATAAATATACAAATAGCGAGTGGGTGCCTCTTGGTTTTCATCTTATGCAAGAAACCCTAAAACGTGGTAAAAATCTAAAACTAAAAAGTATTTTAGTAAAAAATATGGTTGGCAATCGCGCAAAATTAAACCAAGAAAATCTGTGGAGATACCGCGCGCTTGCGGGTGGTTTTTATATTTTTAAGCACGAATACATTTTAGTTTTTAAAAAAGTATGACAACATAAGTCTTTATTGTTAGTTATATAAACCATAGCCAATTATAAAAATCACCATTTAGTTTACAACCACCCAAAACAAAATGATATAATTTTCTTATCTGTTATGTTAGTGATTAGGGCAAGTATTTCAAACCGATACTTAGATTCATAATAAGGAGATGAGATTGATTACTATTGCGCATACTTATTATTTTAAGCAGCCTGAGGTATGATTCACAACTCCGCCTTAAACCAAAGGGTTTGAGTCAAACCCTAACACGGCATAATGGATTTAATGCCTGTTGGACTGATTTATAAGTTTGCAATTTTAATTATTTTTTCTCTAAACTTGGTATTTTATACTTAAAAGGTCACAGCTCATATCAATGCAAGTTTTTAATAACAAACAAACTAATCTGCGTAAAAAATTAAGAAAAAAACGCCAACTATTATCTAAACAACAACAAAGACATAACGCTAGGTCTGTGCTTTATAAATGCCAAAAACAAGCTATTTTTCGTCTCTCTTATCGCATAGGATTGTATGTAGCTTTTGATGGAGAATTAGATACTAAACTAATTATTGACTTTTTAATTAAACAGGGTAAGCAAGTTTTTATCCCAGTTATAGCTAAGGATAAATTTTATTTCTCTGCGCTGACAAATAGCTACCACAGTAACCGTTTTGGCATTGTTGAACCAATTGTTAAAAAACCTTATCATCCTAAAAAACTAAATCTAATACTAGCGCCGTTAGTAGGTTTTGACAAACATGGTAATCGTTTGGGAATGGGCGCTGGTTTTTATGACAAAAGTTTAGCATTTAGTCGTAAACAAAGTCTATTTAAAGTCCCTAAAATCTATGGTCTTGCCCATAGCTGTCAGTTAGTTGATAATATTGATGCTAATGAGTGGGATGTGAAAATGCAAATAATTAGCAGTTAGGGGAAAATTGTTAATAGTTGAAGCAAAATAAATTACCTCACTTGTAAACTGCTTTTAATAAGTAATAAGTTATATTGATTAGCTTCCACTAGCAAAGAAAATAGGACTTAGTAATTGTGGGGATTGGTTGTAGGATAGAGGCTGGTTGTTTTTAGTGATGACTTTACCACCAGCATTTTCCAATATGCAAACTCCAGCGGCGGTATCCCATTCGTAGCATTTGCCAAATCTAGGATAATAATCGTATTTACCTTCGGCAATGTAGGCGAATTTTAAAGCACTTCCCATATTTTTTAATTGGTAATTTTCATAAGTATTTAAGTGTTGTTTTAGCTTGGGATTATCAGAAGAATAACTGCCAATTAAAATGCGTAGTGGAATGTGGGCTGGTTTTGTTATTAAGGGCTTAATATGATTTTGGTTTTTAACAAATGCGCCTAATTTTTTATGAGCGTAGTAAAAGGTTTGTTTAACAGGGGTGTAAATAACGCCAAAAATTGGGCGATGGTCGCTGATATAGGCGATATTAATACAAAATTCATCAGAATTATCAATAAAATTTTTAGTGCCATCAAGAGGGTCAATTAGCCAGTAATTAGTCCATTTTTTACGAGTATCAAAGCTATGATTAATGTTATTTTCCTCTGATAAAATGGGTGTGGTTGGGGTTAGCTTACTAAGCGCTTGGGTGATGATTTGGTTGGACCTTAAATCTGCTTGAGTAAATTTGGTTTTATTGGATTTTTGACTAATACACAAACCGCTATCACGACAAGATAAAATATCTTTACCAGCTTGTCTGGCAATTTTTAGTACTGGTTGTATGAGTTTAGTATTCATCTTTTGGTCTTAATAGGATTTTAATTACACATCTAAACTATTATTTTAACAATATAAAAACCATAAATTTTAATCTCATACTCGCACAAAATAATATATTAATGGTTCAAAAGATATAATTCAAAACTATACAAATTTTTCTCCCAAAAACTTTTGAATAAGTTTATAAATTAAAAGCTCTATTTAATGTTTAAGTATTGTATATTAATTTATTGATTTTGTTTTGTGAATTTAGGCTAAGTTAAGGAAGAGGAAATGCGCCGCAATAAATTCACAGAACTCAAATACTGATTTTTTTGTATTTATTAGTGATGATAACCAAGACCATTTGCCCATTTGTCTATCTTTGAGTTATTTATTTTTAGATAACCAAGCAAGTGTTGTTTTTGGTATTTAATATAGTTTTACCAATATTGGGTGTATAATCAATCTGCCATGTTGATAGACTCTTTTGACCGCTGTATAAACTATTTGCGCATATCAGTTACTGACCACTGTAATTATCGTTGCTGGTATTGCCGTCCTGAGGATGACAAAGCCCATAGTATGCGCCTAGACATTCTTAGTTATGAAGAAATTGCTCGCATTGTGGGTATTTTTGCTGATTTGGGCATATCTAAGGTGCGCCTAACTGGTGGTGAGCCTCTACTTAGAAAAGATATTGTCACCTTAATAAAACTCATTAAGCAAAACCCCAACATTACCGACCTGCCCATCTCAACCAATGCCCACTTGCTTGGCAATGAAGCAAAAGCATTATTTGCAGCAGGGGTCAATCGCGCCAATATCTCGCTTGATTCCCTTAACAAGCAACGTTTTTACTCAATCACTAGGGGTGGCGATTTACAAAGAGTATTAAGCGGTATTGATGCAGCTATTAGTGTTGGTATGGACCCTATTAAATTAAATATGGTAGTTATGAACAATATAAATGATGATGAAATAGAAGCACTAGTGGATTTTGCAATTGATAAAGGTGTTGATATACGTTTTATTGAAACTATGCCAATTGGTACTTCTGGTATTAAAGCACTATCGCAACACTACCCGTTAACTAAAATTAAAGACCGCATTGACACTCACTTGCCTAATCGCTTAAATGCTGTTAACGCCCCAACCACAGCTGGACCTGCTACTAATTTTTCAATAACAAATAGTAATACTAAAATTGGCTTTATAGCTGCGCTATCACAACCTTTTTGCACTAGTTGTAATCGGTTGCGTTTAACTACTAAAGGAGATTTAATTTTGTGTTTAGGGCAAGAAAATAGCCTGCAACTTAAAGATTTATTGCGAGGAGGCTGTAGCGATAAAATTATTAAACAGCAGATTATAAATGCCGTTACTCTAAAACCAGAAAAGCACTATTTTAATGAAGACAAATACAATATTGAATTGCGCAATATGGTCCAAGTAGGAGGATAGATGCAAATTCTATACTTTGGCAAATTAAAAGAGCAGATAGAAAATACGAGCTTTAATGGCAAGTTTCCAATCACAGTAAAAGCGTTAAAAACAGCGCTTAATGCTAAAGAACCCAAGATTGATTTTTTATCAACATCAGTTTTATGTGCTGTCAATCAAACCATAGTTGATGATAACACCATAATTAACAGCAGTGATGAGGTGGCTTTTTTCCCACCAACTACTGGAGGTTGATAATGATTAATACACAAATTAAACAAGTCTGTTTTTGATATAGACGCTAAACCCAAAAACTAACTTTATAACACTACCTAGGTATGGTTGATAAAGATAGCACAGTTAATTTTGTTTAATTATGGTCGCGCTATGTTTTTTACCATTTAGTTTAGCTTTTGCTGCTATTGGCTATGCTTGTGATAATTGTAAAGCCTTTGTTTAGAAGGCTTTGTGGGGTGTTTTGGTATTTAGTAGGTTTTTAGGTGGTGGGCCTAGTAGGACTTGAACCTACGACCAATCGATTATGAGTCGATTGCTCTGACCAGCTGAGCTATAGGCCCCCAAAAGCCTACTCTAAGAAACTATTTAATTTATGCGCCCGTGAGGGGTGACGTAATTTGTGTAGCGCCTTAGCCTCAATTTGGCGAATACGTTCACGAGTTACATCAAATTGTCTGCCCACTTCTTCAAGGGTGTTATCATTATTGAGACCAATGCCAAAACGCATTTTAAGCACTTTGGCTTCTCTGGGCGATAGGCTGTCTAACAAACTATTGGTAATTTCTTTTAAACCTTCTTTGGTAGCGACTTCTAGTGGTGAGGTCAATTTAGCATCCTCAATAAAATCGCCAACGCTGGAATCATCCTCATCGCCAACCGGGGTCTCCATTGATAGCGGGTCTTTAGCTATTTTAAGAATGCGTCTAATTTTGTATTCTGGCAATTCCATATCTTCGGCTAGCTCCTCTGGGGTAGCTTCACGGCCGTGTTTTTGTAATAAGGCGCGCTGCACGCGGTTAAGTTTGTTGATAGTCTCAATCATATGGACTGGAATGCGAATGGTGCGCGCTTGGTCAGCGATAGAACGTGTAATAGCCTGTCTAATCCACCAAGTGGCATAAGTGGAAAATTTATAACCACGGCGGTATTCAAACTTATCTACCGCCTTCATCAAACCAACATTGCCTTCTTGAATAAGGTCTAAAAATTGCAATCCACGATTAGCGTATTTTTTAGCAATAGAAATTACTAAACGCAAATTGGCTTCAATCATTTCACGTTTATATTTCTTAGCATAGCGGTCGCCTTTGCACATTACCTTATTTAAAGCCTTTAAGTCAGTGATACTTAGTTCAATTCCCTCTTCTTTATCAAGTAATGCTTTTTGTGAGAAATAAATTATATTTGCCGAAGTTTTATCTGCGAGTTTTGCTTGCACTTCTGGTTTTAATTGAAGTTTATCCAACCAATTAAGATTACTTTCATTACCATTGAAATGTTTAAAAAATAGCTTGCGTTCAATCCCAGCTTTTAAGCAAGCTTTTAAAATATTTCTTTCTAATTTTTTTACCTCATTTATATGATTTTCAACATTGCCCATCATAGTTTTTATAATCTTAGGCGCAATGCGTAGGTCGGCAATTAAATTAGACAGAACCGCCAGTATTTTTCTGGTGGTTTGATGTTTATAACCATGTTTTTGTTTGGCATTTAGGTATTGTTGATACTTGGAGCGAATTTTAGCAATTTTGTCATAAACTACCGCCTCATCAGGTCCTAAATATTCTTCATCAACTTCCATTTCCTTATTTGGGGTTGTTTGAAAATTAATATCATCACCTTGGTAGCCAATAATCACATCGGTCATTTTGCACTTACCGTCTTCTAAACGTGAATAAGACTTAAAAAAGATGTCAATACTTTTAGGGAATAGAGCTACGCCTTCTAAAATTTGCCGCACTCCGTTTTCAATTTGTTTTGCTATGCGGGTCTCATCAACTTGTTGTAGCAATTCAATAATGCCCATTTCGCGCATATATATACGCACCGAATCGGTGGTGCGCCCAAATTCGGAGTCTAGCGCTGCCAAAGCTGCCAGAGTGGCTTCATGGCTATTACTTTGCGCTCTGGTGCCAGACTCAATTACTAGAGTATCCGCATCAGGAATAGCATCAGATACCGGAATATCTAATTCTTCTAAAACGGTAATAATTGGTTCAATTTGTTCTTCGCTTAATAAATCTTCTGGTAGCAAATCGTTTAGCTCTTTGTAAAGCAAATAACCTTGCGATTTACCAAGCATGATGATTTCTTGTAGCGCTGCTTTATGTTTTTTAGAAGGTGTCATAATAGTTATATTTTATTCAAAAATTGAGCTTACTGATTTCTCAGAAGCAATATATTTAATTACCTTAGTCAATAATGGTGCAATTGATAATTGACGAATTTTATCACATTGTTGGGCTTGTGTTGATAGTGGAATAGAGTTTGTTACCACTAATTCTTCTAAAATAGAATGTTCAATATTGGCAATGGCGTTGCCTGAAAGCACCGCGTGAGTTGTATAAGCGATGACTTTTTTTGCTCCTTTTTCTTTTAAAATAGCAGCCGCTTGACACAAAGTGCTAGCAGTATCGACCATATCATCTACTAAAATACAAGTCCTGTCTTTAATATCACCAATCACATTCATAATTTTAATTTTATTGGGCTGTGGGCGGCGCTTGTCAATAATAGCAAGGTCGGCGTCATTTAACTCTTTGGCAATTGCCCGCGCCCGCACAACTCCGCCCACATCAGGTGATACCACTACCATATCTTGGTATTGGTGGGATAAAATGTCATCAGTAAGCACATGGGAAGCATAAGCATTATCAACTGGAATATCAAAAAAACCTTGAATTTGGTCGGCGTGTAAGTCAATGGTTACCACTTGGTTAATACCAGCAGTGCTAATCATTTTTGCTGCTAGTTTAGCGGTAATTGGTAATCTGGATAGTCGTGAGCGTCTATCTTGGCGTGAGTAGCCAAAATAGGGAATAATAGCAATAATTTTTTTAACAGAAGCCCGTATTAGCGCATCGGTAATGGCTAGTAGTTCCATAAAATTATCCGCAACTGCTGGCGGAGAGGTAGGCTGAATAATAAAAACCTCGCAACCCCTAACATTTTCTAAAATTTCTACCCTTGATTCACCATCACTAAAACTATCAATAATAGCCTTACCTTTGGGAATTTTCAATAGTTGGGAAATCTCATCATATAAACCTAGATTTGCCCGACCACTAAAAATTTTTATTTTATCAGATGGTAGTTGCATAATTTAATTTTACCCTTATGGCTGGGATGGCAGGATTCGAACCTGCGAGTGACGGGATCAAAACCCGTTGCCTTACCGCTTGGCGACATCCCAAGAAAAGCAGATATTTTAAACTAATTTTGCTAATTATTTATTACTATTTATAACAGGACTTTAGCCGCTAAGCAAGCAAGGCTGGCTAGTATTGATATTTTCTGCAACAAAGCAGCGCCATTTTGGGGGGCATATTTTTTGGGCTTCTAATAATGGCGCTTTGGCATTGAGGGCGATAAAAACACTAGCGCCCGTGCCTGATAGTCTAGGTTTTAGTAAATGTTTTACTTGGTGAGATTGCCAATTATTAACGTGTTTTGGTAATTGTTGCATCCAGATAAAAATTTGTTTGATTTCTGAACAAATAGCAATGCTAGCGTCTAGGCAATCATTACCAGTTTTATCAAGTATTTGTAATATTTGGTCTTTGCTAATACTTTTGCTATGGTTAAGTAATGGATGTTTAAAAACTGCGCTTGTGCTTAGCTTTTGTTTGAGGGAAACCACCAAAAAATAATACTTAGGTAGATTAATACTGCTGATTTTATCACCAATGCCTTCTATCCAAGCGCTATGATTATGCACAAAAAATGGCACATCAGCGCCTAGTTGCTTAGCTATTTTTTTAAGTTTTGCCTTACTGAAATTGAGCTGCCAAAGTTTATTTAATGCCAAAAGTGTAGTTGCTGCATCTGAACTACCACCACCAAGACCGCTACCGATAGGAATTTTTTTAACAATATCAATATTAACACCAAAACTGTTTTTGTTATGTTGTTGTAATAATTTAGCAGCTTTAATACTGAGGTCATTACCGCTGGAGATAGTAGTATTACCAGTGCGATTAATCCTTTTGTCACAACGAATGCCAAAAGTTAGTACATCAAAGTAGCTAATTAAGGTGAAAATGCTTTGTAGGTTATGATAACCGTCAGCGCGCTTGTCTAAAATGTGTAAAAATAGATTAAGCTTAGCTGCGGCATAGCAAGTGATTTTAGCAGACAAAATGCTCACGATAATGTTTTAATTCAGCAATAGAGTCATAAATATCAGCAAGGGCTAAATGTGATGATGTTTTTTTAAACTGTTTAGTGATTTTGGGACGCCAACGTCTTGCCAGTTCTTTTAAGGTGCTGACATCAATATGGCGATAATGAAAATAAGCGCAAAGTTGGGGCATATATTTACGCAAAAATTGTCTATCTGTGCAAATACTATTGCCACACATAGGCGATTTTTGTTCTTGTACATATTTAGCTATGAAATCAAGAGTTTGTCGTTCTGCTTGTTGGGTAATGGTAGCGCTTTTTTTGATGCGCTCAATTAGGCCTGATTTGCGGTGTTGAGTAGCATTCCACTCATCCATCTTGTCAAGCTCACTTTGAGGCTGATTAATCGCTAAACACGGACCTTCTGCTAATAAGTTTAAATTTTTGTCAGTAATAACTGTTGCAATTTCAATAATTACATTTTCGTCAGGATTAAGCCCGGTCATTTCTAAATCAATCCAAATTAAATTATGCTTGTTTTTCATTTGTCTTTAGTCCTCACTTATACTAGTTTTTAATATTCTGATGAATAAAATCGTTAAATTTTTGATAAGCAATGCCACTATCAAGCACTTGTTTTGCCTTATAAACCCCTGATTTTAAATTAGTACTAATACCACCAACATAAATAGCAGCGCCAGCGTTAAGGGCAACAATATCATAAGCGCTACTGGGTTTGCCATTTAATGCTTGTTGCATTAGCTTTAAGCTTTGGGTGGCATTATTAACCTTAATGCTATCAAGTGGGCGCGGTTTGATGTCAAATTGAGCAGGTTCAATAGTGTAATAACTGATTTTTTTAGATTTTAATTCGGCAATATCGCTAGGTTTATTGCTACTAATCTCATCTAAACCGTCTTGTGAATGCACCACTAAAACATGGTTTGCGCCCAGTTCTAGTAGGGTTTGTGCAATAGGCGCTAATAAATTTTTGCTATACACGCCTAATACTTGATTAGGCGCTGAAGCTGGATTAGTTAGGGGTCCTAAAATATTAAAAATAGTGCGCACTGCAAGTTCTTTTCTAGCGCCAATGGCGTATTTCATCGCGCTATGGTGCGCTGGGGCAAACATAAAACCTACGCCAATTTTTGTTATACTTTTGGCAATTGCCTCAGGTGATAGATTAATATCAGCCCCAGCAAGTTCTAGCACATCGGCGCTGCCAGATTTAGAAGATATACAGCGGTTACCGTGTTTAGCTACTTTTACCCCAGCAGCAGCTGCTACAAAAGCCGAGGCAGTAGAGATATTAAATAAGCCTGACCCATCACCGCCAGTGCCACAAGTATCTACCAAATATTGTTTATTTTTAAGTTTAATCGGCGTTGCTAATTTACGCATTACCCGAGTAGCGCCAATAATCTCACTAACTGCCTCACCTTTACTAGCTAATCCTACTAAAAATCCACCAATTTGGGCATCAGTCGCATTACCGCTCATAATTTGGGTCATTACTGTTTGCATCTCAGTCGCGCTTAGGGCGCGTTTAGCAATTATTTTTTTAATTGCCTCTTGAATTGTTATCATAGCAAAAATATTTTAGTCGCTTATTGTCTAAATTGTTGATATTTTAGATTTTTAGTGAAATACCTGCTATGCCAACAGCGCCAATTGCTTGGGCTTTTGGGAGATGGTTTTTAGTCATCCCGCCCAAACAATATATAGGCAGTTTAGCAGCCTTTATTAGTCGCTGGGTTTGTTGCCAGCCTAGCGGGGTAGTGTCGGGATGACTTTTGGTTGCTAATACCGGTGAGATGGTGGCAAAGTCGGCGTTGATTTTTTTTGCCCAGTCTAGTTGTTGTTTGTTGTGCGCTGAGGCTGCTAGCAGGTATTGGCTAGAATTGGGACGTTTTTTTAATTGAACCAATATCTTAGAGTTTAGATGCAAATGTTGGTTATAAACCTTATTACTAATATTGTTGGTATTCAGTAGTAATATTGCTTTGTAATTGGCACAAATTTGTCGGACTTTATCAATAAAATCTGCTGTGTAGTTTTGGCTATGACGCAGTTGAATTTGGCTAACACCAGAGTCTAGTTTTTGCTTGATTTGGTCTAAATTGATACCATCGGGGCTAATCCAATAAACTTCTTTTAATGGGCTAATATTCACAGGTAAAATGTAGGCAATTTTACACCGAAACACTATTGCAATTCATCAATAAAATTAAAGCCCTTAGCCCTTATAAACACTTGCTGCTTAAAAGTAAAGTCGGCTTAGAAAAAGAAGGGTTGCGTGTTAGTAAAGAGGGCGTTATTGCCAAAACTCACCACCCCAAAGTATTTGGTAGCTCTCTTACCAATAGTGTTATTACTACTGATTTTTCAGAATCTTTATTAGAGTTAATCACCCCGCCACTAGCCCCTGATATGGCGCTGGATTTTTTAGCTAATACTCAGCAATTTATGTATAGGCATTTGCCAAATGGTGAATTTTTCTGGCATAGTAGTATGCCATGTATTATTCGCGATAGAACATCAATTCCGCTAGCACAGTATGGCAAATCTAACTTAGGACAACTAAAAACGCTCTACCGCCGCGGTTTAGGCGTGCGTTATGGGCGCACAATGCAGACAATTGCTGGTATTCATTTTAATTTTTCTTATCACCATAGGTTTTGGCAGGCATATCAAACTTTGCTTAAAGATAGACAAGATTTGCAAGATTTTATCAATTGGCACTATATGGCTTTGGTGCGTAATCTGCTACGATTTAATTGGTTGATTATTTATTTATTTGGCGCCTCACCTGCGGTGTGTCGTTCTTTTTTATATAATTATCATCGCCATTCGTTAGTGGATTTTACAAAGAATAGTCTTTATGAACCATTTGCAATATCGCTGAGAATGGGCGATATTGGTTATCAAAATTCTCAAGAAGATGAAATTGGCATCAAGGCGAATTACAATAGTTTGGACCATTACACCAGCAGTTTATTATTAGCCATTCAAACTCCTTGTGAACGTTGGCAAAAATTTAGTAAAAAAATCAGCGGCAAGCATCAACAATTAAATGTCAATTTATTACAAATAGAGAATGAATACTACGCCAGTGTGCGCCCTAAACCAAAGCAAAGTCTTAATTTAGGTCCTATTGAAGCGCTTAATAAATATGGTATTGACTACATAGAGCTGCGTTGCTTGGACGTAAACCCACTACTGCCTTTAGGCATTGACAGACAACAGATTTTATTTTTAGAGGCATTTTTTTTATTTTGCCTACTTAACCCCTCAGCGCCAATTGCCTCTTATGAACAAGTAGAGATTGACAATAACATAAATTTAATAGCCCACAGAGGCGCTGATACTAAACTTAAACTACAACGTCAACAAACAGAGATAAGTGTTAAAACTTGGGGTTTGGAGCTAATAGACCAAATTGCTAAATGCGCCCAATTACTAGGAAAGGACTACGTGTTGGCAATAAAAGCAATAAGTTCTCGCATTAATGACTATAAACTCACCCCCGCCTATAAAATCATTGCCCAAATACAGCAAAATAATGAGAGTTTTTTTGCATTTAGCAAACGTCTAAGCCAACAATACCAGCGCCACCACCTACACCAAACAAACAATGATGATTTTAATAAATATCTAGGAGATGTAAATGAGCAATCTATCAAAGCCCAGCATCGCATTGAACAAAATGATAAACTAGATTTTGATAAATATTTAGCCAATTTTAATAATAATATAATGCAATTATGAAAACTTATCTAGTCGGTGGTGCGGTGCGGGATAAATTACTTAATTTGGCGGTGCCAGATAAAGACTTTGTAGTCGTTGGGGCGACTAGTAAGCAAATGCTTGATTTAGGATTTCGCCAAGTTGGCAAAGATTTTCCGATATTTTTACACCCCAAAACTAAACAACAATACGCCCTTGCGCGCACTGAGCGCAAAATAGGTACTGGCTATCGTGGTTTTAGCACTAATACCAAGGCGGTATCACTGCAACAAGATTTATCCAGACGCGACCTCACCATTAATGCTATGGCAATTGATACCGATGATAAAAGTGGGACTATTATTGACCCTTTTGGTGGGCAGCAAGATTTAGCACAAGGCTTATTAAAACACATATCTCCTGCTTTTAGCGAAGATGCGGTGCGGGTATTAAGAGTGGCTAGATTTGCTGCTAGATTTAAGCCTTTTGGCTTTAAGGTCGCCCACAAAACCCACCGCCTAATGCAACAGATGGTAGCAAATGGTGAAGTTGGTACTTTGGTAGTTGAACGAGTTTTTAGCGAATTAGAAAGAGCGCTTAGTTATAAAACACCATCAGCTTTTTTTAATGTCTTAAATGCTTGCGGCGCGCTAAAAATCATTATGCCAGAATTAAGTCTTCCTAGTGCTAAACACCAAAAGTATTTTACTTTTTTAGATAATTTAGATACTGATAATATCAATATTAAATGGGGGCTACTATGTGCTGGTTTATCAATTGATGCTAGTAAAAAACTCAACAAACGGCTAAAAACCCCAAAAACTATGCACCAGTTAGCTAATCTAAGCGCTACTTATACAAAATTCGCCCAATCATTTATCATTCATAGCCCGACAACAATTTTGGATTTTTATTTAAAAACAGACTCATTACGCAGGCAACAACGGTTTCAAGATTTACTAGCGGTATTTGGGCTGCTTAAAATCAGCGTTGATACTGATGCTATTAAATTTGTTCACCAACAGCTACTAAATATAGATATATCAAAACTTAAGACCCCAAACATCGCCACCCAACTAACTCAAAAACGTAAACAAGTAGTAAAATCAGCCCTTAGTGATTACTTTATCAACAATGTGCACATCAAATGTCAATGCGGACCTTAGTAATACTATGAGCGCTAAATTTTTTACCAACCGAGATAGTAATACCTTATTTAATAAATTTGCTGGGGTTTTTACTTATAATAAAAATATTAATAATTTTGATGTTTTGGTGGGTTATTTCCGCTCATCAGGTTATTTTAAGATTCGCCCTTTTTTGGAAAATATCGCCAATATTCGTATTTTAGTCGGGATAAATGTTGACAAAATTACAGCCGATATGCAGCAACAAGGCTTAGCCTTATTTAAGGGTGATGACGACCAAACATTTAAACATTGGCAACAGCAATTTATAGAAGACGCTCAAAACGCTCGCTATGACCAACAAACAGAACAAGGTATCTTACAATTTACTGATGATATGAGGCAGCAGAAGTTGGAATTAAAAGCCCATCCTAGTAAAAAAATTCATGCCAAAATTTATATCTTCCGCCCTGATAATTTTAATGAACACAACAGTGGTAGTGTTATTACTGGTTCATCTAACCTAACTAGCGCTGGTCTGGGAATACAAACAGCTTCTAATTATGAATTTAATGTTTTGCTAAATGACTATACTGATGTTAAATTTGCTAGTGATGAGTTTGAAAAATTATGGGCAGAAGGGATGAGTATTTTGCCTGAACAAGCAATAGCTACTAAAGATAAAACCTATCTAAGTGATAATATCACCCCTTATGAATTATACCTAAAATGCTTGATTGAGTATTTTGGTAGCGAAATTGAATTTGACCCTAATTCTATTAAAGATTTACCCAAAGATTTTAAACACCTATCCTACCAAATGGATGCGGTTAATCAAGGCTTTGAGATGCTTAAAAAACATAATGGCTTCTTTTTATCCGATGTGGTCGGTTTAGGTAAAACAATTATTGCTATTTTAATTGCTAGACAATTTTTATTTTTAGGCGGCCGTGGTCATAATCCTAGTATTTTATTGATTGTCCCGCCAGCGCTTAAACAAAACTGGAGAGATACTCTTGAAAAATTTGATATTAGTGGCAAAGTCACTATCTTGACCAATGGCAGTCTTCACAAAATAACCCGCCCCCAAAAATATGATATGGTTATTGTTGATGAAGCGCATAAATTCCGCAATGATACCGCAGTATCATACGGCATGCTACAACGTATTTGCAAAACACCTAACAAAGCCAATAAGGCTAAAAAGGTTATTCTTATCTCTGCCACACCGCTTAATAACAAACCCAATGATTTATATAATCAAATCCTGCTTTTCCAAGATGGTAATAATTCTACCCTTGATTTTCCACTAGCGCCTTTTTTTACTAAAACCATTAAAGAACATAAAGCAATTTTGCGGCTAACAAATCAACAAAATATAGCTAAACGAACAAAACAGCTTTACCAACAAATTAGACAACAAGTAATTACCCCGCTAATGGTGCGCAGAACGCGCACTGATTTAATGGACAATAAACGTTATAAAAAAGATTTAGAAGAGCATAATGTGGTATTTCCCAAAACAGCCCCGCTAAAAATTATTTATTACAAACTAGAACCAACATTAGAAAAACTCTACGACAACACCATCAACCAAATTGATAACAAGAATCAAAGCAGAAAAGGACTTTTATACACCCGTTATCGCGCTTTGGGCTACCTTAGTCCAAAGTTTAAGGAACAATACACAAGAGCTGATATTATTAGTGAACAATTAGTTGGCATTATGAAAACATTGCTACTAAAAAGAATGGATAGCAGTTTTTATGCTTTTAGGGAAACTTTAGCGCGTTTTATCACATCATCGCAAGTCATGCTAAAAATGATTGACAATGACGAAATTATCATTGCCCCTAATCTTAATATAGAGGATTATATTTTAGAGGATAGAGAAGAAGAATTAATGTCCCTACTAGCCCGTGAGAGCCTCACCGACCCAACTATTATTATTTGCAGACGAGATGACTTTGAAAAAGGGTTTATTGAAGGTGTTAAACACGACCACCAAATATTACTAGCTTTAAAAGCAAGTTGGGACGAGGTAACAATTGATCCCAAAAGAGATGAGTTTTTGGACCAATTGCCCATATTTTTAGACCTGAGACAAAATCCAGAGGGCAAAATAATCATCTTTACCGAAAGTAGAGATACTATGCAATATTTAGAAAAAGTCATCGCTGCTACTGACTACAAAAATAAAACCTTAGCAGTTAGTTCAACAAATATTAGATCATTAAAACAAACTATTAATCGTAATTTTGATGCTAATATTGAGTCAACTGCAAGAGAAAATGACTATCAAATTATTATTACCACCGATGTTTTAGCAGAGGGTGTGAACCTGCATCGGGCTAATAGCGTTATTAACTATGACACCCCTTGGAATAGCACTAAACTTATGCAAAGAATTGGCAGGGTTAACCGTATTGGCCAAGCATCTAGGTCTATTTTTGTCTATAATTTTTATCCTACCGCCCAAATTGATGATGATATTCAATTAAAGAAAAGGGCGTTTGTTAAACTGCAAGCCTTTCACAGCGCCTTAGGTGGGGACGAACAAATTTACTCAATTGATGAACAAATTAGCTCTTTTGGAATTTTTGATGAAAACATACAACAACAAAAAGATGAAATTTTGCCATTTTTAGAAGAAGTGAGGGCTTTTAGAGAAAAGGACCCAGACGCATACAAGCGCCTTAGGGATTTACCAAGCAAAGTTAGAAATGCGGTTAAAAGCCCTGATTATAAAAATAGCACACTTATTTTTACTCGCAACGAAGATAAAGGTAGTCGGCGTTTTTATCGGGTAGGTGGTGAGGGGGATAAAATAGCTAATTATAGTTTTTTAGAAGCCGCTACCCTATTAAAACAATCAATTAACTCTGAACAAACCCCACTACCTAAGTGCCATTACCCCCAAGTATCATCAGCGCTTAAATACTTTGAAAATGAATTGGTACAAACTATTATGAGTCGTTCCCAAAATAAATTACTATCACCAATGGAAAATAAGGCTATTAATTTTTTAAAAGCCTTAAAAAATCTAAGCAACGATGATGAACAACAACAAATAGCCCAAGCTATAAGCCAAATTGAGGATAAACGTTTTTCAAGCCTTGTAAAAGACATCAATAAACTAAGCAAAAATATCCAAAACATCAAACCAACCGTTATCTTAGAAAAAGCCCTAACAATTATCAAAAAATACAATATTGATAATAATCCTAATGATGAGGGCGACAAAGTAAGATCAATCAGCACCAAACCAACAATTATTATCTCACAATCTTATACTTGAAATGGATTTTAGCCAAGCTTACGGCCGAGACACTTACTTAAGATTTTTAGCTGAGAAATTTAGTTTTAGTAAGTCCATAATGCCCTTGTCTATCCCGAGTGCAGAAGTTAAACAATTAGCACAACTAGGTTTTATTACTACTGGTGATAATAAAGAACTCCCAGTTTTTGAAGCCTATATTAACCCCGATACCCAGCTTAGTCGCAATCGCGTTGGTCTGCGTAATGTGGTGCTAAAACAAATTAAATCAAAAACAAACGATGGCGCTTTTGCGGTTTATATTGATAAGGATAATAGTCAGTGGCGTTTTAGTTTTATGACAATTGAGCCACATTTTAAAAATGGTAATATTGACTTAGTAAAAACCGCTAGCAAACGTTTTACTTATCTATTGGGCAAGAATACCCAGACTAGAACTGCTATACAAAGATTTGACAGGCTTAATAAACAATCAACACTTCAAGACCTAAAAGACGCCTTTGCTGTTGAACCACTAACCAAAGATTTTTATGAAAAATTATTCAAATGGTATCGAGAAGCTGAAAAAACAGTGGTTTTCCCTAATGATGAAAATACTGACAACCACACCCAAACAAGCCTTATCCGCTTAATTACCCGCCTATTATTTGTGTGGTTTTTAAAACAAAAGCGCCTTATTAACTCTGATTTATTTGACCAAGCAAAACTAGAAAACATCATTAATTGGCACAAGCCTAGCAGTTTTTATAAAGCAATTTTACAAAACTTATTCTTTGCCACCCTTAATCGTCCAATCACAGAGCGAAGTCTTCGCAAAACTACCAATGGCAAGGCAAACAATACCAACTATTTAGTCACTAATGTTTATCGCTATCAAAGCTATTTTGTGGACCAAGACCAACTACAAATTATTAAACTATTTGCTCATACGCCATTTTTAAACGGCGGTTTGTTTGAATGCTTAGATAGGGAGGCAACAGATGAGGAAAAGCACCAATACGACCAAGATAGTGGTGTGCGAGCAGTTAGAAGCGCTGTGCGCATTGAAGGCTTTTCTGACCATAAGGATAACACACTTAGTATTAGCAATGATTTATTTTTTAGTGAAGATGAGACAAACTTAGGACTAATTGACTTATTTAAACAATACCAATTTACCGCAACAGAGAGCACACCAGCTGATATAGAAGTTGCCCTTGACCCTGAGCTACTTGGCAAAGTGTTTGAAAATTTACTTGCCAGCTATAATCCTGAGACTAAGACACAAGCCCGCAAAGCCACCGGCAGTTATTACACCCCTAGAGAGATTGTTGACTATATGGTAGATGAGAGCCTTAAACAATACCTATATCAACAAGTTAGACCAGATGATAATGATAGAGAATTTTACTGGCAGCGCCTAGATGATTTATTCACAAATGTTGATAAATTTGGGCGTCTAAATACTAAGGCAGATGGCTTGTCTGTTATTTATGACGCCGAGATAGCAAAACTTATAAAAGCGCTTAGCGAGATTAAGATACTTGACCCAGCAGTTGGTAGTGGCGCTTTTCCTATGGGGCTATTACAACGTATTACCAGCCTACTTGCTATTCTGGACCCTGATAATAGCCATTTTAAAGGCTTACAATTAGCAAAAGCCGCCCAAATTCCAGAAAATACCAGCAAAAAAGCTGCTATGGATGCTATTGAGGAAGTATTTAGTCCAGCAAACAAGTATAACAACTATGGCAGAAAACTCTATTTAATTGAAAAGAGTATCTATGGTGTAGATATTCAGCCCATTGCTATTCAAATTTGTAAACTGCGCTTTTTTATCAGCCTCACCATTGAACAAACAACCAATGATGATAAAAATGATAATTATGGCATCAAAGCTTTGCCTAATTTAGAGACTAATTTTATTATTGCTAATACTTTGTTGCCACTGGGCAAAATATCACATAGTGGACAAATGGATTGGCTACAAAGCCGTATTGAAGAGTTATATCAGCAATTAGCCAAAGTCCGCCATAAGCATTTCAGCGCCAAAACTAAAACAACCAAAAACAAATATAGAAAAGAGGATAAAAAAATTAGAGCGCAAATGCTAGAACAATTAGGCAACACCAGTAAGGATATAAAACAAAAAATGCAAAAAGTGGCTAATTGGGATCTATACAATCCCAATGCCATAGCTGATTGGTTTGACCCCAAATGGCAGTTTGGAGTGAGCGCGGGTTTTGATATTGTGATTGGTAATCCGCCCTATATTAGGCAAGAAGCAATTAAAAAACTCAAACCACAATTAAAGCAACATTATAGCGTTTTTACTGGCACTGCCGATATTTATACTTATTTTTATGAAAAAGGAATAACCTTATTTGGTGATAATGGGCATTTGTGCTATATCACTTCTAATAAATGGATGCGGGCTAGATACGGGCAAAAACTGCGCAGATTTTTTAAAAAAAGCACACAATTAAAACAAATTATTGATTTTAAAGGCAAGCAAATTTTTGAAAATGCTACTGTAGATACCAATATCCTCCTTTGTGGTGGAGTTATCAATAAAAATAGCAATTTTTACTATCAACACCAATTACCCGATGATAACCATAAGTTATTTACTATGGCAATAGCAGATTTAACAGATAATGTCTATACTTTAGTACCAGCTGATGTTTTAGCTATAAAAAAGAAAATAGAACAAATTGGCACTCCGCTTAAAGATTGGGATGTAAATATATATCGTGGTGTGCTAACAGGATTTAATGAGGCTTTTATTATTGATACCGCTAAAAGAGATAAGCTTATCGCCCAACACCCAAAATCTGCTGAGATTATTAAACCGATTTTAAGGGGTAGGGATATTAAGGCGTATGAAGCAAAATGGGCGGGATTGTGGATTATTAATACTTTCCCAGCGCTTAATATCAATATTGATGATTATAGAGTGGTTAAAAACTATCTTAAGAAATTTTTACCTAAGATTAAACAAACAGGTAAAACCTTTATTGATAATGAAGGACGGCTACAAAAAACACGAAAAAAGACAGGCAATAAATGGTTTGAAACTCAAGACCAGATAGCATATTATCCAGAGTTTAGCAAAGAAAAGATTGTTTATCCAATTATCAGTGGTGAGCCAAGATTTACATTGAATAATAATAGCTATTATACGAACGATAAATGCTTTTTAATAACAGGTAATATCAACTTGCAGTTTTTAACGGCTGTTCTCAATAGCAAATTATCATTTTGGTATTTACGACAAATAGGGAGTTTATTAGGCAGTGGTGGTTTTGAATTTAGAAAAATTTATGTAGAACAACTCCCCATCCCCAAAATCTCAAAATCAGCCCAACAACCTTTTATTGACATAGTAGATAAAATCTCAACAGCCAAAGGACAAAACCAAGACACCACTGATCTTGAAGCTGAAATTGATAAGATGGTTTATCAACTATATAATTTAAGTAAAACTGAAATTGCTATCATAAAACACAATGCTTAGATTTCATCCTCAAGTAGGGCAGATATTTATGTGTGATTTTAGAGGTATGGTAGTCCCAGAGACGGTTTATACAATTAGTCCTAACCGTTTGGACTTAATTTATAAAAATGGGCTAAATAAATTGTATATCTTTATTTAGCCCAGCTATATTGCTATAGTCTTAAAGCCTGATGAAATATCAGAGCAGGAACAGTGTCAATTATACACAATATAAAAATTTTTACAAATTTTATATAAAAATATAGTCAATTTCACAAAAAACAATTAAATTAGTTTTTAAAATAACTTTCCCTACTCAAAATATCAACAATATGGGTTATAAATTTTATAAACTGTTGACTTGAAAAACAAAAAATAATCAACACGTAATTGGTTTAATATTTTTTAAATGGAGGCTAAACTATGAAATGTAGAATAGGAATTACTACTGATTTAGAAAGAAGAAAAGCAGAATGGCAACGAGAATACAATTTATATAATTGGCAAGTGCTTGGGACTTATGGGTCAAAAACAGAGGCTCAACAAGCAGAAAATCGTCTTAGTCAACAACATGGTTGTCAAGCACATGGTGGCGGTGATGGCAATGAGTATGATACTTGGTGTGTTTATAGATTTGATTATATAGATTGAAAAAATAAATACAATTAAATAATGAGATTTTCACAAAGAATTGGTAAAACACCAATACAAGAAACCATACAATTAGACACGATGACTGAGTCTTATAAAAATAGACTTCTCAATACAATAGATACAAATCTTGGGATAGGAGGATTTTACGACTCTCGTTTTAAAATAATTACACATGAATTTATAGAGATGTATGCAAATCGTTTTGGGCTTCGTATAAATAGCATTCCTGAGAGGAAGGATGATTTTATTGAGTATATTAATTCCAAAATTAATAATGAAGAAGATGGAGTGTATTTTTGTTATGATTTTATTGAATTGTTAGTTATTTACTCAGACAGTCCTGCTGTTCGGAAGCAGATGGTAGATAAATTTAATCACGTTTTTGAACTAGAAAAATCTGCTTGTAGATTTGATAGTAGCTATAAATTGATACCTATTACAGATGAAGTTGAACTAAATGAAATAAATATAGCAATCAACAATGTATCACAATATAGCAGTGTGGACAAACATTTGCAAAATGCCAGAGATGCTTTTGCTAATCGCCAAAAACCAGATTATCACAAAACTATCGCTGAGTCTGTTAACGCGGTTGAAGCTTTATGCAAAATTATTTTACAAGATGATAGTGCAACACTTGGAAAAGCAGTTAAAAAACTTAATATCCATCCGTCATTAGAAGATTCAATATCAAAATTATATGGCTTTGCCAGTGATGAAGGCGGTATAAGACACTCTCATAAAAAAGGTAGTAACAACATTGATGAACACACAGCAAGATTTATATTAGTAACTTGCCATTCTATTGTTAATTATTTGAAGGCAGAAAATTTATAAAATGTTATATGACAATTATTAAAGAATCCGCCTATCAAACCGCCTAAAAACCACAATTAACAGCGTGGCGATAATAACCATCATAAGGGCTGGGATAGCGGCTTGCGCGTATAGGGCTTCGTGGCTATATTCATAGACCTTGACTGCTAGAGTATCCCAGCCAAATGGACGCAGCAGGTAGGTGGCTGGCAGTTCTTTTATGACATCTATCATCACCAATAAGCTAGCAGCGATAATGCCCGGTTTCATCAGCGGTAGCTGGACTCTTAGGGCGATACCTAGCGGGGTTGACCCTAGTAGTTTTGCGCTTTGACTAAGGTTGGGCTTTAGTTGTAAAAAGGCGGCGCTTATAGACTGATAAGCAATTGCCATAAATCTGGTGGTATAGGCTAGTAGTAGTAAAATAACACTACCAAATAAATACTCATTAAGAGTGATGTTATATAAATAATCGGTGATATTAGACAGCAGACTTACTCCGTATAATAGCCCAACTGCAAGCACTGAACCCGGGACCGCATAGCCTAGACTTGCTAGTTTGGTGGTAATGTTATTTAGGTTTATGCCGTTTTGTTTTTGGCTAAGTGTTAGTATATTTGCTAGTAAGACAATGATAAAACTTGCTGATGTGGCTAGGATAAGGGTATTAATTAAAATATTGCTATAATTGCTAATTGTTATTGTTGTATGAGGGCTGGTTAGGATCCACAGCACTAGTTGAAAAAGCGGTAGGATAAAGGATATAAGCACAATACTGGTGATAAAACTAGTTAATAAATAGCCTTTTATACCGCTTAGTTGATAAGGCTTGTTGCGCATAACCTCGGTATTGTAGTATTTAATATGATGTCTGCCTAAGTAGTCAAAATAAATTAGCACAGCGGCGATTAGTACCAAAATACTTGCCAATTGGGCGGCAACCTCAATAGAGCGAAAATCCTCCCAAGCTGAGTAAATAGCAGTAGTAAAGGTGCTGTAATTAAACAAAGACACCGCCCCAAAATCAGCCAAAGTCTCCATCATAGTTACCAGCACCCCAGCACTAATAGCGGGATAGGCTAGCGGGACTGAGACTGAGTAGAAAACTCGCCTTGGTGATGCCCCTAATAGCCTTGCTGATGCAAACAAACTAGCTTGATGACGTTTAAATGAAGCGCGCGCCATTAAATAAACATAGGGGTAAAATACCAAAGTGAAAACCAAAATAATAGCTAAATAACCGTTGCGAATATCAAAGCCGCTAAAGCCTAGATACTCGCGCAATAAGGTTTGTAAGCCGCCGCCGTAGTCAAAAATCCCCAAATACACAAAGGCAAGCACATAAGCGGGGACGGCAAAGGGTAAAAATAATAGCCATTCTAAAAATTTACGTCCCGGAAACTCCACCATCACCACCAGCCAAGCAAGCGTGGTCCCAAGCACAGCAACACCTATACCAACACCTGCTAGCAGGATGAGGGTATTTAATAATAACTCACTAAGTAAGGTGGTGGCAAAATGCTGCCATAATTCTGGGTCTGGCAATGCCCAAGCAATAACTACAACAATTACAGGAAAAATAATTATAACAGCCAAAGCAGGGCTAATAAAACGAGCTAGCATATTACATATTAGCGATAGCCTGCCGCTTGCATGAGTTTAACTGCTTTTGCTTGATTTTTACCGACGTGGCTAAGCGGCATAGTATCATGCTTAAAATCCCCCCAGCTGCTGACTATTTCATGTGGGGCAATGTTTTGATTAGCAGGGTATTCTTGGTTAAGGCTTGAGTATAATGCTTGGGCTTTAGCTGAGCTAAGCCACACGAGCAGTTTGGTTGCAAGCGCTGGGCTTTTAGCATGTTTTAAGATAGCAGCCCCAGAGATATTAATATGGACACCGCTACTGTCTTGGTTTGCCCAAAATAGTTTTAGCGGCGCGTTGGGGTTTTTCTTTATTAAGCGACCATAGTAATAAGTATTGACTAAACCAACATCACACTTACCTGCAAGTATTGCCTGCATTACTTGTAGGTCTTTGGCATAAGGTTTGCTAGCTAGATTATCAACCCAGCCGCTTATGACTTGGGAGGTTTTAGTCTCTCCTATGTGAAAAATCATTGATGCCACTAAAGATTTATTATAAATTTTATTAGAACTTCTAAGACAAAGCCTGCCATGCCATTTTTTATGGGCTAAATCTTTGTAGCTAGATAATTGCCCCTCTTGGACGCGCTTGGTATGATAGACAATAGTTCTAGCCCGCATTGAGAGCCCAAACCAATGATTATCCTCATCTTTTAGATATTTTGGAATGGCGCTATCTATAAAATCGCTGTTAATCGCTTGGAATAACTGCGCTTGCTTGGCATACCATAGATTACCAGCATCAACAGTCATTAAAATATCGGCTTTGGTTTTATCGCCTTCTAATTTAATACGTTCAATCAAAGCCCCAGCTGCGGCGGTTAAATAGTTAACTTTTATCCCAGTTTGTTTAGTAAATTCTCTAAAAAGCGGTTGAATTAAATGTGCTTGACGCGAACTATAAACTACAATCTCATTTACCTTATCAGGACTGTTTAGCACTATTGCTGGCAATGGATAGCTAAGCAGTAACACTAAGAATGTTATCAAGGTTTTCATTGTGTTGTTTATCTGTTAAAAATAGCTGATTATCAGCTAACATATCGGCTTCATTCTGTTGGTGGGTTACAAAAATAGTGCTCATTTGTTCTTGTTTTAAAATTTGTCTTACTTGGGCGATTAGAGGTATTTTATGTTTATTATCAAGATTGGAAAATGGTTCGTCCAATAATAAAACTTTGGGCTTGATTGCTAAGGAACGAACCAAAGAGACGCGTTGTTGTTGTCCTCCTGAGAGTTGGTGGGGGTATTTTTGTTCAATCCCGCTTAAATTAACTAGGCTTAATAATTGCCCGATGCGCTGTTTTTTAACGAGGTTGTTAAATTTTTTTAAACCAAAACCAATATTTTGCGCAACGGTTAGGTGGGGGAAGAGTCCATAGTCTTGAAACACCATGCCAATATTGCGCCGTTCGGGCGATACTAGTTGTTTGTGCTTTGCCAATAGGGCATTATCAAGTTTAATAATACCTGATTTAATCGGTATCAAACCAGCAATAGCTTTTAAAATACTGGTTTTACCACTACCACTAAGGCCAAGCATTGCTAGGATTTGACCAGAAGGTAGCGATAGATTAAAGCCGCTAACAATGTTGGCACACTTTGGATAAGCGATAGTTAGATTCTCAACAATTAGCATTTTGATATATAGTATTAAATGATAATGATTATCATTATAGTATATTTTTAACTAGTAGTTAATAATTTTTTATAATTAGTGGCTAAGCAGCACTATTAATAAGGTTTGTTAATAGCGATGATGTTGGCTATTGGGTGCTTATTGTGTGCCGTATTGGCTACGATAGTTGTTGATTTTCGCTTTTAGTGTAGTATCACGGCTTGCTAAATAATTGCTAATATCATCAAGGTTAATAATACTAAAAACATCTAAATTATATTTTTTACTAATTTCGCTAACGGCTGATTGGTTGTTATAACCACGTTCTTGTCTATCTAGGGCTATTATCACTCCTTTGATATTAACCGACTTATCGCGCATAATTTGGACTGCTTCGCCAATAGCGGTCCCAGCGGTGATAACATCATCAATAATAACCACATCTCCTACTAGCTTAGCGCCAACAATATTACCTCCCTCGCCGTGATGTTTTAGCTCTTTGCGATTAAAACTATAAGCGGTGTTTATATGATGGTTTTGGTATAAGGCTATAGTGGTGCTAGCTGCTAGTGGAATGCCTTTATAGGCGGGGCCAAATAAAATATCAAAACGCAAATTATTAGCAACAATAGCAGAGGCGTAAAATTGTCCAAGTTTTACCAAGCGCTCGGCGGTGTTAAATAAACCAGCATTAAAAAAGTAAGGGCTAATACGTCCTGATTTAAGCGTAAAATTTCCAAACTTTAAAGCCTCAACTTTAATAATAAATTCAATAAATTGTTCCTTGTAGTCCATAAATTATGAAAATTATCACCATTAATGTCAATGGCATTCGCGCCGCTTATCAAAAAGGCTTGTTTGATTATATTGCTCGCCAAAATGCTGATGTTGTTTGCTTACAAGAAATTAGGGCGCAAACTCATCAGTTAAGTGAGAGATTTTACCCTAAAAACTATCATTGTTATTACCATACTGCCCTTAGAAAAGGTTATAGCGGTGTGGCGGTTTTTAGCAAGCAAAAGCCGCACAAGATTATTAAAAAAACTTCTTGGAGCTGGTTTGATAATGAAGGTCGCTACTTGCAAATTGACTTAGGTAATTTAAGTATTATCTCAATTTATATTCCCTCTGGTAGTAGCAAACAAGAGCGCCAAGATTTAAAAATGCAATTTTTGATAAGTGATTTTGCCCCTTTTTTAAAAAATATTAATAAAGATGGACGTCAGTATATAATTTGTGGCGATTTTAATATGGTGCATAGAAGTATTGATATTAAAAATTTTTATGCCAATCAAAACAGCTCAGGTTGTTTGCCAGAGGAGCGAGCATGGATGGAAGACTTACTGGCTAAAATTGGTTTTGTTGATGCGTTTAGAGTAGTTAATCAGCAGGCTGGTCAATACACTTGGTGGTCAAATAGAGGCGCTGCTTGGGATAATAATACTGGTTGGCGCATTGACTATCAAATTATAAGTTCTGAGTTAAAGCATAAAGTAAAAAACACCCATATTTATAAGAAGCAACGTTTCTCAGACCACGCGCCTTTAGTGGTAGAATATACTATTTAGTCTTGCTTTTTTTAATATCGGCGCGCACTTTTTTCATGTCAATTTTTTGCGCTTTTTGCACTATTTGTTCTAAATCTGCTTGTGATAGAGCCCCGGGTTGAGAGAAAATAACAATTTGTTCTTTGAAAATCATTAGTGTTGGGATTGAGCGAATTTGAAAATTAGTGGCTAATTGCTGTTCATCTTCAGTGTTAACTTTAGCAAAGACAATATCTGGAAATTTAGCAGAAACCTCGTCATAAGTGGGAGCAAAACTTTTACAAGGTCCGCACCAAGGAGCCCAAAAGTCAACTATTACCAATTTATTATCATCAATGGTTTTTTCAAAATTATCTTTATCTAAGACAACTACCGCCATAATTACACCTTTTCTATGTTTGAAAAAGGTGTTATTATACCACCTTATGAGACTTTATATTTTTTATGCTTATTTTTGGCATTGATCCCGGATTAAATATTACCGGTTTAGGGCTTATTAAGGTTGATAAGCTAAAATTTAATTATCGCTTTAGTGGTTATATTAAGACTAAGGGTAGTATTAATGAGAAAATTTTTACCATTGTTGAGGGTGTTAAAAAATGTGTTGAACAATATCAGCCGCAAGTGGTGGTAATTGAGCGTATATTTATGCGCCCCGACCGTCCTAATCCTGATACGATTATTAAACTAGCCCAAGCGCGCGGCGCTATTGTTAATACTATAACCCAAGCTAACATTAGTATTGTGGAATACAGCGCTAATCAAATCAAAAAAGCAGTAGTTGGCAAGGGGCATGCGCATAAAGACCAAATTAGCTTTATGGTCCAACATTTACTAAAACTAAACAAAAAGGCACAGGCTGACGCCTCAGATGCGCTAGCCGCTGCAATTTGTCATGCTTATCATTTGTTATAAGAATTTTTATTCTGCTAATAGTTGTTTAATTGCTAGCTGGATTTTAGTCGCCCTGTTATCATTTTTATGAGTCTCACCAATAAATAGATGGCGCACAATCCCTTGCTTGTCAATTAAATAAAAACTGGGCCAATAACGGTTATTCATAGCGCGCCAATAGCCTTTATCCGAATCAACCATAATTGGATGATGTAGTTTGAACTCTTTGACTTTATTAGCAATACTGGTTAAATTTTTCTCATATTCAAATTCAGGGGTGTGGATACCTATAATTTGAAAATCTGTTGGGAACATTGGTTCTAGGCTATTTAACCACGGGAATGAGCGATAACAATTCCAACAACCAAAAGTCCAAAAATCCAATAAAACCACCTTGCCTTTTAAGCTCTCAACTGTAAGTGGTGAGCTATTAATCCACTGGGATTGTTCTAATTGAGTAAATGGCGGTAGGGGTTTTTCAACCATATCACCTATCCACCAATAGGCTGATAGCTTATTACCAGCGTTCAGTAACAACCAAATCACAAGCAACATCAAAACAACAAACCCGCTTAATAGGCGCGACTGTGTTAATTTAGCAAACATAATCCTCACTCATTTAGCTATAATTTCTATACTTTTACAGCATATAGGGCTTAAGCTGTTAATCAATTGTTAAAATTTTTACAAATTTGCGTTTGCCAACTTGATAAGTGCCACTGCTGGTGAGTATTGAATTTTTATTAGTTATTTTTTCTCCATCGCATTTTACAGCGCCGGCTGCTATCATTCTAAGTGCCGCAGAGGTGCTAGAGACTAAGTTTGTATCTTTTAAGGCATTGGCGATTTTAATGCCTGATTTAAGACGAAACTCAGGAATATTATTTGGTATTTGATGTTTGCTAAATTGGTTGATAAAGTTTGTTTGCGAGCTATTGGCAGCTGTTTGTGAGTGAAAGCGAGTGATGATTTCTTTAGCAAGTAAAAATTTAATATTTCTTGGATTTTCACCGTTTGCAACTTGTTTTTTATAACTTTCTATAAGCTCCAAAGACTTAAAACTTAATAATTCTAAATAACGCCACATTAGCTTGTCTGAGATTGACATAATCTTGCCAAACATCTCATCTGGGCTATCATCAATAGCAATGTAATTATTAAGCGACTTAGACATTTTAGCTACTCCGTCCAAGCCTTCTAAGATGGGCATAGTAATGATGACTTGTTGAGATTTGCCATAACTTTTTTGTAATTCTCTACCAGTTAATAAATTAAATTTTTGGTCGGTGCCACCGAGTTCTAAATCAGTTTCAAGCGCGATAGAATCATAGCCTTGGGCCAATGGGTATAAAAATTCATGGATAGCAATAGGTTGATTATTTTGATACCTTTTGGCAAAATCATCACGCTCTAACATTCTGGCAACGGTTTGACTAGCGGCAAGTTTTATCATCTCAGTACTACTTAGTTTATCTAACCAACTTGAGTTATATACTACTTTGGTTTTTTGTTTATCCAAAATTTTAAAAATTTGATTTTGATAAGTTTTGGCATTTTTTTTAATTTGTTGTTTTGATAATGGTGGTCTGGTTGTAATTTTGCCAGTTGGGTCGCCAATTGTGGCTGTCCAATCACCAATTACAAAATAAATGATATGGCCTAAATCTTGCAATTGCTTCAATTTGTTAATCAATACTGTATGCCCTAAGTGTAAATCGGCAGCAGTTGGGTCAAATCCAGCTTTTACTTTAAGCGGGTTGCCACTTTTTAATTTAGTTTTTAACTCCGCTAGTGGCAAAATTTCATCAGCGCCGCGGTTAATAATCTTCAGTTGCTGTGTTAAATTCATTTTTTTTAGGCAGTGTTGTGTTAAAGCCGTCAATATGTTCTTGTAGGTCTATATTAATTGTTGCATACATTGCATCTAGAATAACTTCTATGCCCTCCATTCTAGCCAATTTAGCAGCTGGGGCAAAATCGCTGTCGCCAGAAATAAGGACAATTTTTTTAACTAATTTTTTATAGGCAAGCGAGGCAACATCCAAGCCTATTTTCATATCCACTACTTTTTGTATAGCGTGGTAAACAATATCATTTTCATCTAAGGTTGTATTGTGGGGATTGGCGATTAAGTCTCTTTGTTTTTTGGGGCTTTTGACTCTCCAGCGCGCATTTTTCTCATCTAAGCGACCTAGTCTTAGGGCAACATTTCGGGTTTGCTTAAGTAGTGTATGTAAATCAAACCTAAATTGGGCTAAACTAGTTTCAGATAAATCAATTTCATCATTGGTGATGGGGTGTTTTATCTTTTTTATAAGTGGTGGACAATCGTAGAAAAAGATACGATAAAGTCGTTCTTGTTCCCTTTTATTGATATGTTTTAGGCAGTGAGTGAGTAAGTCTTTAGTGATTTTTTTTGCCTCATTTTGCCTGCCAAAACGCCATTTGTAACGTTTTAGATAAAAACCGCCATCTACCAAGATTGCAACATCTCTCATAAATACTCCTTATAAGTGTTGATTTATAAAAAAATCCAGAGGCTCGGCAAAAACCTAATTAGCGGTTGCGCTTACTGCTCTGGATTGTGTATAGAGGCAATTATACCTAATACAATAGCTCTGTCAAGCAAAACTCACATAATAAACTTTTATTCTTGCTACATTGACTTTATCACATTGTAAAAATCACCCTTAAGTTTAAGTGGTGTTTATTTTAACTAAAAGTTGGTAACTAATTAGTTTAAGGGCGGGTTTGTCCATCGCCAAGCACAATATATTTTTGGCTGGTCAAGCCTTCTAAACCCACTGGGCCTCTGGCGTGAATTTTATCGGTGCTAATGCCAATTTCAGCGCCCAAGCCATATTCAAAACCATCGGCAAAACCAGTAGAAGCATTGACCATCACTGAGCTGGAATCTACTTGGGATAAAAAAAGTTTAGCGCGGTTAATATTTTGGGTAATTATACTATCGGTATGTCTAGAGCCATATTGTTCAATATGTGCTATTGCCTCGTCTATACCGACTACAATACGTACTGATAAAATCGGCGCTAGATATTCTGTATACCAATCCTTATCTGTTGCTGGTGATATATGATTGGCAAAAGCGCGTGTTTTTTCACAACCTCTTAACTCAACTCCTTTTTGCTTATATTGCTTTATTAGTTTAGGCATTACTTTATCAGCCGTATCCTTATGGACTAGTAAAGTCTCAGTAGCATTACATACTCCATAGCGCCTAGTTTTAGCGTTGATAGCTATACTAACGGCTTTGTCAATATCGGCGAATTTGTCAATATAGGTATGACAAACACCGTCTAAATGCTTAATAATCGGCACACGAGCGCTTTTACTAACCGCCTCTATTAAACCTTTGCCACCACGGGGAATAATTACATCAATCAGCCCTGTTGCTTGTGTCATTTGGTTTACAATAGAACGTTCAGTGCTATTGATAAATTGGGCGCAATTTTTATCTAATCCCATTTTAATCAAGCCACTTTTAACACAGTCAAACAAAGCTAAATTAGAATTTAACGCCTCTTTACCGCCGCGCAAAATAGCAGCATTGCCAGACTTAATGCACAAAGCAGCAGCATCAATGGTAACATTGGGTCTAGCTTCATAAATAATACCAACTACCCCAAGCGCTACACGCATTTTGCCCACTTGAATACCGCTAGGGCGGTAGTTTAAATGACTAATTTCCCCTATTGGGTCGGCTAGGGCGATAATTTGTTTAAGACTTGTAATAATACTATCAATACGTTTGTTATCTAGTAAGAGTCTATCCAATAATGCTTTGTTTAAATTATTTTCCTTCCCAGATTGAATATCTTTTTTATTAGCAGCAACAATAGCTGCTCTGCTATTATCAATTAAATTTGTAATTGCTAATAAAGTATCATTTTTAGTAGCGCTGCTGGCAGCGCGCAAAACTTTGCTCGCTTGCTTAGCGTTAGTTGCTATTTTTGTTAAGGATTCCATATTTTATGCCCCGCTAAATTAAGTAATAATACCAATAAACCGTGCCAAACAGCTTTTGTATTATAAACTCCGCGCCCTTTTGCGCTACGTTCAAGCCGTCCTAATTGGAGAATAGATTTTTGCAGGCTAGCGCGATTATGCCGTCTTAAAGCCTTTTTTAGCGACTCGTTCTTTTCTTTATTTCTAAAAAAATTATATCCTCTTAAGTCTGGTTGGGCTTGGACTACATTAGTTGCTATTTTAGTCAGGGCTTTTAGTTCTTTGTTAATAGTGTTGATTAAATATAGCGCCTCAATACCACTGCTTTGCAAACTGCTATAAATTTTAATAATTTGCTCCATACTGCCATCTAAGGCGGCATTTACGAGGTGATAAGGTTGGTATTTTGATTGTTGGGCTAAATGAGCTTGATAGTCCTTGATATTAACTTTACCGTTTGGGTATTGTAATTTTAGTTTTTCTAATTCTTGACTAAGGGCTAGCAGGTTGCCTGTATTGTGATACAACAGTGTTGAGACCAGTTCTTCTTCATTAGCAATACCAATATTTTTCATTTTTGCAAGCAGCCATGTTTTAACCTCTTTTGGACTTAATTCGTAATGACCAATTACAAGTGTTTGTTCTTGTAGCCGCCCCCACCATTTAGAATTCTTTTGCGCTTTAGTTACAACACCAATACTGGCGGTGATAATAACATCATCGCTCATAGTTGCTATTAAATCTGAAAATCGCTCTCTAATTTTAGTAAAATTACTAATATAGCATTGAATTAGCCTTTGTTTGGTGAATAAGGGTTGTGATTGGCATTCTTGGATTAAAGGCGACCAATCAAAGTTATCATCAATATCAAACCTAATCTTTTCGTTAAATCCATAACTTTTAACCGTTTGCCAAATTAACTCTTGGCTTTCTACTAGCAGCATCGGTTCATTACCAAACAAAATATAGCGCCTCTGGTCGCGGTCCAAGTGATCTGGTTTAAGATAATACGCCCCAATCATAATTGCAGAATTGCTAATTGTTTTACTAGCCGTCTTGCTAAAATTTTGCGTAAATCTTGATATTCTGCTTGTTGTTGTAATTGGTTAGCAAGATAGGTCTTATTATCAAGGCTAAAACTACTCTGGCTAAGTTTAGTATCTAGCAATAATTTAGGACCATGATAAACTCTAACCTCAACAGCAAGCAACAGCCGATAACTGCTAGCACTACCGCCTCTATAACTGTTTGTGATTCTTTTAGTTTTTTCCTCGCTTAGTTCAATTTTTAGTGTTTGTGGAAGATTGGGATTTAAGTGTTGTTTTAACGTATCGGCAAACAAATGACCTTCAGTGGCAACAATTTTAGCATTAACACCAGTAGCAGCAATGCTAGATTTCTGCAAAGAGCAAGCGCTTAGCAGTATTAAACTCAATAAAGTTAGATATAGTCGCATCTTTATGAATTTTACTATTTTTAACTTGAATAATTAGACTATTTACACCATATCAGGTATACTAGTGATATTTATATGGTATTTAATTCAATATGGGCAAAAGTTTATTATTATGGTTGATGCTAGGGATAATGTTTACCTCGGCATTTGAATATTTTAAAGAACGCAAAGAAAATCAGGTAATTGATTATTCTACTTTTATTCAAAATGTCAAGCAAGGTGATGTTAGCCAAGTGACCATTCAAGGTAATACAATTTCTGGCATTAGCGGCGCTGGTCAGTTTTTTAAAACCTACAATCCGGGTGATTTGGGTTTAATGGGCGACCTGCTAGATAATGATGTGGTTGTCAAAAGTAAACCAGTTGAAAGAGATGGATTTTTAAAGCAATTATTTCTCTCTGTTGCCCCTATTTTGCTAATAGTTGGCTTGCTAATGTATAGTATGCGCGGCACTGCTGGGGCTATAGGTAAAAATCCGCTAAGTATGGGACGTTCCAAAGCGCGGCTTATCAACAATAAAAGTAACAATATTAGTTTTGCAGATGTTGCTGGGGCTGATGAAGCTAAAGAAGAGGTGGGGGAGATTGTAGATTTTTTAAAAGATCCGAAAAAGTTTGAAAAAATTGGTGGTCGTATTCCTCGTGGGGTGATGATGGTGGGCCCTCCCGGGACTGGCAAAACTTTAATTGCTAAAGCCATTGCTGGTGAGGCTGAAGTGCCGTTTTTCTTTATATCAGGCTCAGATTTTGTAGAAATGTTTGTTGGTGTTGGCGCTTCTCGGGTGCGTGATATGTTTGAACAAGCTAAAAAGCAAGCCCCGTGCATTATTTTTATTGACGAGATTGATGCAGTTGGTCGCCAACGCGGCGCTGGTATGGGTGGTGGCAATGACGAACGTGAACAAACTCTTAATCAGCTATTAGTGGAGATGGACGGTTTTGACCCTAATACTGGCATTATTATTATTGCCGCTACCAACCGTCCTGATGTGCTTGACCCAGCGTTGTTGCGCCCCGGTCGTTTTGATAGACAAGTAACTGTTGGTCTTCCCGATATTCATGGTCGTGATGAAATTTTAAAAGTCCATATCAAGTCATTGCCGATTGCTAAAAATGTTAAAACCACCGATATCGCCCGCGGCACGCCGGGTTTTTCTGGAGCTGATTTAGCAAATTTAGCTAATGAAGCCGCCTTAATTGCCGCTAGAATAGGGAAAAAGCTAGTTGGTATGGCTGAGTTTGAAACCGCAAAAGATAAAATTATGATGGGTTCTGAGCGCAAAAGCATGATGATGAGCGCAGAAGAGAAAAAAATGACCGCTTTTCACGAAGCTGGTCATGCTATTGTTGGTCGTCTATGTCCAGAACACGACCCAGTTTATAAGGTAAGTATTATTCCCAGAGGACGCGCCTTAGGCGTCACTATGTTTTTGCCAGAAAAAGATGAACACAGCATTTCTAAACGTAAGCTTAATAGTAAAATTGCCGCTTTGTTTGGAGGTCGTATAGCCGAAGAGTTGATTTATGGCAAGGATAATGTTACTACTGGCGCTAGTAATGATATTGAACACGCTACCGACCTTGCTCATAAAATGGTCAAGCTCTGGGGCTTATCAGAAAAAATGGGACCTATGGCTTACGGCGAAGAAGAGGGGGAGGTGTTCTTGGGGCGTCAGGTTACCAAACACAAGCACATCTCTGAAGAAACCTTTAAAAAAGTAGACATAGAAGTGCGTAAAATTATTGATACCAATTATAAAGTTGCTTACAATATTCTCAATGAAAATTTAGATATCTTGCACTGTATGGCAGATGCCTTAGTGCAATATGAAACCATTGACAAGCAACAAATTGATGACCTAATGGCAAGAAAACCAATACGTGAGGCTGCCACTATTGTTGATTCTGAGGAAGTATCCACTGAATTAGGCAAGGGCGCGCAGTCTAAGGAAAGTGGGAAAAGCAATAAAGGCAGAAAAATCAATGTTAATTTAAGACCTAAAGATTTTATTCCTAAAACCGCAAGGATTAGGCATTAACAATTTAACAACAGCAATTCAAAGTTTATTAAAGTTTTTTATAGCCCTGCTTAACTACTGTTGCAATCGTAGTTAAGGCAAGTAAGTATGGGGTTGTTGTTTTTAATAATTTTTTTTTAAAAATACTTGACATTGATAAATCTTCTGGTATCATCAGCGCTATGAACTTAGAAATAGCCCTAGTTATTGCTACTAGAGGTGGCAGCGTAAGTTACGAAGATAGCGCTTTTAAGCTGTCTCGTGGCTGTGTGTATTAAAACCTTATGGTATAACAAAAAATTATGCGAACTATATTATCAAGAGTAACTGCCACTGTCTTATTTTTACTGAGTTCATTATCAATTACAGCAAACACAGACCCCTTTAGTTTTGCTACGATAACAAATGCGACCCCAAGCACGCTAATTACTTCTAATATAGCAACCATTACTGGTTTTGACAGCACTATTAGCATTGGTATTGAAGGTGGGTCTTATACCATAGGCAACAGCGCCCCAACCGCAACTGAGGGGGCAATTACCTCAGGCGCTACCGTTGCTGTGCTAGTTTTATCTAGTAGCGAGTTTAACACTCAAACTGTTGCCACTTTAACTGTAGGTTCTGGGGCTAGTGCCACAAGGGCAATATTTAGTGTTACCACCAGACTTGACCCAGCTATAACTCCTAACTCTATTACCCTAACCTTAAGCGCGACCACTACTATTGCTGATAATACTATAACTGTTACTGTAAGTGCTAGTAATTCTAGCGGGGCAATTGATATCGCTGAATTAGTGGCAACTGTAGTCTTAGCAGGCGCTGCTGTTTCAACTAATGGCAATGAGATTACCTACACCCCTAGTGCTGCTGGCAATGAAACTATTAGTGTTATTAGTATAAATGGTATAGATGTTAGCGGTATTAGTGGCAGTAGCGCTACATTTGAGGTTACCCACGGCGCGCTTACTAGAATTGAACTAGAGCCACAAAACCCCACTTTTTTGGTAAATGGTGTAGATACAACTGGCGTTACAATTACTGTCACTCTATATGATGCAAATAATAATTTGGTATTAACTGATACAGCTATTAGGTTTGCAGCATTAGGAGGAGGAGGTTTTGAAACTAAAAATGGTAGGGCTTTAAGCGGAACAGGAACTGTTGAAGTACTTGAAAGTGAGCAAAGAACAGGCATTGTTACTATTGTGGCTGGCGGTATATCTGCTACGACTACCGTTACTGCTATTGAGATAACAGATATAGGTTTTACAGGTGTTAGTGATACTGATGCTGATAGTCCTATAACTATTACTATAAGCGCTAGCAATACTGACGGTGCAGTTGATATTAGTGAATTAGTGGCAACTGTAGTCTTAGCGGGCGCTGCTGTTTCAACTAATGGCAATGAGATAACCTACACCCCTAGTGCTGCTGGCAGCGAAACTATTAGTGTTATTAGCATCAATGGCGCAGACGCTAGCAGCCTTAGTGGCAATAGCGCTACATTTAGTGTTTTCCACGGCGCGCTTGCCAGAATTGGATTAGAACCACAAAACCCCACTTTTATAGTAGATGGCACAAATCTTAGTAGCATTACGATTGATATTACTTTATACGATGCTAATAATAATTTAATATTAGCTGAAACAGAAGTTTCTGTTGACATATCCGACTTTGGTAATACAAATCTCGATACAATATCAGGCGGTACAGCAACTATTAGCATAAGAAACTCTCGTCAAGAAACAAGCGTTCTTATTGTTAGCGCTGGTGGTATATCTGCCACAACTACTGTCACTGCTGCTGAGATAGCGAATATAGGTTTTACAGGCATTGGTAATACTAATACTAATAGTCCTATAATTATTACTATAAGTGTTACTGATTCTGTCGGCGATGCAATTGATATTAGTGAATTAGTGGCTACTGTAGTCCTAGCAGGCGCTGCTGTTTCAATTGAAGGCAACCAGATTACCTATACTCCCAGTGTTGCTGGTACTGAAATCATTAGTATTACTAGCATAAATGGTGTAGATGTTAGCAGCTTTGGTGGTAGTAGCGCCATGTTTAATGTTGTGGCGCCCGCGTCTCTTGGCGCCCCTGTTTTTACCAGCGTCCCAATTACTAGTGTTAGAGTTGGTAATTTATACCGATATAGTTTAAGTGCTAGCGATGATTATGGTAGCAACCTTATCTTTGGTGTTGTCCCAGAGACTTCATTACCAAGTTGGTTAGCTATTATTGATGCATTCGTAACCACTCTGGCAGGAGATGGTTTAGCAGGCAACGATAATGGCCCTACTAGCACAGCTAGTTTTAATCTTCCAATAGGTGTTGTAATTGACGCTAGTGGTAATATTGTCGTTGCTGATAGAAATAATCACCGCATTCGCGGCATTACCTCAGATGGCACAGTAACAACTATTGCTGGTAGTAGTGTTGGTGTTGCTGATGGGGCTAGCGCCACAGCTGAATTTGACCAGCCAACAGGTGTTGCAATTGATGCTAGCGGTAATATTATTGTTGCTAGCGGCAGTCGTATTCGTAGCATTGGTACAAATGCTGTGGTAAGCACCATTGCTGGTGGTACTGAGCGGACTTTTATTGATGGCGCTAGCGCCACGGCTAGGTTTCGTTCTCCAATTAGTGTTGCCATTGATGCTAGTGGTAATATTATTATTGCTGATAGAGGCAATAATCGTATTCGCAGCCTTACTCTAGATGGCACAGTGACTACCGTTGCTGGTGGTGATAGTGCTGGTTCTACTAATGGCGCTAGCGCCACAGCTAGATTTAGTGACCCAGCGGATGTTGCAATTGATGCTTCAGGCGATATTATTGTTGCTGATAGGGGTAATCAACGCATTCGTAGAATTAGCGCAGATGGCACAGTAACGACTATTGCTGGCAGGGACGCTGGTTCTACTGATGGGGCTAGTTCTACAGCTATGTTTAATTCCCCAACGGCTGTTGCAGTTGATGCTTTTGGCAATATTATTGTTGCTGATAGAGGTAATAACCGCATTCGCAGCATTGCCCCAGATGGGACAGTAAGCACTATTGCTGGTAGTGGTCTTGGTTCTACTGATGGGGCTAGCGGGACTGCTATGTTTAGGTTTCCAACAGGTGTTGCAGTTGATGCTCTGGGTAATATTGTTGTTGCCGACGGTAGTAATAACCGCATTCGTAAAATTGATAGAAATAACCTTATAGGTACTCCCAGTTGTGGTGATATTGGTGTTTACGATTTAGACCTTATTGTTAGCGATGGCGAACAGCAAGATTTACAAAGTTTTACTATTAGGGTTACCAGTGATGGTAGTTGTATTTTGGTGGCGCCATTTAGTTTTGATACGATTACCAATGCTGCCTTAGGCTCAACTATTACCTCTGTTGCTATCACAGTTGCTACCAACACCCTAGACCCGCAAAGCACATTTACTATTAGTATTGAAGGTGATGATGCGCGCTATTCTATTAACGATGGTGGCTATACAAACACAGGTGGGGTAGTTAGTATTGGGGATAGTGTTAGGGTGCAAATTGTAGCCAGTAGCGAACTAAATACCACAAAAACAGCAACTATTAACATAGATAATATCGCAGCTGCCTTTACTATTGCCACTATTGCAGAGTTTCTAACTATTGTTGATGGTAATAGAGTTATTAGTTATGGCGCTGATGATTTTATCCTTGTTGCCCGAGGTGGGGTAGATGCAGACAACGCCACTTGGACATCCAGTGTCCCAAGTGTTGCTACTATTGATGAGAATAGTGGTTCTGTAACAATTATAGGCGTTGGTATTACTACTATTACCGCTAGAAGTGGTGATGATGAGACAACTATTAGCATTAGTGTTACTCCTATAACGCTTAGCCCAACTTTTGTTGGTGAGTCAACCTTTGTTTATGACACTAACATAAGAACTGTGCTCGCAACTATCACCAGCGGCATAGTAGGTGCTGATGATATTAGCCTTAGCATAAGTGGGGCAACTGCAACAGATGTTGGCAACTACAATATCAACTTAGCACTGATAGGCGCTTCTAGCCTTAACTACCGTTTAAGCACAACTACTCTTAGCTGGTCAATCACAAAAGCAGACCAAACTGGCTTTGCTATTATAGTCAGTAGCACCTTAGAACTAGAAACAACTACGACTGCAACCACAGGCGGCGGACAAGGCACAGGCGCTATTAGTTTTGTCTCTGGTAATCCAGCTATTGCAACTATTGACCAAAATGGTATAGTTACTGCGCGAGAATTAGGCACCACCACTATCAGCGCAACTAGAGCCGGCGGTAACAATTACAATGATATCAGCGCTAGCGCTCTATTAACAGTGGTAGATACAACTCCAGATCCATTTAGCTTCACTGCGATAACAAACGCAGAGACAAATACATTCATTACCTCTAATATAGCAATTATTACTGGTTTTGACAGCACTGTTAGCATTAGTGTTGAAGGCGGTTCCTATATAATAGGCGCTAATCCGCCAACCACAGCTGATGGCATAATTACCGCAGGCGCTACTGTTGCTGTTCAGGTTTTATCTAGCAGCGAGTTTAACACTCAAACCATTGCCACCTTAACCATAGGTTCTGGTGTTGGACTAACAAGGGCAATATTTAGTGTTACCACCGAACGAATACCAGAATTTATTACTTTAATTTTAAGCGCGTCTAATACTACTGCTGATAATCCTATAACCATTACTATAAGCGCTAGTGATGCTGAGGGTGTAATTGATATTGATGAATTAGTGGCAACTGTGGTCCTAGCAGGCGCTAGTATCTTAATTGATGGCAACGAGATAACCTACACCCCCAGCACTGTTGGTAGTGAAATTATTAGCATTACTAGCATAAATGGTATAAATGTTAGTGGTATTATTGGCAGTAGCGCTACATTTGATGTTACCCATGGTGTGATTGCTAGAATTGAATTAGAGCCACAAAACCCCACTTTTGTAGTAGATAATGTGGGCGAAGCAGAGAGCGTTATAATTGCTGTTATCCTATACGATGCAAACAATAATTTAATATTAGCTGAAACGCTTGTTACTGTTTTAGGAGGCGGAGTTTTTGGCACTACAGATAGTTCTACTACAGGCGGTAGAACAGATGTTACGATAACCTCTGCAAACACAGGAACGGGCATTGTTACTTTCAACGTTGGTGCTATATCTGTCACAACTACTGTTACTGCTGTTGAGATAGCAAATATAGGCTTTACAGGCATTAGGGATACCAACACTGATAGTCCTATAATTATTACCATAAGCGCTACTGATTCTGCTGGCGATGCAATTGATATTAATGAATTAGGGGTAACCACAGACCTAGCAGGCGCCGCTATATTGACAGCAACTCACCAGATTACCTACATTCCTAGCATTGCTGGTGCTGAAACTATTAGCATTACCAGCATAAATGGTCTAGATGTGAGTAGTCTTAGTGGCATTAGCGCTGTGTTTAGTGTTACTATCGCTCCTGCCTTTACTAGCATACCAATAACTGCTGCCAGAGTTGGTAGTTTATACCGATACAGGTTAACAGCCAGCGATGATGATAGCGCTAATCTTGTCTTTGGTGTCGCGCCGGGCGTTGAGCTACCAAGCTGGTTAGCTATTGATGCAGTTGTAACCACTTTTTCAGGTTCAGGCATAGAGGGTAATGTTGATGATTCGTTCAACTCAGTCAGATTTGGGGCCTTAGCGCGTATTACAGTTGATAGCAGTGGTAATATTGTTGTTGTTGATGCCAGTAATAATCGCATTCGTAGCATTGATGCAAATGGCGCGGTAACCACTATTGCTGGTGGTGGTAGTATTCATTTTAATGAACCTGGTTTTGTTGATGCTACTGGTACCGCAGCTAGGTTTGATAATCCAAGGGGTGTTGCAATTGATGCTAGTGGCAATATTATTATTGCCGATTCCAATAATCATCGTATTCGTAGTATTAGCGCAGGCGGCGTGGTAAGTACTATTGCTGGTGGTGGTTTGACAGGTACTGCAAATGGTAGTTTTGCTGACGGAGATAGAGACACAGCTAGGTTTAATCGTCCAACTGATGTAGCAATTGACGCTAGCGGTAACATTATTGTCGCTGATAGTTTTAATTCTCGTATTCGCAGCATTACTCAACAAGGCACAGTGACTACTATTGCTGGTAGCCAAACTGGTTTTTTTGATGGCGCTAGCGCCACAGCTAGATTTAGTTCTCCATTGGGTGTTGAGATTGATGATAGTGGTAATATTATTGTGGCTGATGGAGGTAGTAATCATCGTGTTCGCAGAATTACCCCAGATGGCACAGTAAGCACTATTGCTGGTGGTGTGGAAGGTTTTGCTAATGGTATTGGTAGTGATGCTAGATTTGACACACCGCATGATTCTGTAATTGATGCTGGCGGTAATATTATTGTTTCTGATAGACTTAATCATCGTATCCGCAGCATTGCCCCAGATAGAACAGTAAGCACTATTGCTGGTACAGGTCCAACTGGTCCTTTTAGTAGTGGTGATTTTGCCGATGGTGTCGGCGCTATGGCTAGGTTTAATAGGCCAATAGGTGTTGCAATTGATGCTAGTGGCAATATTATTGTTGCCGATACAGGTAATTTCAGAATTCGTAAAATTGATAGAAATAACCTTGTAGGCACCCCTCTTAATTGCGATGATATTGGTATTTATAGTGCAACTATTATTGTTAGCGACGGCATGTCTCAAGATTTGCAAAGTTTTGATATTGTTGTAGCAGATGATGGTAATTGTGGCGTCATTCCAACCAATTTAGCGCTCAGCACTACCACTATAGATGAAAGCATAGATAGGGACAGTGTAATTGCTCATATTAGCGCCGATAATAATAATCCCGCTAGTCTTAGTTTTAGTATTGTTGGTGGCGCGGATAGAGATAGTTTTGAAATCGGCGGCGGTAGTCAATTGATTATTAACCATAAACCTGATTTTGAGACCCAGAGCAGTTATGAAATTATCATTGCCGTTAGTGATGGCATACATTTGGTAACCAAAGCCTTTAATATTAATGTTAATGATGTTACCCCTGTTTTTACTAGCGTCCCAATGGTAACTGTTACCAGAGTTAGTAGCTTATACCAATATAATTTAAGCACCAGAGATGGTGATAATACTAACCTTATCTTCAGCGCAGCTCCAGATAATGAATTGCCAAGTTGGTTAACTATTAGCACGGTTGTAACTACTTTAGCAGGTGACGGTTTATCTGATGATGATGATGGCGCTACTAGCACAGCTAGCTTTAGTTTACCAATAGGTGTTGCAATTGATGCTGTTGGTAATATTATTGTCGCTGATGCTACCAATAATCGTATACGTAGCATTGACTCAGATGGGATGGTAAGAACTGTTGCTGGTAGTAGTAGGGGTTTTGCTGATGGCGCTAGTTCTACAGCTCAATTTAACTTCCCAACAGATGTTGCAATTGATGCTGTTGGTAATATTATTGTCGCTGACTTTGCAAATCATCGCATTCGCAGTATTAGTCCAAGCGGCGCAGTAAGGACTATTGCTGGTAGTGATATTGGTTTTGCTGATGGCGCTAGTTCTACAGCTCAATTTAGATTCCCAACAGATGTTGCAATTGATAGCGTTGGTAATATTATTGTTGCTGATAGGGATAATCATCGTATTCGTCGTATCAGCGCAGATGGCATGGTAACTACCGTTGCTGGTAGTGGTGTTGCTGATTTTGCTGATGGTGCCAGCAATACGGCTGGATTTAATTCACCAACAGGCGTTGCAATTGATGCTGTTGGTAATATTATTGTCGCTGATGCTACCAATAATCGTATACGTAGCATTGACTCAGATGGGATGGTAAGAACTGTTGCTGGCAGTGATAATGCTGGTTTGTCTGATGGTATTGGTAGTAGCGCTTTATTTGATATGCCGTCTGATGTTGCAATTGACTTTTCAGGCAATATTATTGTTGCTGATAGAGGTAATCACCGCATTCGCAGCATTGGTTCAGACGATGTAGTAACCACTATTAGTGGTGGTTTTGGTTTTGCTGATGGCGCTAGTGCCATAGCTAGGTTTGATAATCCAAGGGGTGTTGCAATTGATGTTCTCGGCAATATTATTGTTGCTGATACTAGCAATAATCGCATTCGTAAAATTGATAGAAATAATATTGCCCTTGTAGGTACTCCCAGTTGTGGTGATATTGGGTTTTATAATTTAGCTATTATGGTTAGCGATGGCGCATTTCAAGATTTGCAAAGTTTTAATGTTGCTGTAGCAGATGATGGTAGTTGTGGCGCAATTCCAACTAATTTAGCGCTCAGCTCTACTACTATAGATGAAAATATCCTCGCAGATAGTGTTATTGCCACTATTAGCGCCGATGATAATAATCCCGCTAGCCTTAGTTTTAGTATTGTTGGTGGCGCAGATAGCGCTAGTTTTAGCATTAGTGATGGTAATCAATTAGTGATTGACCACAGCCCCGACCTTGAGACCCAAAATAGTTATGAGGTTATTATTGCCGTTGATGATACATTACATATTGTTACTAGAAGTTTTAGGATTGATGTTTTTGATATTGAAAGATTCCCCGTTTTTACTAGCGACCCAATTACTAGGACTAGAGTTGATAGTTTGTATCAGTATAGTTTAAGTGCTAGCGACAGTGATAGCGCTAACCTTGTCTTTAGACCAGCTCCAGATAGCGAATTACCAAGTTGGCTAGCTATTGGTGCAGTTGTAAGCACTATTGCTGGTAGTGGTACACTTGGTTTTGCTGATGGCGCTAGCTTTACAGCTGGGTTTCACAGACCAAGAGGTATTACAATTGACACCAGTAGCGGTGATATTATTGTTGCTGATAGCAATAATCACCGTATTCGTCGCATTAGCCCAGACGGTTCAGTAAGGACTATTGCTGGTAATGGTATACAAGATTTTGCTGATGGCGCTAGCGCTACAGCTATGTTTGCTTTCCCAACGGATGTCGTAATTGATGCTAGCGGTAATATTATTGTTGCCGACCAAAGAAACCATCGTATTCGCAGCATTAGCGCAGATGGCACAGTAACCACTATTGCTGGTAGTGGCACAAGTGGTTTTGCTGATGGCGCTAGCGCCACAGCTATGTTTGATTCTCTAGAGTCTATTGCAATTGATGCTAGTGGCAATATTATTGTTGCTGATAGCGGTAATCGCCGCATTCGTAAAATTACCCCAGATGACATGGTAAGCACTATTGCTGGTAGTAGCACAAGTGGTTTTGCTGATGGCGCTAGCGCCACAGCTATGTTTTTCGCCCCAAGGGGTATTGCAATTGATGCTAGTGGCAATATTATTGTTGCCGACCAAAGAAACCATCGTATTCGCAGCATTAGCGCAGATGGCACAGTAACCACTATTGCTGGTAGTGGCACAAGTGGTTTTGCTGATGGCGCTAGCGCCACAGCTAGATTTAATAATCCATTTGATGTTGCAGTTGATGCTAGCGGCAATATTATTATTGTTGATAGTCGTAATCACCGCATTCGTAGTATTGCCCTAGGTGGGGAGGTAACTACTATTGCTGGTGCGGGCGCGGTGGGTGCTGGAAATGGTCGTTTTGCTGATGGCACTAGCGGTGCAGCTAGATTTGATACCCCAACGGGTGTTGTAATTGACCTTTCAGGTGATATTATTATTGCCGATAGCCTTAATCATCGCATTCGTAGAATTAGTAACAATAACTTTGTCCTTGCAGGCACTCCCGATTGTGATGATGTTGGTATTCATGATTTAGCTGTTATTGTTAGTGATGGTGAATTTCAAGATTTGCAAAGTTTTGATATTATTGTAGCAGATGATGGCAGTTGTGGTGCAATTCCAACCAATTTAGCGCTCAGCGATACTGCTATAAGTGAAAATATCCTCGCAGATAGTGTTATTGCCACTATTAGCGCTGATGATAATAATCCTGCCAGCCTTAGTTTTAGTATTGTTGGTGGCGCAGATAGCGCTAGTTTTAGCATTAGTGATGGTAATCAATTAGTGATTGACCATAGCCCAGATATTGAGACCCAAGACAGCTATGAAATTATTATTGCCGTTAGCGACTTTATACATAGAACAACTAAAACCTTTAATATTAGTGTTAATAATGCCCCTGCTTTTACCAGCATCCCAATGGTAACTACTACTAGAGTTGGTGGTTTATACCGATATGCTTTAAGCGCCAGAGATACTGATAGCGCTAGCCTTGTTTTCAACGCAGCTCCGGGCACTGAGTTACCGGGGTGGTTAAATATTGGTTTATTTGTAAGCACTTTAGCGGGCGATGGTGTAGCAGGTAGTGATGATGGCGCTACTAATACAGCTAGCTTTAATTTCCCAGGTCATGTTGTAATTGATGCCAGCGGTAATGTGGTTGTTGCTGATACCTCTAATCACCGTATTCGTAGAATTACCCCAGAAGGCGTATCCACTGTTGCTGGTAGTAGTGTGCAGGGCTTCCGTAATGGCGCTAGCGCTGAAGCTAGATTTGCTTTCCCAAGGGGTGTTGCAATTGATGCTGGTGGTAATATTATTGTTGCTGACCAAAATAATAATCTTATTCGTAGCATTACCCCAGGTGGCACGGTAACCACTATTGCTGGTGATGATGCTGGTCTTAGATTTGGTTCTACTGATGGCACTGGCACTATGGCTAGATTTTGGTCTCCAGCGGGTGTTGCAATTGATGCTGGTGGTAATATTATTGTTGCTGACTTAGGTAGTTTTCGTATTCGCAGTATTGCTACAAATTTATTAGTAAGTACTATTGCTGGTAGTAGTCGGGGTTTTACCGATGGCGCTAGCGCTACAGCGCAATTTGATAGGCCAAGGGGTGTTGCAATTGACACTAGCGGTAATATTATTGTTGCTGATGATTTTAATCATCGTATTCGTAGTATTGCCTCAGATGGCACAGTAATTACCATTGCTGGTAGTGAGACTGGTTTTGCTGATGGAGCTGGCGCCACAGCGCAATTTAATACGCCAAGGGGTGTTGCAATTGACACTAACGGTAATATTATTGTTGCTGATATGCGCAATAATAGTATTCGCAGTGTTACCTCAGAAGGGACGGTAACCACTATTGCTACTGGTTTTAATAGGCCAGCGGGTGTTGCAATTGACTTTTTAGGTGGTATTGTTGTTGCTGATACTAATAATCATCTCATTCGTAAAATTGATAGAAATAACCTTATGGGCACTCCTAGATGCGATGATATTGGTATTTATAATTTAGCTATTATTGTTAGTGATGGCAGGTCTCAAGATTTACAAAGTTTTGATATTGCTGTAGCGGATGATGGTAGTTGTGGTTTAATTCCAACTAATTTAGCCCTTAGCACTACCACTATAGGTGAAAATATTCTCGCAGATAGCGTTATTGCCACTATTAGCGCTGATGATAGCGATAATCCTGCCAGCCTTAGTTTTAGTATTGTTGGTGGCGCAGATGGAGCTAGTTTTAGCATTAGTGGCGATAATCAATTAGTAATTGACCATAGCCCTAACTTTGAGGCTCAAAATAGTTATGAAATTATTATTGCCGTTAGCGACGTTATACATAGAACAACCAAAACTTTCAATATTATTGTTGATAATGCCCCTGCTTTTACTAGTGCGCCAATTACTAGGGCTATAGTTGATGGTTTATACCGCTATAACTTGAGCGCTAGTGATAGCGATAGTAGCAACCTTGTTTTTAGCGTGGACCCAGATACTGAATTACCAAGCTGGTTGACTACTGTTGATACTTTTGTGACCACTTTGGCAGGAAGTTCATTTGGTGGTGTTGATGGCGCTAGCGCTACAGCGCAATTTAATAGCCCAACGGGTGTTGCAATTGATGCTAGTGGCAATATTATTATTGCTGATAGGAATAATCACCGTATTCGCAGTATTGCCTCAGATGGCACAGTGACAACCATTGCCGGTGATGGCACATTTGGTTTTACTGATGGCGCTAGCGCTACAGCGCAATTTAATAACCCAACGGGGATTACAATTGACACCAGCGGTAATATTATTATTGCTGATAGGGATAATCATAGTATTCGCAGTATTGACTCAGATGGCATGGTGAGAACCATTGCTGGTGATGGCACTTTCGGTTCCACTAATGGCGCTAGCGCTACAGCGCAATTTAATAGCCCAACGGGTGTTGCAATTGACGCTAGTGGCAATATTGTTGTTGCTGATAGTAGTAATAACCGTATTCGCAGCATTAGCCCAAATGGCATGGTGAGCACTATTGCCGGTGGTGGTGTATTTGGTCATAATGATGGCGCTAGCGCTACAGCTAGATTTTCTTCGCCACAGAGTGTTGCAATTGACGCTAGTGGCAATATTGTTATCGCTGATAGATCTAATCATCAAATTCGTGGTATTGATGTAAATGATGTAGTAAGTACTATTGCCGGTGAGGGTGCTCGTGGTATTGCTGATGGCGCTAGCGCTACAGCGGAATTTAACTTCCCACAGGGCGTTGCAATTGATACTAGCGGTAATATTATTGTTGCCGATACACTTAATCATCGTATTCGCAGCATTAGCCTAGATGGCATAGTAACTACTATTGCTGGTTCGGGTCCATCAGGTCCTAACAACGGCAGTTTTGCTGATGGTATTAGCAGCAATGCTCGATTTAGTGAACTGTTTGGTATTGTAATTGATGCTAGTGATAATATCATTGTTGCTGATGAGGATAATCATCGCATTCGTAAAATTGAAAGAAATAGCTTTATTCTTGTAGGCACTCCCTCTTGTAGTGATGTTGGTAATCATAATTTAGCGCTGATTGTTAGTGATGGCAGGTCTCAAAGTTTACAAAACTTTAATATTTTTGTGGCAGAAGATGGTAATTGCGATACAGCGCCTACTAATTTAGCGCTCAGCACTACTACTATAGATGAGAATATTTTGGCGTTTAGCATTATTGCCACTATTAGCGCTGATGATAGTGATAATCCGGGCAGTCTTACTTTTGGTATTGTTGGCGGGGCGGATAGCGCTAATTTTAGAATTGATAATGGCAATCAATTAGTTATTAACCAAAGTCCAGACTTTGAGACCCAGAGCAGTTATGAAATTATTATTGGTGTTAGCGATATTCTAAATCCTTTAGTAACTACAACCTTTAATATTGATGTTAATCAAATAATTATTGACACCACTACTAATATTGTTGCTAATAGTCCATACTTACGCAATCTAATTGGTATTAGTACTGAGGGCGACCGTGTTGGTTTTAGTGTTGCTGAGGGTAGCAACTTACCGCAGTGGCTAGCTTTAGGTTCGCTATTGACTAGGGATAATGATAATAATTCATTCGCTGGGCAAGATTTTAGTGGTGGTACTGCAAGACCAGCTTTTGTAGATATTGATAATGACGGTGATTTTGATGTTTTTGTTGGTGATTTCGAGTCCTTGATGTTTTTTGAAAATACAGGCTCATCCACCACACCGTCCTTTAGCCAAGCTAACAATCCACTAAATTTAGACGCTATTAATAATGATATTGCTCCAGCGCCCGCTTTTGTAGATATTGATAATGACGGTGATTTTGATGCTTTTGTGGGACTTGACTTTGGTAATATTATTTTTGCAGAAAATACTGGTAGCAGCACTACTCCTACGTTTTTAACAACTAGTAGCAATCCATTTGGTTTTAGAGATGTTGCTGGCTCTGCAGCCCCAGCTTTTGTAGATATTGATAATGATGGCGATTTTGATGCCTTTGTGGGTGCGTTTGAGGGCTCTGGCACCATCAGCACCATTACCTTTTTTGAAAACACAGGCTCAGTTAGCTCACCATCTTTTAGTCAAGTTAGTGGCGCTAGCAATCCATTAAATATTGTCAATATTGATGATGCTTTTGAATATAAACCAGCATTTGTTGATATTGATAGCGACGGTGATTTTGATGTTTTTGTTGGCGTGGATATAGGGGGTGTTATTTTCTTTGAAAATATAGGCTCAGCTACCTCAGCGTTATTTACCCGTGGAGCTGATTTTTATGATTTATTAACCGCTCCTTCTGTTGATGATGGTGTTCAATTTGCCCCTAGTTTTGTTGATATTGATGGTGATGGCGATAATGATGTTTTTGTTGGCAGGAATATAGGAGCCATTGCCGATATTGTCTTTTATAGAAATATCCCTGCTGTCTTAACAGGCACTCCAGAGTGTAGCGACCTTGGTCCTGATGTATTAACACTTACTATTAACGATGGCATATCTACTAGTGGTCAAAGTTTTGATATTAGGGTTATTAGTGATGGCAGTTGTGCTTTAGTAGCTCCATTTAATTTTGGTGCAATTAGCGATGTTATCCCAAATACGATTATCACTTCTAATGCTATCACAGTTGCCACCAATACCCAAGACCCACAAAGCGCATTTACTATTAGCATTGAAGGCAGTGGCGCGCGCTATTCTATCAACGATGGTATTTATACAAACATTGGCAGAATAGTTAATGTTGGTGATAGTGTTAGGGTTCAAATTGTAGCCAGTAACCAAGTAATTACTACAAGAACAGCAACTGTTAGCATAGATAATGTTGCAGCTACATTTGCTGTTACCACTGCTGATTTTATGATTGCTGGAGGTGATAGAACAGTTAATTACAATAGTCCTCCCATTACTATTACCACCACAATTGTTGATATCCCAATAGTCTGGACTTCTAGCGCTACAAATGTTGTTAGTTTTAGTGACCCAAATATTGGTTTAATTACTATTGTTGGAGCTGGTACTGCTTTAATTACTGCAATGCGGGGCGATGATGAGGATAGTATAGTTTTTACAGTAGAGCCCTTAACCCTCACTCCAACCTTTGCCAGTCCACAAAGCTTTATTTATAACACTAACATAAGAACTGTGCTCGTAACTATTACCAGCGGCATAATAGAGGGCGATGATGTTAGCCTTAGTGTAAGCGGCGCAACTGCAGCAGATGCTGGCAACTACAATATAGACCTAGCGCTTATAGGGACTGATAGCCGCAACTACTTCTTAAGCACAACTACTCTTAGCTGGTCAATTATAAGAACAGACCAAAGCCAATTTAGCCTAGGGGCTGATACAACTATAACATTTGGTGAAGGCTTAAGCCGTCCAGCAACAGGTGTCTCTGCTACTGTTGCTAGTAGTTATGGCTCATCTAACCCAAACGTTGCAACGGTGGCTGCAAATGGTGATATTACAACTACTGGTATTGGCAGCACTATTATTAGTACCACCAACACTGGTGATAATAATTACAACTCTGCAGCTGATAGCTATACACTAAATGTTGCCCCATTAACACTAACTATTGCCATTGGTAGCACTAGCACTATTTATACTGGTGCTGCTATTACAATAACTACCACTATTACTAATCTTGTTAGTGGGCACGAGCAGGTGAGCCTCACCATAAATGGCGACCAAACAGCAACCAATGCTGGTGATTACTCTTTTAATATTAGCGCCATTGAAGGCAGTGATAGTCCTAATTACATACTAATCCCAACAACTATTAGCTGGGTAGTAGCCTCAGCTCAGCAATCCGAACTAGATATTACCGGCAATGCCACCATACTTATGGTAGGACAAACAACCATTGCAACTGCTATTAACAACCAACCACAAGGCACACTAACAATTAGTGCTAGTGAAGCTGGTATTGTCACAATTGATGGCAGCACCATAACCGCTAATAATGTTGGCATAACTACTATTACCATCACTAAACAAGTTGCTAACCACAACGACATCAGCGCTAGTTATCAACTAGTAGTTATCCAAAATACCACAGCTGCTATTGATGCTGGTGATGACAGGACTGCCACCTATGCTCCAGATGGCGCTCTAAGCGCTCAAGCACCAACTAATACCCAAGGCAGAATAATTAGCTACGCCGCAGACCCAATAGATAGTGATGTTGCAACAATTAACATAAATACCGGCGCTATTACTATTACAAATGCTGGCACAGTGAGTATTATAGTAAGCGCTGCTGCAACTACTAATTATGCCGCATCAACCGATAGCTACCTACTAACTATTAACCAAGCAGCTCAAGAACCATTTACTATTACTGCTAGTGATACTTTAATATTTGGCGCAACTAGCGCTATTGTGGTAGTAGACCCGGGTAGTGGTGATGGCACTATTACCTATGACTCCAGTGATATAGCAATTGCAACTATTGCCACCGATGGCATCATTACTGCAACTGGTGCGGGTGAGGCTACCATTACCGCAACTAGGGATGGTGGCAGAAACTATCTAGATACCAGCGCTACTCATCTACTAGTAGTTGAGAGAGCTGACCAGGTAGTTAGTATTATAGGTGGCACTTTAAGCATAGACTATGCGCCTAATGGCGCTACTACTGCTGGCAGAATAGCAACTGCTCAGACCACCATTACTTATAGCTCAACTGATGAAGATGTTGCAATAGTTGGTGCTACCAGTGGTATTATTACTATTGTAAATGCTGGCGCAATAAGTATTGTTGCCAGTGCTACAAGGACTAGTGGCTACAATTCTGCGGTTGCTAGTTATCAATTAATTATCAGACAAGTAGCCCAAGGTCCATTTAGTATCAATGCTAGCGATACCTTAATATTTGGCGCAACTAGCGCTGTTGTGATAGTAGACCCAGGTAGTGGTGATGGCGTTGTTAGTTATGATTCTAGTAATATAGCAGTTATAACTATTACCGCCGATGGTATCATTACTGCAGCTGGTGTAGGTGAGGCTATAATTACCGCAACCAGAGGTGGTGGCAGAAACTACCTTAACATTAGCGCTACTCACTCAATAATAGTTGAAAGAGCTGAACAAGCTGATTTTGTAATTAGCGGTAGCTCAACTTTAGCAAATGCCGCAACTAGTTTTGCAACCACAACCGGTGGTAGCGGCACAGGCGCTATTGTCTTTAGTTCCAGCAACCCAGATGTTGCAACTATTACCCAAGACGGTATAATTACCGCGCAAAGCTTAGGCACCACTACTATTAGCGCTACCAAAAGCGGTGGGGATAACTATCATGATATTGGTGATAGTTATCTACTAACTATTATCAACACCACACCTACTGTTGCAAATCCTATAGCAAACCAAATTGCCTCATTTGGAAATCCATTTACTTTTACCATTCCAGCTAATACATTTAATGATGCCAATGGCGATGATCTAGCTATTAGTGTTTCTACTTTGCCAGATGGCCTAATATTTGATAGCACTAATACTAGCATAACTGGCATTCCAGCAACAGTAGGGATTTCAATTATAACTATCACCGCCGATGATGGCAATGGGGCTACGGTTAGCACTAGTTTTAGTTTAGAAGTTACTGGTAGGTTTGTTATTATTGGAGAGAATCCAAGAAGTGCTGTTTATGGGGACGCTACCCAAAACATCATAGCTCAAGGTGGGGCTAGTCTAACTGGGGCAATAACCTTTAGTTCCAGCACTCCAAGTGTTGCTAGCTTTGATAATGCAAACATAGGCGCGCTAACCATAGTAGGAGCTGGTACTACCATCATAACTGCAACTAGAGATAGCACTAGTGAGCAAACAACTATTACCTTTACTGTCCATCCAAGGATTATCACCCCAACTTTTGCTAGTTTATCAACCTTTATTTATGATACTAGCATAAGAACTGTGCTCGTAACTATTACCAGCGGCATAATAGAGGGCGATGATATTAGCTTTACCATAAGCGGGGCAACAACTGCAACTGAGGCTGGCAACTATAATATAGACCTAGTGCTAATAGGAGCTGCTAGCCCTAACTATCGTTTAAACGTAGATACTCTTAGCTGGTCAATCATAAGAGCAGACCAAAGCGCATTTAGTTTAGGGGCTGATACAACTATAATATTTGGTGAAGGCTTAAGTCGCCCAGCAACAGGCGTTTCTGCTACTGTTGCTAGTAGTTATGGTTCATCTGACCCAGACGTTGCAACTGTGGATACAAACGGTGATATTACAACCACTGGTATTGGCAGCACTATCATTAGCGCCACCAACATTGGTGATAATAATTATAACTCTGCAGCTGATAGCTATACACTAAATGTTGCTCCACTAACACTCACTATTGCCATCGGTAGCACTACCACTATTTATAGCGGTGCTGCTATTACAGTAACTACCACTATTACCAACCTTGTTAGTGGGCACGAGCAGGTAAGCCTCACCATAAATGGCGACCAAACAGCAACCAATGCTGGTGATTACTCTTTTGATATTAGCGCTATTGAAGGCATTGATAGTCCTAATTACATATTAATCCCAATAACTATTAGCTGGACAATAGACCCAGCTCAGCAATCCGAACTAGATATTACTGGCAATGCCACCAGACTCATGGTAGGACAAACAACCATCGCAACTGCTACTAATGACCAACCACAAGGCACACTAACAATTAGTGCTAGTGAAGCTGGTATTGTCACAATTGATGGCAGCACTATAACCGCTAGCAATGTCGGCACAATAACTATTACTATTAGCAAACAAGTTGCCAACCACAATGACATCAGCGCTAGTTATCAACTAGTAGTTGTCCAAAATACCACAACCCCTATTAATGCTGGTGATGACAGGACTGTTATCTATGCTCCAGATGGCGCTCTAAGCGCTCAATTACCAACTAATACCCAAGGCAGAGTAATTAGTTATGCCGCAGACCCAATAGATAGTGATGTTGCAACAATTAACATAAACACCGGCGCTATTACTATTACAAATGCTGGCACAGTGAGCATTGTAGTAAGTGCTGCTGCAACTACTAATTATGCCGCATCAACCGATAGCTATCTACTAACTATTAACCAAGCAGCCCAAGACCTATTTACTATTACTGCTAGCGATACTTTAATATTTGGCGCAACTAGCGCTATTGTGGTAGTAGACCTAGGTAGTGGTGATGGCACTATTACTTACAGTTCTAGTGATATAGCAATTGCAACCGTTACCACCGATGGCATCATTACTGCAACTGGTGCGGGTGAGGCTACCATTACCGCAACTAGGGATGGCGGCAGAAACTATCTAGATACCAGCGCTACTCATCTACTAGTAGTTGAGAGAGCTGACCAAGTAGTTAGTATTATAGGTGGCACCCTAAGCATAGACTACGCGCCTGATAGCGCCACTGTTGTTGGTAGAATAGCAACTGCCCAGACTGCCATTACTTATAGCTCAACTGATGAAGATGTTGCAATAGTCGGTGCTACCAGTGGTATTATTACTATTGCAAATGCTGGCACAATAAGTATTGTTGCCAGTGCCACAGAAACTAATGGCTATAATTCTGCGGTTGCTAGTTATCAATTAATTATCAGACAAGCAAACCAAGGCCCATTTAGTATTACTGCTAGTGACACCTTAGCATTTGGCACAACTAATTCTATTGTGATAGTAGACCCAGGTAGTGGTGAGGGCACTGTTACCTATAGTGTTAGCCCAAGTGGTATTATTACTATTGATATAGATGGCATCATTAGCGCTGTTGGTATAGGACAGGCTACCATTACTGCAACTAAAGCGGGGGGTAGAAACTATTTTAGCACCAGCGCTATTCACTTACTAACGGTTGAAAGAGCTGACCAAATAGTTAGTATTGCAGGTGGTACTTTAAGTATAGATTACGCTCCTGGTAGTGCCACTGCCATCGGTAGAACAGCAACTGCGCAAACCACTATTACTTATAGTTCAAGCGATGAAGATGTTGCAATAGTAGGTGCTACCAGCGCTATTATTACTATTGTAAATGCTGGTACAATAAGTATTATCGCCAGTGCTAGTGAGGCTGATAACTACAATTCTGCGACTGCTAGTTATGTGCTAATTGTTAACCCAATTGACCAAACTGGCTTTGAAATTGAATTAGTTGGTAGCACCTTAGAAGTGGGAGAAACCACAACTGTGACTGCAACTGGTGGGCAGAGTGATAGCACTATTACTTTTAGTTTTATTTCTACAATAAATAATATACTTGACATTGATGAAACTTCTGGTATCATTGTGGCTATGAACTCAGGAACTGCTTTAATTATTGCCACCAGAGAGGGCGGTAGAAACTATAATGATGTTAGCGTTAGCGCTTTACTAGAGGTAGTTGCTCGCTTTAGTTTAGATGTTGACGGTGATGGTAGAAGGCTAACTACTACCGATGGTATTTTAATTATTAGGTATTTAACAGCCTCTGAGACATTTACCACCACTGGTGCAACTACAACAGATGCAACAATAGATGCACAAACTATTGAAAATAATTTAAAATCTGCTTATAATGATGGTATTTTAGATATTGACGGCGACGGAGATATAGAAGTAGACAGCGATGGCAGGCTAATTATGCGCTACCTAGCAGACCAAGAAAACCTTAATATTGACGGTTTAGTTGGGGCTGGGGCAGCAAGAAGCGATGCTCAAGAAATTAGCGAGCATCTTGGGAATATGTATTAATCAAGGATTATTAGGAGTAAAGTTATGAACACTACATTTGTAAAAACGCTACTAAGTGGTTTATTTTTGCTATTATCATCATCAATTATAGCAGCTACGCAAACTGTTAACTTTGGTGTTGGTACAGAGACCCAGCTTCAAACTTCTCTGCCAGAAGGGGAGTTTACCCTTAATATAGGACATACATTTACTGCTGATGCCTCTTCATCAAATGCGATTAATGGAGCAGGCTTTTTCCTTTTCTATGATAGCAGTCTTATAGAGTTTATGGGTGGTGATAATGTTCTTAGCGACGCGGGTGCGTCTGAGTTAATACTGCCAGTTGAAGGTGGCCTTCCCGAAGCAGGAAGCACTACTGATGGACTAAGCACAACTGATAGTTATGTTCGGGTTGCTTGGACTACTTGGACAATTAGTCCGACAGCAGCTATTGCTAATTTGATTACTGCGTCTGACAACACTAATTTAGCTTCACTTAGATTTAGATGGATTGGCGCCACAGATACTTCTGCACAAACAGACATGGCCCTTAGGTTTAACGGCAACACTCTTTCTGCAGGTAGGGGTTTTATGATAGGCGCAGGCGGTGAATTAGGAATTTTGTCCCCAACATTGACATTTACTTTTAGTTTGGATATTGATGGTGCTGGTGGTGTAACTTCAGGTCGGGATGGGTTGTTGATTGGCAGGTATTTGGGTAATGTTAGAGGTGCTGGTTTAATAGCTGGTTTAGAAGTTGGTATTGCTAGTAGTCCTAGAAATACAGCATTGTTAATTGAAGAGTATATTCAATCGGGAATAGATTCTTTGGCATTAGATATTGATGGTGCTGGTGGTGTAACTTCAGGTCGAGATGGGTTGTTGATTGGCAGGTATTTGGGCAATGTTAGAGGTGCTGGCTTAATAGCTGGCTTAGAGGCTGGTATTGCTGCTAGCCCTAGGAATACGGCACCGTCAATTGAAGGCTATGTCCAATCTCTGATTCCAAATAATTAAATTAAAGGAGCAATATTATGAAATTAGAAAAACTGTTTGCGTTGTTAGCGGCGTTATTTTTATTACAACAACCATTAGCAAACCATGATGGTGATGGTGCTGTTCATTTTCAAACTTTGTCTTCAGAACCCTCTGGCGTTCTTGATTTGTCTAGCGGGGGTTCTTTTGCGATAAGATATATTCAGGCTACCGATAGAGCAGAGAGCATCAATACTTTTGCTTTTGAGGTTCATTATGATAGTAGTGTCTTACGATATGATGGGCATAGTGAACTTGCTTCTCATGGTTCATTAGGCAATCCAGGTACACAATCTCCGGTAGGTGATGATAGTAATGCAGATACGGATATGACAGTATCTACTTCGTGGCAAGTTACTAGTGGCAGTTTTTGTGACCCGAACATCATACCTGGTTTTGGTGAATTTGAGCGGTGTTCATCTAGAACTGGAGATGCTACATATACTGTGTATGTAGCCACTTTTACTTGGATAGCTACTGATAGAAGTCAAACAGTGCTTAACTATACTGTCGGTGGCATAACAGATGCTTTTGACGGAGGTAGTCAACAAGACATTGGCACTTTGGGGTCAAGTGGCACTCTTTTAACCATCCAAGGACCCCCCCTCCCAGCTGTAGCGGGCCAAAGTGTTATTTCTCAAGGTATATCTGGTAATGTATCTGTAGGCCAGCCTGTAGAGATTGTTGTGGCTTTACGAGATACAAACGGTGACCCGACTTCTAATGGTGAGGTTACTGTGACCGATATAACTGGTGCAAATGTTGGTGATTTTGATATTGGTGATCCAACAGATGCTGGCACGGTTATTATCACTTATACGCCAGCAAATACAGGGGAGGCAGAATTTAGTGTTTCTGTTAATGGAGCAGTGATTGTTGGTTCAGCCCAAGAGGTATTAGTAGTCGGCCCGCCAAGTGTTTTAACTATTACAGGGGCTAGAGATATTGATGCAGATACTCCTTTAGTTCTTAGTGTGAGTGGTGTTGATAGTGGCGGTATTGCCGTTCCTGTTGTCCCATTAATAGCCAGCTCACTGTTACCAGGGAGCGGTATTACTTTTGACGATACATCAGCTACTACGCCGACCTTGACCTATACCCCTAGTAGCATAGGTGATGAAGTTATTACTATTGACAGCGCGGCTGGCGCGTCTGCCCTTACCGGCCATACTATTAGCTTTGTTGTTACCCCCGGCGCTGGTGATGCTATTAGTCTGAGTACGAATAGAGAAGTTTTAGTATCTGCTCCTTTGAGCAATGCTGTAGTTACCGCTGTGGTAGTTGATGCAAATGGTAATCTATTAGCTAGCGGGGAGGTTGCTGTTATTAAGAATGTTCTTGATGAAGTGGCTACTGTTGACCCAGCAACACCAACAATCAACGCTAATGGTGAGGCTACATTTACTGTAACTTCTCCAGCAGGTGGTCCGGCAGGAGGTGTTACTCTTACTGTTGCACTAGTAGGTGATTCTAGTGTTAGTAGTGCTATTTTTATTAGAGTGGTAGACTTTGGTTTTACTGACCAAACAGCGGTTCATATCTTACAAGGTATTACTGTTGCGCGCGGTGTTTCACAGATTGATGCCCCTAGTTTTTCAGGCTGCCCTAGTGCAGTAGAGGCTCGGTTTGACGATGTTAGAGATATGGTTATGATTAGTGGTACAGGCACTGTTGCTTGCGTACTTACTGTTGCCGAAGGTGCTAATAGTTCAAATTTAGAAGTAAATATTTATGAACGTAGTCAACTTGATTATACTACTAACGATAATAACAGTAATATCCCTGATTTTATTGAAAGCTTAGGTTTTATTGATGACGGTGCTTATGCTGATAGTGATAATAATAACATCCCTGCTTATCTGGAAGTGCTACTAGGTATTGCAAGAGGTGGGAATGATGGCACCACAGACACAGATAGCGACGGCATGCCTGATATTTTAGAGACTTATTATATTCGCACTGATGCAGGTGTTGCCGGTTATTATGGTAATAGTGATAGTGATGGTGTTAATGGTTTGAGAGACTTTGTTGATGATGTTTTTGCAACGATTGCTACATCGTTTGGTATATTGAGCGATTATGATAGTGATGGTCTGCCTGATGCCTTAGAAGTTATTAGAGGTTTCCTTCCTCACGATGAGCACTCGCCAATTGAAAATGGTGATAATGTTGAAAATGGTGATGTGGTAACCGATGCGGTAAAATGGTATCTATTAGATACTGGCAATATGGTTCCTATTAGCGTTATGCGCGATATAGATGGCGATGGAGCTTTTGACATTACTGAGATTACTTTTGGTTCTAACCCCGGTGTAAATGTCACTAATACTGTTTCTTTCGGTGGTGCGACTTCTGTTATAGACCGTATAATTGCTATTCAAACTCTATATGATGGTGCTACAGAAACTGATAGAGATAGAGACGGTATCCCTGATGTTAGGGATTCGCACCTAGGAGGCTTGCAGGTTATTGATAATCCTGCCAGTTTTACTAGTGTAAATAGTTTTGTTATTACTGCTCGAGTCCAAGGCACAGAAACAATTCCAGTGGTTAGTCTGGGACCTACTGCTGCAACAGCAACTTTAGGTTCTGCTGATATTACAGATTATTTAGTGCAGACACAACCTGACTTTTCTACTGTTAATATAATAGGTGTTTATGACTACAAGGTGAGCGGTATTCCTGATGGCGCTACTATAGATGTAATAATTCCATTACCGGGTATAGCGTCAAGTATTTCTAAATATGCTACTGACACAAACGAGGCGCTTGAGGTTCGGGATTTTTCTGTGTTTGGGTTTGAGACGGCCGGTGCCGGTAGGACTGGTGATTGTCCAACGACGGTGACGGCGACGTCCCCATACTCCGAAAGGTCGGGTGATTGCCTACGTTTAACTATTACTGATAACGCTAGTGGTCTTGATGCTGACGATGATGCTGGAGTTATTGTTGACCCAGTTATTGTTAGTGATGTCGACGATGGCAATATTGATGCATTTACCAGCCATGGTAGCGGTGGTTGCGCCCTAGGTAATAATACTGATAGACAAGGAGGTATTGACCCTATGCTTTATATACTGATTGGGCTGAGTTTGTTGGCGCTGTTTAGAAAACGTATAGCAAGTTTGTTCCTAGTGTTAGGCTTGGCTTTTAGTTTAAATATCTGGGCTGATGCTCATAATGCAGCGATTAGCGTTTCTGGTGGTAATTATTGGGGTATAGAAGCTGGTGCTTCTAATCTTGACCCAGATACCAGTGGTGATTTTGATGTAGGCGATGATAACGATGTTGCTTTTAGGGTGTTTGTTGGACGTGTTTTAGATGAGCATTGGTCGGTGGAAGCAGCGTATGCTTATCTTGGCAACGCCGAGATAGACCACAATGATGGCACTAGTGATATTGAGTATCATGTTTTAAGCGCAGGAGGGCTTTACCGTTTTGATATGACTGATAATATTCAGCCTTTTATTGGTTTAGGTGTTCGTTATGGTGAGGCAGACCCTGATAGCGATATTGACGCTTCGGTTGATGAAGATAAAGAGATTGATGTTTATGTAAGTGTCGGTCTTAGCTTTAACGCTTCTGATAATTATGATGTTAGAGTTAGTTATCATCAATATTCAGGCGATGTTAGTATGTTTAGTGTGGGCTTTGTTACACACTTTTAAATGCCAATAATGAGATATGTTAAAAATGGACGGTTAGCCGTCCATTTTTTTTTAAATTAAGGGTAATTGTTATCATTTGGGTTTTTTAAGTTACTTTAAGTTAAAAAAATTATTAAACTTTATGCGTTGGTTCTGCATATCTTTTATGCTTATAGGTTTAAATCTTATATTATCACCAGTGCCGCGTTGGGCTAATTGCGCTAAGGATAGGGAAAAAATTGTGCCTATTTTAGGATAGCCGCCGATTGTGGGGCGGTCGCGTAGCATAATAATTGGTGTGCCGCTTGGGGTAATTTGTAGACTGCCGTAGCAGTTAGCTTCTGAATAGAATTGCCTAACCTTGGGACTGATGTTATTTGGCTTTAATTGGTAAGCGCTACGGTCATTTTTGTTGCTGATAGTCCAACTAGTTTTTATCAATTGTTCGCAGTTTTGTTGAGTGAAATAGTTGTTATTGTTAAACAAAATACTTAGAGTTAAATGCTGGTTATAGTTAGGGATAAATTCTCTAGGCATAGTTTTATAATTATTATTAGTGTTTGAATTAGTGTTTAATATGTGGTTGGCGGCAATTTTTTTACCAATTTTCTCTCTTAAGTTAGCACTGACGCTGCCAAAGTATTTTTGTGCGGAGAAACCGCCATTAACAGCTAAATAAGCCCGCATACCGGATATGGGCTTTATCCACTGTAAAATATCGCCTTTTTTAATTGTAATCACCTGCCAAGTTGGCGCTAGGATATTATTAATGCAAAAATATAAATTAGCGCCGCTAACAACAATATCAATACTGTTAATTGCAATTAATTTACAGCCGCTAATACTAATTTCTAAACTAGCGCTATTTGGCGGATTATTAAGCAAGTAATTACCCCAGTTATAAGCGTGCTCATCTAAAGCGCCAGCTTCAGATATGCCACGGTTAAGATAATTGGGGCGACCGCGGTCTTGTAGTGTTGTCAGTGGCCCCGGTTGGACTACTTTAAAAACTTGCATTATCAATACTTATAAATTGGACTTTATCGCCGACTTTAAATTCAATATTACTATTATTGGAGAGGTCAAGTGGGGTTCTGCCGATAATTTGCCAACCAGCAGGTGTTGCAGACGGATAAATACCGGTTTGACAATCAGCAATACCAACACTACCTGGGGGTATTTGGGCTCTGGGTGTTTTGTGTCTAGGGGCGCATAGCCGACTATCTAGGCTTGCTAGATAAGCAAAATTTGGCATAAAACCAATGCTATAGACCAAATAAGTTTGTTTAGTATGGTATTTAATGAGTTCGTCTTTGCTAATATTTTTAGTGGCTAAAATATGGGCTAAATCTAAGCCTACCGATTCATCGTATAATACTGGAATTTGGTGGGTTTTACTATTAAATTTGAGGCTATTATTAAGCGGGGTTTTTATAATTTGTTTGATTTTAGTGAGCGCTTGTTTGGCTGATAATTGGTTAATATCATAAAAAATTACCAAGCTAATATAACTAATAATACTATCAACATAGGCGCTACCAAGTAATTTAGCAACTACTTGCTGGGTGCTAGCAATAGTTTGGATTAATTTAGGGGTCGGTTTATCAGCAAAGTAGATGATAATACTATTTTCACCATTTAAGCAACATTTCATAGCGCTGTCAGCGCCTTAATTGAAGCAGGATTGTCGGAATGAAAGCAAATGGTATCTGCTTTTGCGCTACTTTTTAGATGATTAAATTGGTTTTTAATAGCATCAGCATTATCAAAAACCGACGCTTTTTTACTTCTAGGATGTAAATTTATGCCATCATTTTCATAGGCTCTATCAGCAAATACTTCTGTTAATAGGCGCACATTGTTTTGCTTAGCAAGTTGTTTTCTTAGCTTATCAATTAAGCCAAATTGCACAACAAGTTTTGCTGTTTGTAAAGTTGTGCTAAGATTTAAAACTAACTTAAACTTATCTAAACTACGCAGTATGTCGTGATAAAGCGCTCCGTGAGGTTTAATGTAGCTAATATGTAGTTGTTGTCCATAGCAAACTTTTTCTAAATGTTGCAATTGTGTTTTTAGTTGTGCAGCGAGTTTGTAAGTGCTGATGTTTTGACTAATTCTGCCAAAATTTTCCTTATCAACATAACTTAAATGGGCGCCAATTTTTACCTTGTACTTTTTTGCTAAATTAACTGTTGCTACTATTGATGCTTGGTCTCCAGTGTGTCCACCACAGGCAATAGATGCCATATTAACATAGGGCATAATTTTTGTATCTACCTCAAACCCGCATTCGCCGACATCTGCATTAATTAACATCATCCTTCCAATTAGTTTCTATGGCAGAACTTTGCGTATTAACACTTAATATGGTTAGTATTGTTGAACTGATTATTTTTTGTATTATTGATCAAGTATCTTTAGCAATGGTTTTATCTTCTAAATTACGACTTGAAAATTTGAAAGGTAAATAAGCCAGACAAAAACCGGTAATAGCGGTTAATACTAGCACAAGTCCTAATAGACCCCACCACGATTCAAAAGAAATACCCAGCACAATGATAATCCCGCCAACAATAGCACGGATAATACTATCTGTTTTACCAATATTTTTCATTAGTTTCATTTTTTCTCCTTTTTATAGTATGTTTATTAATTTATGTTTGAAAATTAAAAAATATTTCTCATATAAATAGCTAACTACTATTTTACCATTAAAATTGCTATTAGTTATTAAGCTCTGTTTGGCATCAATTGGTATGTAATAGGCAAAATGCTTCTGGTTTGTTTAATTGGTTGTTTATATTTTATCTAGCTTAAAATTCATAAGCAAGTTTTAAAGTGCTTACTTTGGTATTATCAACACCTGCGTTGGAGTATTTTGTATCACTATATTCAGCGCTAAAACTAACCCCTTCTGCTATGTCATAATTAAAACCAACACTAGTAACATTATCAATAATGTTATTGTCATCATCTTTAAATTCATCAATATTTTGTCTAATAGCAGCTACAGTCAATTCACCGACGGTATAACTAAACTCAACTTGTGTAGCTTCTGGTTGATTGCCATCAACATCTTTATCCCTAGCAGCAATACGTTCAATAATAATACCAAAATCATTAAAGTTAGCTTTGGCGTGGATTGCTACCCCAGCTATTTTATTAGTTAAATTCACATTGCCGATTTCTGGTAAATGACTAATAAAATCAGCGCCAATAGCAAAATTATCGCTCTCGTATCTAAGTGATACGCCATTATAACTATCATCGTTAATGCCATCTTTCTCGCCATTTTGCGCGCTCCATATTGAGACAACAATACCGCTTAGTTCAGTGCTTAAAACCAAAGCATTATCGTTAGTTTCACCAATTTCTAAACCGATAGGGTCGGCAATAAGATTAGTTTCATAGATGCCAAATGGAACATAAATGCGACCAAGGGTAAAAGAGAAGTTTTTAAAATTACCCCCTAGAGCTGCTTCATCAATTATTATATCGTCATCTTCTTCGCCCTCTTCGTATAAAAAGGTGATATAAGCGCTAAATTGCTCGTTGATTTTGCTTTTAATACCCAGTTCAGCAGTGGCTAAGATAAATTCGCCAGAATCAGAGCTTGGTTTTTCATACTCAACTTCAATGACACCACTGATGGATAAGGCAGAAGCGCTGCCTTGCTCTAATTTTTTTACACGTTCTTTAAGCTCGTCTACTTCAGTTGTTGCATAAGCACTGTTAGCAAAAATCGCTGATAATAAAAAAGCATTTATTTTTTTCATAGTTATTCTCCTTTGGGTTAATTTAAAAAATTGTTTTTTAACGTTATTGATGTTAATGTTTTTTATTTATTGTTAAATGCAAATGATACTTATTATCATTTAGTTTGTCAAGTATAGATAACAAGAATTTTTATTTTTTTACAGATTAGTTGTGGGTAAAAAGTGAAAAAGTATGGCTTTTAGGGTAGAATGATAACTCTCATATTATTTGTTAACAAATGAATTATATTGGTGAAATGGTAGAGCTACAAAGACATCTAAATAATAGCACTAACGGTAGCAATTGGGTAGATGGGACTACCAAAGATGGTCGTATGATTAATTGGAATAGATGTATTTATGTTGAAGCTATTGAGGCGCTTGATAGTTTTAATTGGAAACATTGGAAGGATATTAATACTAGCGATGATTGGGATAATTTATTGGTAGAGTTAGTTGATATTTGGCATTTTTTAATGAGTGAAGCATTAACTCTTGGCCATCCGATAATACTACCAAAACTTAATGTTAATAAGAATAGAGCACAATTAATAATCCAACTAGAAATAATTGCTAAACTTGCCCTAGATAGTAGTCTTGTGTCTAAAAATCGTTCGGGTAATATTGAAGAGATGCTTAAGTCTTTTTTTAGCGCTATTGCTTGCGCTAACCTGCCAATTGCAGATTTATATTGCCGTTATGTAGTTAAAAATCAGCTAAATATTCTTCGTCAAGATTATGGTTATAAATATGGTAATTATCAAAAAATATGGCACGGCAAGGAAGATAATGTCGTTGCTTTTAAGTTAATGACAGATAATAATTTTACCCCCAGTGAATTGTATCAGGAGTTAAAAAAAGTTTATGTTAATCTCTAAATTGGACTATGAGGTCGGTAATGGGGATTGCTTGACAAGCAAGGATTTCGCCGCTTGTGAGCGGGACTAGAGATGGTTGCTGATTTACTTCACCGGCAATGAGATTGACAATGCAACTGCCGCAATGTCCCTGGCGACAATTGTAGTCAACTTGGATTTGTTCGTCTTCTAACTCGCTAAGTAATGAACGTTGCCCATATAAATAAACCGTCTCTTGCTTATTATCTTTATCAATAATGACCTTAAACATTAGAGTTTAAAATCATCAAAATTATCATCGTCTAAGGTATTATCAATCGCACCTACCATATATGAAGTAATTTCGGTTTCTTGGGGAGCAACTTGGACTGTATCAGAATCAAGCCAGTGGTTAATCCACGGTAGCGGATTGTTGCGTTTTTTAAATAAAGGCTCCAAGCCAAGCGCTTTCATTCTTATATTGGTAATGTATTCTAAGTATTGTTTTAATATATTAGAGTTTAGCCCTATCATAGAACCATTAGTAAATAAATAATCCGCCCATTGTTTTTCTTGATTACAGGCATCAATAAACATTTGTTTTATTTGTCCTTGGCATCTTTTGGCAATGTGTTCCATTTCTGGGTCATCTTTACCTAAGCGCATTAAATTAAGCATATGTTGTGTGCCTGAGAGGTGCAAAGCTTCATCACGGGCAATGAGCTTGATAATTTTGGCATTACCTTCCATAAACTTACGTTCTGCAAAGGCAAAAGAACAAGCAAAACTTACATAAAAGCGGATGGCTTCTAAGATATTTACTGCCATTAATGTTAGGTATAGCTTGGTTTTTAGTTGAGTTAAACCAATGGATTTCTTATCTAGCAGGTAGGCTTGCACAGCTGCAATTAAATCATCGTAGTTAGCTGAGACACTCTCTGCCCTTTGGATAATATGTTCGGTTTTGGTAATATCGTCAAACACAGCACTCGGTTCATTAACAATACCGCGGATGATATGAGTATAACTACGGGAATGAATGGTTTCAGAAAAACTCCAAGTTTCAATCCAATTTTCTAATTCTGGTAATGATACAATTGGCAGAAAGGCAATATTAGGTGAGCGACCTTGCACGCTATCTAGCAAAATTTGGTATTGCAGATTAGATATAAATATGTGCTTTTCATTAGGTAGTAGTTTGGCAAAATCAAGCCTATCTTTGCTAATATCTACCTCTTCGGGTCGCCAAAAATAAGACAATTGGGTTTCGGTTAATTTTTCAAAGACTTGAAATTTTTGTTTGTCAAACCGCGCTACATTAACCGCGTCTCCAAAAAACATAGGTTGTTTTAAGGTGTTGATACTATTTTTGTTAAAAATACTATATGCCATAATTAAAGTAGTGTATTAATCTGTTGTGCTAGATTAATATCGCGCTCTGTTACCACTGAACCTTTATCGTGGCTGGTTAAGTAAATATCTACGGTTTTGTAGCTATTAGACCACTCTGGGTGATGATTAAGCTTTTCCGCTAGCAAGGCTACTGATGCCATAAAACCGAAGGCTTGGGTAAAATTTTTAAATACAAAGCAGCGATGTAATTTATTATCAATTAGTTGCCAATCTTTTGGTGGGGCTATATTCACAGTTTACACACTCCGTCGAGACAATTATCATCGTTTTTAGCAACACTATCATCAGACTGGCCATCACGAGTAATATGGTAGTAGAGAGTTTTGATACCATATTTATAGGCTATTAGTATATCGGTTAGCAGTAATTTAATTGGTACTTTGCCGTCAAATTTTGCTGGGTCATAATGAGTGTTTGCAGAGATGGACTGGTCAATAAATTTTTGCATAATTGCTATTAATTTTAACATAGGTTGGTTATCGGTAATTTGCCATAATAATTCGTATTTGTTATGTAGCTTGGTGTATTCTGGTACCACCTGTTTTAAAATGCCGTCTTTGCTTTTTTTAACTGACACAAAATCGCGTGGCGGTTCAATGCCATTGGTAGAATTACTGATTTGACTAGAAGTTTCACATGGCATTAGTGCTGTAAGGGTTGAGTTTCTTAAACCGGTTTTAGCTATATCTTTGCGCAGGCTATCCCAATTGTATTTTAATTTACATTTGGCAAACTCATCAATATCTTTTTTATAGGTGTCAATTGGTAGTTTGCCTTGTGAGTATTGAGTATCGCCAAAAGACGGACAAGCACCAAATTCAGATGCTAATTTATTAGAGGCTTTTAAAGCATAATATTGCAGGGCTTCAAATGTTTGGTGGGTTAATTGATGACCACAATCATTAGAAAACATAGCGTTATTTTTAGCTAAATAATAAGCAAAATTGGTAACACCAATGCCTAGAGTCCTACGATTTTTGCTGGCAATTTCTGCGGCTTTAACTGGGTAATCTTGGTAATCTAGGAGCGCATCTAAACTGCGTACTAAAATCTCGGTTAAGCCTTCTAATTCATCTAAATTTGTAATGTTCCCTAAGTTAATAGCGCTTAAAGTGCAAAGAGCAATTTCTCCATCTTTATCTTGAACAGAATACAAAGGTTTGGTTGGCAGAGTAATTTCCATACACAAATTGCTTTGACGCACTGGGGCAAGTTTGGCATCAAAGGCGCTATGGGTATTGCAATGGTCAACATTTTGTAAATATATTCGTCCAGTATTAGCGCGTTCTTGGATAAAAAGAGCGAATAATTCACGCGCCGAGATTGTTTTTTTGCGGATATTTTTATTTTTTTCGTAGTGTTTATAAAGCTTGTCAAATTTGTCTTGGTCAACAAAAAACGCTTCATACAGGTCAGTTACTTCATGAGGGCTGAAAAGGGTAATATTTTCATTTTTTAAAAAACGTTGATACATCAAGCGATTAAATTGTACGCCGTAATCAAGATGGCGAATGCGATTCTCTTCGGTGCCAGAGTTGTTTTTAAGCACTAATAGGCTTTTTATTTCCAAGTGCCATAAAGGATAAAACAAGGTGGCAGCACCGCCGCGTACCCCACCTTGTGAACAGCTTTTAACTGCGGTGTGAAAATGCTTAAAAAAAGGTATACAACCGGTATGATTAGCTTCGCCACCTCTAATTGGACTACCCAAAGCGCGAATGCGACCGCCGTTGACACCTATACCAGCGCGTTGAGATACATATTTAACAATCGCCCCAGCAGTGGCATTGATAGAATTAAGATCATCATCAGTTTCAATAAGCACGCAGGAACTAAATTGGCGGGTATTGGTGCGTACCCCTGCCATAATTGGCGTTGGCAGCGATACTTTAAACAACGAGGTGGCGTCATAAAGTTGCTTGACAAAATTAAGACGTTTGTTTTTATCATAATTAGAAAATAGGCACATCGCAATTAGTATATATAAAAATTGCGCACTTTCATGTACCTCACCTGTTACCCTATTCTGCACTAGATATTTGCCTTCTAATTGTTTAATTGCCGCATAACTAAAATTCATATCTCGCCAGTGGTCAATATAATTGTCAATAGTATTAATTTCTGTTTCTGTCCAATTAAGTAAAATATTTTTGTCATATATTCCTAATTTAACCCCTTTTTTTACTTGTTGTAATAGACTAGGAGGCTCAAATTGCTTAAAGGCTTTTTTTCTTAAATGAAACACCGCTAAACGCGCTGCTAAATATTGGTAATTAGGAGCATCAGTAGATATTAAATCAGCAGCTGATTTAATAATTGTCTCATGAATATCCTCTGTTTTAATACCGTTGAAAAATGCAAGTTTAGCGTTGATTTCTACTTGAGAAACAGAAACATTGTCTAGTCTTTCTGCTGCCCATTCAACTACGCGATGGATTTTATCCATATCTAGCGCTTCTTTTTTGCCGTTACGTTTTATTACTTGAATTTTTGACATTATAAGCTATTGATTTAATATAAATTTAATCACCATAAGCAGTTGACTTATCTGGTTTGTTAAAACAATGATTTTACATAAAACAAATATTAGAGACTAACAAAATTTCAATATAAAGTTAAGACATTTTTTTACTTAATTTTAACTATAGATTAACAAAATTTCAATATAAAGTTAAGACATTTTTTTTACTTAATTTTAACTAATTGCTGATAAAAATGCCTTTACAATTAACATAGATTTATTCATTATTTCCTGATTGCCTTTTTTATCTGTAACCATCTGTTTTAGCGTTTTTTGTGTAGGCAATAATTTTGCTTGATAGTGATTATCAAAAGCAAAATTGATAAAATGAAAACCTTTATCTTTATTACGAGTAGAATGGATAGACAAAAAATCAGTCTCCCAAGCTAGTTCAGCATGATAGGCAAATTTAGCATTATTACTTTTTTTAAATAAAATAAGAGTATTACCAAAATGTAGAATTAATTGTTTTGCTGGGCATTTTGTGGCAGGTTTAGTGTTAATACTGCCGTTGTGATAAGCGTCTGCTATTTTTTTTAATTGGGTGTTGTTAAGATGGATATATTTACTGTCCAGCCATTCACCAACATTAGTATTTGGGTGATTTTGCCTAATAAACTCAATTAATTTTACAAGCATAATTACATTTTAACAAAAATATTTAGACAAAATCATTACTCATTTAAAATCTTAACCACACTATAGGCAACTTCTTCATAAGGATGGCTTTTTTTTAATGCAGAAATACTAGCTTTTAGATATTCTTGCTTGCAAAAAATTTCTACTTTGTATTCTGTTAGCTGCTCTAAGTTTCCCACCTTGCCAATGCTGGGTTTGGCATTTGCAATAGGTCTAAACTGCCCTACGCCTTTTACTTGCCAAGCGCAATTTTGATAGTCGCCTAGGCGACCAGCTCCTGCTAAAAACATTGCATTTTTAACTTTTTCCAATGCTTTTTGTGGTACGTAAAAACTAATCTGGTATTGCATAGGTAGGTCATATTGTAGCAAAAATAAGTCATAAATAGTTAATTATTGTTTTTATTTTTTGGTAAAAATATTGTTATCATGGATAGAGCTTATTTTGCAGCGGGTTGTTTTTGGTGTGTTGAGGCTGTTTTTCAAAGAGTAACAGGAGTGCTTGGAGTTAAATCTGGATATTGTAATGGTAGCGCTAAAAATCCGACTTATCAACAGGTTTGCGCTGGCGTCACTGGACATGCTGAGGTTGTGGAGGTAGTTTTTGATAGCGATGTTGTTAGTTTTTTAGAACTACTTGCGGTTTTTTTCAAAACTCATGACCCCACTACTAAGAATCGCCAAGGAGCAGATGTTGGTACTCAGTATCGTAGCGCTATTTTTTATATTGATGATAAGCAAAAACGCCAAGCGTTGGATTATATTGCATCAAGCAATAATGCGGATAAAATTACTACCGAAGTTACTAAATTAGATATTTTTTATCCAGCTGAGGATTACCATCAAAATTATTACAATCAAAACCAACAAGCTCCGTATTGTCAGATGGTAATAGTTCCAAAATTAGCAAAATATTTTCAATGAGCGAGTTAAGCGATGACCAGCTTCTACGTTATGCTCGTCATATTGTGCTCGATAGCATAGGCGTTGTCGGACAGCAAAAGTTATTACAAAGTTCAGCCCTTATTATTGGTATTGGCGGTCTAGGTAGCAGTAGCGGTTTATATCTTGGTGCAAGTGGAGTAGGGCGCTTGATTTTGGTAGATTTTGATACGGTGGAATTATCTAATTTAGCGCGGCAAATTGCGCATTATACTTCTGATATTGGTAAATTCAAAACTCAATCGGCGCAAGCAAAAATAAGTGCTATTAATCCTGATATTGTAATAGAAACTCATAATAAAGTTAATGAAGCGCTATTACTAGAATTGGCGCAATCGGTAGATATTATTGTTGATGGCACTGATAATTTTACTAGCCGTTTTTCAATCAATAAAGTCGCTATTGATGCAAAAAAACCACTTATTTCAGCATCAGTTATTGGTTTTAGTGGGCAATTAGCGGTATTTAAAGGCCACAAAAAGAATCGGTCTTGCTATCGCTGTTTGTATGATGAGAGCGGCGTAGATGAGGATAATTGTAATACCAATGGTGTTTTAAGTCCAGTTGTGGGGATTTTAGGCACTATGCAGGCAGTTGAATCTATTAAAGTTCTATTAAATTTTCCCACCCAGCTGAATGAGCAATTATTATTATTTGACGCCTTGACGATGCAAACCAAAATACTAAAATTAACCAAAGATAAATATTGCCCACAATGCAATGATTAGCGTTTACTAATATATTTGACAAGCAGTTAATTATCAATATAATAGCGATTATGGAATTACACAAAATTCACCCTGAAGCCGTTGACCATTCTTTAGAAAAGGCGCGACAATATCGCTCTTTATTAGAACCGGAAATGGCAATTAGTATTTGTTTGGATATTTTTGCTGTTGATAAAAATCATCAGCCAGCACTAATAGTCTATATTTTAGCGCTTACCGATAGTTTGGCTAAAAGTGGTATGAAAAAGCCGGATAAATTTATTCTAGATGCTATTAAACGTCTTGATACGAAATATAATCGTTTTTATTACGAAGGTATTTTTTATGAACGTAAAGCGCGTGGTCTGATTGCGCATCATACAATGTCTAAGTCGTTTGCTTATCGTTTGTTGTTAGATGCTATGGCTTGCTATGAAAAGGCGGAAAAACTCTCTGATAGCGCTAATGACGATGCTGTTTTACGTTACAATAGCTGTGCGCGCGTTATTGAAAATGAGCATTTAGAGCCTAGACAAGATATTGATGATGAACATTGGCAGAGCGAAGCGTAAATGAAAGCAATTATTTATAAAAAGTTGATGGCAAGTGCTGGTCTTATTTGGATTAGTTATTTAATAATTCATATGCTTGCGAATTTACAATTTTTTAAAAGTGCAGACGCGTTTAATGGTTTTTATGCTTGGTTCAATAATAGTGTTTTATATCTGCCGATTACGATTTTACTTATACTAGCACTGTTGTTACATGTTGCTTTTGCCAGCTATCGCCAACTAGATAGCAATCAAAAACGTCACATTGGCTATAAAAAACCTTACCCCAAAGCGGTGCCAAGGCTAGTAGCGTGGGGAGGCGCTTTGTTGTTATTGAGTTTTATCATTTTTCATATGATTCAAATGCTTAGCCAGTCAGAGGACTTGCATCAAGCATTGATTAACATTTTTGCTAACCCTTTAATGTGGGTGTTATATGCGCTTGGATTATTTGCACTGGGCGCGCATTTGCACCATGGTTTGGCTAATATCGGACAAACTTTTGGTTTGAGTCATCATCAGCACTATTTATTTGTTTGGGGATTTTTAATATTGTTAATTGGTGGGTTTATAAGTGTTCCTTTAAGTATTATTTTAAGATAATGTTAGAAAATAGACCAACATATGAGCCTGCCGGACCACTTGCCAATCGTTGGCAGAAGCATTTATTTGACTTAAGTTTAATTGCTCCGCAAAATAGACATAAACATAAAATCATTGTGGTTGGCACAGGACTTGCTGGGGCTTCGCTATCGGCAAGTTTGGGTGAGATGGGCTATCAAGTTAAATCTTTTTGCTTCCAAGACAGCCCGAGAAGAGCGCATTCTATTGCTGCTCAGGGCGGTATTAATGCCGCTAAGAATTACCAAAATGACGGGGATAGTGTTTGGCGTTTATTTTATGATACTATTAAAGGCGGGGATTTTCGCGCGCGCGAATCTAATGTTTACCGCCTTGCTGAGTTAAGCGTTAATATCATTGATCAAGCGGTTGCCCAAGGTGTGCCTTTTGCCAGAGAGTATAGCGGTTATTTGGCAAACCGTTCTTTTGGTGGCGCTCAAGTTTCGCGCACTTTTTATGCGCGCGGTCAAACCGGACAACAATTATTACTTGGCGCATATCAAGCATTAAGCAGACAAATTGGTTTTGGTACTGTTAAACATCATTCTCGCAGTGAAATGTTGGAATTAATTAAAGTAGATAATAAGGCAAGAGGTATTGTTGTTAGGGATTTGGTAAGTGGTGAAATTAGCGCCCATACTGCAGATTGTGTGGTGCTTTGCACTGGTGGTTATGGTAATGCTTTCTACTTGTCTACCAATGCTAAGGGTTGTAATACTTCTGCTATTTGGCGAGCACATAAGCATGGTGCTTATTTTGCAAACCCCAGTTTTACTCAAATTCACCCAACTTGTATTCCCCAAAGTGGCGAGGCGCAGTCAAAACTTACTTTAATGAGTGAGTCACTAAGAAATGATGGACGTATCTGGGCTCCTAAAAACGAGGCAGATTGTGATAAAGACCCTAATGATATTGCACAGAGCGAACGTGATTATTTTTTAGAGCGGCTCTATCCCGCTTTTGCTAATTTGGTCCCTAGAGATATTGCCTCTAGGGCTGTGAAAAATATTTGCGATGAAAATCGTGGTGTTGGCGCTATTATCCACGGACAAAGACGAGGAGTTTATCTAGATTTTGCTGATGCCATAGCTCGCCTAGATAGCAATACCATTGCCGAAAAATACGGTAATTTGTTTGAAATGTATGAGCGCATCACTAATGATAGTCCCTATCAAACTCCAATGCGTATTTATCCGGCGGTGCATTACACTATGGGTGGTTTGTGGGTAGATTATAATTTAATGACTACTATTGATGGTTTATTTGCCGGTGGTGAAGCTAATTTTTCAGACCACGGCGCTAACCGCCTAGGCGCATCAGCGTTAATGCAAGGTTTGGCTGATGGTTATTTTATTTTGCCACAAACTGTTACTAGTTACTTAGCGCGTCAAAAAGTGGCTGATATTGATGATAATCATAGCGCGGTTAAAGATGCGATAAAACGTGCTCAAGATAGGATTAAGAAATTAAAATCAGCGCCAAATGCTAAGTATTCGCCTGATTATTTTCATCAAAAATTAGGCAAAATTTTGTGGGAACATTGTGGAATGTCGCGGCAAAGGAGTGGGCTTGAGCAGGCAATTGTTGATATTTCTAAGTTGAAAGAGAGTTTTTGGCAACAGATTAAAATTACTGGTAGTTATGCACAAATGAATCAGACCTTAGAACGTGCCGGCAGGGTTGCTGATTTTATTGAACTTGGAGAGCTAATGTGTGAGGATGCGTTAAATAGAGAGGAATCTTGCGGCTGCCATGCTAGAGTTGAGCATTTAAGTCAGAGTGGCGAGGTAAAACGTAATGATAAAGATTATGCCTATATTGCCGCTTGGGAATATAATAAAGATAGCAGTATTTTGCATCCAGAATTTTTAACATTTGAGTTTATTCAACCAACTATTAGGAATTATAAATGAATTTTAAATTACATATTTGGCGTCAAGCGGATACTAATAGTAGGGGTGAGTTTTGCACTTATAATTTAGATAATATTAGTGGTGATACCTCTTTTTTAGAAATGCTAGATGCTTTAAATGAGCAATTAATCCATAAAGGTGAAGATGCTGTTTCGTTTGATTATGATTGCCGTGAGGGTATTTGCGGTGCTTGTAGTTTGGTGATTAACGGCTATGCTCATGGTGAGAAATTAACTACCACCACTTGCCAACTTTATATGCGTGAATATGCCAATTGTAATGAGCTATGGATTGAACCGTTTAGGGCAGATGCTTTTCCAATAATTAAAGATTTAAGTATTGATAGAAGCGCTTTTGACAGAATTATCCAAGCTGGTGGTTATATCTCAGTACATACTGGTAACGCCCCTGATGCTAATAGTCAATTAGTTGGTAAAAGTAATGCTGATACTGCATTTAACTCAGCTACTTGTATTGGTTGCGGGGCTTGTGTTGCTGTTTGTCCAAATGCTTCTGCTTCGCTATTTGTTGGGGCAAAAATCACCCATTTATTTCAATTACCTCAAGGTAAAGTCGAACATAGATCTCGCCTAAAAGCTATGTTAAACACTATGGCTGATGAGGGTTTTGGTGTGTGTAGCAACCATCGTCATTGTCAAGAAGTCTGTCCTAAGGATATCTCTGTTAGTAATATTACTACTATTAATCGTCTATTTTAAAATGGGGCGTTTGTGCCTATTTTTTGGTATAATCAGCGCCCGAACTATTGTAAGTTTAATGGAGGGGTTCCCGAGTGGTCAAAGGGAACAGACTGTAAATCTGTCGGCTCTGCCTTCGAAGGTTCGAATCCTTCCCCCTCCACCACTAAATTAGTGCGGGTGTCGTATATCGGTATTACCTTGGCCTTCCAAGCCAATGAGGTGGGTTCGACTCCCATCACCCGCTCCATTTGTAACAGGCTCACCTAGCTCAGTTGGTAGAGCACTTCCTTGGTAAGGAAGAGGTCGCCGGTTCAAGTCCGGTGGTGAGCTCCATTTTTTTTAAAAATTATAGTAAAATAGCACAGTTTTAATATTTGTATTATGAAAAGAACTTTTCAACCTAGCACCTTAAAACGCAAACATAAACATGGATTTAGGATGAGAATGAAAACTAAGGCTGGTCGCTCTATTTTAAATGCTAGACGTAGAAAAGGTCGCAAGCGTTTGGCTGCTTGATGTGTGAAAGTCAGATACCGGTTTAAACGTGAACAACGTTTGGTAAGGACGGCGGATTATAGGTTAGTTTTTAATAATAATCGCAGTGTGGTTGGTAAGTATTGGCAAGTGCTAGTTGTTAAAAATAGTTATAAATATGGGCGTTTGGGTTTGGTAATTTCTAAGCGAGTTTTGAAAAAAGCGGTGCATAGAAATTTGTACAAACGTATTGCTAGGGAAGTATTTCGCTTAAATCAATATAATTTAACGGGATTGGATTTTGTAGTAATGGCACGTAAAAATTATGGTAATAAGACCACTAAAAAAATGTTGCGCCAAGAATTGTTAACACTATTACAAAGTTATGATAAATCCAATTAAATATTTGTTATTAAAATTAATTCGTAGCTATCAGTTAGTTTTAAGTCCGCTAATAGGGGCCAACTGTCGTTTTATGCCTACCTGTTCGCATTATACTTATCAAGCGGTGCAAACTTTTGGTGTGATAAAAGGTTTATGGCTTGGCGTAAAACGTATGAGTAAATGTCATCCTTGGGGCAGTAGTGGTTATGACCCAGTAAAGCCTGTGACTAAAGATTAATGATTTAGGTTCAGAGATTTAATGTCAAGATGGATACGCAAAGAATTTTTATTATTATTGGTTTGTTTTTAACAGGGTTTTTATTTTGGCAAGAGTATTTAAACTCACAAAAATCTAATTTAGGCAGCCCAACCACATCAAACGCGCAATTAATATCACAACAAAACATAAGCCAAGATGTTAATGTTAGCGTTGAAGCAGATTTGCCCGAACCAATAGATTTAGCGCCACCAACATTGCCAATTACCGACAAGCCTAATGGTAAAAATATTAGTGTTAGTACTGATGTATTTGATATAAGTATTAATACCAAAGGAGGCACAATTGATAATTTATTGCTTAGTAAATATCCACAGACCTTAGATAGCAATAGCTCAAAAGTGCAGCTATTTAATCATAGTAGTGGTAATGTATTTTTAGCCCAAAGTGGATTGATTTCTAATAACGATTTGCCCAATCATCATAGCGAGTTTAGCAGTGAGAAAGATTATTACGAATTGATTGATAAAGAACAACTAATAGTGCCTCTTAGTTGGGATAAGGACGGCATTAATGTTGTCAAAACCTATCATTTTGCACCCAGTAGTTATTTAATTGGACTATCTTATAAAATCACCAATAATAGTAACAATCCTATTCAGTATGCAAATTATGAACAATTATTAAGGGAGGCTTTGGATGAAAGTAGTGTGTTTTTACCTACTTTTGCAGGCGGTGCGGTTTATAATGCTGATGAGGTTTATGAAAAGATAGAATTTGACGAGTTCGCCAGCCAGAAACCAATAAACACCAAGGGCGGCTGGCTGGCAATGGTTCAACATTATTTTGTTAGCGCTTGGGTGGCGAATGCTGAGCAAAATAAAAAGTATAGCACTAAGGTTTTAAGTAATGGCGCTAATTTAATTTCTGGAGTTGGCGGCTATAAAACTTTAGATATCGGACAGAGCGTTCAGTTTGAAGCGGCTAAATTGTATGCAGGACCTAAATTACAGAGCAATTTAGAGCATATTAAAGGGCTTGATAAAACCGTTGATTATGGTGTGTTATATATCATTGCCAAGCCTTTAGAAGTAGTATTGCATTGGTTCTATAAGTTTGTGCAAAACTGGGGATTAAGTATTATTTTGTTGACTGTGCTTATTAAATTGCTGTTTTATAAATTATCCCAAACTTCTTATCGTTCTATGGCAAAAATGCGCACCCTAACTCCCAAAATACAACACTTAAAAGAGCTTTATGGCGATGATAGACAAAAAATGAGTCAAAAAATGATGGCATTATACAAACAGGAAAAAGTTAATCCCGCATCGGGCTGCCTACCTATTTTGGTGCAAATTCCGGTATTTATTGCTCTTTATTGGGTATTATTAGAGAGCGTGGAATTGCGTCATGTTCCTTTTTGGCATTTACCAGATTTAACCGCCAAAGACCCCTATTTTATTTTGCCTTTGATTATGGGATTGTCTATGTTTTTTCAGCAAAAACTTAACCCGCCACCACCTGACCCTATGCAGGCTAAAATTATGACTACGCTACCTTTTGTATTTACTATATTTTTCTTGTGGTTCCCATCTGGTCTAGTGCTTTATTGGACGGTTAATAATATTCTATCTATTGCTCAACAATGGTTAATTACTAAACAAATTGCCAAAAAACTTAATTGAAAACTATTTTCAGTGATAATAATCTTTATCAAACTTGGCGTGACAATAAGCTAAAACATGCTATTGTTAGCCCTAATTTTGTTTGCGTTGAAATCAGCAATCCACTGATAATATCATTAGCGGAAAAAGCAAAAATAATATCTCAAATGAGTGTTAATAATTTTGTTCTTTATCAATTTAATATTGAAAAATGCGATATTAGTCACGCAGTTTTAGCTATTAATAAACAATTAGGTTTGGTTGATTATGACAAGCATTTATATGCTAATACTGAAGGTTTAGCAGAAATTAGTCCAAGTAATAACAAGCACCAAGATGAGTTTATCCCTTACACTAATAAGCAGCTAAATTGGCATACTGATGGTTATTATAATAATCAGAGGCAACGTATTCGCTCATTTAGTTTGTTTTGCTTAAAGCCAGCGGAGTCTGGAGGTGAAAATGAGTGGATTGACCATGAAATTGTCTATATTTTGTTAAGAGAAAAATCATCTACGTTGGCAAATATCTTAATTCAAAATGACATAATGACCGTGCCTGAGCACAAAATAGACGCTATTACGCGTCGCGAGACGTCAATAGGTGCGGTATTTTTAATTGATAAATTAACCGGTGCGTTAGTGATGCGTTATACTCAAAGAAAACAAAATATTATTTGGAAAAATTCGTCTAAAGTCCAGCAGGCAAGGTTTGCTTTAAGCGAGATATTAGAGAACAAAACTCCTTATCACTTTAAATACAAAATGCAAGCAGGGCAAGGCATAATTTGTCATAATATTCCCCATAGACGTAGTGCTTTTGCTAAGCATCAAGAGCGGTTAATGCTAAGAGGGAGGTATTTTAATCGCGTAAAATAAATATTATTTTTTTAATAGCATAATGCAAAATTTAATTAAATATGAATACTAATTTTCCTTGCATTGACCGTCTGCCTGCTTATGTATTTGCAACTACTAATGCGCTAAAAGCACGGGCGCGTGCTCAAGGTGAGGATATTATTGATTTTGGTATGGGCAATCCTGACCAACCAACACCTAATCATATTGTAGAGAAGATGGTAGAGGTGGCAAGACGTCCTGATACTCATCGTTATTCAGCTTCTAAAGGGGTGCGGAGGTTGCGAGTAGCAATTGCTAATTGGTATCGGCGTCGTTATCAAGTAGATATTGACCCAGAAACAGAGGCTGTTGTTACTGTTGGTTCTAAAGAGGGAATTGCTAATTTAGCCAAGGCAACTATTGCAATAGGCGATAAGGTATTAGTACCTAACCCGGCTTATCCAATTCATCCTTATGGGTTTATTTTTGCTGGTGCTGAGTTGATTGATGTGCCTTGCTTGCCGGAGGTAGATTTTTTAGAATTGCTAAAAAAATCAATAGAAATTGCAACACCTAAACCTAAAATGATGTTACTGAATTACCCCTCTAATCCTACCACACAAACGGTGGACTTAGCTTTTTTTAAAGAGGTAATCGCATTGGCAAAAAGGCATAAAATTTGGGTGGTACAAGACTTAGCTTATGCTGATATTACTTTTGACGGCTATATTGCTCCGAGTATTTTCCAAGTAGCAGGCGCTAAAGAGGTTGCTGTTGAGTTTTTTTCATTGTCAAAAAGTTATAATATGCCCGGTTGGCGCGTGGGTTTTATGGTTGGTAATTCTACTTTGGTGGGGGCTTTGTCTAAGCTTAAATCTTACTTAGATTATGGGATGTTTACTCCTATTCAAGTAGCAGCTATTGAAGCGCTAGAAGGTGACCAGAGCTGCGTTTTAGATATTTGCGCTATGTATCAAAAACGGCGTGATGTTTTATGTGATGGACTAAATATTGCTGGTTGGAATATAATACCGCCGCGGGCGACTATGTTTGTATGGGCAAAAATTCCACCAGCTTATCTGCATTTAGGTTCGGTGAAGTTTAGTGAAAAACTTATCACCAATGCTAAAGTTGGTGTTTCACCGGGGTTGGGCTTTGGTAGGTATGGTGATGATTATGTAAGGTTTAGTTTGATTGAAAATCATCATCGAAGCCGCCAAGCGGTGCGTAATATTAAAACAATGTTTAAAAAAGATGGACTATTATAATTACAAAACTGCAAGTGATAAGCGTCTTACCTTACTCGGTATGTCCGGGGTAGGTAAAACTTATTTAGCTAACCTATTGAGACAAACTGGTAGTTGGTTTCATTATTCTGGAGATTATCGTATTGGTTCTAGATATTTAGATGAACCTATTTTGGATAATATCAAAATGATGATGATGGGTGATGATTTTTTGCGCCCCCTACTTATGAGCGATGCGATTTATATTAATAATAATATCGCTTTTAATAATTTATTACCAATTTCTAGTTTTTTAGGACAATTAGGCAATCCTGAGCAAGGGGCATTGCCGTTTGATGAATTTATGCGTAGGCAGGGTTTACACTTTAGGGCAGAAGCTAGCGCAATGGCAGATGTGACAGATTTTATCCATAAAGCTAAAGTAATTTATGGGTATAATCACTTTATAAATGATGCTGGTGGTAGTTTGTGCGAATTAGACGAGGCAACTATTGTTAGTTTAGCCAAACAAACTTTATTACTTTATATAAAAACCAGTCCTAAACATCAAAAATTATTAATAGCAAGGGCGCTAGCTAACCCTAAGCCCTTGTATTATCATCCTGATTTTTTAGCCAAACAACTAAAAACATATTTAAGTAAAAATCAGCTTGATTTTGTTGCTCAAGTTGACCCTAATGATTTTGATAGTTGGATTTTTCCTAGACTAGTATCTCACCGCTTACCTCGTTATGAGTATTTAGCTAACAAATACGGCACTACTATTAGTAGTGATGATTTATACCACTGTAAAACCGCTACTGATTTTTTTGAACTTTTAGATAGAAATCTATAACATATTGAAAATACGCAGTCGTTTTTTTATTTACTTATTTTCGCTAATTGCTCTTTCAATTGGTTTGGGTGAATTATTAGCGGTTTTTAGTTATCAATTATTACATTTGTTAGCGGCAGTTGGGTTAGTAGTGGGGTTTTTAGTCCTACTTTTACTTATTTATAAGGATTTTCTAAAACCGATGTTAAGTATTGAAAAGTGGGTTAATCATTACAAGCAGCACCATCAACCCGAGCAAAATGAACGCAATATTTTCATCTCAATACAGCAAGTGCTGAACCATTTAAGTAATGAAAGCGAAGGCCTATATGATGAAATGAATGAAGTATTGCAAACTCAAATCAAACGTTTGTCTAAAAAATCTGGTTTGCTTGAAACTTTGTATGCTGTATCGTCGTCGTTAAATGAAATTCGTAGCTTAGATGATTTATTGCAACATCTTTTGCAATTATTTATTAATATGACTGAGGCTAACTCTGGGGTCATTCGTTTAATTGATAAAGGTAATGAGCTTAATATCGCTAGTATAATTGGCAATATTGATACTAAAAATCAAGTGCTTGGTATTAGTGGTAACGCTTGTCTGTGTTACAAAATTGCCCACGATAGAGATGCTAGGGTGCAGTTTAGTGTGCATACTTGCGCTAAGTGCGTTGGGCAGACTTCAGAGCGGGAATGTAGTTATGGCACTATTTTTATTCCCTTGCAACACCAAAGGCAGACCTTAGGTATTGTAAGTTTATTTTTTGATAAAACTCCTTCGCTTAGCGAAGATGAAAGAGCGCTGTTAAAAGCTATTGGTAGCCATTTAGCAATCGCTTTGGATAAAGCTAGAATTGATGCTAATGCAAGACGATTAAGTCTTAACCAAGAACGTTTATTTTTATCGCAAGATTTACACGATTCTTTGTCACAAGTACTTTATAGCCTGGGTTTGCAAACTTCTGCTTTATTAGATATTATTCAAAAAGAAACTAAACAAAAAGCGCTTGGCAAAGCCAAAGATTTAGAAATTGGTATTGGTCAGGCTAATCGTGAGTTACGTAATTTACTTAATAATTTTCGCAAACCATTAGATATTAGTGATTTAGTATCTAGTATTAAACACATTGCCGCTAAGTTTGAGAATCAGACTAAAACTAAGGTTTTTGTGCACTGTTTGGAACCGCCCAAGGTTCCGCTTGAGGTAGAACAGCAAATTATTTATATTGTCCAAGAGGCTTTAACCAATATTAAAAAACACGCAGCTGCTAGTAATGTGCGTTTGTTATTAAATAAAAATAGTGTAATTATTGAAGATGATGGCAGTGGCTTTAATGTTAGTAAAGCTAAAAGTCGTGCCGGGTATCATCTTGGTCTTGATATATTAAAAGAACGTGCTGCTAGAATTGGAGCTAGTATTCATATTGAGAGTGAAGAAAATGAAGGCACACAAATTACTTTGAAATTATCATTATGAAAATCGCCTTAATTGATAACCACGCTTTGTTTAGAAATGGTCTAAGCGCACTTTTAGCACGTCATAATATAAATACCATTTCTTTTGAAAGCGGGAAACAAGCGCTAATTGGCTTGGCAAATAATAAGGTTGATATTATTTTATTAGATATGCGTATGCCTGAATTATCCGGCTTAGAAACCTTGATTACCATTAAAAAACAAAAAATTAATCTTGCTCCGATAGTAATGTTAACTACTAGCACTGATGAGACTGATTTAAAACAATGTTTGCAACATGGCGCTGCTGGCTACCTGTTAAAAGATATGCATCCCGATGAGCTGGTAAAAGCATTAAATGATACTTTAAGTGGGAATATTGTGGTAGCAAAGGATATGACTCAAACGTTAGCAAAGATTTTAAAAAATGAGTTAGACGATACCCCTAATACAATGAACAAATTAACACCCAGAGAAAAGCAAGTTGCTTGTTTAATCGCCAATGGTCTAAATAATAAACTAATTGCCAGAGAATTAACTATCTCCGACGGGACGGTAAAATTGCATGTAAAATCTATTCTTAAAAAATTAGGTTTACATTCTCGGGTTGAGGTTGCTGTTGCAATGATAGAAGGTGGATTTTGCAAATAAATTAAAAAAGTATTATTTTATTACTATATTCACTAATTTATTAGGGACAATAATTACTCTGATAATAGTTTTATTTTGGGTGAATTTTTTAACATTTGACTGTCTAAGAGCAAGTTTTTCTAATTCTTTATTATCAGTATTGTGATTAACTATCATTTTGGCGCGCAATTTGCCGCTTACTTGAACAACTATTTGTTGTTGGTTTGTACTAAGTGCCGACTCATCAACTTTTGGTAGGGGTGTATCTATGATAGTAGTTTTATGCTCTAGTTGTTGCCATAAGTAGTGGCAGATATGCGGGGTAATAGGGGCCAGACATAAAAGTATAATTTCTAAAGCCTCTTTTTTTACATTTAACCAGTTAGTTGTGGTAGCCTGTGTTTTTTGTAATGCATTGCTAAGACTCATAATAGCGGCAATAGCTGTATTAAATGTATGGCGTCTACTGATGTCATCTATCACTTTTTTTAAGGTATTATGACTAAGACGACGCAAGTCTTTCTGCTCTTTGTTTAGTTGGTTTTTAATGGTATTAATTGGCAGTAATGATTGTTGTTTGAATAGAGCTATATGCTCATTACTTATGCGATATAGTCGATTTATAAAACGGTGAGCGCCTTCTAAGCCAGAGTCTATCCATTCTAAGTCTTGAGTTGGCGGGGCGGCAAATAGTATAAATAATCGCACTGTATCAGCGCCGTATTTTTCAATCATAGCATTTGGATTGGTGATATTGCCTCTGGATTTAGACATTTTTGCACCATCTTTTAAAACCATACCTTGTGTCAATAAGTTAGTAAAAGGTTCATCGTTTTTAAGTAAGCCCTCATCGCGCATTAGTTTATTAAAAAATCTGGCATATAACAGGTGCAAAATGGCATGTTCAATACCACCTACATATTGGTCAACTGGTAGCCAATAGTTAGCGCGTTCATCTAGCATTTTTTTCTTATTATCAACACAACTAAAGCGAGCAAAATACCACGAAGATTCAAAAAAAGTATCAAAAGTATCGGTCTCACGCTTTGCTTGTTGCTTGCACTTAGGACAAGTAGTATTGATAAAAGATGTTAAATTTTGTAGTGGCGATTGGACTTTATTAAGTTGGATGTTTTTAGGTAGTATTACTGGTAAATCCATCTCTGGGACTGGTAAAGTGCCACAATTATCACAATAAATAATAGGAATAGGACAACCCCAATATCTCTGGCGAGAAATACCCCAATCTCTGAGGCGGTAATTAATTTTTTTCTGCCCTAATTTTTTTGTTGTCAGTGCTTTTTCAATTGCTCTGAATGAATTTTCAAAATCTAAGCCGTCAAATTGTCCAGAGTTAAATAAAATACCTTTTTCCACATAAGCATTTCCACTAATATTAACCGAGACGTTTTTAGGTTTAATAACCATTTTTATTGGTAAATTACACTTTTTAGCAAACTCATAATCACGCTGGTCGTGCGCAGGAACACTCATAACCGCACCGCTGCCATAACTCATTAGCACAAAATTAGCCACCCAAATTGGCAACGTTTGATTGCTAATAGGATGTGTGCAGACAAGGCCGGTATCAATACCTTTTTTGGTGATAGTTTCTAAAGTTGCTTCATTGGTTGTGGTTTTTTGGCACTCTATCAAAAATTGCGCAACAGTTTTATTATTAGTGGCAACTTGTTTTGCTAGTGGATGTTCAGGGGCAATAGCAAGATAAGTAACGCCCATTAGAGTGTCAGGGCGAGTGGTAAAAACAGTTAAATTATTATAATACTTGCAGGGGAAATTAATCTCTAAACCTTCTGAGTAGCCAATCCAATTGCGTTGCATAGCTTTAACCGTATCTGACCAACCATTAAGTTTATCCAAACCAGCAAGTAGTTCATCAGCATAATTGGTAATACGCATAAACCATTGAGGAATTTCTTTTTTTACAACCATAGCGCCTGAACGCCAACCTCTGCCATCAATTACTTGTTCATTGGCAAGCACGGTATTATCTATTGGGTCCCAGTTAACCAAACTTTGTTTTTGGTATATTTTGCCCTTATTAAATAAGCGCACAAAAAGCCACTGTTCCCAGCGGTAATATTCAGGGTTACAAGTTGTTAATTCTCTACTCCAATCATAAGCGAACCCTAATCGTTTTAATTGTGCTTTCATTTGCAAAATGTTATTATCGGTCCAAGTTGCCGGTGATTTTTGGTTTTTTAAGGCTGCATTTTCAGCCGGTAAACCAAAGGCGTCCCAGCCAATTGGTTGCAATACATTTTTACCGCAAGCGCGCATAAAGCGACTAATGGCATCGCCAATAGTATAATTGCGAATATGGCCCATATGCAATTGACCACTAGGGTAGGGAAACATACTTAGACAATAATATTTTTCTTTACCCTCATCTTCTATTACATTAAAACTTTGATTATCTTCCCAGTATTTTTGGACTTGCTGTTCTATTTGTTGGGAGTTGTATGCTTGCATTATTTAAAATTTATTAGCGCTGTTATTCCAGAAGTAATAACTTAAATACTGGTAAAAGTTGGACAAAGCGCTTATTTTAATTTATTATTGAATGCAAATTTTAGTAAAATGACCGCTTTAATCTTGATTATTAATGAAAATTTTTATTATTATTCTCACCAGCACTTTATTAGAGTTGTATGTGCTCATATCGGTAGGGGAAGTTATCGGGGCGTTTAGCACAATTTTATTGGTGATTTTAACTGCTCTAATCGGCTCAATTTTACTTAAATATCAAGGTAGAAGCACTTTAAATAAAGCACAACAAATCGCACTAGCAGGGCAAATCCCAACCAATGAAATTTTAGAAGGAGTAATGTTGTTAGTGAGCGGATTATTGCTACTAACTCCAGGTTTTATTACTGATTTTTTAGGTTTGTTAGGTTTATTTCCAACAAGTCGCAGGTGGCTAATCACTTATTTAATGAAAAAGCAAATTTATCAGTATTTTATGCCTAAAAAGTCAGATTACCATGATCCTGAACAAGTAATTATTGAAACACAATTTTGGGAAAACAAACATTAAATAATTGGTTAACAAGACTTAAAAAATCAGAAATTAAACTTGGTTTAAGTCGTCTTAAATTAGTTTACGAAAAACTAATTTCATCTTTAAATAGCGTTGTTATTACTATTAGTGGGACTAATGGTAAGGGTTCAACAGCTACATTTATTGAACAAATTTACCTAAGTGCTGGATTTAGCGTTGGTAAATTAACTTCGCCGGAATTATTAGTTTTTAATGAACAAATTCGCTTAAATGGTATAAATGTTGGTGATGAGCAAATTATATCTGCTTTTGAGGCCATTGCTAAAACTAAGGGTGATATTGATTTGAGTTATTTTGAGTATTTGACTTTGGCTGCTTTGTGGATTTTCAAGAAGAAGAAAGTGGATATTATTATTTTAGAAGTTGGTTTGGGCGGTAGGCTTGATGCGGTTAATGTCGTTGACTGTCATTGTGCAGTTATCACTAATATAAGCTTAGATCATCAGCAATTTTTGGGTGCAGACCGTAATGCGATTGCTAGGGAAAAAGTAGCTATTACTCGAACTGGAGTTCCCCTTATTTGTGGTGATGATAACCCACCAAAAGAGTTGTTAAATTATGTGCAGAATCATCATATTAATACTGTTTTTGTTAGCACAGACTATAAGAATGCAATTGGCTTATTGGGTAAGCATCAAAGGCGTAATGCTCAATTAGCAAAAACAGTTATAGAGCAATTAGCTAGCGTCTACTACATTAGTGATGAGGTTATTCAATATGCAATTGCTAATACTAAATTTTTGGGACGTTTGAGCTGTGTTAATTTTGGTGGTAAGATTTGGATATTAGATGTTGCTCATAATGCGGCTGCTAGTGTGGCGCTTGTAAATTTTTTAGAACAAACATATCCTAATCAAGCTTTTGTTGCTTTGTTTGGTGCTTTAAAAGATAAAAATATTACCGATATCACTGCTAAAATAAGTCATTTAATTTATACTTGGTATTTGTGCGATTTAGATGATGAACGTTTTTCTTCAGTAGCTGTTAAAACAAAAATACAACTAAAAGATGGAGCAAAGATAGTCTATAAAAAACAAACACAGGCAGCTATAGAAGCGATTTTAGAAAGCTCTGCACATTTGATTGTAGTTTTTGGTTCATTTAAAATTGTGGCACAAACTTTGCAATATGTCGGATAATTCGGATAGTACTCAAAATACCAAAACTAAATACATTATTATTGGACTTATATTTTGGGCTCTGGTAGTTATAGTAATTATTGCTTTGATGCAAAAGCTTAGTGAAGATAATACTCTTTCGGTTAATTCAGTGGTTACTCCCAAAACTAAGCAGTGGAGTATTCAAGTTGCCAGTTTTTATAAGGATGAAAACCTAAGAAAAATGCAACAAAAACTACAAAAGGCAAATTTTAAAACTTATTTAGTGTTTTCTCTAGATAGCAAAAAGAGAGTTTTAAAGGGCTTACGCATTGGCCCTTTTGTTAGTAAAAAATTAGCCATAAAAGCTAAATCAAGTATTAAAGATAAATTTAAGCTTAACGGTCAAATTATTGTTTTAGAATGATGAGCATATTAAATTTTATACAAGCGTTAGACTTATTATTAATAGTTTTATGGTTGGGTTTTATAATCAATGGGTTGCGTATTGGTATTTTTAATAATGTGCTTTATATAGCGTTCTCAATTATTGCTATTGGAGGTGCAAATTACAGTTTAAACCTGTTGGAAAGCCTAAATTTGTTGGATAAATTTATTTTTTGGATAGTGCTAGATATAAGTATTGTGCTTATAATATGGTTTTTGTTGATTTGGTTATTACTATTATTATTCAAACGGATTTTAATTTTTGCTATTGACCAATTAAACCAAATCAAGCATCCTTGTTGGCTTAATGGTTTGGTATTTTGGATATTAGCACTACTAATTTTTTATTTCGTCTTATCATTATCCGAAGTTGCTGAGTATTTTAAAACTTATTTTGCAATTGATATTTTGCAGCAACAAAATACTTACATTTTAATCTGGATTATTTATTTAGGTATTATGCTACTTATAATCAGGGCTTTCAATATACCTATTTTTAGACAAAATAAGTGCTGGTTAATGAATGTTTATAATCGTTTGTTAATGCGTATTCAATATTTAGGCAATCTTATTCATTATGAATATATTTTATCTTGGCAGAAAGTTTTGGTAATTATGTTACTGGCTAGTTTACATTTATTATTTCTTGTTATAATAGTTGTTAGATTGACTCCGACATTGGTGGCAAACTCTAATTTTCTACCTTATTTAACATTTTTAATTTAATTTATGTGCGGAATTGTTAGTATTTTAGCAACAGATGAACAAAATATTGCTACATCAGTCTATGATGCGTTGACTATTATTCAGCATCGTGGGCAAGATGCAGCAGGTATTGTCAGCACTCATAACGGACGTTTTTATATGCGTAAAGCTAAAGGTTTGGTGCGCAATGTTTTTCGCACTTCGCATATGATTAGCTTAGTTGGTAATGTTGCCATTGGTCATGTTAGATACCCAACCGCTGGGACTACATCAAGTGCTGAAGCTCAGCCATTTTATGTTAATTCGCCTTATGGCATTGCTTTTGTGCATAATGGTAATTTAACTAACACTGATGCCCTTACTAAAGAGCTAATTCAAGTTGACAAACGTCATATTAACACTGATTCTGATTCAGAAATTATGCTTAATATTCTTGCTAGTGAATTAAGTAAGAAAAATAGTGGTAATATTGCTAGTGATATTTTTGCCGCTGTTAGCAAGTTAAATGAGCGTGTTAGTGGCGGTTATGCTTGTATTGCTAGCTTTGCCGACCATAAGTTAATGCTTGCTTTCCGCGACCCCAATGGCATTCGTCCGCTTATTTTAGGTAAACGTGATAAAGGCGACCATCAAAAATATATGTTTGCCTCAGAAAGTGTCGCCTTAACAGCTTTAGGTTATGAAGTTATTGCTGACATAGCGCCTGGGCATGCAGTAATTGTAAAGGGCGATGGCGAGATTTTATCTCAGCAATGCGCGCTCAAAGTTGCTTATCATCCGTGCATTTTTGAGTTTGTATATTTTGCTCGTCCAGATTCTATTATTGATAAAATCTCAGTTTATAAATCACGTCTTAGAATGGGGCAAAAATTAGCTGTTAAAATTAAAAGAGAGTGGCAAGATGAAAGTATTGATGTGGTAATTCCAATTCCAGATACTTCTCGCACTGCTGCTTTAGAGTTAGCAAGCGTGTTAAATATCAAATATCGTGAAGGTTTTATTAAAAATCGCTACATTGCCAGAACCTTTATTATGCCTGAACAAAAAGTGCGTAAAAAATCGGTACGTCAAAAATTAAGTGCTATTGCACTGGAATTTAAAGGCAAAAATGTGTTGTTAGTGGATGACTCTATTGTGCGCGGCACTACTTCTAAACAAATTGTGCAAATGGCTCGTGGTGCCGGCGCTAAGCAAGTCTTTTTTGCCTCAGCAGCGCCAGCGGTGCGTTATCCTAATGTGTATGGTATTGATATGCCTCGTGCAAATGAGCTTATTGCTTATCATAAAACTATCGCCGAGATTGGTGAAATTATCGGTGCTGATAGACTTATTTATCAAGATTTAGATGATTTAATTTGGTCAGTTAAGCAAGGTAATGAAAATATTACACAATTTGATACTTCATGTTTTAGTGGTAAATATGTAACCGGTGATGTTAATACTTCTTATCTTAAAAATATTGCTAAAAAACGTTACCAAAACCTAGATGTCACCGCTGATGTAGTTTGCACTGACATTAAGAATGGTTAAAAGCCACCATTCTTACTTCCTGCTTTTGTTTAGGTATAATTGTAGTCATTTGCAATAATGTTATGGCTGAAAATTATCGCCCACAAACTAAGGCTATTCGCATTGGTTATAAACGCACTGAGCAGCAGGAGCATTCTGAGGCTATTTTTTTAACATCCAGTTTTGTTTTTGCCAATGCTGAACAAGCAGAAGCTAGGTTTGCCAAAAAGGAGGAGGGTAATGTTTATACTAGGTTTACCAATCCTACGGTCAGGGCTTTTGAGAAGCGCTTAGCAGAACTAGAGGGGGCTGGTGATTGTGTAGCAACTGCTAGTGGAATGGCGGCTATTTTTGCTACTATTATGGTTGTGTGTGTGAATGGTGACCATATTATTGCTACTAAAAATATGTTTGGCACTACTATTGTGCTACTGAATAATATTGTTACTAAATTTGGTATTCAGGTTTCTTGGGTAGATTTAGATGACCTTAATGGTTATAAAAAGGCAATTAGGGCTAATACTAAATTATGCTTATTGGAAACGCCTTCTAACCCGATAGGAACAATAGTTGACTTGAAAGCTCTTGTAAAAATTACTAAAAAATACGAAATATTACTAGCGGTAGATAATGCTTTATTAACACCATTTTTGCAAAAGCCTCTTGTATTTGGTGCCGACATTGTTATTCATTCGGCGACTAAATATATTGACGGACAAGGCAGGACTTTAGCTGGTGCGGTTTTGGGTAGTAGTGATTTAATAGAGCAGGTGAGCTCATTTGTACGTTCGACTGGTCCTGTTTTAAGCCCTTTTAATGCTTGGGTTTGCCTAAAAGGTTTAGAAACACTCGCGTTTAGAATGCAAGCTCATTGTGATAATGCTTATAAAATTGCTAATTGGCTAAATAAGCAAAATGGGATAAATAAGGTTTATTATTTAGGGTTAAAAGATCATCCTCAGCATATTTTAGCTAAGCGGCAACAAGACGGTTTTGGCGGTATTGTTTCTTTTGTGGTAACAGGCGGTAAAAAAGCGGCGTTTGAACTTATTAATAGCACTAATATGCTCTCTATTACCGCTAATTTAGGAGACACAAGGACCACTATTACCCATCCAGCAACTACCACTCATAGCCGCCTAAGTGATGAAGAACGTGCCAAGTCTAATATTGAAGATGGTTTAATTCGCCTTTCTGTTGGTTTAGAGCATTACCAAGACATTATAAATGACATCAAGGTATAATTTGCCGATATATATTTTTTAATTATTATGCACAAACAAAAAGTAAGTTATAACTATGATGAGCTTATTAAATGTGGTAATGGTAAGTTATTTGGCGTGGGTAATGCTCAATTGCCTCTACCACCAATGCTGATGTTTGATCGTATTACTCATATTTCTGAAACTGGCGGCAAACATAATAAGGGTTTAGTCATTGCAGAGCTTGATTTAAAACCTGATTTGTGGTTTTTTAAATGTCATTTTAATAACGACCCAGTTATGCCTGGATGTCTAGGTGTGGATGCTGTTTGGCAATTAATTGGTTTCTTCTTGGGCTGGACTGGTGGTAAAGGTCATGGTCGTGCTTTGGGTGCTGGTGAGATTAAATTTAGTGGACAAATTTTTCCTAGCAATAAAAAGGTCACCTATCGCATTGACTTATCTCGAGTGATTAAGCGACAGTTATATATGGGATTTGCTGATGCAACTATTATCTCTGATAATGAGGTTGTTTATCAGGCTAAAAGTTTAAAAGTAGGTCTTTTTACCAATTCATAGCTATGAAACGTGTTGTTATTACTGGAATGGGTATTATTTCTAGCTTAGGAAATAATAAAGCTGAAGTATTAAAATCATTAAAAGATGGCAAATCGGGCGTTGAATTTTGTAAAGAATATGCTGATTTGGGGTTAAGGTCGCAAATTCATGGTAGTATTGATAGTATAGACCACACTGATATTATTGATAGAAAAAACCTGCGTTTTATGGCAGATGCCGCTATTTATAGCGCTATTGCTTTAGATGAAGCAATCAAACAGTCAGGTTTGGTACCGCGGCAAATATCCCATCCTAAAACTGGGCTTATTATGGGTTCTGGTGGAGCTTCCACCGCTAATGTGGTTGAGTCTGCCGATATTCTTCGTCAAAAAGGCATTAAACGTGTTGGCCCATATCGTGTGCCGCGCACTATGGGTAGCACTACTTCTGCTTGTCTAGCGACTTTATTTAAAATTAAAGGCATTAATTATTCTATCAGTTCGGCTTGTTCTACTTCGGCGCATTGTATTGGTAGTGCTTGTGAGCAGATTCAGTTTGGCAAGCAAGATGTGGTTTTTGCTGGTGGTGGCGAAGAATTGCATTGGAGTTTGACTATGCTGTTTGATGCTATGGGCGCATTATCATTAAAATATAACATAACACCCAAGCAAGCATCGCGGCCTTTTGATATTAGTAGAGACGGCTTTGTAATATCTGGTGGTGGTGGCGCTTTGGTGCTGGAATCTTTAGAGCATGCTCAAAAGAGAAATGCTAATATTATTGCTGAAATCAATGGCTATTCTGCCACTTCTGATGGTTTTGATATGGTAGCGCCTTCTGGCGAGGGTGCGCTCAGATGTATGCAATTGGCAATGAGTAATGTAGATGGTGATATTGATTATATTAATGCTCATGGTACTTCAACACTAGTGGGCGACATCAAGGAGTTGATAGCCATCAAACAAGCATTTAAGGCCAAAAAATTACCCGCAATTAGCTCTACCAAATCATTAAGTGGTCATGCTTTAGGTGCTGCTGGGGTAAATGAATCTATTTACTCATTATTGATGTTAACTAATAATTTTATCTCACCATCAGCAAATATTAGCCAACTAGATGAGGCAGCAGATGGACTAGATATTGTAACAAATACAAGAGAGATAAAGTTAAATCGTGTAATGTCCAATAGTTTTGGTTTTGGTGGCACCAATGCTTGTTTAGTGTTTGAAAAATTTAGTGACCATGCTCGTTAATTTTTTTGATAGGCTTTGATAATTTGGCTGACTAATGGGTGACGCATTACATCAATGTCATTAAGATAGCAAAAGGTGATATCTTTGATTTTTTTCAGTTGCGTAATTGCTGTATTAAGTCCTGATGGAATACTAGGTGATAAATCAATTTGAGAGACATCGCCGGTAATTACCATCTTTGCACCAAAGCCCAATCTGGTTAAGAACATTTTCATTTGCGCATTAGTGGTATTTTGGGCTTCATCTAAGATTACAAAAGCATCATTTAAAGTCCTACCGCGCATAAAGGCTAAAGGAGCAATTTCAATGATATTTTGTTCAATGAATTTGTTGGTTTTACCAGAGCCAAGCATATAGTGCAATGCATCATAAATTGGACGCAGATAGGGGTCAACTTTTTCACTTAAATCACCAGGTAAAAAACCTAATTTCTCCCCAGCTTCAATCACTGGACGAACTAAAATAATACGTCTAACTACCATTTTTTCCAATGCTTGAATTGCTTTGGCTACTGCTAAAAAAGTTTTGCCAGTTCCGGCGGGACCAATTGCAAAAACACAGGATTTTTGTTCAATAGCCATTACGTAGTTTTGTTGGTTTGGGCTACTGACTTCAATTGTTTTTCTGGGCGTGTTGACTAACATTGATGTTTTTTTAGAACTTGCTAATTGTTGGCTAATACATAATTCAACTTCTTGGTTAGTAAGTATTTTGTGCTCGGCTAATTGGTGTAATTTTACCAGCACCAATGTTGCTAACTTCGCCTGCGCTCCTTTGATGCTAAATTGCTCGCCACTATTGCTAATTTTTATGTTTAACCGTCTTTCAAGTATATTTATATTTTTATCCATTACTCCAGATAAATTACTAAGATGATTTTGATGTGCTGATACTAATTTCAAAGTAATTCACCTAGCAAGGAATTAGGATTAGACCGAGTAATTTTAACAGCAACTAATTGTCCTATCAAGCTACTACTGCCGCTAAAATGCACTACACGATTATTTTCAGTTCTACCACTTAGAGTGTTGCCTTTGGAAGATTTGCCTTCTACTAACACTTTTTGTGTACTATTTAGCATTTTATTACTAATGTAATGAGTGTTATTATTAATAGCGTTTTGTAATTTAGCAAGACGTTTTTTTTTAGTGAGAATACTAATATTATCAACTATACTAGCAGCTGGTGTACCCGGACGCGGGCTATAAATAAAACTAAAAGATTTATCAAAACCAATCTCTCTTACTAAGTCCATAGTGTCGTTAAAATTATCTTCACTTTCATTTGGAAAACCAACAATAAAATCTGAAGATAGGGAAACATTGGGACGAATTTGACGTAATTTATGTATTTTTGATTTATATTCCAGAACCGTATGTCCACGTTTCATCAGTGCTAAAATTTTATCGGAACCGCTTTGAACAGGCAAGTGCAAATGCGATACCAATTTGTCTGTATTAGCATAAGCCTCAATTAGACTGTTGCTAAATTCCAGCGGATGGCTGGTGGTATAGCGAATGCGGCAAATATCATCTAATTCCGCTATCATTTCAATCAAAAAGGCTAAATCAACAACGTTGCCATCTGCGGTTCTGCCTTGATAAGCATTTACATTTTGCCCAAGTAAAGTGATTTCTTTAACACCGCACTTGCTAAGAGCAATCACCTCATTTAGCACATCGTCAAAAGGGCGGCTTACCTCTTCTCCGCGTGTATAAGGTACTACACAAAAAGAGCAATATTTACTGCAGCCCTCCATAATAGATACAAAGGCTGATATGCTACTAGAGTGAGGTTTCGCTAGATGGTCAAATTTTTCAATCTCAGGAAAGGAAACATCAATTTGAGTCTTTTTTTTAATTAGAACTTCATTAACTAAATTAGGCAGACGATGCAAAGTTTGTGGACCAAAAATAATATCTACAAATGGAGAACGCTTTAAAATATCTTCTCCTTCGGCAGAGGCAACACAACCACCAACTGCAATTATTACATTTGGATTTTTTAACTTTAATTTCCGCCAGCGTCCAAGTTGATGAAATAATTTTTCCTGCGCTTTTTCACGAATATAACAAGTATTTATCAGCAGTAAATCTGCCTTTTGCTCATTATCAATTTGGCTTATGTTATGTGTTACTTTCAATAAGTCTTTTATTTTTTGGCTATCATATACATTCATCTGACAACCAAAAGTTTTAATAAATACTTTTTTCATTTTCTGTTTAAAATAATCCATTTTATCAGATACTAAGAATAACTTTTAGTTAATGGTTTTACGCTTTTGTTGATTTATTTAGATTGATTATTTGGGTGGGGTAGGCAATTTCTGCTTGATGGTCTTGAATGATTTGGCTAATGTCAAGTAAGACTTTTTGCTTGATTTGGTGGAATTTAGCCCAAGCTGTGGTTTTAGTGAAGCAATAAATAAAGAAGTCTACTGAGTAAGCACTAAAATTATTAAGATTTACTATTATTGTGCGATTGGTATCAATATCAGTACTATTTTTGAGATAGCCTTCAGTTGCATTGATAATTTTTTCTATTTTGTTTAAATCGTTATAGCGCACGCCGATGGTTTGTTTGATGCGACGGTTAGTCATACGTGAAGGTGTTTCAATGGGAACTGTGGAAAATAGAGAATTAGGCACATAAATTGGGTTTTTACTAAAAGTGATTACTTTGGTCATACGCCAGCCAATTTTATCAACAACACCTTCAATACCATGCGCTTCTGCTCTTATCCAATCACCGGTATTAAAGGGTTTGTCAATATGGAGCATCAAACCGCCAAAAATATTAGCTAGCATATCTTTAGCGGCAAAGCCAATAATAAGACCACCCATACCACCCAAAGCCAAGATGCTGGAAATGGAAAATCCGAAGTATTGTGCCAGCATAAGCAGCACGACAATGCCGATAAATATCTTGCTTAACTTCGCCACTAATTGGATAAAATCCGCATCAGTTTTAGTTTTATTTTGATTGATTTTTTTGCTTACTTTATCAATAAAACGAAATACAAACCAAGTAACTAGCAAAATAGGAACAGTAGCAAGTATTGGTTTTAGTTGGGCTAATAGTATTGCTTGTTTCGCCATTAAGTTAATTAGTGAGTAAACCCAGAAATAAATAATAGCAATTTTTAGTGGCAAGCCAATTGTTTCTAGAAAAATATCATCCCATTCGTTGTGACTTTTTTGCGCTTGTTTTTTTAACAAGTGCAGCATAAAACCTAAAGCCACAAATATCCCAAGCGCTACTAAGCTAATTAAAATAGCAATATTTAATTTTGAACTAAAATAGGTTGTAATCAAAGCCGACATTAGTGGTTGATATAAGTAGTGGGATTGATATTTTTAGAACGTTGACGCATTTCTAGACGCATCGGCTTGGTGCTAGTAATAGCAATTGCCTCACCGATATTAACATTATCGCCTTGTCTTACCAACGACTTGCTATTGTTAGTATAGGCGCTGTAAAAATAATTGGCGTGTTTGATAATAACCATACTGCCATGAGTTGGTAATTTGTCATTACTATAAACAACAACACCGTTGGCAACAGCATATACGCTTTGTCCGGGCTTGGTTTGATAACTAATGCCAAAATTATTTGCTTTAGGGTTAAATTTTTGTTTAATTTTGGCATTAACTGGCTTGGTCCAACTTTTATTATCACTAACATGTTTAGGCAAGCGGCTTATGAGGCGACCATAGTTACCGCTACTGTTTGTGTTTGAATTAATATCGGTAATGGTGTTTTGGCGCTTAAAGTAGATTTTTTGCGCTACTTTGAGTTTATACGGCGGTTTTAACTGATTAATATCTGCTAGTTCCATAACCGACATAGAGCAAATTCTAGCAATGTGCGCTAAACTATCGTTGGTTTTTGCGTTGTAGGAATCAGCACAATTTATAATACTGTTATCAACAATTACAATTTTATTAAAAACGCTAGTTTTTTTATTAAGCGGGCTATTAAATGTACAAGATACAAATAATAAACTAGTTAATAAAATAACGATGAATTTAAGCATATATTAAATAATAAATTACAAATAACACTACTAGGATATAACCAAGATAATCAATATAGTTTTGTAGCCATTTATCGCAACTTGGACCAAACTTAGATACCAATAATGTTATTAAATAAAATCTGGCACCGCGTGATAAAAGTGATATTATAACAAACAGTAATAAATTCATTTGTAAAAATCCAGCAGTTATGGTAAATAATTTATAAGGCACAGGGGAAAATCCGGCAAGCGCAATTACCCAAATACCATATATATCAAACCAAGATTTTAACAAACTTATATTATCAACATATCCCCAACTTTGCAAATAGGTAAGTAAGAAATTATAAGCATAATAACCCAAAGCAAAACCAACAATTCCGCCTAAAACAGAAAAAATAGTGGTGAGCATTGCTAGTTGGTAAGCGCGATGCATTTGTTTTAGCACAATAGGCATAAGTAGTGCATCTGGCGGAGGGAAAGGTAGAAAAATTGCTTCAATAAAACTAATTAACATTAAGTAATAATGGGCCTTTTTATGGTGTGCCCAGTTCATAATAATTTGGTATGATTTAGAAAAAATCAATGTTTTATCCCAGATAGTAAAGGCACAAAATTTACTGCGCTAATGTTGTTACGCTGATATTTTTTGCCGTCAAAAGTAATTTTTACTAAATATTGATAGTTAGCTTGTTGTGACCCCTCCGGTGCTATTAGGCAACCCTCTTTTGCTAATAAATTAATAAAATGTTGTGGTATTTTTTCTGCGGCAGCAGTGATAATAATAGCATCAAATTTTTGCTTATTTATCAAATTAGCTCCATCACTTAAATAGCAATGAACGTTATTTAGTTTTAAGGCTTTAAGTCTTTTTTTACTATTTTTATATAAGCCTTCAATACGTTCAATAGTATAAACTTGATTAAATAATTGTGCCAAAATTGCACTTTGATAACCACAACCGGTGCCGACTTCAAGCACAGCTTTATGATTTTTGCTATTTTCAAATAACGCTTCTGACATATGGGCGACAACTTCTGGCTGGGAAATAGTTTGCCCAAAGCCAATAGGTAGCGCAATATTACTATAAGCATGTTTGGCAAGAGCATCGCTTAGAAAAAAATGTCTAGGTGTGTTAGTTATTACTTCTCTAATAGTTTTATTGTTGATATTTAGGGCGTTTACCATAGCTTTGCGCGCTTTGTTGCCCACCACACCAACTCCTGGTATATGGCTAAAATCAATCACTTTCATACTCGCAATAACATTTTGCAACCGCCGCGCTCATAGTTCTAATTCTGAGGATAAAATTCGCTCTATCAGTGGCGCTAATGGCTTGTCTAGCATCTAATAAATTAAAAATATGTGAAGCTTTTAATACTTGTTCATAAGCAGGATAGATGAGTTTCTCTTCAATTAGCGTTTGTTGTGTTTGCTCACAATTATCAAAATCACCAAGTAAGGTTTTAACATTGGCAAATTTAAAATTATAATATGATTGTTGCTCTTCGTTGGTTTTAAAAATATCGCTATAGGAAGTTTGGTTTTTCCAGCACAAATCAAATACATTATCCATATTTTGTAAATACATTGCCAAACGTTCTAAACCATAAGTAATTTCACCAGATATTGAACTGCAATCTATACCGCCAACACGTTGAAAATAAGTAAATTGACTTACCTCCATACCATCAACCCACACTTCCCAGCCAAGCCCAGATGCGCCAAGTGTTGGCGACTCCCAATTATCTTCAACGAAGCGAATATCATGTTTTTTAAGGTCAATACCAATATGATTTAAAGATTTTAAATACAGATTTTGAATGTCATTAGGAGATGGTTTTAATACCACTTGAAATTGATAATAATGCCCGAGACGGTTAGGATTTTGTCCATAGCGACCGTCAGTTGGGCGTCTGCATGCTTGTGTGTAGGCTATTTGTTGTGGTTTAGCATTAAGCGCGCGTAAAAAAGTTGACGGCGCAAAAGTTGCAGCACCTAGCGGCATATCATAGGCTTGTAAAATATTACAACCATAGTTCGCCCAATAGTGCTCTAAGCTTAAAATTAAATCCTGAAAATATTGTTGTGGCTTAAGTGGCATGGCTCTGGTATTAAGAATTGTTGTATTTTATCCTAGTTATTGCGATAATCCAAAATATCAACATCACTAGTTAGTTGTGGCGGAGTTAGTGCTTGTTGCAATGATTTGATATTGGTTAGATTTAGTTTAAATATCCAGTCTGGATGGTTAATATTTAGCGTATTTAGTTGTTTTGCTTTAAAAGCAAATTCAATTGTGCTGCCTTGTCTAATCAAACTATACCATCGTTGCTCTTTATTATCGCTATGGATATATTTCGCCTCGGCGGTTAAGTCAATATCAAATAACCAGAATAGCGGGGTTTTAGCAAATGCCGCTTTGCGTATAACTGCTTGCGCTAACTCAATATCATAGACAATGCTAATATCATCATTGATATAGATAATTTGTGCAAATGGTTTTTGCTGTTTTACTTTTAGGTGATTGGGCGCTTGAAAAAATATCTGACCAGAGGCAAAACTGTTACCACTAGCAGTTAAATTTTGTTGGCTAAAGTCTGCTTTAAAACTACCCATATTTTTAAGCATACTCACCACTTCAGAGGCGAACAAAAATCTACTAAATAGTAATAATAACAATATTTTTAACATGCCTTTTTATTTTACCAATATGTTTTTAAAAAGGTTATAACATGGTGGTGATGATTTTAAAGGAGAAATGAAATGACTAAAACACTATCAATAGCAATTATAAGTTTGATGTTAGCATTTAATACTAGTCTAGTCGCTGAACGTTATAGTAAGCAAAAGGTTGTTTATCATATCAATTATGACAATCCTAAGGCGCAGGTTGCAGCTTTGCGTAATATTCAAAACCACATCAATGCTGTTGGTGTTAAAAATTTAGACTTAAAAGTGGTGATGCATGGTAATGGTTTATCTTTATTACTTGAACCAGAGGCACTTAAAGATACTAAATTGGCATTTGGTAATGCCAACAATATTATGCAGTCCAGAATATCTGACCTAAAAGAACAAGGCGTTAATTTTCAAGTGTGTGCTAATACTTTGAACGGTAAAAAAATAAATTACGAAGACCATCTTTATGACGTAGAAAAAGCTGATATTGTTCCTAGTGGCGTTGCTGAGTTGTCTCGACTACAAGCAATGGGTTATACTTATATTAAGCCCTGATATTAGTTAGTTGTTAGGGGCAATAATTTCGCGATTACCATTGGCGTTCATTGGTGAGACTATGCCAGCGGTTTCCATGTCTTCAATTATGCGCGCAGCGCGATTATAACCAATGCGTAAACGTCGTTGCAGTCCAGAGATAGAAGCGCGGTTACTTTCCAGCACCACTTGAACTGCCTGGTCATACATTGGGTCTTTTTCTTTGTTGGAGTTTAGGTAATTATTTGTTATTGCCTCAGTCGGTTCATCTGCTGCTACCTGGCTAATAGCGTCAGTATAATCAGGTTTAGCTTGTTGACGCAGGACATTTGTGATACGATTAACTTCACCGTCAGAAACAAAAGCGCCGTGTATGCGCCGTAATTGTGTTTGCCCAGTAGTCATATAGAGCATATCACCCATACCTAATAGTTGCTCAGCCCCACCTTGGTCTAAAATGGTGCGTGAGTCAATTTTAGATGAAACCCGAAAGGCGATGCGGGTAGGGATATTAGATTTAATCAAGCCGGTAATAACATCAACTGAAGGTCTTTGTGTGGCAATTACTAGGTGTATGCCAGCAGCACGGGCTTTTTGTGCCAGACGAATAATTAGCGCTTCTACGTGTTTGGATTTTGTTCGGTCTTCTTGGGCAAGAGCGCCAAGCATATCTGCATATTCATCAATAATTATCACAATTAGTGGTAAATGTTTTAATGTGGCGTTTGCATCATCAGAATCAGCATTTAAAAATGGGTCTAGTAAGGGTTTGCTATTGTTAATGTTGTGCTGGATTTTTTTATTAAGACCTTCAATATTGCGCACTCCAAATTCTGCTAGTAATTGATAGCGTCGTTCCATTTCGCCTACTGTCCAGCGCAAAGCGCCAGCAGCTTCATTCATGTTGGTAATAACTGGAGCTAGCAGGTGGGGCACATCAGCATAAGCAGCAAGTTCTACCACTTTTGGGTCAATCATAATAAAGCGCGCTATCTTGGGCGTAGATTTATAAATAATACTCAAAATTATCGCATTTAAGCCTACAGACTTACCCATTCCAGTGGCGCCTGCTAGTAGTAAATGTGGCATTTTTGCTAAATCAGCGACTATTGGATTGCCGTTAATATCCTTACCTAGAGCAATACTTAGCGGTGATTTGGAGTTTTCAAAAACAGCAGAGGATAAAATTTGTTTAAGTGCAATAAGTTCACGTTTAGCATTAGGAATTTCCAAGCCAATTAATGGTTTGCCAACAATAACATCCACTATGCGCACACTTTCTACTAATAATGCTCGGGCTAAGTCTTTGCTTAAATTTATAATTTGTGCAACTTTAACTCCTGCTGCTAGATGTAGTTCAAATTGAGTTACCACCGGTCCAGGAGTTACGGTCTCAATTTCAACATCAAAACCAAAGTCTTTTAATTTCATTTCTACTTGACGTGACATTCTGTCTAGTTCTTCTTTAGAAAAAGCGCCACTTTGAATTGGTAGTGGGTCTAATAAAGATAAAGTCGGTAGCTGGTTAGCTTGGTCAAATATATCTATTTGCTGGCCCAATTTTACGCTTTTACCCAATTTAACTGCGGTTTCTTGTTGAGAAATAACTGGTGATTTCAGCGGGCTTGCTTTTTGGGCATTAATTAAGGTTTGACGTTCTTTTTTGGTGGATTGTAATTGTTTTTTTTGCGATTTTAATAGACGTTTATAGCTTAGGTATGCCAATATTCGTTGCCATATACTGACTAGTAATCGCCCGGTTTTGTCAAAAGCGACAAACCACGACCAATAACCAGACATACTAAGAGATAGCATTACTAAACCAATATAGACTAAATCTACTAATTGACCAAAAATACTACTTAAAGATTCATTAATCATTACTCCAATCCAGCCACCATATAAGCTACGGGCATTGTTGCTAATAAAGCCAGCAACTAGTATTAATAATAGTAAAAAACCTAGTCCTCTTGATAACAAAATAGCGTAATTAAGGCGTTTGGTTGTGTGATATTGTTTAAAACTGGCGATGGCGATTAAGAATAAAATTAGTGGTATAGTAAAAGATGCAACGCCGAACCAAGCTAAAGAAAATTCTGATATTCTAGCGCCCAGATAACCAGCGCTATTATGGACTACCTTACTATCATTGGTTTTAAGCCAAATATCATCTGAGTTGGAATGTGTAATTAGAGCAAGCAACCAGACAATACTAATAACAGTTAGTAAAATTGCCAGCATTTCGTAAAAGGTGGTTGGCGCCCTAAATTGCGTTTTTAGTAAATTTTTATTACCATTATTAGCGATATTAGTTTTGATGGGCTGGTTTTTTTTAAAAATAAACATAGTTTGTATTTTATAATACTAACTCCAAAAATGGAGTTAATATGTTGGATATTAAAACGTACAAGTTAGTTATTATTGGTTCAGGACCAGCAGGTTATGCTGCTGCGGTCTACGCTGCGCGTGCTAATTTATCTCCTGTTGTTATCAGTGGATTAGAGCCGGGGGGACAATTGATGACTACCACCGATGTGGATAATTGGCCTGGCGATAATGATGGTGTTCAAGGTCCTGATTTAATGGAGAGAATGAAGCAACATGCGCAGAGATTTGCTACTCAAGTTATCAATGATACTATCGTAGGTATTGATTTTAGTAAACGTCCGTTTACTCTGATTGGTCAAAATACCACTTATTTGGCCCAAAGTGTTATTATTGCAACTGGGGCTAGTGCTAAATATTTAGAATTACCGTCTGAGGAAAAGTTTAAAGGCAAGGGTGTTTCTGCTTGTGCCACTTGTGACGGTTTTTTTTACCGTAATCAAAAAGTAGTGGTTATTGGCGGTGGCAATACCGCAGTTGAAGAAGCATTATTTTTGGCTAATATTGCTAGTGAAGTTACTTTGGTGCATCGTCGTAATAAATTTAGCGCTGAGAAAATTTTGATAGACCAACTGCTTAAAAAAGCAAAAAATGGTAATATCAATATTGAATATAATCACACCCTAGATGAGGTGTTTGGTGATGATAGTGGTGTCACAGGAGTGCGTATATGCGCTAGTGATGGTAGTAGTAAAGAAATTGATGTGCATGGCGTTTTTGTCGCCATTGGTCATAAGCCTAATACTGATGTTTTTGTCGGGCATTTGGATATGGAAAATGGTTATATTAAAGTTAAGAGCGGCACTGATGGTAATGCTACCCAGACTAGCGTTCAGGGTGTTTTTGCTGCAGGTGATGTTGCTGATTATATTTACCGTCAGGCCGTTACTTCGGCTGGTTCTGGTTGTATGGCTGCTTTGGATGCGGAAAAATTTTTAGACGCCCACCAATTAAGTTAGGTATAATTGCCGCCTTTAAAAATTTTCTCGGCCACATAGCTCAGTCGGTAGAGCAAGGGACTGAAAATCCCTGTGTCCCTAGTTCAATTCTAGGTGTGGCCACCACTATTTTTATCCAATTAAAGTGATTAGAATCATTTGATTTTTATTTGTTTGGATAATACTATTTATACAGCTCCAATTCGTATATATGAAAAGCACTTAGCGCATTAGATTAGTGCTAATTTAATGAGTAAAGCTCATAAGGTGCTGAGTTATGGTCCAGTAGTAGCTATTCTTAGTTATTGGGTAAATTCCGAGCAACCACCTCTTAGATTATAAGCTTTTAGCCAATAGCGATAACTAGTTTGTATAATTTGGCTAGCGCTTGTTGTGGTGGCATTTGTTGTGATTACCCTAGCTGGGCTTAGGGGGCGTGTGTTTGTAAAAAGTCAAAAGTGGGTTTTGAGCCATTTTGATAGGGTTTGCATCTGTTGGTAGTTAGTGAGGTCAATTTGTAGTGGCGTTATTGAAACCGCTTGGTTAGTGATGGCGTAAAAATCTGTGCCAATGCTATTATCAGCTTCTTTGCCATTATCACCAATTTGGTAACTACCAAGTTTATTTTTAACCGCTATTACTTCTTCTGAAGCATGTCTGCTACCAAGACGGGTGGTTTGGTAGCCTTTAATTTGATCAATAGGTAGGTCGGGAATATTAATATTTAAGATAGTATTATGATGTAGTTGGCTTTTATTAATATTCTGTACTAATTGTTTGGCTATTATAGCAGCGCTCTTAAAATTTTTGCCGCTATCATTGGCTAGTGAAATAGCCAGTGATGGCAACCCTAAAAAACGTCCTTCAACAGCAGCAGCGACTGTGCCTGAGTAAATTACATCGTCACCAAGATTTGCCCCGCAGTTAATACCACTTACAACTAGATCAAACTTGCGTTTAAAAAAACCACACAATGCCACATGCACACAGTCTGCCGGAGTGCCGTTTAGATGATAAAGCTGGGGATTGATTTTAGTTGGTCTCAACTCTTTGCCAACTGAGAGTGAGCTGCTACTGGCAGATTGATTGACGCTTGGGGCAAAAACTATTACCTCAGCAATACTAGATAAATGGTTAGCTAAAACTTTAATACCAGCGGCGTTATAACCATCATCATTACTAACGAGAATACGCATCTGCCTTGATTGACTGGGTATTTATAGTTAGTTGATTTTTACGAGTACTGACGACTACTTGTCCACCTTGGGCTAAATCCCCAAACAGTAGTTCATCGGCTAGTGGTTTGCGAACTTTAGTTTCAATTAGACGCAGCATGGGCCTAGCGCCTAGCTTGGCATCATAGCCGTGTTTAGCTAAATAACGTTTGGCATTTGGTTTTACCAGAAGTGTTACTTGTTTTTCTTTAAGAATGGCTTCTAAATCAAGTAAGCACTTATCAACGATAAGGTCAATACTTCTCGCGTCCAGCGCATTAAAATAAATAATTTGTGATAGACGATTGCGAAATTCAGGATTAAAAGTACGATTAAGCTCGGTCTGGTAGTCAAGGTGGTGGTTTTGCTGACTAAAGCCGATAGAAGCGCGGCTTGAACACTCTGCGCCAATATTACTTGTCATAATTAGTAAGGTGTTTTTAAAGTTAACCTCTCTACCGTTAGTATCGGTAAGAGCGCCTCTATCCATTACTTGTAATAATACATTAAAAATATCAGGATGAGCTTTTTCAATCTCATCTAATAAAACGATGCTGTGAGGTTTTCTATTAACTGCTTCTGTTAATAGTCCGCCATTTTCATAGCCAACATAACCTGGTGGTGAACCAATGAGTCGGGAGATACTATGCCGTTCTAAATATTCTGACATATCAAAACGCAGTAAGGGCATTTCTAGTTGATAAGCAAGTTGCTTGCAAATCTCGGTTTTACCAACTCCGGTTGGACCAGCGAATAAAAATGCTCCTGTGGGTTTCTCTGGGTTGGATAAGCCAGCGCGAGACAGCTTAATCGCGCTTGTTAGGGCATAAATAGCGCTATCTTGTCCAAAAATGGTCAGCTTTAAGTTATTAGCCAAATGGTCAAGACGTGTTTTATCATCGCAATTTATTGCCTCGGCTGGTATTTGTGTTGTCTCTGATAGTATTTTGGCAACGTCGTTTTTACCGATTAGTTTTTTTTGCTTGCTTTTAGGTAGTGTATGTTGATAAGCACCAACCTCATCAATTAAATCAATGGCTTTGTCAGGTAGAAATTTATCGTTAATATAACGTTTAGATAATTTAACCGCAGCAATTAATGCTTCGTTGGTATAACGCACTTTGTGATAGACTTGATAGTATTTTTTTAACCCCTTTAAAATATCAATACTATCTTTTATGTTTGGTTCTGGCACATCAATTTTGCCGAAACGTCTTGATAAGGCGTGGTCTTTTTCAAAAAACTTGCGATATTCATCATAAGTGGTAGAACCCATACATCGCAACGAACCGTCTGCTAGGGCTGGTTTTAGTAGGTTTGAAGCATCTAAGGTGCTATCAGAGACGCTACCGGCACCGATAATAGTGTGAATTTCATCAATAAACAAAATAGCGTTATGATAATTATTCAGCTCATCAAGTAAGATTTTTAGCCGTTTTTCAAAGTCACCACGATATTTAGTCCCAGCAATTAAAGCGCCAATATCTAAAGCAAAAATGGTGCTGTCTATGATACTTTCTGGGACTATTTTATATACAATTTGGTATGCTAATCCTTGGGCAATGGCAGTTTTACCAACACCTGCTTCACCAACAAATAGTGGATTATTTTTACGTCGCCTGCATAAAATTTGCACTGTGCGTTTGATTTGTTCAGACCTACCGATTAAGGGGTCAATCCGATTTTTTTTAACCTGCTCATTTAGGTTGATAGTAAATTTAATAAGAGCGTTCTTTTTAAGTGGTGATGCTAGTTTTACTTTTGGCTGAGTTTGGATATCAGTTGGATTATTGTAGCAATATCTTAAAATGTGGGATTTATCAATTTGGTATTGATTTAGAAAATGCACAACAGTTGATTCTTTTTCAGCAAACATTGATAACAAAATATCAGTGCTATGGACAATCTTTTGACCATTTGACTGAGCCTTGTAAACCGCTCGTTGCAATACTCGCTGAAACCCAAGTGTGGGCAAGGTTTCTGCTTTATTTACTTTAGGTAAAGCCGGCACGTGAGAGTTAATATTTTCTTCTAAGGTTTGCTGAAATTGATTAATATCAATACTGTGCTCGTAGAGAAAATGCTGAATTCTTTCAGTGCAGCTGAGCGCTAATAATAAATGTTCAACCGTAACAAATTCTAATGATGTTTGTCTAGCATGCAACATTATTCTATTAATTTCTTTTTGTAATTCTGGTTCTATCATTGCGCTTTTTATTTTAACTCAGATAAGTTTATTTTACGACAAAATCTTATGTGTTTTTAGTTAGCTTAGTAAATTATTAGTTTCTAATTTTATCAATACTGTTTATTCTGTGATATTTTATTGTTATATTTTTTTTAAAATACACATCAGCGGTTGGTGATGCTTACGGGCGTAATTTAATACTTGTTGGACTTTGGTTTGGGCGATATCAAAGGAGTATACACCGCAAACGCCTTTGCCTTTGGTATGAATTTGCATCATTAATTCGTAGGCTTTGTAGTAAGATTTAGCAAAAAAGCGTTGCAAAACTTCTACGACAAATTCCATAGTAGTTTTATCATCATTTAGTAGCAGTACTTGGAATTGTTTGGGCGTAGTTAGTTTAGGCTTATTAGTTTTAATGAGTGTTTTAGACATTTTTCAATCGGTAATTTAATAGCACTGTCATAATCAATAATAACAAAATAATTGGCGTAAAGATAATTATAAAGGCATTGAGATTAAAAATTAAAATTAATTGCTCGCTTAAACGGGTAATAATACCAAGTAATAAAGCCCAAATAATAGCAAGTAGTATTTGACTATATAATTTATTTTGTTGGTTTTTATTAATTGTTAAATAGATGCCTAGTAGCACCATTATCACCAGTAATATTGGCTTTATTAAGCGCTGATAAAATATAATAAGTGGATTTTGATAGGGCAGAGATTGTTGTTTTAAGTAGTTGATTTGTTGCCAGATTTGGTAAATATCAAGGCTGTTTGCCTCTTGTTCTAGGTGTTTTAGTATTTTAAGAGGTAGTTTTATACCAAGTGTTAGATTAGTAATATTTTCTTGCTTTATTGTCGGGCTTGTTTGAGTTTTTTTGCCACGTCTAATTTGCAAATGATTACTGAAAAAATTTACTTTATCCGTGGTAGTAATATCAGTTAATTGTTGATTTGTAAAAGCGTAATAATCAAGCTTATGCTGTCCGCGACTAGAAATAATATGCAAAAAACCATATTTAGGTTCGTAAATCCAGTGGTTGATAGTGGTATCTTGCAGCTTACCCAATTGCCGATTTTTGTAATTTTGCGCCCAACGATTGAGGTCAAAAGCAAACAACTCGCTTAGTAAACTAATGCCAATAATTAAACTAATACTAATAATAAGCGTGGTTTTTATAATTTTGCTATAGGCAAAACCATAACTACGCATTGCCAATAATTCGTTGTTATTAATTAGTTTGCCAAATGCTAGCATTAAACCAATAATAATAATAAGTGGTGTGAATGTTTGTAGTTGATACGGCACATTAGCAAGGACAAAAATACTTGCGCTAATTAAGTCATATTCTGCTTTGTCAATGTCATTGACTTCTTCTAAAAATCCAAACACTAGGTAAAGAGCGGTTATTATCAATAAACTAACTAGGGTTTCTAGGAGAATGTAGTAAGCGATATAACGTTTTAAAATCATTGTTAATAGGTATAATTGGCGCTTTATTTTGATTAATAATCTAATGGTCGCTAATGCTGATATTCACCAACATAAAATTCTTATTTTAGACTTTGGTTCGCAATATACACAACTAATTGCAAGGTGTGTTCGTGAAATTGGAGTTTATTGCGAGATTTACCCTGCTAGTAGTAGCGCTGCATTGGTGCTAAATTTTGGTGCTAATGGGATTATTTTATCAGGCGGACCTGATGTTGTTCATGTTGATAATGTGTTACTTGCCCCGGAGGTAGTTTTTAATTTAGATGTGCCTGTACTTGGTATTTGTTATGGTATGCACTTAATGGCGCATCAGCTTGGCGGTAAAACCAGTAGCGCCGATAAACACGAATATGGCTTTGCTAAACTAACAATCAGAGGTAATTCACCATTACTAGATGGTATTACTGATGAAGTAAGTGGGGGAGATAACTTACTAAATGTATGGATGAGTCATGGAGTTGAAGTGGAAATTCTACCTGTTGGGTTTAACATTATTGCTAGCACTGATAATTGCCAAATTGCCGCTTTTGGTGATTACAAGCGCAATTTTTATGGTTTGCAATTCCACCCTGAAGTAACACACACTACTCAGGGTAAGGCAATTTTGAAACGTTTTGTGATTGATATTTGCGCCTGCTACAATAATTGGACTGCTGATAATATAATCAAAACATTAACTAAGGATTTGACTAATCAGCTTGGCAAGCATAAGGTTTTACTAGGACTATCAGGCGGAGTTGATTCATCGGTAGTTGCGGCTTTGTTGTATAATGCTATTGGTGATAGGCTGGTTTGTGTGTTTGTTGACAATGGTTTGTTGCGTTTGGGTGAGGCAGATGAAGTAATGCAAACTTTTGCTGATAATGTAGGTATTAAGGTTATACGAGTTGACGCTAAGACAGAGTTTTATCAAGCATTAAAAGGTATTACTCATCCTGAGCAAAAACGTAAAATTATTGGCAACACTTTTATTAAAATATTCAGTAAATATGCCAAAGAATTGGATGATATTAGTTATTTAGCCCAAGGCACGATTTATCCTGATGTTATTGAATCTTCAGGTAATAATGCCCAAGCAAAAGTAATTAAGTCTCATCATAATGTTGGTGGTTTGCCAAAAGAAATGCACCTTAAATTAGTTGAACCATTGCGCGAGTTATTTAAAGATGAGGTGCGTAAAATAGGCGTTAAATTAGGTTTGTCTGAGCAAATAATCTATCGTCATCCTTTTCCTGGACCAGGATTGGGAGTGCGCATTTTAGGCGAGGTAAAGGCAGAGTTTGCTGATATTTTACGTCAAGCTGATGATATATTTATTAGTGAGTTAAGAAAGCATAATTTATACGATAAAGTAAGTCAAGCTTTTGCTGTTTTCCTACCAGTAAAATCAGTTGGTGTTACCGGAGATAAGCGACGTTATGAGTTTATAATTGTTTTAAGGGCGGTAGTAACTATTGATTTTATGACTGCCACTTGGGCAGAATTGCCTTATAGTTTTTTGTCTTTGGTGTCTAACCGCATTATTAATGAAGTTCCTCAAGTATCCCGTGTTGTTTATGATATTTCTGGCAAACCTCCCGCTACTATAGAATGGGAGTGATTTATTGTAGTTTCAATTTATTGGTATAGTCTAATATACTATTTAAATGAGATTCGGTAAGTTCTTCTAATAGGGTTTTTTCAGGTTCAAATAATACTCGGTTTTTAATACCAATTATATTGTTAGCCACGAAATAACTATCACCAATACCGTCTATTAAGCCAAATTCTTTACTTTGCTCACCAAGCCATATCAAACCGCTAAACAAGTTTGGAGTGTCAATTTTAAGACGACTACCACGACCGTCTTTGACATAATTAATAAACAATCGGTAGCTTTTATCTAAAATTTCGGTTTGTATGTGTTTGGTAATAGTTGTATCCTCAGCACTAAATGGGTCCAGAAACCCTTTATACTGGCCAGCGGTGTATAGACGACGCTCTATTCCTAATTTTTGCATAGCATTAACCACGCCAAAACTAGAAATAACTACTCCGATTGAACCAATAATTGAAGACTTGTCAGCATAAATTTCATCAGCAGCACTAGCAATTAAGTAACAGCCAGAGACACAAATATCATCAATCACAACGAATATCTTTTTATTGTAATGCTCTTTTAAGCGGTTGATTGCTTGATAAATTTGGTGGGCTACCACTGGTGAACCACCGCCAGAGTTAAGCCTGAGAATAATAGCTTTTGATTGTGGTTCTCTAAATGCATTTTCTAGTAATTTTACAGTATCATCATGATTAATTTTATCATCACTAGCGATAATGCCAGTTAGCACCACTTCGGCAACAAAAGGTTTTTCTTTTTTTAAAATCTTATCAATGATGCCACTTTCACTAATGCCAATATAAGCCAGTACGCCAAAGTATATGACGATAATTAAAAATATAAAACGCGACCAACGTCTTCTGGAACGATTTTGGCGCACTAATTCACCAGCAATATCGGCTAGTTGTTCGCTGGCTTGTTTTTCAATTTTTTCTTTTTTAAACATATTTATCCCTTAAAATGTCGCTTATGCTTCATATTGACAATTTAACTTGCAAACGCGGCTGGCAAGTTTTATTCACTGATTTGACAATTAAACTTCATGCGGGCGACATTTTACGCATTGGCGGTGCAAATGGCAAGGGTAAAACATCGCTTTTGCGTATTATTGCTGGTTTAGGTTATATTGAATCTGGACAAATTAACCTAAATAATAGTCAGATTTTATCTACCAAGTATCAAAAAAATATTTTGTATTTAGGACATTTAGACGCGCTAAATCCACTACTTAGCGTGTTGGATAATTTATTATTTTTGGCTAATTTAAAGCAGATATGTACAATAGCCCAAGTTAAGCAAGCATTAGTTAAGATGGGTTTGCAGTATTATGATGACCAACCATGTGCGCATTTATCAGTTGGGCAGAGGAGACGTGTTTTACTGGCGATGCTGTTATTAGTTGAGGCAAAGGTTTGGCTATTAGACGAGCCTTTTGCTGCTTTGGATACTAGTGGGGTAGCGTTAGTAGAGTCATTAGTTTTGGACCATTGTGGAGGTGGGGGAATTTGTCTATTTACTACTCATCAATTTAGTTGTTTAAATAAATATCAACTGCTAGACTTATGAATATTTTTGTAATTACTTTGAAGAGGGAGTTAAAACTAATTAGTAAGCACCCGTCTCAGGTAGTTAATCCTTTGTTATTTTTTATTATTAGTATTAGTTTATTTCCTTTGGCAATTAGTCCAGAACCGGAATTACTCAAAAGCATCGCCCCCGGTTTAATTTGGGTAGCGGCAATGTTGGCGGTGTTATTATCTTTACCTCACTTATTTTATTTTGATTATGAAAATGGCAGTTTAGAACAAATGCTACTCAGCCGCCATTCAATTACGGTGTTAATTTTGGCAAAAATAAGCGCTCATTGGCTTAGTAGTGGTTTGCCAATTATTTTAATAACACCTTTATTATCAATGTTGTTATTCTTAGATAGTAGCAGTACTGAAGTATTATTGTTAAGTTTATTACTTGGCACACCGAGTCTTAGCTTAATTGGTACTATTGGCGCTGCGCTTACGGTATCGCTGAAAAATACTGGAATACTACTATCACTAATGATTTTACCGCTTTATATTCCTATTTTAATTTTTGCGGTTAGCGCGGTTAATTACACCCAACAAGCATTAAATATTAGTGGGCAGCTATATTTTCTAGGTTTTATTCTTTGTTTAAGTTTATTATTAGCGCTATTACTTACTAAATTTGCATTAATGATAAGTTTGGAATGAAACCTAATATATTATTGGTAGTAACAGGTAGTATTGCCGCTTACAAAGCGCCTGATATTGTGCGTCGTTTGCAAGATTTAGGCGCAGAAGTTAAGGTATGCTTAACTAAAAATGCGCTCAATTTTATTACTGAGATGAGTCTTGAAGTAGTATCTGGCAAGTCGGTAGTGTTGCCTAGTGCTGATTTAACTAATAGTAAAATTAATCATATTGAACTTGCTAGAAGTGCTGATATTATTTTAATTGCTCCTGCTAGTGCTCATTTTATTGCAACTATTGCCAGTGGCAAAGCGGATAGTTTGGCAAGTAGTTTAGTATTGGCGCGTAATTGTCCTTTGTTTATTGCCCCAGCGATGAATGTTCAAATGCTAAATAATGCTATTACTAAACAGAATATTAATAAATTAGAAAATATTGGCTCAGTTGTGATTAAGGCTAGTTATGGCAAGCAGGCTTGTGGCGAGGTTGGTGTTGGACGGCTTGCTTCTAGTGAGGATATTGCTAGAATTGTAATGGCTGGGTTGCTTGCTAAACATTTAGAGCATAAACGTATTCTCATCACTGCCGGTAGCACAAGAGAACCAATTGACCCAGTGCGGTTTCTTAGTAATCGCGGTAGCGGTAAAATGGCACTAGCTTTGATTAAGTCTTGTTTGGCGCAGTCGGCGCAAGTGGTGTGTGTTTATGGTCAATTACAAGTAGAATTGCCGACAAATATAGTTGCTATTTATACACCAACTGCCTCTGAGATGTATCAAGCGGTGATGAGAGAGGTTGCAAATTGTGACGTTTTTATCTCTGTTGCTGCCATTGCAGATTACCGAGTGAGTAAACCAAGTAAGAAAAAAATAAAAAAAACTGCATCGGCATTAACACTCAAATTAACGCCAAATGTAGATATTTTGCAAAGTGTTTGCGCTTTACAAAATCCTCCTTTTAGTGTTGGTTTTGCCGCCGAGACAGAAAATATTACTACTAATGCTTATAAAAAATATAGCCAAAAAGATTGTGATATGTTGGTGGTAAATGATGTTAGTCGTAGTGATATTGGCTTGGAAAATGACTTTAATGAGGTGATTATTTTTGATGGTGAAAATACTAGTAAAATTAAACGTCAATTTAAGCAAAAAATTGCCGATAAAATAATTGCTATTATTGCAAATAAAATCACTAAAATTTAATTATATCAACAGTTAAAAAAGTTATCCCCAAAATTGTTGATAAGTCTGTTGATAACCTAGTTATTTTTGATAAAAAAAGCAATAATAACAAGAGATTTTATATAATTGCCGATAAATTAGGCATTTATTTTTTAACATATTAAATCAATAAGTTATATACATTAACCTTATCTAATATAACAAATGAATAATATGGGGCACTGTTTTTTTAGCAATTGGTGTAAAACTATCATTATTTTTTATTATTTATTCAATGAGTTATGCGTTTTGTTTCTTAATTGGCGTCTTAATTGGTAGCGGCATTTTTGGGCATATATTAATCACTATTTATTGGTTAATTTTGGGGCTAATTTTAATTGGGATTTTATTAAAATTTAAGTTCAAAAAATCTTTATTTTTATATCTTAGTTTAAGTTTCGCTGTCGGGCTAATTTGGACTTTATTTTATGTCAATAAATTTTTAGCACCAGCAGTTGATGAGGTTTGGCTTAATCATCATCTTAATATTTCTGCTATTGTTACCGATGTTACCATCGTAAATGCTAATAAAACGCGTTTGGTGGTGCAGTCACAATCTCCGCTACAAGCAAAATTGCGCCTGAATTGGTATCACTATAACCAGCAAATTCCCGCTATTAAGCCTGGGCAGCTTTGGCAATTACGTGTTAAGTTAAAACGCAATCATAGCTTATATAATGAGTTTGGTTTTGATTATGAGACCTACCTTTATATCAATGGCTTTTCCGCCACTGGGTATATTGTTAAGCACGATGATAATAAATTCATAAGCAACACTAATCAATACTTATTAAAACAAAGTAGAGGCGCTTTATCTAAATCTATATTGCCGTTGATTGATAAGTTTGATAATAAAGGAGTGATTTATGCTTTAATTACTGGTAGTCGGGAGTTGATTAGTGGGGATAAGTGGGAGCAATTTATTCGCACTAATACTTCTCATCTAACAGTAGTATCAGGTTTGCATATTGGTTTAGTATCGGGGTTTGTATTTTTATTAATTAGCTTTTTATACCCTTTTTGTATACGCTGTGTACTGATAGTGCCAACGCCGATTGCCTCTAGTATAGCAGCAATGATAGTAGCGCTGTTTTACGCCTTATTAGCAGGGTTTTCTATAGCCACCCAGCGCGCATTATTAATGGTAGGTTTAGTGCTGTTAGGAGTGTATTACCGCAAGAGATTTAGTTATAAAAATCTGTATTCCTTAGCCATATTTTTTGTGTTGATTATCAATCCATTATCAGTATTGAGCGCTGGATTTTGGTTGTCATTTTTCGCGGTTGCAGTTATTTTATACAGTCTAGCGCTCACTAGGCATTATAGTTCTAAAATAAAGCGGTTTTTATTTATTCAAGCTGCTATTAGTATTAGTATGGCGCCACTCATATTATGGCTTTTTCAAGGTGTGAGTATACTGAGTATTTCTGCAAATTTAGTAGCAGTGCCTTTGGTCAGTATGCTTAGCTTACCCCTTAGTTTATTAGCTGGGTTTAGTGCTATTTTAGGTATTGATAGTTTGTCTTATGCTTTGTTTTATTTAGCGGATATGAGTTTAGCGGTGCTTGATTATTATCTTAGGTGGCTTAGTAATATTAGTTGGGGTTATTATCACTGGCACATTGGTAAATTAGACTTTGTATTTTTATTATTAGCAATGTTTTTGATTTTTCTGCCAAGAGCTTTGCAATTAAACTGGTTAGGCGGGCTAATAGTGATGATGGTTTTGTTTTTTGAACCAACTCAGTCCTTAAAAAGCGGGCAGTTTAAATTAAATGTGTTTGATATTGGTCAAGGTTTGGCAAGCGCTGTTGTTACTAAAAATCATACTATGTTATTTGATGCCGGTTTTGCCGATGATAATTTTGATGCTGCTAAAATTGTCTTGGTGCCATTTCTAAATCAAAATCGTCATAAGCAGCTCACCAAAGTAATTATCTCCCATAGCGACCTTGACCATCGCGGTGGTATTAGTAGTGTTGTTGATAATAATGGTATTAAAACCGTGCTTACCTCTGCTACTAAAATATTAGTTGACCAGTTTCCCAGTTTAACTATTAAGCCCTGTTTTAGTGGCGATAGTTGGCAGTATGATGGTGTTTCTTTTACCTTTCTTAATCCGCCTAAATCGAGATATAAAAATGTCAATAATAATTCTTGTGTGCTTAAAATTGATAATGGTAAAACTAGTGTCTTATTAACTGGTGATATTGAAAAAGAAGCTGAAGAATATTTATTAAAATATCATTTTAATAGTCTTAAATCTAGTGTAATGTTAGTCCCACATCACGGTAGTAATAGCTCATCTGGGGCTGATTTTATTGCTGCTATAAATCCTGATATAGCCATCAACTCTTCAGGGTTTAGAAACCGATTTTTTCATCCTAATTTAGTGGTTAAAAAACGTTATTTAAATCAAAACATAGCATTTTATGATACTCAATGTAGTGGGCAAATTAGTTTATTATTTACTAGTACTGTCACTATCAAAGCCACAAGAGTTAATGATAAAAGAAGTTGGATTCACAAGTGTTGATAAATGTTATTATTTGTCAAATTTAGTATAAAAAACTAATATAAAATTGCTTATATGAAAATTAGTATTTATTACAATTTTTGTTATTCTAAACTTAGAAAAACCAATAGATTTTAATTTAATGTCAAATTTTATTCACTTGCATTGCCACAGCGAATATTCTATTGATAATAGCACTATTACTATTGACGGCTTGATTAGTCAGGCCAAGTCACTTAATTTTGATGCTATTGCTGTTACTGATAGGGCTAATTTTTTTGCGGCAATTAAGTTTTATCAAGCAGCTATTAAAGCTGGCATTAAGCCTATTTTTGGTGTTGAATTAAGTTTGAAAGATAAAGACGGGCTTTTATATCAAGTGCTGGTTTTATGTAAGACTTATGCCTCCTATGAGCGCCTTTGTGAGTTAATTTCTGTTGGTTATTTGTATCATCAGCACCTAGGAGAAGTGGCACTTCCTGAAGAATTATTAGCACAAAATAGTCAAGGTTTAATTTTGATTGCTATAAGTCCTAATAGCGATATTTGCCGATTATTAAAAAACGACCAATTGGACCAAGCCAGACAAAAAGCTAAATTTTGGCAGCAAGTTTTTTTTGGGAGTTATTATTTTGCTATTAGTCGTATAGGTAGCGGGGAACAAGAGTTAAATACTTCTATACTTAGTATTGCTACGCAATTGCAGTTACCAGTGGTTGCCACTAATGCGGTGCAGTTTTTGACCAAAGATGATTTTCTCCCCCACGATGTGCGTGCTTGTATTGCTAGTGGCGATTTGCTTGATGATGATAAACGCAAGCAAAATTACTATGTTGACCAGTATCTAAAATCTGCTAAACAAATGAGTAATTTGTTTAAAGATTTGCCTGAGTTATGCCAAAATAGTATTGAAATTGGCAAACGTTGTAATGTGCGATTTGAGTTGTATCAAAAGCATCACTTACCCGATTTTCCTATCCCTAGTGGTATCAAGATTAAAGATTTTTTAACTCAGCAGGCAGAAAATGGCTTAAAGTTTAGGCTAGCAAAGGCATCAGTTGATAAACAAATCTACCAAAAACGTCTGCACTACGAATTAGATATTATTATCAAAATGGATTTTACTGGCTATTTTTTAATAGTTGCGGATTTTATTGCTTATGCCAAAAATAATGGCATTCCAGTTGGACCCGGTCGCGGCTCTGGAGCTGGTTCTTTAGTGGCTTATGCTCTTAATATTACCAATGTTGATCCTATTAAACACGGTTTATTATTTGAACGTTTTTTAAATCCAGAGCGTATTTCTATGCCTGATTTTGATATTGATTTTTGCACTAAGGGCCGTGATGATGTTATTGCTTATGTTGCTGATAAATATGGCGCGGAAAAAGTTAGTCAAATTGTAACCCATGGCACTATGGCTGCTAAGGGAGTAGTGCGTGATGTAGGGCGTGTATTAGGACATCCTTATAGCTTTGGTGATAGGCTTGCCAAACTTATTCCCAATGACCTAAAAATTACTTTATCGCGGGCTTTGGGCAGGTTTGAGGCTGGCGATAGTAAAGAAGATCGAAAAAATTGGTTCTCAACGGATTTATTGGCGCAATATGACTCTGACCCTAGTATTAAAACCACTTTGGATTTGTCTTTAAAACTAGAAGGTTTGGCTCGTAATATTGGCACTCATGCCGGCGGGGTGGTAATTGCTCCGAGTAAAATTAGTGATTTTTGTCCAATTTATAAAGGTGGCAACCAAAAAGACAGTGTTGTTTCTCAGTTTGATATGAATGACTTAGAGGCAGTGGGATTGGTTAAATTTGATTTTTTGGGTTTAAGTAATCTTACTGTTATTAGTAATACCGTTGATGTGTTAGCAAAACAAAATATTACCCCAGATAGGCTTGATATTGATAATTTGCCTTTAGATGATAACAATGTATATGAGCTACTTAGCAAAGGTCAAACTACTGGCATTTTTCAATTAGAGTCTGAGGGTATACGTAGTTATTTAACCGCATTAAAACCTGATAGTTTTGATGATATTGTTGCTATACTTGCCTTGTATCGTCCAGGCCCGCTTGAGTCAGGTATGGTAGAAGATTATATTGCGGTTAAGCATGGTAGTAAAACTATTAGTTATCCGCATCCAATGTTGGAGCAATTATTAAATCCTACCAATGGCGTTTTTGTATATCAAGAACAAGTGATACAAGCAGCACAAATTATGGCTGGTTATAGTTTAGGCGATGCTGATATATTGCGCCGAGCAATGGGTAAGAAAGATCCTAAAGAAATGAAAAAACAACGAAACGTATTTATCCAAGGTGCTGTTAAAAAAGGCGTTAGTGAAAGGCAAGCAACGCAGATTTTTCAATTAATTGATAAATTTTCTGGCTACGGTTTTAATAAATCACATTCAGTAGCTTATGCTTTAATTTCTTATCAAACCGCTTACCTAAAAGCTCATTACCCAGCATTTTTTATGGCAGCAGTATTATCGGGAATGATGGACAATAGTGATAGAATTGCTATTATTATTGTTGAGATTAACAAAATGGGTATAGATGTTGTAGCGCCTGACATTAACCTATCCAATTACGAATTTATTGTGCAAAATAATGCTATTATTTATGGTTTAGGCGCAATTAAAGGTGTAGGGGCATTTTTAGCAGAAAATATTGTTGCCAGTCGCAAATATAGCACTTATTCTGATTTATTGGATTTTTGTTGTCGCATTGATAAGGGTTTGCTTAATCGCCGTGTTTTAGAAGCGCTTATTCTAGCAGGTGCTTTTGATAAGATGGTAGCAAACCGTTGTGAATTATTTAATACTTTTCCTTTAGCAGTTAGGCAAGCAGAGCGGTATCACATGGATAAAGCTAGTGGGCAAGATTGTTTGTTTGGCGACCAATTAACGACCACGAGCTATGCTGATATTGCTGTTAAATCTAGACAATGGACACCAATTAAGCAACTTTATGAAGAGAAAAAAGTAATGGGTTATTTTTTTAGCGCTCATCCTACTGATTTTTATAAATCTTTTTGTGAAAAAGTAAGTATCAGCCTACCAAGCAATTTAAAAGAGATAAATAATCGTTTTGTTAAAACCATTGGCATTGTATCAAATTTGCGTTTTCGAGAAAATGGCAATAGTCGCAACGCTATGTTTAATATTAGTGATGCTAAAAAGAGTATATTTGTCATTTTAGATATTGGCACAGAGCAAGCATTAACCAATCTTGCAAATGACAAATTGTTTTATTTATCTGGTATTTTAAAAGAAAGCTTTAAAAAAGATAATTGGCGTTTGCAAGCTGAAGAAGTATTGTTGCTGGAAGATTTTATCCAAAATAGTATCAGTAAAATTACTTTAAAGCTAAGCCAACATGAACGCAAACTATTTAAACCGCTAACTCAATTAATTAATAACAATATTGGTAAAACCCAGCTGGAAATTCATTATCAAAATCAGTGTGGTACTGGCAAATTGGTAAAACCTATTACTCCAAGCCAAACATTAATTGACGAGATTAAATTTTTATTTAATGGAAGTGTGAATATTGATTATCGGATTTGATTTAGTTTGTTGATAATGGCGTCCCCTAGGGGAATCGAACCCCTGTTGCCAGGATGAAAACCTGGAGTCCTCGGCCACTAGACGAAGGGGACCAGAACAGATAGTTATCCTAAATAGGCTGATACTGGTGGAGCTAAGCGGGTTCGAACCGCTGACCTCAACACTGCCAGTGTTGCGCTCTCCCAGCTGAGCTATAGCCCCAAAATTCATTAGGCAATAGGAAAATATCTAAAAAGCCGAGAATTATACCCAATTTAGTAGCTAAGTCAATATTAATTTAGCGAGGAGTATGTATAAAAATTGCCCATTTACTCCTAGAATTAGGCTCCTAGTCATTTTGTTATTTAAGTGTGTATTGCATATCAACACATTTAATATTAAACTTAGCAAAAAGTCTAGCTATGTCATGGTGGTTGTTAGGTGTTATTGTCATCTTGTTATGGTTTAAATTAAGTAATATTGTATTTGAGTTTTGTAACATTATGATAAAATTGCGAACAAAGTGGTAAAAATTTGATTTGATTTACTTCATACTGGCTGTATAATTATGTCTTTTTTGTGTAAACTATCGTTAACAATGCCCCCTAAATTACTGGTAATACTATCATTTTTAATTAGCATTGCTACTTTTTCTCAAGCTAATGGCACTTTTAACCTAGCAACCAATGCTATTACCCTTACTAAAAACTCCCCTAATACTATTCGCCATACTGTAGATATAACAAATATTGTCACCACTGGTAGCCCAACTGGCCCAAAAGCAGTATTTAGAATTGAGCGGAAAGGTAATAATATCTTTACTGCCAACCCAGAACCTGTTGTATCATTTGCCAACGATTCCATCCTAACTAATGCTACACCGACCATCGCCCCATTAGCTGCCACTCTTTACTTCACCATTGCCCCTGATACAACAGGTAGTGCTTCGTTAGTAATTATTTTAAACAGAGGAGATGGCGAAGAGAGCAGCAAAACTTTAATAGTAACTGTCCAAGATAGTAGTAATACAGCCCCAATAATTAGCATTGCTAATAGCAGGATAGCAATTTTTTCAGTATTTGGTGGTCATGCGTATGCCATAACTGACAATGATAATTATAATGATTTATTAAATGTTTTTGATGCAGAGGGTGGCTATTTAGCTAGAGTTGAGAGTGCTGCTGAATTAGCGCATATAAGAGGATTATTACCTCCTGGTGGCAGCTTTTATCTAGGGGCTAATGATAGAGCCAGTGAGGGAGATTGGGTCTATACTAATGACGATGTTCAATTTGGTGTAGATAGAAATCCTGGGCCTGGGCCTGGCGGTTTTGCGGTTTATCCGGGGTTTTTAAATATTTTTGAATTTGGAGATAGTTTTGAACCAAATAATTTCGGGGGGGGTGAAGATTGCCTAGAAGTACAGGTTGGTGCTATTAATGATACAGATTGTAGGTCTTCTTTTGGTGGCGTTTTTGAGCTTCCTAGCGGCTTGCCTGCTGCTACCAATTTAGTTAGAGTTATCCCTTTTGGCGCTACATCAACAGCTATTATTGCCATTCTGTCAGGTTTTGACTTAGACGGTGATGATATCGTCTGGTCGGCAACGGATAGCGGTGCTGGTGGTAGTATTGTTATAACCACTAACACCACTAGCGCCACTGCCACTATTTCCTACCAACCAGCACCAGACTTTCATGGCGGTATTACCCTAACTGTTAGTCTTAACGAGGTTGTTCGCACTGACAGAAGAACCTCAGTAGTGGCGATGATTAATGTGCCTAGTCTTTTTCCTTCTCTAGTTACCCCTACCGCTCAAGTATTATCATTTGGCAGGCCAGTATCACTAACTATTATCAACAATGGCGAGGCGCCAAGCACTTTTAGTATAACGCCTGCCTTACCTGCTAGTTTGTCTATTAATTTAGTTAGTGGCAATTTTGTTATAAGCGGGACACCAATTATAGCCCAACAAGATATAACCTACACGCTTAGCGCCAGCAATGCCGCTGGTACTGGTACCATTAGCTTTGCTATTGGTATTAACGTAGCCCCTCTTATGATTGTAGAAGGAGATATAACCGCTACTTATGGTGATAGTATTAGCCTTACCACTAGTATTCCCGGCTCTACTTGGACCTCTAGTGCCCCTGCTATTGCCAGCATTGACCCAAACACTGGCTTAGTTACTACTACTGGTTCTGGTAGGGCTATTATTACTGCTAGTAATGATTTTATTAGAGGTTCAGGCGGTAATGGTGAAGCGAGTATTACCCTAATTGTCACTGCCAGAGAAATAACAGCTACTATTGGTGATATTAGTTTTATATTTGACAATACCACCAGAACCGTAGCTACTACTCTAAATAATATTCTAGCCAGTGATGCTGACGATATTACTCTTATAATTAATGGCACCAGCGCAGCCATTGATGTTGGCACTTATACCTTTATTATTGGCATTGGCGGTAGTGCCAGCCCAAACTATATAATTAGTCCAACAACTATTACTTGGACTATCAGTCGGGTGCAGCAGACTAATTTTATCTTTGTTCCACCTAGGTCTATACCATTAACACCAACCTTAGATTTAAACGCTTTTATAACTGGGGCTTCTAGCACAGCCGATATTATTTATACTATTGGTGTAAGTTCTGGTTCTGCCAGTATTAGCAATAGTATCCTAAGCCCTATTAGTGTTGGCAGTATTAGTATTAGCGCTATTAGCCCTGAGGATACTAATTACTTAGAAGCTTCAATTACCGCTGCTGTTAATATTGTTGATGCTCTACCTTTTACTCTGGCAGCTTATAGCATTTTTCTTAGTAAAAACTCGCCTGATACTATTCGCCATATTGTAGCTATTACAGATATTATCACTGATAACGGCACAGCCAGCCAACAAGCAACATTTAGTATTGCTAGGGTTGGTGATATTTTTACTAAAAATCCACAACCTGTTGTATCATTTGCCACCGATAGTATCCAAACTAGTGCCTCATTAACTGCTACTCCAACAAGTGCTGAGCTTTACTTTAGCATTGCCGCGGATGCAACAGGTAGCGCTGAGATAGTAATTGCCTTGGACAGAGCAGATGGACAAGATAGCAGTCAAACGTTGGTAGTAACTGTTAAAGATAGCAATCAAGCCCCAGTAATTAGCGCTGCTAACGCCTTAGAGGATATTTCAGTATTTGGCGGGCATTTATATGGTGTTATTAGTAGTGGTAGCTATGATTCTTTATTAAATGACTTTGATGCAGAGGGTGGCTACTTAGTTAGGGTTGAGAGCGCTGCTGAACTAGGACATATAAGAGCATTGTTCCCTGGTCCAAACGACTTCTTTTATTTAGGAGCTAATGATATAGCTAGTGAGGGAGATTGGGTCTATACTAACGATGGCACCCAATTTGGCATAGACACAAACCCTGGGGCTGGCGGCTTTGTTGTTTATCCGGGGTTTTTAAATATTTTTGAATTTGCGGCATCTGATCAACCAAATGATGCAGGGCGGGGACAAGATTGTTTAAGCCCAACGGGTGGTGATATAATTTGTGGTGCAGGTATATTTAACAATGGCGCTGTTTTTGAGTTTCCTAGCGGCTTGCCTGCTGCTACTAATTTAGGTAGATTTAATATTCCTTTTGGCGCTACATCAGCAGTTAGTATTGCTGATCTGTTAGGTTTTGACTTAGACGGTGATAATATTGTTTGGTCGGCAAAGGATAGCGGCGCTGGCGGTAGTTTTGTTATTGCTGGTCTAAACCCCGCTGACTCAGTAAGTGTCATTAATATTGCTTACCAACCAGCACCAGACTTTTATGGCAATATTACCCTAACTATTAGTCTTAATGAGGTTGGTCGCACTGATGGGGCCTTAGCAGTGGCAATGATTAATGTGCCTAGTCTTTTTCCTTCCCTAGTTACCCCTACCGCTCAAGTATTATCATTTGGCAGGCCAGTATCACTAACTATTATCAACAATGGCGAGGCGCCAAGCACTTTTAGTATAACGCCTGCCTTACCTGCTAGTTTGTCTATTAATTTAGTTAGTGGCAATTTTATTATAAGCGGGACACCAATTATAGCCCAACAAGATATAACCTACACGCTTAGCGCCAGCAATGCCGCTGGTACTGGAACCACTAGCTTTGCTATTGGTATTAACGTAGCCCCTCTTATGATTGTAGAAGGAGATATAACCGCTACTTATGGTGATAGTATTAGCCTTACCACTAGTATTCCCGGCTCTACTTGGACCTCTAGTGCCCCTGCTATTGCCAGCATTGACCCAAACACTGGCTTAGTTACTACTACTGGTTCTGGTAGGGCTATTATTACTGCTAGTAATGATTTTATTAGAGGTTCAGGCGGTAATGGTGAAGCGAGTATTACCCTAATTGTCACTGCCAGAGAAATAACAGCTACTATTGGTGATATTAGTTTTATATTTGACAATACCACTAGAACCGTAGCTACTACTCTAAATAATATTCTAGCTAGTGATGCTGATGATATTACTCTTATAATTAATGGCACCAGCGCAGCCATTGATGCTGGCACTTATACCTTTATTATTGGCATTGGCGGTAGCGCCAGTCCAAACTATATAATTAGTCCAACAACTATTACTTGGACTATTAGTCGGGTGCAGCAGACTAATTTTATCTTTGTTCCACCTAGGTCTATACCATTAACACCAACCTTAGATTTAAACGCTTTTATAACTGGGGCTTCTAGCACAGCCGATATTATTTATACTATTGGTGCAAGTTCTGGTTCTGCCAGTATTAGCAATAGTATCCTAAGCCCTATTAGTGTTGGCAGTATTAGTATTAGCGCTATTAGCCCTGAGGATACTAATTACTTAGAAGCTTCAATTACTGCTGCTGTTAATATTGTTGATGCTCTACCTTTTACTCTGGCAGCTTATAGTATTTTTCTTAGTAAAAACTCGCCTGATACTATTCGCCATATTGTAGCTATTACAGATATTATCACTGATAACGGCACAGCCAGCCAACAAGCAACATTTAGTATTGCTAGGGTTGGTGACATTTTTACTAAAAATCCACAACCTGTTGTATCATTTGCCACCGATAGTATCCAAACTAGCACTTCATTAACTGCTACCCCAACAAGTGCTGAGCTTTACTTTAGCATTGTCGCTGATGCAACAGGTAGCGCTGAGATAGTAATTGCCTTGGACAGGGCAGATGGACAAGATAGCAGTCAAACGTTAGTAGTAACTGTTAAAGATAGCAACCAAGCCCCAGTAATTAGCGCTGCTAACGCCTTAGAGGATATTTCAGTATTTGGCGGGCATTTATATGGTGTTATTAGTAGTGGTAGCTATGATTCTTTATTAAATGACTTTGATGCAGAGGGTGGCTACTTAGTTAGGGTTGAGAGCGCTGCTGAACTAGAACATATAAGAGCATTGTTCCCTCGTCCAAACAACCGCTTTTATTTAGGAGCTAATGATATAGATAGTGAGGGAGATTGGGTCTATACTAACGATGGCACCCAATTTGGCGTGGACGTATTATCTGGAAACGGCGGCTTTGTTGTTTATCCGGGGTTTTTAAATATTTTTGAATTTGGGAACCCTATTGAACCAAATAATAATGATGGTAGAGGAGGAAGAGAAAATTGCTTAGAAGCAATAGCTAATGATATAATTTGTAGAGGAGGCGGACCTGTTAGTGGCGCTGTTTTTGAGTTTCCCAGTGGCCTGCCTGCTGCTACTAATTTAGGCACAGTTGATGTTCCTTTTGGTCCTGTATCAGCGGTTACTATTATTCGTCTTTTTGGTTTTGACTTAGACGGTGATGATGTTGTTTGGTCGGCAACAGATAGTGGCGCTGGCGGTAGTTTTGCTACTGGTGGTCTAAACCCTGCCAACCCAGTAAGCATTATTGATATTGCCTATCAACCAGCGCCGGACTTTTTTGGCACAAATACTCTAACTATTTATCTTAACGAAGTCGATCGCACCGATGGAGCCTCGGCGGTAGTGATGATTAGTGTAGCTAATCCAGCCCCTAGCCTAGTTACCCCCAGCGCTCAGGTATTATCAGTTGGCGAGCCTGTATCACTAACTATTGTCAACAATGGTGAAGCACCGCCAAGGACTTTTAGTATAACACCTGCTCTACCTGCTAGCCTAGCTATTAATATAGTCGGTAGTAATATTGTTATAAGCGGTGTGCCGTCTGTAGCCCAACAAAGCACAACCTACACTCTTAGCACAAGTAATATAGGTGGCACTGATACTATTAGCTTTGCTATTGGTATTAACTTAGAACCTCTTAGCATTATAGAAGGGGATATAACTACTACTTATGGTGATAATCCTAGCTTTAGTACCAATATTGCTGGTTCTACTTGGACATCTAGTGATGCTACGGTTGCCAGTATTGACCCAAATACTGGTGTGGTTAGCACTACTGGTGTTGGTAAGGCTATTATTACTGCTAGTAATGATGTTATTAGAGATGCAGGTGGTAATGGCGAAGCGAGTATTACCCTAATTGTTACTATCCGAGATATAACAACTACTATTAGTGATATTCGCAGTTTTGCCTTTAATAATACTACTAGGACCGTAGCAGTTAGCCTAAATAATGCTGTTGAAAGTGATATTAATAGTGGTGCTATTACTCTTAGCATTAGTGGTGCTAATGCGGCGCTTAATGTTGGCACTTACACCTTTACTACCAGTGTTAGCGGTAGCGCCAGTCCAAACTACATATTTAGCCCAACAACTATTACTTGGACTATTAACCAAGCTGAGCAATCTAGTTTTGCCTTTACTCTTCCTAGTTTTATACTATCAACATCAACCTTAGATTTAAGCGCTTCTACAACTGGGGCTTCCAGCACAGCTGATGTTATTTATACCATTAGCTCAGGTTCTGGCTCAGCCAGTATTAGCAATAATATCCTAAGCCCTATTGGTGTTGGCAGTATTAGTATTAGCGCTATTAGCCCTGAAGATGCTAACTACTTGGGAGCTTCAGCTGTAGCTGTTATTCATATTATTGACGCGCTTCCACCTGCTTTTACCCTAGCAACTACTAGTATTACCCTTACTAAAAATGCTCCCAATACCATCCGTCATATTATAAATATAACAGGACTTATTGCTGATATTAGCGGTATTGACCAGCAAGCAACATTTAGTGTTGCTAGTAGTGGTGATAATATCTTTACCACCGAGCCAATGACTGTTGTATCATTTGCCACCAATAGTATCCAAACTAGCGCCTTTTTAACCAACGTTCCAGCTGCTGCTGCGCTTTACTTTAGCATTATCCCCAATACAATGGGCAGTGCTTCATTGGTAATTACCTTAGATAAAGCAAACGGGCAGGATAGCAGTCAAACACTAATGGTAACTGTCCAAAATAGCGATACAGCCCCAGTAATTAGCAATCCCGGTAGCAGGAGAGGTTTATTAGCTGATTTTTCAGTGTTTGGCGGACATTTATACATCGTTAGACAGAGTGGCACTTATCAAGAGTTATTAGATGACTTTGAGGCAGAGGGTGGCTATTTAGCCAGAATTGAGAGTGGCACTGAACTATTACATGTAAGAAGCGTGTTTCCCGGTAATGATGACCGCTTTTATTTAGGCGCTGATGATATAGCCAGTGAAGGAGATTGGGTCTATAACGACGGCACTCAATTTGGCGTAGACACAAACCCCGGGGCTGGAGGTTTTGCCCCCTATCCGGGATTTATTGATATTTTTGCAGCTGGTGAACCGAATAATGCTAGTTCTGCGGAGGATTGCCTAAGTCCACGACGTAATGATATAGATTGTGGTGTGGATAGGGGTGGTGTTTTTGAGTTTCCTAATGGGTTTCCTGCTACTACTAATTTAGGCATAGTTAATATTTCTTTTGCCTCTACACCAACTATTATTGCTAATTTGCTAGGTTTTGACTTAGATGGTGATGATACTGTTTGGTCAGCAACAGATAGTGGCGCTGGTGGTAGTATTAGCATAATTAGTATCACTAGTTCTATTGTTGATATTTTCTATCAGCCAGCGCCAGACTTTCTGGGCAATATTACCCTAACTATTAATCTTAACGAAGTCAGTCGCACTGATAGAGCATCAGCAGTGGTGAGGATTAGAGTGCTTAATCCCTTCCCCAGACTAGTTACCCCTACCGTTCAGGTATTATCAGCTGGTGAACCCGTAGCATTAACTATTATCAACAATGGTGAGGCGCCAGCTACTTTTAATATAACACCTACTCTGCCTGTTAGTTTATCTATTAATGAGGTTGGTGGTAATATTGTTATAAGCGGCACACCAATTATAGCCCAACAAAGCACAACTTACACACTTAGCACAAGCAATGCGGTTGGAACTAATACTATTAGTTTTGTTATTAGCGTTAATATAGACCCCCTTAGTATTGTGGGAGGAGATATAACTGCTAATTATGGTGATGACGCCATTAGCATTACTAGCCAAGGTGGCGACCCAATACAACCAATCACTTGGACTTCTAGCATCCCCACTGTTGCTACTATTGATGAAAATAGTGGTGTTGTAACAATTATAGATATTGGCACTACTACTATCACTGCTAGTAGAGGTAGTAGTCAGGCTAGTATTAGCCTATTGGTAAATCCTAGACAACTTGGGCTTAGTGTGGGCCCAACTGATACTCTTGTCTTTAACAATACTAGCCAAACCATAGCAGTTAGCCTAACTAATGCTGTTGAGAGCGATATCAACAGCGGCGCTATCACCCTAACTATAAGCGGCGACCAAACTGCGATAAATGCTGGCAACTATCAATTTAGTGTCTCTATTAGTGGTAGCGCTAGTCCAAACTACATACTTGCCCCAACAACTATTAGCTGGGTAGTAGCCACAGCTCGGCAATCTGAACTAAATATTACCAGTAATGCCACCAGACTTATGGTAGGACAAACAACCACCGCAACTGCTACTAATGACCAACCACAAGGCACACTAACAATCACCTCTAGTGAGGCTGGTATTGCCACAATTAATGGTATCACCATAACCGCTACTAATGTTGGCATAACTACTATTACCATCACCAAACAAGTTACTAATTACAACAACATCAGCGCCAGTTATCAACTACTAGTCATCCAAAATACCATAACCGCTATTGATGCTGGTGATGATAGGATTGCTACCTATATCCCTAGTGGTATTCTAAGTCCTCAAATACCAACTAATGTCCAAGACAGAGTAATTAGCTATGCCATAAACCCAATAGCTAGTGATGTTGTAACTATTGATAGCAATAGTGGTGCTATCACTATTATAAATGTTGGCACAGTTAGTATTATAGCCAGTGCCGCAACTACTACTAATTATGCTGCATCAACCGATAGCTATCTACTAACTATTAACCAAGCAACCCAAGGCACATTTACTATCACCGCTAGCGATACCTTAACATTTGGCACAACCAGCGCTATTGTGATAGTAGAACCGGGTAGTGGTGATGGGACTATTACTTATGAATCCAGTGATATAGCAATTGCAACTATTACTGCTGCTGGTATCATTACCGCAACTGGTGTAGGTGAGGCTATAATTACCGCAACCAGAGATGGTGGCAGAAACTACCTTAACACCAGCGCTACTCATTCGCTAATAGTTGAAAGAGCTGAACAAGCTGATTTTGTAATTAGCGGCAGCTTAACCTTAGTAAATGCTCAAACCAGTTTTGCAACTGCAACTGGTGGTAGCGGCACCGGGGCTATTGTTTTTAGCTCCAGTAACCCAGATATTGCAACTATTACCCAAGGTGGTCTCATTATTACGCAAAGCCCAGGAACCACTACTATTAGCGCTACTAAAAGTGGTGGGGACAACTATCATGATATTAGTGATAATTATCTACTAACTATTACCAATACCACCCCTACTGTTACAAACCTTATACTAAACCAAATTGCCTCACTAGGAAACCTATTTACTCTTATTATCCCAGCTAATACCTTTAATGATGCTAACGGCGATACCTTAACTATTAGTGTTTCTGCTTTGCCACCTAGTTTAACTTTTGATGGTATTAACAGCATTACTGGTATTCCAGCAACACTAGGGATTTCAACTATAACCATCACCGCTGATGATGGTAATGGGGCTATGGTTAGCACTAGCTTTAGCTTAACAGTTAGTGATGACTTTATTATTGTTGGCAGTAATTTAAGAAACGTTGTTTATGGCGCTGCTAGCCAAAACATTATAGCCCAAGGTGGGGCTAGTCCAACTGAGGCAATAACTTTTGTCTCCAGCACTCCAAGTATTGCTAACTTTGGTGATGCAAACATAGGCGTATTAGCTATATTAGGCGCTGGGACTGCAATTATAACTGCCACTAGAGATGGGACGGGCGAACAAGCGAGTGTTAGCTTTATTGTTAGTCCAAGGACCATCACCCCAACTTTTGCTAGTCCACAAACCTTTATCTACAACACCAACATAAGAACTGTGCTTGCAACTATTACCAGCGGCATAGTAGGTACTGATGATGTTAGCCTTAGCATAAGCGGTACAGCAACTGCAACTGATGTTGGCAACTACAATATAGACCTAACACTAACAGGCGCTGCTAGTCGCAACTACCGCCTAAGCACAACTACTCTTAGCTGGTCAATTATAAAAGCAGACCAAAGCGCATTTAGCCTAGGGGCTGATACAACTATAATATTTGGTGAAGGCTTTAGTCGCCCAGCAATAGGTGTGTCTGCTACTGTTGCTAGTAGTTATGGCTCGTCTAGCCCGAGTGTTGCAACGGTGGCCACAAATGGTGATATTACAACAATTGGCATTGGCAGCACTATCATTAGCGCCACCAACACTGGTGATAATAATTACAACTCTGCAGCTGATAGCTATATACTAAATGTTGCCCAACTAACACTAACTATTGCCACTAGTAGCACTACTATTATTTATACTGGTGCTGCTATTACAGTAACTACCACTATTACCAATCTTGTTAGTGGGTATGAGCTGGTAAGCCTTACCATAAGTGGCGACCAAATAGCAACCAATACTGGTGATTACTCTTTTGACATTAGCGCCATTGAAGGCATTGATAGTTCTAATTACATACTAATCCCAATAACTATTAGCTGGACAATAGCCCCAGCTCAGCAATCCGAACTAGATATTACCAGCAACGCCACCAGGTTGATGGTAGGGCAAACAACCACCGCAACTGCTACTAATGACCAACCACAAGGCACACTGACAATCATCTCTAGTGAAGCTGGTATTGCCACAATTAACGCTAGCGCCATAACCGCTACTAATGTTGGCATAACTACTATTACCATCACCAAACAAGTGGCTAACCACAACAACATTAGCGCCAGTTATCAACTAGTAGTTATCCAAAATACCACAACCCCTATTGATGCTGGTGATGACAGGGTTGCTACTTATGCCCCTAGTGGTGTTCTAAGCGCTCAAGCACCAACTAATACCCGAGGTAGAGTAATTAGCTATGCCGCAGACCCAATAAATAGTGATGTTGCAACAATTAACATAAATACCGGCGCTATCACTATTACAAACGTCGGCACAGTCAGCATCGTAGTAAGTGCTGCTGCAACTACTAATTATGCTTCATCAACCGATAGCTACCTACTAACTATTAACCAAGCAAACCAAGAACCGTTTACTATCAACGCTGGTGATACCTTAGTATTTGGCACAACAAGGGCTATTGTGGTAGTAGACCCAGGTAGTGGTGATGGCACCATTACCTATGCTGCTAGCCCAAGTGGTATTATTACTATTGATGTAAACAACATTATTAGCGCAATCAGTATAGGTGAGACTACTATTACGCTGCAACCAAAGATAGGGGGTAGAAATTACAATGATATTAGCTACTAGTGCTTCACTAGAGGTAGTTACTGACTTTAATTTAGATATTGACGATGACGGTAGAAGACTGACTACCACCGATGGTATTTTAATTATCAGATTTTTAACAGGTTCTACTGATACCATAGATACCACTGATGCAATTACAACTGATGCACAAAGAAATGCCCAACAAATACTTGATTTTTTACGAAGAGGTTATAATAATTTAGATATTGATGGTAATGGCACAATAGCAGCAAACAGCGATGGTATGTTAATTATGCGCTATCTAGCAGACCAAGAAAATCTTAATGTTGGCGATTTAGTTGGAAATAGCTCAACAAGGAGTGGAGCTGAGGCAATTAGCGATTACCTTGAAAGCATATATCAATAAAGGATTGTTAGAGCAAAATTATAAAAATGCTACACTAACCTCTTAGAAGTAATAGTAAACACAGCGGTGATTGTAACCGCTAGTAGCTACTTTGGCAATATTACTTTTATTTTTACAAAAGATGATATTACTTGACATTGACTGAACTTCTGGTATCATCACTGCTGTGAGTTTGGAGGTAACCATAATTAGCGCTACTAATAACTACGGCATAGGTTGCTAAAAATAGCATATTTTAAACTATATTATGGCTATATTTTAAAAGCTTATGATATAACAAAAAATTATGCGAACTATATTATCAAAACTAGCTGCTATTGTTTTATTTTTATTGAGTTCATTATCAATCACAGCAAACACAGACCCCTTTAGTTTTACTGCGATAGTAAATACAACCCCAAATACATTAATTACTTCTAATATAGCAACCATTAGCGGTTTTGACAGCACTGTTAGCATCCGCATTGAAGGTGGGTCTTATACCATAGGCGATAGCGTCCCAACTACAACTGAGGGCGTAATTACCGCAGGTGCTACTGTTACTATTCAAGTTTTATCTAGTAGCGAGTTTAATACTCAAACCGTTGCCACCTTAACCGTAGGTTCTGGAGTAAGTTTAACAAGGGCAATATTTAGTGTTACCACCAGACCCCCTCCCAGAACCCCTGTTTTTACTACTGTTAAAGTTAATGGTCTATACCAATATGTTTTGAGTGCTAGTGATGCTGATAGCGCCAATCTTGAATTTAGCGTCGCAACAAACACTGATTTACCGAGTTGGTTAGGCATTGGTTTGGTCATAACTACTTTAGCAGGTGATGGTTTAGAGGGTCGTGATAATGGTGCTACTAGCACAGCTAGCTTTAATTCCCTGGCGCGTATTGCAATTGATGCTGGTGGCAATATTATTATTGCTGATAGTAATAATCATCGTATTCGTAGCATTACCCCAGAAGGTATAGTAAGCACTATTGCTGGTAGTGGTTCTAGTGGTTTAGTTAATGGCGCTAGCGCCACAGCTAAATTTAGTTTCCCAACGGGTGTTGCAATTGATGCTAGTGGCAATATTATTATTGCTGATACCTTTAATCACCGTATTCGTAGTATTAACCCGCATGGTATAGTAAACACTATTGCTGGGACGGGTCTAATAGGTGCTACAAGTGGTGATTTTGCTGATGGCGCTAGCGCTACGGCTAGGTTTAATTTCCCAAGGGGTGTTGCAATTGATGCTAGTGGTAGTATTATTGTTGCTGATAGTGGTAATAATCGTATCCGTAGTATTGCCCTAGACGGGATGGTAAGGACTACTGCTGGAGGTATCGCTGGTTCTGTTAATGGTCCTAGTAATACAGCTAAATTTAATAATCCATTTAGTGTTGCCATTGATAATGGTGGTAATATTGTTGTTGCTGATACCAGCAATCATCTCATTCGTAACATTTCCCTAAATAGGGTAGTAAGCACTATTGCTGGCAGTGGTACTGGTTTTGTTGATGGTGCTAGTGCCACAGCTAAATTTAGTTTTCCAACAGGTGTTGCAATTGATGCTAGTGGTAATATTTTTGTTGCCGATAGAGATAATCATCGCATTCGTAGCATTGCCATAGACGGTATAGTAGGAACTATTGCTGGTATTGGTCAAGGTTTTGCTGATGGCGTTGACAGCAATGCTCAGTTTGATAGTCCGTTTGATGTTGCAATTGATGCTAGTGGTAATATTGTTGTTGCCGACAGAGATAATCAGCGTATTCGTAAAATTGATAGAAATATTTCTCTTGCTGGTATTCCTCCTGATTGTGATGATATTGGTATTTACAATTTAGTCCTTATTGTCAGTGATGGCGAGTTTCAAGATTTGCAAAGTTTTGATATTACTGTAGTAGATGATGGTAGTTGTGGCGTAATTCCAACTAATTTAGCCCTCAGCGCTACTAATGTTATTGAAAACATTGCAACAAATAGCATTATTGCCACTATTAGCGCCGATGATAGTGATAATCCTGCCAGCCTTAGTTTTAGTATTGTTGGTGGTAGAGATAGCGCTAGTTTTAGCATTATTGCTGGTAATCAATTAGTAATTAACCACAGTCCTGACTTTGAAGCCCAAAACAGTTATGAAATTATTATTGCTGTTAGCGATACTATGCATCAATTAATCAAAACCTTTAATATTGGAGTTAATGATGTTAATGATGTTAGCCCTATTTTTACTAGTGTTCCAATTACTAGGGTTAGAGTTAATAGTTTATACCAATATGATTTAGACGCCAGCGATGCTGATAGTAGCAACCTTGTTTTTAGCGTCTCATTAGACACTGAATTACCAGATTGGTTAGCTATTGATGCAGTTGTAACTACTTTGGCAGGTAATGGTTTATTTGGCAGCGATGATGGCGCTAGCGCCACAGCTAAATTTAGCTCCCTAGAGGGTGTTGCAATTGATACTAGTGGCAATATTATTGTTGTTGATAGAGATAATCATCGCATTCGTAGCATTTCCCCAGACGGTATGGTAAGCACTTTTGCTGGCGGTGGACCTGGTTCTGTTGATGGCGCTAGCGCCACAGCTCAATTTAGGTTTCCATCGGGTATTGTAATTGATGCTAGTGGTAATATTATTGTTGCCGATAGTGGTAATCATCGTATTCGCAAAATCACCTCAGCTGGCACGGTAAGCACTATCGCTGGCGGTGGACTTGGTTCTGTTGATGGCGCTAGCGCCACAGCTCAATTTAGGTCTCCATTTGGTATTACAATTGATGCTAGTGGTGATATTATTGTTGCTGATAACAATAATCATCGTATTCGCAGAATTACCCCAGGTGACATGGTAAGCACTATCGCTGGTGGCAGTGGAGGTTTTATTAATGGCGCTAGCGCCACAGCTCAATTTAATTTTCCAACAGGTGTTGCAGTTGATACTCTTGGCAATATTATTGTTGCCGATAGCAGTAATAATAATATCCGTAGCATAAGCACAGGCGGCATAGTAAGCACTTTTGCTGGTGTTGGTGAGGGTTTTGTTGATGGCGCTAGCGCCACAGCTAAATTTAGTTCTCCAGCAGGTATTGCAGTTGATGCTCTTGGCAATATTATTGTTGCTGATGATGGTAATCATAGTATTCGTAGCATTAGCACAGGTGGTGTAGTAACCACCATTGCTGGTAGTATTCGCGGTTTTACTAATGGTATTGGTAGTAATGCTCAATTTAGCAATCCATTTGATATTGCAATTGACAGTAACAATGATATCATTGTTGCTGATAGAAATAATTACAGTGTTCGTAAAATTGATAGAAATAAAGTTATTGTAGGCACTCCCGCCTGTAGTGATATTGGTATGCATAATTTAGCTCTTATTGTTAGTGATGGCGAGCTTCAAGGTTTGCAAAGTTTTGATATTACTGTAGCAGATGATGGTAGTTGTGGCTTCATTCCAACTAATTTAGCCCTCAGCACCACTAATGTTATTGAAAACACTGCAACAAATAGTATTATTGCTACCATTAGCGCTGATGATAGTGATAATCCTGCCAGCCTTAGTTTTAGTATTGTTGGTGGTAGAGATAGCGCTAGTTTTAGTATTAGTGCTGGTAATCAATTAGTAATTGACCACAGTCCTGACTTTGAAGCCCAAAACAGTTATGAAATTATTATTGCCGTTAGTGATGTTATACATCAGCTAACCAAAACTTTTAATATTGGTGTTAATGATGTTAATGATGTTAGCCCTATTTTTACTAGTATCCCAATCACTAGCGCTAGAGTTAATAGTATATACCAATATAATTTAGACATCATCGACGTTGATAGCACTAATTTTATCTTTAGCGCTGCGTCAAGCACCGAATTACCAAGTTGGTTAGCTATTGATGTAGCTGTAAGCACTTTGGCAGGCAATGGTTTAGCAGGTAGAAATAATGGCGCTACTAACACAGCTACATTTAACTTTCCCTTAGGCGTTGCAATTGATGCCTTTGGCAATATTATTGTTGCTGATACTAATAATGACCTTATTCGTAGTATTAGCTCAGAGGGTATAGTAAGCACTATTGCTGGTAGTGAAACTGGTTTTTTAGATGGTGCTAGCGCCACAGCTCAATTTGACGACCCATCTGGTGTTGCAGTTGATGCTTTGGGCAATATTATTGTTGCTGATAGCAATAATAATCGTATTCGCAAAATTACCCCAAATGGTATAGTAACCACTATTGCTGGTAGTGGTGGTGCCGATGCTATTGATGGCGCTAGCGCCACAGCTAGCTTTGATTCTCCATCAGCTGTTGCAATTGATAGCAGTGGTGATATTATTGTTGCTGACCGAGCTAATAATCTTATCCGTAGTATTAGCGGTGGTATAGTAAGCACTATTGCTGGTGGTGGCGGGGTTTTTAGTTTTCCAACAGGTGTTGCAATTGATGCTCTTGGTAATATTATTGTTGCTGATGCTTTTAATAGTCGTATTCGTAGTATTGCCTCAGATGGCACAGTAACCACTATTGCTGGTAGTGGGTTTGGTTCTGCTGATGGCGCTAGCGCTACAGCGCAATTTAGCACCCCAAGGGGTGTTGCAATTGATGCTCTTGGCAATATTATTGTTGCTGACCAAAATAATGATCGTATTCGTAGAATTGCTCCAGATGGCACAGTAAGTACCATTGCTGGTGGTACCTTTGGTTTTGTTAATGGTCCTAGCAATACAGCTAAATTTGATCTTCCATTTAGTGTTGCCATTGATGCTATTGGTAATATTATTGTTGCCGATAGTGGTAATAACAGCATTCGTAAAATTTATAGAAATAGCCTTGTAGGCACTCCCGCCTGTGGTGATATTGGTATGCATAATTTAGCTCTTATTGTTAGTGATGGCGAGCTTCAAGATTTGCAAAGTTTTGATATTACTGTAGCAGATGATGGCAGTTGTGGTGTAGCTCCAGTCAGTTTAACACTCAGCACTACTACTATTGTTGAAAACATTTTAGCAGATAGCATTATTGCTACTATTAGCGCTACCGCAACTAATCCTCTAGGTGTTTTTGAATTTAGTATTGTTGGTGGTAGAGACAGCGCTAGTTTTAGCATTACTAGTGGTAATCAATTAGTAATTGACCACAGTCCCGACTTTGAAACCCAAAACAGTTATGAAATTATTATTGCCGTTAGTGATGCTATGCATCAGCTAACCAAGACTTTTAATATTGGTGTTAGTGATGTCAATGAGGTTACCCCTGTTTTTACCAGCGTTCCAATTACTAGCGTTAGAGTTAATAGCCTATATCAATATGGCTTAGATGCTAGCGATATTGATAGTGATAATCTTGCCTTTAGCATCGCCCCCAATACCGCATTACCAAGTTGGTTAGCTGTTGGTATAGCTGTAACTACTTTAGCAGGAGATGGTTCAACTGGTAATAATAATGGCGCTACTGGAACGGCTAGCTTTAATAACCCAAGGGATGTTGCAATTGATGCGCTTGGTAATATTATTGTTGCTGATAGAGTTAATAATAGTATCCGTAGCATTACCCCAGAGGGCACAGTAACTACTATTGCTGGTACTATTTCAACTGATTTTGTTGATGGCGCTAGCGCTACAGCTAGATTTAGAAGGCCGACGGGTGTTGCAATTGACACTAGTGGTAATATTATTGTTGCCGATAGTGATAATCATAGTATTCGTAGCATTAGTCCAGAAGGCATAGTCAGCACTATTGCTGGTGATGGTCTTGGTAGTTTTATGAATGGCGCTAGCCCCACTGCTAGATTTAATGGTCCAGGTGGTGTTGCAGTTGATGCTTCAGGCAATATTATTATTGCTGATTCCATTAATACCGCTATTCGTAGCATTAGCTTAGATGGGACAGTAACTACTATTGCTGGTATATCTACAGGTCTTGGTTCTGGTGATTTTGTTGACGGCGCTAGCGCCACTGCTAGGTTTCGTTTTCCGTCAGACGTTGCAATTGATGCCAGTGGTAATATTATTATTGCTGATAGCTTTAATAACGCTATTCGTAGTATTAACGCAAGCAGCGTAGTAACCACTATTGCTGGCAGTAGGACCAGTGGTTTTGCTGATGGCGCTACTAATACAGCTAGGTTTGACAGGCCGTTTGGTGTTGCAATTGATGCTAGTGGTAATATTATTGTTGCTGATAGCAATAATCATAGCATTCGTAATATTAGCCCAGATGGCATGGTAACCACTATTGCTGGTAGTGATACACCTAGTTTTGCTGATGGCGTTGGCACTACATCCAAGTTTCAAATTCCGACTGGTGTTGCAATTGATGCTCTCGGTAATATTATTGTTGCTGATAGCGGTAATAATCGTATTCGTAAAATTGATAGAAATGACTACCTTTTAGGCACTTATCCTAGCTGTGGTGATATTGGCATTTATAGTTTAGAACTTATTGTTAGTGATGGCGAATTTCAAGATTCGCAAAGTTTTGATATTACTGTGGTAGATGATGGTAGTTGTGGTGCCATTCCAACTGGGTTAGCGCTGAGCACTACTACCATTGTTGAAAATATCTTAGCAAATAGCATTATTGCCACTATTGACGCCACTGCAACTAATTCACTAGATGTTTTTGAATTTAGTATTGTTGGCGGCAGAGATAGCGCTAGTTTTAGCATTAGTAGCGGTAATCAATTAGTTATTAACCATAGCCCTAACTTTGAAGCCCAAAGCAGTTATGAAATTATTATTGGTGTTAGTGATACTATACATTTAGTAACTAAGACCTTTAATATTGATGTTAGTAATATTAATGAATTTTCCCCTATTTTTACTAGTGCTCCAATTACTAGTGTTAGAGTTAATAGTTTATACCAATATGATTTAAGCGCCAGTGATGTTGATGGTAGTAGCTTTGTTTTTAGCGTTGCCACAGCTACTGAATTACCAGACTGGTTAGCTATTGGTGCATTTGTAACAACTTTGGCAGGAGATGGTTTACGAGATAGTGATGATGGCGCTACTAGCACAGCTAGCTTTAGTCTTCCAAGGGGTGTTGCAATTGATGCTCTCGGTAATATTATTGTTGCTGATAGCAACAATCATCTTATTCGTAGTATTAGCCCAAGTGGGACAGTAACCACTATTGCTGGTAGTGGCCCTGGCTCTGATGATGGCGCTACTAGCACAGCTACCTTTTTTTTCCCAACATATATTGCAATTGATGCTCTCGGTAATATTATTGTTGCTGATAGGGGTAATCACCGCATTCGTAACATTAGTCCAGACGGCATGGTAACCACTGTTGCTGGTAGCAGTCAGGGTTCTGCTGATGGCGCTACTAGCACAGCTGAGTTTAGCAATCCGTCTGGTGTTGCAATTGATGCTCTCGGCAATATTATTGTTGCTGATAGCGGCAATCGTCGCATTCGTAGCATTAGCCTAGGTGGGACAGTAACAACTATTGCTGGTAGTGTTTTTGGTTTTGCTGATGGCGCTAGCGCCACAGCTATGTTTAGTGATGTAAGGGGTGTTGCAATTGATGCTCTCGGTAATATTATTGTTGCTGATGGCACCAATTACCGCATTCGTAGCATTAGCCTAGGTGGGACAGTAACCACTATTGCTGGTAGTGTTTTTGGTTTTGCTGATGGCGCTAGCGCCACAGCTAAATTTGGTGGTTTATCTGGTGTTGCAATTGATGCTCTCGGTAATATTATTGTTGCTGATGGCACCAATCACCGCATTCGTAGCATTAGCCCAGATGGCTTAGTAAGCACTGTTGCCGGTAGTAGTGTTGATTTTAATGATGAAGGTTTTGTTGATGGTATTGGTAGTAGTGCCAAATTTAACAGCCCGCTCGGTGTTGCAATTGATGCCAACGATATTATTGTTGTTGATACCATTAATGACAGCATTCGTAAAATTGACAGAAGTAATCTTCTAGGCACTCCTCTTAAGTGTAGTGATATTGGTATTTATAATTTAGAACTTATTGTTAGTGATGGCGAGCTTCAAAGTTCACAAAGTTTTACTATTAGAGTTATGAGTGACAGCAGTTGTATTTTAGTAGCTCCATTTATCTTTGATGCAGTGAGTGATGTTGCCTTAGGCGCAACCATTACTTCTAATGCTATTATAGTTGCTACCAATACCCAAGACTTACAAAGCACATTTACTATTAGTATTGAAGGCAGCAACGCGCGCTATTCTATTAACGGCGGTAGTTATACAGATGCAAGCGGGGTGGTTAGTGTTGGCGATAATGTTAGGGTGCAAATTGTAGCCAGTAACCAACTAAATACCGCAAAAACAGCAACTGTTAGCATACGTAATATTGCATCTGCATTTACTATTACCACCACCAACTTGATAATTGTTGGCGGCGATAGCACAGTTAGTTACAACAATCTTCCAATTACTATTGATGCTACCAGCAATGATAGCCAAACAATACCGATAACTTGGACTTCTAGCGCTACGAGTGTTGTAAGTTTTGACGACCCAAATATTGGCTTAATTACTATTGTTGGTGTTGGTAGTGCTTTAATTACTGCAAGGCGGGGCGATGATGAGAGTAGTATAATTTTTACCGTAGAGCCCTTAACTCTGACCCCAACCTTTGCTAGCCCACAAAGCTTTATCTACAACACCAATACAAGAACTGTGGTCGCAACTATTACCAGTGGCATAGTTAGCACTGATGATATTGGCCTAACTATAAGCGGTGTAACAACTGCAACAGATGTTGGCAACTATAATATAGGCTTAAATCTAATAGGCGCCTCCACCCCCAACTACCGCTTAAGCACAACTACTCTTAGTTGGTCAATTATAAAAGCAGACCAAATGTTAACTTATACAAGCGATATTATATCAATAGACTACAAGCCTAATAATGCTACTGCTACAAGTCAAGACCTAACTGGAGCACAGACCACTATTAGCTACACCACTAGTCCAACTACCAATGATGTTGTAACTATTGATGATAGTGGTATTATTACTATCTTAAATACTGGTTCAGTAGTTATTATAGCAAGTGCCGTTGAGACTAATAACTACAATCCCAGAGCTGCTAGTTATCTACTTACCATTAATCTCATTGACCAAACAGGCTTTACTATTGTACTTAGTAGTCCCTTAGAACTAGAAGCCACCACAACTGCAACTGTAAGCGGGGGACAAAGCACAGGCGCTATTAGTTTTACCTCCAGCAACCCAATTGTTGCAACCATTGACCAAGATGGTTTAATTAGTGTGCAAAGCTTAGGAACTACTACTATTATGGCAACCAGAGCTGGGGATAGAAATTATAATGATATTAGCGCTAGCGCTTTATTAACGGTAGTAGAGATAGATATCACCCCAGATGCTTTTAGCTTTAGCGCACTAGTAAATGCAGAACCAAATACACTAATTAGCTCTAATATAGCAACCATTACCGGTTTTGACAGCACTCTTAGTATTCGTATTGAAGGTGGTTCTTATACCGTAGGCGCTAGTGAGCCTACCGCAGCTGAGGGCGTAATTACCGCAGGCGCTACTATTACTGTTCAAGTTTTATCTAGTAGTGAGTTTGACACTCAAACTATTGCTACCTTAACCGTAGGTTATGGTGGTGGCACAACAAGTGCAATATTTAGTGTTACCACCAGACTTGACCCAGCTATAACTCCTAACTCTATTACCCTAACCTTAAGCGCGACCACTACTATTGCTGATAATACTATAACTGTTACTGTAAGTGCTAGTAATTCTAGCGGGGCAATTGATATCGCTGAATTAGTGGCAACTGTAGTCTTAGCAGGCGCTGCTGTTTCAACTAATGGCAATGAGATTACCTACACCCCTAGTGCTGCTGGCAATGAAACTATTAGTGTTATTAGTATAAATGGTATAGATGTTAGCGGTATTAGTGGCAGTAGCGCTACATTTGAGGTTACCCACGGCGCGCTTACTAGAATTGAACTAGAGCCACAAAACCCCACTTTTTTGGTAAATGGTGTAGATACAACTGGCGTTACAATTACTGTCACTCTATATGATGCAAATAATAATTTGGTATTAACTGATACAGCTATTAGGTTTGCAGCATTAGGAGGAGGAGGTTTTGAAACTAAAAATGGTAGGGCTTTAAGCGGAACAGGAACTGTTGAAGTACTTGAAAGTGAGCAAAGAACAGGCATTGTTACTATTGTGGCTGGCGCTATATCTGCTACGACCACTGTTACTAGTGTTGAGATAGCAAATATAGGCTTTGTGGGCATTAGCAATACTAACACTGATAGCCCTATAACTATTACTATAAGTGCTACTGATTCTGTCGGTGATACAATTGATATTAGTGAATTAGAGGCAACTGTAGTCCTAGCAGATGCTTCTATCTTAATTAGTAGTAACCAAATAACCTACATCCCCAGCATTATTGGCACTGAAACTATTAGCGTTACTAGCATAAATGGTTTAGATGTTAGTAGTATTATTGGTAGTAGTGCTACATTTAATATAACTCGTAGCACGCTTACCAGAATTGAATTAGAACCATCACCTCAGACTATAATAGTTAATTATAGTGCTATTGCCAGTGTTACCTTGTTTGGTATTAACAATAACCTATTCTTAGCCCCAACTACACTAACTGTTAATATAGAAGGGCCTTTTACTATTTCCTCTACAACTATTATTAGCTCTGCTGGCAGGGCATTTATTGTGGTAGAAGCAATTGCTGTTGGTGTTGGTACTCTTACTATTAGTATCAATGATATATTTACCACAACTACTATTACTGCTACTGCTGTTGAACCACTAATTATTATTGGTGGCGATATAACTGCTATCTATGGTGATGACGCCATTAGCATTACTAGTCAAGGTGGCAACCCAGCACAACCAATCACTTGGACTTCTAGCACCCCCACTATTGCTACCATTGATGAAAATAGTGGTGTTGTAACAATTATAGATATTGGCACTACTACTATCACTGCTAGTAGAGGTAGCAGTCAAGTTAGTATTAGCCTATTGGTAAATCCTAGACAACTTGGGCTTAGTGTTGGTCCAACTGATACTCTTGTCTTTAACAATACTAGCCAAACTATAGCAGTTAGCCTAACTAATGCTGTTGAGGACGATATCAACAGTGGTGCTATTAGCCTAACTATAAGCGGTGACCAAACTGCGATAAATGCTGGCAGCTATCAATTTAGTGTCTCTATTAGTGGTAGCGCTAGTCCAAACTACATATTTGCCCCAACAACTATTAGCTGGGTAGTAGACCCAGCTCGGCAATCTGAACTAGATATTACCAATAATGCCACCAGACTTATGGTAGGACAAACAACCACTGCAACTGCTACTAATGACCAACCACAAGGCACACTAACAATCACCTCTAGTGAGGCTGGTATTGCCACAATTAATGGTAGCACCATAACCGCTATTAATATTGGCATAACTACTATTACCATCACCAAACAAGTGGCTAACCACAACAACATCAGCGCCAGTTATCAACTACTAGTTATCCAAAATACCACAACCCCTATTGATGCTGGTGATGATAGGGCTGCCACCTATATCCCTAGTGGTATTCTAAGTCCTCAAATACCAACCAATGCCCAAGACAGAGTAATTAGCTATGCCATAAACCCAATAGCTAGTGATGTTGTAACTATTGATAGCAATAGCGGTGCTATCACCATTATAAATGTTGGCACAGTCAATATTATAGCCAGTGCCGCAACAACTACTAATTATGCCGCATCAACCGATACCTACCTACTAACTATTAACCAAGCAGCCCAAGACCCATTTACCATCACCGCTAGCGATACCCTAACATTTGGCGCAACGAATGCTATTGCGATAGTAGACCCGGGTAGTGGTGATGGGACTATTACTTATGAATCCAACAATATAGCAATTGCAACCATTACCAACAATGGCATCATTACCGCAACTGGTGTAGGTGAGGCTATAATTACCGCAACCAGAGATGGCGGTAGAAACTACCTTAACACTAGTGCTACCCACTCACTAATAGTTGAAAGAGCTAACCAAGCTAATTTTGTAATCAGCGGCAGCTCAACCTTAACAAATGCTCAAACCAGTTTTGTAACCGCAACTGGTGGTAGTGGCACAGGGACTATTAGTTTTAGTTCTAGCAACCCAGATATTGCAACTATTAGCCAAAGTGGTGTCATTACTGCACAAAGCTTAGGCACTACTACTATTAGCGCTACCAAAAGTGGTGGGGATAACTATCGTGATATTAGTGATAGTTATCTACTAACTATTATCAATACCACCCCCACTGTTACAAACCTTATACCAAACCAAATCGCCTCATTAGGAAACTTATTTACTCTTATTATCCCAGCTAATACATTTAATGATGCCAACGGCGATACCTTAACTATTAGTGTTTCTGCTTTGCCACCTAGCTTAACTTTTGATGGTATTAACAGCATTACTGGTATTCCAGCAACAGTAGGAGTTTCAGATATAACTGTCACCGCTGATGATGGTAATGGGGCTATGGTTAGCACTAGCTTTAGCTTAACAGTTAGTGATGACTTTATTATTGTTGGCAATAATCCAAGAAATGTTGTCTATGGCGCTGCTAGTCAAAACATCATAGCCCAAGGTGGGGCTAGTCTAACTGGGGCAATAACTTTTGTCTCTAGCACTCCAAGTATTGTTAACTTTGGTGATGCAAACATAGGCGTATTAGCTATATTAGGCGCTGGGACTGCAATTATAACTGCCACCAGAGAGGGCACAGGCGAACAAGCAAGTGTTAGCTTTATTGTTAGTCCAAGGACCATCACCCCCACCTTTGCCGGCTCACAAACATTTATCTATAACACCAACATAAGGACTGTACTTGCAACTATTACCAGTGGCATAGTAGGTACTGATGATGTTAGCCTTGCTATAAGTGGGGCAACCGCAACAGATGTTGGCAACTATAATATAGGCTTAGCGCTAACAGGCGCCTCTAGCCTCAACTACCTTTTAAGCACAACTACTCTTAGCTGGTCAATTATAAAAGCAAACCAAACAGAATTTACTATTATGATTAGTAGCGCTTTAGCGCTAGGAGCGACCACAATTGCGACTGCAAGCGGCGGACAAGGCACAGGAGTTGTTAGCTTTGCTTCTAGTAACCCAACTATTGCAATTATTAGCCAAGACGGCTTAATTACTGCGCAAAACTTAGGCACTACTACTATTACCGCAACCAAAGCAGGCGATAGCAACTACAATGATATTAGCACTAGCACCTTATTAGAAGTAATTCCTCGCTTTAATTTAGATATTGACGGTGATGGCAGTAGGCTAACTACTACTGATGGTATTTTAATCCTTAGGTATTTAACAGACCCTAGAACATTTACCACCACTGGCGCAACTACAACAAATGCAACAATGGACGCGCAGACTATTGAAAATAGTTTAGAAGCTGCTTATCAGAATAATATTTTAGATGTTGACAACAGTGGAACAACAGAAGCAAGCAGTGATGGTATGTTAATTATGCGCTATCTAGCAGACCAAGAAAATCTTAACACCACAGGCGCCACTACGACTACAAGCACAGATATAGATACAATTACTCTCAACTTGCAAAACATATACCAATGAATTTAGCTAATGTTTTTGTTAGTAAAATTCAGATAGTTAGTAATTATTATCTCTTTACTTATTTTTTTACTAACTTTGTTACCTTAGCGTGCATTCCATATTAACACCTTTAATTAAATAATTAATATTAAGCGATACTAATCGTCTATTATGCTTAGTTATTAGTAGATTTCAAAAAGTTGAAAAAAATTACCTAACACCTTAGTAAGCACCATCGTATTTGAATTTTATTATAGTATGATAAAATCATAAAGTTATGCGGTAAAAACTAATTTAATTATCTAGCACTGGCTGTATAATTACATTGTTTTTGAATAAATTATTGTTAATAATGTTCCATAAACCACTAATAATACTATCATTCTTAATTAGCATTGCTGCTTTTTCTCAAGCTAATAGTACTTTTGTTTTAGCAACTAACACTATTACCCTTATTAAAAATTCCCCTAATACTATTCGCCATATTGTAGATATTACAAATATTATCGCCGATAATGGCTTAATTAGCCAACAAGCAGAATTTATAATTATTAGAGATGGGGATAATATTTTTGCCACCAACCCAGAACCTGTTGTATCATTTACCAACAATAGCATCCAAACTAGCGAAACATTAGTTGACATCCCATTAACTGCCGCACTTTACTTAACTATTGCCCCTGATGCAATAGGCAGCGCTTCGCTGGTAATTACCTTAGATAAAGCAGCAGATGGCCAAGATAGTAGCCAAACGCTAATAGTAAATGTCCAAGATAGTAGTAATACAGCCCCAATAATTAGCATTGCTAATAGCAGGATAGCAATTTTTTCAGTATTTGGTGGTCATGCGTATGCCCTAATTAGCAATAACCATGGTAATTATAATAATTTGTTCAATGTTTTTGATGCAGAGGGTGGCTATTTAGCTAGAGTTGAGAGTGCTGCTGAATTAGCACATATAAGAGGATTATTACCTCCTGGTGGCCGCTTTTTTCTGGGCGCTAATGATATACAAAGAGAGGGAGATTGGGTCTATACTAATGACGATGTTCAATTTGGTGTAGATAGAAATTCTGGGGATGGCGGTTTTGCGGTTTATCCGGGGTTTTTAAATGTTTTTGAATTTGGGACTGGTTTTGAACCAAATAATTTCGGGGGGGGTGAAGATTGCCTAGAAGTACAGGTTGGTGATATTAATGATACAGATTGTAGGTCTTCTTTTGGTGGCGTTTTTGAGCTTCCTAGCGGCTTGCCTGCTGCTACCAATTTAGCTAGAGTTATCCCTTTTGGCGCTACATCAACAGCTATTATTGCCATTCTGTCAGGTTTTGACTTAGACGGTGATGAGACTGTCTGGTCGGCAACGGATAGCGGTGCTGGTGGTAGTATTGTTATAACCACTAACACCACTAGCGCCACTGCCACTATTTCCTACCAACCAGCACCAGACTTTCATGGCAATATTACCCTAACTATTAGTCTTAACGAGGTTGGTCGCACTGACAGAAGAACCTCAGTAGTGGCGATGATTAATGTGCCTAGTCTTTTTCCTTCCCTAGTTACCCCTACCGCTCAAGTATTATCATTTGGCAGGCCAGTATCACTAACTATTATCAACAATGGCGAGGCGCCAAGCACTTTTAGTATAACGCCTGCCTTACCTGCTAGTTTGTCTATTAATTTAGTTAGTGGCAATTTTATTATAAGCGGGACACCAATTATAGCCCAACAAGATATAACCTACACGCTTAGCGCCAGCAATGCCGCTGGTACTGGAACCACTAGCTTTGCTATTGGTATTAACGTAGCCCCTCTTATGATTGTAGAAGGAGATATAACCGCTACTTATGGTGATAGTATTAGCCTTACCACTAGTATTCCCGGCTCTACTTGGACCTCTAGTGCCCCTGCTATTGCCAGCATTGACCCAAACACTGGCTTAGTTACTACTACTGGTTCTGGTAGGGCTATTATTACTGCTAGTAATGATTTTATTAGAGGTGCAGGCGGTAATGGTGAAGCAAGTATTACCCTAATTGTCACTGCCAGAGAAATAACAGCTACTATTGGTGATATTAGTTTTATATTTGACAATACCACTAGAACCGTAGCTACTACTCTAAATAATATTCTAGCCAGTGATGCTGATGATATTACTCTTATAATTAATGGCACCAGCGCAGCCATTGATGTTGGCACTTATACCTTTATTATTGGCATTGGCGGTAGTGCCAGCCCAAACTATATAATTAGTCCAACAACTATTACTTGGACTATTAGTCGGGGGCAGCAGACTGATTTTATCTTTGTTCCACCTAGGTCTATACCATTAACACCAACCTTAGATTTAAGCGCTTTTATAATTGGTGCTCTTAACACAGCTGATGTTATTTATACTATTGGCGCGGGCTCTGGTTCTGCCAGCATTAGCAATAGTATCCTAAGCCCTATTAGTGTTGGCAGTATTAGTATTAGCGCTATTAGCCCTGGAGGCACTAATTACTTGGAAACTTCAATTACCGCTGATATTAATATTGTTGGTACTCTACCTTTTACTCTGGCAGCTTATAGCATTGTTCTTAGTAAAAACTCGCCTAATACTATTCGCCATATTGTAGCTATTACAGATATTATCACTGATAACGGCACAGCCAGCCAACAAGCAATATTTAGTATTGCTAGGGTTGGTGATATTTTTACTAAAAATCCACAACCTGTTATATCATTTGCCACCAATAGTATCCAAACTAGCACCTCATTAACTGCTACCCCAACAAGTGCTGAGCTTTACTTTAGCATTGCCGCTGATACAATAGGTAGCGCTGAGATGGTAATTACCTTGGACAGGACAGACGGGCAGGATAGCAGTCAAACGTTGGTAGTAACTGTTAAAGATAGCAACCAAGCCCCAGTAATTAGCGCTACTAACAATTTAGAGGTTATTTCAGTATTTGGCGGGCATTTATATGGTGTTATTAGCAGTGGTAGCTATAATGCTTTATTAAATGATTTTGATGCAGAGGGTGGTTACTTAGTTAGGGTTGAGAGCGCTGCTGAACGAGACCATATAAGAGCATTGTTCCCTAGTTCAAACAACCGCTTTTATTTAGGGGCTAATGATATAGCTAGTGAGGGAGATTGGGTTTATACTAACGATGGCACCCAATTTGGCATAGACACAAGCCTTGTGGCTGGTGGTTTTGTTGTTTATCCGGGGTTTTTAAATATTTTTGAATTTGGGAACCCTAGTGAACCAAATAATGGCGATGGTAGCGGAGGAGGAGAAGATTGTCTAGAAGCAAGATCTAATGATGTAATTTGTAGTGAGGGTGGGCCTGCTAGTGGTGCTGTTTTTGAGTTTCCCAGTGGCCTGCCTGCTACTGCTAATTTAGGCGCAGTTGATATTCCTTTTGGCGCTACATTAGCAGTTAATATTGCTAATCTATTAGGTTTTGACTTAGACGGTGATGATGTTGTTTGGTCGGCAACAGATAGCGGCGCTGGTGGTAGTTTTGCTACTGGTGGTCTAAACCCTGCCAACCCAGTAAGCATTATTGATATTGCCTATCAACCAGCGCCGGACTTTTTTGGCACAAATACTCTAACTATTTATCTTAATGAAGTCGGTCGCACCGATGGAGCCTCGGCGGTGATAATAATTAGTGTGCCTAATCCAATCCCTACTAGCTTAGTTACCCCTAGCGCTCAGGCATTATCAGTTGGCGAACCTGTATCACTAACTATTGTCAACAATGGTGAAGCACCGCTAAGTAATTTTAGTATAACACCTGCCTTACCTGCTAGCCTAGCTATTAGTATAGTCGGTAGTAATATTGTTATAAACGGTGTGCCGTCTGCAGCCCAACAAAGCACAACCTACACCCTTAGCGTAAGTAGTGTAGGTGGCACTGATACTATTAGCTTTGATATTGGTATTAGCTTAGAATCCCTTAGCATTATAGAAGGAGATATAACTACTACTTATGGTGATAATCCTAGCTTTAGTACCAATATTGCTGGTTCTACTTGGGCCTCTAGTGATGCTACGGTTGCCAGTATTGACCCAAATACTGGTGTGGTTAGCACTACTGGTGTTGGTAGGGCTATTATTACTGCTAGCAATGATGTTATTAGAGATGCAGGTGTTAATGGCGAAGCGAGTGTTACCCTAATTGTTACTGCCCGAGAGATAACAGCTACTATTGGTGATATTAGTTTTATATTTGACAATACCACTAGAACTATAGCAGTCAGCCTAAATAATGCTGTTGAGAGTGATATTAACAGTGGTGCTATTACTCTTAGCATTAGTGGTGATAATGCGGCGCTTAATACTGGTACTTATACCTTTACTACCAGTGTTAGCGGTAGCGCCAGTCCAAACTACATATTTAGTCCAACAACTATTACTTGGACTATTAACCAAGCTGAGCAATCTAGTTTTGCCTTTACTCTTCCTAGTTTTATACTATCAACATCAAACCTAGATTTAAGCGCTTCTACAACTGGGGCTTCCAGCACAGCTGATGTTATTTATACCATTAGCTCAGGTTCTGGCTCTGCCAGTATTAGCAATAGTATCCTAAGCCCTATTGGTGTTGGTAGTATTAGTATTAGCGCTATTAGTCCCGAAGATGCTAGCTACTTGAGAGCTTCAGCTGTAGCTGTTATTCATATTATTGACGCGCTTCCACCTGCTTTTACCCTAGCAACTACTAGTATTACCCTTATTAAAAATGCCCCCAATACCATCCGTCATATTATAAATATAACAGGGCTTACTGCCGATATTAGTGGTATTGACCAGCAAGCAACATTTAGTGTTGCTAGTAGTGGTGATAATATCTTTACCACCGAGCCAATGACTGTTGTATCATTTGCCACCAATAGTATCCAAACTAGCGCCCTTTTAACCAACGTTTCAGCAACTGCTGCGCTTTACTTTAGCATTATCCCCAATAGAATGGGCAGTGCTTCATTGGTAATTAGCTTAGATAAAGCAAATGGGCAGGATAATAGCCAAACGTTAGTAGTAACTGTCCAAGATAGTGATACAGCCCCAATAATTAGCATTGCTGATAACAGGCTAGTACGCTTTTCAGTGTTTGGTGGGCATTTATACCTCGTTGGTGAGGAAAGCACTTATCAGCAGTTATTAAATGACTTTAATGCAGAGGGTGGTTATTTAGCTAGAGTTGAGAGTGGTGCTGAACTAGGACATATAAGAACATCACACCTTGATAAAGGCGACCGCTTTTATCTGGGCGCTAATGATATAGCTAGTGAAGGAGATTGGGTCTATACTAACAACGGCGTTCAATTTGGCGTAGACACAAACTCTGGGGCTGGCGGTTTTGTGGCTTATCCGGGATTTTTTAATATTTTTGGATTTGAGTCTAATAATGAACCAAATAATTTCAATGGGAATGAAGATTGCCTAGAAGTAAGGGATAGTAATATTCTTGATTTAGGGTGTGGTTTGTTTTTTAGTGGTGTTTTTGAGTTTCCCAACGGTTTTCCTGCTACTACCAATTTAGGCACAGTTAATATTCCTTTTGGCACTATATCACCGTTCAGAATTGCTACTTTTATTGGTTTTGACTTAGACGGTGATAATATTGTTTGGTCGGCAACAGATAGTAGCGCTGGTGGTAATGTTAGTATAGATACTAGATCTATGAGCGCCACTGCCACTATTTCCTACCGGCCAGCGCTAAACTTTCAAGGCGATACTACCCTAACTATTAATCTTAACGAAGTTGACCGCACTGATAGAGCATCAGCAGTGGTGAGGATTAGAGTGCTTAATCCCTTCCCCAGACTAGTTACCCCTACCGCTCAGGTATTATCAGCTGGCGAACCTGTATTACTAACTATCATCAACAATGGTGAGGCGCCAGCTACTTTTAATATAACACCTACTCTGCCTGTTAGTTTATCTATTAATGAGGTCGGTGGTAATATTGTTATAAGCGGCACACCAATTATAGCCCAACAAAGCACAACTTACACACTTAGCACAAGCAATGCGGTTGGAACTAATACTATTAGCTTTGTTATTAGTATTAATATAGACCCCCTTAGTATTGTGGGAGGAGATATAACTGCTATCTATGGTGATGACGCCATTAGCATTACCAGCCAAGGTGGCGACCCAATACAACCAGTCACTTGGACTTCTAGCATCCCCACTGTTGCTACCATTGATGAAAATAGTGGTGTTGTAACAATTATAGATATTGGCACTACTACTGTCACTGCTAGTAGAGGCAGCAGTCAAGCTAGTATTAGCCTATTGGTAAATCCTAGACAACTTGGGCTTAGTGTTGGTACAACTGATACTCTTGTCTTTAACAATACTAGCCAAACCATAGCAGTTAGCCTAACTAATGCTGTTGAGAGCGATATCAACAGCGGCGCTATTACCCTAACTATAAGCGGCGACCAAACTGCAATAAATGCTGGCAGCTATCAATTTAGTGTCTCTATTAGTGGTAGCGCTAGTCCAAACTACATATTTGCCCCAACAACTATTACTTGGACTATTGACCAAGCTGAGCAATCTAGTTTTGCTTTTAATCCTCCTAATTCTATACCACCAATACAAACCTTAGATTTAAGCGCTTTTATAACTGGGGCTTCTAGCACAGCTGATGTTATCTACACTATTAGCCTAGATTCTGGTTCTGCTAGTATTAACAATAGCACCCTAACTGCTATTAGTGTTGGCAGTATTAGTATTAGCGCTATTAGTCCTGAGGATACCAATTATTTAGAAGCTTCAATTACCGCTGATATTAATATTGTTGATATCTCACCTTTTACTTTGGCAACTAGTAGCATTATCCTTAGCAAAAACTCCCCCAATACTACTCGCCATATTGTGGCTATTACAGATATTGTCGCTGATAATGTTATAATTAACCAACAAGCAACATTTAGCATTACTAGGGCTGGTGATGATATCTTTACTTTCAGTCCAGAACCTGTTGTATCATTTGCCACCAATAGTATTCAAACTAGCGCCTCATTAAACGCTACCCCAACAAGTGCTAGTCTTTACTTTAGCATTGCCGCCGATACAATAGGTAGCGCTTCGTTAATAATTATCTTAGATAAAGCAAATGGGCAGGATAGTAGTAAAACGTTAACAATAACTGTCCAAGATAGTAATACGATACCAATAATTAGCATTGCTGATAGCAGGATAACAAATTTTTCAGTATTTGGTGGTCATGCATACGCCGCAATTGGCGATGATAATTATAATAATTTATTGAATGCTTTTGATGCAGAGGGTGGTTATTTAGCCAGAATTGAGAGTGGCACTGAACTATTACATATAAGAGGATTGTTTCCCGGTAATGAGGACCGCTTTTATCTGGGCGCTAATGATATAGCTAGTGAAGGAGATTGGGTCTATACTAACGATGGTGTTCAATTTGGTGTAGATACAAACCCTGAGGCTGGTGGCTTTGTGGTTTATCCGGGATTTTTTAATATTTTTGCATTTGGAGTAAGTACCCAACCAAATAATTTCAGCAATGCAGATTGTCTAAACTTAATGAGTGATGATATAGATTGTAATTCGCTTTTAGGTGGTGTTTTTGAGTTTAGCAACGGCTTTCCCGCTACTACTAATTTAGGTAGAGTTAATATTCCTTTTGGCACTACATCATCAACTATTATTGCTAATTTATTAGGTTTTGACTTAGATGGTGATGAGACCGTCTGGTCAGCAACAGATAGCGGTGCTGGTGGTAATATTGACATAATCGGCATCACTAGTTCTATTGCTGATATTTCTTACCAGCTAGCGCCAGATTTCCATGGCAACATTACCCTAACTATTAATCTTAATGAAGTCGGCCTTACTAATGGAGCATCAGCAGTAGTGATGATTAATGTAGTTAATCCTACCCCTGCTCTAGTTGCCCCTAGCGCTCAGGTATTATTAGCTGGTGAGCCCGTAGAGCTAACTATTGTCAACAATGGTGGGGTGCCAACTACTTTTGATATAACACCTACTTTGCCTGCTAGCTTATCTATTAATGTGGTTGGTAATATTGTTATAAGCGGCACACCAATTATAGCCCAACAAAGCACAACCTACACACTTAGCACAAGCAATATGGCTGGAACTAATACTATTAGCTTTGTTATTAGTGTTAATGTAGAGCCCCTTAGTATTGTGGGAGGAGATATAACTGCTAATTATGGTGATGACGCCATTAGCATTACCAGCCAAGGTGGCAACCCAATACAACCAATCACTTGGGCATCTAGCACCCCCACTGTTGCTACCATTGATGAAAATAGTGGTGTTGTAACAATTATAAATATTGGCACTACTACTATCACTGCTAGTAGAGGTAGCAGTCAAGCTAGTATTAGCCTATTGGTAAATCCTAGACAACTTGGGCTTAGTGTTGGCCCAACTGATACTCTTGTCTTTAACAATACTAGCCAAACCATAGCAGTTAGCCTAACTAATGCTGTTGAGGACGATATCAACAGTGGCGCTATTAGCCTAACTATAAGCGGTGACCAAACTGCAATAAATGCTGGCAACTATCAATTTAGTGTCTCTATTAGTGGTAGCGCCAGTCCAAACTACATATTTGCCCCAACAACTATTAGCTGGGTAGTAGCCCCAGCTGAGCAATCTGAACTAAATATCACCGGCAATGCCACCAGACTTATGGTAGGACAAACAACCATCGCAACTGCTACTAATGACCAACCACAAGGCACACTAACAATCATATCTAGTGAGGCTGGTATTGCCACAATTAACGCTAGCACCATAACTGCTATTAATGTTGGCATAACTACTATTACCATTAGCAAACAAGTGGCTAACCACAACAACACCAGCGCCAGTTATCAGCTAGTAGTTATCCAAAATACCATAACCGCTATTGATGCTGGTGATGACAGGACTGCCACTTATGTCCCTAGTGGCGCTTTAAGCGCTCAAGTACCAACTAATACCAGAGGCAGAGTAATTAGCTATGCCATAAACCCAATAGATAGTGATGTTGTAACTATTGATAGCAATAGTGGTGTTGTCACCATTATAAATGTTGGCACAGTCAATATTATAGCCAGTGCCGCAACTACTACTAATTATGCCGCATCAACCGATAGCTACCTACTAACTATTAACCAAGCAATCCAAGGCACATTTACTATCACCGCTAGCGATACCCTAACATTTGGCACAACCAGCGCTATTGTGATAGTAGACCCAGGTAGCGGTGAGGGGACCATTACCTATGCTGCCAGCCCAAGTGGTATTATTATTATTGATACAAATGGTATTATTAGCACAACTGGTGTAGGTGAGGCTATAATTACCGCAACCAGAGATGGTGGCAGAAACTACCTTAACACCAGCGCTACTCACTCAATAATAGTTGAAAGAGCTGACCAAGCTAATTTTGTAATTAGCGGCAGCTCAACCTTAGCAAATGCTCAAACCAGTTTTGCAACCGCAACTGGTGGTAGTGGCACAGGGGCTATTATTTTTAGTTCCAGCAACCCAGATATTGCAACTATTACCCAAGACGGTATGATTACCGCGCAAAGCCTAGGCACCACCACTATTAGCGCTACTAAAAGTGGTGGGGATAACTATCATGATATTAGTGATAATTATCTACTAACTATTACCAATACCACCCCTACTGTTACAAACCTTATACCAAACCAAATCGCCTCACTAGGAAACTTATTTACTTTCCCTATCCCAGCTAATACATTTAATGATGTCAACGGCGACACCTTAACTATCAGTGTTTCTACCTTACCAGATGGTCTAATGTTTGATAGAACTAATACCAGCATAACTGGTACTCCAGCAACAGTAGGAGTTTCAGATATAACTGTCACCGCTGATGATGGTAATGGGGCTATGGTTAGCACTAGCTTTAGCTTAACAGTTAGTGGTGACTTTATTATTGTTGGTAGTAATTTAAGAAACGTTGTCTATGGCGCTGCTAGCCAAAACATCATAGCCCAAGGCGGGGCTAGTCCAACTGGGGCAATAACTTTTAGCTCCAGCACTCCAAGTATTGCTAACTTTGATGATGCAAACATAGGCGTACTAGCTATATTAAGCGCTGGGACTGCAATTATAACTGCTACTAGAGATGGGACGGGCGAACAAGCAAGTGTTAGCTTTATTGTTAGTCCAAGGACCATCACCCCAACTTTTGCTAGTTCATCGACCTTTATTTATGATACTAGCATAAGAACTGTGCTCGTAACTATTACCAGTGGCATAATAGAGGGCGATGATATTAGCTTTACCATAAGCGGGGTAACAACTGCAACTGAGGCTGGCAACTATAATATAGACCTAACGCTAATAGGAGCTGCTAGCTCTAACTATCGTTTAAACGTAGATACTCTTAGCTGGTCAATCATAAGAGCAGACCAAAGCGCATTTAGTTTAGGGGCTGATACAACTATAATATTTGGTGAAGGCTTAAGTCGCCCAGCAACAGGCGTTTCTGCTACTGTTGCCAGTATTTATGGCTCGTCTGACCCAGACGTTGCAACGGTAACAGCAAGTGGCGATATTACAACCACTGGTGTTGGCAGCACTATCATTAGCGCCACCAACACTGGTGATAATAACTACAACTCTGCAGCTGATAGCTATACACTAAATGTTGCTCCACTAACACTAACTATTGCCATCGGTAGCACTACCACTATTTATAGCGGTGCTACTATTGCAGTAACTACCACTATTACCAATCTTGTTAGTGGGCACCAGCAGGTAAGCCTCACCATAAATGGCGACCAAACAGCAACCAATGCTGGTGATTACTCTTTTGATATTAGCGCCATTGAAGGCAGTGATAGTCCTAACTATATACTAATCCCAATAACTATTAGCTGGGTAGTAGCCCCAGCTCGGCAATCCGAACTAGATATTACCAGCAATGCCACCAGACTCATGGTAGGACAAACAACAACCGCAACTGCTACTAACAACCAACCACAAGGCACACTGATAATCACCTCTAGTGAAGCTGGTATTGCCACAATTAACGGTAGCACCATAACCGCTACTAATGTTGGCATAACTACTATCACCATTACCAAACAAGTGGCTAACCACAACAACATCAGCGCCAGTTATCAACTAGTAGTTATCCAAAATACCACAACCCCTATTGATGCTGGTGATAACAGGACTGCCACCTATGCCCCTAGTGGCGCTTTAAGCGCTCAGGTGCCAATTAATATCCGAGGCAGAGTAATTAGCTATGCCGTAGACCCAATGGATAGTGATGTTGCAACAATTAACATAAATACCGGCGCTATCACTATTACAAATGCTGGCACAGTCAGCATCGTAGTAAGCGCTGCTGCAACTACTAATTATGCCTCATCAACCGATAGCTATCTACTAACTATTAACCAAGCAAACCAAGGCACATTTACTATCACTACTAGTGCTACCTTAATATTTGGCGCAACGAGTGCTATTGTGGTAGTAGACCCAGGTAGTGGTGAGGGGACCATTAGCTATGCTGCTAGCCCAAGTGGTATTATCACTATTGATGTAAACGGTATTATTAGCGCAATCGGTGTAGGTGAGGCTACTATTACCGCAACCAAAGCAGGGGGTAGAAATTACAATGATATTAGTACTAGTGCTTCACTAGAGGTAGTTACTGACTTTAATTTAGATATTGACGGTGATAGCAACAGGCTAACTACCACTGATGGTATTTTAATTATCAGATTTTTAACAGGTTCTACTGATACCATAGATACCACTGATGCAACTACAACTGATGCACAAAGGAATGCCCAACAAATACTTAAATTTTTACAAAGGGGTTATGATAGTTTAGATATTGATGGTAATGGTGCAATAGAAGCAAACAGCGATGGTATGCTAATTATGCGCTACCTAGCAGACCAAGAAAATCTTAACACCACAGGTATCCCCACAAGCGTAGGTGTAGCTACAATTACTTTTAACCTGCAAAACATATATGAATAAATTTAGCTAATGCTTTTGCTAGTAAAATTCAAAAGGTTTTGTATAAAACAGTTTATACCAACTTGTTAAATAGTAACATGGATAAGTTATAAGGTTTTGCGGGATAATTGGATAAATTGGGATTGTTATTTGTAATTAAATTACACTATAAATTACCCAACACCTCATAGTCATCAACACTACATTATAATAAAAACCAATTTAATTTATCTCGCACTAGCTATATAATGATCTCGCTTTTAAATAGTATAGATGTATTATTTTTTACGCCATGAAGTACCATTTTTATTATCTTCTAAAATAATGCCAACTCTGGCTAATTCTGTACGTATTTTATCGGCATAGACAAAATTTTGTTCAGTTCTTGCTTGATTACGTTCATTAATTTTTTCTTCAATTTCTTCGGCGCTTAACTCTGTATTAGCGGTGAAAAAATTATCATTTGAAAGTATACCTAAGTGAGCGCCTAGATTTTTCAGCAGGATCGCTAAACTAATGGCGATATTGGAACTTTTTGTTTTCAGAATATTGATATTTCTACTAATTTCAAATAGCACCGTTAGCGCGATTGGAGTATTAAAATCATCGTCTAGTGCATTGAAAAAACGGCTAGAAAATTGGTATTTGATATCAACTTTGCTAGTATTAAAAGCAGATTGATTACTGAGGTTAACGGTATTTAAGGCGGTATATAGGCGGGTAAGAGCAGTTTTGGCGCTGTTTAGATTGTCATTACTGTAATTTAGCGGTGAGCGATAATGACTACTTAAAATAAAATAACGCAATACCTCGCCGTTATATTGCTTTAGCGCCTCTCTAATAGTAGTAAAATTGCCTAGTGATTTGGACATTTTGGTATCATCAGTATTTACAAAGCCTACATGCATCCACACATTAACAAACTTTTTGTTATATACACCTTCTGCTTGAGCAATTTCATTTTCATGATGAGGAAATACTAAGTCAGCACCACCGCCGTGGATATCAAATTGCTCAGATAAATAATGACACGCCATTGCCGAGCATTCTAAATGCCAACCGGGGCGACCTGAGCCAAAAGGCGATTGCCAATGGGGCGTATTATTAGCTTTATTTGCCTTCCAGAGCACAAAATCTAGAGGGTCTTTTTTATCCTCTCCAACTTCTACTCGAGCACCGCTTTGCAAATCGTTTAAGTTTTTGTGAGATAGTTTGCCATAATTTTTAAAATGACGCACCGCATAATAAATATCACCATTATCTGCTTGATACGCTAAACCATTATCTAGCAGTTTTTGTATCATTGCAAGCATTTGGGGCAAGTGTTTGGTAGCTCTGGGTTCAATATCAGGCTTTATGTTAAGTAGGGCGGCTTCATCTGTGTGCATTGCTTCTATAAAGCGAGTGGTTAGAGTGCTAATATCTTCTTTATTTTTAATAGCTTGATTGATAATTTTGTCATCAATATCGGTAATATTACGCACATAATTAACTTGAGAGAAATGCCGTCTTAGTTGTCTAACAATCATATCAAATACTACCATTACCCGCGCATGCCCAATATGACAATAGTCATAAACTGTCATTCCACAAACATAGATACTAACTTTATTGGCAACAATAGGCTTAAAAATTTGCTTTTTTTTATTAAGGGTATTGTAAATTTTAAGCATATTACTTGTTTGCTAGTAATGCCGCAACAACCGCATCTCCCATAGTTTCGGTGCCGATGATGTTATCACTATCACTGGCAATGTCAGCAGTTCTAAGACCTAAATCAAGTACGTTGCTAATGGCTTGTTCTATTTTGTAGCTTAGTTTTGGCTTATTTAACGTATAACGTAGCATCATTGCCACTGATAAAATAGTTGCTAGTGGGTTTGCTTTATCAAGTCCGGCAATGTCGGGAGCGCTACCGTGAATAGGTTCATACATACCAAAGCCGGTCTCGTTAAGCGATGCTGACGGCAGCATACCGATTGAACCTGTTAGCATAGCGGCGCAATCAGACAAAATATCGCCGAATAAATTGCTGGTAACGATAACATCAAATTGCTTTGGTGCGCATACTAGCTGCATAGCAGCATTATCAATGTACATATTTGAGAATTGCACATCTGGATAATTTTTAGCCATTTTTTTCATTACTAAGCGCCATAATTCACTAACTTCAAGAACATTTGCCTTGTCTATTGAACAAATTTTTTTATTACGCTTTTGGGCTATGGTAAAGGCAATTTTTGCGATACGTTTAATTTCTTCTTCATCATAAGTAGCAGTATTAAAGCCAATTTTTTTCCCGTTTTTATTAGTAATACCACGTGGTTTGCCAAAATAAATACCACCGGTTAATTCGCGCACAATCATCATATCTAAGCCTGAAACCACCTCAGGCTTGAGTGTTGAAGCAGCAGCTAGTTGTGGATACAGAATTGCTGGGCGCAAATTAGCAAATAAATTTAAAGCGCTACGAATACCTAATAAACCTTGCTCTGGGCGTAAATCTCTAGGTAAAGATTCCCATTTATGACCACCAACCGCGCCTAATAAAATAGCATCGGATTTTTGCGCTTGTTTTATAGTTTGCTTTGGTAGAGGATGTCCGATTTTATCATAAGCATCGCCACCAATTAAGCCTTGAGTTAGACGTGCATTTAAGTCAAACTCAGTATTTAAGCATTGTAGCACTTTTAGTGCTTGAGAGCTAATTTCTTGCCCAATACCATCACCGGGTAGCACTAAAATATTTATCATTTTTAATTGATTATTTTTTGCTACAAAATCTCTGATAGCAAAATTAGATCTCTACCATATCAAATTGATATTTATCGGCTCCGCAGTCAGGACAAGCCCAATCACTAGGTACATCCTCCCATTTGGTCCCAGGCGCAATTCCGCTATCAGGATCACCCAGAGTTTCATCATAAATCCAGTCGCAAACTTGGCATCTATATCTTTTCATTATTGTTATGGTGTTTATAAATTACTTGCATTTTTAACTAAGTAGTCAGCAGTGCCTTTTGAGGTATCTTTTATGCCTTGTTTACCTTTTTCCCAACCGGCAGGGCAAACATCGCCATGAGTTGTGTGAAAATCTAGTGCATCTATCATTCTTAGCATTTCATCTACATTACGACCGAGTTGTAAGTCATTAATAACTTGATGGCGCACAATAAAGTTTTCATCAATCAAAAATGAACTCCTAAGCGCAATACCCGCAGGATGGGCAATACCGTAAGACTCCATAATAGCATGATTAATATCAGCTACTAAGGGAAAATCCACAGCGCCTATACCACAATCTCTATAAGAGGCATTACGCCAAGCATTATGGGTAAATTGTGAGTCGATTGATATGCCAACTACCTGAACACCTTTTTTATTAAACTCTGCCATACGGTTATTATGTGCTAATACTTCTGAAGGACAAACAGAACTAAAATCTAGCGGATAGAAAAAGAGGACAATTTTTCCTCCTTTGTATTTAGATAAGGTAAAACTATTATCAATTTTTCCATTAGCCAGAACCGCAGTTGCTGTGAAATCAGGGGCTTGTTGGGCGACTAAAACACTCATTACTTTCTCCAATTAAAATCAGTCAATTATACCTCTATTCTTGTGCTTTGACCTCCAAATATGTTTTATTTATATTGTTGCTAGCCAAACTTTACCTTCGCCTTGGGCGATCTGTTCAATCATTGTTGGATGGCTATAGGTTTTCATATTGGGATAGGCTTCTATAAATGCCATATTCGCTAGCCAGTGGTCGCCGTGTAAGTGGGTATTAAATGCTGCTAAAATAGGCTGATTACTAATATATTTGCTTTGAGCCAAGATTTGTTCGTCAACAAGCTTGATAGAACCGGGGTCAATAATGACCATTCCATTTTTACTTAACAATAGTTGAATTGTTGATAAAGCCTTTATTGTGTTCAGAAGGCGACTCAATTGGACCTTGGATAACAAAAACTTGATTATTAAGTTGTTCAAAACTATAATACTTATCACCCAGATACTAACCTTTGGGTGTTATATTTTGTTGTCCATTTAAAGATGATAAATGCGATAATGAATACTGCAATAAACACAAGCCATTTTTTCATAATAATTAATCTTAAAATATAAATTATTGCCATTATAGTATGAGTAAACGTATTCTGCCAAAAATTTTTAATGTTCGTCAAATTGCAAAGACAAAACATTTTTGTGTTGAAGCCTTGGATTTAACCTTTAGCAATGGTCAGAAACGCCGTTATGAGCGCTTAAGAAGCAGTAAACAAGGAGCGGTATTGATTGTGCCTATGCTTGATAAAGATACAGTGCTTATGATTTATGAATACTCAGCAGGTAGTGAAAAATACGAGCTGGTTCTACCCAAAGGCAAGATTGATGCTAAGGAGGAGGTATTGATAGCGGCAAATCGCGAATTACAAGAAGAGGTTGGTTTTGGTGCTAAAAAACTAAAATTACTAAAAACCACCACTCTTGCTCCCGGCTATCAGTCTAATACTACTCATATAGTTTTAGCGCAACAATTATATCCTAGGCAACGGTCGGGGGATGAACCAGAACCACTAATTGTGGTTAAAAAATCTCTCAATGATTTGGATAATTTAGCGTTAAACCCAGATTTAAGTGAAGGCAGAAGCATTGCTGCTTTATATTTAACTAAGGCTTTTTTAGAGAGAGATGGTTGATTTAAATTTCACTAACCTTTAACTTTGAATTATTTTACCACTTCTATTTTGATAATATTTTGATAGCCTTTAGGTAGCAATACACCTTTTTTAGCGCGGTTTTTGGTATAACTGATTAAATCTTCAAATTTAAAACTTATGTGGCGTCTGCCTGAATAGATTTTAAGTTTATCACCTTCACCAAGCACGGCTATGGCTTTTACAAACTCTTTGCTTTTTTCAAAATCAGCGTGATTGATATTGATTAGTTTATTACCTCTGCCTTTATTCAAATGTGGTAATTCATTAACGAGAAATAATAATAAACGTCCATTATTAGTTATAACAGCAAGATATTGATTTTCTAAATTTGTTATTAGTTGTGGACTTAGCGCATAAGCTTTGTCGGGCATATTAAGCAAGGTTTTACCACTTTGGCGGTTGCTGAGTAAATTATTACCACTGGTAATAAAACCATAACCAGCGCTGGAAGCAATAACAAAGTTTTGTTTTGGCTGATGTAGCAAAACAGCAATAAATTTAGCCGCAGTTGGAGGACTTAGTTTACCAGTAAGAGGTTCGCCTTGGCCCCTTGCGCTTGGTAATATATTAACAGATAAGTTATAACAACGACCACTATCATCAAAGAAAATTACCGTTTGATTACTCTTGCCTTTAATACTACTTAAATAACTATCACCCGATTTGTAATTAAGACTAGTTGGTTCAATATCATGTCCCTTGGCGCTGCGCACCCAACCCATTTTAGAAAGTATTATAGTAATATTTTCAATAGGTGCAAGCATTGCATTGGTTAAGGGTTTTGCAGCGTTTGCGTTTTGGATTAACTTGGTATTTCTAGGCTGGCCGAAGTCTTTTTTAATGGCTTCTAATTCTTTTTTAATTAAAGTATTTAAACGTGCTTTTGAGTTAAGTGTTTTTTCAATTTCATTGCGTTCAGCGCTTAATTCTGTTTGTTCTTGCTGAATTTTTATCTCTTCTAATTTTGCTAAATTGCGTAGCTTTAATTCTAAAATTGCCTCCACTTGTTTATCGCTTAGTTTGAATCTCTGCATTAACAGCGGTTTGGGTTTATCTTCACTACGAATAATACGAATTACTTCATCAATATTTAAAAAAGCAATTAGCAAGCCTTCTAAAATATGTAATCTTAATACAATTTTTTCAAAACGAGTTTCTAAGCGGCGGATAACTGTTTGACGGCGATAGTCTAGCCATTGGTTTAAAATATCTAATAAACCCAATACTTGTGGTTTACCGTTTAAGCCAATAATATTCATATTGACGCGATAATTTCTCTCTAAATCAGTGGTGGCATATAAGTGCGACATTAGAGTTTTTATATCAACGCGGTTTGAACGTGGCACAATCATAATTCTAGTGCTGTGTTTGTGGTCTGATTCATCGCGAATATCTTCAATAAATGGTAATTTTTTGGCTTGCATTTGACTTGCAATTTGCATTATCACCTTAGCGCCTGAAGTTTGGTAAGGCAAGGCATCAATAATAATATTGCCGTTTTCTTGTTGCCAATGAGCGCGAATTTTAATAACACCACTGCCGTTTTGGTAAAGGTTTGTTAATTCTTCATTGCTACTTATGATATTAGCACGGGTTGGATAATCTGGGGCGGTGATAAATTGCATAATATCAGATATTCTAGCTCTAGGATTTTTAAGTAGATAAATACAAGCAGACAGCACTTCCCCTAAATGGTGAGGCGGAATATCGGTTGCCATGCCAACTGCAATCCCAGAGGCCCCATTTAGCAAGATATTAGGTATTTGGGCAGGTAAAAATTTAGGTTCATCTAGGGTAGCGTCAAAATTAGGTAGCCAATCAACTGTGCCTAATTTAATTTCTTTTAATAATAAATTAGCATAGTTTGAGAGACGTGATTCAGTATAACGCATTGCTGCAAAAGACTTAGGATCGTCTTCTGCCCCCCAGTTGCCTTGTCCGTCAATAAAAGGATAGCGGTAAGAGAACGGTTGTGCCATTAGCACCATTGCCTCATAACAAGCGCTATCACCGTGGGGGTGAAACTTGCCAAGCACATCGCCTACTGTTCTAGCTGATTTTTTGTATTTTGCTGTTGCTGTTAGTCCCAGCTCGCTCATTGCATAAATTATGCGTCTTTGCACTGGTTTTAGACCATCGCCAATAAATGGCAAGGCACGGTCTAAAATCACATACATTGAGTAATCTAAATAGGCTCGTTCACTAAAATCAGCGATATTTAAACTTTGGTTATTATCGGGCATTTTGTAGTGCTGATAAATAAAAATAGGCTAAATTTTAGCATAAAAAAAACGACACAATAGAGTGCCGTTTTTTAATTGTAGATAAAAAGAAGATAGAAGAATAATACATCTTCTTCTGTCTTCTAATTCTTGGTTTTTGCTTAAGATGAAACTAGACTACCGCCAACCAATTTGTCACACAAACCTGTTGGTAAGGCGATAAAAGCATCTTTTTGACCATCTCTTGTGGCACTACCAACACAAGAGGTAGTTTTGGTGGCGCAGTCATTTTTACCGGCCTTTACCACACCATAACATTTTTCCTTTTTAGCGGCGTTAGCCTCTAAAGATACCATATTGGTACCAATTAAAGCTACACCTAACAAAGTTGCGCTTAGAGCTTTATTTATTTTGTTCTCCTTAAAAGTTGAATTAATAATAATTATAACTTAATAAATTACAGACTGAAAAATATTTTTCATTATTTTTTAAATGGATTTTCACTGTTTTTAAATTTTAGTATTACGGGAATGTTTGCTAATTGTAGATTTTGTTTGAAAAAATTCATCAAGTAACGTTTGTAGTCGTTGGAAATTTTATTTACTTTATTACCGAAAATAGTAAATGTAGGCGGATTTTGTCCGCTTTGGTTAATAAATTTTAGTCGTGGGCGATGCTTACCCACAAATGGTAGTTGATGATTTTCTAAAGCCTTGATGAGTAGATTATTTAGATATGATGTTGCAAATTGTTGCTTGGAGGTTTTATAGAGTTTATTGATATGTGGATATAATTTGTCTATACCATTACCTTTTAAGGCAGATATATAATGAATGTGACTAAGAGTAATAAATTTTAGTTTGATTGCTAGCAGACGTTTAATTTGTTGCTTTTGGTAGGCGTTGATGCTATCCCATTTATTAACAATAAGTATCACTGTTTTACCTTTTTGTTCAATAAGTCCAAGAATGTGGGCATCTTGTGTGGTAATGCCGCTACTTTCCAAAATCATAAGTACAATGTCTGATTTTTTAATTGCCTCAATAGTTTTTATGATACTAAAAGTAGCAATTTTTTCTTTAACATTTCTTTTGCGAATAATGCCGGCAGTATCAATTAAGGTATAGTTGTGGTTGCGATGACTAAATGGGATATAAATACTGTCGCGAGTAGTCCCGGGCATGTCTAGTGCCAGCACTCGCTCTTTGCCTAATAATTGATTAACAAGTGTTGATTTACCTACATTTGGTCTGCCAACAATAGCGAGCACAGCGCCGTTGCTAGGATTATTGGTACTACTTGACTGTCTTTTTTTAGCCAGTTTATTAATACTTTTTTGTTTTAATTCATCAATTCCAAGGTTATGTTTAGCCGAGATGGATAGCGGCTGCCCTAAACCTAATTCGTAGCAGTTATAATTTTTATCTGCACCGGCTTCGCTTTTGTTATTTAGTAGCAAAATTGGAGTCTTACTTTTGTGCAAGTATTGTGCGATTTGGTGGTCTAACTTGGTAATACCATCTTTAACGCTGGTTAAGAAAAAAATCAAATCAGCATCAGTGATCGCCTGTTCAATTTGGTCCTTTATTTTACTATCAATAGTAGTTTTAGCAAAATTTAGTCCACCAGTATCAATAAGTGTGCAGCCAAAATTATCAGCTAAGTTTATGGTTGTGTATTTTCTATCGCGAGTAAAGCCAGCAATATCTGCAACTAATGCATCTCTGGTTTTGCTAAGGCGATTAAACAAGGTAGATTTACCAACATTAGGCTTACCAATTAAGACAATAACTGGCATATATTACAAATTTTGTAGTTTAATGGATAGGATTTGTGCCAAACCGCTCTGCTCAACGCCGGGTAATTTTTGCGCTGCTTCATATTCACTTTTGGCTAAAGGTTTGTTATTTTGTAGCATATAAATATCACCTAGCAAATTATGACGCATTGCCTCAAAATAACTATCAGCGCCAACATCTCTTAATTCACTAGTTCTTATATTTAAAATAGTAATTGCTCTTAATAATTGATTTTGCTCAATTAATATTTCCGCTAAGGCAAAACGCGCTATTTGAGCAATTATATAGTTAGGATAAATAGTCAAGGATTCTAAGTAATTTTTAGCGAGATTAAATTTATTATTTTTAGCTGCAACCTTTGCTAGCAATAATCCGCTTTGAGGAAGATAGATACTTTGGCTATGGTTTTTTTGTAATTGGTTGTAGATTGCTTCAGCTTGGGACACATCTTTAGTATTTGCTAAGTCTAAATACAGATTACGTGCATTTTCGTCTTGTCGTGCTTGGTAATTAGTATAATAATCCCAAGAAAACAAACCACCAAATCCAACAGCAATACCTAAAATAATATAGATAACATTTTCTTTAAACCAAGTTTTAAAACGTTCAACTTGCTCTTCTTCTGTGGGCGCTACTCCAATAAAATTTTTTAAATTTTTCATAGTAATTTTTTAAGTATGGTAATTAGTTGAGATTGTTTAATTGTTATTTGCTGCTGCTTACTTTTTAGCGGTTTAATGCTTACTTGTTGTGTTTTTAACTCGTCTTCTGCTAATATAATGGCAATATCTGCTTGTTGTTTATCTGCTTTTTTAAATTGGGCTTTAATGCTTAAATTTTGGCTATTATTATAAATAATTATTTCAGGCATTGCTTGTCTTAATTGGCTAGATAGCAATAAACTTAATTTATGAGCATCAGTTGATTGACTTATAATATATACCATTGGCGCTGTTTTAACATTGTTTTTAACACATAATAATAGCCTTTCTAAACCAATGGCAAAACCGGCAGCAGCAGTAGGCTTGCCACCTAGTTGTTCAGTTAGGTAGTCGTATCTGCCGCCAGCACAAATGGTGCTTTGGCTACCAAGTTCATCGTTATTAATCATCCATTCAAAAACAGTTTGATTGTAATAATCAAGCCCGCGTACTAAATTGGGGTTTATAGTGTAGTTAATACCTAAATTGGCTAAATAATTAAGTAAAGTATCAAAATGGTTTCGCGCTTGTGTATCTAGGTAATTAAGTATTTTGGGGGCTTCGTCAATTATTGATTTTAAGGCTGGATTTTTACTGTCTAAAATACGTAAAGGATTGGTATTTAGTCGCTTAATGCTGTCTTTATCTAATTGGTTTTGATGGTCTTTAAGGTAGGTAATAAGCTCTTTTTTATGTGATTTTCTGCATTTAGTAGAGCCTAGAGAGTTGAGCTCCAAACGCATATTTTTTAAATTTAGTATTTGCCAGAGTTCGTTACTTATTTGGATAAGTTCTGCTTCAATTTTAGGTTCGCTAATACCAAAGGCTTCTGCTCCAAATTGAAAAAACTGGCGATAACGACCTTTTTGTGGGCGCTCACGACGAAACATTGGCCCCAGATACCACACTTTTTGCACTTGTTCGCGCACTAAATTATGTTCAACCATTGCACGTGCAACACCTGCTGTACCTTCAGGCCTTAAGCTTAAATTATCGTCATTTTTATCTCGCCAAGTGTAGAGCTCTTTGGCGACAATATCAGTAATTTCCCCAATAGTGCGACTAAAAACTGATGATTTTTCTACAATAGGTATGCGTATATTTTGGTAGCCATAACTCTGTAGATGGGTGATCAATTGGGCTTCTAAATTTTGCCATTTTAAGCTTTGGTTTGGCAAAATATCTTTCATCCCCCGAACAGCAGAAAATATTGCTGGCATAAATCAAGTAAAAATAATGTTATTTTACTCTAATTAGTGTGTGTTCAATATCACCATTTGCCAATAAATCAAATTCTAAATAAGCGCTAACACTGGTATTATCGCCTACAAATTGCTTAGATAGACCGGGGCAGCTAAATAATTTTAAACCTTTATAATTAGCGATTTTATATTGATGAGCGTGTCCCCAAGTAATAGCCTTGATTGCTTTAAATTTAGTAATTAAATTAAATAAATCTGCTGGATTTTGTAAAGATTTGTTGTCATCCCAACTGCTTTGCATATTAATAATTGGGTGGTGCAGTACAAGCATAATATGTTTAGCCTTGCTAGAACATAAGTGGGTGGATAATTTTTTTAATTCATTGTGGTTCAGGTTGCCATAAATTTGGTTGTTAACTACCGAATCAATAAAAACAACTTGCCAACTCGCTAAATTAAAATAAGGCATTAAATAAGAACTTAAATAAGTATTTACTTGTTCACTATTGTCGTGATTACCACCGATAATAGCAATTTTTCTAGGGGCTAATAGTTTTAGTTGTGATACTAAAAATTGATAGTTTTCCTCATTTGGTTTATGAACTAAATCACCACTAATAATTAAAGGAATATTAATGTCTTGTGTTTGCAATAATCGCACAAATTTCATTAATTTAGCTCGATTATCCACCCCCATTACCCGCTCAGTGTCAATGTGGGTATCACTTATTTGAATTAGTCGCATTAAAACGGATCGTCATCAATGGCTTTACTGGCAGCGCTATAATCCTCATCACTGATATCATCGCTAAAATTATCTTGTTTATTGATATAACCCTCATCAGCGTGTTCTAGCAAATGGTCATTTTTAGAGGTTCTAATATAATTGCTAAATTTGGTAAATTCTTGTTCAAATTTTAGTCGCAAAGTCCCAATTGGTCCATTGCGATTTTTTGCCAAAATAATATCTGCCATACCTTTTTCTATATCACTGCCGTAGCCATTTTTTTCTCTATCATGATAAACCTCATCACGATAAATAAAGATAATCATATCGGCGTCTTGTTCAATTGCACCTGAATCTCTTAAATCCGCCATCTGTGGGGTGCGTCCTTTTCTTTCTTTGGAACGTCCTTCTACTGCTCGATTAAGTTGTGATAGCACTACAATAGGAATGGATAATTCGCGAGCAAGCGCTTTTAGCGAGCGCGAAATTTGTGAAATTTCTTGATTACGATTTTCACTAGTTACGTTTTGGTTGGTGTCCGCTTTATTCATTAATTGCAGGTAGTCAATGATTATCATTGCTAAATTAGGATAGGCGCGTTTAATACGGCGACACTTGGCGCGCACTTCTAATGGAGTAATAGAGACAGTTTCATCGATAATAATATCACCTTTATCTAATTCAGCAATAGTATTATTAAACTTATGCCAATCACCTTCATCCATTTTGCCACTGCGAATCTTTTTGCTATCAATCCTACCATAAGAAGCAATCAAACGTGTTAAAATTTGCTCATTTGACATTTCTAAACTAAATACCATAACTGGTTTTTTATTACTGCTATGGATTGCAATATGTTCAACTATATTCATAGTAAAAGAGGTTTTACCCATACTTGGACGACCGGCAATAATAATCAAATCGCCATTATGAAAACCAGAGGTAAGTCTGTCCAAATCGCTAAAACCGGTTTGCACTGATTGGATTCCGTCTCGGGTGATTTTTTCTGCTGTTTGCCTAACACTCTTTAAGCCTTCTTTGATATGAATACTGCTATTTTTTTGTTTGTCGACATTCTCAGAAATGTTAAATATTTTTTGTTCAGCAAAATCTAAAATCTCACGTGCGGAAGAACCGTCTTTTTTATGCACCTTATCATTAATATCAGTGGAACTGTAAAGTAGAGCACGTTTAATAGAATCTTCACGTACTTGTTTAGCATAAGCCTTAATATTAGTTGAACTGGGAGCATTGATATTAAGTTCTGTTAGGTATGGTGCTCCGCCAGCATTGTTTAGTTGGTTATGTTCATTTAGGTAAGTATTAACAGTAATAATATCAGCTGCTTGCCTACTATCAATTATTGAAGCAATAGCTTGGAAGATAAGTTGATTTTTGGGAGAATAAAAATCATAACGATTAATAATATCAGCAATTTCATCCCAAGCACGATTATCCATCATTAAGCCGCCAAGCAGCGCTTGTTCAGACTCAATAGAATGGGGTGGTATATTTTTATCAGATGGTGTCATAGTCGTTATTTTATATCAATAAAAAGTATCCAATAATAAAAATAATAACATAACAAAAAAGCGCTTACATAAAGCGCTTTTTTATTTTAAGTTAGTAATTGTGTTAGTCAGCAATGACCTCAATACTGATTTTAATATTGACTTCTGCATGTAAGTCAATATCAATTTGATAATCGCCTAGGTAGCGGATCAAGCCATCTGGCATATTGATATTGCGTTTTTCTACTATATGCCCCATTTCTGCTAAAGCTTTGGTGATTTGAGCAGTGCCAATGGAACCAAAAAGTTTGCCTTCATCACCAGCGTTTGCGCTAATAGTACACGCTAAATTTTCCATTGCTTTTGCTTGTTGTTGAGCTTTTTTTAGTAGAGTTTCAGCTTTTTTAATAAAGGTTTCCTTTTCTTTTTTAAAAGTAGCTAAATTCTCTTTAGTAGCAAATTTAGCTTTACCCTGTGGAATTAAATAATTACGAGCATAACCGGCTTTAACATTGGCAATAGTGCCTAAATTACCTAAATTTTTATCAGCTTGTAATAAAATAACTTGCATATTAACTCCTACTTTTTGTGTTTGTCAGTGTAAGGAATGAGAGCTAGAAATCTAGCGCGTTTGATAGCGGTTGTTAACTGTCTTTGAAAGTGCGCCTTAGTGCCTGTTAGGTGAGATGGAGTAATTTTGCCACTCTCATCAATGTTTTGTAGTAAAAGACCTATGTCTTTGTAATCAATCTCAGATATACCGGCGGCGGTAAAGCGGCAAAAACTGCTAATTAATTGTTGTGTTTTACGTTTTTTACGTTTGTTTTGCTTTGCCATTACTCCTCCTGCTTGTTTTGTTTTTCTTTTTTACTCATCATTATCGACTTTTTAGTAATTGCTCGTTTTTTAGCGATTACTAAATTTCTGATAATAATATCGTTAAAACGGAAGTTGTAATTTAATTTATTCAACACACTTTTTGGACACTCAATATTCATCAGTGCATAATGCCCCTTATAAACCTTATTAATTGGATAAGCCAGCATTTGACGACCCCAATCCTCTAAACGATGCACTTTACCACCGTTTTCAATAATCATTTCTTGATATTTGCCCAAAATATCTGGCATTTTTGCGCTTTGGTTAGGGTGAACAATAATGACAATTTCATAATGTCGCATAATATTTCCTAATGGTTGTTAATTATAAACAGTTTGCTACATTTACAATAGTCAAACTAGGATGTGGGGCGATTATACGCTAACATTACTTGGCTAACAACTAATTCTGTTAAAATTGCGGTATTTTTAATTAATGACTAGGCAACAACTGCTGGTTTATATGTTTGTAGTGCTAGTGTGGGGGACCACACCGCTTGCAATTAATTGGAGTGTTATTGGCGCTGGTTCGTGGTTTTCTTTATTAGTGCGTATGATGTTAGGGTTGTTGTTATGCTTGTCGCTACTACTATTTAGTAGACGAAAATTAAAGTTTGATAAGGCGTCTATTTTGCATTATACGACCGCTTCGGTTGGTATTTGGTTAGCTATGGGGTTGATTTATTTAGGCACACCCTATATTGATTCTGGTTTTATTTCGGTAGTTTTTGGCATCACTCCGTTTTTTACTGGTATTTTTGCTGTGTTATTATTAAATGAGCCTAGTTTCAACCCTATTAAAATAGTTGCTTTAATTATAGCTTTCGTTGGCATCACCCTTATTTATTTGCAGTCTATTACTCAAGGTAATTGGATATTTTATGGGTTATCTTTGGTGTTTTTAGGCATGGTTAGTCAATCACTAGTAAGTGTTATTTTAAAAAAAATAAATGCTTCGGTATCAGCTTTAGAAACTACTAGTGGTGCTTTATTATTTGGCATTATTCCTTTATTTTTATGTTGGTTATTTTTTGAAGGTAGTATTCCAAATTTAAGTCAAAAAGCTTTGTTTTCTATTGCCTATCTTGGTTTTTTTGCATCGGTTTTTGGTTTTATTGGTTATTATTATCTAATCAAGCACATTAATATCAATCAGGTTGGCTTAATACCTCTATTAACTCCAATTTTTTCGTTAGTTATCGGCTATTTTTTTAACCAAGAAATTATTAATATTAGTGAATTTATTGGTGTAATTTTAATTTTACTTGGAGTAGCAATTTATCAATTTTTGGGATATAGAGTCTGAACTAACGACACCTTAACTTGATTTTTTAAGTCATTGCTCCTTCTGAAGCGGAACTACACAGGCGGGCGTATTTAGCAAGTATGCCTTTGGTGTAATTGGGTTTTGGTGCTTGCCAAGTGGCTTGTCGTTGATTTATTTCTGCTTCATCTATCAATAAATTTATAGTATTATTATTAGCGTCAATGCGAATTTTATCACCGTTTTGCACTAAAGCTAATAATCCGCCTGTAAAGGCTTCAGGAGTAATATGACCGACTACAAAACCATGAGTACCACCAGAAAAACGACCATCAGTGATAAGAGCGACTTTATTGCTTAAGCCCTTGCCCATCACCGCGCTAGTTGGTGCTAGCATTTCGCGCATGCCGGGTCCGCCCTTTGGCCCTTCGTAGCGGATGCAAATTACATCACCGTTTTTAATTTTATTAGTCAAAATTGCTTGTAATGCATCTTCTTCGCATTCAAAAACTTTTGCTACCCCTTCAAATAGCAAGCCTTCCTTACCACTGATTTTGGCAACAGCGCCTTCTGGGGCAAGATTACCGTATAAAATTTGTAGGTGTGAGTCTTTTTTAATTGGCTTATTAAGCGGCATAATGATTTTTTGTCTATCTGTATAATGGTTTATCGCAGATAAATTTTCTGCTACAGTTCTACCGGTAACAGTAATGCAGCTGCCATGCAAAAGCCCAGCGTCAAGTAAGATTTTCATCAAGGGTAGCGTGCCGCCTATTGCGACAAGTTCACTCATCATATATTTACCGCTTGGTTTTAGGTCGGCTAGCACTGGAGTTTTTTTACCAATTCTACTCCAATCTTGCAACGATAAATCAACATCTACGGTTTTTGCCATTGCTATTAAGTGCATAACGGCATTAGTAGAACCACCAAGGGCAATAACAACAGTTATCGCATTTTCAAATGCTTGCTTAGTCATAATATCGCTAGGCTTGATGTTTTGCACTAATAGGTTCATAACTGCTGACCCCGCTTGTTTACAATCAGATAATTTATCAGTTGACATTGCATTTTGTGCTGAACTATTGGGCAGACTCATTCCAAGCGCTTCAATAGCTGATGCCATAGTGTTTGCGGTATACATACCACCACAAGAACCAGCGCCAGGAATAGCAGTTTTTTCAATTTGCTCAAGTTCAATGTCGCTGATTTGTTTATTGGCATATTTGCCAACTGCTTCAAACACTGAGACGATATCTGTGTGTCCCTTACCCGGAGCGATGGTACCACCATAAACAAACACGCTTGGGCGATTAAGACGAGCTAAGCCCATAATACAACCGGGCATATTTTTATCACAACCACCAATAGCAACAATACCATCAAAACCGCAACAACCGCCAACAGTCTCAATAGAATCAGCAATTACCTCACGTGAGACTAGTGAATATTTCATTCCTTCAGAACCCATAGAAATACCATCAGAGATAGTGATAGTATTAAAAATTATTCCCTTACCGTTGGCGTTATTAATACTATTTTCACTGTATTTTGCTAGTTTATCAATATGCATATTACACGGCGTTACCATTGACCAAGTGGAGGCTATGCCAATTTGGGGCTTGCTAAAATCTTCTTTTTTAAAACCGGTAGGGTAAAGCATTGCGCGGCTGGGCGCGCGCTGATAACCATCAACAATTTTAGATGAAAATTTACGGGTGTTTGCCATAGTAGATTTAAAATAAAGACCAATTTTAGACTAAAATAATGTTATTTTTTAGATATTGTGTTAGCCACTGAAGTATTAAAGTTATTACAACCTTTTATTGTCAAGAATTTGATTTTGCCAAGAACACTCACAACTATTAGGGACAATATTAATGATTTTGTTATCATTAAAAAAAATAAGCAGCCCATTGCTTGTGCTGGACTAAAACCATATAGTTGTGGATTGGGCGAGATTTATGCCATAGCCGTTGCTGATGAATATCAAAAGCAAGGTTATTCCACTCAGTTATTAACAAATATTAAAAATTGTGCCCAGCAACAAAATATTAGGCAATTATTTGCTATTAGTAAATACCAAAAAGGGTGGTTTATTAGGCACGGGTTTACTATTGCAACTCTCACTGATATACCATTTAAAAGACAGCAACAATTTGACCACCAACGCAAGTCAAATATTTTTATCAAAAATGTTGATTAAAGACAGATTTAGAGGATTTTTACCGGTAGTGGTAGATGTTGAGACCTCTGGCTTTGATAGTAATAAGAATGCGATGCTGGAGTTAGCAGGGCATATTATTGGGGTTAATAAAGATGACATTTTAGCGCCAGTTAAAGATTTTCACTACCATATTTTGCCATTTAAAAATGCTGTTATTGATAAGTCTGCCATTAAATTTAATGATATTAAAATTGATCACCCCTTCCGCCAAGCTTTGACCGAAAAACAAGCGTTAAAAGATTTTTTTGGCGCTATTGATAATCACATAAATAAAACAAATTGTACGCGTGCAATTTTAGTAGGACACAACGCCAGTTTTGATTTAGGTTTTATTCAAGCAGGTGCCAAACGCTACGGACTAAAAAGCCCGTTTCACAAGTTTAGCACTCTTGACACCGTCTCTTTATCTGCCTTAGTTTATGGGCAAACCGTTCTATCAAAAGCTATTAAGCAAGCTGATATCAATTGGCAGGACACAGAAGCGCACAGCGCTCTTTATGATGCCAGTAAAACCGCTGCGCTATTCTGTAAGATTGTTAATCAAATAAAGCATTAGTAATAAGTTTAAGGATTATATCTACTTTTATAGTGCATTAGGGTGCCTAGGCTTTACTTAGTATAAAAATCAACCAACTCCTATTATTACTAACTTGGTAGCGAGATATAACCACCTAAGTTCTTGATTCTTGCAATCCATTGATTAATTGCAGTATATGTTTTTAGTGATATTTTACCCTCTTCAGACATTGCAACATAAGGGTAGCAGGCAATATCGCATATAGTCGGACTTCCTCCTTCTGCAAGCCATTTAGTGTGCGTTAATTGCTGATTTAGTATTTCTAGTGCGAGCTTTGCTATGGTTTGGCTTTCCTTTAATGTTCCTAGTTTTGCAAGTGGTGTTGGATTGTTAAGCACCATTGCCCGAGCGCGAAATAGCCCGTAACGGACTTCGCTTTGTTCAAATGCCAGCCATTTAACCACATTAGAAAACTGGACTGGCTCTTTTGGAAGCCAATCATCGTTAGCGTAGACATTTGCCAAATACGTCAGTATTGCCGCTGAGTCAGATATTGTTGTTTTATTATCTATAAGCACAGGGACAAGTCCATTAGGGCTAATCGTTAGAAATTCCTTGGTTTTGTTCTCATCAGCCTTTATATTAATCGGTATTTTTTGATAATCAACATTTAGAATAGATAAAAACAATCTAATTTTGTAGCAATTTCCCGAACGCTCGAAATCAAATAGTTTTATCATAACTTTAACTATTTTAGCGCTACTAGATTACTTTTTACCATTTGACCACTCAAGCACTTTATCATCAATTGGACATGAATTATCCCGTGACCACTCATTCCACGAACCGTAGTAATTACGCACATTTTTAAAGCCGGCTAGTTTTAACGCTAATAAGGTGTTTGAAGCTCGAGCACCTTTAAAACAATATACTATGATATTATCATCAGGGTGCATATCAATTGTTGCAAGTAGTTTGCGGGTGTTATCAGGTGTTATAAAGCGAGTGATTTTATCAGTGCTATCAGATTCCATAAAGCGATACCATTCCATCCATTTTGCACCGGGTATACGCCCTTTACGTGGTGCAAAATCAATACCATAGGGCGATGAACTCGCACCAACCCACTCATCTTCATCACGGTTATCCAATATCTTGATAGATGGGTCATTAATAGCATCTTTCATAATGTCTTTGGTAACCATAATGGAATGATTAATTTGCGGTATAAATTTTGTTGGCGTTGCTTTTACTGTTTCGCTACTAGATGGCAAGCCCTCTTTTTTCCATCTTGAGAAACCACCGTCTAAGACACCAACGTCTTTATGTCCTAAAAAAGTTATCTGAAAATAACCGCGACATGAACCGCCATACAGGGTATTCAAATCATTTTCATAGAAAATAACTTTTTTATCCTTAGATACCCCAGCTTCTGAAAGCAACTTACTAAAAGTATCAATCATATTCTTCAAGCCTTCTTCTGTTGTCATAGACAATTCATAGAATACAGCATTTATATTAACTGCTCCCGGTATATGCTCTTTAGTATATTCTTTAGGGTCGCGCACATCAACAACAGTAACATTTCCCTCATCTATTAATTGTTTTAATTCTTTTGGTGTGTATAAAATTTTCTCTGACATAGCTATCTCCTTGGGTTTTAAAAACTAATTTGTATATTATAACTTAATTATTATCTTTACCTAATGTTCAAACTCTGGCGGTAGTGTAGCTACCCGCCGCAACAGTTTATCAGGTATTCCTCTTATCATACATTATTATTTATGAATTGGGATTAATTTTTTATTTTTAAATTTAAAAATTTTAATATTTTATTCTTAATTATAAAGTTAAAGAGTAGCACTTATCTGCATTTTGAATGTTTAATTAGTGTTTATTTTTTAAAAAAGGTATGGGAATAACAACATTGCCTTGATATGTTCTGTGCTTATCAGTTATTGCATCTGTAATTTCTAAATCCCAAAATAAGACACTTGCTGTTATTTTTTCACCTTCAATTTCACCGCGAATAGACCCTGTCATTTTTCCGCTATTCTTGATTGAGTAGTCCTAGAATAAGTTATCGTCTGAGCGACAAATCATTACTCTCATGGTTGGAATATTGGGTGACCATACACCGTGTTTATTTTCAAAAGCGCATTATTCAGAAGATCCATCTGAAAAACTCGATGCCAGTGGGATATTCGCATTATCGACGATAGTTGCGCAACTAGATAACAAAAATACTGAGCTAGCAGCCATAAAATTAATAACTTGATTTTTAGCTTTTATTTTTCATCCTTTTTTTAAGATTAAATCTAGACACAACAAGCTATAAACGACTAATGTCTGCTTTGGCAAGAGTTACACAATGTGTGCTTTTACCGTATCTGCAGCCTCCCAACATAAAAATCCAATCGCCAACGCTAGTTGTTTTCTGAAAATACCACCTATGCTTGAATATGAGATTAAATTATAAATTTTTAAAAATGACCTCTTTTAAAGTAGTTGCTGTTATTCTAGTAGTAGTGTTTAGCTATCTAGCGGAGTGTTTTTAATAAAACAACTAATTACTTAAATTTAAATACTATAAAAAAAGTAGGCATATACCTCCTTTTTGGATGTTTTTAATACCAAGGACGTGGTGGGTAATAAGGCATAACATAAGGATTATATCTTGGCTTATCTACATCCTTTTTATTGTTTTTATCATCCCTATTGTAACGATAAGGATATTGATAAGGGCTATAACCACCTTGATAAGGGTAACCATAGCCATAACCACCTTGGTAAGGATAACCATAGCCATAACCACCATAGGGACGGCTGTAATAGTTATTGCCCCACCAGTCATCATCAAATACATTTTCAAACTCTTCAGCCCAATACCTTGGGTCCCAAACATCATAAGGATTCCAATCGTAGCCATAAGAACCCCAAGGACCACCACCCCAAGGACCCCCTCTCCAGCCGCGGTCCCAATCGTTCCAAAATGCATTGGCGCTAACGATTGAACCTAGTGTCAATATAAGTGCCAAAAGTAAAGACTTAATTTTCATTGTTTATCCCCTAAATTATAGTCGTTAAAAGACAGTATTATACCGTATGTATAAAGTAAAATCAGCAGTTTTTGTTAGATTTTGTATGCCTAGAATAACTGATTTGTTGAAGCGAAAAATTTTATTTTTAGACGGTGCTATGGGGACCATGATTCAACGGCATAAGCTAACAGAAGCAGATTATCGCGGTGAGCAATTTAAAAATTGGCAGCTTGATGTTAAGGGTAATAATGATTTGTTGTGTTTAACTCAGCCAACAGTTATTAGCGCTATTCACGAGCAATACTTAGTGGCTGGTGCTGATATTATTGAGACTAATTCTTTTAATGCGACCAAAGCTTCTTTATCGGATTATCAAATGGGTGAGTTGGCGTTTGATATTAATATTGCTGCTGCCAAGCTTGCCAAACAGGTGGCGCAAAAATATAGCACTACCACTAAACCGCGTTTTGTTGCCGGTGTGCTGGGTCCTACCTCTAAGACTTGTTCTATCTCACCTGATGTTAACGACCCCAGTTATCGTAATATCACCTTTGCTGATTTAGTTGCTGATTATAAACACTCAGCGCGTGGTTTAATTAAAGGTGGAGCAGACATATTACTTATTGAAACTATTTTTGATACTCTTAATGCTAAAGCTGCGATTTTTGCTGTTCAACAAGTATTTGCCAGTGATAATATCAAATTACCACTAATGATTTCCGGCACTATTACTGATGCTTCGGGGCGTACTTTGTCTGGGCAAACTACTGAGGCTTTTTACAATAGTTTGCGTCATGCTAAGCCATTGCTAATTGGTCTTAACTGTGCCTTAGGTCCGGACTTATTACGTCAATATGTTGCTGAACTTGGACGTATTAGTGATTTTTTTATTTCAGCTCATCCTAACGCTGGCTTGCCTAATGAAATGGGTGAATATGATTTATCAGCCCCAGAGATGGCAAGTCAAATTAAAGAGTGGGCACAGTCAGGTTTATTAAATATGGTTGGTGGTTGTTGCGGCACTACTCCTGAGCATATATCCGCTATGGTAAAAGCAGTTTCTGATATAACACCAAGAAAGCTACCAACTATTGCCAAACAGTGCAGATTATCAGGTCTTGAGCCATGCAATATTGGTGATGATTCTTTATTTGTCAACGTTGGTGAACGTGCTAATATTACTGGTTCTGCTAAGTTTAAGCAATTGGTTTTGGCAGATGATTATAGTAGTGCATTATCAATTTGTCGACAACAAGTAGAAAATGGCGCGCAAATTATTGATATTAATATGGATGAGGCGCTACTTGATGGAGTGGCAGCTATGGTGAAATTTTTAAATTTAATTTCATCGGAACCCGATATTGCCCGCGTGCCCCTGATGATTGATTCTTCTAAATGGGAAATTATTGAAGCTGGTTTGCAATGTGTTCAAGGTAAAGTAATTGTTAATTCCATCTCACTTAAAGAGGGCTATGATAATTTTGTTAAACAGGCTAAATTATCTAAGCAATACGGAGCAGCAGTAATTGTAATGGCTTTTGACGAGCGGGGTCAAGCAGATAGCGTGCAACGTAAAACAGCAATTTGTAAACGTGCTTATGATATTTTAGTGGATGATATAAATTTTGCGCCTGAGGATATTATTTTTGACCCTAATATTTTTGCTATTGCAACCGGCATTAAAGAACATAATAATTATGCTTTGGATTTTATTAGCGCTACTAAATACATCAAGCAAAACCTACCGTTCGCTAAAATATCAGGAGGGATTTCTAATGTATCTTTTGCCTTTCGTGGTAATAACGTTGTGCGTGAGGCAATTCACGCCAGTTTTTTATATCACGCCATTAAAGAGGGCATGACAATGGGCATTGTCAATGCCTCGCAATTAGTAGTTTATGACCAAATTGATACGGAATTAAAAAATGCAGTTGATGCGGTGGTGCTAAATAATGATGATAAAGCTGGTGAACGCTTGGTGGAGTTAGCGTCTAAATTTAGTAGTAGTGGTGAGCAGTCTGGTAGTAGTATTGATTTGTCATGGCGGGAAAAACCGGTAGCAGAACGTTTGTCTTATGCTTTGGTAAAAGGTATTGTTGATTATATCAAAGAGGATACGCAGCAAGCGTTGGATAAATTAGGCAGGGGCATTTTAGTAATAGAAGGACCGCTGATGGAGGGTATGAATGTGGTAGGCGAGTTATTTGGTGCTGGCAAAATGTTCTTGCCACAAGTGGTTAAATCAGCGCGGGTGATGAAACAATCAGTGGCATATTTAGAACCTTTTATTCAGATGGAAAAACAAAGTGGTAAGATCACTAATAATGGCAAAATTTTACTAGCAACGGTAAAAGGTGATGTGCATGATATTGGTAAAAATATTGTTGGTGTGGTTTTGGCATGTAATAATTATAAGATTATTGATTTAGGAGTAATGGTTGATAGTCAAACTATTTTGCGCACCGCTAGTGAACAAAAAGTGGATATTATTGGTCTTTCTGGGTTGATAACTCCTTCGCTGGATGAAATGGTTTTTGTGGCATCTGAGATGCAGCGGCTTGGATTTAAAATTCCATTACTTATTGGTGGTGCTACTACTTCTTTGGTTCACACCGCAGTTAAAATAGCATCCAATTATACCCCTGGTGTAGTTTATGTCAAAGATGCCTCAACCGCTGTGGGTATTGTAGCTAAATTATTATCTAGTGCTTTAAAAACCAATTTTTTGGTAGAAGTTGGCATTACATACGCAACAACTAGAGAGCGTCATAGTCAAAAAAACACTAAATTACTAAGCTTATCTCAAGCACGAGCAAACAAACTTAAAGCTGATTTTTCTGGTATTATCAAGCCTAAAAAATTAGGAGTACAAGTATTTAAAAATTATGATTTGCGACAATTAAGTAAATTTATTGATTGGACGCCGTTTTTTAAAACTTGGGAGTTGGCTGGTAAGTTTCCTAAAATTTTAGACGATAAAGTTATCGGCAAACAGGCAAATGAATTATATGTAGATGCCAAAAATATGCTAGAGAAGATTATTAAGCATAAATCATTACAAGCAAATGCGGTAATTGGCTTGTTTAGGGCTCAGGCAAAGGGTGATGATATTGAGGTTTATAATGAACACGGCAAATTACTGGTCACACTTAATCATTTGAGGCAACAAATTGATAAAAAAGGTTTAAATTCTAATTTTTGTTTAAGTGATTTTATTGCTCCTAAAAGTAGTGGTGTCGTTGATTATATTGGCGCTTTTGCAGTTAGCTCCGGTATTAATAGTGATAAGCTGGTAGCAAATTATGAAAAAAATTATGATGATTACAATGCTATTATGGCAAAAGCATTGGCCGACAGATTGGCAGAAGCATTTGCCGAACTAATGCATAGTCGCGTTAGAACCGAATTTTGGGGCTACCAAACCAAACAGTTTAGTAATGAAGATTTAATTAGTGAAAAATATCAAGGCATACGTCCTGCCCCAGGTTATCCAGCATGTCCCGAACACAGTGAAAAACGAAAACTTTGGCAATTACTTAGTGTGAAAAAAAATGCTCAAATTAGTCTTACTGATAATTTTGCTATGTTGCCAGCTGCTAGTGTTAGTGGCTGGTATTTTGTTCATTCTGATGCTAGATATTTTGGTGTTGGTAAAATTAATAACGAACAGGTAGAAGACTATGCTAAACGTAAAAATATAACTTTAGTTCAAGCACAAAAATTACTCAGTGCCAATATATGACAAATTAGTTTTTTATTTACCAATTGCGTATAATAGCCAATTTGTTAGGTAATTTAGGTGTTTATGGATAAAGTTTATCATCCACAAGAAATTGAAAATCGTTATCTTAATCATTGGTCCAATCTAAACTTATTTGCTGCTAATACTAGAGGCAAGTCTAAACAATCTTATTGTGTTATGCTACCGCCTCCTAATATAACCGGTAGCTTGCATATGGGACATGCTTTTCAGCATACTATTATGGATATTCTTATTCGTAGTCAAAAAATGCAAGGTAAATCTGTTTTATGGCAGGTGGGCACCGACCATGCTGGTATTGCTACTCAAATGGTAGTGGAAAGACAATTAAGTGCTAAAGGTATTAAGCGCGTTGATTTAGAGCGCGATAAGTTTGTGGATGAAGTTTGGCAGTGGAAAAAAACATCTGGTAATACCATTACTGAACAGATGAGGCGTTTAGGATTAGCAGTTGATTGGAATCGGAAAAGATTTACATTAGATGATGGTTTATCTAATGCTGTTAGAGAAGTGTTTGTTAATTTGTATGAGCAAGGCTTGATTTATCGTGGCAAACGTCTGGTAAATTGGGACCCGATGCTAAAAACAGCGGTATCCGATTTAGAGGTAGAAAATGTAGAAGAAAAAGGTTTGATGTATTTTATACGCTATCCATTAATAGATAGTGGTTTTTTAGAAATCGCCACTACTAGGCCAGAGACTATCCTTGCTGACGGTGCGCTAGCGGTTAATCCTGCTGATAAACGTTATAAGCACTTAATTGGCAAAAAAGTTATAGTTCCTGTTTGTAAACGTATCGTGTCTATTATTGCTGACGATTATGTAGATATGGACTTTGGTAGTGGTTGCGTTAAAATTACTCCAGCACATGATTTTAATGATTATGAAGTCGGCAAACGTCATCAAATAAAGCCTATTAACATTTTTGCAGCAGATGCCAGCCTTAATAATAATACACCTAAGGAGTATCAAGGTTTGGACAGGTTTGTTGCTAGAGATAAAATTGTAGCTGAGTTAAGGTCTCAAGGTTTGTTGTTAAAAACCATCTCTCATAGTCTAAAACTTCCCAAGGGTGACCGTACTGGTAGTGTTATTGAGCCATATTTGACTGACCAATGGTTTGTTAAAACAGCGCAACTATCCAGTCCTGCTATTGATGCTGTTAGAAGAGGTACTATTCGTTTTGTGCCCCCTAATTGGCAGAAAACTTATTTTAATTGGATGGATAATATTGCTGATTGGTGTGTTTCTCGCCAAATTTGGTGGGGGCATCGCATTCCTGCTTGGTATGATGACAAGGGTAATATTTATGTTGCAACTAGTCTAGAGGAGGCACAAAAAAAAGCGGGTGCAGAAGTTAAACTTGTCCAAGATGAAGATGTGCTTGATACTTGGTTTTCTTCTGCTTTATGGCCGTTTTCTACTCTAGGTTGGCCTGAAAAAACCTCAGAATTATCTTATTTTTATCCTACTAGCGTCTTAGTAACAGGTTTTGATATTATCTTTTTTTGGGTAGCAAGAATGATAATGTTTGGGCTTAAATTTATTGGCGATGTGCCTTTTAGAGATATTTATATCACCGGTCTTATTCGTGACCATAATGGTCAGAAAATGTCTAAATCCAAGGGTAATGTTTTAGATCCAATTGATTGTATTGATGGTATTAGTTTAGGGGATTTATTAGCAAAACGTATAACTGGCTTGATGCAACCAAAAATGGTCGAAAGAATCAAAAAAGCAACTAATAAGACTTATCCAAATGGCATACCAGCTTTTGGCACTGATGCGTTACGTTTTACTTTTGCTTCTCTGGCTTCATTTGGGCATGATATTTCCTTTGATTTAAAACGTGTTGAAGCATATCGTAATTTTTGTAATAAACTTTGGAATGCAGCACGCTTTGTGCTTGCTAATTTAGATAAAGACGCACTTAGTAAAAATATAGCTAGCGCTAGTAATATTGATAGTTGGATTGAGTCTCAATTAGCCCAAAATATTAAAATAACAAATAAGCATATCAAAGATTATCGCTTTGATTTAATGGCGAAAAACTTATATAGTTTTGTTTGGCATGATTATTGTGATTGGTATTTAGAGTTTGCTAAAATTCAGTTAAAAAATCAGCACCAAAATCCAAAAACTCAGCAAGTATTACTAGTAACTTTGATCAACATATTAAAATTACTACATCCAATAATACCTTTTATTACTGAAGAAATTTATCGTCATTGTCAGACGTATTTAGCTTCCAAAAGTCTTAGTTTAGCAAGTGAAAAATATCCAGATGTAGGCGATTTTAATATTGATAAAAAAGCCTTTTCTGAAATTAAATATTTACAAGATTTTATTTTAGCAGTGCGTCAAATTCGCTCTAAGCACAATATTGCACCATCTAAGAAATTGCCGTGTTTATTAGCTGAGTATAGAAGTCAAGATATTAAGCTTATTGATGCTAATGAAACCTTATTAACCGGTATTGCTAAATTGACAAGCATTGAATTCATTAATGCTCAAAAAATGCTGCCAAAGTGCGCTACCATGGTGGTCGGTAAGCTTAGAATTTTAATTCCATTTAAAAATTTGATTGATAAGGGCGAAGAAATTAAACGCTTAAATCAAGAAATTGCGAAATTAAGCAAACAACAACGACAATTTCAGGCAAAATTGGACAATGAACAATTTGTAAATAATGCCCCGCCTACAATTGTTACCGCAGAAAAAGCGAAATTAGTCAGTATTAATAACAGTTTAGTTGCATTAAATGAGCAATATCAGACTATTAGCAAACTATGATTAGAATCATTTTATTATTGATAACTATACAATTACAGGCGCAAACCTCTGTTTATGTTAGTGATCAGGTTGAAATTCCGGTACGTAGTGAGAAAAGTAGTAGTAGCGAGATGATTAGAATGGTAACTTCGGGTGATGAATTATTCTTGCTACAAACCACTGATTCTGGTTGGACACAGGTAGAGACCAAGCAGGGCGAGACAGGCTGGATTGCTTCACGTTATTTAATGGGCAGTCGTGCGGCAAGGTCTGAGCTAGCTATATTACAAGATAGGTATAATGCTACTCAACATAATTTAAGTCAGTTGAAAAAACGTTTTACAAGCTTAGAAAAACAATTTCAGCAATTATCACAGCAACAGCGACAAACTTTGATTGAAAAAAATAAAGCTGAAGTTCAAATTGAACATATCCAGAAAACCTACCAAGATGCAATTAAAATTGAGCATAAAAATCGCCAATTAACCAGTCAAATTTTGCAACAAGCATCACAAATACAATTACTCAGACAAAATACCAGTTACGAACAAGAGCGTAGCGCTAGAAATTGGTTTATTGTTGGCGCTTTGGTTTTGTTAGTAGGAGCTATTATTGGCGCTATTTTGGGTAAAATCTTTTTTCAAAAACGCAAATCTTACTTATGAAAAAAATCCAGCCAATTGCCCTGACTTTTGATGATGTCTTAATTGTTCCCAATCATTCAACTGTATTGCCAAAAGCAACCGATATTAGCACCCAATTAACCTCTAATATTAAACTAAGAACACCTCTTCTATCTGCGGCGATGGATACTGTTACTGAATCTAAACTTGCCATTGCTATTGCCCAAGAAGGTGGTTTGGGTATTATTCATAAAAATATCTCAGCTGATGACCAAGCGCGTGAAGTCAGTAAGGTCAAACGTCATGAGAGTAACATTATTCGCAACCCTGTCACAGTTGATGCCAATGCTAGTATTGCTGATGTGCTTAATTTACAAAAGCAGTATGGTATTTCAGCACTGCCTGTTTTAAAAGATGGCCAATTACGGGGCTTGATTACTAGTCGTGATATTCGTTTTCAAGAAAATTTAGCTAGTTTGGTAAAAGATAATATGACACCTAAAAATAAACTTATTACTGTTAGGCAAAATATTGAACTTAGCAAAATTAAAGCGTTATTACACCGTTATCGCATTGAACGTGTGCTTGTAGTTGATAATAGTTTTAAACTGAACGGCATGATTACAGTTAAAGATATTGAACGTTCATCTCATTACCCAAATGCTAGTAAAGATAAATTAGAAAGATTGCTTGTTGGTGCCGCAGTTGGCGTTGGTAGTGGGACTTCCGCTCGTATTGCCGGCTTAGTTAATGCCGGTGTTGACGTGATTGTTATTGATACTGCCCATGGGCATTCCCAACAAGTGATTGATAGGGTCATTAAAACTAAAAAGCAATATCCAAAACTTGATATTATTGCTGGTAATATCGCAACTGCCGATGCTGCTAAGGCGTTGGCAAAGGCAGGCGTTGATGCGGTTAAAGTTGGCATTGGTCCCGGTAGTATTTGCACTACTCGTATTGTTGCCGGAGTAGGTATGCCTCAAATTAGTGCTATTATTAATGTTGCTAACGCCCTAGTTAAGACCAAGGTTGGTGTGATTGCTGATGGTGGTATTCGTTATTCAGGTGATATTGCTAAAGCCTTTGTTGCTGGGGCTAATGCAGTTATGATTGGTAGTTTGTTTGCTGGGACTGAGGAAGCCCCAGGCGAAATTGAACTTTATAAGGGACGCAGTTATAAGTCTTATCGTGGTATGGGTTCAATTAGTGCTATGGAGCAAGTTTATGGTTCTTCTGACAGATATTTTCAAATTGATAAACAAGCTGATAAATTAGTTCCAGAAGGCGTTGAAGGTAGGGTGCCTTTTAAAGGGGCATTACGCGCTATTGTACATCAAATGATAGGCGGTGTGCGCGCGATGATGGGCTATGCTGGTTGTAAAAGTTTGTCTCAAATGCACATCAAAGCTCAATTTGTTCAAATTACAAACGCTGGGATGGTCGAATCTCATGTGCATGATGTAAGTATTACTAAAGAAGCACCGAACTATCATAAATAAAGCATGTCATATTTATCTTTTTTTAGGCGACTTTATCCTTACATCAACCCTTATTTAGACAAAATTATTATTACCATTTTTGCTGTTATTATTGCTAGCGCGTTTACTAGCGCTTTACCGGAGTTAACTGGTAGGATTGTGGATAATTTATTCGGCTTTGAACGTAAACATTCTCAAGCGTTTTTTTATGCTGTTGTTTTATTTAGTATTGGTTTTTTAAGCGCATCATTTACTTTGTTACATACCGCTAGTAATTCTTGGGTTTCACAACAGGTGGTCTTTAATTTGCGAAAGGATGTTTTTAGTAAGATTTTAAAGCTACCAACTACTTATTTTGATGCAAATAGCACTGGTAGTATTTTGGCAAAAATTACTTATGATATTGAACAAATATCCAGAGCAATTTCAGGAATTTGGATTAGTTTAATTCAAGCTTTAGCAATGGTAATTATTCTAATTAGTTATTTGGTTTATAAAAGTTGGCAACTTAGTTTAGTATTATTAGCGCTCATGCCTATTATTGTTTGGAGTGTGCGTTTGGCAGCAACGAAGATGCGTCGTTCTAGTCAAATTGTCCAGCAGTCTATGGGTAAGCTCACTCATTTACTAAATGAAGATATTTCTGCCCAAGCATTAGTTAAGCTTTATCACGCGCAAAAATCTGAAAAACAACGGTTTTTTAATCTTGGTGCTAAAATTCGTAAGCAACGTTTTCAATTGGACATAGTGGGTAGTTTAAATACTGCTATTGCTAGTGTTGGTCTTGCTATTAGTCTTAGTGTAGTGGTGTATTTTTCTAGTGTTTATTTACAAATGAGCGCTGGTGATTTTTTAGCTTTTTTTACCGCTCTTACTATTTTAATCAAGCCGGTTAAACAAGTGATTAATATCAATAAACCTTTACAAATTGCCTTAGCAGGCGCTGAGAGTGTGTTTAGGTTATTAGATTTAGAAGAACAATTTAATGTTAAAACTAAGGAATTGCCAATTGTTAAGGGTAATATTAATTTTAAAAACGTTAATTTTGGTTATAAATTTAATAAAACTATCCTTAGCGATATTAATTTAACTATTAAAGAGGGGCAAACTATTGCCTTAGTTGGAGAGACTGGTAGTGGTAAGAGTACGATTGTCCAATTATTATGCCGATTTTATGAGTTAGATAAAGGCATCATTGAGCTTGAAGGGGTTGATATTAGTCAATTAGACCTTGAAGAATATCGTAAAGTATTGAGCTTTGTTGACCAATCGGTGCAGCTATTTGATACTAGCATTGCTAAAAATATTGCTTTTGGTCGGGAAGATATGCCTTTTGCAATAATTAAACAAGCTGCGGATATGGCATTTGCTACCGATTTTATTGAAAAACTACCTGATAAGTTTGATAGTGAAATTGGTGAAGATGGAGTTCAACTTTCAGGAGGGCAACGCCAAAGATTAGCCATAGCAAGAGCCTTGGCAAAAAATACACCGATTTTGATTTTTGATGAAGCAACTTCATCGCTAGATAATAAAACCGAAAAACAAGTCCAGCGCGCAATTGCTAACCTGCGCGGGCATAAAACCTTAATTATTATCGCTCATCGTTTAACCACAGTAGTACATGCTGATAATATTGTTGTATTGGGTAAAGGACGTATTATTGAGCAAGGTAAACATCAGTATTTGCTTAGAAAACAAGGCTTGTATGCTCAACTTTATAACGCTGATGTATTTACCTAAAACCCAATTAAATTATGCCTGCTTAGCTTTAAAACGTGGTGGCATAATCGCTCATCCAACAGATACTATTTATGGTTTAGCAACTTTGCCTGATAAACCTTTGGCAATTAAGAAATTATTAGCGCTTAAAAAACGTCCATCTAATAAAGGCTTAATTTTACTGGCAAATGATATTAACTTGGTGCTACCTTATTTGTCCAAATTAACCGATAATCAAATTTATCAAATTAGTAACAATAGCAAGCCAACCACTTATTTAGTGGTAAAAAGCCAGTGCGTGCCTATATTTATTTGTGGCAATTTTGCAACGGTTGCTGTGCGTATTAGCAGCCATCCAATTATTGATTATTTATGCTCTAAAGTTGATAGCGCTTTAGTATCTACTAGCGCTAATATTAGTGGTTATAGCCATGCTAAAAGTGCGTTAAAACTGCGTAAGTATTTTGGACAAAAATTAAATGCGATTATTCTACCTAATCGTCCTGCTTGTGAAAATCAGCCGTCTATTATTAAACATTTAATAATCAATAAAATTTACAGATGTTAGATAAAAAAGCAGTTGAGAACTATTTGTTAAATTTACAAATTAATATTTGTAGCGCCCTAGAGCAAATTGACAATAAGGAGAAATTTTTGCAAGACCATTGGCAAAAAGGCAATAATACTGGTTATGGCAAGACTTTTGTTATTAATAACGGTGGAGTTTTTGAACGTGGTGGGGTAAATTTTTCTTTAGTTTGTGCTAGTAATATGCCTGCTACTGCCAGTGCTAGTCGTCCTGAGCTAAAAGGTCGTGATTTTACGGCAATGGGAGTTTCATTGGTATTACATCCTGATAATCCCTTTGTGCCAACTGTGCATATGAATGTGCGCTTTTTTATTGCGTTTAAAACAGGTAAAAAACCAATTTGGTGGTTTGGCGGTGGCTATGATTTAACTCCTTATTATGGTTTTGAACAAGATTGTATCCATTGGCACAAAAATGCTAAAAATGCTTGTGAACCTTTTGGAACTGAAGTTTATGCTCGTTATAAAAAATGGTGTGACGACTATTTTTACTTAAAACATCGTCAAGAACCGCGTGGCATTGGCGGGATATTTTTTGATGATTTAAACGAGGGTGGGTTTGATCATTGCTTTAGTTTTATCAAAAGCGTTGGCAATAGTTTTTTAACTGGTTATTTACCAATTGTTGCAAAGCGTAAATCTAGCAAATTTAATAGTAAACATAAAAATTGGCAAGCTTATCGGCGCGGACGCTACGTAGAATTTAATCTTATTTACGACCGTGGAACTTTATTTGGTTTGCAAAGCGGTGGACGCACGGAGTCTGTTTTAATCTCATTACCGCCTGTTGTTAACTGGAAGTATCAATATAAGCCCGCCCAGAATAGTCAAGAAGATAAATTATATAGTGATTTTTTAATTACTAAAAACTGGATATGACAACTTATAACTTAGATGTAAAATATCTGCTTTGTCCACTACCAGTGATAAAGTTGGCTAAAAAAATGGACACTATAGCCACCAATGAAATTATTAAAATTACTACTACTGACAGGGGTGTTCTTAATGATATTCCCGCCTGGGCAAAAATACACGGGCATCAAATTTTAACTATCGTTCAAAACCAAAATCACATTACCATTAAAATCAAGAAAAGATAATAAAAGGTGTATTTTGCAATATTTGTAAAATTTATTTTTAGCGAAAACAAGAGTTTTTTAACGAGTTGGGAATAATTGACTATTTATTTAGTTTTAAGACAAAGACTAGTAATAAAGTGTAGGGTCGGCTATGTTTGCTTGAGCAAAACCTTGCTTTCTGATAACACAAGCATCACATTTGCCACAAGCTTTGCCGCTTTTATTTGCTTGATAACAAGAAATAGTTTTGCTATAATTAACATTTAGGTTTTGACCAAGTTTGATAATTTCTGCTTTATTAAGCTTAATTAGCGGAGTATGGATAACAGTTTTTTGTCCTGTAATTGCTCCTTTAGTGGCTAGGTTTGCCATTTTAGTATAGGCTTCTATAAACTCAGGACGACAATCGGGATAGCCAGAATAATCAACAGCATTTACGCCTATAAAAATATCCCAAGCATTAATAGTTTCTGCAAAACCTAGCGCGTGGGTAAGAAAGATAGCATTACGAGCTGGGACATAAGTAATTGGTATAATATCACTTTTACTATAATTTGGCACTTGAATATTATCATCGGTTAAAGCTGAACCGCTAATGCCGTTTATACTGATAATTTTGTGCTTTTTAACACCTATATTAATTGCTATTTGCTTAGCTACTTCAAGCTCATATTTTTGTTTTTGACCATAATCAAAACTAAGAGCATAACAACTAAAACCCTTATTTTTGGCAATGGTTAAGCAAGTGCTTGAGTCCAAACCTCCTGATAATAGCACAACTGCTTTTCTATTCAACATTTGCCAAGTTGCCTTTATTTTCTAGCCAGTATTTGCGGTCATTAGCGCGTTTTTTAGAAAGTAGCATATCCATTAGTTGTGTAGTTTGGGTTTGGTCGTCTAAGGTTAGTTGAATTAGAGAACGACTTTGGGGCAACATAGTAGTTTGACGTAATTGCGTTGGGTTCATCTCGCCTAATCCTTTAAAACGTTGCACTTGGATATTGGTATTGGACTTTTTATTTTTAATATTGGCGATAATTTGCTCTTTTTGACTATCATCAATAGCGTAATACACTTCTTTTGCTGCATCAATGCGATACAGCGGCGGGACGGCAACAAACACACAGCCTTGGCGAACCAAAGCAGGAAAGTGCTTGACAAATAGGGCGCAAATCAAGGTTGCGATATGTAAGCCATCTGAGTCAGCATCGGCTAGAATACAAATCTTACCATAACGCAAGCCTGATAAGTCTTCATTATCAGGTTCTAATCCAATGGCGATACTAATATCGTGAATTTCATTTGAACTAAGTATATGAGCAGTATCCACCTCCCAAGTGTTTAAAATTTTGCCTCGTAGCGGCAGAATTGCTTGGTAGCCTTTATCACGAGCCTGTTTAGCAGAACCGCCGGCAGAGTCTCCTTCTACTAAAAATAATTCGGTTTTGTCAATATCTGTTGTCACACAATCAGCCAGCTTGCCGGGTAGGGCCGGACCGCTGGTGATTTTTTTACGTACTATTTTTTTTTGATTTTTTAGTTTAGTTTGGGCATTATCAATTGCCAACTGAGCTATTTTTTCACCAATGATAGCGTGTTGATTAAGCCATAAGCTAAAAGCATCTTTGACAATGTTATTTACAAATGAAGCACATTCTCTACTAGATAAACGCTCTTTAGTTTGTCCAGAGAATTGCGGCTCTTTGACTTTAATGCTTAAAACATAGGCTATTTTTTGCCAAACATCTTCAGGAGTGATTTTGATATTTTTAGGAGCTAAATTACGAAATTCGCAAAATTCTTTTAACGCTTCTGTTAGCCCCAAACGCAAGCCGTTCACGTGAGTGCCTCCTAAGGTAGTAGGTATTAAATTAACATAGCTCTGAGTTATTAACTGGCCGTATTGCGGTAGCCAGGCAATGGCAATATTTATCTTTTCTCCATTGTTATTTCCTTCAAGAATTAGTGGTTCATTTGGTAATGATTCTAATCCATCAAGACTATTTTTTAGGTAATCTTTTAACCCATTTTCATAGCGCCAACTATCTCTGCTGTCATCAATTTCGTTATAAAAAATAATTTCTAAGTCGTTTAATAAAATGGCTTTAGAACGTAAGGTGTGACGCAGGGATTTAATGGTAAATTTGGAGTTGTCGAAATAAGTTTTATTGGGTAAAAATTTAATTTTTGTGCCAGTATTGCGTTTGCTAACTTCACCTATAATACTCAAATCAATGGTTTTTTTACCGTTAGCAAAAGCAATGTAGTATTCTTTATTATTACGTCTAATCCAAACCTCAACCGAGCTTGATAGAGCATTTACTACTGAAATACCAACTCCGTGTAAACCACCGGAAAACTCATAATTTTTATTGGAAAACTTACCACCAGCGTGTAATTTAGACAAAATTACTTCTACCCCAGGAACGCCTTCTTGAGGGTGAATATCAATTGGCATTCCCCTACCATTGTCATTAATGGTCATACTACCATCGGTGTGCAGATATACCTCAATTTTATTAGCAAAACCGGCAATGGCTTCATCAATGCTATTGTCAATAATTTCTTGAGCTAAGTGATTTGGGCATTCAGTATTAGTATACATGCCAGGGCGTTTTTGCACTGGTTCTAATCCGGATAAAACCTCAATAGAATCGGCTGTGTATTGGCTCATAGCAACAACATAAATAGCAAATATTTGCTAGGCATTTTAACATAAAATTGTATAATATATCACTTGGCCAATCAATCCAAAACTTTAATTTTGAAAAAACCAGTTATTAACATTTTAATACTAATATCAGTGTTAGCTATCAGTATTAAATTACTTAGTGTGTATGAACAATTACGGCTAGAAGTGGTAAAACATTTTCGCACTAGTGATGGCTACGATATTGGTGGTGATTTGGATGGTTATCCTAGGAATTTAATCAATATGGTGCTTGCGGTTGAGGACCAGAAATTTTTTTATCACTCAGGCATAGATGTGCGTGAAGTTTTAATTGCCTTTAAAGAATATTTACTAGATGACAAGCCCTTACGTGGTGCCAGCACTATTAGTCAACAATTGATTAAAAATGAGTTACTAAGCTCTAAACGCAGTTTAAAACGCAAATTATTAGAATTAATAATGACTAAAATATTAGAAAATAATTTTAGTAAAGAATTCATTTTGACAAGTTATCTTAATAGCGCTTATTTAGGTAGCAGTGGTAATACACATATAGTTGGATTTAAAAATGCCTCTTATCACTATTTTGGCAAACCGCTTGATAGGATTACTCTAGAACAAAAAGCTCAATTGGTGGCAATGCTAAAAGGTCCGGCGATCTACCATCCAAGCAAATATCCACAATTACTTAAAAAACGTCAGCAGCTAGTGTTAAAAATGTTTCATAATTACCAAAAATTTTATGCCAAATATACTAGCTATTGAATCGGTAACAACAGCTTGTTCTGTTAGCTTATTGACTAAAAATGGTCAATTTAATCGCTTTATAGATAATGAGCAAAAACCATCCTCTTTAGTGCTTAATTTATGTTCTGAAGTGCTGAGTGAATCGGGGCTAGATTTAGCTCAAATTGATTGTATTGCTTATAATAGAGGACCAGGTTCGTTTACCGGTATTCGCCTAGGTTTAGGTGTTGTTCAAGGCCTATCTTTAGCTCATAATATTGCGACTGTTGGCTTTTCCACATTTGAAATTCTAGCCTATCCACAGCGCCAAAAACTTAACTTTTTATTAGTAGTATTAGATGCAAGAATGTCTGAGGTATATTGGGCGGATGTGCAGCGCCAAAAGGTGTTAAATATGGCTGTACAAAAACCAAGCACTATGCCTAAATTTGCAAATAATTATTTAGGTATTGGTAATGGGTGGGAGGCTTATGGTGGGGTATTAGCAAAGCAAACTGGGATAGATAATATTATTGCCAATCAAGTTCCCAATGCAAAGTATTTAGCTCGTCTGTGCGCTCAGTATTATCCTCACCAGATAAATCAACCAGTTGAAGCACTCTATTTACGCAATCAAGTGGTAAAGGTTGCTAGATAGGTTAAAATACTAGTTTTAAGTTTATAAATTGTAATATGTTTGTTCGTATTTGGTCAATAGTGCAAAGGTTTGCCTCGCCACAGTATTTTTACCACACCTCATCTAGACTGCTTCCGTGGTTTTTAGCATCATTTGCAGTAGTAGTAGTTGTCGGGCTTGTGTGGGGGTTATTTATTGCCCCTATTGATTATCAACAAGGTGATAGTTATCGCATTATGTTTTTGCATGTACCGGCGGCGTGGCTGTCAATGTTTATTTATTTAATAATGGCAATTAGCGCTATTATTGGATTGGTTTGGCGTATTAAGTTGGCGGATATGGTAGCCAAGTCCTCAGCTCCAATTGGAGCAGTCTTCACTTTTGTTGCTCTTGCAAGCGGCGCTATTTGGGGCAAGCCTATGTGGGGCGCTTATTGGGTTTGGGATGCTCGCCTAACCTCAGAACTGATTTTACTATTTTTATATCTTGCTTATATAGCTCTTAATAATGCGTTTTCTAATCCTCAAAGCGGCATTAGGGCAAGTAGTGTACTGGCGATTGTAGGCTTAATTAATCTACCAATTATTCATTATTCGGTTGAATGGTGGAATACCTTGCACCAAGGCGCATCAATCAGTAAAATTGGCGCACCAAGTATTCATATAGAAATGCTTCTTCCCTTATTTGTAATGTTAATTGCTTTTAAATTACTTTATATAAGTTTGGTGTTAATAAGAACGCGCACCGAGGTTTTATTGCATGAGCAAAATAGACGCTGGGTGAGGGAATTAGTAATGGAAGGAAAATGCTAGATTGGTTAATCACACTATTGCCATTTAGTAAATATGGTGCTTATATTTTGGCAGCTTACAGTATAGGGTTTATTAGTTTATTGTTATTGAGTATACAATTTGCTCGTAGCAGAAAATATGTTATTAGTCAATTAAAATTAAAATATAGAAGAGATGACTAAAAGACAATCAAGATTATTATTTGTATTTACCATTTTATTTGTTGCAAGTGTTGCTGTCTATCTTGGCATTAAGGCATTTAATGAAAATTTGCTCTATTTTTACACTCCAGAAGATGTGGTTAAGAAAAAAACTCCTATCCATAAAAGTTTTCGCCTAGGCGGTTTAGTATTAAATGGTAGCGTGCAACGTGACGGCTTGACAACAAGATTTACCATTAGCGATACCGTTGCCAAAGTTAATGTGGTTTATAGAGGTATTTTGCCAGATTTATTTCGCCAAGGTCAAGGTATTATTGCTACTGGTAAAATGTCGGGTACTATTTTCAGTGCCAGTGAGGTGCTAGCTAAACACGATGAAAATTATATGCCACCCGAAGTAGCTGCAGCGCTAAAAGTTAAGAGAAAATGAAACGTTACCTACCACTTTTATTTTTTTTAGTCCTAGTGATTTTTTTGTATATCGGTTTGAGTTTAGATACCAAAAAATTGCCATCACCACTTATAGGTAAGTCGTTTCCAAATTTAATAGTTAAGGATTTAAGTGGTAAAAATATTAGTAGTGCTGATATGCTTGGCAATCAATTGAGTTTAGTTAATGTTTGGGCGTCTTGGTGTGTTACTTGTTTGGCAGAACACCCTGACTTACTTACTATTGCTAAAGAATACGATGTAAAAATGATTGGTATTAACTACAAAGATAGGCTAACTGATGCTAAGACTTTTTTAAAACATTATGGCAACCCCTATGATGGAATCATTTTTGATGATCAGGGCAAACTTGGATTAGAACTAGGTGTTTATGCTACGCCTGAGACTTTTATTGTCAATGAAAATGGCATTATTGTGGCTAAATTTATAGGAGCTATTAGTCCAAAATTAATTAAAACAACATTAAAAACATTAAAAAAATAATTTTTTTAGATATTTTAATTGACAACGCTTGCTTTTAAATGGATAATTACCCCCGTGGTTATTTATTTTTTATTTTTCAATAGGAGAAGGAAGTATGAATAAAACAGAATTGATTGCTTCAGTTGCAAGCAAATCCGGTTTAAGCAAGGCAGATGCAGCTAGGGCATTAGATGCAGTTACCAATACCATAATTTCTAGTTTATCTAGTAACGATTCAGTGGTTATTACTGGGTTTGGCAGTTTTGTTGTCCGTAACAGGGCAGCTAGAACCGGACGTAATCCGCAAACAGGCGCTATGATTCAAATTAAGGCAAGCAAAATGCCTGCTTTTAAAGCTGGTAAAATTCTCAAAGATTCAGTTAATAGATAATTGTTGGCTACTTTAAAAACTCTGATTAGGCTTGTTATATTGGTTTAATCAGAGTTTTTTTTATGGGAAATTAACTTTATATATGGGCGCTTAGCTCAGTTGGGAGAGCATCGCCCTTACAAGGCGAGGGTCACAAGTTCAAGTCTTGTAGCGCCCACCAATTATTGGAGTGGTAGTTCAGCTGGTTAGAATACCTGCCTGTCACGCAGGGGGTCGCGGGTTCGAGTCCCGTCCACTCCGCCAGTTTGAATGGTGTTTGAATCTATTTTGCACAACGTTTTGACTAATCACACACCACAGGTGCGTGTTTGTTTAGAAATTGCAGATATTTTGGACGTATTGTCTAATGGCTTGATGATTTAATGAAATAAAACTTATGAACAATATCCAAAGTATTTTAGAGATACAAAGTGACTTTGAAGAATCTATAAATTGCTACAATAATGGTCTTTATAACGCATGTATGATAATGGTGCGTAGAACCATTTAATAAGGAATGATTAGTAATGAAGCAGAGGGTGATAATTTATATAAATAAATAAAATCGACATGGGCATCTAAAAAATTGAAGGATCTACTTCATAAAATTAAAAACTTTGGAAATTATGGAGCTCATTCAGATTTTTGTTTGTTTGATGAACAAGGTAATTAAATTAAAGATAAAAAGAAGTTTACCAAACTAAGTCTGGAATTTTTAGACATATATTTCACTAATAAATATGAAATTGATTTATTAGTAGGGAACGTATCCAAAAGTGAAGAAGAATTAGAGTCTTAATATAATCTAATATGCAATATTCAGTTGTAAATTATAAAACAATAAAAAAATCTCATTCATTAAGAATTGATGCAGATTTTTTTGCTGATTATTTAGATATTCAAGATAAATTGAAATCAAAATCTTTCAAAAAACTTTTTTTGGCGCAGAATACTTTCAACCGAAATATGAAGAAATGATTGAAACAGTGAAAAAATATGAAAATGGTTTTGATGAATTAGGAAATTTGGCAAAGGTCAAAAAAAGCGTTGAGCTTGGAAGCAAAATGTATCAAGAAAATGACATGCCTTTGGTTTGTGTAAGCAATCTTTCAAAATTTGAGCTTTCTACCAACGATCAGCAGCTTATATCTGAGAAATTGTACGAAACATTAAAATCACATTAGCCACAGATACGAGATTTTGCTTTTAAAAGATGCAACGTCCAGCATGACCTGTGTCTTGGACGAAGAACCACAAAAAATGATTGTTTGTAGTGGAATTTTGAGATTAAAAATGGATAACAAGTAGTTATTGTCGGAGTATTTGACACTTGTTTCAAATTCTGTAATCGTTCAAAAACAAATTGAGCGCAATACTGGCAGTTCAATTATAAATCACTGGAGGCCCGACCAAGTGGAGGCGACTTTAATTCCTATTTTGAAAAAAGATAGGCAAAAAGAAGTAAAAGAATTGATAGAAAGACCATTTAACGACAGAAAATCATCCAAATAGTGAGATTGAAAAATTGAATATAAGTATCTAGGTGTGACACACCAACTGTACGTTAGCACATAAAATAAAATTGGTGCAAAAAAATACCTCAAATTTACCAAAAGCTTTTTCTTATATCAAAGCTTAGTTCTTATGAGCATTTCGTTAAGATTAGAGCGATAAATTAAGTGGGTTGTTGGGGTTTATGCCTTGCATAAATTGTCGGTGCAGGTTTTTGTGTGTGGTTTGATAAACACAACCAACCCAATTATTTATTAGCTGGACCGCGCTGTCGCGCCAAGTATTGTCTAACATTGAGGTTAATAATTCTTCTGGGAAAGCGTTTAAATCTAATTTATTAGCTAGTATTTTTTGCTTAAATTCTCCTAAAATAGCTTGGGCTTGAGTGTTTAGGTAGTATTCGGGCAGAGGAGGGTAGTCGCTGCGATTATTGGTTATAAATTGTTTTATTTCACGTTTGTACTCTTTTAATAGACTGATGGTATCATATTCTGGGTGGCCCTGTAAGAATACTTGACGTAATAGGTCACCGCTAACTGCTAGATGCACACCAATATTTGCATTAACCAAGACTTTTAAGCCAACGCGCTCAAACTGAGACTTACTAATTTGATTAAACCTTGAATGTGGCACATCAAAGCGGGTATTAAGATTAGCAACTAGTGGATGATGTCTTTGGCTTACTTGATGGCTAAATACGCCCCAACATTTTTGTAGCAGAGGTGTGCGATTTTGTCCGTAGTATAATTGCAAGACCGCATGAGTTGCAAAACAAGACAGTAAAGTAGATGCCAAATTATCTTTTGCCCAATTTACCACTTCTTTTAATTCGTCTAAAGGTTTATGATTTTTAAGTAAATCTGGATGAGCGCCGCTGATAATTAGAGCATCTAATCCATGAGCTTTGATTTGTTCAAAGGGTTGGTAATATTTTTTGATATGAGTTGTTGTTGTCTGGCCGCGCTCTATGCTTGATAGTGAGAAAGGGTGCATAAAAAATTGCGCTATTTGATTACTTTGTCCAATAAGGCGAAAAAATTGGCGTTCTGTAGCTTCTAGAGCGGCATCGGGCATCATATTTAATAAACCAATGTGTAATTCACGAATGCTTTGGCTATGGGCGCGCCTGGATGATAGGATCAATTCACCTTCTTTAGTAAGGCGATTAAAAGTTGGTAGTTTGGTATGGGCAATTAAAGGCATAGGTTAGTTGAGTCTAGCGCTCCAACTGATTGTTTTACCAGCCATATACGGTACTAATATTGTATTGTCAAAGGTGTAAGAATTAACGATAGTTTGGTTTTTTTTATATAAAGTTAAAGTTTTATTATTTCTGGGTAGATGGTAAAAATCAGCACCAAAAAAAGAGGCAAAACCTTCTAATTTATCTAAGGCAGATGCTTTTTCAAAGACTGTGGCGTAGAGTTCAATAGCAATATGAGCAGAAAAAATGCCAGCGCAACCGCAGTCACTTTCTTTTTTGTGTTTTGGATGAGGCGCAGAATCAGTACCTAAGAAAAATTTAGGGTTAGCAGAAGTGGCAGCTGCGATTAAAGCTTGTTGATGAGGTCTCGCTCTTTTTAAAACTGGTAAGCAAAAGTAGTGCGGATGGATACTATTATTAAGCATGCTATTACGATTATTAAGTAAGTGTTGTGGGGTGATGGTTGCAGCAATATTATTTGGACTTGAGCGCACAAAATCTACTGCATCTTTGGTGGTAATATGCTCCAGCACAATACGCAGATTAGGAAAATTGTGGTGAATTTTAGCTAAAATAGTATCAATAAAAACCGCTTCTCTATCAAATATATCAACCTCATTATTTACTACCTCGCCGTGGATTAGTAGGGGCAAGTCAATTTGTTGCATTGTTGCTAAAATAGGGTAAATTTTTTTGATATTGGTAACTCCGTGTTCAGAATTACTAGTAGCGCCAGCTGGATAAAGTTTAGCACCAATAATATGTTGGTATTTATTAATATTACTAATATCTTCTTTGCTAGTATTATCAGTTAAATAAAGGGTCATTAGCGGCTTAAAATTACTGCCTTTGGGTAAGGCAGAAATAATATCATCATGATAAGATTGGGCTTGTGTGACATTAACAATAGGATTTTTTAGGTTTGGCATTACTATCGCTCGCCCCATTTGTGCTGCGCTAAAACCTACAATATCACGCATTGCTAAATTCTCTCTTAAGTGCAAATGCCAGTCATCAGGCTGAGTAATAGTTAGAGTTTTTATTGTCATAAAAAAAGATTATAAGGTATGATTGTCTTTTTTTGACAGTATTTTTTGTGAATCAATTCATTAGTATCAAAGGTGCAAAAACACATAATTTAAAAAATATTGATGTTGATATTCCACGTAATAAATTGGTTGTTATTACTGGTATTTCCGGTTCTGGTAAATCATCTTTGGCTTTTGATACGATTTATGCTGAGGGGCAGCGACGTTATGTCGAGTCTTTATCAGCCTATGCGCGACAATTTTTATCTCTTATGGAAAAGCCAGATGTAGAGCTAATTGAAGGTTTATCGCCAGCAATTTCTATTGAACAAAAAACTACCTTACACAATCCGCGTTCAACAGTTGGCACCATTACTGAAATTTATGACTACTTGCGCTTATTATTTGCGCGTATCGGCACGCCTAAATGTCCTGAACATAATTTAATTTTAGAAGCAAAAACTATTAGTCAGATGGTTGATGAAGTATCAAAACTACCGTCAGATGAAAAGATTATGGTTTTAGCGCCTCTTGTCCAACATCGTAAAGGCGAGTATAAAAAATTACTCGGTGAACTTAAAGCGCAAGGTTTTTTGCGTGTTAAGATTGATAAAGAAATTATTTACCTAGATAACGATATTAATCTTGATGCAAAAAAATATCACGATATTAATGTAGTTATTGACCGCTTAAAAGTGCGCGCTGATATTAACGAACGCTTGGCGCAGTCATTAGAAACCGCTCTTGATTTAAGTGGAGGTATTGTCCAAATCGTTGGTATGGAAGATGAGAGCATTAACTTGGTTTTTTCTGCTAAGTTTTCTTGTCCAAATTGTGGTTATAGTTTAGAGGAATTAGAACCTAGATTATTTTCTTTTAATAGTCCAACCGGCGCTTGTCCTAGCTGTGACGGTTTGGGTGTAAGGGATATTTTTGATGTTAAAAAAGTAGTGGCAAACCCCAAGTTAAGCCTAGAAGAAGGGGCAATTTATGGCTGGGGTAGGGCAAATGGTTATTTTTTTCAAATGCTAGATTGTGTCGCTAAATGCTATGGTTTTGATACTAGCGTTCCTTTTCAGGATTTAAGCGAAAAGGCCAAAAATATTGTCCTATATGGTAGTGGCGAACAAAAAATACCTTGCATGCGTAAAAGTATGCATGGATTGACTAAGAGTAATAAACCTTTTATTGGCATTATTGCCCATATGCAACAACGTTATGACAATAGTGATGTGCATTTGGTCAATGAACAGTTAGCTCGTTATATTAGTAGTCAAGATTGTAAAGATTGCAATGGTCAGCGGCTAAATATTCGTGCTAGGAATGTGCTTGTTGGGCAAAATAACATCAGTCAATTAACTAGATATTCTATTTATGAATTACAACAATTTTTCAATGATTTAGCCCTAAGTGATAAACAAGCGCAAATTGCGCAAAAAATTTTAAAAGAAATTACTAGAAGATTAAGCTTTTTACTTAATGTGGGTTTGGAATATTTAAGCCTTGAGCGTCGCGCCAGCACACTTTCGGGGGGCGAGGCGCAACGTATTCGTCTTGCTAGTCAAATTGGTGCTGGCTTAACCGGAGTATTATATGTGCTTGATGAACCATCAATTGGCTTACATCAGAGGGATAATCAAAGATTACTCTCTACACTAAGTTATTTACGTGATTTAGGTAATACGGTTATTGTGGTTGAGCATGACCAAGAAGCAATTGAACTTGCAGATTTTGTCCTTGATATTGGTCGTGGAGCTGGTAAAAATGGCGGTAGAGTGGTAGCCCAAGGCACACCTACAGAAATTGCTGGCAATACCAAATCATTAACTGGTGATTACCTAAGCGGTCGCCTTAATATTAGTGTGCCTAAAAAACGCAAAAAAGCTAAAGGTTATTTACAAATCAAAGGTGCTAGTGGTAATAATCTTAAAAACATAAATTTTAAGTTACCGCTTGGAGTGCTCACTTGTATTACTGGGGTTTCTGGTTCGGGTAAATCTACCTTAATTAACAATACTCTTTATCCCATTACCGCTAATAAGCTCAATCGCGCCCAGCTAAGCAACGCGCCTTATAAGGAAGTAATTGGTTTAAAAAAGCTAGATAAAGTGGTTAATATTGACCAAAGCCCAATCGGACGCACGCCCAGATCTAATCCAGCAACTTATACCGGTATATTTACTTTAATTCGTGATTTATTTGCCCTAACTGAGCAAAGTCGCGCGCGCGGGTATAGAGCAGGTCGTTTTAGTTTTAATGTTCAAGGCGGACGCTGTGAGGCTTGTAAGGGCGATGGCTTGATTAAGGTAGAAATGCATTTTTTAGCAGATATTTATGTTAAGTGTGATGTTTGTGGTGGCAAACGTTACAACCGTGAGTCGTTAGAAATTTTATACAAAGGCAAAAATATTGCCGAAGTATTGGCAATGACTGTGTATGAAGCATCTGTGTTTTTTAAACCTATTCCTAAAATTTATCAAAAGTTAACAACTTTAGTAGAAGTAGGCTTATCTTATATTGCTTTGGGGCAAAATGCAGTTACTTTATCTGGCGGTGAGGCCCAACGGGTCAAACTTGCCAAAGAATTGTCAAAAAGTGATACTGGGCATACTTTATATATTTTAGACGAACCCACAACTGGTTTGCATTTTGACGATGTTAGCCAGTTATTAAAAGTAATCCAATCATTAAGAGATAGAGGTAATACCATCGTCATTATTGAGCACAATTTAGATGTAATTAAAACCGCAGATTGGGTGATTGATTTGGGGCCAGAAGGAGGTTATGGCGGCGGGGAAATTATTGCTTGTGGTACACCTGAACTCTTAACTAAAAATAACACTTCTTACACAGGTCAATTTTTAGCTAAGTTGGGCAAAGTATAAATAACTATGAAACATACCCCTTATGCGGTATCGGCAGACACACTGGATTTAGGTCCCTTGTTATCGTATATTAAGAAGAGTATGCAATTAAAAGTTCTTCTTATCTCCTTGACATTGATAAAATTTCTGGTATTGTTTGGTGTTATGCCGTGAACTTGAGAACCTTCTAGTTTTACTGCGATAATAGACGCACAACCAAACAACTCATTACTTCCAATATAGAAAATATTACTACTTTTGGCAGCATCGTTAGCATTCGCATTTAGGGCGGTTCTTATGACATAGGTAATAACGCTCCAACCGCAGCTGAAGGTGCAATTATCTCAGGCGCTACTATTGCCCTTCAGGTTTTATCTAGTAGTGAGTTTAATACTCAAGTTGTTGCTATCTTAATTGTTGGTTCTGGGGTAAGTCCAACAAGGGCGACATTTAGTGTTACTACCAGAACTGATCCCAACGCTCTTGTTTTTACTGGCACACCAACTATTACCACTAGAGCTTCTAGTTTATACCAATACGACTTAAGCAAATGCCGCAAGTGGTTTTGCAACTGCAACTGGTGGTAGCGGCACAGGCGCTATTATCTTTAACTCCAGCAACCCAGATGTTACAACTATTGGCCAAGATAGTGTCATTAGCGCACAAAGCTTAGGCACTACTAATTATTAGCGCTACTAAAAGTGGTGGGGATAACTATCATCAATACCACACCCACCGTTGCAAGTCCTATATCAGACCAAATTGCCTCACTTGAAAATCCATTTACTTTTACTATTCCAGCTAATACATTTAATGATGCCAACGCCGATGACCTCACTATTAGTGCCAGTTTTTCTACTTTGCTAAATGGCCTAATTTTTGATAGTGCTAATACCAGCATAACTGGCACTCCAACACAAATAGAGGATTCAGATATAATCATCACTGCTGATGATGGCAATAGGGCTACGGTTAGTACTAGCTTTAGCTTAACAGTTAGTGACGACTTTATTATTGTTGATAATAATCCAAGAAATATCGTCTACGGTGCTATTGTTCAAAACATCATAGCCCAAGGTGGGGCTAGTCCAACTGGGACAATAACTTTTGCTTCCAGCCCTCTAAACGTTGCTAACTTTGATGATATAAACATAGGCGTACTAACCATATCAGGCGCTGGCACCACAATTGTAACTGCCACTAGAGATAGCACTAGTGAAAGCGATGATGTTTTGCTAGAAGTAGTAGTTCGCTTTGGTTTAGATATTGACGGTGACGGTAGCAGGCTAACTACTACCGATGGTATTTTAATTATCCTATTTTTAATAGTTTATACTAATACTATAGATACCACTGGTGCAACTACAATTGATACACAAAGAGATAACCAACAAATACTTGAATTTTTACAAAGAGGTTATACTAGATTGAATATTGATGGTGATGATTAAATAGAAGCAAACAGCAATGGTATGTTAATTATGCGCTACCTAGCAGACCAAGAAAATCTTAACACCATAGGCATCCCCACAAGCGTAGGTGTAGACACAATTACTTTTAACCTGCAAAACATATACAAATGAATTTATCTTACACCTAATTAATTATGACTGATGGTTTTTGCTAACTAGGCAGTGCTTATTGTCATAAAGTCTTTATTATTTCTTTTTACTATTATTCTAATTAAGGGTATTTTTGGTTTCTTTGTTTTTGACAATAATATATAAAACTTCATCTCTGTCAACACTATTACCCTAGTGGTTAATCATAATCAGTTTATCATCATCGTCATAACTATGAAGTATAATAATTCTCTTACGCGGGAGTGGTGGAATTGGTAGACACGCTGGATTTAGGTTCCAGTGCTTAATAGCTTGAGAGTTCGAGTCTCTCCTTCCGCACCAAATTATCTTACTTTTCTATTTTGTAAAATAGCCTGTTAGGTGTGTAATAAGGTTTTTAATTTTTGTATTTTGGGTAGAGTACATGAGTAAAAATTATCCTTATTTACTTGACATTGATAAAATCTTTGGTATTATTCGGTAACGTAGACTAAGAAACAGCAGTAATATTTTTACTAAAGGCGATAGCATAAATTACCAGAGTAACGTTTTTTGAGCTATCTTATAGTCGTATTTTAAAAGCTTATAATTATAACAAAGAATTATGAGAACTATATTATCACGAATAACTGTTATTACTTTATTTTTGCTAAGTTCATTATCAATTATGGCAAACGCAGACCGTTTTAGCTTTGCTACGATAACGGACGTGCGACTAAATACATTAATTATTTCTAATGTAGCGACCATTACCGGTTTTGACAGTACTGTTAGTATTCGCATTGAGGGTGGAACTTATATCATAGGCGCCGGCAACCCAACCTCTACTAATGGCGCAATTATCGCAGGTGCAACTGTTGCCGTTCAAGTTTTATCTAGTAGCGAGTTTAACACTCAAACCGTTGCTACTTTGACTGTAGGTTCTGGTAATAGTGTAACAAGTGCAATATTTAGTGTTACTACTAGGCCTGCTCCCAGCTCCCCCGTTTTTACTAGCACCCCAATTATTAGTGCTAGAGTTAATAGTTTATACCGATATAACTTGGATGCCAGCGATGCTGATAGTAACAACCTTATCTTTAGTGCTGCCTCGGGCACTGAATTACCAAATTGGCTAGCTATTGACTTATTTGTAACCACTTTGGCAGGTAAAGGTTTAGCTGGTAGTGATGATGGCACTACTAGCATAGCTAGTTTTAATTCTCCAGCAGGTGTTGCAATTGATGCTAGTGGCAATATTATCGTTGCCGATACCATTAATCATCGTATCCGTAGCATTACCCCAGGTGGTGTAGTAACTACTATTGCTGGTGCTGGTCCAACGGGTGCCACAAGTGGTAGTTTTGCTGATGGTGCTAGCGCAACAGCTAGATTTAGGTCGCCACGGGGTGTTGCAATTGATGCCAGTGGCAATATTATTATTGCCGATGTTGGTAATCATCGTATCCGCAACATTGCCCCAGATGGCATGGTAACCACCATTGCTGGTAGTGAAACTAGTTTTGCTGATGGCGCTAGTGCTACAGCTAGATTTAATAATCCAGTTGGTGTTGCAGTTGATGCTAGTGGTAATATTATCATTGCTGATACCAACAACCATCGTATTCGTAGAATTAGCGCAGGTGGCACAGTAACTACTATCGCTGGTAGTAGTGCTGATTTTGCCGATGGTGCCAGCGCCACAGCTATGTTTTTTTCTCCAACTGGTATTGCAATTGATGCTCTTGGCAATATTATTGTTGCTGATTCTATTAATAGTCTTATTCGCAGGATTAGCACAGATGACATAGTAAGCACCATTGCTGGCAGTGTTACTGGTTTTGCTGATGGCGCTAGTGCCACAGCTAAATTTAGCTTTCCAACAAGTGTTGCAATTGATATTAGTGGTAATACTATCGTTGTTGATACAGGTAATAACCGCATTCGTAACATTAGCCCAGATGGTATAGTAACCACCATTGCTGGTAGTGGAACTGGTTTTGCTGATGGCGTCAGCGCCACAGCTAAATTTTGGTCTCCAACGGATATTGCAATTGATGCCGGTGGTAATATTATTGTTGCTGACCAAGTTAATAACCGCATTCGTAAAATTGATAAAAATAATCTTATAGGCACCCCTAGTTGCAGTGATATTGGTATTTATGGCTTAGAACTTATTGTTAGTGATGGTGAACTTCAAAGTTCGCAAAGTTTTGATATCACTGTAACAGATGATGGTAGTTGTGGTGCAATTCCAACCAATTTAACACTTAGCACTACTACTATTTTTGAAGGTATATTAGTAAATAGCATTATTGCCACTATTAGCGCTGATGATAATAATCCCGCTAGTCTTACTTTTAGTATTATTGGCGGTGAAGATAGCGCTAGTTTTAGTATTAGTGGTGGTAATCAATTAGTAATTGACCATAGTCCCGATTCTGAGGTTCAAAATATTTATGAAATTATCATTAGTGTTAGTGATGCAGTCCACATTGCCACTAAAAGTTTTGAGATTAATGTTGTTGGGACCGAAAGTATCCCTGTTTTTACCAGTGTCCCAATTATTAGTGCTAAAGCTAATAGTTTATACCAATATAGTTTGAGCGCTAGCGATGTTGATAGTGCTAACCTTGTCTTTAGTGTCGCACCAGGCACTGTATTACCAAGTTGGCTAGTTATTGATGCATTTGTAACTACTGTGGCAGGAGATGGCTCACGGGATGATGATGATGGGGCTACTAGCACAGCTAGCTTTGATTTGCCAAGGTCTGTTGCAATTGATGCTAATGGCAATATTATTGTTGCTGATGCCAATAATCATCGTATTCGTAGTATTAGCACAGAGGGCGTGGTAAGAACTATTGCTGGTAGCAGTACTAGTGGTTTTGTTAATGGTGCTAGTGCCACAGCTAAATTTAGTTCCCCAAGAGGTGTTACGATTGATGCTTTTGGTAATATTATTGTTGCTGATAGAAATAATCATAGCATCCGTAAAATTACCCCAGATGGTATAGTGACCACTATTGCTGGTAGTAATACTTTTGGTACTACTGATGGCGCTAGCGTTACAGCTAGATTTAGGTCCCCAATAGGTGTTGCAATTGATGTTCTGGGTAATATTATTGTTACTGACCAAAATAATCATCGCATTCGCAGCATTGACCCAGACGGGATGGTAAGCACTATTGCTGGTAGTGGTATTGGTTCTACTGATGGTGCTAGAGCTGCAGCTAAATTTAATCAACCATGGGGTGTTACAATTGATGCTCTTGGCAATATTATCGTTGCTGATAGCCGTAATAACCGTATCCGTAGCATTAGCGCAGATGATATGGTGAGGACTATTGCTGGTAGTAACACTGGCTTTACTGATAGCACTAGCATTGCGGCTAGATTTAACAACCCAACGGGTGTTGCAGTTGATGCTGGTGGTAATATTATCGTTGCTGATAGCCGTAATAACCGCATTCGTAGTATTGCCCCAGACGGCGTAGTAACCACTATTGCTGGTAGTAGTGCGGGTTTTACTGATGGTGTTGCTAGCAATGCTGAATTTTTTAGACCAGTTGGTGTTGCAATTGATGCTTCAGGCAATATTATTATTGCTGACCAAAGTAATAGCAGAATTCGTAAAATAGATAAAAATAACCTTGTAGGTACTCCCAGTTGTAATGATATTGGTATTCATAATTTGGACCTGAGTGTTAATGACGGCATATTTCAAAACTTGCAAAGCTTTGATATTACTGTAGTAGATGATGGTAGTTGTGGCATCATCCCAACTAATCTAGCCCTTAATGTTACTACTATTGTTGAAAGTATATTAGCAAATAGCGTTATTGCCACTATTAGCGCCACTGCTACTAATCCCCTAAATCCTTTTGAATTTAGTATTGTTGGTGGTAGAGATAGCGCTAGTTTTAGTATTAGCGCTGGTAATCAATTAGTAATTGATCATAGTCCTGATTTTGATGCCCAAAATAGTTATGAAATTATCATTGGTGTTAGTGATACAGTCCACATTGCCACCAAAAGTTTTGAGATTAATGTTGTTGCGACTGAAAGTATCCCTGTTTTTACTAGCACTCCAATTATTACCACCAGAGCTAGGAGTTTATATCAATATAATTTAAGCGCTAGTGATGCTGAAGGTGGTAATTTTGTCTTTAGCGCCGCACCAGATACTGAATTACCAAGTTGGTTAGCTATTGATGCAGTTGTAACTACCTTGGCAGGTACTGGTTCGCCTGGTGACGATAATGGTGCTAGCGCTACAGCTGAATTTAATTCCCCAACTGGTGTTGCAATTGATGCTAGCGGTAATATTATTGTTGCTGATAGCAATAATAGTCGTATCCGTGGCATTAGCCTAGGCGGCATGGTGAGCACTATTGCTGGTAATGGCGAATTTAGTTTTGTTGATGGCGCTAGTGATACAGCTAGTTTTAGGTCTCCAAGGGGCGTTACAATCGATGCTAGTGGTAATATTATTGTTGCTGATAGAAATAATAATCGTATTCGTAGCATCGACGCAAGTGGTGTAGTAAATACTATTGCTGGTAGTGGTGAATTTAGTTTTGTTGATGGCGCTAGTGATACAGCTAGTTTTAGGTCCCCAACAGGTGTTGCAATTGGTGCTCTTGGTAATATTGTTGTTGCTGATAGCAATAATCATCGTATTCGTAATATTAGCCCAGATGGTACAGTAACCACTATTGCTGGTGGTGAATCTGGTTTTGCTGATGGTGCTAGCGCCACAGCTGAATTTAGTTCTCCAGTGGGTGTTGCAATTGATACTGGTGTTAATATTATTATTGCTGATGCCTCTAATCATAGTATTCGTAATATTACCCTAGATGGTACAGTAACCACTATTGCTGGTATTAGTCGTGGTTTTACTGATGGTGCTAGCGCCACAGCTGAATTTAGTTCTCCAGTGGGTGTTGCAATTGATGGCGTTGGCAATATTATTGTTGCCGATAACAATAATCACAGTATTCGTAGTATTGCCCCAGATGGCACAGTAACCACTGTTGCCGGCAGTAGTCTTGGTTTTGCTGATGGTATTGGCGGTGATGCTCAATTTTTTGGTCCATTTGGTATTGCAATTGATGCTTCAGGCAATATTATTGTTGCCGACCAAAATAATCATAGTATTCGTAAAATTGATAGAAATAACTTTATTCTTGTAGGTACTCCTAGTTGTGATGATATTGGCACTTATAATTTAGAACTTATTGTTAGTGATGGCGAATTTCAAAGTTCGCAAATTTTTGATATTAATGTGGCAGATGATGGTAGTTGTGGCATAATTCCAACTAATTTAGCGCTTAGCGTTACTGCTATTGTTGAAAACATCTTAGCAAATAGCATTATTGCTACTATTAGCGCTTATGATAGTGATAATCCCGCTAGTCTTACTTTTAGTATTGTTGGTGGTAGAGATAGCGCTAGTTTTAGTATTAGCGGCGATAATCAATTAGTAATTGATCATAGTCCCGATTTTGATACTCAAAATAGTTATGAAATTATCATTAGTGCTAGTGATACAGTCCATATTGCCACTAAAAGTTTTGAGATTAATGTTGTTGCGACTGAAAGTATCCCTATTTTTACCAGTACCCCAATTATTAGTGCTAAAACTAATAGTTTATATCAATATAGTTTGAGCGCTAGTGATGTTGAGGGTGGTAATTTTGTCTTTAGCGCCGCGCCAGATTCTGATTCACCAATTTGGTTAGCTATTGGTGCAGCTGTAACTACTTTGGCTGGAGATGGTTCGCGAGATGATGATGATGGGGCTACTAGCACAGCTAGCTTTGATTTGCCAAGGTCTGTTGCAATTGATGCTATTGGCAATATTATTGTTGCTGATGCCAATAATCATCGTATTCGTAGTATTAGCACAGAGGGCGTAGTAAGAACTATTGCTGGTAGTAGCACTAGTGGCTTTGTTAATGGCGCTAGTACCACAGCTAGATTTAATTCCCCAAGGGATGTTACAATTGATGCACTTGGTAATATTATTGTTGCTGATAGAGGTAATCATAGCATCCGTAAAATTACCCCAGACGGTATGGTGAGCACTATTGCTGGTAGTAATACTGTTGGTTCTGCTGATGGTGCTAGCGCTACAGCTAGATTTAGTTCTCCAATAGGTGTTACAATTGATGCCTTCGGTAATATTATTGTTACTGACCAAAATAATCATCGCATTCGCAGCATTGACCCAGACGGGATGGTAAGCACTATTGCTGGTAGTGATATTGGTTTTGCTGATGGTGCTAGCGCTACAGCTGAATTTGATAGACCATGGGGTGTTACAATTGATGTTCTAGGCAATATTATTGTTGCTGATAGTGCTAATAACCGTATCCGTAGCATTAGCACAGATGGCATAGTGAGCACTATTGCTGGTAGTAATACTGTTGGTACTGCTGATGGTGCTAGCGCTACAGCTAGATTTAATAACCCAACGGGTGTTGCAGTTGATGCTGGTGGTAATATTATTGTTACTGATAGCCGTAATAACCGCATTCGTAGTATTGACCCAGACGGTATAGTAACCACTATTGCTGGTAGTAGTGCGGGTTTTACTGATGGCGTTGCTAGCAATGCTGAATTTTTTAGACCAGTTGGTGTTGCAATTGATGCTTCAGGCAATATTATTATTGCTGACCAAAGTAATAGCAGAATTCGTCAAATTGATAGAAATAACTTTACTCTTGTAGGCACTCCCAGTTGTGATGATATCGGTATTTATAATTTAAAATTCACTGTTAGTGATGGCACATTTCAAAGTGCGCAAAGTTTTGATATTACTATATTAGATGATGGTAGTTGTGGCGTAATCCCAACCAATTTAGCACTCAGTGCTATCACCATTATTGAAAGTATTCCAACAAGTAGTGTTATTGCTATTATTAATGCTACCGCAACTAATCCGCTAGACGTTTTTAAATTTAGTATTGTTGGTGGTAGAGATAGCGCTAGTTTTAGTATTAGCGGCGGTAACCAACTAGTAATTGACCACAGTCCTAACTTTGATGTCCAGAGCAGTTATGAAATTATTATTGGTGTTAGTGATACATTACATATTGCTACTAAAAGTTTTGAGATTGATGTTGTTGCGACTGAAAGTATCCCTGCTTTTACCAGTACCCCAATTATTAGTGCTAAAACTAATAGTTTATATCAATATAGTTTGAGCGCTAGTGATGTTGAGGGTGGTAATTTTATTTTTAGCGCTGCACCAGATTCTGATTCACCAATTTGGTTAGTTATTGGTGCAGCCGTAACTACTTTGGCTGGAGATGGTTCACGAGATGATGATGATGGGGCTACTAGCACAGCTAGCTTTGATTTACCAAGGTCTGTTGCAATTGATGCTAGTGGCAATATTATTGTTGCTGATGCCAATAATCATCGTATTCGTAGTATTAGTATGGAGGGCGTAGTAAGCACTATTGCTGGTAGCAGTACTAGTGGTTTTGTTAATGGTGCTAGCACCACAGCTAGATTTAATTCCCCAAGGGATGTTGCAATTGATGCACTTGGTAATATTATTGTTACTGATAGAGGTAATCATAGCATCCGTAAAATTACCCCAGACGGTATGGTGAGCACTATTGCTGGTAGTAATACTGGTAGTTTTGTTAATGGCGCTAGCGCCACAGCTAGATTTAGGTCTCCAACAGGTGTTACAATTGATGCCTTCGGTAATATTATTGTTACTGACCAAAATAATCATCGCATTCGCAGCATTGACCCAGACGGGATGGTAAGCACTATTGCTGGTAGTGATATTGGTTTTGCTGATGGTGCTAGCGCTACAGCTGAATTTGATAGACCATGGGGTGTTACAATTGATGTTCTAGGCAATATTATTGTTGCTGATAGTGCTAATAACCGTATCCGTAGCATTAGCACAGATGGCATAGTGAGCACTATTGCTGGTAGTAATACTGTTGGTACTGCTGATGGTGCTAGCGCTACAGCTAGATTTAATAACCCAACGGGTGTTGCAGTTGATGCTGGTGGTAATATTATTGTTACTGATAGCCGTAATAACCGCATTCGTAGTATTGACCCAGACGGTATAGTAACCACTATTGCTGGTAGTAGTGCGGGTTTTACTGATGGCGTTGCTAGCAATGCTGAATTTTTTAGACCAGTTGGTGTTGCAATTGATGCTTCAGGCAATATTATTATTGCTGACCAAAGTAATAGCAGAATTCGTCAAATTGATAGAAATAACTTTACTCTTGTAGGCACTCCCAGTTGTGATGATATCGGTATTTATAATTTAAAATTCACTGTTAGTGATGGCACATTTCAAAGTGCGCAAAGTTTTGATATTGCTGTAGCAGATGATGGTAGTTGTGGCGCAATTCCAACTAATTTATCGCTCAGCGTTACTACCATTATTGAAAACATTGCAACAAATAGTATTATTGCCACTATTAGCGCTGATGACAGTGATAATCCTGCCAGTCTTACTTTTAGTATTGTTGGTGGTGAGGATGGTGCTGATTTTAGCATTGCCAGTGGTAATCAATTAGTTATTGACCATAGTCCTAACTTTGAGGACCAAAGTAGTTATGAAATTATTATTGGTGTTAGTGACACACTACACATCGCTACTAGAAGTTTTGTGGTTAATGTTGTTGATATTGTTAATGAAATAGCCCCAGTTTTTACTAGTGCCCCAATTACTACTGTTAGAGTTAATAGTTTATATCAATATATTTTGGATGCTAGCGATGTTGATAGTAGCAACTTTATCTTTAGCGTTGCGCCAGAGATTGAATTACCAAGTTGGTTAGCTATTGTTGCATTTGTAACCACTTTAGCAGGAGATGGCATAGAGGGTAGCGATGATGGTGCTACTAGCACAGCTAGCTTTAGTGCTCCATCAGGTGTTGTGGTTGATGCTAGTGGTGATATTATTGTTACCGATAGCAATAATCATCGTATTCGTCGTATCAGCACAGATGGTACAGTAAGCACTATTGCTGGTAGTGAGTTTGGTTTTGTTGATGGTGTTAGCACCACAGCTAGATTTGCTTCCCCGACGGGTGTTGCAATTGATGCTAGTGGTGATATTATTGTTGCTGACCAAGGTAATCATCGTATTCGTCGTATCAGCACAGGTGGTACAGTAAGCACTATTGCTGGTAGTAGTCAAGGTTTTACTGATGGTATTGGTAGTAATGCTCAATTTGATACACCAATTGATGTTGCAATTGATAGCTCGGGTGATATTATTGTTGCTGATACCAATAATAGCCGTATTCGTCGTATTAACTCAGACAGAGAGGTTAGCACTATTATTACAAATCAATTTATTGGAGGTAATTCTAGTGTAGTTATACTTAATTTCCCAACAAGTGTTGCAATTGATGTTGGTGGCAATATTATCGTTATTAGCGGCCATACTATTTATCGTATTAGCCTAGATGACATAGTTAGCACTGTTGCTGGTAGTGATATGAGTGGTTTTGTAGATGGTATTGGTAGCAACGCCCAATTTGATACACCAATTGATATTGCAATTGATAGCTCGGGTGATGTTATTGTTGCTGATACCAATAATGGCCGTATTCGTCGTATTAGCTCAAGTGCAGAGGTCAGAACTATTATTACAAGTCAATTTATTGATGGCGATAGATTTAATTATCCAGCAGGTGTTGCAATTGATGCTAGTGAAAATATCATTGTTGCTGACCGAAATAATAACCGCATTCGTAAAATTGGTAGAAGTAGTCTTGTAGGCACTCCCCTTAGTTGTGATAATATTGGCACTTATGATTTAGAGCTTATTGTTAGTGATGGTGAACTTCGAAGTTCACAAAGTTTTAATATTAGAGTTATTAGCGATGGCAGCTGTTTTTTAGTAGCTCCATTTAGTTTTGATGCAATTAATGATGCTGCTCCAAGGACAATTGTTACCTCTGATGCTATTATAGTTGCTACCAATACCCAAGACCCACAAAGCACATTTACTATTAGCATTGAAGGTAGCAATGGGCGCTATTCTATTAATGATGGTAGTTATACGGATTTAAGCGGGGTGGTTAATATTGGCGATAGTGTTAGGGTGCAAATTGTAACCAGCAATCAACCAAATAGTTCAAAAACAGCAACTGTTACCATAGATAACATCGCGGCTGCATTTACTGTTACCACCACTAATTTTATAATTATTGGCGGCGATAGCACAGCCAGTTACAGCGACCTTCCCATTACCATTAGCGCTACCAATAGTGATATCACAACAATACCTATAATTTGGACCTCTAGCGCTACAAATGTTGTAAGCTTTAGTAATCCAAATATTGGCTTAATTACTATTGTCAACGCTGGTAGTGCTTTAATTACCGCAAGACAAGGCGATAATGAAGCCAATATAGTTTTTACTGTAGAACCTTTAACTCTAACTCCAATCTTTGCCAGCTCACAAAGCTTTATTTATAACACTAGCATGAGAACTGTGTTTGCCACTATTACTAGCGGCATAGTAGTAGGTGACGATATTAGCCTTAGCATAAGTGGTGCAACTGCAACTGATGTTGGCAACTACAATATAGACCTAGCACTCATAGGTACTGATAGCCAAAACTACCGTTTAAGCACAGATACTCTTAGCTGGTCAATTATAAAAGCAGATCAAAGCGCATTTAATTTAGGCGCTGACACGACTATAGTATTTGGCAACAGCCTAAGTCGCTCAGCAACAGGCGTCTCTGCTACTATTTCTGCTATTAGTTATGGTTCATCTAATCCGAGTGTTGCAACGGTAGCTACAAATGGAGATATTACAACCACTGGTGTTGGCAGCACTATCATTAGCGCCATCAACACTGGTGATAATAATTACAACTCTGCATCTGATAGCTATACACTAAATGTTGCCCAACTAACACTCACTATTGCCATCGGTAGCACTACCAATATTTATAGCGGTGCTGCCATTATAGTAACTACTACTATTACTAATCTTGTTAGTGGGTATGAGCTGGTAAGCCTCATTATAAATGGCGACCAAATAGCAACCAATGCTGGTGATTACTCTTTTGATATTAGCGCTATTGAAGGCAGTGATAGTCCTAACTACATACTAATCCCAACAACTATTAGCTGGACAATAGTCCCAGCTCGGCAATCCGAACTAGATATTACTGGTAATGCCACCAGACTCATGGTAGGACAAATAACCACCGCAACTGCTACTAACAACCAACCACAAGGCACACTAACAATCATCTCTAGTGAGACTGGTATTACCACAATTAACGCTAGTACCATAACCGCTATTAATGTTGGCATAACTACTATTACCATTACCAAACAAGTTGCTAATTACAACAACATCAGTAATAGTTATCAACTAGTAGTCATCCAAAATACCACAACCCCTATTGATGCTGGTGATGACAGGACTGCTACCTATATCCCTAGTGGTATTATAAGTCCTCAAATACCAACTAATGCCCAAGACAGAGTAATTAGTTACGCCATAAACCCAATAGATAGTGATGTTGTAACTATTGATAGCAATAGCGGTGTTATCACCATTATAAATGTTGGCACAGTCAATATTATAGCCAGTGCCGCAACTACTACTAATTATGCCGCATCAACCGATAGCTATCTACTAACTATTAACCAAGCAATCCAAGGCACATTTACTATCACCGCTAGCGATACCCTAACATTTGGCACAACCAGCGCTATTGTGGTAGTAGACCTAGGTAGTGGCGATGGCACTATTACTTATGACTCCAGTGATATAGCAATTGCAACCATTACTGTTGCTGGCATCATTACTGCAACTGGTGTAGGTGAGGCTATAATTACCGCAACCAGAGATGGTGGTAGAAACTACCTTAACACCAGCGCTACCCACTCACTGGTAGTTGAAAGAGCTGAACAAGCTAATTTTGTAATCAGCGGCAGCTCAACCTTAGCAAATGCCGCAACTGGATTTGCAAGTGCAACTGGTGGTAGTGGCACAGGGGCTATTAGCTTTGCTTCAACCAACTCAGATGTTGCAACTATTAGCCAAGACGGCATCATTACTGCACAAAGCCTAGGCACCACTACTATTAGCGCTATCAAAAGCGGTGGGGATAACTATCATGATATTAGCGGTAGTTATTTACTAACTATTACCAATACCACCCCTACTGTTACAAATCTTATACCAAACCAAATTGCCTCACTTGGAAACCTATTTACTTTCCCTATCCCAGCTAATACATTTAATGATGCTAACGGCGATACCTTAACCATCAGTGTTTCTGCTTTGCCACCTAGTTTAACTTTTGATGGTATTAACAGCATTACTGGTATTCCAGCAACACTAGGGATTTCAACTATAACCATCACCGCTGATGATGGTAATGGGGCTATGGTTAGCACTAGCTTTAGCTTAAGAGTTAGTGATGACTTTATTATTGTTGGCAATAATCCAAGAAATATCGTTTATGGTGCTGCTAGCCAAAACATCATAGCCCAAGGTGGGGTTAGTCCAACTGGGGCAATAACTTTTGCCTCCAGCACTCCAAGTATTACCAGCTTTAGTGATACAAACATAGGCGAGCTAACCATATCAAGCGCTGGCACTGCGATTATAATTGCCACTAGAGAGGGCAGCGGCGAACAAGCAAGTATTAGCTTTATTGTTAGTCCAAGGACCATCACCCCAACCTTTGCCAGTTCACAAACATTTATCTATAACACTAACATAAGGACTGTGCTTATAACTATTACCAGCGGTATAGTAGGTACTGATGATGTTAGTCTTAGCATAAGCGGTACAGCAACTGCAACTGATGTTGGCAACTACAATATAGACCTAGTACTTATAGGTACTGCTAGTCGCAACTACCGCTTAAGCACAACTACTCTTAGCTGGTCAATTATAAAAGCAGACCAAAGCCAATTTAGTCTAGGGGCTGATACAACTATAATATTTGGTGAAGGCTTAAGTCGCCGAGCAATAGGTGTTTCTACTACTGTTGCTAGTAGTTATGGCTCGTCTAACCCAGACGTTGCAACTGTGGATACAAACGGTGATATTACAACCACTGGTATTGGCAGCACTATCATTAGCGCCACCAGCATTGGTGATAATAATTACAACTCTGCAGCTGATAGCTATACACTAAATGTTGCTCCATTAACACTCACTATTGCCATCGGTAGCACTACCACTATTTATACTGGTGCTGCTATTATAGTAACCACCACTATTACTAATCTTGTTAGTGGGTATGAGCTGGTAAGCCTTACCATAAATGGTGACCAAATAGCAACCAATGCTGGTGATTACTCTTTTAATATTAGCGCTATTGAAGGCAGTGATAGTCCTAACTACATATTAATCCCAATAACTATTAGCTGGACAATAGACCCAGCTCAGCAATCCGAACTAGACATTACTGGCAATGCCACCAGACTCATGGTAGGACAAACAACCATCGCAACTGCTACTAATGACCAACCACAAGGTACATTAACAATTAGTGCTAGTGAAGCTGGTATTGCCACAATTAACGGTAGTACTATAACCGCTAGTAATGTTGGCATAACTACTATTACCATCACCAAACAAGTTGCTAATCACAACGACATCAGCGCTAGTTATCAACTAGTAGTTATCCAAAATACCACAGCTGCTATTGATGCTGGTGATGACAGGACTGCCACCTATACTCCAAATGGCGCTCTAAGCGCTCAAACGCCAACTAATACCCAAGGTAGAGTAATTAGTTATGCCGTAGACCCAATAGCTAGTGATGTTGCAACAATTAACATAAATACCGGCGCTATTACTATTACAAATGCTGGCACAGTGAGTATTGTAGTAAGTGCTGCTGCAACTACTAATTATGCCGCATCAACCGATAGTTATCTACTAACTATTAACCAAGCAGCTCAAGAACCATTTACTATTACTGCTAGTGATACTTTAATATTTGGCGCAACTAGCGCTATTGTGGTAGTAGACCCGGGTAGTGGTGATGGCACTATTACCTATGACTCCAGTGATATAGCAATTGCAACTATTACCACCGATGGCATCATTACTGCAATTGGTGCGGGTGAGGCTACCATTACCGCAACTAGAGATGGTGGCAGAAACTATCTAGATACCAGCGCTACTCATCTACTAGTAGTTGAGAGAGCTGACCAAGTAGTTAGTATTATAGGTGGTACTTTAAGCATAGACTATGCACCTAATGGCGCCACTGCTGTTGGCAGAACAGCAACTGCACAGACCACCATTACTTATAGCTCAACTGATGAAGATGTTGCAATAGTTGGTGCTACCAGTGGTATTATTACTATTGTAAATGTTGGCACAGTAAATATTGTTGCCAGTGCTACAAGGACTAGTGGCTACAATTCTGCGGTTGCTAGTTATCAGTTAATTATCAGACAAGTAGCCCAAGGCCCATTTAGTATCAATGCTAGCGATACCTTAATATTTGGCGCAACTAGTGCTGTTGTGATAGTAGACCTAGGTAGTGGTGATGGCGTTGTTAGTTATGATTCTAGTAATATAGCAGTTATAACTATTACCGCCGATGGCATCATTACCGCAACTGGTGTAGGTGAGGCTACCATTACCGCCACCAAAGCAGGTGGTATAAACTACCTAGATACTAGTGATACTCACTTAATAACAGTTAGAAGAGCTAGCCAAACAAGCCTCATTATCAGCGGCAACTCAACCTTAGCAAATGCCGCAACTGGTTTTGCAACCGCAACTGGTGGTAGTGGCACAGGGGTTATTAGTTTTAGGTCCAGCAACCCAGATGTTGCAACTATTACCCAAGACGGCATAATTAGCGCGCAAAGCTTAGGCACCACTACTATTAGCGCTACCAAAAGCGGTGGGGATAACTACCGTGATATTGGTGCTAGTTATCTACTAACTATTGTAAACACCACGCCCACTGTTATAAACCCCATAACAAACCAAACCGCCCCACTTAGAAATCCATTTACTTTTACTATTCCAGCTAATACATTTAATGATGCCAACGGCGATACCTTAACTATTAGCGTTTCTAATCTGCCAGATGGTCTAATGTTTGATAGCGCTAATACCAGCATAACTGGCACTCCAGCAACAGTAGGGATTTCAACTATAACCATCACCGCCGATGATGGTAATGGGGCTATGGTTAGCACTAGCTTTAGCTTGGCAGTTAGTGATGACTTTATTATTATTGGCAATAATCCAAGAACTATCATCTATGGTGTTGCTAGCCAAAACATCGTAGCCCAAGGTGGGGCTAGTCTAACTGGGGCAATAACTTTTGTCTCCAGCACTCCAAGTATTGCTAATTTTGGTGATGCAAACATAGGCGTACTAACCATATTAGGCGTTGGTACTGCAATTATAACTGCCACTAGAGATGGCACGGGTGAACAAGCAAGTATTAGCTTTATTGTTAGTCCAAGGACTATCACTCCAACCTTTGCCAGCTCACAAACCTTTATCTACAACACCAATATAAGAACTGTGCTTGCAACTATTACCAACGGCATAGTAGGTACTGATGATGTTAGTCTTAGTGTAAGTGGTGCAACTGCAACCGATGTTGGCAACTACAATATAGACCTAGTACTTATAGGCGCTGCTAGTCGCAACTACCGCCTAAGCACAACTACTCTTAGCTGGTCAATTATAAAAGCAGATCAAAGCCAATTTAGTCTAGGGGCTGATACAACTATAACATTTGGTGAAGGCTTAAGCCGTCCAGCAACAGGTGTCTCTGCTACTGTTGCTAGTAGTTATGGCTCGTCTAACCCTAGTGTTGCAATGGTGGCTACAAACGGTGATATTACAACAATTGGCATTGGCAGCACTATCATTAGCGCCACCAACACTGGTGATAATAATTACAACTCTGCAGCTGATAGCTATACACTAAATGTTGTCCAACTAACATTAACTATTGCCACTAGCAGCACTACTATTATTTATACTGGTGCTGCTATTGCAGTAACTACCACTATTACCAATCTTGTTAGTGGGTATGAGCGGGTGAGCCTTACCATAAATGGCGACCAAACAGCAACCAATACTGGTGATTACTCTTTTGATATTAGCGCTATTGAAGGTAGTGATAGTCCTAACTACATACTAATCCCAACAACTATTAGCTGGACAATAGACCCAGCTGAGCAATCCGAACTAGATATTACCGGCAATGCCACCAGACTCATGGTAGGACAAACAACCATCGCAACTGCTACTAATGACCAACCACAAGGCACACTGACAATCATCTCTAGTGAAGCTGGTATTGCCACAATTAACGCTAGCACCATAATCGCTAGTAATGTTGGCATAACTACTATTACCATCACCAAACAAGTTGCTAACCACAACGATATTAGCGCTAGTTATCAACTGGTAGTTATCCAAAATACCACAACCCCTATTGATGCTGGTGATGACAGGACTGCCACCTATACTCCAAATGGCGCTCTAAGCGCTCAAGCGCCAACTAATACCCAAGGCAGAATAATTAGCTACGCCGTAAATCCAATAGATAGTGATGTTGCAATAATTAACATAAATACCGGCGCTATCACTATTACAAACGTCGGTACAGTCAGCATTGTAGTCAGTGCTGTTGCAACCACTAATTATGCCACATCAACCGATACTTACCTACTAACCATTAACCAAGCAACCCAAGAACCATTTACTATAATCGCTAGCGATACTTTAATGTTTAGCGCAACTAGCGCTATTGTGGTAGTAGAGCCGGGTAGTGGTGAGGGTACTATTAGCTATGCTGCTAGCCCAAGTGGTATTATTGCTATTGATGCAAACGGCATTATTAGCGCAATCGGTACAGGGCGGACTACCATTACTGCAACTAGGGATGGTGGCAGAAACTATCTTAGTACTAGTGCTACTCATTTACTAATAGTTGAGAGAGCAGACCAAAGCCAATTTAGCCTAGGTGCTGATACAACTATAACATTTGGTACTAGTTTTAGTCGCCCTGCAATAGGTGCCTCTGCTACTGTTGCTACTAGTTATGGCTCGTCTAATCACAATGTTGCAACGGTGGCTACAAACGGCGATATTACAATCATTGGTGTTGGCAGTACTATCATTAGCGCCACCAATACTGGTGATAATAATTACAACTTTGCAGCTGCTAGTTATCAATTAATTATCACACAAGCCCCCCAAGACCCATTTAGTATCACTGCTAGCGATACCTTAATATTTGGCGCAACTACTACTATTACAATAGTAGAGGGCGGTAGTGGTGATGGTGTTGTTAGTTATGATTCTAGTGATATAGCAGTTATAGCTATTACCGCTGATGGCTCTATTACCGCAACTGGTGTAGGTATAGCTACCATTACCGCTACCAAAGCAGGTGGTATAAACTATCTAGATACTAGCGATACTCACTTAATAATGGTTAGAAGAGCTAGCCAAACAAGCCTTATTATCAGTGGCAGTTTAACCTTAGCAAATGCCGCAACTGGATTTGCAAGCGCAACTGGTGGCAGTGGCACAGGGGCTATTAGTTTTAGTTCCAGCAACCCAGATATTGCAACTATTACCCAAGACGGGGTAATTACTGCAAAAAGCCTAGGCATCACTACTATTAGCGCTACTAAAAGCGGTGGGGATAACTATCATGATACTGGTGATAATTATCTACTAACTATTGTAAACACCACGCCCACTGTTGCAAACTCAATAGCAAACCAAATTATCTCACTTAGAAATCTATTTAATTTTATTATTCCAGCTAATACATTTAATGACCCCAATGGTGATACCTTAACTATTAGCGCTTCTAATCTGCCAGATGGTCTAATGTTTGATAGCGCTAATACCAGCATAACTGGCACTCCAACAACAGTAGGGATTTCAATTATAACTATCACCGCCGATGATGGTAATGGGGCTATGGTTAGCACTAGCTTTAGCTTGACAGTTAGTGATGACTTTATTATTATTGGCAATAATCCAAGAACTATCATCTACGGCGTTGCTAGCCAAAACATCATAGCCCAAGGCGGAGTCAGTCCAGATGGGGCGGTAACTTTTGCCTCCAGCACCCCAAGTGTTGCCAACTTTGGTGATACAAACATAGGCGAGCTAACCATATCAAGCGCTGGGACTACAATTATAACTGCCACCAGAGAGGGCAGTGGCGAGCAAGCAAGTATTAGCATTATCATTAGTCCAAGGACTATCACCCCTACCTTCACCAGCCCACAAACATTTATCTATAACACCAACATAAGGACTGTGCTTATAACTATTACCAGCGGTATCATAGCGGGTGATGATGTGAGCCTTAGTATAACTGGGGCAACCGCAACAGATGTTGGCAACTATAATATAGACCTAGGACTAATAGGTGCTAATAGCCTCAACTACCGCCTAAGCACAACTACTCTTAGCTGGTCAATTATAAAAGCAGACCAAAGCGCATTTAGTCTAGGGGCTGATACAACTATAACATTTGGTGAAGGCTTAAGCCGTCCAGTAACAGGTGTCTCTGCTACTGTTGCTAGTAGTTATAGTTCATCTAACCCAGACGTTGCAACGGTAACCACAAACGGCAATATTACAACCACTGGTGTTGGTAGCACTATCATTAGCGCCTCCAACACTGGTGATAATAATTATAATTCTGCAGCTGATGGCTATACACTAAATGTTGCCCAACTAACACTCACTATTGCCACTGGCAGCACTACCACTATTTATAGCGGTGCTGCTATTACAGTAACTACCACTATTACCAATCTTGTTAGTGGGCACGAGCAGGTAAGCCTCACCATAAATGGCGACCAAACAGCAACCAATGCTGGTGATTACTCTTTTGATATTAGCGCTATTGAAGGCATTGATAGTCCTAATTACATACTAATCCCAACAACTATTAACTGGGTAGTAGCCTCAGCTCAGCAATCCGAACTAGATATTACTGGCAATGCCACCAGACTCACGGTAGGACAAACAACCACCGCAACTGCTACTAATGACCAACCACAAGGCACACTAACAATCATCTCTAGTGAAGCTGGTATTGTCACAATTGATGGCAGCACCATAACCGCTACTAATGTTGGCATAACTACTATTACCATCACCAAACAAGTTGTTAATCACAACAACATCAGCGCCAGTTATCAACTAGTAGTTATCCAAAATACCACAGCTGCTATTGATGCTGGTGATGACAGGGTTGCCACCTATGCCCCTAGTGGCGCTTTAAGCGCTCAAACGCCAACTAATACCAGAGGCAGAGTAATTAGCTATGCCGCAGACCCAATGGATAGTGATGTTGCAATAATTAACATAAATACCGGCGCTATCACTATTACAAATGCTGGCACAGTGAGTATTATAGTCAGTGCTGCTGCAACTACTAATTATGCTGCATCAACCGATAGCTATCTACTAACTATTAACCAAGCAAACCAAGGCACATTTACTATCACCGCTAGCGATACCTTAACATTTGGCGCAACTAGCGCTGTTGTGGTAGTAGACCCGGGTAGTGGTGATGGTACTATTACTTACAGTTCTAGTGATATAGCAATTGCAACTATTGCCACCGATGGTATTATTACTGCAACTGGTGCGGGTGAGGCTACCATTACTGCAACTAGGGATGGTGGTAGAAACTATCTAGATACCAGCGCTACTCATCTACTAGTAGTTGAGAGAGCTGACCAGGTAGTTAGTATTATAGGTGGCACTTTAAGCATAGACTACGCACCTGATGGCGCCACTGCTGCTGGCAGAATAGCAACTGCTAGGACCACCATTACTTATAGCTCAACTGATGAAGATGTTGCAATAGTTGGTGCTACCAGTGGTATTATTACTATTGTAAATGTTGGCACAATAAGTATTGTTGCCAGTGCTACAAGGACTAGTGGCTACAATTCTGCGGTTGCTAGTTATCAATTAATTATCGGACAAGTAGCCCAAGGTCCATTTAGTATCACTGCTAGCGATACCTTAATATTTGGTGTAACTAGCGCTGTTGTGATAGTAGAGCCGGGTAGTGGTGATGGCGTTGTTAGTTATGATTCTAGTAATATAGCAGTTATAACTATTACCGCCAATGGTATCATTACTGCAACTGGTGTAGGTGAGGCTATAATTACCGCAACCAGAGATGGCGGTAGAAACTACCTTAACATTAGTGCTACTCACTCAATAATGGTTGAAAGAGCTGAACAAGCTGATTTTGTAATTAGCGGTAGCTCAACTTTAGCAAATGCCGCAACTAGTTTTGCAACCACAACTGGTGGTAGCGGCACAGGCGCTATTAGTTTTAGGTCCAGCAACCCAGATATTGCAACTATTACCCAAGACGGTATAATTACCGCACAAAGCTTAGGCACCACTACTATTAGCGCTACCAAAAGCGGTGGGGATAACTATCATGATATTGGTGATAGTTATCTACTAACTATTATCAACACCACACCTACTGTTGCAAATCCTATAGCAAACCAAATTGCCTCATTTGGAAATCCATTTACTTTTACCATTCCAGCTAATACATTTAATGATGCTAATGGCGATGATCTAGCTATTAGTGTTTCTTCTTTGCCAGATGGTCTAATATTTGATAGCACTAATACCAGCATAACTGGCACCCCAGCAACAGTAGGGATTTCAACTATAACTATCACCGCCGATGATGGTAATGGGGCTATGGTTAGCACTAGCTTTAGCTTAAGAGTTAGTGATGACTTTATTATTATTGGTAATAATCCAAGAATTATCATCTATGGTGTTGCTAGCCAAAACATCATAGCCCAAGGCGGAGTCAGTCCAGCTGGGGCAATAACTTTTGCCTCCAGCACTCCAAGTATTGCTAACTTTGGTGATGCAAACATAGGCGAGCTAACCATATTAGGTGCTGGCACTGTAATTATAACTGCCACTAGAGAGGGCAGCGGCGAACAAGCAAGTGTGAGCTTTATTGTTAGTCCAAGGACTATTACCCCAACCTTTGCTAGCTCACAAACCTTTACCTATGATACTAGCATAAGAACTGTGCTCGTAACTATTACCAGTGGCATAATAGAGGGCGATGATATTAGCTTTACCATAAGCGGCGCAACTGCAATAGATGTTGGCAACTACAATATAGGTCTAGTGCTTACAGGTGCTTCTAGTCTCAACTACCGCTTAAGCACAACTACTCTTAGCTGGTTAATTATAAAAGCGGACCAAGTGTTAACTTATGCAAGTAATACTATATCAATAAACTACAAACCCAATAATGCTACTGCCACAAGCCAAGACCTAGCTGGCGCACAGACCACTATCAGCTACACCACCAGTCCAACCACCAGTGATGTTGCAACTATTGATGACAGTGATATTATTACTATTTTAAATGCTGGCTCGGTAGTTATCATAGCAAGCGCTACCGAAACTAATAACTACAACCCTGAAGCTGCTAGTTATCTGCTCATCATTAACCCCATTGACCAAGTCGGCTTTATCATTATAGTTAGTAGCCCCTTAGAGCTAGAAGCAACCACAACTGCAACCGCAGTTGGCGGACAAAGCACAGGCGCTATTAGTTTTACCTCTAGCAACCCAGCTGTTGCAATTATCGCCCAAGACGGTTTAATTAGCGCCCAAAGTTTAGGCACTACTACTATAAGTGCAACCAGAGAGGGCGGTAGAAACTATAATGATATTAGTGATAGTGCTTTGCTAGAAGTAGTTGTTCGTTTCACTTTAGATATTGACGGTGACGGTAGCAAGCTAACTACTACTGATGGTATTTTAATCATTAGGTATTTAACAAGCACTAACACATTTACCACTACTGGTGCAACTACAACAGATGCAGTAATGGATGCACAAGCTATTAAAAATAGTTTAGCAGCTGCTTATCAAGGCAATATTTTAGATGTTGATGGCGACGGGACAACAGAAGCAAGCAGCGATGGTATGTTAATTATGCGCTACCTAGCAGACCAAGAAAATCTTAATGTTGGCGGTTTGGTTGGAAGTAGCCCAACAAGAAGTCCTGAGGAAATTAGAGAGTACCTTGAAGATATATATTGAATCAAAGATTATTAGGGCTAAAGTTATCAAAACGACATTTATAAAAGACTTACATCTTAAGCGGTGCAATTATAACCGATATCAGCAACTACAATACTAAACTTAGCACTGGAAAGCACTTGGTATTTTAATTATCATATTTTTAACAAGTTCTACTAATACCATAGATACCACTGACGCAACTACAATTGATGCACAAAGAGATAACACGCAAATACTTGAATTTTTACAAAGAGGCTATAATAGATTAAATGTTGATAATGACAATAGTTATGCTACTTAATACTGATAGTGTATTAATTATGCGTTCACTAATTATGGCTGATAGTTCTAGCTAATTGGGTAGCGCTTGTTGTTACAAAGTCTTTGTTGGTTCCTTCTACCATTATCCTAATTAGTGGTTCGGTACCAGAGGGGCGGATGAGGACTCTGCCGCTTTTACCTAGTTTTTTTTCAATTTGGTTAATCACTTTTTGAAGCTTGTTGTTGCTTAGATCAATTGGTTTTTTGATATTGATATTTTCTAAGTGCTGATGGGTTTTGTTTAGGTCTTTGGTTAATTCTACTAAAGATTTTTGTTGGCTTACTATAATAGTTAGCACGTTTAGGGCGGCAATGATAGCATCTCCGGTTTGCATATGGTTTAGACAAATAATATGTCCGGAATTTTCACCGCCAAGCGCTAAATTATTTTTCTGCATTAATTGTTTGACAAAACGGTCACCAACACTTGCGCTATAAAAGTTAATATTTAGATTTTTTAATGCTTGTACAATTCCTAAATTAGTCATTTTAGTACCAACTACGCCATTATTTTTAAGACTATTTTTGATTTTTCTATCTTTGGCAATAATATATAAAATTTCATCTCCACTAACGGTATTACCTTGATGGTCAATCATAATTAGTCTATCGCCGTCGCCATCAAAAGCTAAGCCTAAATTGGCTTTGTTGGCGAGGACTTTTTTTGCCAGAGCATTAGTATTGGTGGCCCCGCAGTTATGATTGATATTAAAGCCATCTGGTTTGTTATTAATATTGATGACTTCTGCGCCTAATTCACTAAAAACAAAAGGGGCAATGTGGTAAGTAGCGCCATTAGCACAATCAATGACAATTTTTAGTCCATTAAGACTTAATTCTCTATCAAAAGTGCTTTTGCAAAATTCAATATAACGTCCTTCCGCTTGTTCAGCGCGCTTAGCTTTGCCGATATATTTAGAGGCAACGCTTTGTATTTGATTAGCAAGCATCTTCTCAATTTCACTTTGGTCGGAATTGCTTAATTTATCACCAAAATTAGAGAAAAATTTAATGCCATTATCGTAATAAGGGTTGTGTGAGGCGCTAATTACCGCCCCTGCTGTGGCGTTATAAGTTTTAGTTAGATAAGCAACCGCCGGAGTTGGCATAGGGCCTACTAGAATCACATTGGTTCCTGAGGCAGTAAAACCAGCCTCTAAAGCGGATTCCAGCATATAACCAGATATGCGCGTGTCCTTGCCAATTACAATAGTTGGATTGGGGTATTTACACAGGATCTTACCTACTGCCCAGCCTATTTTTAGAAAAAAATCAGCAGTAATTGGTGGTGTGCCTACCAAACCACGAATACCATCAGTGCCAAAATATCTGGACATATTATTATTGTGAAATAGTATTATAATACCACACTTTTAGTCCGTCTTTGGTTTGCTTAACATTATGAGTGCGGATAATGGTGGCGCCATTTTCAACAGCACGCAGCTGGGCAACAATACTGCCAATAATGCGTTCCTCGGGCTTAGTATTACCACCTAGCATACTATTAATCATAGATTTTTTAGACATTCCTACTAATAATGGTAAACCAAATTTTTTAAAATAAGATAGGTTATTTAGCAGGCTTAAATTGTGTGCTAAGGTTTTACCAAAACCAAAACCAACGTCTAAAATTAATCGTTTTTCATCAATACCTGCCTGTTTGTATTTATAAATTTTTTGGCTAAAAAAATCGCCAATATCGTTAACAACATTATTATAAGTGGGATGTTTTTGCATTGTTTGTGGATTGCCTTGCATATGCGTCAAGCAAATGTCGCAGCTTTGTCTAGTCATTAGGTCTAGTGATTTTGGATTATTAAGCGCGCTAATATCATTTACCATTGTTGCACCGATATCAAGTGCGCTCTGCATTACTTCGGGCTTGGTAGTATCAATAGAGATAGCAATATTGCTATGTTTTCTAAGTTCTTTTATAACGGGTATAGTACGTTTTAATTCCTCATCTAAATTAACCGCAGTTGCCTGTGGGCGAGAAGACTCACCACCAATATCAATAATATCAACACCTTCGTTAATCATTGTTAAAGCGTGTTTAATAGCAGCATTTTTTCGGTAATATAAACCGCCATCGGAAAAAGAGTCAGGTGTGGTATTAAGCACGCCCATAATACGCACTGTCAGGTTCATTTTAGTTTTTTAGGTTGGCGAAATTTAAAATTATGAATACTAGGCATTAATTTAGCAAAAGGCAGGTAGTTAAAATTTGGATATTTGTATTTAGTATGACTGACTAAGTAGTTAATATCGGCAATATTGTTGCTATCATCTGCAAAAATGATTTTTTGTAGTGCCAGTAAGCCCCCCATTTTTATTTTATTTTGTTTAGCAGTAGGTAGGGCTTTTTCACCAACAGCGTCAATAGCAAAACCAGACTGCTCCCTTAGTGCTTGATACAAGTTAATGCAATCGGTAGAAGCCTGTTTATTTAAACAAGCAGCAAATTCTTTTTCTGCTACACAATATTTAGTCGCATAACGGCAAGCGCAACGACCACTATGCAACAAGTGGGTATGAGGACAAATGTAGTAATTCATTTATCTGACCACACAGCAAATTCATTATTGCTGGGCTCTAAGAAATGAAATCGCTCTCCACCTGGAAATGAAAAAATAGCTTTGTTGATAATACCGCCTGTTTGGATGATTTTATTTTGAGTTTTTACCAAATTGGTACTGTAGATTACAATTAAGACACTACCATTTTTAGTTTTTGCTGTTTTTTTTGACTTATAAAATCCGCCATTAATGCCAGCCTCTTCACTGGAAAATGCGCTATATTCATCGCCGTAATCAGTAAAAATCCAATTAAAAACCTTACTAAAAAACATTTTTGTCGCTATTATATTTTTTGCAGGAAGTTCTAAATAGTTTATATGTTCGTTTATTATTACGTTAGTCATTTTGTTTTTGTAACCATTTTAAAACTTCTTTTGTATAATATGACAAAATTGCATCAGCACCTGCGCGCTTAAAGCTAAGCAATGTTTCTAATACTAGTGCTTTTTCATTAATCCAACCTTTTTTGGAGGCAGCTTTTAACATAGCATATTCAGCGCTTACTTGGTAGGCCAATGTTGGTGCTTTAAATTTTTGTTTTATGCGATAGATGATATCTAAATATGCAACACCTGGTTTTACCATTATCATATCTGCTCCTTGAGCTAAATCTAGGGCGACTTCTTGTAGGGCTTCGTTGCTATTTGCTGGGTTCATTTGGTAGGTTTTTTTATCTGTTTTGCTTAAATTAGCACTAGAACCGATAGCATCGCGAAATGGAGCGTAATAATTAGAAGCGTATTTCACCGCATAAGCTAAAATCTGGGTATTAGTATAATTATTTTCTTCCAAAGCTTTACGAATAGCGCCAATTCTACCATCCATCATATCACTTGGAGCAACTATATCAGCGCCGGCTGCAGCTTGCATTAGCGCTTGTTTAACCAAAATGTCAACGGTTTGGTCGTTTAGTACATAACCAAATTTATCAATAATGCCATCTTGCCCATGGCTGGTATAGGGGTCAAGAGCAATATCAGTAATAACCAGCAGGGTTGGATATGTTTTTTTAATTTTTTTAATTGCTTTTGGCAACAAACCATCAGCATTGAAGCTTTCACTAGCGGCTAGGTCCTTTTTAGCAGAACTAATTACCGGAAATAAAGCTACTGCTAATAAACCTAATTGCGTTAATATGTCTAACTCTTTGACTAAATTATCAATACTTAGTCTATAAACATCAGGCATAGCGCTAATTGGTTGACGTTTGTTTTGTCCGTCAACAATAAAAACTGGGTAAATTAAATCATTAGCGCTCAAGTAATTTTCAGCAATTAAATTACGACTAGCTATATTTTTTCTTAGTCGTCTTGGTCTATGGGTTAAAATAGTCATTTTGTTTTTGATTATTAAAGTAGCAAATACTATTATAAACTATGTTATCTAATATTAAAAAGGCTTATACTAAACCGTTTCCAGCTTCTAAGAAGATTTATTTAAAAGGTGGTGGCGATATTAGTGTCGCTATGCGCCAAATTGAGCTTACTGATACTATTATCAGTAACGGCAGTATTAAAAATAAGCCTATTTGCGTGTATGATACCTCTGGTGTTTATACTGATTTGAACATCAAAGTCAATCTAAAAAAAGGCTTAAGACCTCTAAGAAGTAACTGGATTGATAGTAGAGGCGATAGTGAGCGACTTAAACAGTTTAGCTCTAATTACACTAACGCTCAATTAACGGATAAAAAGCTAGATAGTCTGCGTTTTGAACACATCAATCTGCCACTTCGTGCTAAAGCTGGTAGAAATGTTAGTCAAATGGCTTACGCAAAAGCAGGTATTACTACTCCTGAGATGGAATATATTGCTATTCGTGAAAATTGCAAATTACAAGACTATAAAAATAGCGTTCAACATAAAGGACAAGGTTTTGGTGCGAGTATTCCTAAAGAAATTACACCAGAATTTGTCCGCAGTGAGGTAGCTAGGGGTAGGGCGGTGATTCCGGCAAATATAAACCATCCCGAGATTGAACCGATGATTATCGGACGTAACTTTTTAGTCAAAATCAATGGCAATATTGGTAATTCTGCTCTCTCATCATCTATTAGTGAAGAGGTGGGCAAAATGATTTGGGGCATTCGTTGGGGAGCTGATACTATTATGGATTTATCCACTGGTAAAAATATTCATCAGACTCGCGAATGGATTATTCGTAATTCCCCAGTGCCAATTGGCACCGTTCCTATTTATCAAGCGTTAGAAAAAGTGGGTGGTGTTGTTGAAGATTTAACTTGGGAAATTTTTAAAGACACCATTATTGAACAGGCTGAACAAGGTGTGGATTATTTTACTATTCATGCTGGCGTTAGGCTTAAATTTGTGCCACTTACAGTCAATAGATTAACAGGAATTGTTTCGCGCGGTGGCTCTATTATGGCAAAATGGTGTCTAGCTCATCATAAAGAGAATTTTTTATATACTAACTTTGAAGAAATTTGCCAGATTATGCAAGCCTATGATGTTTCATTTAGTCTAGGTGATGGTTTGCGTCCTGGTTGTATTGCTGATGCTAATGATGCTGCTCAATTCGGCGAGCTGGAAACTTTGGGCGAGCTTAGTAAAATTGCTTCTAAATATGAGGTGCAAACCTTTATTGAAGGTCCGGGTCATGTACCTATGCAAATGATTAAGGAAAATATGGATAAACAATTAAGTGCCTGTGATGAAGCTCCATTTTATACACTTGGTCCACTTACTACTGATATTGCCCCTGGTTATGACCATATTACTTCTGCAATTGGTGCTGCTCAAATTGGCTGGTATGGTTGCGCTATGTTGTGCTATGTAACTCCTAAAGAACATTTAGGGCTTCCTAACGAAGATGATGTTAAACAAGGTATTATCGCCTATAAAATAGCAGCTCATGCCGCAGACCTTGCCAAAGGTCACCCTGGGGCCCAAATTCGTGATAATGCTTTATCAGCAGCTAGGTTTGAATTTCGTTGGCAAGACCAATTTAATCTTGCTCTTGACCCTGATACCGCTCGTGCTTATCATGATGAGACTTTACCTAAACAATCTGCCAAAAGTGCTCATTTTTGCTCAATGTGCGGGCCTAAGTTTTGTTCTATGAAGATTACTCAAGAAATTAAAAACTTAAATACAGTAGATAGTGACAAAATTGCATCTATTGAAGCGGAAATGGCACAAAAATCTGCAGAATTTAGGCAAAATAATTCTAAGTTATATATCTAATCTTGCCAATTTTGTCTTTGCCAGTTACGTTCATTAGCAATTACTTGTAATTTAGCATCAGCGCCTACGGCAATGGGATTATCAACTAACTCTAACAAGGGTAGATCATTGTGAGAATCGCTGTAAAAATAACTGTCCACTAAATCAATATTTTTGTTGGCTAACCAGTTTTTAAGATTAGTAACTTTACCTATCTGAAAGCAAGGTAGACCTGATACTTTACCAGTGTAGCCACTAGAGTTTTTTTCTGCTTTGGTTGCTAAAAAATGCTTGATACCATAATATTTGATAATAGGTTCAACCACAAAATCATTAGTAGAGGTGATTACCATTACCGTATCACCTTTTTGCTTATGCTTATTAACTACAGCTTGAGCTTTTGGTAGAATGATAGGTGTGATTTTTTTTGCAACAAACTGTTTACGCCAATTATTAAGTTGGATTAGTGGATATTTTGCAAGCGGGGCAAGACTAAAGGCTAAATAAGCATTTATGTCCAATTTACCTAATGTATATTGGTTGAAGAAGTGCTGATTTTGTCTCTGGTGGACGACACTATCCACCGCCCCTACCTCGCTTAAAAATTCACCCCACAAAAAATCGCTATCGCCAGCAAGTAATGTGCGGTCAAGATCAAAAATCGCTAATGCCATACGCCAATTTTAATGTATATTTATCCTATATTACTATATAATAAAGGCTAATTTTTATAATATTTTTACATGGCTAAACAAGAAGAGTATGGTGCTGGCAGTATTAAGGTTTTAAAAGGTTTAGATGCGGTTAGAAAACGACCGGGGATGTATATTGGCGATACTGATGATGGCACTGGTTTACATCATATGGTTTTTGAGGTGGTGGATAATGCTATTGATGAATCTTTAGCTGGGCATTGTAGTAAAATTGTTATTAAAATCCACGATGATGATTCAGTCTCGGTGAGTGATAACGGTCGTGGTATTCCAGTTGATATTCACCTTGAAGAAAAAGTTTCCGCAGCAGAAGTTATTATGACTGTGCTTCATGCTGGTGGTAAATTTGACAATAATTCTTATAAGGTTTCTGGCGGGCTACATGGTGTTGGCATCTCGGTGGTAAATGCCCTATCTTCGTCTTTAGAACTTGAGATTTTTAGAGGTGGTAAAATTTATCAACAAAGTTATGAACTTGGTGTGCCTAAAGAGCCGTTAGCTGCTGTTGGCAAGACTGATAAAACTGGTACTATTATTAGGTTTAAACCAAGTGATAAAATTTTTAGTAATATTGAATTTAAGTATGACATACTTGCTAATCGTATTCGTGAGTTGGCTTTTTTAAACCCCGGAGTTAATATTGAAATTATTCAACAATCGCCAGAAAAGAAAAGTAATTTTAATTATCAAGGTGGTATTGCTTCGTTTGTTGAGTTTTTAAACCAAACCAAAACTCCTATTCATCCTGATGTGATTTATATATCAGGTGAGAAAAATAATATCAATGTTGTTGTTGCAATGCAATGGACTGATGCTTATCAGGAAAATATTTATTGTTTTACTAACAATATTCCTCAGCGAGATGGCGGTACTCATTTAGCAGGTTTAAAAAGCGCTTTGACTAGGACTCTTAACCAAGTAATTGAGCAATCAGGCCTGATTAAGAAAAAAGATTTAAATATTACTGGTGAGGATATTCGCGAAGGTTTAACTACGGTGATATCTATCAAAGCTTCAGACCCTAAATTTTCCTCACAAACCAAAGATAAATTGGTCTCATCAGAGGTGAGGATGCCGGTTGAATCTATTGTTGCAGAAAAGTTAGGTGAGTATTTATTAGAAAATCCCAACGAGACTAAAATTATAATTAGCAAGATTTTGGAGGCTTCGCGTGCGCGAGATGCTGCTAGAAAAGCGCGAGAAATTACCAGAAGAAAGGGTATGCTGGATATTGTTGGGCTACCGGGTAAATTGGCAGATTGTCAAACTAATAAACCTCAAGATGCAGAAATATTTTTAGTAGAAGGTGATTCAGCAGGAGGTTCTGCTAAACAAGGCAGAAATCGTAAAACTCAAGCCATTTTGCCATTAAAAGGCAAGATTTTAAATGTGCAAAAGGCACGTTTGGATAAAGTACTTACTTCTGCTGAAGTAGGTGCTTTGATTACTGCGCTTGGTTGTGGCATTGAGGCTGAATTTGATATAGAAAAATTGCGTTATCACAAAATTATTATTATGACTGATGCTGATGTGGACGGCGCTCATATACGCACATTATTACTAACTTTTTTTTATCAGTATTTTGTAAATATAATTAAACAGGGATATTTATATATTGCTCAGCCACCACTTTACAAGGCAAAAAAGGGTAAGCAGGAATTGTATTTAAAGGATGATGGTGAAATGCAGCAGTATTTGCTTCAAGACGCTATTAGTGATACTAGTTTGTATTTAGATAAAGATGCACCTGCGGTATCAGGGCTAGCGCTAGAAGGTATGATTAATCATTATTACCAAATTCAACAAATTATTGCTAAACTTAGTCAAAATTATAATAAGTCATTATTGCAAGCTCTTAGTCAGGCAAATGCTTTTAGCCTTAATGGCAATGCTGTTAATTGGTGTAAGCAAGTGGAGAAAATTATAACTGACATTGATAAGAATATTAGTAATAAACATGATATTATTTTTAATCAAGAGACTAAGCAAATACAACATAGTTTATCTATTTATGATGTTGTTGTTGAAACAAATATTTTAGATAAAGCATTTTTGCAAAGTAGTAATTACCAAAAAATGAATAAGTATTATCAAGCAGTAGAGTCTGCTATTACTAAGGATAGTTATTTGGAAAAACGTGATAAAACCAAAAGTATTACTCACTTTTCCCAATTAGTTGAGTATTTAACCGAAGATGCCAAAAAAGGACAAGCATTCCAACGTTATAAAGGTTTAGGTGAGATGAATCCAGACCAATTGTGGGAAACAACAATGAATCCTGAAACTAGAACTTTATTACAGGTAAGTATTGAAGATGCCATAGTTGCCAATAAAGTCTTTGATACTTTAATGGGTGATGAGGTGGAGTCTAGACGTGATTTCATTCAGAGTAACGCTTTATTAGTAGATAATTTAGATTTTTAGGAAATAATTATGTCAAAACAACATCCAATTATTGCTGTTATTGGTAGCTCTGGTGCTGGAACTACTTTTGTTAAGCACGCATTTGAGAAAATTTTTAATCAAAAACAATTGCGTATTGCTCTAATTGAAGGAGATAGTTTTCATAAATATGAGCGTAAACAAATGAAAATAGAAATTGCTAAAAGCATCAAAAACATCTCTAAAACCAGACGCGTTATTACTCATTTCTCTGAAAATGCTAATCATTTTGATAAATTAGAGGCTTTATTTAAGCAATATGGTGCATCGGGCACAGGGCAAAAACGTTACTACATTCACTCTGACCAAGAGGCTGATGAGCATAATATTAGGCTGGGCACTAAGTTAGCGCCAGGTCAGTTTACTCCATGGGAAGATATTGAACTTGGTACCGATTTGATGTTTTATGAGGGTTTACATGGTGGGGTTAAAACCAATACTGTTGATTTGGCATCGTTGGTAGATTTATTAGTTGGCGTAGTTCCTAGTGTAAATATTGAATGGATTCAAAAAATTTATCGTGACACTTCTGAGCGTCCATATACGCCTGAGCAAGTGCGTGATGTTATTTTAGACAGAATGCCAGATTATGCTGACTATATCACTCCTCAATTTGACCGTAGTCACATCAATTTTCATCGTGTTCCCTTAATTGATACTTCTAATCCGTTTGCACTTCAGTCTATCCCTAAATCAACTGACTCGCTTATAGTTACTACTGTGCGTATTAGTGGTGTTGATTTAATTGGTATTGAAAATGAGTTACCAAAGGAAGCAATGGCTTATTTACAGAACGAGCGCACTTTAATTTATCGTGGTGATTTTATGGTTGATGTAATGAATAGGATGCTAACTCCTATCATCACCAAAATGCTTAATTCATAGCGGGAGATTTAGTGCCAGCTTTTTAATGTTGCTATGGCGTTCTTTTCTGTGGCGCTAAGTGAGTTAATAATGGCAAATCCTGCTGCAACAGTGGTAGTAAAAGGCACTTTATGAATTAGAGCTTGACGACGAATTTCAGCAGCATCAGCTATTCCTTGGGCATCTTCTGTGCTATTAATAATAAAATCAATTTCTTCATTTTTAATAGCATCAACAATATGTGGTGAACCTTCTGAAACTTTGTTTATCACTTCACATTTGATTCCCTCTTGTTTTATAATTTCTTGATTACTACGGGTAGCAATTAATTGATAACCAGATTGATTAAATTGTTTAGCAAGCGCGCCTAATTGCGGACGATCAAGTTTACGCAAACTAATAAATATCTTACCACTGGTTGGCATTATTAAACCTGATGCCAATTGTGCCTTACTAAAAGCGGCGGCAAAGTTTTTACCAATACCCATCACTTCGCCAGTTGATTTCATCTCTGGGCCCAGCATAGGGTCGGTACCTAAAAATTTATTAAATGGCAATACTGCTTCTTTGACGCTGAAATGCTTGGTAGTAATTTCTTTGGTAAAACCTTGTTCTTTTAATGATTTGCCCACCATGCATAAAGCACCTATTTGCGCTAGTGAGACTCCAATTGCTTTAGACACAAAAGGCACGGTTCGTGAGGCTCTGGGGTTTACTTCAATGACATAAATTTCACCGTCTTGATATGCTAGCTGAACATTTACCAAGCCGACTACTTTTAAGGCTTTGGTAAGGGAGATAACTTGTTGTTTCATTTGTTTAATTGCCTCTTTCGATAATGAGTATGGCGGTAGTGAACAAGCAGAGTCTCCAGAATGAATGCCAGCTTGTTCAATATGCTGCATAACTCCACCTATGACAACAATCTTACCATCAGTTACCGCATCAATATCAACTTCAATAGCGTGGTCCAAGTAGGAATCAAGCAAAACTGGCGCATTGTTTGAAACTTGGACTGCTGAGTGCATATAATTTTTTAAATTTGATTTATTATAAACAATCTCCATTGCTCGACCACCAAGTACATAAGAGGGGCGCATCACCAAAGGATAACCGATATTATTGGCAATATTAATTGCTTGTTTTAGGCTTTTTGCTGTGCCATTTAATGGTTGTTTTAAGTTTAGTTGTCTTAATAGTTGAGAAAAACGCTCTCTGTCCTCTGCCAGATCAATAGCAGAAGCGTTGGTGCCGATAATATTCGCTCCTTGCTTTTCTAATGCTTCTGCAAGTTTTAGCGGGGTTTGTCCACCATAATGAACAATAATACCTTGCGGTTTTTCCACATCAATAATGGCACTGGTGTCTTCTAGGGTAAGTGGTTCAAAATAAAGCCTATCTGATATATCATAATCAGTTGATACAGTCTCAGGATTGCAGTTAACCATAATAGTTTCATATCCGACTGCTTGCAGAGCAAGTGAGGCATGGACGCAACAGTAATCAAACTCAATTCCTTGACCAATGCGATTAGGTCCGCCACCTAAAATCATAATTTTTTTGTTATTACTTGGTTTTGCTTCGCAAAATTGTTCATAAGTAGAATATAGATAAGCAGTGCTAGTATCAAACTCAGCGGCGCAACTATCAACGCGTTTAAATACTGGCAGCACACCTAGTGCCTTGCGTTTTTTACTGACCTCTTGCTCTGTGCAGTTTAATAGTTGGGCAATACGAGCATCGGCAAAACCACAACGTTTTAGTTCTGTCAATAATTTTTTGCTTAATTGATTAATTTGTTGTTGGTTTAAACTTTGTTCTAACTCAATCAATTGCTTAATTTGTGCTAAAAACCACTTATCTATTTTGCACAACAGATACACTTGGTCAATACTAAATCCGAGACGAAAAGCATCAGCTAAGTAAAACAAACGTTCAGCGCCAGGGTTGATCAGCTCTTGTTTGATTTTTTTATAAGCATCATTACTGTTTAAATTTATTATCGGGTTTAAGCCAAATTTATCAATCTCTAAACCTCTTATCGCTTTTTGCAAAGATTCGACAAATGTTCTGCCAATTGCCATTACTTCGCCGACTGACTTCATTTGCGTAGTGAGTTTAGTATCAGCTTGACTAAATTTTTCAAAGGCAAATCTGGGAATTTTAGTAACTACATAATCAATGCTTGGCTCAAAAGAAGCCGGTGTTTTACCGTTGGTAATATCATTACCAAGCTCGTCTAAGGTATAACCAACTGCTAATTTAGCAGCTACTTTGGCAATAGGAAAACCAGTTGCTTTTGATGCTAGCGCCGAAGAACGAGAAACACGAGGGTTCATCTCAATAATAATTAGACGACCATCATCGGGATTGATAGCAAATTGCACATTAGAACCGCCAGTTTCTACGCCAATTTCACGCAACACTGCTATTGATGCGTTGCGCATTAATTGATATTCTTTGTCAGTTAGAGTTTGCGCTGGGGCAACAGTTATAGAATCTCCGGTGTGTATTCCCATTGGGTCAAAGTTTTCAATGGCGCAAATGATAATACAATTATCATTTTTGTCACGCATCACTTCCATTTCAAACTCTTTCCATCCTAAAATTGATTCTTCAATTAGTAATTCATTTATAGGCGATAATTCCAAGCCGCGATTGCAAATTTCAATAAATTCTTCCTTGTTAAAAGCAATACCGCCGCCACTACCGCCCATGGTAAAAGAAGGACGAATTACAGTTGGAAAGCCGATTTGTTGTTGAATTTTAAGTGCGGTTTGCATATTATAAGCAATGCTAGCCTCAGGCATATCAAGCCCTATTTTTAACATTGCTGAACGAAATAAGTCTCGATTTTCCGCTTTATTGATGGCTTGTTTATTAGCACCGATCATTTTAATATTATATTTAGCTAAGATACCGTTTCTATCTAAGTCTAGAGCGCAATTTAGAGCGGTTTGGCCTCCCATAGTCGGCAGAATAGTATCCGGCTTTTCTTTGGCAATAATCTGCGCAACTGTTTGCCATTCAATAGGTTCAATATATACAGTATCGGCAGTAGTGGGATCGGTCATAATAGTTGCCGGATTGGAATTTATTAAAATAACTTTATACCCTTCTTCTTTTAATGATTTGCAAGCCTGAGTGCCAGAATAATCAAATTCGCAAGCCTGCCCGATAACAATTGGACCAGCTCCTATTACTAAAATACTATCTATATCGGTTCTTTTGGGCATGCTGATTAAAATTCTTCATCATCTATCGGCAGGTCTCCATTTGCAATATCAAAGGTACGTTTTTGTAAGTAGGCATCACGTACCGATAAGTAAGGGTCTTCTGATTTTTCTAATAAGTTGGTAAGAGGTATTAAGTTTGCTCTGGTTTGGACTATATTGGTGAAAGGCACTGCCACACTCTGTGTATTTTCATTGGTAATATAGTCAATACTATTATCATAAACGGCAATATTAGGAATAATACCTATACTATCTCTTAGGGTAGATGGACCAAGAAATGGCAGCACCAAATAAGGACCACTATCAATACCCCATACGCCTAAGGTTTGTCCGAAGTCTTCTTTTTGTTTAGGACGAGGCACGACTTCAAATAAACCAACAACACCTAGGGTTGTGTTAAAAGCTAATCTGCTAAAATTTGCAATTGACTCATCAACATTAAGTTGTAGTATGTTATTAACCAAAGTATTTACATCATTCAGATTAGCAAAAAAATTACTAATACCAGTTTGTATAGGCTGTGGTGTATATTCTCTATAAGCGCTAGCAATTGGGTGTAAAAAGTGTTTGTCTACACCACTATTAAAACTATAAATTGCGCGGTTAAAGTCTTCCCATTGATCAGGGTCTTCATATTTGATGTCATGATTACTGCTCCAAAACATCAAATAATGTTTAGTTTTATCACTAATATCTATAAAAAAACTAGATACACCAGATTTTTTTATCTCAATAACACCTTCTTGGTGTTGCTTGGTAGCAACTGGCTGCATAACGTTATCTGTTGGCTGCTTAACTTGTTCTAGTCCAAGACAGTAGCTTATGTTCAACCAAAAAATGACAGTAGCGGAGATAATATTTTTCATAATGTTATCATTGCATTAGTTGGGTAAATTGGGTAAATAAATATTGTAAATCATGCGGACCTGGACTTGCCTCAGGGTGTCCTTGGAAACTAAACGCTGGGTGTTTAGTATGCGCAATACCTTGAATAGAATTATCAAACAGGGAACGATGTGTTACTCTAAGGTCATCTCCTAAGCTTTTATCATAAACAGTAAACCCATGGTTTTGGCTAGTAATTATAATGCGTTTGTTAGTTAAATCTTGTACTGGGTGGTTGGCACCGTGATGACCAAATTTCATCTTAATAGTCTTAGCACCGCTTGCAAGTGCTAGCAATTGATGACCGAAACAAATACCAAATATTGGTATATTTTGTTTTAGTAGTGTTTTAATATTAGCAATAGCATAATTACATGGTTTTGGGTCGCCAGGTCCATTAGACAGAAATACACCATCTGGTTTAGTTTTTAAAATATCAATCGCCAATGTTTTTGCTGGATAAACTTTAAGCTCACAACCAACATCTACTAGTAATCTTAACATATTTTTTTTAACACCATAGTCATAAACCGCAACTTTATAATTAGTTTTATTGGTTTTAAATGCTTGGTTTGTTAGGTCATAGCTACCTTTATTAAAAGTGTAGCTTTTTTCGGTAGAAACCAGTTGCGCAAGATCTGCCCCAGTTAGACCTGTGAATTTTCTAGCCTTAGCAAGTGCTAATTTTTCTGATTTTTTATCAACTTTATCCACAGTCATTAAACAAGCGGATAATGCGCCATTGGCCCTTATTATCTGGGTCAAAGCTCTGGTGTCAACGTCTGTAATGGCTGGGATTTGGTGTTTTTTTAAAAAATCGTTTAAATCATTTTGACTACGGTAATTGCTATATTTTTCAGGATAATTACGTATAATTAATGCTTTGGCAAATATTTTATCGGATTCACTATCAATCTCATTAATTCCAGTATTACCGATATGGGGATAAGTTAGTATTACCAACTGTTGTGCATAGGATGGGTCAGTAAGAATTTCCTGGTAACCAGTCATAGCGGTGTTAAAAATCACTTCACCAACACAACTACCGTTGGCGCCGATATTAGTGCCGTAAAAAATATCACCGCTTTGTAATGCTAATAATGCGAGTTTTGGCAAAATAAATAATAATCCTTAAATGAATTGCAATTTATTTTATACTAATCAAAAGAGTAATAATAGAGTAATAATATATTAGCCTGTTATTCTCATTTGTCTTCTGACTTCAAACAAGCTTACAGCAGCAGCGCTTGCAAGGTTTAGGCTTTGTGTTTGCCTTTGCATAGGGATAGAAATTAGCAGGTCGCATTGGTTTTTGGTAAGTTGGCGTAAGCCTTTATCTTCTGAGCCAATTATTATTGCGCTACTGGAGTTGAAATCAGTTTGATAGATATTTTTTTTAGCGCTGACTTCTAAGCCATAACACCAAATATTATGTTGCTTTAGCAAGTCTAAACTGCGGCTTAAGTTATTAACTGCAAATAATTGAGCATAAAAACTCATTCCAGCAGAGGCGTGATGTACCAATGGACTTAATGGAGCGTTATTGCGTTTTTTAAAAATAATACAATTAACGCCACTAGCAACTGCGCAGCGTAAACAAGCGCCAAAATTGCGTGGGTCGTATAAACTTTCTAGGACTAGTATTAATGCTGGAGTATTAATTTGTGATAAAAATAGTTTCAGCTCTGCCTCACCGTCATTTTTTTCATCTTTAATAGTGGCAACTAAGCCTTGATGACGTGCTTGATTGCTAAGTTTATCTAATTGTTGTTGTGTGCTTTTTGTAAATGTAATTTGCTGTTTATGACATTGTTTAATAACGGCTAAATATTTGGGGTTGTTTTTATCAATATAATGCAGAGCAACAATGCGCTTTGGATTAGTTGCTAATAAGGCGTTTAGACTGTGAATACCAAAGATAATTTGCGTCACAATTAAGGTTTTAGTTCTTCCAATAATAAGTCTAACTTGTTTTCATAAATCACTATAAAGGTTTGTTCTCGTTGCTGTTTTAACCAATTTTGGTAAAATTTTAATTTCATCTGTTTGAGTATTTTTTGTCTTAAATTTTGTTTGATAGTACTAATTTTTTTACTACCAATCTTTTGGATAATATGCCAGCCAAACTTACTTGTAAATGGCGGACTAATTTCATTATCATCTAAATTATTGAAATTCAGTCGTCCATTTTTAGGTAGTTTGATAATATTTATCCACGGTAATTCTCCGCCTTCTTTAGCATAATCTCCCTGTGAGTATTTTTGTGCTAGGTCAGCAAAATTTGCTCCATTTTTTAGCTGCTGGTAAATATTTAATATAGTTTTTGATGTTGATATTATAGTGGGTGTTTGGCTCGATTCACTATCTTTTGCGATAAAAATATGATTAATTTTTACTTGTGTTGTAAGCAGGTCAGTTGCTTGTTTAATATTTGTTAGTTTGATAATATGATAAATGTCTTTATCTTTTTGGCTAATTACATCAGATACCTGACCAATGCTAAGATTAGCGGCTACATTTTGATATAATTCAGGTAGATTATGAAGATGATTATAACCTAAATTTCCAGCATTGTCAGCCGTCACTGCTAGCGAACTTTCGCTGGCGATTTGGGCGAATAAGTGACTATTTTGCTTTAATTTATTGACTAATTGGTACGCTTGATCTTGATTATTTAGAACAATGTTTGCTACTTGGTATTGATTTTGCTTGGCTAACTCAGTTTGATAGGCTTTATCAATCAGAGTTTTTGATACTTCTTTTATTTGTTGAGTAATAATATTGCGCAGACCATTGGTAATACTCTGGTCTCTTAATTGCTCAACAATTTCATCGTAATGGGGTAGTTTTCTAAATTGTGTCAATGATAATTTATTTTGTTTTGCCAATGTGGCAATTCTTTGCTGGAGCATTTCCGTTCGGATTTGAATATTATTTTTTTGCGCATATTGCTTTTGTAACTCTGTATCAATTTTTATGTTTAATAGCTTTACTAATAATGCTTTATCAGCGGGGTTATCATTGTTTTTTTGATACTTCTGCACCGCTTCTCTTATATCATTGGTAGTAATAACATTCTTATCTAAAATAGCAAGAATACTATTATTAGCTGCTAATGAATTTAGGCTAAATAAGCCAATTACTATGAGTTTTATTAAATTATTTATCATTTAAAACCAATCGGATAGATCATCATTATACCTTTTAGTAGCTTTGCTTTTAGCACCACTAATAAAACCTATTAAGTCAAAATTGATACTAATTTTATCATTGTGGTTGCTGGAGGCGTCATTTTGGCTACGTAGATATGATATATTAATTGATAAACAACAATTTTGGTAATTAATGCCAATTACCTGTCTGTTGCTAATATCTTGGTCCAAGTCATATTGTAATGCCAAAAATGTGCGATAATTTTTACTTAATTTAGTTTTGGTGTAAACACTTATGTTACGGTTTTCCTCTTTGACATATTCCAAGGCAAATAAATCATTATCATTAGGTTTATAGCGCCAGAAGTAATAACTTCCATTTAGACTATTTTGGTTAGTATCGTATTGCAAACGCGCTTCTAGTTCGTTGTTGTTACCATTTAAGGTGGTTTGTAAAACTATATCAGATTTATTATCTAACTCAAATGGATTGTAAGTTTTATTTTTATAAAAGACTTGGGCAATATTTGCTGATAATAAGTGTTGTCCGCTATCTTTTCGATACCAATTTGATTCTAAGCCAACTACAACATTATTAGCGACTTGCAAACGGTCAAAACCACTATAAATTTGGCTACTAAATAAGCTTTGGTAGCTAAATGTTTTGAGACTAGAATCAAAATTAGGTAGTCTAGTTTGATTTTTATTTTGGGTATAATTATAAAAAATTCTGGGCGTTAATGTGTGTAGATAGTCTTTTTTAACCAGTTGGTCAAAATGCAGACTGGCGTCAATACCAAAGTTAATAATACTACGGCTTTGTCCGTCATCTCTATCTAAGTTATAATGAGTTTGATATAGATTTAATTGCGGTTTAATATTAATATTGTTAAGATATGAATTTTTGCTATAACCTAATTGTAAATGGCTTCTTAACCCTGTTGGTGATGCTGTTTGTTGATTGTCAAAATTACTAACATCAGCTAGAGTGTAAAATTGCCCTAACGTAGTGTTTGCCCGCTTACTGATTTGCAATCCAGGTTTACGTGTATAACCAGAGTTACCATCAATGAGTTGTTCAGATTCAGCAATTAAAAAAGCATTTATACCATTTTGTCTATAAGATAATTCTATAGCGCTATTTAAGGTTCTATCACTAAAAGATTGATGTTCAATATCGGTAAAATAATCCCTATCAGATACGCGGTTAATATCGGTTGTTAGCTTTAATGCTCGGTTAATTTGATATTGGTGTTCCAATTCTAATTGCCATCTTTTACGTTTTTTAATATTATCATCTGGGAAATAACGCCAAATTATCTCTAAGTCTTGTTGTGTTAATAAATGGCGATAATTGCCACCAATACCAAAACCGCTTTCGCTTAAATAATCAAGCGAAATAGTTAAATCCTTGTGAGGCGCTAAATTAAAGTAATAAGGCTGACTAACCTCAAAACCACTATCACCATCTTCGCTATTATAGCTACCAAAATTGGTAGTTAAAAAACCGCTTGCTCTGCCTGATAAAACCCAAGTGTAATAAGGTAGGTAAAAAATAGGTATGCCCAATAATTCAAATTTTGCTGCGTGCGCATAGCCACGATTTTTATTATTATCCAGTTTAAGCGAGCTTGCCCTGATTTGCCAAACTTTGTTATCCTCAGGACAGGAGCTAAAAACAGTTTGATTAAATTGATGATAATTATTTTGACCAATAATATTACTAGCGCTGCCAGTAAGAATACGGTCAGTGGCATAATAGTAAACATTGTTAGCGCTAAACTTTGATTGTCCATCAATATTAATAACACTAAGATTATCTGTTTTAAATACCATATTTTTAGATGATAACTGTACTTCTTTACTAGCGTTTATGCTATTTTTATCTTTATCAATATTGACTTGCTGTGCTTGTAGGCTAAAATCGGTTGAGTGCACATTGGCATTGCCAATGAGTTGATATTGGTTATTACTAATATGCTGTTCATAGCTAGTTAGAAGAAGTTGTTGGTTTGCTAATTTAGTATTTAGTACTTTAATTTCAGTGGGTAAATAGCTTTGACAATTATTATCAGCAAAGATTAAGTTTGATTTTAGGCTAACTAATGTAAATATTATTATTAGCGCTATCATTATTTTTTGTGCATAATTTTATCGGCTGCTGCACGCTTTTTACGTATTGCTTTAGCGTCGGCAATTAGTGGGCGATAAATTTCAATACGGTCGCGATCGCGCAATTTAGTATCTAAACTTACTACTTTGCTAAAAATACCAACTTTGTTTTTGTTTAAGTCAATTTGTGGGTATTTTTTTAAAATGTTTGATTGCAAAATTGCCGACTTAACATCTGTACCGCTTTTAACTTCTAGGCTTAATAAAGTTTGCTCATTGTTTAAGGCGTAAGCTAATTCTATGTGCATAAGTTATCTGCTGTTTTTTGTGCCTTGCTAAAATTTAATGTGTCTTCATAAATTGCTCGTCCGCTAATTGCGCCTAATAAATTGCAATTTGTCGCTTGTATTAAATTAGTAATGTCAGCTAAATTATAAATACCACCTGAGGCGATAATAGGAATTGGGCTTGTTTTAGCAATGGCAGCAGTTGTCTCTAAATTTATGCCGCTCCTCATTCCATCTCTTTTAATATCGGTATAAATAATGCTATTTAGTGAATAGGTTTTAAATTTTTCTACTAAATCTATTATTGATAAATTAGTTTGCCGTGTCCAGCCATTAGTAGCGATTAATCCATTATTTGCATCTAGGGCAATGATGATTTTTTGCGGAAACTTTGCTGATAATTCAGATACAAATTCAGGATTAGTAACCGCCATAGTGCCAATAATTATATAATCAATACCAGAATCAATATAACTTTGTGCTACTTCTAGTGAGCGGATACCACCACCAATTTGGATGGTTAAATTAGGAAAATTTTCACTAATTTGCATTATTATTTCTGCATTAATCGGTTTGCCGGCAAAAGCGCCGTCCAAATCTATCAAATGCAAGCGTCTAGCGCCAGCATTAACCCAACGCTTTACCATTTCTTGTGGCTTATCAGAAAATACAGTGCTTTGTTGCATTATTCCTTGTTTAAGGCGCACACATTTTCCGCTTTTTAAGTCAATGGCAGGGATAATCAGCATAAATCATTAGCCATTTAAGGTAAAATAAAGCGCATTATACCTATTAACAGCGCTTATGACTACACTACTAACAATCATTACTATTGGTTTGGGTGCTACCATTGGTGCAAGTATTAGGTATTATTTAGCTCTATTAGCGCTAAAATTTAATTATCATATTTCCTATAGTACATTGTTTGCTAACGTATTAGGTTCGTTTATTGCTGGTGTATTATTGGTGATTATTTTGGAAAAATCCTTATTGCCCGAGGTTTATCGATTGTTATTACTAGTAGGTTTATGTGGTTCACTTACCACTTTTTCTGCTTTTTCTATAGAAACTGTGCAATTTTTAACAGATAATGAGTATCTAAAAGCCACATTAAATATAGTTTTTAGTGTGTGTTTATCCATATTGGCTCTTATAATGGGTTCTTATTTAGCAAGATATTTTCTATAAAATACTAGACTAATTTTTTACAAGGAGAAACGTATTATAAAAAAATGGATTAAATATAAACTCGTTGCCATATTTAGATTTTTCTTGATTGGTTTTTAGTCCGTTTGTCATTTTTATTCTAAGTAGGTAGTGGTGAAAATTTGAGATAAATTATTTAGTCGCAGGCAACAAATAAAAACTAAGCTTATCATTTATTTATTATTTGTGTTAATAAAGTATCGGCGATATTAAGGTCACACTGCTTGTCTAATTCGCGAATACCAGTGGGACTGGTAACATTGATTTCGCTAATATAGTTGCCAATTACATCAATACCTATAAAAGTCAAGCCTTTTGCCGTCAAAGTGGGCGCAATTTGGGCGCATAACCATTTATCTTTGTTGGTTAATGGTTGAGCTGTTCCAATTGCGCCTTGGACGAGGTTGCCTTTCCAATTATTGTTAGCGGGGGTACGATTTAAGGCATAAGGGATGGGAGTGCCATTAATTAACAAAATTCGTTTGTCGCCCGTTTTAATCTCGGCAAGATAACGTTGTGCCATAATCGGGGTGTTATTGATGATAAGTTTGTTTATTTTTGTAGTAGCTTGTTTTAACTTATTAGCGCTTAGTTTAAATATATTGTGCCCGCCCATACTATTTAACGGCTTGATAACTACGGTTTTTTGTTGTTTTAAAAAGGCTAAAATTTGCTCTTGATTACTAGTTATAATAGTATCGGTGATGCAGTTAGGAAAGTTTAGAATTGCTAATTTTTCATTAAAATCGCGTAGCGCTCGCGGTTTATTTACCACTTTTACTCCTTGCTTTTCTGCTAATTCTAATAAGTGGGTTGTATAAATATAGTTCACATTAAATGGTGGGTCTTTACGCATTAAAACCAAACCAAAGTTAGTTAAATTTTGCTTTTGGCGGCTGATAACTTGGACAAAGTTAGTAGTAGTATCATTAATGTTAATATGAATTGTATTAGCATAAATATTTGATTTATTTGCATAAATATCATAGCTATTGCAACAAAATAACTTATATCCACGTTGCTTTGCCGCAAGTAGAATTGCAAATGAGGAATCTTTTTTAGGATTGATGTTAAAAATATTATCCAGAACCACTAAAATTTGCATACACAATAAAAATCACTAAAAATTAAATTATAGCGTATAATGGTCTCCTTTTTATTGCGGGGTGGAGCAGTATGGTAGCTCGTCGGGCTCATAACCCGAAGGTCGTTGGTTCAAATCCAGCCCCCGCTACCAATTAGGCTTACTCGGTAAGCCTTTTTTGTTGTATGGGCAAACTAACAGAGGATATTAAAAGTATTATTACACCAGTATTAACTAGTTTAGGTTACGAATTAGTTGGAGTTGAGTATTTGCGCGCTAAAGTTGGTGTATTACGTATTTATATTGATAAACCCAGTGGGGTTAATTTAGAAAATTGCGCGCAGGTTAGTCAGCAAATAAGTCGTATTTTAGATGTTGAACAGCCTATCAGTAATGCTTACAACTTAGAGGTATCTTCACCAGGAGTTGCGCGGCCATTGTTTGATTTGAAGCATTATCGGCAATTTTTGGGTTATGAAGTAAAAATTAAGTTAAAGCAGAAATTAAATGACAAACGTCATATAATTGGCACCATAAAAACAGTATTTGCTGACGATAGTATTGAAATTGTAACTGAGATAGATACTATTACATTGGCTTTTGACCAAATTGATAAAGCCAATTTGATAGCGCAATTCTAGGAGGATTTTATGCAAAATAAAGAGTTATGTTTAGGCGTTGAAGCTATTGCCAATGAAAAGCAAATTAGCCAGCAAGAGGTTTTTACCGCTTTAGAGGAAGCGTTAGCGCTGGCTTGTGAAAAGCATACTGGGTTCAGTATTCGTATTAATATCAATCAAGATAGTGGTGAATTTGAGACTTTTCGTCGTTGGTTAGTAGTTGGCGATAATACAGATTTTATTGATGAAGATGGTGAGACTGCTTTTAATATTAAACGCCATATTCGTCGTAAAGACTCTGGCGGCAAGGAGTTAGGTGAGTTTATTGAAGAGGCTAGTTCTGAGATTGAGCTTGGCCGTATTGCTGCCCAAGTAGTAAAACAAGTAATTATTCAAAAAGTCAAAGAATCTGAACGTAATCGTATTGCTAAGGACTATCAATCTAAAATTGGACAAACTGTTAGTGTGGTTGTTAAAAGGGTAGACAAGGGTTTAGTTTTTGTTGATTTGGGGGGTATTGATGGTTTTATTCCCAAATCAGAAAGCATTCCTAATGAGTTAGTTAAAAAAGGTGACCGTATCAAGGTATATGTTAAAGAAGTTAATACTACTGGTCGTGGTGTGCAAATTATTTTAAGTCGTAATAATAACAATTTATTAAAATCTTTGTTTGAAATGGAAGTTCCAGAAATCAGCCAAGGTGTTATTCAGATTATGGGCATCGCTCGCGACCCTGGATTAAGGGCAAAGATAGCGCTTAGAAGTCGGGATAAGCGTATTGATGCGGTTGGTTCTGCTATTGGTATGCGTGGTTCACGCATTCAAGCGGTTTCTGATAGTATCAATGGTGAACGCATTGATGTTATATTATGGGATGATGATATAGCGCAGTTTGTTATCAATGCTCTAGCACCTGCTAAGGTAGTATCTATTGTGGTAAATGAGGAAAAAAATATTATGGAAGTTGTGGTTAAAGAAGACCAATTATCTCAAGCCATTGGTAAAAATGGGCAAAACATTCGCCTTACTTCCGAATTGACTAATTGGCGCGTTAATGTTATTTCAGAATCAGAATCATTGGCGCAAAAACAAAATGAACAACAGAGTAAACAGAATGCGCTAAGGCAAAAACTAGGTATTGATAGTAATTTAGTCCAAGCTCTAATTGACCAAGAATTAGATGACCTAAATACTATTATGAATACTGATGATGAGGTTTTAATTAATATTGACGGTTTTAATAAAAAAATAGTCGCTACCCTTAAAGAGCATATTCAGGATGAATTATTGGCACAGGCGCTTGATAATGATAAGTCTTTGGATGTGCTACTGGCGATTGAGGGCGTTGATGAAGCTTTGGCAAACTCTTTAATTGATGAAGGTATTCTGACTCAAGAAGATTTAGCGGAATTATCCATTGATGAGTTATTAGATATTCACCAGATGGACAGAGCGCTTGCTGCTGATATTATTCTTGCAGCAAGAGCACCATGGTTTGAAGTAAAATAGACTTAGCATTAGAATTAAACAAATGGTAAATACAACAGCAGAGTTATTAGCAAAAGAGCGTGGTGTTGCTTTAGAGGAGCTGCTAGAGGACCTGAGAGGTAATATTAAAACTCTATCTAAGGATGAGAAGGCGGTACTTACCGAATTGCTTAATCAGAAACGTAATGCTGGACGTAAAGTGTTATCTGGTAGCCTTTCTGGTAGTCAATCAATCAATACACAAGTCAATAAGGTCTCAGGAGTAGTGGTTCAGACTGTTAAGCGTAAAACAACTGTGCCCACCTCACTTAGCCAATCTGAAAAAGACCTCATTAAATCACATAAGCAGTCTATTGAAAAAAACCGCCTAGCAACACAAAAATTATTAGAACAAGAAAAAAAGCGTCAGCAATTAATACGTCAAAAGCCTAGTAGCAAGCAAGGTGTTAAAGAAAAACCACAACAACCACAAACAAAACAAACAAATAAAAGCGACCAAACACAAAAGCCCAAGTCTAAGCCTAAACCAACATTCACAGGTCAGCATGAAGATGTTAGTGAAGACAAATCAAAACGTAAACTCAAGAAAAAAGATAAGACTCGTCTAGCGCAAAAAATAAGAGAGGAACAAGCCCGGCAACACCAGTTTGTTAAGCCGCTGGAAAAAGTAGTTTATGAAATTAAAGTTCCGGATATAATTATGGTTTCTGATTTAGCAGAGCAAATGAAAGTCAAGGCGGCTGAGGTGCTAAAACAAATGATGTCGATGGGGGTTATGGCAACTATTAATGATAGTATTGACCAAGATACTGCTATTTTAGTAGTAGAAGAGATGGGGCATAAGGCAGTTGCTAAGTCGCTGGATACAGTTGAGGATGTTGCTTTATCGGATTTAGATGATATCAAAGATGCCGATAAATTGCCACGAGCACCGGTAGTAGCGGTTATGGGTCATGTTGACCACGGCAAGACTTCTTTGCTAGATTATATTCGTAAAGCCGATATTGCTAAAAATGAAGTGGGAGGTATTACTCAACATATCGGTGCTTATCAAGTAAGCACTAAGAGGGGTAAAATTACTTTTTTGGATACACCGGGACATGCTGCTTTTACCCAAATGCGTTTGCGTGGAGCAAATGCTACCGACATTGTTGTGCTTGTTGTTGCAGCCGATGATGGGGTAATGCCTGAGACTATTGATTCTATTAAACACGCTCAAGCGGCAAGCACTACTATTATTGTTGCTATTAATAAAATAGATAAGGAAAATACCAACTCTGAAAAAGTTAGACAAACACTTTCAAATTATGAGCTAATTGATGAATCTTGGGGTGGTGATACAATGATGATAGAAGTATCAGCCCATACTGGTGTTGGTATTGATGATTTGTTAGAAGCAATTGTTTTACAAGCTGAAATCCTTGAATTATCCGCTGTTGTTAAAGCAAGGGCTAAGGGTATTGTGCTTGAATCACGCGTGGAAAAAGGTAGAGGCAAGATAGCAACATTATTAGTTCAGGAAGGCACTCTTAATAAGGGTGATATTGTAGTTGTTGGGCAGGAATATGGCAGGGTTAAACAATTATTAAACGATACTGGTCAAGTAGTTGAATCAGTAACACCTTCCACTCCGGTGGAGATGCTTGGCCTGTCTGCGATAGTTCAAGCAGGTGATGATTTTGTAGTTTTAACAAGCGAGCGCAAAGCAAAAGAAGTGGCATATTTTAGACAACATAAGAATAAAGAAGGACAATTACAAAAACAACAAATTACCAAGACTGAAGATTTTATTGCTCAAATGCAGGCAAATGATAAACAAAAAATTAATATTTTATTAAAAGCTGATGTTCAAGGTTCTTCACAAGCGATTGTTGATGCTCTAAATGCTCTAAGTGATGATAAATTAACTATTAATATTATCTCATCTGGTGTTGGCAGTATTAATGATACTGATATGGTGTTGGCGGCTACTTCAGGCGCGGTAGTGTTAGGTTTTGGTGTGCGCGCCGATGCGTTAGCTCGTAAGACAGCTGAGCGTGTTGGCGTTGATGTACGTTATTATGGTGTGATTTATAACCTTATTGATGATGTAAAGGCAATGATATCAGGCTTGCAAGTGCCACAACTAAGTGAGAATATTATTGGCTTAGCACAGGTAAAAGAGGTGTTTAAATCCAAAACCTTAGGTGATATTGCTGGCTGCATTGTAACCGAAGGCAAGGTAAGGCACAATAATCCAGTGCGTGTTTTGCGTGATAATGTGGTAATTTATGAGGGCGAGCTAGAATCATTACGTCGTTTTAAAGATGAGGTTGATGAAGTATTATCTGGGACCGAATGTGGTATTGGCATTAAAGACTATAACCAAATTGAAGTTGGTGACCAAATTGAGGTATTTGAACTCGCCTAAATGATTAAACAAATTATAAAATAAGTTTGCTTAAAACAAATAATAATGGCATTACAACAATCAAGTTATCGTAGTGAGCGTATTAATGAGTTACTAAAACGTGAATTGATATTAATATTTGCTAATAAATTAGCAGACCAACGTTTAAAATCTATGCGTATTTTAGATGTAGTTATTAGCAAAGACCTAGGTATTGCTAAGGTTTTTTTTAGTAGCGATGTTGATGTAAAAAAAATACAATTAGTTTTAAAAAAAGCACAAGGATATTTACGTGGCCAAATTGCCAAATCTACCCAATTACGACACACTCCGGAGTTAAAATTTATTGCTGATACTGCCGCTAAAACTACTATTAAGATTGATAGTTTATTAGCAAACTTATAATGCAAGTTAGCGGCATTGTTTTATTGGATAAAGCCTCAGGCATTACTTCAAATGAGGCTTTGCAGCAGGTAAAGAGGTTGTTCAATGCTAAAAAAGCTGGACATACTGGCAGCCTTGACCCGTTGGCAACTGGCTTATTGCCGATTTGTTTAGGCGAGGCTACTAAGATTAGTCAGTTTTTGTTAAATGCTGATAAAACTTATATCGTCAGCTGGAAGTTTGGCAGGCAAACTACTACTGCTGATAGTGAGGGTGAAGTAGTTAAAACTGCATCTTTTGAACATATTAAAGAGGCAGATTTACTAGCGGTACTACCAGAGTTTTTAGGTCATAGCAAACAAGTGCCACCTATGTACTCCGCTATCAAAAAAGATGGTAAAGCTTTATACAAACTAGCAAGGGCTGGTGTTGAAATTAGTAGAAAACCTAGAAATATTGAAATTTACTACCTAAATTTAATAGAATTTGATACTCAAAAAAACACATTTAAAATCAAAGTAAGATGCTCAAAAGGTACTTATATTCGTGTACTGGTTGAAGATATTGCCAAAAAATTAGACACACTAGCTTTTACTTGCGCTTTAAGGCGCATTGAGTTTGCTCATTTTAAAATTGACCAAAGTGTCCCATTTACTAAATTAGTTAGCGATAAAGCAAAGCTAATCAGCTTTGTGCTACCAACGACAGAGGCGCTACCAGAGTATCCTAATTTTGTGTTAGACAACAGGCAGGTTAGAATTATCCAAGATGGACAAAGTATTATTAATAGCAGTTCTCAACTAGGTTTGGTAAAATTACTAGCGCCACAAGGTGATTTATTTGCCATTGGTTTTTGTGATAAAGATCACATTAAACCTAAAAGATTATTAAAGTGATGGAAGATAAGCGAGCAAAGATATTAAAAAAGGCATTGGTTGGTTATGGTTTTGATAAAAATTTAATCAAAAGTATAAAAGGGGGACAGAGGTTTAAGGGATACAGTTTATCATCATCCTAAAACTTATAGCTTTGTAGATGCAAACGTAATAAGAGTGATGGAAGTGTGTCAATATTTGCTATTAGAAACTGGAGTCCATAGGCTAAGCATTGGTTTTAATAATGGTGAGATTGAGACTTTTTTGTCTTTGGCCGCTAATATGGAAGTGCATTTAGTTACTGATTTAATAGATGAAGATTATTTAGTTGATAATTTTGTAGAAATATCTTTGGATGATAAAAATAAATTCTTTAAGCACTTGTATCAAATGCTTACCAAGGATGAAATATTTTATTATATGCCTCCTAAGTGGCAACTAGCATTTTTAGAGCGCAATCAAAGTATGAAATATGCTCAATTAACTAATATTGATGAGGTTAAATATATTATTAGTATTCTACCTAAATTACGTTCTTTAGATGGTTATTTTTTGCGCACTGTTAGTATTGGGTTATTTAATAGTACTATTAATATGACTTTTAATTGCGATGGTACTCAAATTATTGCCCATCAAGTTTTTAGAGATTTTGTTGCTAATAATATTATTTAAGATTGTTATGCCAGAAATACTGTCCTACAATATTTAAAAAACCAAAATAAAATTATGAAAATATTAATAATTGGCGGTGGTGGACGTGAACATGCTTTGGCTTGGCAGTGCGCTAGGTTTGGGCATAGTGTTTTTGTTGCTCCAGGGAATGCCGGTACTGAGATTGAAGATGGTATTAGTAATGTTGCCATTGAAACTGGTGATATTGACAGACTGGTACAATTTGCTGGCAATAAGAGAATTGATTTGACTATTGTAGGACCGGAAAAGCCTTTAGTAGCAGGGATAGTTGATGCTTTTAATGCTACTGGTTTGGCGATTTTTGGTCCTAGCAAAGCAGGAGCGCAATTAGAAGGTTCTAAGGCATTTAGCAAGGATTTTATGGTAAGACATAATATTCCTACTGCTTTTTATGAAGTTTTTAGTGAGGTTAAGCCTGCTATTGAATATGTTAAAGCACAAGGTACGCCGATTGTGATTAAGGCTGATGGCTTAGCAGCCGGCAAGGGTGTGATAATTGCTAATACCGAGCAAGAGGCAGAGGTGGCAATTACTGATATTCTTTCTGGTAATCGCTTTGGTAATGCTGGTTCAAAAGTGGTAATTGAAGAGTTTTTATATGGACAAGAAGTAAGTTTTATAGTTATTAGTGATGGTAAAAATATTCTACCTATGGCAACTTCGCAAGACCATAAAGCTCGTGATAATGGTGATAAAGGACCAAATACTGGTGGAATGGGAGCATATTCACCTGCAGTAATAATAGATGAGGAGTTGCATAAGCGGGTAATAGATGAAGTTATAAAACCTACTATAGAGGCTATGGCACTAGAAAATATGCCTTATGTAGGCTTTTTATATTCGGGTCTTATGATTAATGCTGATAGTGAGATAAAGGTTTTGGAATATAATTGCCGTTTTGGCGACCCTGAAACCCAGCCAATTATGATGCGCCTTAAATCTGACCTTGCTGAATTATGTTTGTTAGCAATAAAAGGCAGGTTAGATGAGGCTAGTGCTGACTGGGATAGTCGTTGTGCATTAGGAGTGGTTTTAGCCGCGAAGGGCTATCCTAGTAGTTATAAGATGGGTGAGGTAATTAAATTGCCAATAAATACCAGTTTAGCAAAGGTATTTCACGCTGGAACTAGTAAACAAGGTGGTAATATTATTAGTAGTGGTGGACGAGTATTATGCGCAACTGCTTTGGGTGTTGATATTGCTGATGCTCAAAAAAATGCTTATAATTTAGCAGGAAAAATTAATTGGAGTGGTTCTTATTATCGTGATGATATTGGTTTTAAAGCACTTAAAATTAGTGTTTAAAATGACGTATTCCTGTAAAAATCATTACTATACCAGCCTTATTGGCAGTATCAATTACTTCATTATCACGCACTGAACCACCAGGTTGGATGATAGCTTCTATGCCTGTTTTGGCAGCAACGTCAATACTGTCTTTAAATGGAAAAAAAGCATCAGATGCCATTACTGCGCCTGTTATTTTTAAGCCAGCATTGATTGCTTTTAGCGTGGCGATTTTAGCAGAATCAATCCTAGACATTTGACCAGCGCCAATGCCTATAGTTGTTTGGTGTTTCGCGTATACAATAGCATTAGATTTGACAAATTTTGCTACTTTATGAGCAAATAACAAATCGGCTAATTGTTTATCTCTTGGTTTGATTTTGCTAACACAGCGTAGATCATCAGCGCTAATTGTTATACTATCTTTGTCTTGGACTAGCAGTCCACCTCTTATACGTTTGTAGTCGAGTTGTTTTTGGTTGCTGGTTAGTTGTTGGTAAATCAATAGGCGCACATTGGGTTTGCTTGTTAATAATTTTTTAGCATCACCATCAATAGCAGGAGCAATGACTACTTCTACAAATTGTTTATCAATAATAGTTTTTAAAGTCTTAAAATTCAAAATTTTATTGACAGCAATAATGCCGCCAAAAGCAGAGGTTGGGTCGGTTTTATAAGCGCTTAAATATGCTTGGTAAATATTGTCTTTTAGTGCAACTCCGCAAGGATTGGCGTGTTTGACAATTACACAAGCTGGTTTATCAAATTGCAAAAGACATTCCAAAGCAGCATCAGCATCAGCAATGTTATTAAAGGACAAATCTTTTCCTTGGAGCTGTTTACTAGTTGCAATACAAGTTTGTTTTGGGTTATTTTCAACATATAGAGCAGCGTTTTGGTGAGAATTTTCACCATATCTCAATTTTTTTTTATAAGTAAATTGCAAGTTTAAGGTATGGGGAAAATTCTGCTCACCGCGCCCTAAATAATTAGCGATGGCATCATCATAATTGGCACTGTGTTCAAAAGCCTTTAGGGCTAATTTTTGCCTAGTTTTTAGGGTTGTATTGCCCCTTTTGTTAATCTCAGTCATAATTTGAGAATAGTCATCTTTATTAACAATAACTGTTACAAACTGGTGATTTTTAGCTGCTGCTCTTAGCATTGTTGGACCACCAATATCAATATTTTCAATTACTTCTTCAAGAGTGCAATTTGGCTGAGAGATGGTTTTAATAAATGGATATAGATTTATCACCACCAAATCAATTGTAGTAATGTTGTTTGCTACCATTTCGGCTTCATCAATGCCTCTTCTTGCTAAAATACCGCCTTGAATACGAGGATGTAGAGTTTTAAGACGTCCCGACATTATTTCTGGAAAGCCGCTCCAATCTGCTACTTCAGTAGTCTTAATTCCTTGTTTTTTAAGTAGTTTTGCTGTTCCACTAGTAGAAATGATATCAATATTAAGCTTGGTTAGACTTCTGCTAAATTCTACAATGCCTGATTTATCAGACACGCTGATTAATGCGCGTTTTATCATTGCTATAAATTATATAAATTAACCTTTTTCTTCACAGTAGTACGGTTAATGCCTAAAATTTTAGCCGCTTTACTATAATTTTGATTAGTAAAATTTAATACATTTTCTAATAATAATCGCTCTACTTCTTGGATACAAATTTTATGTAAATCTCCTGTTATTTCTGTGTCTATAGATTTTAAATAAGTCGTAAGTTTTGATTTTAAACAATGTGATAGAATTTCGTTTTTATACATTATTAGGCTGCCTTGGTTAGTTTTTTCTTTAGTCTATCGCGTTTTATTTGTGACAGGTAATCAACAAATAGTTTGCCATTTAAATGATCAAGTTCATGCTGGATACAAATTGCCAATAGGCCATTGGCGTTTAAGTTAATTATTTTATTTTGCTCATTTAAGGCACGAATACTAATATTTTTTGCACGCTTTACTTTGACGTTGAAATTTGGTACTGATAAGCAGCCTTCTTCTGACTCGGTCTCGCCGTTCTTACTGTTAATGTTGGGATTAATTAAACACAAAGGATTATTTTTAACCATTATGGGCAAGGCATTATCATTATTTCGTTGTTGTTTGAGTGCTTCGTATTGCTTGGAGTTTGGCACATCTAGGACAATAATTCTCTGGTGCTGATTAACTTGTGTCGCTGCTAAACCAATACCTCCTTTGGCATACATAGTTTCAAACATATTAGTAATTAGTTGTTTAGTTTTATTATTAATTTTAGCAACTTGCTTTGCCTTGATGCGCAAACGTTTATCAGGGAAAGTTAGCACCGGTAATATCATTTTTGTCTAAAGTATAAGGCAATACTTAATAATAAAAATAAAATATGCACCCACATTATATTAATACCTCCACTTAGCATATATTTTTTTGCAACAGAGAGCAAATTATAATACAAAACAAAACTAATAATACCAATAATTATTACTTGCAGAGCATTAAATTGGTAAGGTTGCGCTCGCATTAGCAGCACCGCAAATAAACTAAGTATAATAATAGCAATTGCGTTAGAGAGGCGATAATAAATTTCAATACTTTGTGCCTTGCTAGGGTTGGTTATCAATTCGGTAAAGGTTTGAGTCTTTACCGATTTCTTAATATTATTCTTAATTTGATTTATGTTTTTTTTGGCTAGGTCGCCAAGTAGGACACGGTATTGTTTAAAATTAACCACTCGCATTTGTTCGTTAGAGTTTATAGCAGCATTTTGATATAGCGTGCCATCTTTAAGTATGAGATGTAAAACTCCCAGTTTGCCATTGTAGTCTAACTTACCATCAGTAGCGTGGATTACAACATCTTGATTGTCTTGTTGCCAACGTAAAAAGACTTGTTTTAGTAGATTATCATTAACTACATTATCAACATACAATACTAATTGTTTATCTAAAAAATAGTGAAAAGTTTTAGGTTTAATTTGAGTTGATAATTCTGTTTTATCAGCTATTCTTTTTAACAATTTTGCTTTAAATTTTGCCTCAGGAGTGATATAAAATTGTAAATACAAAATAATAGCGCTAACAATTAATACCAAAGGTGAAATGTAAAGCCATAGATAACGGTTTTTAACTCCCAGACTACGCATAGCTATCATCTCAGTATTGATATAAAGGTTGCTAATAGTAGTTAAAATAGCTAAAAATAAGGAAAATGATAATAAAATTGGTAACCATTTAACGGCGCTAGCAGTAATAAAACCACCGAGGTCGTTAATACCCAGTTCTTGCCCTTTGATTAAAAATTGAATAATTTGATTGCCAATTATAATAGCAGATAGAATAAAAGTAATGACCAAAAAACTAATTCCAATTTTAGTTAACAAATAACGCAATAAAATTGGATGTTTAGGAGTTAATACTGTCATTTTACTTTTGATCTATTCTGTTTCATTGATTCAAAAAATTCATCATTAGTTTTAGTTAATTTCAAACGCTCTAGTAAAAATTCGCCAGCTTCAATAGTATCCATTGGGTGTAAAAATTTGCGTAGCACCCACATTTTTTGTAATTCCGCTTCATTGGTTAATAATTCCTCGCGGCGTGTGCCAGAAGCGTTGACGTTAATAGCAGGAAATAGACGTTTTTCCGCTAAGTGGCGGTCTAAGTGCAGCTCCATATTGCCTGTGCCTTTGAATTCTTGGTAAATTACCTCATCCATTTTAGAACCAGTATCAATAAGAGCGGTTGCAATAATAGTGATACTACCACCTTCTTCTAAGTTTCTTGCTGCTCCAAAAAAACGTTTTGGACGCTGTAACGCTGTTGCGTCTACGCCACCAGTTAGCACTCTACCCGACGCTGGGGAAATGGTGTTATAAGCTCGAGCTAATCTGGTAATTGAGTCTAATAAAATCACTACATCTTTACCTTGTTCTGCCATACGTTTTGCTTTTTCAATGACCATTTCTGCTACTTGAATATGACGTTTGGCAGATTCATCAAAGGTAGATGATATTACCTCGCCACGTACAGTACGCCGCATCTCAGTTACCTCTTCTGGCCGTTCATCAATTAATAGTACCATCAATTGGCATTGAGGGTAATTAACTGCCAATGAGGCGGCTATATTTTGCATAATCATTGTTTTACCAGCCTTGGGAGGCGCTACCAATAAACCACGTTGTCCTTTACCAAATGGTGAGATGAGGTCAATCATTCTAGCGGTAATATCCTCATTGCCACCGTTACCAATTTCAAGTTTTAGCCGTTGGTTGGGATTAACAGGTGTTAGGCTTTGGAAGGGGACACGTTTTTTTAAATTTTCTGCTTCCAGTTCATTAGCGCTAATAAGGTGCGATAGGGCAAAGTATTTTTCTCCTTTTTTGGGGGCGCGAATTTTGCCATAAACTAGGTCTCCTGGAAATAAGGAAAATTTGCGAATTTGATTGGGAGAGACATAAATATCATCTGCGCCGGAAGTATAGGAATCCTCTGATGAACGCAAAAAACCATATCCTTCTTGAAGTATGTCCAAAGTGCCATCACCAAAAATTTCTTCGTTATTTTGTGCTTTAGTTTTAAGGATGGTGAAAATTAATTCTTGACGTTTAAATCTGGATACATCTTCAATATCTAAATCAGTAGCAATATCTAACAATTGCTCATGACTATGTTTTTTTAAATCTGATAAGTTCATAAATATTATTCTAGGAGCGCCAATTGGCGCTATTGTGGTTGTAAAAAAATGATAAATATGGCATTTGCCACAGATAAATTCAAAATATGCTAATTACTAATATACTAACTGGTTATTCCTTTTGTTTTAGAGGTTATTAATTTTAATTTATAAATGTTGGTCAATAAAACTACTTAATTCAAGCTTAGATAGTGCACCAGTTTTTGTTGCTTCAACCTCACCGTTTTTAAATAACAATAAACTGGGAATGCCTCGAATACCAAATTTAATTGGCGTTTTATCATTCTCATCAACATTAATCTTAGCAATGATTAATTTGCCTTTGTAATCATTCGCAATTTCTACAAGCACAGGAGCAATTGCCTTACAAGGGCCGCACCACTCTGCCCAAAAATCTATTAAAACCGGTAAAGGCTCGTTTAAAACATCCTCCTCAAATGAAGCGTCGCTAATATTTTTAATTTTATTACTCATAAAGTATAACTTTTAAAAAAATAATATTATGGTGGGTCGTGAGCGATTCGAACGCTCGACCATCGGATTAAAAGTCCGGTGCTCTACCAGCTGAGCTAACGACCCTAAACTTATCTCAGGTTAATATTTTTAACCTCTTGCTTCAAAGACTTCCCCGCTTTGAAAAAAGGAATATACTTCTTAGAGATATTAATTTTCTCTAAAGTTTTTGGGTGTTTGCCAGCATAAGCCGCTCTAGTTTTAAGTGAAAAACTACCAAAACCACGAATTTCAACACCATTACCTTTAGCAACCGCTTCAATGATTTTTTCAGTAATCAGATTAACACAGTCTTTAGCATCACGATAAGATAAACTATTGTGTCGTTCAAATAAGCGATTAACTAAGTCAGTTTTATTCATTGTGTTTTTATTTGCCATTTTAATAATTTTTAATTGTCAATTTCTTTTTAAAATATCACCTAAAGTAGCAACACTATTATTTGCGCCGGACTTGTTATTATAGTCTTTTAAGTTCTCTTCATGTTCATATTGTTCTTTTTGTTTAGCACTAAGGGCGATTTTACGCGATTTACGTTCAATTTTAGTAATCATTGCTTCTACTTCATCGCCAATTGAAAACACATTTGTAGCTGAGTCGGTATGCTCTTGCGATATTTCAGATACTTTAAGATAGCCACTAACTCCTGATGCCAGAGTTATAGTTGCTCCTTTATCATCAACAGCGCTTACTTGTCCTTTGACAATACTATTTTTGGGGTTAGCAGCTATATATAAGCCGAAGCTGTCTTGATTAAGCTGTTTGATACCTAAAGAAATACGTTCTTTTTCCGCATCAATATTAAGCACGATAGTTTCTATTTCTTGGCCTTTTTTGTAGTTAGAAATTACACTTTCACCGCGGTCTTCCCAGGAAATATCCGCCAGATGCACCAGACCGTCAATGCCGCCGTCTAAACCAACAAAAAGACCAAAATCAGTAATAGATTTAATCTCGCCTTTGAGTTTATCTCCTTTTTTGTATTTTGCATCAAAGGAGTCCCAAGGGTTTTCTTTGGCTTGTTTTATGCTCAAAGAAATGCGCGCCTTTTCTTCATCAACATCAAGGATAACCACTTCAACTTCTTGCCCAAGTCTGACAAACTTAGCGGGTCTTGCATTATGATTTGTCCAGTCTAATTCACTCATATGCACTAGACCTTCAATGCCATCTTCAATAGTAACAAAAGCGCCATAATCGGTGAGATTAGATACTGTTCCTGATACTTTTTTACCAATTGGCAAACGTTGTGTAATATTTTTCCAAGGACTATCGTTTAATTGTTTTAAACCTAGTGAAATACGAGCATTTTCTTTTTCAACACTTAATACCTTAACTTTAATTTTATCACCAATATTGAGTTTTTCTGAGGGGTGATTAACACGTTGCCAAGCAATATCGGTAATGTGTAATAAGCCGTCAACACCGCCTAGGTCAATAAAAGCCCCATAATTTGCTAAATTTTTGACGATGCCTTCAATAACACTTCCCTGCTCTAGCGAATCTACTAATGCTTCGCGGTCAGAAGCGCTGGCTTTTTCTAAGACTGCGCGACGGGAGATAACAATATTATTACGCACTTCGTCCATTTTAATCACCAAAGCTTCTACCTCCTGACCTTCTAAATAACTAAAATCTTTAACTGGATAAACATCAATTAGTGACCCTGGTAAAAATGCTTTTATCATACCAATTTCAACCGTCAATCCACCTTTAACTCTACCGGTTACTAAACCTGTGATTGGAGTTTTATTTTCCATTGCTTTGTTTAGTTCTTGCCAAGATTTAATCATTTTGGCTTTCTCACGTGATAACAAAGTGTGACCTAAGCCATCATCTTCTATGTCTAGTGCAACTTCAACCGTATCACCGACTACAACTTCTAGTTTGCCATCGTTAGTTTTAAATTGACTAATAGGGACAAAGCCTTCCGATTTTAAACCAACATTAATAACAACTCTATCGCTACCGATTTCTAAGACAGTGCCCATGATTAAGCTACCAGGCTTGGAGTTATTTTCAGCAATGTTATCTTCAAATAATTGCGCAAATGATTCAGACATATTTTTATTGTAATGCTAAACTAACTTAACTACTTAGCGGATTAAGATAAATTAGTTGGGGTTATTAATCAAGTATTTTTCCGCAAAAATACACTATACACTTCCTTTAAAACCCCAGTAATGCTTAAATTATTAGTATTGATAATAACTGCATCTGCCGCGGGTTTTAGCGGTGATTCAGGGCGGTTTTTATCGCGTTTATCACGTCTAGCAATTTCTGCCTTAACCTGCAAGAATTCAGCCGCTAAAGCGTTATTTTGCTCTAAATTAAATGATAAATTACGCAAAAAAGAATCAATTTTACTATTATTTTTATCTAAATGCAATTGTTTAAAGCGCCTTTTTGCACGTTCTTTGCTACTAGCGGTTAAAAAAAACTTAAATTTTGCCTTGGGAAACACTACTGTTCCCATGTCTCTGCCATCAGCAACTAAGCCCTTAGCGCTTGCAAAATTGCGTTGCTTTTGTAATAAAGATTGTCTTATACTCTTTAATTTAGCAATTTTAGAGGCAAATTCTCCGCAAGATTGGGACCTTAATTGTTTTGATACTTCTTTGCCGTTTAAATAAACATTTAATAATCCTTGCTTGTTGTTGGTTTTAAAACTAATATTTAATTTATTTGCCAGTTTTACTAAGTTGGCTTTATCGTCATTACTTATATCATTGTCAATGGCGCTTAGGGCAAGAGCACGATAAATAGCACCGCTATCCAATAAGTCCCAGCCTAGTTTAGTAGCAATAAGTCTAGTAACTGTGCCTTTACCAACACCACTTGGTCCATCAATTGTTAATATTTTATCCATCGCACATAGTATAAAATGTTAATTACTACTTAAGGAGTAAAATGTGGATTCTTTAATCAAAACTGCTAAGCGAGTTATTAATATTGAAAAGCAGGCCATTGCCGACTTGGAAAATAAATTAGATAATAACTTTATTTCTGCTTGTAAATTGATTAAGAAGTGTCAAGGCAAGGTGGTATTAATTGGAATGGGTAAGTCTGGACACATTGCTCGCAAAATTGCCGCTACCTTTGCCAGCACTGGGACACCGTCTTTTTTCATCCATCCTGCTGAAGCTGGCCATGGTGATTTAGGAACCATCAATATTAATGATATAGTAATTGCTATTTCTTATTCTGGGAATAATGATGAAATTTTAATACTATATCCTCTTATTAAAAGATTAGGAGTACCTATTATTAGCATTACAGGTAATCCTAAGTCTGCTATTGCACAAAAAGCGGATAATCACTTAGACATTGGTGTTAGTAAAGAAGCTTGTCCGCATAATTTAGCCCCTACCGCTTCTACTACCGCCGCTCTTGTTATTGGCGATGCTTTAGCGATTAGTTTACTAGAAGATAAGGGTTTTAGTACTGATGATTTTGCTCGCACTCATCCTAGCGGCGTTTTGGGTAGACGTTTGTTAACTTTAGTTGCTGATGTGATGCAAACAGAAGGTGGTATTCCTGTAGTTAAGCCTGATTTACCCTTAAGTGAGGTGTTATTAGTAATTAGTAGTAAACGAATGGGTTTTGTAATTGCCAGTAAAAATAAGCAAGTGCTTGGTGTATTTACCGATGGCGACTTGCGACGTGTTTTAGAAAAAAATCTTGATTTCACCAAGCTTACAATGCAACAAGTAATGCGCAAAAATTGTAAGACTATTTGTGCTGATAAACCTGCTGTCCTAGCAGCTGAGATGATGGATAAATACAAGATAAATGCTCTGCCGGTTATTGACCGTAGGCAACATTTGGTAGGCGCTGTTAATACCCATCACCTATTAGCTGCAAAAATTATCTAAAACCCTGTAAAAAAATATTACAAAAAGCCTCCTTCTTGCTCACTGAGCAATGATTTCTACAATGGCACACTTTTTAAATATTAGATGTAGTAAAATTGGATTCATGGCACAAATTTTGCAACAAAAAGAACACTTAGTAACTGACGAAGCTGATTATCTAAATCGTAGGCAGTTTATAAAAGCTGGTGCTGCGCTTGGTGCGTTTGGTGTCTCTGGGCTTAAAGTAGCTGCTGAGGGGCAGCATTTAGGGCAGTTTGAAAGTGTTAAAAAGACCGATTATGGCAAAGGTTTGGAACCGCATACTTTAAGACAAATCAGTAATTATAATAATTTTTATGAGTTTGGTTTAGATAAGCGAGACCCAGCTAAAAATGCTCATACTTTAAAGACTAAACCTTGGCATATCAAGGTTAGCGGGCATTGTGCCAAACCTGGTGATTATGACCTAGAGGATTTTATTAAGCCCCATCAATTAGAAGAGAGGATTTATCGTTTTCGCTGTGTGGAAGCGTGGTCAATGGTAATTCCATGGTTGGGGATTTCTTTAGCTGATACTATCAAGCATTTTCAACCAACTAGTAAAGCAAAGTTTGTTAAATTTAAAACCCTTTATAACCCTAAGCAAATGCCGGGGCAAAGACGTCCTTATTTAGATTGGCCCTATGTAGAGGGTTTGACTATGCCTGAGGCGATGAATGATCTGTCGTTATTAGTAGTAGGTTTATATGGTAAAGTGCTACCTAATCAAAATGGCGCTCCTATTCGCTTGATTGTGCCGTGGAAATATGGATTTAAAAGTATTAAGTCTGTAGTTAGTATGGAATTTAGTGATAAAATGCCTAAAAGTTCTTGGAATCTACAAGCGCCGCAAGAATATGGGTTTTATGCTAATGTTAATCCCAAAGTTGACCACCCTCGCTGGTCGCAAGCCCGAGAGCGCATTATTGGTAAAGGAAGTTTTTTTAAACCTGCTAAACGTGATACTGAGCTTTTTAATGGCTATGGTACACAAGTTGCTTATCTTTACAAAGGATTGAATTTAAAACGCAATTTTTAAGCGCTGATAAACTTGTTAGGTAGTAAATCATTAGTTAACTTTATAGAACAATTTAGGGTTTGGGAGTTGGCAATAAAAGCAATAGCGTCAAAAATGCCAACTAACACTAAATCTCTTAGCACAATAATGGCACTATAATTGCTAATTTAGGAAGGATGATTTCAGCATCAAAATTAGTAATACTAGCATCCGTGAAATAAACTTAAATAAAACCACTAGCATTTGAAGTTAAGGTAGATGTAGTTGTTTGCTTATATTGGAATTTAATTGTTAGGCAAGAGATTGATCAATGATGGGTTTTTAGTTAAATTTTTTCAAATAAATGCTAGTAGTAAGAATTAGGTTTAAAAAAATTAAAAATGATACTATGATTGTTATCATTATAAAAACGCTTATTTCGCTCATATATTATTGTTTAAAATATCAGCTTTAATTATTTTTTTTATAAGTGGTGATGAAAACAACTACTGATTTTGGATTTAAGCAAGTGAAAACTAAACAAAAGCAAAATTTAGTGCGTGATATTTTTGATTCGGTTGCGGATAATTATGACTTAATGAATGATGTTCTATCTTTGGGGATACATCGTTTATGGAAAGATTACGCCTTGGCCCATAGCGGCTTGCAGCGTGGCGATAAGGTGCTTGATATTGCTGGTGGCAGTGGCGATATGGCAAAGCGCTTTGTTAAAAAAGTAGGCAAAGATGGACAAGTAGTTTTAACTGATATTAACTATGCAATGCTTACAAAAGGGCGAGAAAAGATGCTCAATAATGGCCTTAGCCATATTAAATACGTACAATTAAGCGCTGAAGCTTTATCATTTGGGAACAGGAGTTTTGATTGTGTGTGTATTGCTTTTGGTTTGAGGAATATGACTGATAAAAACAAAGCGCTAAGTGAGGCCTATAGAGTCTTAAAAGTTGGCGGTCGCTTATTGGTGTTGGAATTTTCCAAAGTAGAGAACTGGCTTGTTAATAAGGTTTACGAAGCCTATTCATTTAATATTATGCCTAAATTAGGCGGTTTGATTGCTGGAGATGAACGTAGTTATCAGTATTTGGCTGAGTCTATTGATAAACATCCTAATCAACAAAGTTTAGAACAGATGTTTAAAGACGCTGGTTTTAGTTTGTGCGAATATCATAATTTAACTTGTGGTATTGTGGCGCTGCACAAAGGAATTAAGCAATGATAATCGCCGTTACTGCTGAGAAATTTGTTAATCACTTATTACGAATTGATAGTGATATTGATGTTGGTTTATTACAACAAAAAAATATCTTCCTAAATGTTGTTAATGCTCCTATTGCTTGGCATATTTGGGTTTATAAGCGCAGAGTTAGTATATTATCACAAATACAAACAGATGTTAATTATGACTTAGAGATGAGCTTTACTAAGCAAGGCGTGTTGGGCTTAATTAAGCAAAAACCTAGTAAAGAATTATTAAATACTGACCAAGTCAAAGTCATAGGTGATGTTAAAATTGCCCAAGCAGTATTGGATTTTGTAGCGCAATTAAATATAAATTATCAAGAAATAGTGGAGTATTTTGCTGGCCAGACAGCCGCTAGCAGCGTTAATAGCTGTGTCCAATTTATTAAGCAAAACCCACCACCACAACCATTCATTGATTTAGGTAAAAAAGGCTTAGAGAAAATTGAACAACTTGTGTTATGAAGTCTATTTATCGCTTGCTACAAATTATGCGCGTTATCATTCGTTATCGTCTAAGCGATTTGTTGTTAAATGCAATAAAATTACCTGTATTAAAACCACTAGTTTATCTAACTCCATGGCGTTATCTGCCGTGTGCTTATAAATCGCAAGCGGTACGTATTCGTCTAGCTTTAGAGGGTTTGGGCGCTATTTTCATTAAATTTGGACAAACTCTATCAACAAGGCGAGATTTATTACCAGCAGATGTTGGAGATGAATTAGCCAAACTACAAGACACCTGCCCGCCTTTTGATGGCGAGTTAGCAGCACAAATGATAGAGGTTTCTCTGGGTAAAAAACTAGAGGAAATATTTGTCTTTTTTGATAAAAAACCATTAGCATCAGCATCTATCTCCCAAGTTCACAGTGCTAGAACTCTAGATGGGCAGGAAGTAGTAGTAAAGGTGTTGCGTCCTAATATAAGAGCTCATGTTAAAAAAGACTTAAACTTGCTTGCTAGTATTGCTAAATTGATTCATCGCCACAAGCCATTACTAAGAGCACCGGAGGCAGTGATGGAATTAGCGCGTATTTTGCATTATGAATTAGATATGCTTCAAGAAGCGGCTAATACTGACAGATTACGCAGAAATTTTACCAATTCTGAATTATTGTATGTGCCTAAAGTCTATTGGCATCTCACTACTAAGCAAGTTTTGGTATCTGAGCGCATTTATGGAACACCTATTAATGATATTGCTGGCTTGAAAGTAAAAAATATTGACTTGAAAACCTTAGCAGAAAATGGGGTTATTATTTTCTTTAAGCAAGTTTTTGAACACAATTTTTTTCATGCAGATATGCATCCGGGTAATATTTTTGTCAGCAATAGCGGTAAGTATAATGGGGTTGATTTTGGTATTATGGGCACATTGCCCGAAGCGGACCTGCACCATTTATCTGAGAGTTTTTTAGGTTTTTTCAACGGTGATTATAAACGTATTGCTAAGGCCTATTTGCAAGTGGGCTATATTCGTTCTGATATTGACCTAAATGCTTTTGAAAACTCTATTGCTAGTGTATGTATTCCTCTATTAGAGAAACCGTTAAGTGAGATTTCTTTTGGTAAAGTGCTTTTGAGTTTGTTAGAGGAGGCAAAACATTTTCAAATAGAAGTTCAACCACAACTATTATTACTGGATAAAACCTTATTAAATATTGAAGGTTTGGGAAGGCAGTTATATCCTCAATTAGACTTATGGGCAACTGCGAAACCATTTTTAGAAAATCTAAGCAGGCAAAAATTTAAGCCTAAAACTGTGTATCAAAACTTAAAGCAATATGCGCCTGAGTGGTTATCCACTTTACCAAGATTACCGCAAATGAGTAGAACCCTAGTCAAAGAATTAGCAGACAACAGCCATAACCAAAGGCGACAAATTAAACAATTAACTCAATTACAACAAAGCTTTAATCAACAAAAGCAGTATAATAAATTATTACTAATCTTAGTTTTTATAATAGTGGCGTTACTTTTTAATTGAAGTATATAGTATGTTATTAGATATTAAAATATCGTTTAGCCTTTTTAGTGTCAGTTTGGATTTGTGATTTTAAGGCAGTTAGGTCGGTAAATTTTTGTTCATCACGTATTTTTTTTAAAAAAAACACTCGCACTTTTTGCTGATAGATAATTTTATTAAAATCAAACAAAAAAACCTCAAGTAAAACTTCTCCACCATCAATGGTGGGTCTGGTGCCGATATTGGCAACACCGTTATATTGTCTGTTTTGCCAGTTAACTTGAACTACAAAGACTCCTAAAATTGGGCTTGTACCTTTGATGTTAATATTAATCGTTGGAAAACCAATAGCTCTACCTTGTTGCCTGCCACGGGCTACTTTACCACTAATACTAAATTTTCTATACAACAATTGATTAGCGCTGGTGATATCACCATTTTTAAGCAGCTGCCTAATATAAGAACTACTAACACGTTTGTTTTTGTATAAAATACTATTTAATTGATGTAGCTGATAATGGTATTTTGTTCCAAGTTTTTGCAGTAATGTGGCATTACCACCGCGATTTTTACCAAACACAAAATCATCACCAATTAATAGATGTTTTATATTTAATACTTTTAATAAAATCTCGGTAATAAAATTCTCCGCACTCATATTAGCTAGTTTTTTATCAAAATGAAGCAATATAAAAGTCTCTATTTGAAGCTTTTTTAGTTGTAAAAATTTATCTCTAAAACTACTGATTTTAATGGTTGTTTTTGCAAAAAATTCATTAGGTGTAGGTTGAAATGACATTACTACACTTGGTAATTTATATAATTTTGCTAGACGCGTTAATTCTGTTAACAAAGCATGATGACCGAGGTGAATACCATCAAAACTACCAATTGTCAATACACAAGGTCTAGCATTATAATCGCTTAGATGTCTAACAATTCTCATAACTAATCATTTTTTAAGTATTGTTTGATTTCATCAAGCATAAAGGGCTTGTTATTTTTATCAATAGCAGTAGCGGTAATAGTAGCGTTTAGCATTAGTTTATCTTCGCAGTACAAGTTTTGTTGGAGCATGAATTTTAGTTTGGATATCGATTTTATTTTGGTATTAACAAAAAATTTATCGCAGGATTTAAGAGGGTTTTTGTAATTAAGTTGTGCTTTTACCACCACCAGATTTATACTTTGTTTTATCAGTTTAGCAAAGTTAATTTGTTTGTTTAGTAAAAATTCGTGGCGCGCGTGTTCAAGGTAGTTCATATAGGTGGCATTATTCACTATACCTTGGGCATCACACTCATAATCTCTAACTTTAAAATAGGTTTTATGCTCTGACTTCATACCAATTTATCAATTAGTTTTTGATGGATACCATCGAAATTGCGGTTAGACATAATGATAATATGCTGTTTTTTAACCATTAAACATTGTTCTATAATATCGTTGATGTTGTTAAAAATCTCTATTGGTTTATTGCTAATAAGCGCTGTTAATTTAGCGCTAGTATCATTATTTTTGCTATAAATATAAACTCTATCAGCATTACTAAAAGCATCAATTAGGTTTGTGGTATGAATGCCTCGGGACATAGTATTAGAACCAAGCTCAACAACAGCGGTGATATGTGTTGCGCCTACCTTATTCCTTAAAGCGCTGATGGTTGCGCTAATTGCAGTCGGATGGTGGGCAAAATCATCATAAATAGTGATGTTGCCACTATTATAAATTGTTTCTAAGCGCCGTTTGATATTTTTAAATTGCTGCAAGGCTGCAATACTCACCTCCAAACTAATATCAATGTGTTTAGCAGCAGTTAAGGCGCTAATGGCATTGTGAGCATTGTGCTTACCAAGTAGTTGCCAAGACAGTGATAGTTTATTATTAACAACAAAACTTGAACCATTGTTATTGGCATTAACTAGCGGTGTGTTGATAGTTTTAGTTTTTGACCAACAACCTTTATCAATCACTGTTTGGATACTTGGCGAATTTTGTGGATAAATAATAAGTCCATTACTTGGAATTATTCTCAATAAATGAGCAAATTGCTTTTGAATATCAGCCAAACTATCAAAAATGTCAGCATGGTCAAATTCTAAATTATTTATCACTAAAGTTTTGGGTCGGTAGTGGATAAACTTAGAACGTTTATCAAAAAAAGCGCTATCGTATTCATCAGCTTCAATTACAAAAAACTCAGAATTTGTTAATCGCGCACAACGAGCAAAATCATTCATTACCCCACCAACTAAATAACTTGGATTAAGCCCAGCACGCTCTAATATGTGTACTAGCATCGCTGTGGTTGTAGTTTTGCCATGTGTGCCAGCGATGGCGAGCACCCATTTATTTTTTAGCACATTTTCACCTAACCACTGAGGTCCAGAGGTATAAGGCAGATTGTTATCTAGAATATATTCAACACAAGCATTGCCTCTTGATAGAGCATTACCAATAATAAACAAATCGGCATTTGGCAAATTTGCGCTAGTATAACCTTCATTATAATCAATGTTATTAGCGCTTAATTGTTCACTCATTGGAGCATAAATACCAGCATCAACACCGCTTACTTTATAACCTAATTGCTTGGCAATAACAGCAATACCGCTCATAAAAACCCCAGCGATACCCAAGATATGGATGTGCATTATTTTTGTGGATTGAAATCTAGAGAATTGGAGTTAATACAATAACGTTTACCAGTAGTAGTTGGACCATCATTAAAAATATGCCCTAAGTGAGCATCACAGTTGTTGCATTTGACCTCAGTGCGTGTCATACCATAACTACTGTCTTCTATGTATTTAATAGCTTTATCAATTGATTTATCAAAACTGGGCCAGCCGCTACCTGAGTCAAATTTGGTATTAGAGTGGAATAATTTTGCACTGCAACAAATACAAACATAGTCTCCAGTGTCTTTATGATGTAAAAACTTGCCACTAAATGGCGCCTCAGTTGCTCCTTTTTGAGTGATGTTATATTGCGCTTTGGTTAAATGTTTCATTCTTATATTGGAAGTTACTGTATTATTGCTGATTATAATTTATTATGCTTACGAAAATCATTATTTTAATACTATTATTGCCAAGTCTGGTTGTTGCTAACCATGAGTTATGGGTTAAAACTACCTATCCGCAAGATATTGAGAAAAAGTGGTGGGATGAGAATTGGTGGCAAGAGGGCAAACTTAGCGCTGTTAAAAATTATCAGGTTGAAATCAAAGAAGCTAATTACAAAAGTGGTAATAATGAAATTAGCGCTCTTGTGTTGCGCCCTAAAAAAGTAGGCAAATATCCTGCTGTTATATTCCAACACGGCCGTCGTGGTTTAGATGAATTAGTTATAGGTATTGCTAAACGTTTAGCAGCCAGAGGCTTCGTAGTATTAGCACCAGATTTGTATAGTAGTCATTTTATAGAAGCATTGCCGCTAACACATGATTATAAAATTGAAAAAGATGCGGCAAAAGCTATTGAGGTATTGCTTGATAGAGATGATATTTCTAGTAAAAAAGCTTGTGTTATTTCGCATACTCGCGGTGGTTATTACACCTTAAAAGCGCTAACAACTCACAAAATGCAAAAGTATGTAGCCTGTTATGGTTCTACTTACCCCCATTGGCAAGACCCCAACGCCCCTGAACCACTACAAGTATATCAATATGCTTCTGAGGTGGATGAGCTCAGAGTCCCGGTGCTGGTGATGCTTGGTGAACATGAACAATACCAACGTGTTAGGTCTGTTACCACTGCTATCAATTCCCTAAAACAACAAGGCAAAGATGCCACTCTTATTGTCTATCCTGGTGTTGGTAGAGGCTTTGACTTCCGCGGGCCACAAATTCGCACCTTTGCTGATGACCTTGCCAGTAAAGATGCGGTGCAACGTTTTGCTAATTTTATTAACAAACACTTAAAACGCTGAGAACAACCATAGATGAGTGTTGCTTTTATAATACAATTATTAACTACTAGCAATGTTTTTTAGTGAAATTTGCATCTCTTGTTGATAGTATTTTAGTTGGTCAAAGTTTAGGTATTGGTAGATATTAGTGTGCTTGATGTTGATAGTTGCCATAAATTGTTGGTATTGCTCAATATTAGGTAAACGTCCGAGTTTTGCAACAATAGCGGTGAGTTCTGCAGAGGCTAGATAGACATTAGCATCATCCCCTAAGCGATTGGGGAAATTTCTAGTAGATGTGGATACCACAGTAGCTTTATCTTTTACTCTTGCTTGGTTGCCCATACATAGAGAGCAGCCCGGGGTTTCTGTGTGCGAGGTAAGACGTTCAAATACTTGATAACTGCCTTCTGCGCGCAATTGGGCTTCGTCCATTCTAGTTGGTGGGGCTATCCATAGTTCAGTTTTTAATTCATTTTTAGTCAGATCCTTTAAAATACTAGCAGCGGCGCGAAAATGACCAATGTTGAGCATGCATGAACCAATAAATACTTCATCTACTTTAACTTTACCAATTTCAGATAAGGTCTTTATATCGTCAGGGTCGTTTGGACAAGCAAGTAGTGGTTCGGTAATTTCATCCAAGTTAATATCAATAGTGGTATGATATTTAGCATTGCTATCAGCGCGCATTAATTTAGGGTTATCCAACCATTTTTGCATTGCCATAATACGCCTGGCAATGGTTTTTTTATCCTCATAGCCTTCGCTAATCATACTGGATAGCAGGGCGATATTAGATTTTAAATATTCTTCAACAGAGGCAGGGTTAAGGGCAATGGTACAGCCATTTGCTGAGCGTTCTGCTGAGGCATCGGCAAATTCAAATGCTTGTTCTAATTTTAAATCAGCCAAGCCTTCAATTTCTAGCACCCTACCAGAGAAAACATTTTTTTTAGCTTTTTTATCCACCGTTAATAAACCTTGTTTGAGGGCGGTATAGGGAATGGAATTTACAATATCACGCAGTGTAATTCCATTTTGCAAATTGCCACTAAAACGCACCAATACCGATTCTGGCATATCTAGTGGTAAAACCCCTAATGATGCTGCAAACGCTACCAATCCTGACCCAGCGGGAAAACTAATACCAAGTGGAAAGCGAGTGTGTGAATCACCGCCTGTGCCTACCATATCTGGTAGCAGCATTCGGTTAAGCCATGAATGAATAATACCATCACCGGGACGCAGCGCTACTCCACCGCGAGTTTGCATAAAATCAGGTAATGAATGGTGTAACTCAACATCAATTGGTTTAGGATAGGCGGCGGTATGGCAAAAGCTCTGCATTACCAAATCTGCTGAAAAACCTAAACATGCTAACTCTTTGAGTTCATCGCGTGTCATAGCCCCGGTAGTATCTTGCGAACCTACAGTAGACATTCTAGGCTCGCAATAAGTCCCTGGGCGAATACCGCGCACACCACAAGCTTTGCCCACTATTTTTTGGGCTAGGGTAAAACCAATATTATCATCACCTTGGGGGTCATCAGGACGGATAAAAATATCATTAATGGGCAGATTTAAATCTTGGCAAGTTTTATCGGTTAAACCTCTGCCAATAATAAGTGGAATGCGACCGCCAGCACGTACTTCATCGGCTAAAACATTTGGCGATAATTTGAATTTAGACAGAGTCTTGCCATTATTATCAGTAATAATACCTGTAAATGGATGGATGCTCACTTCATCTCCCATCTCTAATTTAGATACATCACATTCAATCGGCAAAGCGCCAGAATCTTGGGCGGTATTGAAAAAAATAGGTGATATTATGCCACCTAAAATAATACTGCCACTGTGTTTATTAGGCACATAAGGAATTTTATTCCCTAAATGCCAAAGCAGCGAATTAATAGCTGATTTGCGTGATGAACCAGTGCCAACTACATCACCAACAAATACTAGCGGCAAACCTTTTTTTTTGAGTTTATTGATAGTTTGTAAGGGTTTTTGCATTTTTTTAACCAACATTGACTGGGCGTGTAGAGGTATATCTGGTCGCGACCATGCTTGTGGTCCTGGTGATAGGTCATCGGTGGTAATCTCGCCTTCTGAGCGAAACACTACACATTTAATCTTATTTGCCAAAGGAGGCTTGTTACTAAACCAAGTTGCATTTGCCCAATTATCAACAACTTGTTTGGCAAAAATATTGCTATTTGCAAGCTCTAGAATTGTTTGATAAGACTCATAAATGAGTAAAGTGTTTGATAGGGCATTAGCAGCCATTTGGGCGGTTTGTGGATTATTTAGTAAATCAATCAAAGGGCTAATGTTATAACCGCCAAGCATAGTGCCAAGTAAAAAAGTAGCCTGCTTAGCATCAATAGCAGAACATACTTGTTCACCTTTGGCAACACTTGCTAGAAAACTAGCTTTTACAAATGCGGCTTCATCTACTCCAGCTGGGGTGCGGTGGGTCAATAAATCTAGGTAAAAATCCACATCTTTGTCACTGGTAAGATTATCTACTACCGCCTTAGTTTGTTTAGCATTTAGGGGTAGGGGAGGTAAATTTTGGGTTTTTCTTTCTTTTAAATGTGCTAGGTATTTGGTTTTCATTTAGATGTTTTTAAAAGTATAATGAGGTCATTTTATCACTTTTTTTATTTTTTTATGCCAGAACCACTGCTTGCTATTAACCCTATTGATGGGCGTTATAGTTATAAAACTTCTGAATTGCAAAATATTTTTAGTGAGTTTAGCTTAATTAAATATCGGGTTTTGGTGGAAGTGCGTTATTTTCAAGCCTTGGCTAATTATGATAGTATTGTTGAATTAGCCAAATTTAGTAAGGAGGAAAATAGCAAATTAGAAAGTATTATAACTAGATTTTCACTAGCAGATGCCAAGGCGATAAAAGCCATTGAAAAAACCACCAATCATGACCTAAAGGCGGTGGAATATTTTATTAAAGACCAGCTAAAAAGCACTCAATTAGCAGCTAAGAGTGAGTTTGTCCATTTTGCTTGTACCTCAGAGGATATAAATAACATCAGTTATGCGCTAATGCTAGTAGACGCTAGAGAAGTTTTATTTAAAAAAATGGAGCAATTACGCAATAGTATTGCCACTTTAGCAGAGAAATACCGAACCCAGCCATTATTGTCAAGAACTCATGGCCAACCTGCAAGCCCAACTACTATGGGCAAGGAATTTGCTAATGTGGTTGCTAGGCTTGATAGTCAAATTGACCAATTTAGAAGTGTTGTGATACGGGCTAAACTAAATGGGGCAGTTGGCGCGTTTAATGCTCATATCAGCGCTTATCCTAGCATAAATTGGCAGCAATTTTCTACTGACTTTATTAAAAGTTTAGGGTTAGAGATAAATCCTCTTACCACTCAAATTGAACCACACGACTACATTGCCCAATACCTTGATGTTCTGCGTAGGTTTAATACTGTGTTACTTGATTTTAGCTGTGATATTTGGGCCTATATTGCCGCTGGACATTTCAAGCAAAAAACTATTAAAAATGAGGTTGGTTCATCTACTATGCCTCACAAAGTCAATCCCATTGATTTTGAAAATGCAGAAGGCAATTTGGGTTTGGCAAATGCTCTTGGTTCACATCTTGCTGCTAAATTGCCCATCTCGCGCCTGCAACGCGACCTTAGCGACTCTACTGTGTTACGCAATCTGGGGTTGCCTTGCGCTTATGGTTTAATTGCCTATAAATCAATATTAAACGGCTTAAATAAACTCACCATTAATGCCACAAGTATTAAAGCTGAGCTAGATAATAATTGGCAAGTACTGGCTGAACCCATTCAAACTGTAATGCGCCGCTATGGTATTGATAAGCCTTATGAGAAATTAAAAGACCTAACTCGCAACAAAGATATTACTAAAAATACCATTGCCACTTTTATTAAAACCCTAGATATTCCTGATGATGCTAAACAAAGATTATTAGAATTAACACCAGAGAATTATTTAGGTAATGCTAGAGAATTTAAGCTATAACTTTTAAGTCTCAGGCATTGGTTATATAGCATTTAAAGATTAGAGGGCGAGTGGTTGTTTGTTGGAGTGGTTAACTGATTTTCTTGTAAGGCTTATTTTTTACAATAACACAAATAGCAATACTAAAGATAAACTAGCTGCTATAGCCACCTAATACATAAATTAGCTAACATATTTTTTAAAATTAGCGTCAGTTTTTTGTTTGCCGTCTTCATAACCTGCCGCCCAATTGTCGGTCATTCTTTGTTCTTCAATTTCGGGGTTACCCAAAAAACCGGCAACCCAGCCCTGAATATAATTGTCATCAACGCCCATCTCCTCCATTTTTTTTACACTTTCGTAATAAGTCATCCCAAACACTCCTTAATTTAAGTTTATAATTCTACGCCAGACTTAAAGACTAATAAAGCGACTGATTATACCCGATTTAATTTTTTTGCACGTATGAATTTAGACCAACTCAAGCGCACATTAAATGTGCAGCAATATCAAGCAGTCAGCCTTAAAGACGATGAAAATGCTCTTATTTTAGCTGGTGCTGGTAGTGGTAAAACTCGTATTCTTACACAAAGAATTGCTTATTTGTGTGAGCATAAAGCAGTTCTTGGGGGCCAAATTTTAGCGGTTACTTTTACCAATAAGGCAGCCTTTGAGATGAAGCAACGGCTACAAAAATTGCTTAGTGTGCCAATTGGGCGAATGTGGATTGGCACTTTTCACGGCTTGGCACTTAGGATGTTGCAGCATTTTTATCAACAAACCAAAGCTGAGGTTAAATTAAGTGTTATTGATAGTAGCGACCAATTACGCATTATCAAAGAGATTATTAAAAGTACTAAATTAAATGAAAAAATATTTGTTGCAGAAAAAATTCGCCATTTTATTAATAGTCAAAAAAATGAAGGTTATCAGTGGCAGTATAGTAGCACGAGTGATAATTTTTTTATCAAGCAAGCTAGTGAAATTTATCAGCAATACCAAGCCCACTGCAATGCCAATTATTTGCTAGATTTTGGTGAGATTCTGCTACAAAGTTATGAGTTGTTGAAAAATAATGATGAAATTAGAGATAAATACCAGCAGCAGTTTAGCCATATTTTAATTGATGAGTTTCAAGACACTAACCACATTCAATACAAGTGGATGCAGATTTTATATAAGAGCAATACTATTTTTTGTGTTGGTGATGATGACCAGTCCATTTATGGTTGGCGTGGGGCAAAGATTGAGAATATTTACAATATACAGCAAGATTTTGCCCCAGTGCGTCTTATTCGCCTTGAACAAAACTACCGCTCAACTGGACACATTTTAGCAACAGCCAACCATTTAATTAGTAATAATAGTAAACGTTTAGGAAAAGTATTATGGACTGAGGCTGGTGATGGCGAGTATGTTGATATTTTACAAACTATTAGTGATAAAGAAGAGGTGACTACTGTTATTGATAGGATTAGTACTTATTTGGATAATCAAGTTAAGGCAAATGAATGCGCTATTTTATACCGCACTAACGCTCAATCGCGCTTAATTGAAGAGAGTTTAATTAGTCGTGGCATTGCTTATCAAATTTATGGGGGGCTGCGTTTTTTTGACCGTGAAGAGATTAAAGATACCATATCTTATCTAAGGCTATTACTTAATGTCAATGATGATATTGCTTTTGAACGGGTAGTCAATAAACCAGCGCGCGCCATAGGCCCTCGCACTATTGCCGAGCTAAAAGATATTGCTTGGAAAAATAATAGCAGTTTATGGCAGGCGGCAAAGTTAGCCAAGCTCAGTAGTCGCAAGCAAAGCGCTGTTGGTAATTTTATTGGCCTAATAGAGAAATTAACTGCCACCAATACTGATCAATCTTTATCAAAAACGTTTGATAATATTGTTGATACTATTGCCCTTGCTAGCTATTATGGCAGGCATAATAGTGAAATTGCTAAAAACAAACAGCAAAATCTAGCAGAATTAGTAGGCGCTGCTAGAGAATATGAACAAAGCATAGATGATAGTCTATTAAATATTAAGCAAGGTTTTATTGATAATGCTGTCCTAGATAGTGGCAATGGCAAGCTAGATAGTGTCCCAAGTGTGCAATTGATGACAATTCACGCTGCCAAAGGCTTAGAATTTTCTTATGTATTTATTGTGGGCTTGGAGGAGGGTTTATTCCCCTCTTCACAATCTTATGAACAAGACCCGCTAGTATTAGAAGAAAGACGCTTGTGTTATGTTGCTATGACACGGGCTATGAAAAAACTCCATCTAAGCTTTGCCCAACAGAGATTTATCTGGGGGCAACACAAGCAATTAAAACCATCAAGGTTTCTACAAGAACTACCTAAGAAACACTTAAATATCAGCGCTTCAGCCACAATACCTACAACAAACTCCAGCACAGCAAATGGCTATAAAGCGGGTGATGAGATAATACATGAAAAATTCGGCATTGGGACTGTCACCGACTGTCAAGGTAAAGGCGACCATTCTCGTGTTGAAGTTAATTTTAAACAATACGGTAAAAAATGGTTAATTCTGGCCTATGCTAAAATCACTAAGGTTTAGTTACAAGGTTTGTTTTTTTGTTTTGGAGGTGGAGGTATTTTTGACTTTATAACTGCTAATACTAATATTGTTTTTTTAATTTAGTGTAAACCTCGCAACTTAATTGATGCTTCAAATCACAAGCTTTGCTAAAATATTCTAATGCCTTACTATAGTTTTGCCTAACACCTTCACCTCTAATGTACATAACACCAGGATTATAACAGCCCATGATATTATTTAATCCACAAGCTTTCTCATAATATTTAAGTGCTGTAAAATAATTTTGTTTAACACCTTCGCCTTCGCCATACATAACACCAAGATTAAAACAACCTAAACCATAATCTAAGCCACAAGCCTTTTTAAAATACTCATCCGCTTTAAAATAATCTTGCTTAACACCCTTACCTCTATAATACATAATACCAAGATGACCACAACCTTCACCATTATCTAAGTCACAAGCTTTGCTGAAATATTCTAATGCCTTATTATCACTTTGCCTAAAAACTTTACCTTGATAATATCCAACACCAAGAATGTTATAACGTTGGCCATAATCTAATCTATCTAATCTATCCTTTCGATAATACTCAAAATCTTTGCTAATATCTACAATCGCCCCAAACACCAAACCTTCATTATTATTTGATTTAACAGTCCCTTTAGCACATATTGTAAAAATCTTATTTTTAAAACTAAAATTAGTTTTAGATAGCTCTGACATTCCAATTAAAGCTATTTCTTTTTTGCTATACTTTGGTTCAAAAGTTAATCTCCTCAACAAGGCTAATTCACTCTGCCTTGGTTCAATAGCCACCTTAATATTATTGAAATCTATTCCTAACATTGATATTTTTTTAATTTTAATTATTTTGAATTTACGGCTATCGCCCACTGTGCTAAATTCTTCAGTTGTATGATGGGTATAACCAATACCTTCGGCAATATTTTGGGGGATAACCGATATGTTAGCTCCTGTGTCTATTACCGCTGGGATTTTTAGGCTGCCTCTTAATCCTTCAACAGTGATAATAGTCATAATTCTGCCATCAATGATTTTTATATCCCTGCAATTCTCTGCAATAACACTAGCGCTAAATCCAAGTGCTAATACCAATAGTAACATCAATTTTTTAGTAAAAATAGTTTTGTTATGAGTGATACTTCGGTTATGGTCCATAATGGTTATTCTTAAAAGAAAGCAAGATGATTATAACAGTAAAAGTAGCGGCTTATGGTTGTTTTAAAAACAACTATTAACTTTGATAATTAAAACTGCTATCTGTTTTTTAATATGGGGCGAGAAACGGGATTTGAACCCGCGACAACCGGAATCACAATCCGGGGCTCTACCAACTGAGCTATTCTCGCCATGATTAAACTTCTGGCGCGCCCGAGACGATTTGAACGTCTGACCCACGGCTTAGAAGGCCGTTGCTCTATCCAGCTGAGCTACGGGCGCAAAGGGTGATTATTATCCAACAACATTTACAAAAAAGCAACTATTAAGGCGGATAACAAGTTAGAGTGCTAGGCAATACAAAGCTTTAGTCACCCTTTATTTGTTATTGTTTTTAGGAAAGCTAATTTCCCCTCATTATTTTTAAATTGAGTTTTTAGTTAGCAGGCTTTGTATTGTCTTATTTGCCTTCTAATTTTTTTAAGCGCTCTTTTGTGTGTTGAGCTAGATTGTTTTTGCCTTGTTGTTCAGACAATTTTATTGCAATTTTGTAGTCTTTTTTAGCGCCTGTTTTATCTCCTATAGCAGATTTTGCATTGCCTCGGTTGCAGTATGCTTCAGCATATTCAGGGTCCGTATCTAATGCTTTATCATAATCTTTTAATGCTTGCTGATATTGCCCCATAACAGATTTTACATTACCTCGGTTGTTGTATGCTTCTGTATATTCGGCATTTATTTCTAATGCCTTATTATAATCTTCTAGTGCTTGCTGATATTGCCCTATATTATATTTTGCAACACCTCGGCCGTTGTATGCTTCGGCATCTCTGGGATTTATCACTAATGCCTTATTGTAATCTTCTATTGCTTGCTGATATTGTCCTATAGCAGCTTTTGCAAGGCCTCGGTTGGTGTATGCTACGGCGTCTCTAGGATCTATCTCTAATGCCTTATCATAATCTTCTATTGCTTGTTGATATTTTCCCATAGCAGATTCTGTATTACCTTGTTCGTTGTATGTTTCAGCAAGTTTGAATTTTGCGTTGCCTCGGTTGTTGTATATTCCACCAAGTTTGGGATCTATCTCTAATGCCTTATCATGATCTTCTATTGCTTGTTGATGTTGTCCTATAGCAGATTTTGCAAGGCCTCGGTTGGTGTATGCTCCGGCATCTCTGGGATTTATCTCTAATGCCTTATCATAATCTTCTATTGCTTGCTGATATTGTCCTATAGCAGCTTTTGCAAGGCCTCGGTTGTTGTATGCTTCGGCAAGTTTGGGATTTATTTTGATTGCTTTGTTATAAAACTCAATTGCTTGTCTGTTATCACCTTGTTCTTGAGCTGAGAGCCCTCGATAAAATTCTGCGTTGGCGCTTTTGTAATTTTCCTCATTGTCAATAAAGCCTATTAAGTCATTGTAAATAGTATCTACAGTTATATTGTGAACCTTCCTTAAAAAATCCAATATTAAGGATTTGTGTTTCTTTTTTATGGTATGAGTTTTATACTTTAATTTTGCCTTGTCAATATAACCTCTGGGCGCATACACAAATACACTGCTCTGGAATGCCACGCGCATTTTGCTAATTTGTGCGATAGCAGGCTTGATAATACTTATTGTTAAATCGTTTTCTTTGTAGTCAATAGTTCTTTTGGTTTTAGTATTAGCGAGATTGAATAATATCACCTCGCCATCTTCGCTAAATTTACCACCGCAAGCAAAGAATAGGGCAATATATAGGTTATAACTGAAATCAATTAATGTTGTTTTGCCACCATAATGCTGTAATTCAGTCAATATCTCTATATTTCTGGCGTTGTCTGGAAAGAGCCTCTTGGCTTTATTCACAATTTCTTTTTCTATATTGATAGGGTGAAAATGCTCGTTGAACGGGCTTTCTTGGCTATTATCTTTGCTTTTGGCGTATTCTCGATAAAGTGATGAACTGATGCCATATTCTGTATTACTATATATTGATGTTGTCCCTCTAAATATATAGTTGCCATCCTTGCATTTATTTAGCAATTCATCAATGATTTTTTTAGCGTCGTCTTGCGGTTTATTATCTTTTTGGCTCATTGCAGATTTATCTTTATTGGTTGAGGTTTAATTTTCTTAAGTTGTAATAAGAGAAGAAATGAGTTTAACGTAATAATTATAAAATTTTTGTTATTCGTTTAACCATTTGGTCGGAGTGGAGGGATTTGAACCCCCGACCCTCTGGTCCCAAACCAGATACGCTACCAGACTGCGCTACACTCCGCAATAAAGGGCAAGATGATACTTAAAATGGCTGTTATAGTCAAGCATTTTCACTTAGGAATGCCCTATATTGCTTGTCTAATTGTTGTTCTTTTTGGTTAGCAAAAATTACCACTGGTTTGGTGGTGTTATCGGTGGGACTAGTGGTGATGTTATTAGCTGTTGGTATGGTTTGTTGTTGGTCAAAGTTAGTGAAAATTTCTTTTTGTCCACCAGTCATCGCTAGATATACTTGGGCTAGAATCTGGGCATCTACTAGGGCGCCATGGACAGCGCGTTTGCTTAGATCAATATTGTATCTCCTTGCCAGAGCGTCTAGATTATTTTGACCTCTGGGGTGGATGGATTTTGATAGTTCTATACTGTCTATGATTTCACAAATTGTCTCAACACGGGTTTTTATGCCGACTAAGTCAAATTCGTTGTTGATAAAGCCAACATCAAAAGCGGCTTGGTGGATAATTAAAGTAGCACCGCTAATATAGTCAAAAAATTGCTTAGCAATAGTATTAAATAGTGGTTTGTCTTGTAAAAAATCATCACTAATGCCGTGGATACGAATGGAGTTACCAACGTTGCGTTGGGGGTGAATGTAGCTATGATACTCATCTCCGCTAATGCGGCGGTTAATAATCTCTACTGCGCCGATTTCAATAATACGATGTCCTTCACTACTAGATAGGCCAGTAGTTTCTGTATCTAGTGCAATTAAGCGGTTATTTGATATTGTATCTACCATTTGAGTTTAAATATGATAAAATCGCTTCTATTTTATCACGAAAAACATTATGGCTAGGGTAACAGTAGAAGATTGTTTAGATAAGATTGATAATCGTTTTGAATTGGTTTTAACCGCGGCAAAAAGAGCGCATCAGCTAAATAATGGTACTCATAAAACCACACTTGATGCAGCTGGTGATAAAAATTCAATTATCGCTTTGAAAGAGATTGCCAAAGGCTTAATTGATAAGAGTATTTTAACCGAGCTCTACGATGACTATATCCCCAAAGGTGGCGTGAGTATGGAAGAGGTCCAAGCTGAATTATCAGAAACAATCCTAGAAGAAAAAGAAGCGCGAGAAGCTGGCATTGTTGAGACGGATGAAAATTAATTAATTCGCTAATAATTCAATCCAGTGTTTAACTGGTGTTTTAGTGCCTTTTTGCAGGTGTAATAAGCAGCCAATATTTGCTGTTACAATTATATCTGTTTGATCTTTTTCTAAATTAGTTAGTTTGTTTGTCCTTAGTTTTTTAGCTAAATCAGATTGTAAAATGGAATAAGTGCCAGCAGAACCACAACAGATGTGGTCATCTGCAGGTCGGGCTACATTGAAGCCAAATTTGATAAGCACTTCAAAAACAATATCTGCTAATTGCTGTCCATGGTATAAAGTGCAAGGTGTGTGCAAGCTTAAAACTTTAGTTTTAGGCTTTAATTGCCTAAGGGCTTCATCGGATTGCTTGGATAAAAACTCAGCAATATCGTAAGTATTCTCGCTAATATATTTGGCTTTTTGATAATAGCCGTGATTTTGGTGGAATAAATGCTGATAATCCTTAACCATCACTCCACAACCACTGGCGGTAGAGATAATATTACTAACACCGCTATCTAGCAGGCTAGACCAATTATCTAAATTGTGCTTAATCTTGTTAAGCGCGGTTTTGTGCGCTGCTAAATGTTCATCAAGCGCGCCGCAACATTGCCCATTATTACTAGTTATAACCTCAAAACCCAGACGTGTTAGCACCTGTTTGGCAGCGGCGTTGATATTTGGAGCTAAACTTGGTTGAACGCAGCCTGATAGTAGTAGCACTTTAGCTTTTTTAGCTTTTGCTATTTGGGCGGTTTTGGCAGTTTTAGGTGAGTGTTTAGCAACAGTGGCAGCTAGTTTTATTAGCATTGGTGTTGTTAATGCTTTGCGTAGTATAAAGCGTCTAAGGCGGCTAAATATTGGTCGTTGTTTTTCTAGTAATTCGCGTCCAATGCCTAATAATTGGCCGTATTGGACTCCTGAGGGACAAGTAGTTTCACAAGCCCTACAAGTTAGGCATCTATCTAGGTGATATAGACTTGTTTTACTCACCCGATGGTTTTCTAGGGCAGATTTTATTAGGTAGATGCGTCCTCGTGGCGAGTCTAATTCGTTACCTAATAATTGATAGGTAGGACAAGTTGGTAGGCAAAAACCGCAATGGACACAGCTACGCAAAATTTTATCAGCTTTTTGCCCATTTACTGTTGCTAATAAATCGCTGGATAATTTAGTTTGCATTAAATAAATATATTATAAGGGTCAAATACTTGTTTTAAGCCTTGTTCAATTTTTTTATGTGGCTTAGTTGTTAATTTTGAATTATCTAATTTTGCGCGGTCAGGGCTTATGAATTTTATATAAGAAGATGGTAATATTTTAAAGCTAACTTCACTAATAACAGCTAATTTGCCAGCGCTACCAACCAAAAGACGAGACACATCATAACCGGCAACATTTTTCATTACTTGACCTCCAAAGTTAAGTATATTACCCCTACCATCAATGATTTTAACCCCTAAAACAAAATCTCTTAATAAACCGCCACCAGTGGCATAAGCACCGCCAATGGTGCTATTGCCAGCGCTGGTATTAAAGCCAAGAGCTTGGTTATTTTGTGCTAGTATGTTTATTAAGTCTTTAATCTTAGTGCCTGCCTTAATAGTTATTACTAACTCTTCTGGGTGATAGTTGACAATGCCGCTATGGGCTGATAAATCAATGATATTACTGCTGTTAGTGGTATTGTTGGCACGAATTGTTAGTTGAGTTTTGGCGCTAATTGCTTGGGTAATTTGCTCACTAATTAGCATTAAAAACGCTCCAACTCAGCAAATGGCAATTGCCCTTTGTGCACATGCATCTGTCCTAGTTCGGCGCAGCGATGCAGTGTAGGGACTGCTTTACCCGGGTTTAGCAAATTATCGGGGTCAAATATTGCCTTGATACCATGAAAAATTTCCAGTTCTTTGGTGTTAAATTGCTCGCACATAGCGCTTAATTTTTCAACACCAACTCCGTGTTCGCCGCTAATACTGCCACCTTTATCTATGCAAAGTTTTAAAATATCATTACCAAAAGCCTCGGCTTGTTCCACCTCTCCCGACTTATTGGCATCGTATAGAATTAGTGGGTGTAAATTACCATCGCCAGCGTGAAAAACATTAGCAACCGAGAGACCATAGCGCTTAGATAATGCGCTGATATTAGTAAGTACCTCTGCTAAATATCGTCTAGCAATAGTACCATCCATACAATAATAATCTGGGGCTAAGCGACCAACAGCAGGAAAGGCAGCTTTACGTCCTTTCCAAAAAGCAAGTCTTTGTGCTTTGTTTTGGGCTAGATGAATATGTTTAGCCTTGGTTAGAATTTTTTGCACAGTTGCTATTTCTTGGGCTACTTGTTGTTTGTTACCATCTAGCTCGCATAGCAATAATGCTTCTACATCAGTAGGATAGCCAACTTTTACAAAATCTTCTGCTGCTTTTATGGCAAACTTGTCCATCATTTCTAAACCGGCGGGAATAATACCAGCCTTGATAATATCTGCTACTGCATTAGCGCAGTCTTTAACTTGTTCAAACCCTGCCATTATTACTTCTGTTGCTTGTGGTTTTGCCAACAACTTCACACTAATTTCAACAATAACACCTAGTAAACCCTCAGAACCATGCATAAGCGCCAGCAGTCCCAAACCCTTATCATTGTCGCTAAAAACTAACTCTTTACCGTCAATACTAACTATTTTTACTTGAGCTACGTTATGCACTGTAAGCCCATACTTCAAGCAATGCACTCCGCCAGAATTTTCAGCAACATTGCCACCAATAGAACAAGCGATTTGTGAGGACGGGTCAGGCGCATAATACAAGTTATATTTACTAACTGCTTCACTGATAGCAAGATTAGTTACTCCGGGCTCTAATATCGCTATCTTGTTATTAACATCAATAGATTTAATCTTATTTAACTTTGTTAAACTAAGCACCACACTATTTTTAATAGGCAAAGCACCGCCTGATAGTCCGGTTCCAGCGCCGCGCGTTACCACTGAAGTTTTAAATTGTTTGCACAAAGCCAATACTGTCTTAATTTGAGCAATATCTTCAACCAGCACCACTGCTAGTGGTTTTTGTCGATACATTGATAAACCGTCACACTCAAATGGTCGCACCGATTCTGCACCTGTAAGCACAATATCTTTGCCTAATTTATTAAATAGAGCATTTACAATATTCATAGACTAAATTATACACTTTGGTTTTAATCGATAGTGTAGTTAGCGTCATAGTAGCTAAATGAACTTAATAGCTAAAGCAAGCTAGATTATTGTTAGGCTAATTGATGATGGCGGTTTGCGTCATACATTAATTTATTGATAAAAAATTTATTACTTTTTGTTGTGCAACAAAATATGTTATATAATGGGGGCGGTCAGAGAATGTGGGACATTTTTTTAATTAAAAAATAGAAGTTGTGATGAAGATAAGATATACAGGTGTGCTATATTTGTTAGCAGCCTTTGTTATTAGCGGTTTAGTCAGAGCAGATGAAACTTGCCAGTCGCCTTATATGGCTAAGATTGTTGGTCAGGAAGATTTTGTTTATGTTTGGACATTGGGGGTTCAAGGTATTGGTGATGGTCAAGATAAATTAGTAACCATTGATGTTAATCCTAGTTCTTATAAATATGGTAAAGTTGTGCATACTTTGTCAGTCGGTGGACGTAACGAAGCACACCATGCTGGTCTTACTGATGATCGTAAGTATTTATGGGCTGGAGGTTTAGATACCAATAAAATATTTATCTTTGATGTACATAGCAACCCTGCAAAGCCTAGATTACATAAAACCATTAATGATTTTGTGCGCAAAAGTGGGGGTGTTGTTGGTCCCCGTACTGTTTATGCTCTACCCGGCAGATTGATGATAACTGGTTTGTCCAATAATAGTGACCACGGTGGTAGAACAGCAATGGTAGAGTATACCAATGATGGTCGTTATGTGGCAACGCATTGGATGCCAACTGATGGAAACTTACAAGGCGCTAAAAAAACTGGTAAGTTTGCAGATGGTTATGGCTATGACGTGAGGGCGCTGCCTAGGGTTAACTCAATGTTTACCTCGTCATTTACTGGCTGGTCTAACTATATGCAAGATTTTGGCAAAATGCTAAAAGACCCAGCATCAATGAAACGTTTTGGCAATACAGTTGTCAGATGGGATTTGCATACACGTAAACCAAAAGAAGTATTTGATGTCCCGGGCGCTCCGCTTGAAATTCGTTGCGCTTGGCAACCAACTCATAACTACTGTTTTACCACAACTGCGCTTACTTCAAAACTATGGTTGATTTATGAAGAAAATGGTAAATGGGATGCTAAACCAGTTGCTGATATTGGTGATCCAGCTAAAGTGCCTTTACCAGTTGATATTTCTATTAGTAATGATGATACTCGCCTTTGGATAAACACTTTTACTGATGGTAAAACTAGGTTGTTTGATATTTCAGATGCGTTTAATCCTAAGCAAATTTATGAAAAGAAAATTGGCTCACAGGTTAATATGGTCTCATCTAGCTGGGATAGTAAACGTCTTTATTTCACTTCGTCATTATTGGCTAATTGGGATAAAAAAGGCGCTGATGATGAGCAGTTTTTAAAACTTTATAGGCTCAATAATAAAAATGAGTTGGTTCATGAGTTTAGTGTTGATTTTTATAAAGAAAAATTAGGTAGAGCCCATGTAATGAGATTTGGTTCTTATGGGTTATACGCTGCTAAATCAACTGATAGACAAATATTAAAGTAAGCAGGATTGATACTAATAGGACAGTAATACCACAAGGGACGTGCTTTTGTAGAATAAGTGGACAAAAGTCTGCCTCGGTGGTTCTTTTGATTGATTACCAAGGAGGGATTGCTTGAGGGAGTCAATTATTTTATAAATAATTTTGCTGTTGCTGATAGGGGTTTTGCACTTGCTGTTAAGGCGCTTGCTCTTGGCTATGGCAATTTGGGCTTTACTTCTGCTAGCAACAGCGATGTTTTGCATCATACATCAATTTATTATATGAAAAATAAAAAATCTTTTTATTGCGCAGCAAAATATGTTATATAATGGAACTGTGAAAGAGTGTAATATATTTTTTAACTAAAAGGAGAAGTTGTGATGAAGATAAGATATACAGGTGTGCTATATTTGTTAGCAGCCTTTGTTATTAGCGGTTTAGTCAGAGCAGATGAAACTTGCCAGTCGCCTTATATGGCTAAGATTGTTGGTCAGGAAGATTTTGTTTATGTTTGGACATTGGGGGTTCAAGGTATTGGTGATGGTCAAGATAAATTAGTAACCATTGATGTTAATCCTAGTTCTTATAAATATGGTAAAGTTGTGCATACTTTGTCAGTCGGTGGACGTAACGAAGCACACCATGCTGGTCTTACTGATGATCGTAAGTATTTATGGGCTGGAGGTTTAGATACCAATAAAATATTTATCTTTGATGTACATAGCAACCCTGCAAAGCCTAGATTACATAAAACCATTAATGATTTTGCGCGCAAAAGTGGGGGCGTTGTTGGGCCTCATACCGCTTATGCTCTACCCGGCAGATTGATGATAACTGGTTTATCTAATAATAGTGACCACGGTGGTAGAACAGCAATGGTAGAGTATACCAATGATGGTCGTTATGTGGCAACGCATTGGATGCCAACTGATGGAAACTTACAAGGCGCTAAAAAAACTGGTAAGTTTGCAGATGGTTATGGCTATGACGTGAGGGCGCTGCCTAGGGTTAACTCAATGTTTACCTCGTCATTTACTGGCTGGTCTAACTATATGCAAGATTTTGGCAAAATGCTAAAAGACCCAGCATCAATGAAACGTTTTGGCAATACAGTTGTCAGATGGGATTTGCATACACGTAAACCAAAAGAAGTATTTGATGTCCCGGGCGCTCCGCTTGAGATTCGTTGCGCTTGGCAACCAACTCATAACTACTGTTTTACCACAACTGCGCTTACTTCAAAACTATGGTTGATTTATGAAGAAAATGGTAAATGGGATGCTAAACCAGTTGCTGATATTGGTGATCCAGCTAAAGTGCCTTTACCAGTTGATATTTCTATTAGTAATGATGATACTCGCCTTTGGATAAACACTTTTACTGATGGTAAAACTAGGTTGTTTGATATTTCAGATGCGTTTAATCCTAAGCAAATTTATGAAAAGAAAATTGGCTCACAGGTTAATATGGTCTCATCTAGCTGGGATAGTAAACGTCTTTATTTCACTTCGTCATTATTGGCTAATTGGGATAAAAAAGGCGCTGATGATGAGCAGTTTTTAAAACTTTATAAGCTCAATAGCAAAAATGAATTGGTTCATGAGTTTACTGTTGATTTTTATAAAGAAAAATTAGGTAGAGCCCATATAATGAGATTTGGTTCTTATGGGTTATACGCTGCTAAATCAACTGATAGTAATATTAAAGTAAGTAAAATTGATACTAAATAGGACAGTAATACCACAAGGGGCGCGCTTTTGTAGAATAAGTGGACAAAAGTCTGCCTCGGTGGTGCTTTTGATTGATTACCAAGGAGGGATTGCTTGAAGAGGTTAATTATTTTATCAGCAGTTTTGTTGTTGTCTTTTATAAGTAATTTTGTTATTGCTGATAAGGGGTCTGCATCTACTGCTAAGGTGCTTGCTCCCGGCTATGGCAATTTAGGCTTTACTGTTGCAAAGCCCGGTAGTTATCAACTATATGATTTAGGTTTTGCTGGTGATGGTAGTGTTATAACAGCAAGTAGCAAGCAAGCGTCTTTACACGATTTATTTAAAGATAAGGTGGTGTTGTTGGGTTTTGTTTATTTAAACTGCAGTGATGTTAATGGTTGTCCACTGACAACTTTTGTAATTAGTCAGATTAAAAAACAAACTGACCAAATTAGCAGTATTGCTAAAAATGTTCGCTTACTAAGTCTTAGTTTTGACCCTAACCGTGATACTCCTGAGGTGCTTACTAAACATGGAGGGCATTTTGGCGCTGATAATAACTTATGGTCACTTTTAACTACTGATAATGAGACTAGTCTTGAACCTATACTTATGGCATATAATCAACCTATTCAGAAAATATACGATGAAAATGGCAAAGAAACCGGCGAGATTAATCATATTCTTAGAGTGTTTTTGATTGACAAACATAAAAGAATTCGCAATATTTATAGCAATTCTTTTCTACATAGGGACATAGTGCTTACTGATATTAAAACCTTATTACTAGAAGAAGATCCAAAAATATCTTTTTAATAAAAAGACAATGATTATTGTTTTTTTGTTACTATCTTTGTTTAGCAATAATTCAATTTCAAGTAGTGAAGTATTGCACAGAGCTGGTGATTATAGGGGGGATTATGATCAAAATTATAAGACCAATTCTCTAAGTCTAGATTATAGGGAAAAGTTTAAAAAACCTGCTGATTTACTTAAGAATTTACAACATCCTCCGCTTGGGTTGCCTGCTATCCCAGTTCCTAGCGATAATTTAATTACCAGTAGTAAAGTTGATTTAGGGAAAAAACTATTTTTTGACCGTAGATTATCTCTGAATAATACTATTTCTTGTGCGATATGTCACATTCCAGAACAAGGGTTTAGTAATAATGAGCTTAATACTTCTGTTGGTATTGAGGGTCGTAGTATGAATAGAAATGCCCCAACTATTTATAATGTAGCTTATGTGTCTAAATTATTCCATGATGCTAGAGAAGATAGTTTGGAGCTGCAAATTTGGGGTCCAATGCTTGCAAGTAATGAGATGGGTAACCCATCTTTTTCTAGTGTTATCAATAAAATTAAATCTCTTAAAGAATATGATGGTTTATTTGAAAAAGCCTTTGATGGTAAGCCCCCGTCTATTATAACAATTGGTCAAGCAATCGCAAGTTATGAGCGCTTATTAGTATCGGCTAATTCTAATTTTGATAGATGGTATTACCTAAGGGATGAAAAAGCACTCAATAAAAAGGCAAAGCTTGGATTTAAATTGTTCACTGGCAAAGCGGGTTGTGCTGTTTGTCATACTATTGGGCAAAAATATGCGCTTTTTACCGACCATAAATTACACAACACTGGCATTGGTTATCAAACATCTGTATCACCAGAACAAGCAAAAGTTAGAGTTCAAATTAGCCCCGATACTTATGTTAATGTTGATTATGATATTGTTAGGCAAGTAGAAGAAAAATTGAAAAATGATTTAGGCCTATACGAAATAACTCAGAAGCCTAAAGACCTTTGGAAGTATAAAACTCCGTCGCTTAGAAATGTTGCTCTCACTGCCCCTTACATGCATAATGGTTCTTTTCTTAGATTAAAAGAAGTAGTAAACTTTTATAATAAGGGAGGGGTTAAAAATCCATTATTAAGCCCTTTAATTCATCCACTTGATTTGAGTGAAGATGAAGTAGAAGCATTGGTTAGTTTTCTTGAAAACCTCACAGGTAGTAATGTGAACGCCTTAGTAGAAGATGCTTTTTCTATTCCCATTGGCGAGGCTAGTAATTAAATCTAAATTATCTAATAAAATTTATTGGTTAGTATCAACATAAAGTTGCCTATTTAGGTCGTAGAAGTGATGATATTTTGCTGGTATAATAGCTGCTTTTTAATTTTTTAGATTTAGATGAAATCATTTAATCCGCCAATTCGCACACTTATGGGGCCCGGTCCTTCTGATGTGCATCCACGTATTTTATCAGCAATGGCGCGGCCTACTATTGGTCACCTAGACCCAGCATTTATTACTATGATGGATGAAGTAAAAGCAGGACTTAGATATGCTTTTAGGACTAATAACGAATTAACAATGCCAGTTTCAGCGCCGGGGTCAGCTGGAATGGAGACTTGTTTTGTTAATTTGGTTGAGCCCGGAGATAAGGTTATTGTTTGTAAAAACGGTGTATTTGGGATGCGTATGTTAGAAAATGTTGAGCGTTTAGGGGGTGTTGCTGTTGTAGTTGAAGATGATTGGGGTTGCGCAGTTGACCCTAACAAGGTTAAAGAAGCGTTAGTGGCTAATGCTGATGCTAAAATCTTAGCTTTTGTGCATGCCGAGACTTCAACAGGTGCGCAGTCTGATGTTAAAACTTTATGCGCAATTGCCAGGGAGCATGATTGTCTGACTATTGTTGATGCAGTTACTTCACTAGCAGGGTCGCCACTCAAGGTTGATGAGTGGGGTATTGATGCCATTTATTCAGGTACGCAAAAATGTCTATCAGCCATGCCCGGTATTTCGCCAATTAGCTTTAATCAGCGCGCTGTTGCGAAAATTAAAAGTCGTAAAGGCAAGGTGTCAAGCTGGTTTTTAGACTTAAATTTAGTAATGGCTTATTGGGGCGATAATGCCCAAAGGAGCTATCACCACACCGCCCCGGTTAATACTCTTTATGGTTTGCATGAGGCGTTGCTAATTTTGCAAGAGGAAGGCATTGAAAATGCTTGGCAACGTCATCAAAATAACCACGAGCAACTTAGAGATGGATTAGAAGCGTTAGGCTTAAATTATTTGGTAAAAAAAGACCACAGATTACCACAATTAAACTCAGTCTTAATCCCTAAAGGTATTGATGATGCTAAAACGCGCACCGCTTTATTAAACGATTATAACTTAGAGATAGGCGCTGGGCTTGGTATTTTTACTGGTAAAGTTTGGCGCATTGGTTTAATGGGCTTTGCTTCCAAAAAAGAAAACATTGCCCTTGCGTTGGCAGCGCTTGAGGCGCAAATCAAATAAATACTTAAATTGTGTAGTAGCTATTGACTTGTTTGCAAAAGGGGTGCGTTTGGCTAAATGATTTGAGTTGTTTTTTTATCTCAGTTTGTTGTGCTTTAGTTAGTTGTTCGCCGAAATAAACATCAATACTAACCTTATTGGCTAAGTAATGTAATTTAATGGTTTTAATATTGTAATTTAGGTGTTTTTGTAGTAAATCAATAATTTGTTTGCGCGTTGGGATGTGTTCATAAGTAGTGGTTTCATCATCATCTTCTGGGTCAATATGGACGATAATGTCTACTACGTTATCAAAGCTTTCTTGGGCTACTTTTTCTACAGCGATAGAGACCATATGTCCTTCGCTAACAGTAAGTTCTGGGCTTACTTGAATGTGTAAGTCAACAATAATGCGTCTGCCACTACGTCTTGTTCTTAGATTATGAATATCAACCACATCTTCTAGGGCAAGGATATTTTGCTTTAATTGCTCAGATAGATGTGGTTCAATAGCGCTATCTAATAATTCTGCAATACAGGGTTTGCTAAGTTTATAGGCAATATAGATAATCATTGCGCCTAAAATAATCCCAGCAACACTATCCAAAAACTTAAAACCTAAGGCGCTACCTAGTGCGCCGATTAATACTATTACCGAAGAAATTGCATCACTTCTATGATGCCAAGCGTTAGTTAGTAAAATATTTGATTGGATTTTTTTGCCATAAAAATACGTCCAGCGATATAAGACCTCCTTGCCCACAATCGAGATTATAATTACTGTAAATACCCAAGGAAGTAATAGCAATGCTTGTTGGGCTTGTCCTAGAGATATAGTTTTAATGCCAATCAATACTAGCCAAGCTCCAGTAATTGCTAAAATAACTGCTAAGGTTAAGGACATTAAAGTTTCAAAACGTTCGTGTCCATAGGGATGCTGGGCATCTGGTTCTTCCTTTGAGAATTTGTTGATAAATAATATTAGCGCATCGGTAAATAAGTCTGACAAAGAATGTATGCCATCAGCTAATAGACCAAGTGAGTTTGACCACCAACCAACAACCATTTTAATTATTGCCAGTGTTAAATCAACCACAGCGCCAACAATGGTAACTCTGGCTATGATTTGGGAGGGTTGCTTACTTTTCATAACTAATTTGAGGTAAAATGGCGGCTAATATTTAATAATGATAATTAAAATATTTTTTATGTCCAAAAGTGATTATATAGAATTAGAAGGAATTGTCAAAGAAAAACGACCAAATACCACCTTTATTGTAGAGTTGGAAAATGGTTATAGTATTTTAGCGCATATTTCAGGCAAAATGCGCAAGCATTATATTCGCATTTTGCCGGGAGATAAGGTTACAGTAGAGATGACACCTTATGATATGACCAAAGGACGTATTTCTTTTCGTCATAAATGAGTTTGTAGCACTGGTTGGGTTATTGCCAGCATGGTGAAATTGGTAGACACGCCGGATTCAAAATCCGGTTCCCTTTGGGAGTGACGGTTCGAGTCCGTCTGCTGGTACCATAGATAAATTTTTTAATATAGTATGATAAACGCAGTTAATATTACAGTAATTGGCATGGGTTTTGTAGTGGTATTTTTAATAACATTTCTATTTGCCACTAAGCTAATGTCCAAAATAGTTTGGCATTTTGGTGATAATGATGTTGGCGGTGGCAAAGATTTAAGCCCAGAAGACCAATTTGTAATTAAAGATGCAATTAAGCAACATATCAACAGCCTAAATTAAATAATGTTCAATTTTTTAAAAAAATCTAAAAAACTAAACCAAGAATTAGTAGAGATTACCGAGGTGGTGTTTCGCGATGCACATCAATCACTGCTAGCAACTAGGCTTAGGATTGATGATATGCTACCAATTGCTGATAAACTAGACAAGGTTGGATATTGGTCAATGGAGTCTTGGGGCGGGGCTACTTTTGATGCTTGTATTCGCTATTTAGGTGAAGACCCATGGGATAGGATTCGCGAGATAAAAGCCGTTATGCCTAATACACCACAACAAATGCTATTAAGGGGGCAAAATTTGCTAGGATACCGCCATTATGCTGATGATGTGGTGGAAAAATTTATTGAAAAAAGCGTAGAAAATGGCATTAGTGTATTTAGAATTTTTGATGCAATGAATGATATTAACAATTTAAAAGTCGCCATTGCCCAGACTATCAAGCTTGACCAGCATGCTCAAGGAACAATCTCTTATACTGTAAGTCCGGTACATACCGTCCAAGCTTGGATTGATTTTGCTAAGCAAATCCAAGATTTAGGTGCTAATTCCTTATGTATTAAGGATATGGCAGGATTATTGCAGCCTTATGTGGCTTTTGAATTGATAAGCAAACTTAAACAAGTTATTGATATTCCAGTTCAGTTACATGCTCATGCCACTACCGGCTTATCCACTGCCAGCATTATTAAATCGGTAGAAGCCGGTATTGACAGAGTTGATACTGCTATTGGTTCTATGAGTATGACCTATGGTCATTCTGCTACTAATTCTGTTGTATCTATTTTAGAACATAGTCCTAGAAAAACCAAGCTAAATCTAGAGCAGCTGGAAGAAATTGATAGCTACTTTCGCTCTATTCGTGCTAAATATGGTCAATTTGAAGGTTCATTAAAAGGGGTAGATGCGCGTATTTTATCCGCTCAAGTTCCAGGAGGGATGCTTACTAATATGGAAAACCAATTAAAAGAACAACAAGCTTTGGATAAAATGGATGCAGTGCTAGAAGAAATTCCGCGCGTTAGAAAGGATTTGGGTTATATACCTCTAGTAACTCCAACTTCGCAAATAGTAGGCACCCAATCTGTATTAAATGTGCTATCTAAAGAACGCTATAAAACCATTACTAAAGAAGCAGCTGGAGTATTAAAGGGCAAATATGGTAAAACCCCAGCACCAGTTAATAGCGAATTACAAGTAAGAGTTTTGGAGGGGAAATCGGCTATTACTTGTCGTCCAGCAGATTTATTAGAACCAGAATTAAAAGTATTGGCAGAGGATTTAAAACGTGTTACAAATGAGCAAAATATTATATTAGGCAAAAATAAAGATGAAGATTTATTGACTTATGCCTTATTCCCCCAAGTTGCTTTAAGCTTTTTTAAAAATTGTGATAATCCAGACTTTTTTGAACCCAAACCTCAATTAAAAACTAGTCAAGACAAAACCTTAGATGATAATAAAGATGGTTCTTACATAGTTTCTTTTAAAGGCAAAAGTTATACGGTGTCTGTTTCCAATGGCGAGGTGGCGGATATGAGATTGCTAAGTGAAGATGTTAAAAATACTGATACTATAAATAATAAAAGTCGGCAACAAGTGCCATTATCAACATCAAAACCAGTGTTAGATAGCGCTAGCGAAGATATTAGCGCCCCACTTGCTGGGACTGTATTTAAGATTAAGATAAGCGCTAATCAGGCAGTCAAAAGTGGTGATGTATTGGTAGTCTTAGAAGCAATGAAAATGGAGACTGAAATTCGTGCTTCCAGTAATGGCATTGTTTCTGATATTTATATTAAAGAAGGCGATCATATCAATGTTGGTGATAAATTATTAACACTTAATATCTAACCAAATGGGCATACTGATTGAACTTTGGCAAAATACTGGGATAGCCCAAATCAATCTTGGACAGCTTGTTATGTTGTTAATTGGTTTATTATTACTGTATTTAGCCATTGTCAAAAGGTTTGAACCATTATTATTATTACCGATTGGTTTTGGTGCTATTTTGAGCAATATTCCAGGCGCAGGCCTTGCAGTTGGTGATGGTATTTTGCATTTGTTCTATCAGGCTGGTATTCAAAATGGGTTGCTACCATTATTGGTGTTTATGGGCGTTGGCGCGTTAACTGATTTTGCGCCATTGCTTGCAAATCCGCGCACCTTATTGCTAGGAGCTGCTGCACAATTTGGTATATTTGCCACTTTTTTAGGTGCAATTGCTCTTAGTGTTGTAGGTATTTTTGATTTTAGTCTAAAAGATGCTGCTGCTATTGGTATTATTGGTGGTGCTGATGGTCCTACCTCCATTTATGTTGCTTCTAAATTAGCGCCTGATTTGCTTGGGGCTATTGCTGTTGCCTCTTATTCCTATATGGCCTTAGTTCCGCTCATTCAACCACCGATTATGAGAGCGTTAACCACAGAGGAGGAGCGCCAAATTGAAATGAAGCAATTACGCACTGTCTCTCAAAGTGAAAAAATTCTTTTTCCCATTTTATTATTATTATTGGTGGCATTATTTATACCTGATGCTACCCCATTGATTGGAATGTTTACTTTGGGTAATTTAATGAAAGAATCAGGCGTGGTCGATAGGCTAAGTAATACCACTCAAAATTCACTAATTAATATTGTTACTATTTTTTTAGGATTAGCTGTAGGGTCAAAGTTAATGGCGGATAATTTTTTACGTCTAGACACTATTGGTATTTTATTGCTTGGAGTAGTTGCTTTTGCCATTGGTACCGCTTCAGGTGTTATAATGGCAAAGATAATGAATAAATTTAGTAGCGCTAAAATTAACCCGTTAATTGGTTCAGCAGGTGTTTCTGCAGTGCCGATGGCAGCAAGAGTTTCTAATAAGGTTGGTTTAGAAGCTAATCATCACAACTTTTTACTTATGCATGCTATGGGTCCTAATGTAGCTGGCGTGATTGGTTCTGCTATTGCCGCTGGTGTTATGATTCAATTATTGCATTAATACTATGCAAGAAGAGTATCCCATTCCTAGTAGCACTCGTAAGCCACTTATCAATCAAGCAGAGTACAAGCGGCTTTATGACTGGTCGATTAAGGATGCTGATGATTTTTGGGCTAAGCAGGCTGATAAATTTATTAGTTGGCATAAAATTTGGCATCAAGTGTCTGATTGTGATTTTAATAGTGGCAAAATTGGTTGGTTTTTAGGAGCCAAATTAAATGTGTGTTATAACTGCTTGGACAGGCATTTGCCGCAACGTGCCAAGCAGAGTGCTTTTATTTGGGAGGGTGATGATCCAAATAGAAGCAAAAACATTTCTTATCAACAACTTTATGAGCAGGTTTGTCAATTTGCAAATGGGCTTGAGTCTTTAGGTATTAAGTCGGGTGATAGAGTTTGCCTTTATATGCCGATGGTAATTGAGTCAATCGTTGCAATGTTAGCTTGTGCGCGTATTGGGGCTGTGCATTCGGTAGTATTTGGCGGTTTCTCAGCAGCAGCGTTGGCACAGAGAATTACCGATGCTAAGGCAAAGGTGGTAATTACTGCTGATGGTTTGTATCGCGGTGGCAAAATTATCCCTCTTAAAAAAAGTGTTGATGAGGCAATTATTGGGCTTAGTTATGTTAAATGGGTAATTGTGCTTAAAAATACTGGGCAGATAATAAAAAAACAAGCATACGACATTGATTATACTGAATTTATATCCAAACAACCTAAAAGCCATAAGCCCCAATTTTTTGATGCTGAACATCCATTATTTATTCTTTATACTTCTGGTTCTACTGGTAAACCTAAAGGAGTGCAGCATAGCAGTGGCGGTTATTTACTTTACGCAACTATGACCCATCACTACACTTTTGACTACCAAAGTGGTGATATTTATTGGTGCGCTGCTGATATTGGTTGGATTACAGGCCATTCTTATACTGTTTATGCTCCACTTGCAAATGGGGTTACTTCGGTAATTTTTGAAGGTGTTCCCACCTATCCTGATGCTTCGCGTTGTTGGCAGATTATTGATAAGCATCAGGTTAATATTTTCTACACTGCACCTACTGCAATTCGTGCTTTAATGGGAGCTGGTGATGATTTTTTAGCAACTACTAGTCGCGCTAGTTTGCAAGTTTTAGGCACAGTTGGTGAGCCTATTAACCCTGAAGCTTGGCGTTGGTATTATCATAAAGTTGGCAAGGATAGGTGTCCGATTGTTGATACTTGGTGGCAAACTGAAACTGGTGGTCATATGATTACTACTTTGCCATTTGCTGCTAAAACTAAGCCTGGGGCTGTGGGCTTACCATTTTTTGGCATTTTGCCTAAATTAATTGATAATGATGGTAAGGAATTAACAGCTAGCAATAAGAGTGGCATTTTAGTGTTTGAACGCTCTTGGCCCGGACAAATGCGTACACTTTATAATAATCATAGCCGTTTTATGCAAACTTATTTTGCAGAATACAAAGGTTATTATTTAGCTGGCGACGGTGCTCGGTGTGATAAGGATGGCTATTATTGGATTACTGGTAGAATTGATGATACATTTAATGTTTCTGGGCATTTGCTTGGCACTGCTGAGATTGAATCTGCTTTAGTTTTACATCCTAGTGTTAACGAGGCTGCAGTAGTTGGTATGCCTGATAAAATTAAAGGGCAAGGCATTTATGCTTTTGTATCTTTGTTGATAGGAGTTCAACCAAGCAAGACTTTAAGACATGAGTTAGTTCAATTAGTTAGAAAAGAGATTGGACCAATTGCTACTGTGGATGTAATTCAATTTAGCAGGCATCTACCCAAGACGCGTTCGGGTAAAATCATGCGTCGCATTTTGCGTAAAATAGCATCTGGCGATAAGGGTGATTTTGGTGATATTTCAACACTTGCTGACCCATCTGTGGTGCAAAAATTATTAGCTACTAAGCCTAAGTAATGATGCTCAAACAAAATGATTATCAATTAAGGCGCAAACAACTATTATCTCGTCTTACTGATGGCGGTATTGTTATTATTGCTAGTGGTACGCTTAAAGTGCGTAATAATGATGTAAATTATCAATTTCGTGCTAATAGTGATTTTTTGTATTTAATTGGTGTTAATGAACCTGATATTGTTGCTCTTATTAGTCGCAAGCGCTTTGTGCTTTTTTTTGACACTCCTACTAAAGAGCAAATTATTTGGGATGGAGAGAGACTAAGTGCTGACCAAGCCGAAAATGAGCTAGGCGCAGAGGTATATCCGCTTAATAAAATGTCTACCCAATTAGCTAAATTGTTAGTGGGGCACACTCATATTAACTATGATTTTGGTAATAATTTCAGTTTAGATAATCTTATTACTAAAACAGTTAAAAATATTAGTTTTAATCGTAAGTATCATACCTATCCCACCAACTATCAAATACTTAAAACTAGCTTGGATGAGATGCGCCTTATCAAAAGTATCAATGAGATAAAGTTAGTGCAAAAAGCAGTTGATATTAGTGTTAGCGCTTATAAAGAGATAGCAAAAATCGGACTTGTCGGGCTTTTTGAATATGAATTAGAAGCAATTTTTGATAAGGTTTTCAAACAGCAAAATGGCGAGCACGCCTATCCACCTATCATTGCATCTGGTAGCAATACTTGTACTCTTCACTATTGCAAAAATAATCAACAATTAAAAAGCGGAGATTTACTATTAATTGATGCTGGTTGTGAGTTAGCGGGTTATGCTAGTGATATTAGCAGAACTTTTCCTATAGGAGGTAAATTTAATAAGCAACAAGCGCTTATTTACCAAATAGTTTTTGATGCTCAGCAAGCAGCTATAAGTAGTGTTGCTCCGGGAGTAACAGTGGATGTTCCACATAAAATTGCTACTAAAATTATTACTCAACGTTTAAGACAAATAGGATTATTGCCTAAAAATAGCACTAAAAAAGATTTAAGACAATTTTTTATGCATGGTACTGCCCATTGGCTTGGTCTTGATGTGCACGATGCCGGCATGTATAAAACCAACAGGCAGTATCGCAAGTTTGAACCCGGTATGATTACCACCATTGAACCTGGAATTTATATTCGTCCAGCTGATAATATTGCTGCTAAATGGTGGGATATTGGTGTACGTATTGAGGATGATGTATTAGTTACTAAAATTGGCAATAAAAATTTAAGTGAATCTTTACCGCGCGCGCTAGAAGATATTGAAGTCATGATTCAAAGTTAGTAAATTATAGCTTTAATTATTATTATTAATTTCCAATAACTATAATACGTTCAATTGTCCACAATAGCCCGACAACACTAATAATGATAGCTGCAGGAATTATTAGATAGGTTTTGGTGTTGAGGTTTACGTGTTTGGCAAACGCTAATATTAGTAATACTAAAATAATAATTAGCACTTGTCCTATTTCAACACCGATATTAAAGCTAATAAGTGCTAATGCTAGGTCTGCTTTGGCAAGTTCAAAATTTTTCAGCATTGCGGCAAACCCTAAACCATGTAATAGTCCGAAGGCAAAAATTATCGTATAACGCACATATAGGTGGCGAGGCTTTAGTAAATTTTCAACCCCAATATAGGCGATAGATAGAGCTATAATTGGTTCAACTATTACAGCTGGTAGGTTGAAAATACCATAAACTGCCAGTGCTAGTGTTGCGCTGTGGGCTAGGGTAAATAAAGTTACCATCGTTAATAGTTTTTGCCAAGACAGTGCCAATAAAGCGATACCAATAATAAATAAAATATGATCTAATCCTTTTGGCAAGATATGTAAAAAACCGATGCCTATATAATTAAATGCAGTTTCAATATTGTATTTTGGTGGGCTATTGATAACAAAACTAATTGGGGCATTACCAGACTTTACCCATTGCCAAGTTGACCAAGTATATTGGTTTTGTTGATGAAAACGATGGCGGTAAACGAAGTCGCCATATGATTTATTATAATACCAAATAAGTTCGGTAAATGGATTATCAACCTTAGTTTTTAGCATTAATTTAGATAATCGTGGTCGCCCTTGATAACCAATATCAGGCACTTCCAAACTAACTAAATGCAAATGCAATTGGTAGCCATTTATAACAAGCCGTGCTTGTTGTAAAAAATTTGTTAAGTTGGATAGAAAATTTTGCTTGACTTGAACTGGTGTTTGATTTCTAAAATAGTCATATTTATTGGTATTAGGTGAATCTTTACTGTTTTTGTAATTAGCGCTATCGGATAATATAGCTTCTATATTTAACGTCATTTCTACAGTTATTTCACCCTTTTTATTCATACTAAATTCAATTAAACTAGGATTGATAACATCGGCAAAAATTGAAGTGGTTAATATTAAAAAACCCAGCGCTAGCTGGGTTTTTATAAGCATAAGGATAGAATTATGCCAAAACACCATTATAATCGGCAATACCAGGATTGCCTTTAACGCCAATAATTTTAGGGTTGTTAATTTTTGTAAGTGTTAATACACGTTGTTTGTGTAAGTAGTCTGCTGCTACATCCCACATTAGCCTGCCACTGCCTATAGTACCAACTTGTGCCCAGCCAGAGACAGTATATTTTGTGTTATCTTCAATAGGTGTGCCGTCGTCTTTGTTCATATTACTAATGCGTTTACCAAGCTTAGCCTCAGGAGCAATAGTGTAGTCCATACCTCCAACGCGCACCATATCGCCACCTGATTGTAAGTAGGGGTCTGTTTGGAATAGGTTTTCAGCAATGCCTTCTAATATGTCTTTAATCTGCTTGCCAGTCAGAGCAGTAACGTAGGTTTCGCCATAAGTCATAGAAGTATTAGTCATTAAATCTTCCATAGTAACCATATGTCCAGCAATAACACTAGTGCCCCAACGCACTCCGGCTGAAAAGGCAAAGTCAGACTTGTATTCCTCTCTTAACGCATTAACCAACACTTGGTCCCAAGTACCCATAAAATTGCCACGGCGATAAAGTGTTTGGGTGGTTTTGCAGAGTTTTTCATTAAGAATTTCGTCATAAGTTTTGCCCAATCTTGATTTATTATTTGCCATTTTTGGATTGCGCGCCTCTACTACATTTTTATCATATTTCCTGCTACGAATTTTTTCAATAAAAGATGCCATTTCTGTATCAGGCTTGATAGTATTAGTAATAATGGGTAGCATTTTATATTGATAATTCTGTAAACCTCTGCCTTTTTTAATGTCCATATCCAAAACACCAATAAACTTACCGCTACAACCTGCGTTAGTTACTAGTGTAGTACCGCCGTCATTTTTAATTTCAGAGACAATAGGAATGCCATCATGAGTATGTCCACCAAAAATAGCGTCAATACCACTTACTTTGGACGCCATTTTTAAATCCACATCCATACCATTGTGTGAGACCAAAATAACTGCATCGGGTTTTTCATTAGTGCGAATGTCCTTAACTAAGCTTGCCATTTCTTCTTCTCTTAATCCAAATGACCAATCGGGGAAGAAGTATTTTTGCGGATTGGCATTTGAAGTTCTTGGGAATGCTTGTCCAATAACAGCGATGCGATTATTACCTACAGTTTTCATTACATATGGTTTAAATGGTAAAGCATCATCCTCGCTAAACAAACCTCTACCATCGTATTTCTCAGTCATTGCAATATATTTATCATCAAATAAGGCTTGTTCTAAAATACGCACATTTTGCCCAACAAAATCGCCCTTAAAAAAGCCTAAATTTTTCAATACCTCTTCTTCTTTATAGGTGAATTCCCAGTGCCCAACCATAACATCAACACCTAAAATATTACATGCCTCTACCATATCAGCGCCTCGCATCCAAAGTGATGTGCCAGAACCTTGCCAAGTGTCGCCCCCATCAACAGTAAGAGTTTTATCACGGCCACCAGCGTGTTTTCTTAGCATTTCCAGTACAGTTTTAATATAGGCAAAACCACCTGTTTTGCCGTATTTTGCTGCTTGATTTTCAAAATCCAGATAAGTAAAGGCGTAAGCTTCAAGGCTATCAGGTTTAATACCTGTTGCTTTTAAAAATTCTCTACCAACTTTGTGTGGCATTTTACCAAAGGCATCGCCAAAGCCTAAATTTACATTAGGTTCGCGAAAATAATTTGGCAATAAATTACCGTGAGTATCAGTTAAGTGTAAAATGCGTGAGTTGCCAAACGGGTCAACGCGGTAGAAATTTTCATCAAAATTAACTTTGCCAGCCTTACTAAAATAATACGCTCCAAAACCAGCAGTGCCAACTGCGCCTGCTCCCATAATTTTAATAAAATCTCGTCTTGTTAACGCCATAATTTATTACTCTATCTAAAAGAAAGACATTCTACGTTTATTTACTAATTATTACAAACGTATTAGATTATGCTAATATCTTTATCGTTTATTCTAAAGTTTTTCGAGATATAAGTAAACTGCCAAAGCATTGCGACGATTTGCTTGTTCAAAAGCTGGCAAATGTTTAAATTTAGACCAATCAATTTGTTCATAAGCCTCGTTAAAAGGCGTTAGTTCTGCTACCGCCTGTTTTAGCTGAGCTAATAAAAAATTAAGATAATTACGAGTAGTTTTGCTTATTTGAACTAAATTACTAGCAGCTTTGCCGTGTCCGGGGACTAAATAATCTAATGTTAAATTATCAAGTACTTTTAGATTAACCAACCAATTATTAATATTACCATTATCTATAAAAGGAACACGGTCGCCAAAAATCAAATCTCCGCTGAATAACACCTTATCTTGTTTGACAGATAGCATCATATCTCCTTCAGAATGCACACTGCCTAGATAATGGACCATAAAATCCAGCCCTCCAAAACTAAACGTCTTATCTTTATCAATAATTTCATCTGGTTCAACTAGGCTAACATTTTCATCCATTTGTGGAAATAATAATTCTTTTCTAGCTTCAAGTAATCTTTTGGCTCTATCTGAACGCAAATAGTTCAGTGCGCCTTTGGGTGCCATAATTTTTGCGCTTAATTTTTTAAATGATTGCAATCCATAAATATGGTCGGCATGATAGTGACTAGTAATAACTAATTTAATAGGTTTGATTGTAAGTTTTTTAATCGCAGCTATCATGGCATCTGCCAGTGCCGGAGTGCCTAAGGCATCAAAGACTACAACACCATCTCTGGTAATAACAAAGCCAGCATTAGAGATAAAGCCCTCGTGTTCGGTCGCAGCACCAGTATATCCTTTTATGTAGTAGCTATTGCCATTTACTTTCTCTGCTTTAACTATTTGTTCGGTTTTATCATAAGTGTAAGCAACACTTGTTGTTAGTAACAAACTAAATACTAGTGATAATAGCATTGTTGAGTTGTTGTAATTGTTCATCGTTTATTATAAAAGGTGGCATAGTATAAAGTAGTTTAGCAAACGGTCTTAACCAAACTCCATGACTTAGTAATTTATCTTGCATATTTTGAATGTTAATACTATCACACATTTGTACCGCAGCAATAGCACCGAAAATTCTCACATCATCTATTTTTTTATGTTCTTTGAGTGGTAATAGTGCGTTTTCAAAGCGTTTTTGAATACGATTGATGTTTTTTTGCCAATTTGAGTTTAGCAGCAGTTCAATGCTAGCACTAGCAACAGCACAAGCAAGAGGATTTGCCATAAAAGTAGGGCCGTGCATAAGCGTGCCAATAGTAGTTGCTATTTTCTCACTAGTAAGTGTTGCCCCCAGACTTAAATAACCACCAGTTAGAGCTTTGCCTAAACATAAAATATCAGCTTGGACATTTGCCCATTCTGAGGCAAATAATTTACCAGTGCGTCCAAAACCAGTGGCAATTTCATCTATAATTAATAAAACATCGTAGCTGCTACATAATTCACGAGCGGCCTTTAGATAATTAGCATCATAAAAATGCATCCCTCCCGCGCCTTGTACTAGCGGTTCTAAAATCATTGTTGCAATATGATGATGGTTGTTTTTAATTGTAGTTGCCAAGTTATCAATTGCATTTTTAGCATTTGGTTGGGCGACAAAAAAATGACGCGCTAACATACCACTAAACAAGTGGTGCATACCGTTTTTGTAGTCACAAACCGCCATTGCTCCGAAAGTATCACCGTGATACCCTCCAAGCGGAGTAATAAATTTGTTTTTGGCAGTTTTACCTTGCGCTTGCTGGTATTGCAATGCCATTTTTAGTGCCACTTCAACCGCTACTGAACCTGAGTCACTGAAAAAAACTTGAGTTAATTTTAGCGGTGTTAATGCAATCAGTTTAGTTGCTAAATCAATAGCTGATGCATGTGTAAGTCCACCAAACATTATATGCGCCATCTGTTTAAGTTGGTCTGTTAATGCTTGATTTAGTAGCGCATTATTATAGCCGTGGATTGCAGCCCACCACGCGCTCATACCATCAATTACTAGTTTATTATTTGCTAATTTTAAATACACTCCATTTGCTGATTTAATTAAATGTTGTGGATATTTACTCGGACTTGATTGGTAAGGATGCCAAATATGTTGTTGGTCAAATTGGACTTTGTTTTGCATTTTATCAAGTTATGTTTTATCTGCTTGGCTTAGTAATTGGCTTGTGTGTTCTAATAATAAAGATTCAATTACCTCATCTAAATTGCCTTGTAGAATTTCTGCTAATTTATAGAGTGTTAAATTAATACGGTGGTCGGTAAGTCTGCCTTGGGGAAAGTTGTAGGTGCGAATACGCTCTGAGCGGTCACCGCTACCAACTAATTGTTTGCGGTTTTGAGCTTGTTGCTTATTTTGCTGTTGTTGTTTAGTATCTAATAACCTAGCTGCTAGAACTGTTAGTGCTTGGGCTTTATTTTTGTGTTGACTACGACCATCTTGGCATTCAACTACCATTCCAGTTGGCAAGTGAGTTAGTCGCACTGCAGAATCAGTTTTATTTACATGCTGACCACCAGCACCAGATGCCCTAAAGGTATCAACACGCACATCAGCCATATCAATATTAACTTCTTCAATATCTTTTGCCTCGGGCATAATTGCCACTGTGCAAGCTGAAGTATGCACTCTGCCTTGGCTTTCGGTTTGGGGGATACGTTGCACACGATGAACACCAGATTCAAACTTCAACTTGCCATATACTTCTTTTTTGCCAATTATACGTACAATAACTTCTTTAAAACCACCGTGTTCTCCATCACTACTGCTAATTATTTCACATTGCCAATGTTGTTTTTCACCGTAACGCAAATACATTTTGAGTAAATCTCCAACAAATAAGCTTGCTTCGTCACCACCGGTGCCAGCGCGAATTTCTAAAATAACATTTCTATTATCATTTTTATCTTTAGGTAATAATAACTTTTGTAATTCCAGTATTAACGCCTCTTGTTTGGGTTTGGCTAATAATAACTCTTCTTTTGCCATCTCTTTTAATTCGGTATCATTGTCATTTAGCATTTCTTGAGCATGTTCAACATCTTGTTGAATTTGCTGATAACGTTTATAAACATCTACCACTGGCGTTATTTGACTTAACTCAATTAAGAGTCTTTTTGTCTCCTCAAGGTTATTAATAATTTTGCTATTAGCTAGTAAATCATTAATTGCTTTTTTTCTTTCGGTAATTTTTGTTAGTTTGTGAGTAATAGATGATTGCATAAAGTTTTAGTTTTTGGGCAAACATTGTTGGCACTGAATAAGTGATTTAGTATTAAGATTTTTAATGTTTTGAAAATTTTGGTGTAATAATTTATTAGTTAATTGTTCGGCTAGGATTCTGATAACTTGCTGTTCAGTCTCACCTTTTGCTAATCGTCGCAAAGCGTTTTTAATTAAATTATCCTTGATTTTATCGGCATTATAACGATATTGTTTGATTAAATCTTCACTAGGCAATGTCTCTAAATATTGCTTGAAATCGGCCACTTTGCTATCAATTAAGCCATTGGCTATTTCACTTTCTTGCTGACGTAAACTTTTGTTTTGGTCAATAACTTGTTTTAAGTCATCAATACTATATAGATATACGTCTTCTAATTGATTAACCTCGGGCTCTACATCCCTAGGTACGGCAATATCAAGAATAAAAATAGGTTTGCGTTTACGTTTTCTTAGTGCGGTTTCAAATAAGCCTTTGCCTAAAATTGGCAACGATGACGCTGTTGAGGTAATTATCATATCAGCGTAGTGAAGATTTTGGTGTAATTTTTTAAGATCAATAGCGCTAGCATTAAATTTATTTGCTAAATTCTGTGCTTTGCTTAGGGTTCTATTAGCAATGATAATACGGTTAATATTGCGCTCTAATAAATGCTTGGCAAATAAATTTATCATTTCATTAGCACCAATTAGCAAAGCGCATTTACTATTAATATCGCTAAAAATTTTACTGGCTAACTGCACACCACAATAAGCAATTGATATTGGATTAGTGCCGATATTAGTTTGGGTACGCACTTGTTTGGCGCTAGAAAATACATGCTGAAATAATTTATCTAATACTTTATCTAAGGTTGCTGTTTGCTGAGCAACTTTATATGCTTCTTTTAATTGACCTAAAATTTGCGGTTCACCGATTATCAAAGAATCTAAACCACAAGCAACACGCATAATATGGTCAATAGCATTATTGTCATAGAATGTAGATAAATAGGGTTTTAGCTTTGTGAGCGAGATTTGGTGAGTAGCAGCTAGCCATTGCGCTAAAAAATCACTTTTACTATCATTGCTACTTATAATAATTTCAGCACGATTACAAGTTGATAAAATCACACAAGCATTTATTTCGGGCTGTTGGTATAATTTAACTAACAAGTATGGCAAATTTTTTTTATTAAAAGCAACCTGTTCGCGAATCTCAACCGGTGCGTGGTGGTGATTGATACTTAAAACAACAATAGGCATTACTAGGCATTAATAACAAATGATTAAATTATACCCTTTAATAAGGCAAACAGCACTTATACCGCTTATCATTAGTTTATTTGCTTGTCAAATGCGTCCGCAAGTTAAAGTTGATACTTACCCGCCGATAGCGTTTAAACTAAATGGACAATTAAGTTTAATTAGTAAAACAAAGCAGCACCGTTTTAAAGTTAGCTGGCAGCAAAATAATATTAGTGATTGGTTGATGATAATCAGTCATCTTGATTTTCCTTGGGAGTTAAATATAGTGCACAATAACCAAACTACTTGGGTAAATAATGAGCAAATTGATACCCCACTTGATAACTATTTATTAGAGAATCATAGGTTTAATATTCCTTTGAATTTAATAAAAAAACTTATTTTTTTTCCTAAAAAAAATAATTTTAAACATCGTTATTGGCAAGTGCAACTAATTAGCACACAATTGCGGTTTAGTCGCGAAATATTACATAAAGTTCATCTAAAAAGTAGTAGAGGGACTAGTCTAATTTTAAAAATTGAATGATAGAATCTGATAATTTACTAAGTAGCCAAGAGGTAGAACAAGACCGTATTATTAACAACTCTGTGCGTCCTAAGGATTTAAAAAGCTACATTGGGCAAAAGAATGTTAGAGAGCAAATCTCTCTATTTATTACTGCTGCTAAAAAACGTAGACAAGTGTTAGACCATTGTTTAATTTACGGTCCTCCTGGCTTAGGTAAAACTACACTTGCTGGTGTGATTGCTAATGAAATGGGAGCTAAATTAGTTCAAAGTTCAGGACCTATTTTAGAACGTTCAGGTGACTTAGCTGCTATTTTAACTAAGTTAGAACCCAATGATTTGCTCTTTATTGATGAAATTCATCGCTTAAATCCAGTAGTTGAAGAAATCTTATATCCCGCTCTGGAAGATTTTAAATTAGATATTATGGTAGGCGAAGGTCCTGCTGCGCATTCACTACAATTAGAACTCGCTCCATTTACTTTAATTGGTGCGACCACTAGAGCGGGAATGTTAACATTGCCACTTAGAGATCGTTTTGGCATTATTACTAGATTAGAGTTATATAGTGTGTCTGATTTAGAAAAAATTATTTTGCGTTCTGCTGATATTTTAGGTGTGAATATTAAGTCTGGCGGAGCGTTTGAAATTGCAAGTCGTTCTCGTGGAACTCCAAGAATTGCTAATCGTCTATTACGACGTATTCGTGATTTTTCTGATGTAAAAACCGACGGAGTTTTGCATCAAGATATTGCCCGACAAGCATTAAAAGTTTTAAAAGTAGATGACAAAGGTTTAGAGTTATTAGACCAGCAATACTTAAGCACTGTGATCACTAAGTTTGGTGGTGGCCCAGTTGGTATTGACACTATTGCCACAGCCATTGGTGAAGAAAAAAGCACTATTGAAGATATGATTGAACCCTATCTATTACAGCAAGGGTTTATTATGCGCAGCTCTCGTGGTCGCACTGCAACTGGCTTGGCTTATGAGCATTTAGGATTAAAACCGCAAGGAAAATTGTCTTTATAAATTATCTTTTTAATCAAATATCTCTTAATAATTTATTAATGCTGGTTTTAGAACGTGTTTTTTCATCAACCTGTTTGACAATTACTGCGCAATAAAGAGAATGCGAACCATCTTTTGCTGGCAGACTACCCGGTACTACTACCGAGCCTTGCGGTATTCTACCATAACTGATTTGGTTATTTTTGCGGTTTAAAATTTTGGTAGACTTACCAATATAAACTCCCATAGATATTACCGAATTTTGTTCTACAATCACACCTTCAACGATTTCAGAACGCGCACCAATAAAGCAGTTATCTTCAATAATAGTAGGGCTTGCTTGCAGTGGTTCAAGTACACCGCCTATGCCAACTCCGCCAGAGAGGTGAACATTTTTACCAATTTGAGCACAAGAACCCACCGTTGCCCAAGTATCGACCATAGTTCCGCTATCAACAAAAGCACCGATATTAACATAAGAGGGCATTAGCACTACATTTGGGGCAATATAAGCACCTTGTCTAACACTGGCAGGGGGGACAATACGCACTTTAGCTGTGTTTAGGTCATTTGCATCATAACTTACAAATTTAGAGGGAATTTTATCATAATATTTTGTCCAACCTCCTGACATTTCAACATTATCAGTTAGTCTAAATGAGAGCAATACTGCTTTTTTGAGCCATTCATTAATTTGCCAGTTACCAATGCTTTGCTGTTCGGCAACGCGCTCCTCGCCCCTATCTAGTAAACCAATAGATTGTTTAACAGCTGATTTAACTTTGCTACTAACGTTTTTAGCGGTTATATTAGATCGGTTTTCAAAAGCTTGGTTGATAATATTTTGTATGCTCATACTGGTAAAATGGCAAGTATTTTACCAATTTGTCGCTAAAAGTGCTAATTCTCTGCTGTTTTAGTTGTAAATAGATGGTTTATGTTAACAAAATTATTTGTTTACTAATTATTATGTTTTCTACTCTTTATCAAATTGCAAGCGCTTTAAAATTATCAACCAAAGGTCTTAAAAACGTGGATATTAAAGCTATTAGCAGTGATAGTCGCACTATTAGCACAGGGGAGTTATTTATAGCCTTAGGAGGAGATAATTTTAATGGCCACGACTACATCAAACAAGCAGAGGCAAAAGGCGCGGTTGCAATTATTACTTGTGAACCAATTAGTAGTGTTCTGCCTACGCTAATTGTAGTTGATACTAAATTTGCTTTTGGGCAGATTGCCAGTTGGGCAAGGCAATATTATAAACCTAAGGTTTTAGCAATTACTGGTAGTAATGGCAAAACTAGTGTTAAAAATATGCTAGATGCTATTATGAGTGAGAAGGGCACAACACTTTCTACTAAGGGTAATTTTAACAATAAGTTAGGTGTGTCAATGACTTTATGCGCTCTGCGCAAGCAACATCGTTATTTAGTAGTTGAATTAGGAGCAAGCCAAGTTGGTGAGATTAAGTATTTAGCGTATTTAGTAAAGCCTGATGTAGCAGTTATTACTAATGCCGGCGATGCTCATATTGGTGAGTTTGGCTCGTTAAAAAATTTAGTAACGGAAAAAGGACAGATTTACAAAGCATTAACAATAGAAGGTATTGCTGTACTTAATAAACAAAGTTTGTATTACAATAATTGGAAAGAGCTATTAAGTGGACAAAAAATAGTTGATTTTGGTGCGGGAACTAGTATATTTGCCAGCAATATTGACCATCATAATAAAGGAGTCAATTTTGTGCTTAATTATCAGTGTCAAAAACAATTGGTAAAGCTAAATTTTTTAGGGCAACATCAAGTTGATAACGCTTTGGCAGCAGCAGCATGTGCTATAAGTCAAGATATTCCTTTAGAATTAATTGCCAAGGGCTTGGCGCTGGCGAAACCAGAGATAGGGCGTTTAAATTTATATCAATTAAAATACTGGCAGGTTATTGATGATAGTTATAATGCTAACCCTACCTCAATGCGTGCTGCTATTGATGTATTAACACAATTTAACATTGATAAGGTGCTAGTATTAGGCGCTATGGCAGAACTAGGCGATGGTAGTGAATTTGCTCACTTAGCAGTTATAAAATATGCTCAATCCAAAGGCATTACAATAATTTACACACTAGGTGAAGAAGCAAAAGCCTATCAAATCAGTAAGCATTTTGATAATGTTAATACTTTGGTCAAAACACTATACAAAAATCACCAAAATAGCGCTATCTTAATCAAAGGTTCGCGATTTAGCAAAATGGAACGAGTATTGGCTATGATGAAAAAATATTAGTATATTATAATTTTTTAATATATTGCTTGACAATATATATTTTTTAGGTATAATGCCTACCTGCAAGTTGTTTATTGCTTGCGTTCTTAAAACAATTATGGAGAAAATTATGAAAATTTTAACAAAACTTTTTGCGGTCATTGCGTTATCTGCTTCGGTGGTAGCTACTGCTGGTTGGGGTTGGGGTCCATTTGGTAATAATGATGGTTATTATGGCTATGGTCCTCACAGAGGCTATAACACTAATTGGGGTCCATTTGATGGTCGTTCTGATTGGGGTCCTTTTGACAGCCGTTCCAACTGGGGTCCATTTGATGGTCGTTCTAACTGGGGACCATTTAGCGGCGCTAATGATTGGGTAAATGATACTAATTTTGGTTTTAATTTTGATACTAAAAATAAAACTGATAACCGTTATTCAGGTAGGGCTGATGCTGTAGGTTCAGGTAGAGCTGACGCTTATGCCACTGGTAGGGTTCAAGCAGAAGCTATTGCCCATGCTCAAGCGGAAGCTTATAACAGAGGTTATGCTGCTGCTCAAGCAGAAGCTGCTAGAATGGCTGCTGAAGTTAATAAAGCCGATAAATAATTAGTATTTAGTTTGACTAAAAGGAGGTTCAATACCTCCTTTTTTATCGCCTAGTAAAAACTTATGTTCGGATAAAAACTTTGAAGTAATAATCGTAATCACTTGGGATGGTATTTTTTTGAGAAGATATTTGTTGCCATTTGGAAAGGTTAATTTCTGGGAAGTGAGCATCGCCTACAAAGGCGTGGTTAATTTGAGTTATGTACAAAAGATTACATAGCGGCAAGACTTGAGCGTATAGACTAGCACCGCCGATAATGATAACCTGTTGTTTATTAGCTAGTTTGCATATCTCATCTAGACTGCTAAGTATGGTAACACCCGCAATTTTTAAATTTTTATTGCGACTAATAACAATATTGTTGCGTTCAGGAAGAGGTTTACCGATAGATTGGTAGGTTTTTCTGCCCATTATCACCGTTTTATCAGTGGTTATTTTTTTAAAATGCGCTAAATCTTCGCTCAAATGCCAAGGTAGTTGATTATTATTACCAATTAAGCGATTTCTATCCATCGCCACTATAATCGCTATACTCATATTGTAAAATATCGCTTCTTTTTTAATTGCTTATTATATGTTAATCCTTGCTTCGTCTTCACCTGTTAGAAAAATTATTTTGCAAAAATTACTTTTAAATTTTAAAGTGATTGCCCCTAATATTGATGAAAAGCGACAAAAAAATGAAACCCCAACTAATTTAGTCAAACGTTTGGCAGCTCAAAAAGCAGCAGCGGTTGCTAAACGTGCATCTGGAATAATTATTGCTTCAGACCAAGTGGCTGTAGTTAATGATAATATTTTAACTAAGCCACTAACGCATGAAAAAGCGCTATGTCAATTACAACTTTGTAGTGGCAAGAAAGTAGATTTTCTAAATGCGTTGTGCGTGCTAAATACTAATAATAGCAAGCAACAAGTTATTCTTGATACTACCAGCATATTTTTTAAGGTATTAACCAATACTCAAATTGCAAATTATTTAGACAAAGAAAAACCCTATCATTGTGCTGGTAGTATGAAATTTGAAGGTTTGGGTATAGCGTTAGTGGAAAAAATTATTGCTAATGATACTAACTCGTTGATGGGGTTACCGCTAATAATACTTATAAAAATGTTAAACACTCAAGGTATTAATGTTATCTAATGCTAATCCTATCTTTAATAAAGGCAATAAATGCTATTGGGGAGGGCTACCACAGGGTAGTGAATGCTTGAGTTTGGTTCGTTGGGTTCAGGACGAGCAAAAAACTATTATTATTCTTGCTCATAATACTAATCATATTGAACAAATTAGACAAGACCTGAAGTTTTATGCTCCCAGTTTGAATGTGTTACTATTTCCTGGTTATGAGGTGTTACCTTATGATGTTTTTTCTGCCCACGAAGATACTATTGCCAAAAGACTTAGCACTTTATTAGCCTTAAAAAATTTTAGTTATGGTGTTGTTGTTACCACTGTTGAGGCAACACTTGCTCGCCTTTGTCCTAAGAGATATTTAGAAGCATCAACTATAAAATTTAAAATAGGCGATGAATTAGATTTACGCTTATTTAGTCAGCAGTTATTAGCGTTGGGCTACTATAAAACCAACATCGTGCGTGAGTATGGCGAGTTTAGTGTTAGAGGTTCTTTATTAGACCTATACCCTATTGGTGCCAAACAACCAATAAGAATTGATTTATTTGATGCCAAAATAGAAAGTATACGTTTGTTTGATAGCAATAACCAATGCACTACCGATAAAATTGATGCAATTAAATTATTACCAGCCAAAGAGTTTTCTTTAAATAATGATAGTATTAATGATTTTTTAACAAATTATAAGAATTATTTTAATAGCGAAGACGATATTATTTTTCAGGAAATTAGCTCTATCCGTATTCCACATGGTATTGAATTTTACTTACCATTGTTTTTTGACCATACTGATACCATATTTGATTATCTTAGCAGTAGTATTATTTTTGTAGTGTGGCAAGATTTTGCTAATATTATTCATCAAAATCTGGATTATATTAATAGTCGCCACCAGCAAGCAGAAACACAAGGACGTAGAGTTTTAGCGCCGCGAGATTTGTTTTTAACTAAAGAGCAGTGGTATGCTAGGTTTAATCAGCATAAGCAATTACAATTATCAGTGACTAAAAAAGGTGGTAATATTGAGTATTATAACTATAATTATCAATTATTGCCGCCGCTTAGAATTGAACCTACTCACCTTAAACCATTACACAAATTACTATATTTTTTAACTAAATTTAAAAAGCCAGTGCTATTTGTCAGTGAATCTATAAGTCGTAAACAAACTTTTTTATCTTTACTCAACCCTTATCATTTACTATATGAAGTGGATAGTTTTGCTGATTTTTGTAATAGCAAACAACAATTAAATATTATCGTTGGCCAATTAGATGAGGGTGTGTTTAGTGATGAGATGATTGTTATTAGTGAGAGAAATTTATTTGGTAAAAACAATGTCCAGCAACGTCGTCGTCGCGCTAAACACCAAGATTTTGATAAGCCTATTGCTCATTTATTTGAGTTAAATAGAGGTGATGCTGTGGTGCATGAACGTTATGGCATTGGTCGCTACAACGGGCTAGAAGTTATTAATTATGACCAACAGCGAGAATTTATTGTAATCAATTATGCAGGTGGTGATAAGTTAATGGTTCCAATTGATGAGTTGGGCGTAATTAGCCGTTATATCGGTGTTGATAGTCAACATATTCCCTTGCATAAATTAGGTGGGATGCAATGGGTAAAAGCTAAGCAAAAAGCTCAAGCGCAGTTATATGACCTTGCAGCTAGTTTATTAGAAATTTATGCCAAACGAGCCGATGTTGATGGTTTTGCTTTTGATGAACCTGATGATAGTTATAAGGCATTTGTGAGTGATTTTATGTTTGAAGAAACTCCAGACCAAATCAGTGCTGTTGATGCTGTTATTAGTGATATGTGTTCACCTAAACCGATGGATAGATTGGTCTGCGGTGATGTTGGTTTTGGCAAAACTGAAATTGCTATGCGTGCTGCTTATTTAGCAGTTGCTTCTAATAAACAAGTTGCTGTGCTTGTGCCAACTACTTTATTAACTAACCAGCATTATTATTCTTTTGCAGATCGTTTTGCCAATTATGCAGTTAATGTTGCTGCTTTATCACGTTTTGAGACTAGCGCTACTATTAAACGAACTCTTGCAAAACTCAAAAAAGGTGATATTGATATTATCATTGGGACTCACAAATTAATTTATGACTATGTGCAATATAAAAATCTTGGCTTAGTTATTATTGATGAAGAACACCGTTTTGGTGTTAAACAAAAGGAAAGTTTTACTCAAATGCGCCCCAATTGCGATGTGCTAACTATGAGTGCTACCCCTATTCCACGTACGTTAAATATGGCACTTGGCCAAATTCGTGATTTGTCAATTATTAGCACCCCACCACTGGGCAGGACTGCTATTAAAACCTTTGTCAAAACTTGGTCGGATGAGATGATTATTGAGGCTTGCATGCGTGAGATTCATCGCGCTGGACAGATATTTATTATTCATAATGATATTGATAGTATTGACTTACTGGCTGACAAGGTAAATGGCTTATTACCAGGTATTAATATTCGCATTGCTCACGGGAAAATGCCAAGCAAAGAATTAGCAATTATTATGGGTGATTTTTATCATCGTCGTTTTCATATTCTACTTTGTACCACCATTATTGAAAATGGCATTGATATTCCTAGCGCTAATACTATTATTATCCATAATGCTCAAAATTTTGGTTTGGCGCAATTACATCAATTACGTGGTAGAGTAGGAAGGTCGCACTATCAGGCTTATGCTTATTTAATCGTCAAACCGTATGGTAGTCTTAATGCTGATGCTAAAAAAAGGCTAAATGCTATTTCTTCTTTGGAACAACTGGGGTCGGGTTTTATGCTTGCTAATTATGATTTAGAAATCAGGGGTGCTGGAGATTTACTTGGTAAAGACCAAAGTGGTAATATTCAAGCTATTGGTTTTAACTTTTACCAACAGTTATTAGCACGCACTATAAGCTCATTAAAATCTGGTTCTTTGTTATCAGGTGATACTAATGATGTTAAAATTGAAGCTGGTATATCTTGTCTAATTCCTAGCTCTTACTTAGCTGATGCTCATGATAGACTAGTGTTTTACAAACGTATTAGTAGTGCTAGTAATGAAGTTGAATTAGATGAAATTAAAAACGAAATGATAGATAGGTTTAATAAATTAGATGAACCTATAGATGCTTTATTTGCTAAAAGCAGGCTAGCTCTTGTTGCCCAAAGATTAAAAGCACTAAAAATCAATTTAACAGATGAGCAAATGCAATTTACTTTTAGCAAACATTCTCCGATTAATATCACCATTATCACCAAACTCATTACCCAACAACCAAATATTTACTCATTAATGCAACAAGATACCCTAGTAGTTAAAAAATCAACTCCTAAAACCATCGAGCGTATTATCCAAGCTAAATCAGTATTAATGAGGTTAGCAGAATATTAATATTTAATAATCAATGAAAATGCCATTTTTAAGAGTAATGGTTTGGGTGCTATTTTTTTGAGGGGATTGGTAGGTGTCTGAACCAGATTTATCAATAAAAAAGCCAAAACTAGCACCGCCGTGGTAGTCATTGATATGCCCACTACTTATAAGATTATTATAAATATCATTACCGCTTTCATCAATAAAAATACTAAAACCATTATGGCTGGCAAAAGAATTACTACCAGTGTAATTGTCATTACCACCCTTATCCCATAGGGCAGCTAAAGCAAGGTCCCAAGCAGCGCTTTGGCTAACGCCTGATATGGAAAAATAATTATCATCACCGCCATCGTCAATTAAAATGCCCATTGCCGAATGAGCGGATGCGCCAAAAGAATAGCGCGAACCTAAGTAAGTATCATTGTCAATGCCAGCATTTTTTAAAGCGCCAATACCGTAAAAATAGCCAACACCACCTCCAAAATTACCGCTTCTAAAATGATCTTTACCAGCGCTGTCTAGTAAAATACCAACACCACCGGAGGCATAGCCACGAAAGCCTATACCAACTCCTTGAGAGATGCTTTTGAAAATACCTGATATTTGATAAGAGCTTTCATCTTTACCACTTGCAAAATAATTATCATCACCGCTATTATCAAACAACAAGCCAAAACCTTTAACACTACCTAAACCTTGGGCGTACAAGTTTGCATAATAATTATCATTACCAAATATATCTATTAATGCTGCTATACCCCAGAAAGCGCTACCTTGACTAAAATACTCGCTATGATATTTATCATCACCATCTAAATCCAATAAGGCGCCTACTCCAAGTAAAGCGAAGCCTTGGCTTTGCTGCTCGCTTAAATAGCTATCATTGCCGCTGATATCAATTAATAACCCAATACCTAAGAAAGCACTGCCTTGGGCGAATTTTCGTGTATGTTGATAACTATCATTGCCTGCTAAGTCAATGGTAATGGCGATATTATCATTACTAATACCGGTGTTTTGATAGTAAATATCATCACCACTTATATCTATTAAAAGAGCATAAGATTTGTTATGCTGACTATTACCAACAGCACCTAGTAAAACAGTGCCGGCAGTAGTTGTAAAACTAATATTAGCGCTGTGTTGTTTAAGTAATTTAGTTAATTGATTAAGCCATGTTTTATCCATTAATTGTAGCAATAATTGCCCGCTTTTAAATAAAGCATTGATATCTATTTTTTTTGTTAATGCTAATAAAGCGCTATTATTTTTTCGGTCCTCTTCTACTTTGGGTCTGTCAATATAAAAAGAATTATAAAATCTTTGCATTAATTGAGGCATTTGTGTTTTAATTTGTTTAATTTCAGACATAGTTAAACTGGCAAAAGCTTGTTGTCTTAAAGTTTCTGCTAGATTAATAGTAGTGTTTATAAATTCTTTATGCACGGCTAAATTACTGCTTGTAGGATAGTTGGTTTTTATTGGTTCTAATTGTTGGTCTAGCCAAGTTGCCATTGGCATTATAAAATGTTTATGGTTTTTAGATAATTTGGTATTTAGTTCGTTCAAACGCTTATCAAGCACGGGAACAAATTTGATAGGGTCACGGTGTAAGTAGCGGAATAAATTAAGCCTAAAACCTTCATCCCATAATTCATTATCTTCATATCTCGCTAGTAAATCTTTGTAATCTAAAGTCAAACTCGGCTTATTTAGTATTTGTAAAATAGACTCGGTCCAGTCCCATGAAATATTTGTGTATTTTGGGAATAAAGTGTTGTTGTCAGGTAAATCTTCTGGCTTTAATGTTTGCCTTATGCCTAGTTTAGCTGATAATTCTAGTTTATTGATACGTTTATCAATGCTGATATTTAGCACTGAATTAAATACTTGATTATCGATATTATTTTTAACTTGGGTTATATTTTTAAGGGTTTTACTGCCTTCTGTGATGATATTATTCTCTCTTAGTACCACAAGATTAAATATATCACCAACCTGCTTTGCTTTTATGGCTTTACTTAAAAAATTTTGTCTATCCTCTTCGTTTATCTTACTTAGGTCTTGATTGTCGAAAGCAATAATAATATCACCGACCTTAAGACCAATTACATCAGCGCTAGTATCTTTTAAAACGCGTAAAATTTCATAACCAAACCCAACTGTATTATTGTAATTTTCAGTATCAATCACTTGATATGCAACTCCTAGGAACGGTGTTTGCCTATTGCTAATATCAGCACTAAATACACTACTAGTTATTAGTAGAACAAATAGGTATTTTTTTATCATAGAGGGGATATTATATTTAAGTGATAAGCAGATTAGATTGTAATTAACTTTATCTTTTAACAAAGCGATTACCCAGTAATACTAGCAATATTACACCATATACAAAAGGTTCTAACGCCATATCACTTTTAGATTGCCAGTAAAAATGCACCCATACCAAGATTGATGCGGGCAAAACAAGTTTGTGCAGTTTTTTCCAACGTTTTCCGCCTAAACGTTTTACCCAATTGTTAGTAGATGTAATTGCCAATGGTATTAGTAACAAAAATGCGCCAAAACCAATAGTGATATATGTGCGTTTTACTATATCTTCTAAAACAATCGTAAGACTGAATTGTTGGTCAATAAGCCAAATGCTTAAATGTAATAAGGCATAAAAAAAAACAAATAAACCAAGCATACGTCTAAATCTAATTAAATAACCTTGTTTGGTCATTCTAGCAATAGGGGCTATGGTTAAAGTAATTAGTAAAAATCTAAATGCCCATTGTCCAGTAGGATTGGTGATTTCCTCAATTGGGTCAATCATACTACCATTAATAACGTTATTAACAAGCGTTAGAAATGGCAACAAACAAACAATAAAAACAACGACTTTTAAGTAAGGGACTAACTTAATCATCGTTTTTATTTTACTATTGATATGGTAATATTGGTATTTTTATTTACAAATTTAAGATACTAATACATACCAATGAATTAATCTTAATAAGTTTATTGGCTCTGTTTTTGGTTTAACAGTTTTGTTTTTGCATTGATTAAATTCACATTTCTTACTTAGCGTTGAATTTATCAAGTTCATTAATTAGCACTTTAGTATTTTCTGTGTAATCAATTGGGGCTTCTATTAGGTGGACGCCCTTATTTTGATAGCATTTTTTAATGGTAGGAATAAAATCAGCAGCGGAAGTAATACGATGACCAGTAGCACCATAACTTTGTGCATAAGCGACAAAGTCTGGGTTAGAGTACTCCAAACCGAAGTCTTTTAGGCCTTGTACAGTTTGTTTCCAACGAATCATACCATAAGCGTTATCACAAATAACAAGCACAATCATGTCTAGTTTTAATCGCACAGCAGTTTCTAGTTCTTGTGAATTCATCATAAAACCGCCGTCACCACAAATCGCCATTACTTGGCGTCCAGGGTATCTAAGTGCGCATGCCATCGCAGAAGGTAAACCCGCGCCCATAGTAGCCAGCGCATTATCCAGTAGCACTGTATTAGGACCAAATGTATGATAGTGGCGGGCAAACCAGATTTTATACATACCATTGTCAAGGGCAATAATGGCATCGCGATTTAAAGCTTTACGTACATCAGCAACTAAACGTTGTGGTAGCATAGGAAAACTATCATCGTTATCTGAACGGTGAATTGCTTCTTTAGTTTTTTGACGCATTGTCATAATTTTGTCTAATAATTTATTTTGTCCACTGCTTAATTGTTCGCTAAGACGAGTAATAGTATTGGCAATATCTCCTACTACTTCAATTTGGGGAAAATAAACTTCATCTACCGCTGCGCCACTAAAGTTGATGTGCACCACTTTTTGCCTTCCATCGTGGTTCATAAAAAATGGTGGTTTTTCTACTACATCATGTCCTATGTTAATAATTAAATCGGCTAGATTAACTGTCTCGTGTACGTAATCACCCGTGGAAAGAGCCGCAGTGCCTAAAAATAAATCATGTTCACAACTTACTACACCTTTGCCCATTTGTGTGTTAAAAAACGGAATTTGGGTTTTATTAATAAAATTAGTAAGAGGTTTGAATATTTTTTTACGATTAGCGCCAGCACCAATTAAGACCATTGGGCATTTTGCTTTTTCAATAGCCTTTTTAGCGTTATCTATGGCGGTTTGATTTGCTAGTGGCCTAGGTAGTGGGTGAATATCAAATACATGGGGGGTGTCGGTATTTTCGCGAGCGATATCTTCTGGCAATTCTAGGTGCACTGCTCCAGGCCTCTCTTCTTCTGCTATACGAAAAGCTTCACGTACTAGAGATGGGATCATATTAGCATTGACAATCTGCTTTGACATTTTGGTGATAGGCTCCATCATTCTTACTACATCTACAATTTGAAATCTACCTTGTTTACTGTCTAATATAGGCTTTTGACCAGTTATCATCAGTAGTGGCATCGCTCCTAGCTGAGCATAAGCAGCACTGGTAACAAAGTTAGTCGCTCCTGGTCCTAAAGTTGCTAAACAAACACCTGCTTGACCAGTTAATCTGCCATAAGTTGCTGCCATAAAAGCTGCCCCCTGCTCGTGCCTAGTTAGTATTAATTTAATATTTGAATTTCTTAATGAGTCTAAAAAGTCTAAGTTTTCCTCGCCGGGAACACCAAAAATGTATTCAATACCTTCATTTTCTAGTGCTCTTATAAATAAATCGGATGCTTTCATTATTGTTCTCCTTGCGCTTTTTTGTCTGGATAGATTTCATTCATTGGAATAGATTTGCCACCACTTTGGACAATACGTACGTGGTGTCTCTTCAGGGCACGTGGTTCTTTAACGCCACAAGAATGAGCAATAATTTCTACTGCATGGTTGAGATTATGAACATAACTTGCCACCTTAAATGATTTATTTTCTGGATTAAGCCCTTTTTGTAAACGTTTATTGTGAGTAGTGATACCGGTTGGACAAGTATTTTTATTACATTTTAACGCCTGAATACAGCCAATGGCAAACATAAATCCACGTGCAGAGTTGACAAAATCAGCGCCCATACAAAGAGCCCATGCCACCTTAGACGGGTTGATTAACTTACCAGAAACCACAACTTTTACCCGCTCTCTTAGATTGTATTCATTGAGTTTATCTACTATTAGTGGTAGGGTTTCTTTAATTGGTAAACCAACATTGTCCATAAGCGGCATTGGCGCTGCACCAGTGCCACCATCTCCGCTGTCAAGAGTAATAAAATCTGGGGCGCTTGTTGGGCCACGTTTGTTAATTTGTGCTAGTAATTCATCTAACCACATTGTAGTGCCAATGACTAATTTAAAACCAACTGGTTTATTGGTTATTTGTCTAACATGGGATATCATATCTAGTAAATCTTTAATACTATTAATTTCGCGATGACGGTTAGGCGAGATGGAATCCTCACCTATGCCAATGCCTCTAATTTGTGCGATTTGTGAGGTAACTTTGGTGCCGGGTAAAATACCACCTTTACCTGGTTTTGCGCCTTGGCTCATTTTAATTTCAAACATTTTTATCTGTTTGTGATTACTAATTTCTTTTAGTTTTTTATCACTTAGATTACCATTTTTATCACGCACTCCATATTTAGCGGTACCGATTTGAAACACAATATCTGCACCACCTTCTAAGTGATAAGGACTTAAACCGCCTTCACCAGTGTTATACCAACAGCCTGCCATGCGTGCTCCGTTTGATAAAGCAAGCACTGCTGGTTTAGAAATAGCGCCAAAACTCATGCCTGAGATATTAATTAGAGATTTTGCTTCATAAGGTTTATCACAGAAATTATCACCGATGATAATAGGTTTAATTGGTGTAGTTTCTTCTTCTAAAACCGGAAAAGGACTATTGGCAAAAATAGGTGTGCCCGGGTAGTTAAGATTTTGAGTTGAACCAAAGGCAATAGTAATACTTTTATTATTAGCAGCATTTCTTACCCAGTTTCTATCGGCACGGTTAAATGGCATCTCTTCGCGGTCCATAGCAAAGAAATATTGTCGAAAAAACTCGCCTAAATTGCTAAAAATATCGCGAAAATGGCCAACTACTGGGTAATTTCTTAAAATTGCGTTTTTCTTTTGGGTAATATCTAGAATAAAAGTAACAATCACCACAGCAACCACAACACCGATAGCAAAAATAAACACCGTTACCATTATTTCCAACACTGGTAAAGTCCAGCTCACAAAGTTAAATAGCCCATCCCCCACTTATACTTCTCCTAGTTAATATAATCAATTGCAATATTTTTTACATATTAAGGTATCTAAGGCAATTTTACCTGCTCCGAATAAAACTATAGTCAGTAGTAATATCCCCCAAATTTGGTGGTCAATTGCTCCATAAAGTCTGCCGTCTACAAGTACTGGTTGGAACAAAACAAACCCTTTTTCAATTAGAATTGGATATGAAATGACTGCTATTATATTGAATACGAAAAGCCCCGTTGCCATAAGCCTTGTCGCAAGACCAATAATAAGTAAAATCGGCAATACAATTTCAGCTGCAGTACCTAGGTAAGCCGCTAATTGCCAATTTATAAATGGCACTGAGTATTCATTTTCAAATAAGTACAAAGTGCTATCCCAATTGGTTATTTTGCTATAGCCAGATTGAAAAAATTCAAAACCTACATACACTCTTGCAAATAATAAAAATAAACTGCCTAAGTAATATTCTAAAAATTTAAAAAGCCCTGAATATACTTTAATTAACCAATACATCATTGCTTATATGCTCCTGTAAAAATTGAAAAATCTTCGCTTCAAGTCGCATCACTTTGACTTTATTGTTATATTTATAAATTAATATATTATCTTTACCTTTTTTTAAATTCAGTGTTGGACTATTTTCATTTAATTGCCAAATTTTAATTAAGGGGTAATCTGACTTTAACAAATAACTTGCTGTTAAGCATTTTTGCAAAGCTTTTTTTGGTATTTTATCAAAGTTTGGATGATTATCTACTAAGTTTAGTTCAATATTTTGTCCGTAATAACATTTTTCATAATAAAATTCCAATCGCGCAATGTCGCTTAGATACCCCAATTGTTTGCATTCTTTTAACTGTTTTATCAAATCAGCAAATCCAGCGCCATAGTCTTGAATATTACCACTATCTATTGTGTGGGTTTTTATATAGGTTTGTGCTAAAAAATGGAAAAAACCATCACCTACTAAACGATAAATACAACTATAAGTTGCTTTTAGCGCACTAAATGGTGTTGATTGGTAATTATTTTGATATACTTGTAACAATTTATCTGCGCTAAAATTTACGCTTGGTTGATATAGTTCTGTATGACATTCTTTTTTAATAACATCAGCTAGAAAAGTTTGTTGCATTTTTTTAAGCATTTTAACTAATCATCGCTACAACTTTGTTTTTTTCAATAATTTTGTCTACATCCACAGGTTTTTTTGGCAAATTAGATAGTATATTTTTAATAAACTCTTGCTTGCCATTACTTAGAAGTTTATTAAAGTATTTTTCAAAATATATAGTTGAAGTTGGTTTGCCAGATAAACCAGCTCCACAAACACTGCCTGCTTGAGCGCCGGGGTAAATTTCAATGTATTCTGGTAATGTTAGAATTTTTTTATGAATAGAATTATAAAGGTCTTCTGCCATTTCCGCCTCATGTCCTGCTAAATCAGGTCTGCCAACACTGCCGACAAATAAAGTATGTCCACTTAGTAAAAACCATGGTTTTGAAGTCCGTCTATTGTCGCTAACTAATAGACAAATACTATCAAATGTATGACCGGGGGTATGTATTATTTTAACTTTAACATTACCGATAGTTAGATTTTGTCCGTCACTTAGTGCTTTGAATGCAAATTTGGCTTGGGAGGATTCGTGTAAGCAATATTTACCACCTGCTTTTTGCGATAATTCATAGCCGCCTGAGATATGGTCGGCGTGAATATGAGTATCAATAATATAGTCAATAGTCACCCCTTTGATTTTTGCTTGTGCTATAAACCAATTTACATCTTCTGCAAAAACATCAACAGCAATTGCCTTGCCTTTACCCCCACAACCAAAAAAATAGGATAGCGAGGATGGGTCATTTTTGGGTATTTTTTGTGATAAAAACATCAACATTTCTCCTTATTATTGTTTTGTCCACTAAGTTAAATAATACAGTATTTTCAAATGTTCTGGTTATAAAGAATAATATATAATGCCAATCTATTAGCTAACTTTTATTTTATCATTTATGCAACTAGCATTAAAACATGGCTTCTCTGCCCACAAAGCCCAAATAACATTACAACTAATTCAAGTTTTCTTAGTTGGTCTTACAATTGGTATGACACGCACTGTTATTCCCGGTCTTGCTGAAACAGAGTTTGGGTTAGGCAAGCAGCAATTTTTTCTATTAACTTCTTTTGTTGTAGTTTTTGGTGTAGTTAAAGCCATTATGAATTTATTAGCAGGTGTTTTAAGCGATAAATACGGTAGAAAAAAAATACTAATTATTGGCTGGCTAATAGCAATACCTATTCCTTTTATGATTTTGTATGCGCCTAGCTGGAGCTGGATAGTGGCTGCAACTTTGTTATTAGGCTTTAATCAGGGCCTGTGTTGGTCAATGACTATTAATAGCAAATTAGACTTAGCAAAACTCAATCAAAAAGGTTTAATTAACGGTTTAAATGAATTTTCGGGCTATGTTGCTGTGGGAATTGCAGGAGTGATAACAGCTTATTTTGTAGAATTGCTAGGAGCAAGATATGGTTTATTTATTTTTGGTAGTACGACTATTTTATTCGGTTTGTTAATAGCAATATTTTTTATCACCGAAACTATTACTTGGGCGCATGCCCATAATAAACCAGCAGTAAAAACCGACAGCTTTAAGCAAATATTTTTACTAGCGTCTTGGCGTGATAAAACCTTATTTGCGCTTAATCAAGCTGGTTTAATTGAAAAGTTTACCGACTCTTTGGTATGGATATTTTTGCCAGTATATTTTTTATCTAAAAATATAAACATACTTCAAGCTAGCGCAATTATCTCAATTTATGCCATAACTTGGGGGGTGTTGCAACTAATTACCGGTGCATTATCCGACAAAATTGGCAGAAAAATCCTCATAGTCGGCGGTATGTTTATCTGTGGGGCGGGTGTTTTAAGCATTGCCTATACTAATAATATATTTCTATGGTCGCTAGAAGCAGCTGCAGTCGGTCTAGGTATGGCTATGCTATATCCCACATTAGGTGCTGCAGTTGCTGACTTCAGTCCTAGCAACCAGCGCGGTGGCATACTGGGCATATATCGTTTTTGGCGTGATTTTGGCTATGCAATTAGCGCACTCATAATGGGACTCATTAGCCAATGGGCACAATCACTAATTGCCACTTTCTGGCTAACGAGTGCGGTAATGATAATTTCAGGGGTTATTGTGCTGGTGATTGTTGTTGATAAAAAACCATCTTGAAATATAGGCACAATACATAAGACTTTATTTACAAACGCCATAAATTACCAACAACAATAAAGCGCAAGGGAATCACTATCTGTATTTATCCTCTTATTATATTGGATAATATCTGGTTGTGTCATTTAATCTTCATTTTTTGGTTAGCAAATACAATGTAGTTTGCGTCCAAAAAAGTGCCTTGTTAGTTGAATTACCACTGAGAATTGCCACGTTGTGTTCGTATGTAGAACAACTAATAAAATTATTTTCATTTTTATTTTCTAACTTCTCTACCAAAAAATAATATAAAAGTGGAAGAGAAATACTTAACTATTTTTGCTTTATTCATATATTGTATGAAAGTCAATTTTTTGCCTCAGAATCAGTTAGTTAAGCCTGCAAAGGGGATAAAAGTTCTAACGCTCCTTGTGCTATTCCTGCTATTTTAGCGTTTTGTAGTGGGTTAGTGCTATAAGGATTTTAAATACCTGTATTCAAAGCTTCAGTTGCCAGATCAGTTAGCGAATATATGAATCTGCATAATTTAAGAAGAACCTATAATTAAAAGAAACCTGAAATTGAGTTAGTTAATTTTTGTGTCATTCTTCTTTTAATAACGTCATCAAAATTTAATTTTGTACCTTTTGTTTTCACTAAAATTCTAGTTCTATGACGTTTCCAATGTGTTTGTTCTTGATAGTTTTCAACAATCTCAGATTGGACGCTAGAAGAAGAACCAAAATGCGCTCTTTCTTGTGGTGGTGAGCTTCTATCATAATTAGTGCTGCCTCTTGAAGATTGATTATCTGCAAATGTTTGCCTGCCTCTTCTAGTTACAAGCCCATCGTCGGCTATTTTTTCACGTAGTTCTATATCAACTGTTAAAGCAATATATTTAATTGCTTTTTTACGCGCGATTCTTTCTGCTTTTGCATTGGCTTCTGCAAGGCCGATGGCTGCGCCAATACCAGCGCCAATTAATGCTCCAGCTGTAGTATGATGGCTATTATCATCTAAACTACCTGCTAACCCGCCCAAAGCTGCGCCGCCTATGGCTCTATTAAGAACGTTTGAGACATCTTCACCATAAGAACTTTCTTGTAAATTAGTTAATTCTTCAGCACTAACATAGCGCATAGTTACTACATTGGCGATTAAAACATAACTCGCTTTATCTATGTCATTAGTAACCTTAACGCCTTGGGATTTTAATTTTTGTATAACCCTTTGATGTAAATTAATATCTTCACCAGATGTATTGCGCACCCTAACAAATACAAAATCATTTGCTCCAGACACTGAGTCTAAAAAAATGCTTCTATCAACTAATACTTTGATATTAACAGCTTCTGGGTTGACTGGTTGAATTTTTGCATACCGCTGCTCTGGCGTTGTTGTTTGACAACTAACTAAAAATAATATCAAACTGAGTAATATTAAATATTGCTTTTGCATTTTTATCCCCTTTGGTTAAATTTTTAATTTATTTGCTAAGTATAGAATAAACATTATTTAGTGTTAATTTTATTTATTTTTATATCTAATAAAATTTGTTATAGTCTCTTTGTGACTATCATATTACAAAGTAGTTACCAATTATACTGATAGCACCAGATAAATTACATTAATTTTGATTGTGTGGTTTGTAATTTTTCCTGAGCTTTTTTTGCCTCAGTTAATAGTATTGCTAAATCAGGAATATTGGTATCCCATTCTACTAAAGTAGGTTTGTTGCCTATAGTTTTTAGAGTTTTGTCGTATAAATCCCATACCGCAGGCTTTACTTTACTACCATGGTCATCAATCATAATTTGTTTGCCATTGTGGGTGTTGATTGTTGCCCCTGCTAGATGAATTTCTTTTACGTCGTTGGGGTTTATCGCTTTTAAGTATAGGTCGGGATTAAAATTGTGGTTGTGGGCGTTAACTATGATATTATTGACATCAAATAATAAGGCGCAGTCGGTTAAATATGGTAATTGGGCGTAGAAGTCCCACTCAGCAATGGTATTGGATTTGAAATTGATATAAGTTGACGGGTTTTCAATTAGAATTTGTCTGCCTAAAAAGTCTTGAGTTTTTTTGACATTAGTAGCAAAGTTTTTAAGGCTTTGTGTGGTGTAGGGCAGGGGTAATAAGTCGGGGGTGTATTTACCGTCAATAGTATTCCAGCTCAAATGTTCTGATACTAATTGTGGCTTAAAGTAGTCAACGGTATTTCTAAGCTGTGCTAAATGTTGCTTTGATAAACCATCTGCCGAGCCTAGTGATAGACCAACGCCGTGCATACTTAATGGATAATATTTTTTGATTTGATTGAGTCTATCGCTATCAGGACTATCTAGGTAAAAAAAGTTCTCACTATGAACTTCAAACCAAGCAATATCTGGTTTTTGTTCCAAAACTTGTTGGTAATGTGGCTGTCTTAAACCTATACCTGATTTGGAATTCATATTTTTATTGTGCAATTGATAAAATTTGTATTATAATTATATTACTATGTGTTGTTGATAAGTTGCATTTTTTATTTTTTAGGAGTAATATCATGAACTTAAGGTCACTTATTTTATCAGTTTTAGTAGTTTTAGTATTTAGCACACAAGTTATGGCAAAATTTGTCTATACCAAGCAAAGTTTTTGGGGTCAAGGTAGCGAAGGCAATAAATATGCTATTGAAGGCTATGATGCCACTGCTTATTTTACAAAAGGTAACCCCACAAAAGGCTTAAAGGAGCACAGCTTTAAGTATCGTGGTGAGACTTGGTTATTTGCTAGCGATAAAAGTAAAGCATTATTTGTGTCAAACCCACAAAAATACGCTCCGCAATACGGTGGGCACTGTGCTTGGCGTGAGGCAAAAGATGGTGTTGAAGTCTATGGAGACCCAAAAGTTTGGACTATTGTTGATGGCAAACTTTACCTAAACTACAATAATTCAGTCAATGACCGTTGGGCTAAAGATATTCCCGGGTTCATTAAAAAAGCTGACCAATTCTGGCTAAAAGAATTTGACGCTCTAAACTAATGGTCTTGGGTAGAGATTAGTGATACTGCTACCACCGTTGTTATTATCTGGTTGAATTGCTTTTTTATACAACTGGTAAAATTGTTTTCCTTGCCATTCTTGTTCTTTATGTAGAGCAGTGTCTAGTTGGTGTATTGCATCTGAAAAATCTGCATTATTTAAGGTATTTGCAAATTCGTTGATATTGATAAACTCTGTTTTTGTTGCTATTACCCAAGCATTTAGCGCAGCTTTAGCAGCTTTTGGATTATTTTTATTGCATGCAGTTTTAATTGCATTTAGCAATGTTTTTTCTTTGAGATTAATAACGTTTTTATTGCTAGATTTAATTTTAGGTTTGTATAGTTTTAACCAAAAAAATATTATAGTTAATAACCATAATCCTGCTAAAGCATAAACTAGCGCCCAATAATAGGAGGGAATAACTTCAGTGGTGTCTGTTGGCTGAATTTCTTCGGGTAATTTAGCCACTACGCTTTTATTGATTTTAGGTTTAACAGGTTGGTTTTTAATTTGGTGGTCGTCAATATTACCTGCTAAAACTTCAATTGACTGGGCTTTAAGGGTGGTGGTTTTATTGGTTTGGTTAAGGGTGTCAAACCAATGTACTTTAACCTCTGGTAGCACTTGTTGCCCCGGTTGGTTGGGCACGATAATCACTTTTTGGTTTAGGCTGGCGATTAGATTTTTATTGTTATGTTTTTGGCTTAGTTTTTGAGTATCTTGGTATTGTTCTAGCGCTTCTGTGCTTTGCAGTTGTAATTCTGGTAATTGTAATTTAGATTGCCCAACAACATTTAAGTTAATTTCTCTCTCTACCACTTCTCCTACTTGAAATACTGGCGGGTTGGTAATAAATTTAGCGCTTAGCTCAACTTTGCTTGCTGGTAGCCAGTGTTGGTTAATTGGGTATTTTTCATCAATTGGTTTGACATTAAGTTCAATTGCAGGGGTGTATAGAACTAGTGAGCTACGGCGTCTATTATTATTAATGATATAGACGGTTTGTTTAATTCTTGGTATTACTAATTGCCCAACTTCTTGAGGAAAAATTGCGTATTGATAACTTTTAACCCATACTTTCTTACCTTGGTATGTAGTTTGTTTTACTGCTTGATTAATATTGAGATTTTGCACAATTGCTTTTTCTACATTAATGGGTATATTCAAATTTACACTTACTTTTTGTTTACTATATAAATTAACGGTATAAACCAATTGTTCTTGCACATAAGGTGCTTTGTGACTAACTTGGGAGGTTAAAAAGAAAGATTGTTTAGAAAAGTCAGTTTGGGAAAGAGTATTTACTTTGATTGGTATAGGTGTAGATTTAGAATTACCGACCTTAAAACTTGGAATTTGTAATAAGCCGCTACGTTTTGGTTCTAATTTATATATCCATTCAAAGCGACTAGTGCGTTTATTATTAACAATACTTAAAAAAGTATTTTCTGATTGAGTAACAATAATAAAATCCTTTTTTAATTCACTTAGGTCAGGAGGGGTATTTTGCCCACTATCTTGCACGCTGATAGTGAGTTCTATTTGCTCAATATTGCTGATATTAGTTTTATCAACTTGGGTAAAAACTGCAGCTGCTAGTTTTAGGCTTAGCGCTGTCAATAAAGTAGCGATTAATATTTTTTTGTTTATCATTGTTTATTACTAAATTTGGATTTTTGTTTTATACGTTTTTGATGTTCAATTAATAATTTTTGTTTGAGTAAATCTACTGGTCTAGTTTTGACTTTACCAAAATATTGTTTTAATTTTTGTCTATTAACTTGTTCTTGTCTTAACTGCTTTTTTATCTGCTGTTCTTTATCTTTTTTATTTTGCTCGCTATTTGTTGCTTGTGCTTGTTGTTCTTTAGATTTTTTGTCTTGCTTGTCTTCTGCTACGGATTGTTGTTGTTCTTTAGCGTCTTTTTTACTTTTTTTATCTTCAGAATTGGATTTTTGTTGTTGATTTTGTTTATCTGGTTTATTTTCGGCTTGTGACTTTTTGTTTTTATCATCTTTGCTATTTTGGTTTGTTTGCTGTTTTTGCTTTTTTTGTTGTTTATCTTGTTGTTGGTCTTGTTGTTGTCGCTGTTGGTTTTGTTGCTGTTGTTTTTGCTGTTGTAATAAGCGCTCAATAACTTTTAAGTTATACTGCGCATTAGTGTAATTTAGATGTTGTTCTTGTACTTGCTTGTAAGATTCAATGGCTTTTTTATATTCACCTTGCGCTGCTAAACTATTGCCATAATTGTAATATTGCCCAAGTTGTTGATATAGGTCTGCTGCTGCTTCAAATTGTTCTGCCCGATAGTTGGCATTAGCCTGCCAAGATAGGTTGTCAAACAATTGTGCAGCTTTTTGGTATTGTTGTTGTTTATATAAATTTTGCGCTTGTTTGTTTCTGGTTTGCCACATAGTATCTAATAAGCTCAATGTTGGTGTTGCGTAAGTTGGCTGTGGTTGAGTTATAAAAAATCCAATTAGTAGTATGAGCAATAAGCCACGTTTAAATAATAGCCATACCAACGGTAGCAACATCAAGCTTAAATACCAGCCAAAATCTACCCATTGCACGCTTTTTTGTTGTTGTTTTGTGGCTTGAGCATTAATTAATCTGACTTTACTAAAAGTAACATATCGCTTGATATTTTCTACATCATTATCCAGCAATTGGTATAAACCACCTCCTTTGTTTGCCAGTAATGATAATAAACGTTGGTTAATGCCGGTAAGTACAGCGCTGCCATCTTTGTTTTTTAATAAACCTTTATCGTTTAGAATTGGCACTCGTTTATCGCTAGCAACGCCAATGATTGACAAATGATGTCCTGCATTCGCTAGTGTTTGCGCTAATGTTAAGCTTTTGCTATCAACCTTGTCAGTGCCAGTTAATAGCAGGATGTCTACTTGTTTGTTAGGATGTTTTTTTAATTGTTGCTCGGTAAAACTTAGTGCTAAATCTAGGCGAAAGCCACTAACTGGCAAAGTGCTAGGACTTAAACCATCCAATAAATTTAAAATCGGCTTGTTATCTGAAGTTGGCGGACTAATTACAAATGGCTCGCCACTAAAAGCAATAAGCATGGTTTGACCTTCTTGCTGTTGTTTTAATAATTGGCGAATAAGTAATAAACTGCGTTCAAACCGTGATGGTTTGACATCGGTTGAAAGTGTTGCAACTGAGGCATCCAGTAGGATAATTTGTAGTTTATCCAGAGCGTAAATTGGGGTTTTTTGTTGCCAAAAACTAGGACCAGATAATGCTAAAATTGCCAACACTGATATTAGTGTTAGCATGGAAAATAAACTTTTGTGCGCTTTTTGCGCTTTATAATTTGGCATTAGGTAATTGAGTAAGCGACTATCAATAACTTTATTCCACTGATTATAATTCTTAGCAAAGCGATAAAAAAATACCAATAAAACTAGCACTGGTGCGATTACCAATAACCACCAAGGGCGAATAAAGTTTAGTTGTGTTAGGACATCTATCATAAAATTTTACGTAACAATAATGAGCATAGTGTCAGCAGGAAGGCGGTTAGTGGGTAGTAGAATAAATCATGACGAGGGCGATAAATTTTATTTTCTATTTTTTTTTGTTCAAGGCGGTCAATATCGCGGTAAACTTTATTGAGGCTATTACTATTAGCGGCGCGAAAATACTCTCCATTAGTAGTTTTGGCAATATTTTTTAAAGTGGCCTCGTCAATACCTCTACTAAAAAAATCTCTTTTTTTACCCATACCAATAGTATAAATTTTAATGTTTTCTTGACTTGCTAATTCACTAGCTTCATTTGGTTTAATACTGCCTGCAGTATTCTCGCCGTCGGTAAGTAAAATTAAAGTACGTTTTTCAGCGCTTTGTTTTTTGTTATTGATAAAATGCTCAATTGCGAGCAAAATAGCGTCACCAATAGCGGTATTTTGTCCAGCCATATTGATCTGGGCGTCATTTAGATATTCTAATAACAATGATTTATCAAATGTCAGTGGTGAATATAAAAAAGCATTTGAACCAAAAACTACTAAACCTAATCTATCATATTTTCTTGCTTTGATAAATTTTTGCGCCGCATTTTTTACCACTGCTAAACGTGTCACTCGCCTACCATTTAAAGTGAAGTCTGTGTGGCGCATACTACCTGATAAATCAATGGCAAGCATAATATCCCTGCCTTTAATAGGTAGTTTTATTCCGTCATCAATCCATATTGGTTTCATTGCCGCCAGTATCAAGCACAACCACGCTAACCACAACAATAAGCTTTGTTTATTTATTTGGGTTTGCTCACCAGTTAGCAAATTGTTTTCTTCTAATTGCGCAAAAAATGGCACTGTTAAGCTTGTTTGGGTGCTTTTACGCTTGCTAGCTAATAGCCACAGCAGTGGCAGTGGTATCAGAGCTAATAGTTGGTAAAATTCAAATACAAACATCAATAAACTTCAGTCCATAACTAAGCAAATCTTGCTTGTCTTGTTCGTTTAATTTATTATCTTGTTGATATGCCTTATATAAAAAACAATGTTTTAGATTTTGATTTAGAGCTTGCTGGCTATCTAGGAAATTTACCCATTGTTTGTTTGATAAGGATGCTACATTGTCTTGAGGCAAGTGCATAAGGCAACAACGTTTAAGGAGTAGTGATATTGCCATTGCAACATTATTATTAGATTGTGCTTTTAATAAGGCAATTTTAAATTGTTGTCTTTGCTGCCTTTTGTGATGAATTTTAAAACTATAAATTAATAATAATATCGCCAGTATTATCGCTAGTATTATTAAAACCAAAATACCCCATGCTAAGCCTATTTCTAAGGCTTGACTAGTATCAATATCTTTAAGGTTGGCAATTAGGGATGCATCTGGATTCATTTTTTAAAAATTACAAGACTATCTAACAAAATACCAGCTAAATCATCGCCGCTACTAACCTCTATTAATGATTGACGTTGCTTTTGACAAAATTCTAATAATTGCTGGTGTTTTTGTTTAAACATTTGGATGTAGTTGGTTTTATTTTTGCGCAAAAAAGTATTGAGTATTTTATGATTTTTACCATCGTTTAACATATAACTACCTGCTTGAGGTATGTTACGTTCTAAATTATCATAAACCCAGACAAGCACTACATCGTTGTGTCTTGCAATTTGTGATATTAATGCTTCTTCTTTTGCATTAAGATAAGAAAAATCACTAATAATAAATAATAAACTGCCAGGTTTAATACTGCGACGAATTCTGAGCAAACCTTGCATTAAACTTTGTTTGCTAGCTTGTTGTTCTAAACTATACTGATGGATGTATACTAGCGCTCTAATTAAAGCCTGAATACCTGCTTTATTTGCTTTGGGTTTTATTTCTAGGTGATTATCACCATACACAACACCGCCAATTTTATCTTCATGATAGACAGCTAATTGTCCAATTAGCACTGCTAACTTTGCTGCAATTATTGATTTTAAGGCAATATTAGTGCCGAAAAACATATTAGTGTTAAAATCTACCAACACAAATACTGGCCTTTCTTTTTCTTCTTTGTAAGTTTTGCTATAAGTTTTTTGCAGTTTGGCGCTGGTTTTCCAGTCAATAGAACGAATATCATCACCAAATTGATACTCTCTAACTTCGTCAAAATCAATGCCTTGTCCTTTAATTTTTGATAGGCGATAACCGCTTTGTTTGGCGTGAATATCGTGATGGTGATGTAGTTTTATCCCAGCAAAACTACTTCTTAGTGCAATTAGTTCTTCCATACTTAAATCAATACCAATTCTATGCTGAACTGACATTTTCCAATACTTGTTTAATAGCATCATTTTTACTAATGCCTTTAGTTTCAGCGCTAAAAGTAAGAATAATACGGTGTCTTAGCACATCAAAAGCCATTAATTGCACATCTTCAGAGGTAACAAAATCTCTATTATCTAAATAAGCATAAGCTCGGCAAGTTCTATCTAATGCCAAACTTGCGCGTGTTGAAGCGCCATATTCAAACATATTATTTAATTTATCGCTATAATCACCAGGCAGGCGCGTTGCTTGGACGATATTTAGTAGATATTCTTCAACTTCGGTTGCCATATGCACTGCTAAAACTGCTTCTCGGGCTTTAAATAAGTCTGCTTGAGATAGCTTGTTAGTTGGTTCTTCAATGAATTTACCGATATTTTTGTCACGCATAAGTTGCAATACTGCTTGTTCGGTAACAATGCTTGGATAACCCAGTTCTATATGCAGTAAAAATCGGTCTAATTGTGCCTCAGGTAAAGGGTAGGTGCCTTCTTGTTCTATTGGGTTTTGGGTAGCCATTACTAAAAATAATGCTGGTAGTGGATAAGTGGTGCGTGCAACTGAAACTTGACGTTCACCCATCGCCTCTAACAGGGCAGATTGGACTTTGGCTGGTGAGCGATTAATTTCATCAGCAAGTATAAAATGTGCAAAAATAGGACCTTTTTGAAACTCAAATGTGGCAGTTTGTGCCTTATAAATTTCGGTCCCAGTTAAATCCGCTGGCAATAAATCTGGAGTAAATTGAATACGACTAAAATCTGCTTCAATACCACGACTAAGGGCTTTAATAGCAGTGGTTTTTGCTAGTCCCGGCGCTCCTTCTACTAGCAAATGACCATCGCATAGAAGGGCTACTAACATCCTATTAACTAGTTGTGCCTGTCCTAAAATTTGGGTATTTAAAAATTGTGCTAAATCTTGTATTTTTTCCATAACTTTTATCAATTTAATGTTATATGCTTCTAATTTTGTTATATAAGCCATCAAACAATTTAATAACATCACTATTAGAACTGATATTATTCATATATAGGGATAACTCGTCGTAATTTACACTAAAAAACTCCTTAAATAATCTATCACCTCTGTAAATATTTGTTGCTTCAGGTAAATAAATATTTCCCTTCATTCTTTTAGGTTTTAGATAATACAAAATAGGTTTAAATATATTAATATCATAAACTTTTATTTCATTACATATACCTACATAAGTTTTGATAAATTTACTATTTATATTTGCATATTTGCCAGTATCATGGTCATCATTATATTTAACTTATAAGTAAGTTTATTGCTTTTGTTAAATTAAAAATAATAATTCATTTTAAAAAAACTTTATGGTGATGGTAATCTAAATACTTTTGTTTGTTTTTTATTGTTAGTTTATCTACTATTTGATTATTTTCAATGCCTATTCTTTTAATATTATCACTGGATAATGAATTTGATATTTTGATTTCTTTATCAAGTGAAAATGTTATCAGTCCTCTATCAAATAATTTATCAAACAATACAGACAAGATCAAACCATTGTTCGTGTCCATTCTTTCAATATTATTACTAAAATGCCAAGGTTTAATGTGGCTAGCAATAAGCAATCTCTCATCATTTATATCTGTAATTGGGCATTTTGGTTTTAAGGTTTGTAACAATTTTTCTCTAAATTTATTTTGTCCTTTTCTAATTTTTAAAAAAATAGGCATCTCTGTATCATTAATATCTTCATCTAATATTAACAGGTTTTCATCAAAATCCAACAAAGCAAATAGCCCATCATCAATTTTCTTAAAATGCCGATTATTTTTTATTTCTCTATATAGAACACCCCTAATTCCTGCTTGCCATTCTGAGGACCGTTTTATATTTTTGTAGTATTTTTCTATTTCGTTGTAAATAATAGACCACTTTGCCAATCCATTATTGTCTTGCATAACTTTTACTATGGCTTCAATTTTTGTCATTTTGAATGTTTATCGTATATATTTTTAATTTCAGATAAATAATTATTTTTATCAATTTCTTCTATATTGCATCTATTTAATTCGACTGCATTAGCAATATATTCAAAAAATAATCCATTATTTCTAATTGCGTCAGTTTCAACATCTGATTTTGATATATTAAATTTAATGTATAGTGTTTCCATAATATGTTGATTTTTTATTTTTAATATTTAACAATCTTAAGCCCACCATATTCTTTGTTAGAATCAAATTTATCCCACTTGTCATCAACACCTTCAACTTTAGTATTATTGGGACGATACAAATCTTGTTTGAGTTGCAAATTATAAGGTGGGTCGGCAAAAATTAATTTATTATTTAACATTATCTATATTGTCTTAGATACCACCAAGCAAATAATCTTTTAAGTTGATGAAATATCCAATTAGGTTGGGTAGCAAGAGTGGATTTTGAGGTGCGTTTGACTAATATGCCTTTATTAAGGCTATCTACAATACACATCAGCTCCACTTTAAAAGTGTGTATTGGTAGTTTGTTTTTAAGAGATAGTAGGGCATTTTTTGCTGCTGCTTGTGCTTGTAGGTCTGCCATATGTGCTTGTTTGGGCATCCACTCTGGACCTGGGAAACTACCAGCATCCCCTACAACAAATACTTTGGTAAAATTGGTACTACAAAATTTATCAGCTTGTAATAAACCACCTGCGCTACGATTGAGTTTAGTATTATCAAACCATTTTTGACCGGTCATTCCCGGCATAAATAAAATCATATCAGCGCTAAATTTACCGCCTTCAGTGATGACTTTGTTGTTTTCAAAGGCTTTGATTTTATGACCTAAGTGGGTTTTTATATTGCGTTTCTTCATCTCTTTTAACAAGTCATTTACTGCTTTTTCACCCAAGCGGGCGCCTGGCTTTTTAGTGGGTGCAAAAAAGGTAATTTCAAAGTTATCACGGCGGTTTTCATTTCTTAGTTGGCTGTCAATACCAAACAGAAATTCAAACATAGGCCCACCACGCATCGCTGCTTGTTCTTTGGGATTAGTCGCAAAGCCAATGGCAATATTACCTTTTTTTAAAGAGGATAATTTTTCTTTGATTTGATATGCGGCTTCTAAGCCTTCGCATGGAGTAATACTATGTTCTATGCCGAGGAGTTTTTTGATAAATTTACCACCTGAGGCAATAATTACTACATCTGCTTGAATATTTTTACCAGATTTGGTAAGAACGGTTGTTTGTTGTTTACCTTCTAGGCCAATTACTTCATCAGCAATGTGACTAACATTGTGTTTGGTAAAAAAATTATCTAATGGGACTTGGATATCACTTGCTTTTACCAAACCACTGGGAATCCAAATCAAACTTGATAAATAATTTAATTCCGCTTTGGGGGAAATTAGTGTAATATCAATACTTCTATCGTATTTACGCACAGTTTTAATGGTAGTTAACCCGCCAAAGCCAGCGCCGATAATAGTAATTTTTCGCATTATTTGTAGTATAAAATTAAAACCAATGATTTTACCTAAAAAACATTATGGACGAACAAACTCTACAACAACTTTTTACTAAAGCAAGAAGTCATAACGGTTGGCAGAATAGGACAGTTAGTGATGAACAGGTCGGTCAAATTTATGATTTAATGAAGTTTGGCCCTACTTCTGCAAATTGTTGTCCGCTGAGGATGATATTTATTAAAAGTGATGTTGCAAAGATGCGCTTAAAACCATACCTAGATGAAGGTAATGTAGAAAAAGCAATGACCGCACCTATGGTGGTAGTATTTACCTACGATACTGAATTTTACGAACAATTACCATATCTTTTCCCTCATGCTGATGCTAGAAGCTGGTTTGTGGGTAATGCAGATAAAATTACCCAAGCTGGACAGTTTAATGCTACTTTGCAGATTGGTTATTTTATTTTAGCGGCTAGAGTTATAGGCTTAGATTGTGGGCCGATGGTGGGGTTTAGTAAGGAGGGGGTAGATAATGAATTTTTCTCTGATGGCAAGCAAAAATCATTGCTTATTTGTGGTATTGGTTATGGCGATATTAGTAAACTTTTTCCACGTTCTCCTAGACTAGATTTTAACCAGACTTGTAATATTATTTAATTATTTTCTATGTCTGGAAATACAATTGGCAAACTTTTTACCCTGACTACCGCTGGTGAAAGTCATGGTAAGGTTCTATTAGGTATTGTTGATGGTTGTCCACCTAATATGAGCTTATCTGAGGCAGATTTACAGGTTGATTTAGATAGACGTAAACCCGGCACTTCTCGTCATACTAGCCAACGTCGTGAAGATGATATTGTTGAAATTTTATCTGGTGTGTTTGATGGTAAAACTACTGGTGCGCCGATTGCATTACTAATTAAAAACACCGACCATAGGAGTAAAGACTACGCAAATATCAAACACAGCTTTCGCCCTGGTCATGCAGATTATACCTATCACTATAAATACGGAGTGCGTGATTATCGTGGCGGTGGCAGGTCTTCTGCTCGTGAAACTGCAATGCGTGTTGCAGCTGGCGGTATTGCCAAGAAGTATTTAAACGAAAAATATGGCATTAAAATTCAAGGGTTTTTAGCCCAAATTGGCGATATTGAACTAGATTTTGACAATATTAGTCATATTAATAATAATCTGTTTTTTGCGCCTAATAATACTCAAATTGCGCAATTGGAGACTTATATGGATGAGCTACGTAAATCTGGCGATTCTATTGGTGCTAAAATTAGTATTATTGCAAGCGGTATACCTATTGGTTTGGGTGAGCCTATTTTTGACCGTCTTGATGCTGATATTGCCAAGGCAATGCTTGGTATTAATGCGGTAAAAGGGGTAGAAATTGGTGCTGGATTTACTAGTATCACTCAAAAAGGCAGTCAGCATCGCGATGCTATTTTGCCAAATAATAAGTTTGCCTCTAATAATGCCGGTGGTATTTTAGGCGGTATTAGCAGCGGTCAGGATATTATTATCAACATTGCTATCAAGCCTACTTCCAGCCTGCGTCTACCTATTACCAGTGTTAATACTAAAAATGAAATGGAAGAAGTCATTACTACCGGCCGTCATGACCCTTGTATTGGTATTCGCGCCACACCAATTGCAGAAGCAATGTTAGCACTAATTTTGATAGACCATGCATTAAGGCATAAAGCGCAAAATCAATAGGTTTTAGTTAACTTTATTTCCTAAAATTAATAATATTATAGTTTTGTAATTGGGTTAAACGTTTTGGAGTGCCAATATCACACCAGAATCCTTGGTAGATCTCCGCAGTGATAGTTTTATTTTTAATACCTTGTTTTAGTAGTTGGTATAAGGCTATGTTTGTATTGTTGGCATGACCTCTAAAAAAGTGTGGATGATAAATACCGATGCCGCTAAATGTCCAAGGATTATGAGTTTTATGTTGCACTAGGTAATCATTTTTAATATCAAAATCGCCTTTTGTGTTATGGGGAGGGTTAGGCACTAAAATTATGTGGCAAAGAATTTTAGCAGCTATAAGTTGACTAACTTTATTTTTTAGTGTTTTTAATGGATAATCATTCAAAGTGTCGCCATTTAGCACTAAAAAAACCTCGCTACCCAATAAGGGCAGGGCGTTTTTAATGCCGCCACCGGTGTTTAGCTCAAGTTCTAATTCATGACTATAGTTTATACTAATGCCGTTATCTGCTCCTGTTCCTAGTTTGTTTTCAATTTGCTGACCTAAATAGGCGGTATTGATAACAATTTCATTAAAACCATTATTTTTTAAATGTCTAATATTATGTTCAATAATACTTCTATCGCCAACTTTAAGCAACGGCTTAGGTGTATTTTTGGTAAGGGGCATCATTCTTTTACCTCTGCCAGCTGCTAAAATCATTGCCTTCATCGCTTAATTAACTCCTTTATTACCACTAAATGCGGGTATTTTTTTAAAGTGGCTAATAAATATTTTTCAACTAGGGGAATGTAATCTAAATACTTATACTTATCATCACGAATTGCCAAACGGGAAAAAATTCCCAGCACTTTTAATTGACGTTGAATACTAGCCATATCAAAATCAAATAAAAAATTTACATAACTTTTTTTGATATTTGCTTGAGTATAAAAATATTGTAATAATTGCTCTAATTTATTATCGTTTAATTGATAATAAGCATCTTTTAATAATGAGCAAACATCATAACTATAGGCGCCAATAACTGCATCTTGAAAGTCAAGATACGCTAGTTTATTATCAGTGGTTAGTATAATATTACGACTATGATAATCGCGGTGCACTACCACTTGCTCTTGACTTTGTATTTGGTCAATTAATAAGGTAAATACTTGATTTAATCTTACTATTTCATTAGCATTGGGTTCATATTGGTGATACTTTCTTAAATACCACTGGCTAAATAATGTTAGCTCTTTTAATAATAACACATCATCGTAATTAGCAAGCTTAGTGGTATCTATTTGTTGTAGTTTCACTAAGTCATCTAAGGCTTGTTTATATAAGACCAAGTTAGTTGGATTTTGGATTGTTAAAAATAATTTATCGCCCAAGTCTTCTAATACTAAATAGCCTAATTTTTTATCTTGATGATATATTTTTGGTACTTTTAAAGTTTGATTAAATAATTGATGAACTATTAAAAAGTTTTCTAAACTTGCTAATTCTTGACTGGAATCCATCACTAGTAAGTTTTTACTTTGATTAACCAAACGGTGATAATTCCTAAAACTAGCATCTGCTAGTGGCGCACTTAGATGAGGTTGTTTAAAAAATTTATTAAGCCATTTAATTAGTTTGGCATTATCATTCATAGCTCTGATTGTTTAATAGCTTGGAATTGCTTATAAACTAACTGCCATAATGAAGATTTATTACTAATGATATTATTGTTGATATGGCTAATTGGGGTAATTTCTTTAGTAGAACTACTAATCCAGACTTCATCTACTTCATCTAAATCTTTAGCTAAAAAAGCTTCTTCTTTTAGGATAATACCTTGTGCCAGCAAGCTTTGTATTACTACATTACGAGTAATACCACCTAAAATATATTTATTAGCCGGGTGAGTGTAGACAATATTATCTTTAACTATAAATATATTGCTGCTTGCCCCTTCGGTAATTTTACCATTACGTACTAAAATAACCTCTTCAGCTTGTTGCGCATACGCTTGTTTTAACAATAACACGTTGGCTAATAAAGCGATTGATTTGATGTCGCAGCGCTGCCAACGGATGTCATCAGATGTTATAACTCGGTGCGGCTGTTGCAGTTCGGCAAAAGTTGGCAGTTTTAGTTCTTTTGCCTTAACTAACACGGTAGGAGACAGATTATTAGAGCTGATATGTTCACGTTTATTACCGCTACCTCGGGTAATTTGAATGTAGATAACGAGTGTTTTTTGCTGTTGATAATCAATCAAATTATCAATAATTTTGCACCACGTGCCATAGTTATTAGGATTTTTAATTTGCACTGATGCAAGACTATGTTCTAAACGGTCTAAGTGTTGTTTAATGCGAAATGGTTTGCCCTCATAGACTGGAACTACCTCATAAACACCATCTGCAAATAGAAAACCTCTATCAAAGACACTGATTTTGGCATTTTTGGGGTCTATAAATTCACCATTTAAGTAGAGCATTAAAACCAATTTTTTATTTTATCTATCCAGGCACTAATACCAGTGGATTTATCAACACTAGCTAGAGCAAATAGCGGATATTTAACAATTATTTCATCTTTAATACTTAGTGTGAGCGTTCCTAATTGTTGTGATTTTTTAATTGGTGCTTTAATTAGTTTTGAGGCTTTAATAGTTTGTTTAATATTTTTGAACTGACCACGAGGTAAGGTGATATAAATATCATCTAAACTACCAATGCTAATTTTAGATTGTTTGCCGTAACTAACAGGAATATTAGCTAAAATCTCATTGTTTTTCATTAATAATTGAGTTTGATAGAAGCGAAAACCGTAGTTAAGCAATTTTTTAGTAATATTAACGCGATGCCTGATGCTGTTGGCATTTAACACCACTGATATTAGACGCATATCATCGCGCTTAGATGAGGCTGCTAGACAATAACCAGCAGCTTGGGTAAAACCAGTTTTTAGACCGTCAATAGTTTTGTCTTTAAACAACATAGTGTTACGATTTCTTTGAGTTATGTTATTATGAGTGAATTTTTTTTGTCCAAACCAACGATAATATACTGGGAATTCTTTAATAAGAGCAATAGAAATTAGCGCCATATCATAAGCGCTTGAGTAGTGGTCAGTCTCTGGCAAACCTGAAGAATTTTTAAAAATGGTGTTTTTCATTTCCAATTCACGAGCGTAATAATTCATAAACTTAACAAAAGTTTCTTCATCACCTGCAATATGTTCGGCAACAGCAACACTAGCATCATTGCCAGATTGAACAATCATTCCTTTTAGTAGCACTTCTAATGAAATTTGTCTGTCTTGTTCAATAAAACTACGTGAACCACCAGTTTTATAGGCTTTTTCACTAATCTCTACTTTATCATTTAAGTTAGCTAAACCTTCTTCAATACGTTTAAAAGCAACATAGGCGGCCATTAGTTTGGTTAAACTAGCAATATCATGTTTTTTATCAGGATTTTGGGAAGCAAGCACCTTGCCAGATTTCGCATCAACTAAAATATAATTAATTTTATCAGCAACACTTGGTGCTGATGGCACAGGCGGTGAAGCAGCATAGCTAATAAAATAACTAAATAATAGACAGGTAGTGATGATTTTTTTAAACATAAGTATAGATCTTGAAAATTTAATCTAATTGAGCGGAATTATACCATTATTAATAATAAAAAATTATTATTATAGGCTGTCAAAACCTTGTTTTAGAGCTTGAGACAATTGGTATACTGCCATAGCGTATAAGTTGCTGTGATTGTAGCGAGTGATGGCGTAAAAATTGTTAAAACTGAGCCAATGTTCTAAACTATTATCATTAGCAAGGGTTATGATATGGGCTTTTTGGTTTTTGTTGATATTAAGTGGGATTTGTAAGCCTTTTTTTCTTAAAGAGACAATGCTTGTTTTAGGCTTAATTGGTTTATAACTCAGAGAATTTGTTGTTGTTTTTTCTACCTCGGTAAGCAGAGTTGCAATTAGTGCGTTTGCTTGCCAATTATGGCGGGCGAAATAATTAGCAATACTACCAATAGCATCTGCTGGGCTATTAAATAAGTCAACTTTATTATCATTATCAAAATCAATGGCATAATGGCGATAACTACTAGATATAAATTGTCCATAGCCCATAGCGCCTGCATGCGAACCATAAATTAACAGTGGTTCTAATAAATTATCGCGCGCTAATAGCAAAAAATGCTCTAACTCTTTTTGATAAAACCTAGACCTACGATAGCCATTAAACGCTTTTCTAGTCAAAATATTAAAGGTTTGAAATTTACCCTGATAATTACCATAATTGCTTTCAATTCCTAAGACAGCAACAATAATGTTTGCTGGAACTTGGAAGATTTTTTCTGCTTTTTCTAAGCTTTCTTTATGGGTTTCCCAAAATTTAATTCCATTATCTATACGTGATTCTGTCAAAAACAAAGCGCGATATTTTTGCCAGTTAATACTTGGTTTCGGTGGACGTTTTTTTGGCGGTTTAGTTTTTTTATCCCAAATAGTAAAATTAACTGAGGCAAAAATTTGCCGCAAATAATCTTTACTAAAGTTATGTTTTTGCGCCATTTTTTCAATAAATTGTTGCACTGATTTATGCTCGGTTGCTGCATAAGTTTGCACTTTAGCATTGATGCTAAATGTTATTAGTAATATTAGAAAGGCTATATAGTGCATTTAGTGTTTTAATTGAGAAGATTTATGACGATGAATAGACATTAAAATACCAAAACTCATCATGAGCGTAATATAAGAAGAGCCGCCATAACTAATGAGTGGTAAAGGCACACCAACAACTGGAAGTAGCCCTGAAACCATACCAATATTGATAAAAATATAAGTGAAGAAAATAGCACTAAGCCCAGCTGCTAGCAAACGCGAAAAGTTGTCTTCAGATTTAACGGCGATAGTAAAACAACGGTATAGAATAAGACTGTATAAACCAAACAAAAATACAATACCGCTAAAACCTAATTCTTCAGCAATAACAGCAAAAATAAAATCGGTATGATGTTCAGGTAAAAAATCAAGCTGGGCTTGAGAACCTTGTAATAAACCCTTGCCAAACAAGCCGCCAGAACCAATAGCAATTTTAGATTGGGTGATGTGATAACCACTACCCAAGGCATCAATTTGGGGGTCTAGGAAGGTTAGAATACGTTGTTTTTGGTAATTTTCTAATAAAAAATACCAAGCAAAACTCAGAAAACTTATAATTAAGGTGGCTAATGTGCTAATATTTACCCATGGGTTTTTGAAAATACGGATGCTAAATCCGGCAAAAAATATGATATATAAACCAGCGGCGCTAATAAGTAAAGCGGTGCCTAAATCGGGTTGTTTATAGATTAAAAATACTGCTACCAAAATAATTAGTATTGATGATATAATTGATTTCAGTGGTGGGGGTAATACTTCCTTAGATAAAATGGCAGCAACGCTAATAGGGATAATAATTTTCATCAATTCAGAGGGTTGTAAATTAGTTATACCTAAATCTAGCCAGCGTGTCGCCCCTTTGATACTTACTCCTGTAAATAATACTAATATCAATAGACAAATACCGATTAACACCAGCCATGTCGCATAGTGTTTAAGCCTAAACGGTGGAATTTGGGCAACAACTAACATTGCTAAAATAGCAATAGCAAAATTTACACCTTGTTTTACCACAATTGCTACTTGACCAGCCGAGGCGCTATACAGCATAATAAAACCAAAGCTACATAATATTATCAGTAATATAAATAATGGCGTATCAATATAGAGGTGACGCCAATAGTAACGTAGGATATTCATAATAATAGGATACCAACTGGGCGATAATCAGATAATAATAAGTTATAACAACCAATTGCGCTTTGTTGGTTCATTAACTCAACACTAATATTAAGACTGTGTAAGTCAATTTGCTGCTTGGGCGCTAAAAATTGCTGACTATTACCAGTGCCAATGAGCAAAATACTAACTTTATCTTTAATCAACAAAGGCGCGATAAAAGTTTTATTTATTTGATTTAATATAATACTATTCAAAGTTTTAGTATAAGTTTTGGAGATAAAACAAGGCGCGTTCAGCAAGCAGTGCATTAGTTTGATGGATTTATCTTGATAATCAATAATACTGTTTTCTAATTTAGTTTCTTCATTAAATTCCATTACTTTTTTAGTTTTTGTTGTGATTTTTTAGCTTCTTTGACCATCATATCTTTGACTTTTAATATACCACCAATTGCGCCTAATAGTCCAAAACTTAACAGAAAAATTGGCGTTGTATTAGCCAAATAATCAACAAGATAACCTAACAAAAATCCAGCAATAGCCATAGATGCCAGCATATTACCAGCACCTAGTAGTAATAAATTAGGCTTGGATTTTTTAGGCATATTATTTGGGTAATTTTTTATCTCATTATCTATGGTAATACTATTTCTTTAAATCTAAATACTAATCCCTTCATAATGGATAATTTTACTGCATATTTCAAAAGAAAAACCAACACGTGCTTTTTAATAGACGGCTACAAAAGTGGCAAGGAAAATTAAGAAGATTGAATAATAGATTTATTATTTTTGAGTTAGCGATGTTCTTTGCTGAAAATATTAAAATTTCACAAACATAGAGTTTATTGATTTTAATGGCGATAACGACGACGGATTGTCATAATTAATAAAGCCAATAATATAAAGAAAAATACATAAAATAGCCCCAGTTAAATCCAAATAGCCATCTTAGCTATAGTATTGGTAGTTGTGATATTCAATATATTATTAATAAAATTCTGTTATATCTTTATTGGTATTAGTTTCATGTAAAACACATTTATCATTATTAATAGCGTTATGGTTACAACGATAATCATTAAAAGTAAAATTGCATTTATTCATTATTTAATATGACCTCATTAAGCAAACCGTCTTACCTCGCCATCTCCATCAACATTATCAACACAGCGACTACATAATTGTGGATGGTTTTTGTTAGCACCTACATCGCTGCGATGATGCCAGCAACGAATACATTTAGGGTGAGTAGTTTTTTGGATTTTTAGCTGGGTTTTATCGGTTTTAGATGGTAGTAATTTTAATGTAGACACTATGAAGAAGAAACGCAATTCGTCTTTTAGAGGCGCGATTAAATTTAGAGTTTTAGTGTTACAGAAAAGCTTTATTTCTACTTCTAATGATGAACCGATTTGTTTTTTAGCGCGTAAATCTTCAATGTGTTTTTTTAGCTCAGGCATTATGTTGGCGCTTAAGTAATCAAAAGCCTTTTGGCTGTTATTACTAGTGAAATCACCTGTTGGCTTATAAAATTTATCTTCTAAAAAAATACTGTTTTCTGGTTGTTCTGGCAGGTATTGCCAAACTTCTTCTGCGGTAAAGCTAAGAAATGGGGCAATGAGACGCACCAAGATTTGGCTTAGTAAATATAGAGCGCTTTGAGCAGAACGTCTAGCAACAGAATTAGCCTTACAAGTGTATTGCCTGTCTTTTATAATATCTAGGTAAAAACCACCGAGGTCATTGGTGGCAAAGATGACAATTTTTTTAACCACTTGGTGGAATTCGTATTGGTTATAATGCTTGATAATTTGTTGTTGTAAATTTAGAGCTTTATTAACTATATAACGATCTAAATCAAGCATATTTTCAGCGGTTAATAAGTGCTTACTCGGCAAAAACCCTGACATATTGGCTAGCATAAAACGCATAGTATTACGCAGGCGGCGATAACTATCACTGACACTTTTAAGAATACTATGTGATACCGCCATCTCCCCTACATAATCACTACTTGCCACCCATAAACGCAGCACATCTGCGCCCAACTCACCTGCTATTTTTTGTGGAGAGATGATATTGCCTAATGATTTTGACATTTTTTTACCAATTGCATCAACAGTAAAGCCATGAGTTAGCACTTGTTTATAAGGTGCGACGCCAGAGATAGCAATTGATGAAAGTAAACTGGATTGAAACCATCCGCGGTGCTGGTCTGAGCCTTCTAGGTATAAATCAGCTGGTTTTTGCAGTTCAAAATGTTTACTAAGCACAGCAAAATGGCTTACCCCAGAGTCAAACCAAACATCAAGGGTGTTAGTGATTTTTTCATAATCATCAGCATCGCTTGCTAGTAGCTCTTCTTTGGCTAAATCAAACCAAGCATCAATGCCGTTTTTTTCGACTTTTTGTGCTACTACTTTTAATAAGTTTTTAGTATTTGGGTGTAATCGTTTAGTTTTTTTATGCACAAATAAAGCAATAGGTACGCCCCAAGTTCTCTGGCGAGAAATACACCAATCAGGGCGGTTTTCTAGCATTAATTGAATGCGTTTTTCTCCCCAGTTTGGTATCCACTTAACTGTTTTTATTGCTGCTAGTGCCTGGGTGCGCAATTGGTATTTATCCATAGCAATAAACCATTGAGGTGTTGCTCTAAAAATTAGTGGTGTTTTATGTCGCCAACAATGTGGGTAATTATGAGTAATTTGTTCACAATAAAGTAATGTTTGGTGATTTTTTAATTCATTAATGATTATTTGATTAGCTTTAAGCACGAATTGGGTCCCAACTAATTCAACATCGTCAAAAAATACCCCATTATCAGCGATTAAATTGGTTAGCGGTAATTTGTATTGCAAGCCAATAGCAAAATCATCTTGACCGTGGGCAGGGGCGGTATGGACGGCACCAGTGCCAGTCTCAGTAGTTACATGTTCACCTAAAATAATTGGTACTTGTTTATGATAAAATGGGTGTTGCAACAATAACTTGTCTAATTGAGCACCGTTTATATGATAAGCGCTTAGCTGTGGATTTTTAATAGGTAAATTGCTAACACAATCTTTAGCTACTAATAAATACTCATTATTGTATTTAAGCACCACATAATCAAAATTAGGATTTAGCGCCACTGCCTCATTCGCTGGTAGTGTCCATGGCGTTGTTGTCCAAATAACAACAAAAATTGGTTTATCTAATTTAAAAATATTATCAATTAACTTAAATTTAACATAAATTGCATCTGAGGATTTTTGTTTATATTCCACCTCTGCTTCTGCTAAAGCTGAAGCGCAATCATAGCACCAGTGCACTGGTTTTGCGCCTGCTATTAAATGTCTGTTTTCAATCATAAGCCCCAAAGCACGGATGATATCAGCTTCGTATGTATAATTTTTAGTGAGATAAGGATTATCCCAATCTGCTAAAATCCCTAGTCTTTTAAAACTTTCTCGCTGGGCGCTAATTTGTTTATCAGCATATTCGCGGCAGGCTTTGCGAAAATCTTTAGCGTTAATTTTGTGCCCGACTTTACCTTTTTTTTTCTCAACATTAAGTTCAATTGGTAAGCCATGACAATCCCAACCGGGGATAAAAGGAGCATTAAACCCAGTCAAGCGCTTGTATTTAATAATAATATCTTTTAATATTTTATTAACCGCATGCCCAATATGGATATCTCCATTAGCATAAGGTGGACCATCGTGTAAGATGAATGGTTTTTTACTTTGATTCTTTGTGTTAATTATTTGATATAATTTATTGTCTTGCCACTTTTTTAAAATTTTAGGCTCATTATTTGCTAAATTAGCGCGCATAGGAAAATCAGTGTGCGGCAAGTTGAGTGTGTCTTTGTAATCCGACATTAGTAGCAAAGTAAATAAAAGCGCTTATTTTATCCTATATCTAGCGATTTTAATAAGGCATTAACCTGCTTATTATTAAGGTAGACAAACTTATTAGCAGACAATGTATCAGACAACTTGAGCGGTTATAACTGATGCGTATTAAATGACTTACTTTAAATGTTGATAAAGGTTGCTTTTAAGCATAATAATTTGGGTTTTAATACTTAAAAATCGCTTTAGGTAGCGTCTGCTAATAATTTTTGCAGGCGAATTTTCTCATACATCAGTAATTGATACCCATTACTTGGCGCACTTCAGCAATAGTTTGTTTGGCAATTGCTTTTGCTTTTTGATTGCCTTCGTGGATAATTTGTTTAACTAAATTAATGTCTTCGTATTCGGCGCGCTTGTCAGCAATTGGTTTTAATTGTTTATTGATTTTAGTAGCTAATGGCGCCTTACAATCAATACAACCAACAGCTGCGCTTTTACAGTCTTTATACACTTGTTGTTGCTCCTCTTTACTACTATAGACCTGATGCCATTGCCAAACAGGACATTTTTCTGGCGTACCAGTATCTGTTAATTTAATACGTGCTGGGTCAGTTGGCATTTGTTTAATTTTTTTACTAATAGTTTTTGCGCTGTCTCTTAGCGAGATTGTATTTTGATAAGATTTTGACATTTTGCGTCCATCTAAACCGGGCATTTTACGTACCTTAGTTAATTTTGCCTCTGGTTCTGTTAAGATAATCCTACCACTACCTTCTAAATAGCCATATAAACGTTCTTTATCTCCAAGGGTAATATTTTGTTGCTCGGCTAATAGACCTTGAGCACGAATCAGGCTTTCCTCATCACCTTGTTCTTGAAAAGCTTTGCGATATTCTAAATAATGTTTAGCGGCTTTTTTGTTCATTTTTTTAATTGCTGACTGAGATTTTTGCTCAAAATTATCTTCTTTGCCATAAATATGATTAAAATGTCGGGCAATTTCTCTGGTGAGTTCTACATGCGCAACTTGGTCAGCGCCAACTGGGACTTGATTAGCCTTATAAATTAAAATATCAGCGCTCTGTAATAAAGGATAACCCAAAAAGCCATAAGTTCTTAGATTCTTACCAACCAAGTTTGCTTGCATATCTTTATAAGAGGGTACACGCTCTAACCAAGCAAGCGGTGTGGACATTGATAATAATAGATGCAATTCAGCGTGTTCTTTAATTGCTGATTGGATAAAAATTGTGGCGCTATTAGGATTGATACCGGCACAAAGCCAGTCAGTTACCATATCAAAAACATATTTTTCAATACTAAGTTTGCTGTTATAATGAGTGGTAAAGGCGTGCCAATCAGCCACAAATAAAAAACATTCGTTACTATCTTGTAGGGCAAGCCAGTTTTTCAACACTCCATTATAATGACCTAAATGTAAAGCCCCTGTGGGGCGCATTCCAGAGAGGATTCTATTATTTTGCATACTGTTTATTAACTTTATCGCTATTATCCCACAAAAAATTTAAACCTGAAAAAATTAAATTTTTTTGGTATTTGTAATTAGATGGTAGATAAGGAATGATGAGATTAGTATAGCCACCGCTAATAATAATTATATCAATTGTATAAGTTTTACAAGTAGTATTAATTAATTGTAACACTCCATCATACCATAGTGCTTCGCAACCAGTTTGCCAAGCGGTTTTAGTATCAGTTTTAACACTTGTATCAGGATAAATGGTGGTTTGATTTTGTTTATAAAACTTACCAAAGCTTTGTTTCATTAGCTCTAAACTAGGCAGAATTAAGCCGCCTTGATGTTGTCCAATTTTTGTTAACACGTCCAAGGTGGTTGCACTACCAAAACTTAATATCAATGTGTTGAATTTGGGATATTTTTCATAAACAGCAATTAACTGTAGCCATCTATCTATACCCAATTGGGCAATATCATCATAAGCGTTAGTTAATTTTTTATAATATTTTGCGGTTTTAGCTAGAAAAATTTGGCAATGCTTGTAGTTATTTTTAATAATACTTAGCTTGGTAAATCCGCCAACTGCGCTAATTAGCACCCATGCATTTGCGTTTAGTTTTGGTAATTTTTGTGCGCTGAAATCACTTAGTAAAACTTTAGCAGCTTGCTTTTGGTTTAATTGCCATTTAATAGCGGTGTTACCAATATCAATTAATAATTTATCCATTTATTAGTAAGTGCGACCAGATGCTAGCGGCATAACCTATAGCAATGACTGGCGTCCATTTTAGGTGGCTGCCAAAAGTATATAAACCTCTTGCCTGTCCCATCAGCGCAACACCTGCTGCTGAACCGACGGAGAGTAAACTACCACCAACACCAGTGGTAAGAGTTACTAGTAACCATTGATGATGGCTCATTTCTGGCTGCATAGTTAAAACGGCAAACATTACTGGAATATTATCAACAATAGCAGAGATAATGCCTATTAAAACATTAGTAGTAGTGGGCCCTAAGTCAATATACATGAGCTCAGCAGTAATAGCAAGATAACCTAAAAATCCAAGTCCACCCACACTTAAAATAACACCAAAGAAAAATAATAAAGTATCCCATTCAATTGAAGTTAGTGGTTGAAATATATCATAATCTGGTTCTTTTCTGCCAATAAAATAACCAGTAATGAGCAAATAAGATAAACCAGTCATCATTCCCATCGCTGGCGGTAGGTGTAAGAAATTATGAAAAGAAATTGCAGTGATAATAGTCATTATAAATAGTGCAACAATTATTAAACCACCGGGCTTAATGTGTATTTTTTGCCCAGCAACCTTTTCTGGCTCTCCTGTTATAAAAAAATGCATAATTGCAGCTGGGATGACAAAATTTATCAGTGAAGGCAAAAAAAGCACTAAAAATTCACTAAATTTAACAATGCCCGCTTGCCAAACCATTAGTGTGGTAATATCTCCAAAAGGACTAAATGCTCCGCCAGCATTAGCGGCAACGACTATGTTAACAAAGGCGATAGAAGTAAATTTGGCATTACCAGTGCCTACGGCAAGCACCACTGCACCCATAATTAATGATGTTGTTAGATTATCGGCAATAGGTGATATAAAAAATGCTAAAAAGCCGGTTACCCAAAATAGTTTTTTAAAACCAAAATTTTTAGAAAGTAGATAAATTTTAAGTCCTATAAAAACACCACGTTCACGAATTGCATCAATATAGGTCATTGCTACCAGTAAGAATAAAAACAATTCAGCGTATTCTAATAGGTTGTGGTCAATAGCGTTACCAATGGCGTTAGACAAGTTATTAGCGGCATAAACACTAGCTATTATTGCCCAAATTATTCCCGCTGAAAACAGCATTGGCTTGGATTTACGAAAATGAGTTTTCTCTTCAATGATAACAAAGAAGTATGCTAGAGTAAACACCAATAATGCTAAATAGCCACTCCAGTGATTGGTAAGCACTAAGGTATTATCAGAAGCAAATGCGTTACTGCTTACTAGTAGTAACAAAATACCAATAGCGCTAGACATCAAAGCGCTCCAATTTGTTGTCATTAACATAAATATCTTCGTTAATCAAAGTCATTTCTGCCGTTGCTAGACAATAAAATTTGTTTGCTACCTTGGCAACCAAGACCACAACACCCGATGGTTTTAATGACTGACTTGCTTTAATAGATAGTATATCGCCAATTTTGATAGCAACGTCACATTTAAAAGTTGCTAGCCGCCTCTTTGCTTTGCCTAAATAGTGTAATCTTGCTACTATTTCTTGTCCGGGATAACAGCCTTTTTGGAAATTTACTCCTATTTCGTCAACATCTAAATTTAACATTTGTGGGATAAATTTTTCGCTGGTATCTAGGTAAACATCAGGTAATTTTTTTTTTATATTTATTAATTGCCACACCTCAATATCATCTAAATTAAATTTTGTAAGCGGTATTGATTTGTCCAGCAGAAGCCATTGCTGATTTTTATGGTATGTAATTAGCTTGCCTAAATTAGAGCTTAGTTTTTCATCTATTAAACCAAGTAATGAGAAATTTTTGCTTACATCGCTAATTTTAACACGAGCATTAAGCACAAACATTGCTAGTCTTTTTTTAACTTTTTCTAATAAATCAGGCGGAAAACTCAAGTAATAATTTGCCTTAATTTTAAAAACATAAAACAAAGCGACAATTTTGCCTTGATGAGTGCAATAAGCATTTAACTGGACTACTAGCTCAGTTAAACTAGTAATATCATTACTGAGCTGTTTTTGTAAAAAATCTTCAGCATCTTCGCCACTTATACAAAGTAAGGCACGATGCGATAAATTAACAATCATATAATAAGCTAAAATTTTTATGCACTAAAATATGGTAGTCGCGAGTGGATTCGAACCACCGACTTCCACCATGTCAAGGTGACACTCTAACCAACTGAGTTACGCGACTAGGAAGGAAATAAAATTGCATATTATAGTTTAAATTGATTATAACAGCGGTCATATTTTAATTGCGTAAAGTAACTAATTCTTCAGCGCTTGTTGGATGAATGGCAATGGTATTATCAAAATCAGCCTTGGTTGCCCCCATCTTAATTGCAACGGCAAAGCCTTGTAATATTTCATCAGCCCCACCACCAATTATATGACAACCAATAATCTTTTCGGTTTTACCAGAGCAAATGAGTTTGATAGCGGTAGTGGTTTTGTGACTTAGTAGGGCATCAGACATTGGAGTAAAACTAGTGGTATAAATTTTAATATCACTACTATTAGACTTAGCTTGGGTCTCTGTTAGTCCTATAGTTGCAATTGGTGGGTGGCTGAAAATCACAGTTGGGATATTATCATATTTGAGTTTAGATTTTGACATATTATTAAAAAGACGACCAGCAAGTCTTCTGCCAGCGGCTATAGCAACTGGTGTTAATGGCGCTTTGCCTGTTACATCGCCAAGAGCGTAAATACTATCAATATTAGTATTTTGATAATCGTCTACTAAAATAAACCCGTGCTCATCAAGTTTAATATCTACATTTTCTAAACCTAAATTTTGTGTTTGTGGTTTGCGCCCAATTGCCCAAATTAAACAATCAAAATTTTTAAAATTACCTTGGTTTGTGTGCACACAAATACCATCACTAATACGGGTCACTCGGCAATTTTGATAAATTTCAATACCTTGATTTTGATAATCTTTAGCTAGAGTTTTAATAAGCAAATCATCTAAAAAACTCAAAATATTTTTACCGCTTTCAAATAGTTTAACCTTTGCGCCTAAAGCATTTAAAACCCCAGCTAATTCCACACCTATATAACCGCCACCAATAATAGCAACTTTTTGGGGGCAGGTTTTAAGACTAAAAAACCCATCAGAAGTAATACCTAAATTTGCCCCACTAATGTTAGGGATAAATGGCATGCTACCGGGTGCTAAAACAATATGGTTACCACTATAGGCAATACCATCTACCTCAATGGTATTGTTATTAGCAAGATAAGCATGGCCCTTAATATAATCAATGCCCAGTTTTGCTAAATAACTATCATACCAATTAGTAATATTTTTGATATAACTATCACGCGCGCTGACTAAATTTTGCCAATTAAAGTCAATGTTATTGATATTAAAACCAAAACCACTGGCATTAGCTATTGTATTAGCAGCATTAGCTGCAAACCACATTACTTTTTTAGGCACGCAACCAACATTAACGCAAGTCCCGCCAACAATATTATTTTCAATAATGGCGCATTTTTTGCCGTATTCTGCGGCGCGCTCTGCTACTGAGAGTCCGCCACTGCCAGCGCCAATGGCAATCATATCATAGTGTTTAGACACTTTAAAACCTTTGAATAAAAGCACTCATTTTAACACCCATTATTATTTATTAAGATGTAAAATAAATGAGCGCTATTATCAATTGAAGGAGCAATTTGTGTTAGAAGTTAGGCAAGCCTATACTCAACAGCTATTAAAGACTATTCAGCTGGATAGCGCCGATGATATTGAGAAAAAATTAACCACAGCGCATCTTGCCCATCTAACTCATCGCCAAGGTTTGCCCGCCCATAGAAGAATTAAGATACTTGATAATTTAATCCATTTAATGGCAAAAGAACAAAATGATTTTGCTAAACTTATTGCTAGTGAAGGTGGTAAGCCATTAACAGACGCCAAGGTAGAAGTTTCCCGTGCAATAGACGGAATAAAGATTGCTATTACTGAGATAAGGGCGACTAGAGGTAAGCAAATTCCAATGGATTTAACTACAGCGGGTGAGGGTAGGGTTGCTTGGACAACACCAGAACCAATAGGAGTTGTAGTAGCGGTTAGTGCTTTTAATCATCCATTAAATTTAATTGTTCATCAAGTAGTCCCAGCAATTGCTGTTGGTTGTCCGATAATTGTAAAACCAGCAGATGTTACTCCGCTTTGCTGCTTGCGTTTTGTCCAATTAGCGCATAAAGCAGGGCTGGCTAAGGACTGGTTACAGGCTAGTGTTTGTGCTATACCAGAGGCGGAGAAGTTAGTTACTGATAATCGAGTAGCATTTTTTAGTTTTATCGGCTCGGCTAAGGTGGGATGGTATTTACGTTCTAAATTATCCCCCGGTACACGTTGTGCCTTAGAACATGGTGGCGCTGCCCCATTGATTTATGATGATTTTGCCAATAATAATGCCTTTGTAAGTGGTGTTATTAGAGCTGGATTTTATCATAGCGGTCAGGTCTGTGTTTCTGTGCAACGTATTTTTGTACCTAATAATAAGGTTAAAGATATTGCTAAACAAATTGCTAATAAGGCGGATAAATTAGTTGTGGGTGATGCTATCAATGAAGACACTGAAGTAGGACCCTTAATTCTGCCACGTGAAGTTGACCGTGTTGCTAGCTGGGTAGATGAGGCGCTTAATGAGGGCGCGGAATTGCTCTGCGGCGGTAAAAAACTCAGTCCCACAACTTATGCTCCAACTGTGTTATTAAATCCCAACCCTAATTCTAAGGTTTCCATACAGGAAATTTTTGGACCTGTGGTTTGTGTGTATGGTTATGATAATTTAAGTGATGTAATAAAAGCAGCTAATGGGCTAGAAGTAGCTTTCCAAGCTTCTATTTTTACCGATAATATTCATTTTGCTCACAAAGTTGCCAAACAATTAGATGCTTCAGCAGTTATGATTAATGATTATTCTACTTTTAGAACCGATTGGATGCCATTTGCTGGCCGCAGACATTCAGGCTATGGTGTAGGTGGTATTGGTTATACTATGGCAGATATGACTGAGGATAAAATGCTGGTTATTAATACTAATCATTAAGTGAGTTAAATGTTGTAATTATGTTTTGATTAGTTTTTGATATATAATTATTGCAGCTTATACTATTTGGACAATAGCAATATCAACAAAATCGCACTGATGGAATTATTAGCGTGTTAAAGTGGAATGAACTTTTATTTTTATGATTTAGAAACTTTTGGTATTAATACTAGAACCTCAAGGATTGCTCAGTTTGCTGGGGTTAGGACTGATGAGAATTTTAATGCCTTGTCCACAGATATGTTCTATTGTAAGCCTAGTGGTGACAGTCTGCCCGATCCAGAGTCGTGTTTTATAACTAATATTACTCCCCAGTCTTGTCAACAACAAGGTTTAGCTGAACATCAGTTTATTGGCAAAATAATTACCCGATTTTCTCAGGAAAATACTTGTGTGTTGGGTTTTAATAATATTCGTTTTGATGATGAGTTTATTCGCTTTACGGCGTGGCGTAATTTGCTTGACCCTTACTCTTGGTCGTGGCAAAATGGCAATAGTCGGTTTGATTTATTAGATGTAGTGCGTTTTTGTTATGCGCTTAAGCAAAATACTAGTCTAAAGTGGGTTTATGACGAGGTAGATGGAGTTAAAACACCAAGTTTTAAGTTAGATAAACTAGCCCCTGCTAATAATATTGAACATAGCCAAGCTCACGATGCTTTAGCTGATGTAAAAGCCACTATTGAACTTGCTAAAAAAATTAAACAAACTCAGCCAGAGCTTTGGGGTTATGCTTTTAATTTGCGCTATAAAAAAACAGTCGCCCACTACATTAAATTGCTTGAACCAATGCTACATACCTCAGGCATGTATCCACCAGCTGATGCTTGTACTAAACTGACAACCGCTTTGTGCTATCATCCTAAATATAAAGAAAGAGCCATAGTTTATAATTTGGAGCAAGGTCCAGAAATATTACTAAATTTATCGGTTGAGGAATTAGAGCAACGTATCTTTACTAAACAGCAAGATTTAGCCCAAGGGCAAGAGAGGTTAGAGATTAAAGAGCTGATTTTCAATCGCAGCCCTATGTTTGTTGCTAGCAAAAACCCGCCACCGCAACTAGGTATTAATAGCGAGCAATGCCTTAAAAATTTAGAGTTTATTAAACAGCACCATAATCAGATTTTACCCAAAATTATCTCACTTTATGAGCAACAAGATTTTAGTAATAGCGCTGATGTTGACCAGCAGCTTTATGATGGTTTTTTATCTAATCAAGAGCGCGCTAAATTAGATGATATTAGTAAATTAAATGCTAAGCAGTTAGCAGATTATAAAGTTAAATTTAGTGATAAACGTCTTGCTAAATTGCTATTGCACTATAAAGGCAGGAATTTTCCTAGTAGTCTAAATGAAAGTGAAAAAGAACAATGGTTTGAAGTGGTACAAGCGCGTTTTCAGCAGGGCAAAGATGATTATTTATCTATCCAAGCGTATTTTAAAAAAATTACCGTTTTGGAAGAGCACTACCCGCATAAGGCTAAATTATGGCAAGAGTTAAGCCAATATGGCGAACAATTTGCTTAAAACCATGTAGAAGATGAACTAAATTTGTCAAATTTGGTATTAAATTAGAGTATAATGTATTCTTATTTTTTGTTTGTTAATCAATGGATACAGGAACTAGGAAAGAGATATTTGCTCGTTTATTGAAAAAAACGCCAAATCCCACCACTGAGCTTAATTATACCACTCCTTTTGAGTTACTGGTTGCGGTAACGCTCTCAGCTCAGGCAACTGATGTTAGTGTTAATAAGGTAACCGCTAAGTTATTCCCAATTGCTAATACACCGCAGACAATTCTTGACTTAGGAGCAGATAAATTACGAGATATTATCAAAACTATCGGTTTGTTTAATTCTAAAGTTAAGCACATTTTACAAACTTGTAAAATTTTAATTAATAAATATAATTCTCAAGTTCCAAATAGTAGAAAAGAGTTAGAAGCATTACCCGGAGTAGGGCGTAAAACCGCTAACGTAATCTTAAATACTATTTTTAATCAACCAACTATTGCGGTTGATACTCATATTTATCGGGTAGCAAATCGCACTGCTTTAGCATCAGGTAAAACGGTATTGGAAGTGGAGAAAAAACTTGTTAAATTTATTCCTGATGAATATAAAATACCTGCCCATCATTTGCTAATTTTGCATGGTCGTTATACTTGTTTTGCCCGTTCTCCAAAGTGTTTAGAATGCGTTTTGCAAGATTTATGCGAATATGAGGAAAAGAATATTCCCGGTTATAAAGAAGCCTTAGAAGCAAAGCGAACTGCAGAGTTATTAGCAGAAGAATAATTATTTTTATAACTACAAGGAGCAGAAAACCATGGTTAAAATTAGATTAACCCGAGGTGGAGCAAAGAAAAGGCCTTTTTATTCTATTGTTGCTACTGATAGTAGAAAACCTAGAGATAGTGGTTTTATAGAGCGTGTTGGTTATTTTAATCCTATTGCTACTGGACAGGAGGTAAGGCTAAATTTAGATGAGGAAAAACTCAATGCTTGGATAGAAAAAGGAGCACTGCTTAGTAATAGGGTTAAGCAACTGATAAAAGAGGCTAAAAATCCACAGATAAGAGAGAGAAAGTTAGTTAAAAAACAAGCGCTTAGCACTAAAAAATTAATTGCTCAAAAAGCAAAATTACCACAAAAATCTAAACAAGAAGCAGTAGCGGAAGTAGATAAGTCAAAAGTAAGTACTAAGACAGAAGTAGCAACAAAAGAAGTAGAGACTAAAGTCCCAACAGGAGCGGAAAAATCAACATTAGCAGTAAAGGAACAGTTGGTAAAAGCAAAGGTTGGCAAAATGAAAGTAGCCTCAGCAGAGCAAGAAAAACCGGTAGCAGATAAAACAGAAAATAAAGGAAAAGCATCGGCAAAAATAGAAGCAGAGCAAGAAAATCAAGCGCAATCAAAACAAAAAGAATCCGTAACAAAAACAGAAAAGCAATCAACATCAGCACAAGCGCAAAAAGTTGCCACGACAGATATAAAAGCAAAAAAACCTAAAAAAGATAGCTAATTATCAATGCTATTAGTTGGTCAAATTATTGGCATTTTTGGTGTTAAAGGCTGGGTTAAGATTTTTAGTTATACTGAGAATAAAATTAGCATTTGTAAATACCTGCCTTGTTTAACACAGCAAAAAGGGCGCTATATATCCATTGTAATTACTCAGTGTAAACTGCATGGCAAAACTATTATTGCTAAAATAGATAAAATTGATACAGTTCAACAAGCTGAGACATATTTGGGTAAAAAACTCTATATTCGTCCTCAACAATTACCTAAAAAACAAACAGACGAATATTATTGGTCAGAATTGGTGGGGCTGACAGTGGTGGATTTAGATGATAATTTACTGGGCGTTGTCGCGCGGTTGATGGAGACCGGCAGCAATGATGTTTTGATTATTACTAATAAAAACAAAGAATTGTTGGTGCCTTATACTCCTAATTATGTTAAACAAGTTGATCTAGCCAAACAGCGTTTAGTATTGGATTGGCAGTAGTATGTAATGTTTAATAACCAACTATATATTCTAGTATAAATAATGAGCCAAAATAAGCTACAATTAAAAAGCCAAAACTTATCCATACCAATTTAATCAATTGCTTGCCTCTAAAGCCAAATATAACGTGGCTAATAAGAATAATAATTAGTATCAGCCAAGCGATAATAGATAATACTGTTTTATGCACTAAATGTTGAGCGAAAATATCGCTTAAGAAAATAAATCCGCTTAGCAAAGACAGAGTTAGCAATGCAGTCCCAGTTATAAGGCCTAATAACAATAACATCTCCATTGTTTCCAGTGGTAGTAAATCTTGGCGAAATTGGTAGTGATTTTGGCGACGTAGCGCCTTGTCTTGAATTTTCAATAAAATTGACTGAATAAAACATAAAAATAAAATAGCATAAGCACCCATTGATAACACAATATGAATTCCTAATTCAGTGGAGATTGATTTTTGTTGTTGCTCAATTGGTAATAAATTAACAAGCAAACTGGCAATAATAATAATATAAACAATTTTTCTTAAAATGAAAATGGGGTAAATAGCAGTGGTAATAAGGGTAAATAAGCCAATAAAAAATCCGGCAATCATCAAACTATTGATAAAACTAAATATCAAATTATCTTCAGTAATAATCTGCTCATTTATTATTAGCAAATGTAAAATGATGCCAATAGTAGCCCAAAGGTAATGGCTATTTAGTCCGATTGAACTTTTAGTGGGTGAGCGATTGAAATAGCTGGCAAGCGTATAGCTAATAATAGCAAAAATAGAAACCATATCTATGATAAGCCTTAAATTAGGGTTTATTATAGTGGATTTTTAGGGATAATAAGTAGATTTTTACCAGTTATTATGTTTGATAATTTACAACACAAATTAACTAATAGTCTAAAAATCTTACAAGGCAAGCGCAAACTATCGCCTAAAAATATCAGTGCTGCTATTACTGATGTCAGAAAATCTTTGCTTGAGGCGGATGTCGCTTTAACAGTGGTCCAAGATTTTATCCAAACTCTTAGCAATAAAGCGCTAGGTTTGCAAGTATCAAAAGGTTTAACCCCGAGTCAAACTTTTATTAAACTAGTAGAACAAGAGCTGATAAGCATTATTAGCGCTGATAATCAAGCGCTTAATTTACGCACACAAGCACCAGCGGTAATTATGGTAGCGGGTTTACAAGGCACAGGTAAAACTACTAGTATTGCTAAACTAGCCTTACATCTAAAACGTGATTATAACAAAAAAGTACTATTGGTAAGCGCTGATGTTTACCGTCCTGCAGCTATTGAACAATTACAAATTTTAGCTAAGCAAATTGAGGTTGATTTTTTCCCTAGCACAACTAGTGATAAACCGCTTAATATTATCAGTAGCGCTAAAAAACAAGCTCAGGCTAAATTTTATGACGTGCTTTTAATTGATACCGCTGGTCGCCTTCACCTTGATGAAGAAATGATGAGTGAAATTAGTCAATTACAACAATTAGCTAAGCCGATTGAAACTTTGTTTGTAGTTGATAGTATGAGCGGTCAAGATGCGGTTAATAGCGCTAAAGTGTTTGTTGCTAGCCTTGATTTAAGCGGTATTATTCTAACTAAAATTGATGGTGATAGCAGGGGTGGGGCTGCTTTATCAGTAACTGCTGTTACTGGTAAGCCTATTAAATTTTTAGGCACAGGTGAAAAAACCAATGCCTTAGAAGTATTTCACCCCGATAGAATTGTATCGCGGTTGCTTGGTATGGGTGATGTGCTTTCATTGATTGAGGATATAAAACACAAAATTGACCATAAACAAGCTCAAAAAACCATTAAAAAAATCAAAAAAGGTGGTTTTGACCTAAATGATATGCATGCCCAATTATTACAAATGCGGCAAATGGGAGGTATGGAAAAAATGTTAGATAAACTACCAATGGGTTGGCAAATCCCACAGCACCTAAAAAATAAAATTGGTGATGATAAACAAAATATTTACACCATTGCTATTATTAATGCTATGACTCCCAAAGAACGTCAATATATAAACTTAATTAAAGGATCGCGTAAAAGACGTATTGCTCAAGGTTCTGGCACTACTGTCCAACAAGTTAATCAAACTCTTAAACAATATGAAAAAATGAAAAAAATGATGGGCAAATTAAAAGCTGGTAAAATGCAGAAGGTAATGAAGAAAATGCAACAATCCAACAACTTGTCTGACAATTTAGCAGCTGACTTAAATGCTCTAAAGCCACCTTTTTAAAATATGACTTTTTTGCGCTATTTAGTTATTATTCTTGCTATTAGTTACCTCTACTGGTATATAAACTCACGGTTTCTAGCCAGAAATTACTCGCTGGTAAAAATCATTGCCTACGTTTTAGTAGGTTTTAGTGCTATTGGTGTGCTATTATGGGGTTTATCATTTTTAATTGAAGGACATTAAAATCTTGCTAATTTAGACTAACAAACGTCTTCTAACAATATAGCTAGGCATAGCAGATGACCAGTATTACTTAATACTAATTATTTAAAGGATAATTATTAACTATTGCTGATTTGCTATTTGCAATATGACTCAACCATTTTATGCAAATTGAAATTGTCCATATTTAGGTCTACACTTTTTAAAATTTTTTACTCGCAAAAATGTGAGCTAAATTTAGTCGTATATGTTTTGCAAGTTAAGAGTAATAGTATCTACACCGACGCTTGTAGTTGTGGTAGCACCTGCGGTATTAAGATTTTCTTGGTCTGCTAGGTAGCGCATAATTAGCATACCATCGCTGTTTGCTTCTATTGTGCCATTACCATCAACATCTAAACTATCATAACCACTTTGTAAAAAATCAAGTATTTGTTGGGTATTTCTTTGTGCATCACTTGTAGTTGCCCCAGTAGTATCTATAGTATCAGTAGAACCTGTTAAAAATCTGATAATTAAAATACCGTCGGTGGTAGTTAGTCTTCTACCGTCATCGTCAATATCTAAATTAAAGCCAGTGACTATGACTACTTCTAGCGAAGCACTAGTGCTAATATCATTGTAATTTCTACCTCCTGCTTTGGTTGCGGTAATAGTAGCCTCACCCGCACCAGTTGCAGTAATAATACCATCGGTGGTAATAGTTGCAATTGCTATATCACTAGAACTGTAAGTAATAGTGCCATCACCACTACCTGAGTCTACTACCCTAATAGCACTTGTTGCGCCTAATATTAAGGTAGCACTAGTAGTGATAGTAAATGTGCCTTGGTTTGCTTGGTTAATAGTTAGTAGGTAGCTATCGGTTGATGCGGCATAATTAGTAGTTGCAGCAGCACTTACTACAATTATGACCGTGCCAGCATTTGTAATAGTGATAGCGCCGGTGTTTATGTTAATTGTTGCAACATCACTATCCATTGGGTCTGCGGCATAACTAATTACTCTGCCTTGGGTATTAGTTGGTGTTTGAGCGCTTAGTACACCACCCAGAGTATAAGTAGCAGTTCTGTCATCACCAGCATCAATAGGGGTTGTGGTATTTTGGATAACTACTAGCTGATAACTGGCGCTGATGTTGTTGTGATTAGCAACTTGTTTGCTAATGGTAATAGTAGTTATGCCAACATTAGTAGCGGTTATAGTGCTGCCATCAATTGTGACAATACCAGCTTCACTAGCACTAATTGTTAGTGTGCCTTGTGGTTGGTCATTAGTAGCAGTTGCGATGGTTGTTTGTCCTACCATGAGTCTGGTGGCATTGCCAGTAATATCTAGTTCGGATTGCTGAGCTGGGGCTACTACCCAGCTAATAGTTATTGGGATTAATATGTAGTTAGGACTATCAATGCCTTCAATAGCGCTAATATCAAAAGAGTAATCACCAGTATTGGTTGCTGTTTGGCTACCGCTTATGGTGAGGTTTACCTGCTCGTGCCCACTAACAAGGTTGGTAATAGTGGTAGTTATTGTAATAGCAGCACCAGTATAAATAGTGGTAGTGCTACCGATGGCAATAGTTAGTGTTAGTGGAGCAACATTTAGTGTATAGCTATCAGCTGCAGAGTTATAATTATTATCACCAATGTTGGTGGCGCTAATGATAGTGCTGCCAACACCAGTGGTTGTAATATCGCCACTTGCTGTTACCGTTGCAACGTCTGGGTTAGACGAGTCATAAATACTGTCAACAGTAGCAGATACACCTGTTGCTAGGCGACTTAAGCTTTCACCAAATGTTATAGTTGTATCAGCGCCTAGGCTAAATTGGCTTTGGTCTGCTTTTATAATTGACCAGCTAAGAGTAGTTGTGCTTAGGCGGTAGTTGCGACTAGCAGCGCCTGTTAGTGTTAGGTCTATATTGTAGTTGCCAACATTAGTTGCAGCTGCTGTGCCGCTTATGCTAAGGCTAACATCATCAGTACCTACTATGCCGCTGGTAATAGTTGCAAGCACAGTTCTTATGTTGGTGTTGTAGATAAAGGTTTGTGGACTAGCAAAGGTTGGGGTGATGATCCTTGGATGGATAATAAAGGTAATAGTTGTTTGCTCATTAGTGCTATCTCTAGTTGCAGTTATGATGGTAGTACCAGCTCCTACTATAGTTAGCGCGCCTATGTTTGCATTATCAAATCTAGCAATACTTGGAGTGCTGGAGGCAAAAGTTATTGCCCCAGTTGGAGTGGCACCGCCTTGGGCTACGATGTTTTGGGTAGCAGCGCCATAAACTGCAGCTCTTGGATTATCGCCAGTAATAATAAATCTATCAGTAACTTCTAAATTAAAGTTAGTGCTAGTCATAGCCCCATTACCATCATCAGCAGTAATGATTATAGTTGAAATCCCTATTGTTGCTGGAATACCAGCAATGTTGTTAATACCATCAAAAGTTAAACTAGGTGGTAAAGCAGAAACACTAATGGTTAAAGTGTCGCCGTTAGCATCATTAAATGTATTAGCTGGAATAGTAAAAGTAAATGGATTTCCAACTGAGGCAATTTGGTTTGGTATAGGGTTTGCAACAGTGGGTGTGGTGTTGATAATAGTTAGTAGATAACTATTACCAATATCATGATAGTTATCCCCACCGCTTTTGATAGCGCTAATAGTAGTGGTGCCTAGGCTTTGCGCGGTAATCATACCGTCTTGGGTAATAGTTGCAACATCTGGGTTGCTGGAACTAAAAGTGATAGCACCTATACCTTGTCCACCAGTTGCGGTTGCAAAACTAGTTGCGGCATTTGCTAAGGTTGAACTGCCGTTAATTACAAAATTAGTTTGGTCAGCTCTTTCAACTATCAGTGAGTGGATAGCACTGGTGTTAAGGTAGTTTCTACCTCCTGCTTTGGTTGCGGTAATAGTAGCCTCACCTACACCGATTGCGCTAATAATGCCGTCTGCATCAATAGTAATAATATCACTTGGGCTAGCAGCATAGGTAATAGTTCCATCACCGCTACCTGGGTCTACTACCACAATAGCGCTCGTTGCGCCAAATATTAAGGTATCACTAGCAGTGATAGTAAATGGGCCTTGGGGTGCTTGGTTAATAGTTAGTAGGTAGCTATCGGTTGATGAAGCATAATTAGTAGTTGCCGCAGCGCTTACTACAATGCTCACTGTGCCAGCATTTGTAATAGTTATAGCGCCGGTATTTATGTTAATTGTTACAACATCACTACCTATTGGGTCTATAGCATAGCTAATTACTCTACCTTGGGCATTAGTTGGTATTTGAGCGCTTAGAGCGCCACTAGGGGCATAGGTGGCAACCCTGTCACCACCAGCATCAATAGCAGCTGTGGTATTTTGGATAACTACTAGTTGATAACTGGCGCTGATGTCATTGTGGTTGGCAACTTGTTTGCTAATAGTAATAGTTATTGTGCCGACATTAGTAGCGGTTATGGTGCTGCCATCAATTGTGGCAATACCAGCTTCACTAGCACTAATTGTCAGTGTGCCTTGTGGTTGGTTGTTAGTAGCAGTTGCGGTGGTTGTTTGCCCTACCATCAACCTAGTGGCGTTGCTGGTAATGTCTAGTTCGGACTGCTCAGCTGGGTCTATTGTCCAGCTAATAGTTGTTGGTATTAGTATGTAGTTAGGACTATCACTGCCTTCAATAGCGCTAATATCAAAAGAGTAATCACCAGCATTGGTTGCTGTTTGGTCGCCACTTATGGTAAGGCTTACTTGTTCATATCCACTAACAAGATTGGTAATAGTGGTAGTTATTGTAATAGCAGCACCAGTATAAATAGTAGTAGTGCTGCCAGTAGCAATAGTTAGTGTTAGTTGGGCAACATTTAGTGTATAGCTATCAGCTGCAGAGTTGTAATTATTATCACCAGTGTTGGTGGCGCTAATTATAGTGCTACCAACACCAGTGGTTGTAATATTGCCATTTATATCCACCATTGCAACGTCTGGGTCAGATGAACCATAACTACTAACAACAGTAGCAGAAACGCCTGTTGCTGGGCGACTTAAGCCTTCACCAAATGTTATAGTTGTATCAGTACCTAGGCTAAATGCGCTTTGGTCTGCTTTTATAATTGACCAGCTAAGAGTAGTTGTATTTAAGCGGTAGTTACGACTAGCAGCGCCTATGAGCGCTAGGTCTATATTGTAGTTGTCAACATCAGTGGCAGTTGCTGTGCCGCTTATGCTAAGGCTAACATCATCAGTACCTACTATGCCGCTGGTAATAGTTGCAAGCACAGTTCTTATGTTGGTGTTGTAGATAAAGGTTTGTGGACTAGCAAAGGTTGGGGTGATAGTTCTTGGACTAACTATAATGCTAATACTTGCTTGTTCGCCCGTGCCATCTCTGGCGGCAGTTATAATTGCATTGCCAGCACCTAATATGGTTAGTGCGCCTATGCTTGGGTCATCAAAGCTGGCAACACTTGGAGTGCTGGAGGTAAAAGTTATTGCCCCAGCTGGACTGGCACCGCCTTGGGCTATAATATTTTGGGCAGCAGCACCATAGACGACATTTCTTGGATTATCGCCAGTAATAATAAAGTCATCAATAACTATTAAATTAAAGCTAGTGCTAACCATAGCCCCATTATCATCGTTAGCGGTGATGGTTATGGTTGAAATCCCTAGTATTGCTGGGGTGCCAGTTATGCTGGTATTAGTGCTATCAAACATTAAACCATCTGGCAAAGTAGAAACACTAATAGCTAGGTCGTCGCCATCGGCATCATTAAATGTATTAGCCGGGATAATAAAAGTAAATGGATTTCCAACTGAGGCAATTTGGTTTGGTATAGGGTTTGCAACAGTGGGGGTAGTATTTACAATAGTTAGTAGATAACTATTACCAATATCATGATAGTTATCCCCACCACTTTTGGTAGCGCTAATAGTAGTAGTGCCCAGACTTTGTGCGGTAATGACACCACCTTGGCTAATAGTTGCAATATCTGGGTTGCTGGAACTAAAAGTGATAGCGCCTATACCTTGTCCACCAGTTGCGGTTGCAAAACCAGTTGCGGCATTTGCTAAGGTTGAACTGCCGTTAATTACAAAATTAGTTTGGTCAGCTCTTTCAATTATTAGTGAGTGGGTAGCACTGGTGTTAAGGTAGTTTCTGCCACCATCTCTGGTTGCGGTGATTATAGCCTCACCTACACCAGCAGCGGTAATGATGCCAGCAGCTGTAATGGTTGCAATTGCTATATCACTGGAATCATAGGTAATAGTGCCATCACCGCTACCCGAGTCTATTACCACAATAGCACTAGTTGCGCCAAATATTAAGGTATCGCTAGCGGTGATAGTAAACGGTTCTTGGGCTGCTTGGTTGATAGTTAGTAGGTAGGTATTGGTTGAGGTGGCATAATTAGTGGTTGCAGCGGCGCTGACTAGAATATTGACTGTGCCAGCATTTGTAATAGTGATAGCGCCGGTGTTTATGTTAATTGTTGCAACATCACTACCTATTGGATCTATAGCATAACTAATTACTCTGCCTTGGGTATTAGTTGGCGCTTGAGCGCTTAGAACGCCATCTGGAGTATAGGTAGCAGCTCTGTCATTACCAGCATCAATAGGGGTTGTGGTATTTTGGATAACTACTAGTTGATAACTAGCGCTGATGTCGTTGTGGTTAGCAACTTGTTTGCTAATAGTAATAGTTATTGTACCGACATTATCAGCGGTTATAGTGCTACCATTAATTGTAGCAATACCAGCTTCACTAGCACTAATTGTTAGTGTGCCTTGTGGTTGGTTGTTAGTAGCAGTTGCGGTGGTTGTTTGTCCTACCATAAGTATGGTGGCATTGCCAGTAATATCTAGTTCGGATTGCCGAGCTGGGGCTACTACCCAGCTAATAGTTATTGGTATTAGTATGTAGTTAGAACTATCACTGCCTTCAATAGCGCTAATATTAAAAGAGTAATCACCAATATTGGTTGCTGTTTGGCTGCCGCTTATGGTAAGGCTCACCTGCTCGTACCCACTAACAAGGTTGGTAATAGTGGTAGTTACTGCAATAGCAGCACCAGTATAAATAGTGCTAGTGCTACCGATAGCAATAGTGAGTGTTAATGGAGCAACATTTAGTGTATAGCTATCAGCTGCAGAGTTGTAATTATTATCACCAGTGTTGGTGGTACTAATAATAGTGCTGCCAATACCAGTGGTTGTAATATCGCCATTTGCAGCCACCGTTGCAACGTCTGGGTTAGATGAACCATAACTACTAGCAACAGTAGCAGATACACCTGTTGCTGGGCGACTAAAGTTATCACCAAATGTTATAGTTGTATCAGCCCCTAGGCTAAATTGGCTTTGGTCTGTTCTTATAATTGACCAGCTAAGAGTAGTTGTGCTTAAGAAGTAGTTGCGGCTATCAGTCCCTATAAGCGCTAAGTCTATATTGTAGTTGCCAGCATCTGCTGCAGTTGCGCCGCTTACACTAAGACTAACATCATCGCCCTCTATTATGCCGCTGGTAATAGTTACGAGTACAGTCCTTATATTAGTGTTATAAATAAAGCTTTGTGGACTGGCAAAGGTTGGAGTGAGGGTTAAGGGCTCTACTGTAAAAACTATGCTATCCTCAGCACCAGTCCGACTTGCACTAATCAAGGCTGTGCCAGCCCCAACAATAGTAACTAAGCCAATACTGGGGTCGTTAAAACTAATAACATTTGTAGCATTGGAACTCCAGACTATTGGGCTATCGGTAATTGTGGTGGTAATAGTAATGGGAGGACTATTGTAATTAACTGTTCTATCACCTCCAGCAATCATAAAATCAGCAGTGGTAACAGCAAATGCAGCTGCAATATTATCTATGCTAACAGTTGCTGTTGTTGTAGTAATTACTTGGTTACTAGCTACAATTTGAACCCTAACACTATCACCAACATTAACTATTCTGCCAATGTTTGTATAAATACCATCGTTGATAGAATAGCGCGCGCCACTGCCTTCAATGCTAATAGTAAATGCGCTTTGTGGGTCTTGGGTATTGGTGGCAACTGTGATAGCATTAGAAGTGATAATCGTATTTGGGATAACATCGCTAATTGCACCAAAATTAAATGGAGCTACTAAAGCACAACTGCCATCACTAATAACCCTAATATCAAAACTTTGACCACTAGTAGATATGCCATCGTTAATAGTAAGTGTTAATACATCAGGACCAAGGTCGCTACACTCTGGAGTGCCTGTTAAGACAGCAGGGATATTTCTATAAAAGACAATATCGGCAATGGCTCCTATATTCCTGCCAACAAAAACATCATTATCGCCATCACCATCAATATCAACAAAACTAGGGGAAAATTGGTTACCATCGTCAATATCACCAGCGGTTAATAAATCATAAAAATCAGCTCCACGGGTAAATAACGCTGAGGTAGCTGAGCCTATATTTTCAAAGAAAATAACACCCCCTGTATCTACGCCAACAAAAACATCAAAATCGCCGTCGCTGTCAATATCAACAAATGCTGGTTTATATTCAAAAGCATCATCAATATTGACAATATTTAATGGATTACTAGCGCCACTAACTTGACTAAAAGATGGTGAGCTAACTGAGCCTGTGTTTTCAAAAAAGCTAATAGCACTGATAGCGCCAGCGCCCTCAACTGCTCCCACAAAAGCATCAAAATCGCCATCATTATCAATATCTACAAAAGCTGGGGCTGCAGTGCCAGCAACATTTCTAAAACCAAATGGATTGTTACTAGTTGTTAAAAACGTAGGAGCAGTGATGCTACCAGTATTTTCTGCAAAAACAATAGTACCAAAGTTAGTGCCCACAAAAGCATCAAAATCACCGTCATTATCAATATCTACAAAAGCGGGCGCTGGAGCAAAATCGTTATTAATAGCGTCTAAATTTAGTGGATTGTTAGCTTGGCTAAAGGACGGTGTGGTGGATGAGCCTGTATTTTCAAAAAACATCAAGGACTCGAAATCACCAACAAAAACATCAAAATCACCGTCATTATCAATATCTACAAAAGCTGGTCTTGCAGTACCACCACTAAAATCTTGCCCAGCGAATGAATTATTATCATTATCCCTAGTCAATAGCGAACCTAAAGCTAGCCACTGCGGTAAGTTGCTACCCTCAGCAACACTAAAACCAACACGGTCGCCCTCAGTACTAATACCAATTAGATTGCGTAAGTATGGACTATTAGCAACAATATTAGTAGTGGTGTCAATAATTATTTGATTAACATCAATATTAAAGGTTGTAGTTACTAAAGGATTTAGAATATCGCTAACACCAATAATAATTTCATAACTGCTCTGGGTCTCAAAGTCTGGACTTTGGTTAATAACTAATTGATTGCCATTATCAATTCTAAAATTAGCGCTATCCGCCCCGCCAACAATACCAAAAGTAAGACTGCCCGGATTATCACTATCATCAGCGCTAATAGTGGCAATAATGCTAAACGCCAAAATATTCTCATCTATAGTAGTAGTGCTGAGCGCTAAATTAGTAGGCGCTGTACCGCAATTACCATCATCTGCCACAAAAATATTAAAGTTTTGTAAACTTTGAGACCTGCCATCACTAACAATCAGCTCTAAATTATGACTACCAACATCACTACAAGAGGGAGTGCCTACAAGAATAAAGCTATTTCTTTCAATTTTACGAATGCGATTATTAAGTTCATCAGCAACAATGATATTATCACTAGCATCAATTACGATATGAAACAGTTCACTAAATCGAGCATTACTGCTAATACCATCAGCAAAACTGCCGCTGTCAGGACCTGATGGACCCGAACCAGCAATAGTAGTTACTATGTCATCTGGGCTAATGCTGCGAATACGATGATTAAGTGTATCGGCAACAATAATATTACCGCTAGTATCAATTGCAACACCTGATGGATTATCAAACCTAGCCTCAAGGCGAGCGCCATCAACAAGACCAATATTACCACCGGCAATAGTGCTTACTGTTCTATGGACAATGCGACGGATGCGATGATTACCCCTATCAGCAACAATAATATTGCCACTAGCATTAATTGCAATTCCCGTTGGGGAACGAAAACTAGCCGCGGTGCCAATGCCATCATTATGGGCAAGTAAACCATTACCAGCAATAGTGCTCACCATGCCATTTGGGCTAATACTACGAATACGATTATTAGTCCTATCAGCAACAACAATATTGCCACTAGCATCAATTGCAACACCTGTTGGGGTGTTAAATTGCGCTGTAGCGCTAGCGCCATTAGTGGAACCGAAAGTGCCATCACCGGCAACAGTGCTCACCATGCCATCTGAGTCAATACTGCGAATACTATGATTATCCCTATCAGCAATAATAATATTACCGCTGGTGTCAATTGTAATCCCCGTTGGGTTATTAAATTGCGCTGTAGCGCTAGCGCCATTAGTAAAACCTGCTATGCCATCACCGGCAATGGTTGTCACTGTGCCATCTGAGGCAATACTGCGAATACGGTGATTATTCCTATCAGCAATAATAATATTGCCACTAGCATCAATTGCAACATCTGTTGGTCTATTAAATTGCGCTGTGGCGCTAGGGCCATCATCATCACCAAATGAACTTCCTGCTAAAGTGGTCACAAAAGTATCAACAATAGTCAACCAACTTGGTAATTCAGTATCTGGGTCCGCGCTAAAAACAAGGTTGCTACTATCGCTATCACTAGCGCTCAAGTTATAGCGGTATAAACTATTAGCTAAAGTCCTAGTAATTGGCGCACTAGTAAAAGCAGGGGCATTATCAACAATAATATTGAAAGTTTTGGTTGTTCTATGTATAACGTCGCTAACGGCAATAATAATTTCATAACTATTTTGAGCCTCAAAGTTAGGGTTATGGTTAATTACTAATTGATTACTATTACTGCTACTAATACTAAAACTAGCGCTATCCGCTCCGCCAACAATACTAAAACTAAGGCTGGCGGGATTATTATCATCAGCGCTAATAGTGGCAATAACACTGCCTGCTAGGATATTTTCACTTATAGTAGTAGTGCTGAGTGCTAGATTAGTCGGGATGGCGTCGCAATCACCATTATCTGCTACAACAATATTAAAGCTTTGTAAATCTTGAAGCTCGCCATCACTAACAATAAGCTCTAGGTTATAAATGCCAATATCATCACAGATGGGATTGCCTACAAGGGCAAAGTTGTTGATATTAATTTTACGAATGCGCTCATTACTTCTATCAGCAACAACAATATTGCCACTAGCATCAACTGCAACACCCACTGGAGAACTAAATCTAGCTGCAGCGCTAGCGCCATCAGCAAAATCAGATTGACCACCAGCAATAGTGCTCACTGTCTCATCTGGGGTAATTTTACGAATGCGATTATTACTTCTATCAGCAACAATGATATTGCCCAGAGCATCAATTGCAACACCAAACGGATTATAAAATCTAGCCGTGGCACTAGCGCCATCAATGAAACCCAAAGTGCCATCACCGGCAATAGTGCTCACTGTGCCACCTGGGGTAATCCTACGAATACTATGATTATTCCTATCAGCAACAATAATATTGCCACTAGCATCAATTGCAACACCCGTTGGGGAAGCAAATCTAGCTGTGCTGCCAACACCATCAACAAAGCCAGTCTCACTACCAGCAATAGTGGTTACTATACCGTTTGTGCTAATGCTACGGATGCGATGATTATTTTCATCAGCAACAATAATATTGCTAAGAGCATCAATTGCAACACCAAATGGAGCACTAAATCTAGCTGTTGCGCTAGCGCCATCAACAAAATCACTTTCACTACTACCAGCAATAGTGCTTACTTCACCGCCTGTGCTAATTCTGCGAATACGATTACTACTAGTATCAGCAACAATAATATTGCCCAGAGCATCAATTGCAACACCATTTGGAAAGATAAATTGAGCTGTGGCGCTAGCCCCATCCAAAAAACCCAAACCACTACCAGCAATAGTGGTTACTACGCCCTGTGGACTAATGTTGCGAATACGATGATTAATAGTATCAGCAACAATAATATCACCACTAGCATCAATTGCAACACCTGATGGGTTTCTAAATCTAGCAGTGGCGCTAGCGCCATTGTTATCACCAGACACACCATCTCCTGCCAAAGTTGTTACAATTATATCAATAGCTAACCAACTTGGTAATTCAGCGTCTGGCGCAGCGCTAAAGACAAGATTACTACTATCAACATCACTGGCGCTTAGATTGTATTGGTATGGACTATTAGCCCTAGTGGTAGTAATTGGGGTGCTAGTAAAAACAGGGGTACTGGGACCAAGTCTGGTGGTAACACTAAATGTTGCCCTTGTGGCACTAACCCCAGAACCTACGGTTAAAGTGGCAACAGTTTGAGTGTCAAATTCGCTACTGGATAAAATTCGCACAGCAACAGTAGCGCCTGCGGTAATTGCCCCCTCAGCTGAGGTTGGGGCGCCAGCGCCTATGATATAAGACCCGCCCTCAATGCGAATGCTAACAGTGCTGTCAAAACCGGTGATGGTTGCTATATTAGAAGTAATGAATGTGTTTGGGGTTGCATCTGTGAGCGCGGTAAAGCTAAAGGGGTCTGTGTTTGCTGTAATTGATAATGAACTTAGTAAAAATAAAATAGCAGCAGTTGTTTTTGATAATATTGTTTGCATTATTTTTTGTTATATGACAAGATTTTAAATATATGACTATAATACAGTCTAAAAAAATTTATTTCGCTAACGTACCACCATCTTTAATAGCGGTAATTAAGTCGCCCCCTAGTTTCACAGCGCTGATGATACCAGAAAATTAATAAATGTCAAGTAAATAATATCTCTTATAAAAATAAAACTAAAAACAATGACGCTAGGGCGGCTACCTTCAGTTGCGGTTTTAATATATATCCTCAAGATACTCTCTAATTTCCTCAAGACTTCTTGTTGGGTTACTTCCAACCAAATCGTCGATATTAAGATTTTCTTGGTCTGCCAAGTAGCGCATAATTAACATACCATCGCTGCTTACTTCTGTTGTCCCATTGTCATCAATATCTAAAATATTGCTTTGATAAGCAGTTTTTAAAATATTTTTAATAGTCTGTTCATCTATTGTTGCATCTGTTGTAGTTACACCAATAGTGGTAAATGTGTTAGTGCTTGTTAAATACCTAATGATTAAAATACCATCAGTGGTAGTTAGTCTACTACCATCACCGTCAATATCTAAGCTAAAGCGAGTAACTGCTATTGAAATGCTAGCGCTAATATCATTATAATTTCTGCCTCCTGCTTTGGTTGCGGTAATGATAGCCTCACCCGCACCAACAGCGCTAATAATACCATTTGCATCAATAGTAATAATACCACTTGGGCTAGCAGCATAGGTAATGGTGCCCTCACCACTGCCAGGGTCTACTACCACAACAGCGCTAGTTGCGCCAAATGTTAAGGTATCGCTAGCGGTGATAGTAAATGTGCCTTGGGTTGCTTGGTTAATAGTTAGTAGATAGCTATCGGTTGAGGTAGCATAATTAGTAGTTGCAGCGGCGCTTACTACAATGCTGACTGTGCCGACGTTTGTAATAGTGATAGCGCCGGTATTTATGTTAATTGTTGCAACATCACTAGTTATTGGGTCTGCGGCATAACTAATTACTCTGCCTCGGGTATTAGTTGGCGTTTGAGCGCTTAGAGCGCCACTAGGGGCATAGGTGGCAACCCTGTCATCACCAGCATCAATAGGGGTTGTGGTATTTTGGACAACTACTAGCTGATAACTAGCGCTGATGTTGTTGTGATTAGCAACTTGTTTGGTAATGGTGATAGTAGTTATGCCGACATTAGTAGCGGTTATGGTGCTGCTATCAATTGTGGCAATACCAGCCTCACTAGAGATGATTGTTAGTGTGCCTTGTGGTTGGTTATTAGTAGCAGTTGCGGTGGTTGTTTGTCCTACCATGAGTCTGGTGGCATTGCTGGTAATATCTAGTTCGGATTGCCGAGCTGGGGCTACTACCCAGCTAATAGTTGTTGGGATTAGTATGTAGTTAGGACTATCACTGCCTTCAATGGCGCTAATATCAAAAGAGTAATCACCAGTATTAGTTGCTGTTTGGTCGCCATTTATGGTGAGGCTTACCTGCTCGTGCCCACTAACAAGATTGGTAATAGTGGTAGTTATTGTAATAGCAGCACCAGTATAAATAGTGGTAGTGCTACCGATAGCAATAGTGAGTGTTAATGGAGCAACATTTAGCGTATAGCTATCAGCTGCAGAGTTATAATTATTATCACCAGTGTTGGTGGCGCTAATGATAGCGCTGCCAACACCAGTGGTTGTAATATCACCGTTTGCAGCCACCGTTGCAACGTCTGGGTTAGACGAGCCATAACTACTAGCAGCAGTAGCAGAAACACCTGTTGCTGGGCGACTAAAGCTATCACCAAATGTTATAGTTGTATCAGCCCCTAAACTAAATGCGCTTTGGTTTGTTCTTATAATTGACCAGCTAAGAGTAGTTGTGCTTAGGCGGTAGTTGCGACTAGCAGCGCCTGTTAGTGTTAGGTCTATATTGTAGTTGCCAACATCAGTTGCGGTTGCCCCACTTATAGCAAGGCTAACATCATCAGTACCTATTATGCCGCTGGTAATAGTTGCGAGTACAGTTCTTATGTTGGTGTTGTAGATAAAGGTTTGTGAGCTGGCAAAGGTTGGGGTAATGGTCCTTGGACTAACAATAAAGCTAATGCTTGCTTGTTCGCCCGTGCCATCTCTAGTAGCAGTTATAATTGCAGTCCCAGCGCCTGATATGGTTAACACACCTATGTTTGCATCACCAAAGTTAACAATACTTGGAGTGCTAGAGACAAAAGTTATTGCCCCAGTTAGACTAGCCCCACCTTGGGCTATGATGTTTTGGCTGGCATCGCCATAAACAGCACTTCTTGGATTATCGCCAGTAATAATAAATCTATTAGTAATTTCTAGATTAAAGCTAGTGCTAACCATAGCCCCATTACCATCATCAGCGGTGATGGTTATAGTTGAAATCCCTACTGTTGCTGGAATACCAGTAATGCTGTTAATACCATCAAAAGTTAAACTAGGTGGCAAAGCAGAAACACTAATAGTTAAGGTATCGCCGTTAGCATCATTAAAGGTATTAGCTGGGATAGGGAAAGTAAATAGGTTTCCTAGTGAGGCAATTTGGTTTGGTATAAGGTTTGTAACAGTAGGGGTGGTATTGGTAATAGTTAGTAGATAACTATCACTAATGTCATGATAGTTTCTACCACCATCTTTGGTTGCGGTAATTATAGCCTCACCTACACCAGTTGCAGTAATGATACCATCGGCGGTAATAGTTGCAATTGCTATATCACTGGATTCATAAGTAATAGTCCCATCACCACTACCCGGGTCTACTATCACAATAGCGCTGGTTGCGCCAAATGTTAGGGTATCGCCAGCGATGATGGTAAATGTGCCTTGGATTGCTTGGTTAATAGTTAGTAGATAGCTATCGGTTGATGCGGCATAATTAGTAGTAGTTGCGGCACTGGCTATAATACTAACTGTGCCAACATTTATAATGGTGATAGCACCGCTATTGCTATCAATAGTTACAACATCACTATCTATTGGGTCTACGGCATAGCTAATTACTCTGTCTTGGGCATTAGTTGGTATTTGAGGACTTAGAATACCACTAGGGATATAGGTGGCAGCCCTATCATCACCAGCATCAATAGGGGTTGTGGTATTTTGGATAACTAGTAGTTGATAACTGGCGCTGATGTTGTTGTAATTAGTAACTTGTTTGGTGATGGTAATAGTAGTTATGCCAACATTAGTAGCGGTTATGGTGCTACCATTAATTGTGGCAATACCAGCCTCACTAGAGGTGATTGTTAGTGTGCCTTGTGGTTGGTCATTAGTAGCAGTTGCGGTGGTTGTTTGTCCTACCATAAGTCTGGTGGCATTACTGGTAATATTTAGTTCAGATTGCCGAGCTGCAGCTACTACCCAGCTAATAGTTGTTGGGGCAAATATGTAGTTTGGACTAGCGCTACCACTAATAGAGACACTAAATTGATAGTTGCCAGCATTTATCGCAGTTTGGTCGCCGCTTATAGTTAGGATAATAGCGCCACTGTTGATATCGTCCTCAACAGCATTAGTTAGGCTAACTGCTATGGTTTGGCTAGTATTGTTAAAGACAAGAGTATCAGTTGGGCCCACACTAAGCCCAAGTTGTCTAGGATTTACCAATAGACTAATACTAGCTTGACTGCTACCTCTACTAGCAGTGATAGTAGTAGTGCCAATATCTATAATTGTTACAACACCACTATTTTCATCAATGGTAGCAACAGTGGGGATGCTAGAAGTCCAAGTGATTGGTTGTGCTGGGTTGCCACCTTGGCTGGTAATGCTAATGGCGTCATCACCGTAATTAGCAGTTATATCTCCTCCCACAATACTAAGGGGGTCTATATTAATACTAATAACAAAGCTAATAGTATCAGTGCCAACCGCATTGCTTGTGCTAAGTGTGTAGGTTGTGCTTTGTTGGGCTATAATTGGTGTGCCGCTTATAACAATATTGCTACCAACCAAATCAATAGATAAACTAGTAGGCAGAGTAGGTGTTATACCAAAAATAGTTGGCACCCCACCATTGTTGATAATGGTTAATGCTACGGGTTCGCCAGCTGATAATACTTGAGCGGTAGGGGTAACTAGGCTAGGGATTGGATTAAGCACACTAATCATTATTACCGCCGAGGCTCTACCAGTGCGACCGACTTCGTTAAGACTAATAGTTAGGCTAATATTGCCCCCAAAGCTTGGCGCTGGCTGATAGGAAATATCAGCAATAGAACTAGTGATGCCAATTATGTTGATATTACCACCAGCGCCGCTATCTGTTGCCGACCAAACAATATCATCATCGTCTAAGTCAAAACCTAATAAATTAGCAATAGTAATTGGTGATGTAGCGCCAAAAGGAATATTAACCGTGCCTAAATTAGTAGTAGCAGGAAACCCATTAGGAAACTCAAAAACACCACCCCTATTTGCGGTACAAATTACATCATTACGTTGTGGGGTTAGGCAATTTTCTCTTCTTCCTCCACCATCGTTATTATTAGGCTCGCCAGCTGCAAAAATATTAATAAATCCCGGATAGGGGACAAAACCATCACTCCCAGTATTTGTATCTACACCAAATTGAGTACCGTCATTAGTATAAACCCAATCTCCTTCACTGGCTATGTCATCAGCTCCTAAATAAAAGAGATCCACAGTGCCGGGAAATAAGTTTATTACATGTAATAGTTCAGCGCCATTATCAGCTCTGGTTAAGTAGCCACCCTCTGCATTAAAGTCATCTAATAACTCTTGATAAGTACCACTCTGTCTAGCAAGGTATAAATGCCCGCCAAACACTGAAAAATCAGCTAATAAATCTCTCCTGCTACCGGGATTGCTAATTACTGGGGCTGTGTCGCTATCTTGGACAGTTACTACTAAAGTTTGGCTATTATTCTGCCCATTTGCTTTATCTAAGTCAATTACCAGTATAGCGTTACCTATTGTATCAGGGGTGATGCTAAAGTAAAGCGTAGCATTTGTTGGAGTGCTGGTCAACAGCGCGCTAGTTTGAATACTATTGGTAGCAAATGATATAACAGGTTCTGGCTCAAGAGTAAAGATATCATCACCACTCACAGTAATGCTAAATGTTGCTTGTTGGTCAATACCGCTAATATCAGCAACCAGTCCTGTTACATCTATAATATGACGGATGGTATTGGGAGCATTTTTAGTAAGGGTAATGCTAGTGGCTGCTAGCATAAAGGCAGGTGGAAGCGCGTCAATAATATGAATGCCAGCTACAGCTGTAGCTCCCAAGTAGTTAGTATCTTCGGGGCTAATAGCGCTAATACTAATACTGCCAACACCAATAGGGCTTAGGATATTATTGCTAATACTAGCAGAACCAGAACCTGAGCTAATGGTATAAATAACATCAGCTGTGCTGGAAGCCCCAGTTACAAAAGCGCTTAAATCTAGGGTTGATGTTGATATTATAAAACTAGGAAGAGTAAAGGCAAAACTAGATTGCTCAGCTTGGTTGATAGTCCAAGTAGTAGTTATTGGGCTAAATATGTAGTTTGGGCTGGCGCTACCGCTAACACTGGTAGTAAAGGTATAAGCAGCAGCATTAAGTGCCGTATTAACACCACTAATGCTAAGAGTAATAGCGCCACTATTAATATCGCTCTCAACAGCATTATTTAGGCTAACTGCTACGGTTTGGCTAGTGTTATTAAAGACAAAAGTAGTGGTTGGGTCAATATCAAAGCTAAGTTGTCTGGGATTTACTAATAGGGTAATACTAGCTTGGCTGCTGTCTCTACTAGCAGTGATAACAGTAGTGCCAACACCTGTGGTCGTTACAAGACCACTATTTTCATCAATGGTAGCAACAGTGGGGATGCTAGAATCCCAAGTAACTGGTTGTAGTGGATTGCCACCTTGGCTAGCAATGCTGATAGTATCACCATAAATAGCAGTTATATCACTCCCGACAATAATTAGAGGTCCAGCAGCAGTAGCAGTAATAGCAATTGCGGCAGATTTAGCACCAACGCTAATAGTAAGAGTACCAACACCAGCAGCAGTTGCTCCTACTGTAATAGATGCTCTACCAGCAACGCTAATAGTAGTTGAAGTAGAAATAGTAAAAGAGCCTTCTACACTAAAAGTTAATGTAGTCGGAGGTAAAAATAAGTTATTATTAGCATCAAGCAAGCTAGTATCTAAGGTGATGCTATCATTAACTGTTATAGTCAAGGATTGTAGTGCTAATTCAATTCTATTAAGTGCGCCGTGAGAAACATTAAATGTAGCCCTATCGCCACTAACATTTATAATATTTAAGCCATTTATACTAATAATTCTAATAGTTTCACTGCCAGTGGTGCCGGGGGTGTAGGTAATTTGGTTGCCGTTAGTTGAGATAGCAGCGCCTGCTAGAACTACAGTTGCCGCTAATTCGCTAATATCAATTGCGCTGCCAGCAGAATCAGTAGCGCTTATGGTAATAGTTATAGGACTATCAGAGTTAGTATCACTAATACCCATAAAACCTATATTTGCTATCTTAACAGCAGTACCAGTACCAGTAGCAGATATACTGCCAACGGTAACAGTAAAAATGCCTGTAGTTTGACTATCACTTGATATGCTAACAGTTCCTGTTCCGTTTGAAGTAACAGTGTTGTTAGTGCTAAAATTCGCTCCCCTAACCTCAACAAGTCTTTCAATTGATACTAAATTATTATTTGCATCGTATAGAGTAACATTAATGAAGGCGCTACTTCTATCTTCACCATTTACCAAAAAAGTGGGGTTTTGTGGCTCTAATCCAATTCTAGCAAGCGCGCCGTGGAAAACATTAAATGCAGCGCTACTGCCACTAACACCACTAACATCTATACCATTTATGCTAATAATACTAATAGTTTCACTGCCAGCAGCACTAGGGGTGTAGGTAATCTCATTGCCATTAGTTGAAACAGCAGCGCCTGCTAAGACTACAGTTGCCACTAATTCAGCAATATCAATTGCCCCGCTGGCATCGCTAGCGTTTACAGTAATAGTTATAGGATTATCAGCATTGGTATCGCTTAAAGTTAAATTAATAGTGTTTGGGACTCTGACCGATTCGGGTTTGGTAGTAACACTAAATATTGCCCTTGTGGCGCTAGCCCCAGAACCTACGGTTAAAGTGGCAACAGTTTGAGTATTAAACTCGCTACTAGACAAAACTTTAACAGCAACAGTAGCGCCTGCGGTAATTGCCCCTTCAGCTGCGGTTGGGACGCTGTTACCTATGGTATAAGACCCACCTTCAATACGAATGCTAGCAGTGCTGTCAAAACCAGTAATGGTTGCTATATTAGAAGTAATTAATGTATTTGGAGTTGCGCCTGTTAGCGCGCCAAAGCTAAAAGGGTCTGTGTTTGCTGTGATTGGTAATGAACTCAATAAAAATAAAACAATAGCAGCTAGTTTTGATAATATAGTTCGCATAATTTTTTGTTATATTATAAGCTTTTAAAACCTGGCCATAATATAGTTTAAAATATGCTATTTTCAGCAATCTGCGCTGCAGTTATCACTAATTATGGTTACCTTCAAACCCACAGCAGTAATGATACCAGAAGTTTAATTAATGTCAAGTAATATCATCTTTCATAAAAATAAAAATAATATTGCCAAAGTAGCTACTAGCGGTTACAATTACCGCTGTGTTTACTATTACTTATAAAATACAGTTTTTATAACTTCGCTCCTGATAATCCTTTATTGATATATACTTTCAAGGTAATTGCTAATTGCCCCAGCTCCACTCCTTGTTGGGCTATCTCCAATCAAATCGCCAACATTAAGATTTTCTTGGTCTGCTAGGTAGCGCATAATTAGCATACCATCGCTGTTTGCTTCTATTGCACCATTACCATCAATATCTAAACTATCATAACCCCTTTGTAAAAATTTAAGTATTTGTTGGCTATCTCTTTGTGCATCAGTTGTAGTTGCATCAGTGGTATCTATGGTATCAGTAGAACCTGTTAAAAATCTGATAATTAAAATACCATCAGTGGTAGTTAGCCTGTTGCTATCACCGTCAATATCTAAATTAAAGTCAGTAACTACCTCTAGTGAAGCACTAGTGCTAATATCATTGTAATTTCTACCCCCTGCTTTGGTTGCGGTAATAGTAGCCTCACCTACACCGATTGCGCTAATAATACCGTTTACATCAATAGTGATAATACCACTTGGGCTAGCAGCATAGCTAATGGTCCCCTCACCACTACCTGGGTCTACTACCACAATAGCACTCGTTGCGCCAAATATTAAGGTAGCACTAGTAGTGATAGTAAATGTGCCTTGGTTTGCTTGGTTAATAGTTAGTAGATAGCTATCAGTTGAGGCGGCATAATTAGTAGTTGCAGCAGCACTGACTATAATATTGACTGTGCCAGCATTTGTAATAGTGATAGCGCCGGTGTTTATGTTAATTGTTGCAACATCACTAGCTATTGGGTCTGCGGCATAGCTAATTACTCTGCCTCTGGTATTAGTTGGCGTTTGAGCGCTTAGAGTACCACTAGGGACATAAGTGGCAGTTCTGTTATCACCAGCATCAATAGCAGCTGTGGTATTTTGGATAACTACTAGTTGATACCTGGCGCTGATGTTGTTGTGGTTAGCCACTTGTTTGGTAATGGTAATAGTAGTTATGCCAACATTAGTAGCGGTTATGGTGCTACCGTTAATTGTGGCAATACCAGCTTCACTAGAGATGATTGTTAGTGTGCCTTGTGGTTGGTCATTAGTAGCAGTTGCGGTGGTTGTTTGTCCTACCATGAGTCTGGTGGCATTGCCAGTAATATCTAGTTCGGATTGCTGAGCTGGGGCTATTGTCCAGCTAATAGTTATTGGGATTAATATGTAATTAGGACTATCACTGCCTTCAATGGCGCTAATATCAAAAGAGTAATCACCAGCATTGATTGCTGTTTGGTCGCCACTTATGGTGAGGCTTACCTGCTCGTGCCCACTAACAAGATTGGTAATAGTGGTGGTTACTATAATAGCAGCACCAGTATAAATAGTGGTAGTGCTACCGATGGCAATAGTGAGTGTTAATGGAGCAACATTTAGTGTATAGCTATCAGCTGCAGAGTTGTAATTATTATCACCAGTGTTGGTGGTACTAATAATAGCGCTGCCAACACCAGTGGTTGTAATATCACCGTTTGTATCCACAGTTGCAACGTCTGGGTCAGATGAACCATAACTACTAGCAACAGTAGCAGAAACGCCTGTTGCTGGGCGACTTAAGCCTTCACCAAATGTTATAGTTGTATCAGCCCCTAGGCTAAATTGGCTTTGGTTTGCTTTTATAATTGACCAGCTAAGAGTGGTTGTGCTTAGGCGATAGTTGCGACTAGCAGCGCCTGTTAGTGTTAGGTCTATATTGTAGTTGCCAACATCAGTTGCAGTCGCTGCACCGCTTATGCTAAGGCTAACATCATCAGTAGCTATTATGCCGCTGGTAATAGTTGCAAACACAGTTCTTATATTGGTGTTGTAGATAAAGGTTTGTGGACTAGCAAAGGTTGGGGTAATAGTCCTTGGACTAACAATAAAGCTAACACTCGCTTGTTCGCCTGTGCCATCTCTAGTGGCAGTTATAATTGCAGTCCCAGCGCCTAATATAGCTAATACGCCTATGTTTGCATCACCAAAGTTAGCAATGCTTGGAGTGCTGGAGCTAAAAGTTATTGCCCCAGTTGGACTAGCTCCGCCTTGGGCTATGATGTTTTGGCTAGCAGCGCCATAAACAACGTTTCTTAAATTACTACCAACAATAATAAAGTCACCACTAACTGTTAAGCTAAAGCTAGTGCTAACCATAGCCCCATTACCATCATCAGCGGTGATGGTTATAGTTGAAATCCCTAGTGTTGCTGGAATACCAGTAATGCTGTTAATACCATCAAAAGTTAAACTAGGTGGTAAAGCAGAAACACTAATAGTTAAGGTATCGCCGTTAGCATCATTAAAGGTATTAGCTGGGATAGGGAAAGTAAATAAGTTTCCTAGTGAGGCAATTTGGTTTGGTATAAGGTTTGTAACAGTAGGGGTGGTATTGGTAATAGTTAGTAGATAATTATCACTAATGTCATGATAGTTATCCCCACCACTTTTGGTAGCGCTAATAGTAGTGGTTCCCGGGCTTTGCGCGTTAATTATGCCACCTTGGCTAATAGTTGCAATATCTGGGTTACTGGAACTAAAAACAATAGCCCCGGTGCCGCTACCACCAGTTGCGGTTGCAAAACTGGTTTGAGCATTTACTAAGGTTGAGCTGCCGCTGATTACAAAATCAGCTTGGTCAGCTCTTTCAACTATTAGCGAATGAGTAGCGCTGGTGTTAAGATAGTTTCTGCCACCATCTCTGGTTACGGTAATTATAGCCTCACCTACACCAGTTGCGGTAATGATGCCATCGTTGGTAATGGTTGCAATTGCTATATCACTGGATTCATAAGTAATAGTCCCATCGCCACTACCCGGGTCTACTATCACAATAGCGCTGGTTGTGCCAAATGTTAGGGTATCGCTAGCGGTGATAGTAAATGTGCCTTGGGTTGCTTGGTTAATAGTTAGTAGATAGCTATCGGTTGATGCAGCATAATTAGTAGTAGTTGCGGCACTGGCTATAATACTAACTGTGCCAACATTTATAATAGTGATAGCACCACTATTGCTATCAATAGTTACAACATCACTAGCTATTGGGTCTACGGCATAGCTAATTACTCTGTCTTGGGCATTAGTTGGTATTTGAGGACTTAGAATACCATTAGGGATATAGGTGGCAATCCTATCATCACCAGCATCAATAGCGGTTGTGGTATTTTGGATGACTACTAGTTGATAACTGGCGCTGATGTTGTTGTAATTAGCAACTTGTTTGCTAATGGTAATAGTAGTTATGCCAACATTAGTAGCGGTTATGGTGCTACCATTAATTGTGGCAATACCAGCCTCACTAGAGGTGATTGTTAGTGTGCCTTGTGGTTGGTCATTAGTAGCAGTTGCGGTGGTTGTTTGTCCTACCATAAGTCTGGTGGCATTGCTGGTAATATCTAGTTCAGATTGCCGAGCTGCGGCTACTACCCAGCTAATAGTTGTTGGGGCAAATATGTAGTTTGGACTAGCGCTACCACTAATAGAGACACTAAATTGATAGTTGCCAGCATTTATTGCAGTTTGGTCGCCGCTTATAGTTAGGCTAATAGCGCCGCTGTTGATATCGCTCTCAACAGCATTAGTTAGGCTAACTGCTATGGTTTGGTTAGTATTATTAAAGACAAGAGTATCAGTTGGACCAACACTAAGCCCAAGTTGTCTAGGATTTACCAACAGGCTAATACTAGCTTGACTGCTGCCTCTACTAGCAGTAATAGTAGTAGTGCCAATATTTATAATTGTTACAACACCACTATTTTCATCAATGGTAGCAATAGTGGGGATGCTAGAAGTCCAAGTGATTGGTTGTATTGGGTCGCCACCTTGGCTAGTAATGCTAATGGCGTCATCACCATAATTAGCAGTTATATCTCCTCCCACAATACTAAGGGGATCTATATTAACGCTAATAACAAAACTAATAGTATTAGTTCCAACCGCATTGCTTGTGCTAAGTGTGTAAGTTGTGATTTGTTGGGCTATAATTGGTGTGCCGCTTATAACAATATCACCACCGACCTCATTAATAGATAAACTAACAGGCAGAGTAGGTGTTATATTAAAAGTAGCTGGCGCCTCACCATTGTTGATGATAGTTAGTAATACAGGTTCGCCAGCTGATAATACCTGAGCGGTAGGGGTAACTAGTCTAGGGAAAGGGCTAAATACTCTAATCATCAACAGCGCTGATGCTCTATCACTGCGACCAACTTCGTTAAGATTAATAGTTAGGGTAATATTGCCCAGAAAGTCTGGCGCTGGCTGGTAGGAAATATCAACAATAGAGCTAGTGATGCCAATTATGTCAATATTACCACCAGCACCGCTATCTGTTGCTGACCAGACGGTCTCATCACCATCTAAGTCAAAACCTAACAAATTAGCAATAATAGTTGATGATGTAGCGCCAAAAGGAATATTAACTCTACCTAAATTAGTAGTAGCGGGAAAGCCATTGGGAAACTCAAAAATACCACCTAAAAGCGAATTACAATCTATATCACTACCAACTGAGTTTAGACAATCTTGATTTCCTCCGCTATTATCTGGTTCAACATTGACACCAACACTTATTGGTGCAGATTGAAAAATATTTAAAAATCCCGGATAAACAACAAAGCCGCCATCCCCAGCATTTGTGTCTTTGCCAAATTGAGTGTCGTCATTAGTATAAACCCAATCTCCCTCATTAGCTATATCATTAACGCCCATATAAAAATTATCAGAACCATTAAGGAATATTCTTGTATTCCCTATTTCAAGAGCAGTCTCAACTCTAACTAAATAACCACCCTCTGCATCAAAATCATCCAATAAATCCTGATAAGTGCCGGGCTCACTAGTAAGGTATAAATGCCCGCCAAACACTGAAAAATCAGCCAATAAATCTCTCCTGCTACCGGGATTACTAATTACTGGGGCTGTGTTGCTATCTTGGACAGTTACCATCAGTGTTTGACTGCTATCCTGCCCATTTGCTTTATCTAAGCCAATTACTAGCGCAGCGCTACCTATTGTATCGGCAGCAATGCTAAAGTAAAGCCTAGCAGTTGCTGTAACGTTGGTTAAAAGCATGCTAGTTTGGATATTATTAGTGGCAAATGATATAACGGGCATTGGAGCGAAAGCAAAGATATTATCACCAGCCCTAGTAATGCTAAATGTTGCTTGTTGGCTAGCAATACCATTATCGGCGACAATATCTGTAATAGCTACAATATGGCGAATAGTATTAGGCGAGTTTTTACTAAGGATAATGCTATGAGTTGCCAGAGTAAAAGCTAGAGTATCAACAATATTAATATCAGCGGTAATTGAAGCTTCCAAGTAATTAGTATCCTCAGGGCTAATAGCGCTAATACTAATATTGCCAACACTAATAGCAGTTAGGATACTATTGCTAATACTAGCAGAACCAGAACCTGAGCTAATGGTATAAATAATATCAGCTGTGCTAAAAGCCCCAGCTATAAAAGCGTTTAAATCTAGGGTTGATGTTGATGGTATAAAATTAGGAGGATTAAAAGCAAAACTAGATTGCTCAGCTTGGTTGATAGTCCAAGTAATAGTTGTTGGGATAAATATGTAGTTTGGACTGGCGCTACCACTAACACCAGTAGTAAAGGTATAAGTGCCAGTATTAAGCGCCGCGTTAGCACCACTAATGCTAAGACTAATAGCGCCACTATTAATATCACTCTCAACAGCATTATTTAGGCTAACTGCTACGGTCCTAGTAGTATTATTAAACACAAAACTAATATCACCGATAGTAGCTGTTATCTCTCGGGCAGTAACAATTAGAGTAATACTTGCTTCGCCCTCACCACCTGCGCCTCTAATAATATCATTATTAGCAATAATAGTAGCACTACCAACACCAATAGTGCTAACCACACCAGTATTTGGGTCAATGCTAGCAACCGCAGGGTCACTAGAAGTCCAAGTAGAGCCGGGAATACTAGTGGTAAAGCTAATATTATCACCATAAGTAGCGGTTATATCTCCTTCTACAATCATAAGAGGGGCTACGTTAATACTAATAACAAAGCTAATGGTCCCAGTACCAGCAGCATTACTTGCACTAAGCATGTAGGTTATATCTTGTTGGGCTATAATTGGTATTCCGTTTATAACAAAATTGCCACCAACTAAATTAATAGACAAACTAGCAGGTAGCTCAGGCGTTATACTAAAAGCACTTGGCGCCTCGCCATTGTTGATAATAGTTAGTGATACTGGCCTGCCAAATGATAATACTTGAGCGGTAGGGGTAACTAAGTCAGGGACAGGATTGGGCACATTAATCATCGCCACTGCTGAGGCCCCATCAGTGCGACCAACCTCATTAAGACTAATAGTTAGGGTAATATTGCCATAAAAGTCTGGTGCTGGTTGGTAAGCAATATTAATGACATTTACTGAGTCAGCGGGGTTTAGACCAGCAATAACAAAACTACCGCCAGCGCCGCTATCTGTTGCCGACCAAACAATATTATCACCATCTAAGTCAAAACCTAACAGATTAGCAATACTAACTGCTGATGTAGCGCCAAAAGGAATATTAGTTGTGCCTAAATTAGTAGTAGCAGGCAGACCACTGGGAAACTCAAAAACAGTGCCATCGCTAAATCCACCTCCACCACAAATTATATCACCACCCGTTGGACTTAAACAATCTTGTCCCGCGCCCCCAGCTGAATTATTTGGTTGAGTACTTGCCCCAAATTCAAAAATATTTAAAAACCCCGGATAAACCACAAAGCCGCCAGCCCCAGTGTCTGTGTCTACGCCAAATTGGGTGCCATCGTTAGTATAGACCCAATCTCCTTCACTAGCTATATCATTAGCCCCTAAATAAAAGCGGTCGTTTGCACCAGGGAACAATTCTATTATATGTTCTAGTTCAGCAGCGCTCTCAACCCTAACTAAGTAGCCACCTTCTGCATCAAAGTCATTTAATAAAGCGTTATAGCTACCACTGCTAATAACACCATATAAATGCCCGCCAAATACTGAAATATCCTCTAAGTTGTTAGCAGCGCTAATTACTGGGACTTGGTTGCTATCTTTAACAGTTACTACTAACGTTTGACTACTATCTTGTCCATCTGCCCTGTCCAAGGTAATTACCATCTCAGCGCTACCTGTTGCATCCGCGGCAATGCTAAAGTAAAGACCAGCACTTGTTGGGGTAGCAGTTAATGAAGTGCTAGTTTGGATACTATCGGTGGCAAATGATATAACAGGTTGTGGATTTTCGGTAAAAATATCACCAACCCTAGCAATACTAAATGTTGCTTGTTGGTTGGCTGTGCCGTCATCGGTGATAATATCTGTAATAGCTACAATATGGCGAATAGTATTAGGCGAGTTTTTACTAAGGATAATGCTATGAGTTGCCAGAGTAAAAGGTAGAGTATCAACAATATTAATATCAGCGGTAATTGAAGCTTCTAAATAATTAACATCTTCAGGACTAATAGCGCTAATACTAATACTGCCAACACTAATGGCAGTTAGGATACTATTGTTAATACTAGCAGAACCAGAACTTAGGCTAATAGTGTAGATAATATCAGCTGTGCTGGAAGCCCCAGTTATAAAAGCGCTTAAATCTAAGGTTGATGTTGATAGTATAAAATTAGGAGGATTAAAGGCAAAACTAGATTGCTCAGCTTGGTTGATAGTCCAAGTAATAGTTGTTGGACTAAATATGTAGTTTGGACTGGCGCTACCACTAATACCAGTAATAAAGGTATAAGTCCCAGCATTAAGCGCCGCATTAGCGCCACTAATGCTAAGACTAATAGCGCCACTATTAATATCACTCTCAACAACATTATTTAGACTAACTGCTACGGTCCTAGTAGTATTATTAAAGACAAAACTAATATCACCAATAGTAGTTGTTATCTCTCGGGCAGTAACAATTAGGGTAACACTCGCTTCGCCCTCACCACCTGCATTTCTAATAATATCATTACTAGCAGTAATAGTAGTCCTGCCAACACCAGTGGTGCTAACCACACCAGTATTTGGGTCAATACTGGCAACCGCAGCATCACTAGATGTCCAATTAGAGCCGCCAATATTGGCACTAAAGCTAGGATTATCACCATAAGTAGTGGTTATATCTCCTTCTAAAATGCTAAGGGGTTCTAAGTTAATACTAATGACAAAGCTAATAGTATCAGCACCAGCCGCATTGCTCGCGCTAAGTGTGTAGGTTGTGCTTTGTTGGGTCATAATTGGTATGCCAGTTATAACAATACTATTACCAACCACATTAATAGATAAGCTAGCAGGCAGGGCAGGTGTTATATCAAAAGCAGCTGGCACTCCGCCATTGTTGGCAATAGTTAGTGCCATGGGCCCACCAACCAATAATACTTGAGGACTAGGGGCAACTAGGGCAGGGGTAGGATTAGCTACATTAATCATCACTACCACTGATGCTCCATCAGTGCGACCAACTTCGTTAAGATTAATGCTTAGGTCAGCATCACCATGAAAGTTTGGCGCTGGTTGGTAGGAAATAGTGGTAGTAGCACTAGGGGTTATAACAAAACTACCACCAGCACCGCTATCTGTTGCTGACCAGACGGTTTCATCACCGTCTAAGTCAAAGCCTAATAGATTAGCAATAATAGTCGGTGATGTAGCGTTAAAATCAACATTAACTCTACCTAAATTGCTAGCAGCGGGAAAGCCATTGGGAAACTCAAAAATCCCTTCTAAACGCGAACTACAAAATATATCACCACTATTTGAGCTTAAACAATCTTGGTCTCCGCCTGTATTATTTGGTTCATTATTGAGCCCAAATTCAAAAATATTAAAAAATCCCGGATAAACCACAAAACCGCCAGCCCCAGGGTTTGTGTCTACGCCAAATTGAACGCCGTTGTTAATATAGACCCAATCTCCCTCACTAGCTATATCATTAGCGCCTATATAAAAATTACCAAAAGACAATCTTCGTATATGGCTTAGTTCAGCTTCGCTCTCAACTCTAGCTAAATAGCCACCCTCTGTGTCAAAAGTATTTAATAAATTATTATAATTATCACCGCCAATTATGACGTATGCATGACCGCCAAATACTGAGAAATTTACTATCCTGCTATCAGCAATGCTAATTATTGGGGCTGTATTACTATCTTCGACAGTTATTATTAGCGCTTTGCTAATATCTTGGCCATTTGCTTTATCTAAGGTAATTATCAGCACAGCTCTACCTATTGTATCAGGGTTAATGCTAAAGTAAAGCCTAGCATTTGTTGGAGTGCTGGTTAACAGCGCGCTAGTTTGGATACTATTGATGGCAAATGATATAACAGGTTCTGGACTGAAAGTAAAGATATTATCGCCAATCCTAGTAATGCTAAATGTTGCTCGTTGGCTGGTTATGTCCTCATCGGCGACAATATCTGTTATATTTACAATATGACGGATGGTATTGGGAGCATTTTTGCTAAGGCTAATGTTAGTGGTTGCTAAGGTAAAAACAGGTGGAAACGCATCAACAATATCAATGCCAGCCACAGCTGAAGCTTCCAAGTAGTTGCCATCCCCAGGACTAATAGCGCTAATACTAATACTGCCAACACTAATAGGAGTTAGGATACTATTGCTAATACTAGCAGAACCAGAACCTGCGCTAATAGTATAAATAATATCTGCTGTGCTAAGCGCTCCAGTTGTAAAAGTGCTTAAATCTAAGGTTTGTGTTGGTAGTATAAAGCTAGGTAGAGCAAAGGCAAAATTAGATTGTCTAACTTGGACAATAGTCCAAGTAATAGTTGTTGGACTAAATATGTAGTTTAGACTGGCGCTACCGCTAACACCAGTGGTAAAGGTATAAGTACCAGCATTAAGCGCCGTATTAGCGCCACTAATGCTAAGAGCAATAGCGCCGCTGTTAATATCACTCTCAACGGCATTATTTAGACTAACTGCTACGGTCCTAGTAGTATTATTAAAGGCAAAACTGTGAACATCACTAATAGTGGTTGTTATCTCTCGGGCAATAACAATTAGGGTAACACTCGCTTCGCCCTCACCACCTGCATCTCTAATAATATCATTACTAGCGGTAATAATAGCCCTACCAGTACCAATAGTGCTAACCACACCAGTATTTGGATCAATGTTGGCAACCGCAGCATCACTAGATGCCCACGTAGCACCGGCAATATTGGCACTAAAGCTAATATTATCACCATAAGTAGCAGTTATATCTCCTTCCACAATATTAAGGGATTCTAAGTTAATACTAATAGCAAAGCTAATAGTATCAGTACCGCCCGCATTGCTTGCGCTAAGTGTGTAAGTTGTGCTTTGTTGGGCCACAGATGGCGCGCCGCTTATAACAATATTGCCGTTCACTATATTAGCAGCTAAGCCAGCAGCTAAGGCAGGGGTTATGCTAAAAATCTTTGGCGCTACTTCGCCATTGTTAACAATAGTTAGTGATACGGGTTCGCCAACTGATAATATCTGAGCAGTAGGGGTAACTAGCCTAATCCTAAGGTATTCTAAGTCAATACTAATAGCAAAGCTAATAGTATCAGTACCGCTCGCATTGCCTGCGCTAAGCGTGTAGGTTGTGCTTTGTTGGGCTACAGATGGCGTGCCGCTTATAACAATATTGTTGCTAACTATATTAGCAACTAAGCCAGCAGCTAAAGTAGGGGTTATACTAAAATTCTCTATCGGTACTTCGATATTGTTAACAATAGTTAGCAATACTGGGCTACCAACTGATAATACCTGAGCAGTAGGGGTAACTAGGACAGGCATGGGGCTAAATACATTAATCATTATCATTGCTGAGGCTTCATTGTCGCTATCTTTATTAAGGTAAATAGTTAAAGTATTTGTGCCCAAGAAGTTAGTCGCTGGTTGATAGCTAATAGTAGTAGTGCCCACCGGGCTATTGGGGTTTTGATTAGTAATAGCAAAACTACCGCCAGCGCCGCTATCTGTTGCCGACCAAGCAATATTATCACCATCTAAGTCAAAACCTAATAGATTAGCAATAGTAGTTGGTGATGTAGAACCAAAAAGAATATTAATTGTCTCTAAATTAGTGATAGCAGGAAACCCATTGGGAAACTCAAAAACAGCGCCTATAGTCAATGCGCAACTTCTATCATGCCCCCTTGCAGTTAGGCAATGTTGTGCTCCAAAGCTATTATTCGGTTCTTCATCTGTAAAAATATTAAAAAATCCCGGATAAACCACAAAGCCGCCAGCCCCAGGGTTTGTGTTTGTGTCTACGCCAAATTGAGTGTTGTCATTAGTATAGACCCAATCTCCTTCGCGGTCTATATCGTTAGCGCCTAGGTAAAAGAAGTTAGTATCACCGGGAAACAATTCTCTTACATACATTAGTTCAGCAGCGCTCTCTACTCTAGCTAAATAACCACCCTCTGTATTAAAGGTATTTAATAAGTTATTATAACTATTACCAAGACCATTACCAATAATGCCGTATAAATGCCCGCCAAATACTGAAATATTATCTAAGTTGTTATTACTAATGCTAATTATTGAAGCTATGTTGCTATCTTTAACAGTTACTATTAGCGCTTTGCTGCCATCCTGCCCATTTGCTTTATCTAAGTCAATTACCAGCATAGCGCTACCTGTTGCATCAGGGGTGATACTAAAGTAAAGCGCAGCATTTGTTGGAGTGCTGGTCAACAGCGCGCTAGTTTGAATACTATTGGTGGCAAATGATATAACAGGTTCTGGACTGGAAGTAAAGATATCATCACCAGTCCTAGTAATGCTAAATGTTGCTTGTTGGCTGGTTATACCCTCATCAGCAACAATAGCTGTTATATTTACTACATGACGGATGGTATTGGGAGCATTTTTGCTAAGGGTAATGCTAGTGGTTGCTAAGGTAAAAACAGGTGTAAGTGTATCAAAAATACTAATATCAGCTATAACTGAAGCTTCCAAGTAGTTACCATCCCCAGGGCTAATAGCGCTAATACTAATATTGCCAACACTAATAGGAGTTAGGATACCATTGCTAATACTAGCAGAACCAGAACTTGCGATAATAGTATAAATGATATCTGCTGTGCTAAGCGCTCCAGTTGTAAAAGTGCTTAAATCTAACGTTGCTGGTGGTAGTATGAAGCTAGGTGGAGTAAAGGCAAAACTAGATTGCTCAGCTTGGTTGATAGTCCAATTAATAGTTTGTGGACTAAATATGTAGTTTGGGCTGGCGCTACCGCTAATAGCAACACTAAATTGATAATCACCAACATTTATTGCAGTTTGGTCACCACTTATGACTAGGGCAATAGCGCCATTATCAATATCAATCTCAACAGCATTAATTAGCCTAACCGCTATAGTTTGACTAGTGTTATTAAACATAATACCAGTGGTTGGGCTAACATTGAGGCTAAGCTGTCTGGGATTTACTAATAGAGTAATACTAGCTTGTTCACTACCTATACTAGCAGTGATAGTAGTAGTGCCAATGCCTCTGATTGTTACAACACCACTATTTTCAACAATGGTAGCAACATTGGGGGTACTAGATGTCCAAGTAGTACCACCTGTACTCGGTCCACCTTGAGTATCAAGGTCAAAGGTAGCAGCGCCATAAGCGACAACTCTATCACCGCCGATGATAAATAGATTTTGCGTTAGTATAGAAGTAACAGTGGTCGTAGCAGATATAGCGCCAACCTCAATAGTAACAATACTTGTTCTTTGACGCCTTTCAGATACTCTAACAGTTCCTGTTCCGCCTAAAGCCTTGCCATTTAGAGCTTGAAAACCTCCTCCTCCTCCTGGTTCTGCAAACTTGATATCCATCTCAGTTAATACTAAATTATTATTTGCATCATATAGAGTGACAATAATTGTAACGCCAGTTATATCTTCACCATTTACCAAAAAAGTGGGGTTTTGTGGCTCTAATCCAATTCTAGCAAGCGCGCCGTGGAAAACATTAAATGCAGCGCTACTGCCACTAACACCACTAACATCTATACCATTTATGCTAATAATACTAATAGTTTCACTGCCAGCAGCACTAGGGGTGTAGGTAATCTCATTGCCATTAGTTGAAACAGCAGCGCCTGCTAAGACTACAGTTGCCACTAATTCAGCAATATCAATTGCCCCGCTGGCATCGCTAGCGTTTACAGTAATAGTTATAGGATTATCAGCATTGGTATCGCTTAAAGTTAAATTAATAGTGTTTGGGACTCTAACCGATTCGGGTTTGGTAGTAACACTAAATATTGCCCTTGTGGCACTAGCCCCAGAACCTACGGTTAAAGTGGCAACAGTTAGAGTGTTAAACTCGCTACTAGATAAAACTAGCACAGCAACAGTAGCGCCTGAGGTAATTGCCCCTTCAGCTGCGGTTGGGACGCTGTTACCTATGGTATAAGACCCACCTTCAATACGAATGCTAGCAGTGCTGTCAAAACCAGTAATGGTTGCTATATTAGAAGTAATTAATGTATTTGGAGTTGCACCTGTTAGCGCGCCAAAGCTAAAAGGGTCTGTGTTTGCTGTGATTGGTAATGAACTCAGTAAAAATAGGGCAGTGGCAGTTACTCTTGATAATACAGTTCGCATAATTTTTTGTTATATCATAAGGTTCCAGTACATACAGCTACAAGACAGCCTAAAAGCGCTATCTTCCTAACTTATGCTATCGTATCTAGTAGCGCTAATCACAGCTGTTTCTAGGTTCATAGCACCTATGATACCAGAGAATTTATCAATGTCAAGCAAATATTATCTATTATAAAATAAAGCTAAAAGCAAAGGTCTTGGGGTAGCTGCCACAGTCATGATTACTGATTAATATATATCTTCAAGATACTCTCTAATTTCCTCAGCATTTCTTGTCGGGTTATCTCCAACTAAATCATCAACATAAAGATTTTCTTGGTCTGCTAGGTAGCGCATAATTAACATACCATCGCTGTTTGCTTCTGTTTCTCTATTGCCATCAATATCTAAAATATTACCATTATAAGCAGCTGCTAAAGTATTTTTAATAGTCTGTTCATCTATTGCAATTGTTGTAGTTGCCCCAGTGGTAGTGAATATTCTAGGGTCAGGGTTTGTTAAATATCTAAGGATTAAAACACCATCGGTGGTAGTTAGCCTACTACCGTCACCATCAATATCTAAAGTAAAGCTGGCGACCACTTCTAGCGAAGTGCTTGCGCTAATATCATTATAGTTTCTACCACCTGCTTTGGTCGCAGCAATGGTAGCCAGTCCTAAGCCAATTGCCCTCACAATACCGTTATCAATAGTAATAATACCACTTGGGCTAGTAGCATAAGTAATAGTGCCATCACCACTGCCCGGCGCTACTGCCATAATAGCCCTAGTTGCGCTAAATGCTAGGGTAGCCCCAGCAGTGATGCTAAATGCGTTTTGGTTTGCTTTGTTAATTCGCCAAGATAGAGTATTTGTACTCAAGATATAGTTGAGGCTATCAGCGCCTGTTAGTTCTAGGCTCATATTGTAGTTTCCAACATCAGTTGCAGTTGCCCCGCTTATGCTAAGGCTAATATCATCAGCGCCTACTATACCTCTGCTAATAGTTGCAAACACAGTTATTATGCTGGCGTTATAAGTAAAGGTTTGTGAGCTGGCAAAGGTTGGGGTTATTATTAGAGGATTAATAATAAGGCTAATAGTTGCCTCTTCACTGCCGTCTTTGGCAGTAATAGCAGTAGTGCCAACACCTGTAATTGTTACAAAGCCGCTATTTTCATCAATAGTGGCAACATTTAAATTACTAGATGTCCAAGTGGCATTATCTGCGTTCGCTCCACCTTGGGCAACAAGGATAAAGCCAGTAGCGCCATAGATAGCTTTTCTTGGATTGTCACTATTAATAATAAGTCTATCAGTAACTTCTAAACCAAAGGTGGTGCTGACCATACCGCCATTGCCATCATTAGCGGTGATAGTTATGTCGAAATCTCCTATTTGTGTTGGAGTCCCTAAAATAGTCTCAACACCATCAAAAGTTAAGCTAGGTGGCAAATTAGAAATACTAATAGTCAAGTCATCACCATTGGCATCACTAAATGTATTTTCTGGAATAGTAAAAATAAATAAATTTCCTAGTGAGGCAGACCTATTTGGTATAGGGTTGTCAACGGTGGGTGCAGTATTGGCAACAGTCAACATATAACTAGCAACTGCTTGGTTGTAATTATCATCACCAGTGTTAGTAGCGCTAATAATAGTAGTGCCAATGCCAACTATTGTTATCTGCCCATTTGTCCTATCTACTATTGCAACATTTGGATTAGATGAACCATAATTGGTAGTAGAAATAGTAGCAGATATTCCTGTTACCATAAGGCTTAAACTATTGCCAAGCACTATAGTTACATCAACGCCTAAACTAAATGCGCTTTGGTCTGCTTTATCAATTTGCCAAGATAAGACATCTGCGCTTAAGCGGTAGTTAGGGCTAGAAGCGCCTACTAGCGCTAGATTGATATTGTAATTGCCAGCGTTTATTGCAGTTATTGAACCACTTGTGATTAGACTAATATCATCGCTGCTAATTATGCCTCTGGTAATAGTCACAGCCACAGTTCTTGTATTAGTATCATAAATCAAGGTGGGTGAGCTAGCAAAAGTTGGGCTAAGAGTTAGAGGATTAACAATAAGGCTAATAGTTGCCTCATTACTACTATTTTTAGCAGTAATAATAGTAGTACCAGCATTTACAATTGCCACAGAACCGCTATTTTCATCAATAGTGGCAACAGTGGGGGTACTAGATGTCCAAGTGGCATTGTCCGCGCTCTCGCCACCTTGGGCAACAAGAGTAAAATCAGCATCACCATAACTAACAGTTCTATCACCTTCGCTAATAGTTAGACGCTCTATAGAAGTAATAGTGGTAGTAGCAATTATATCACTAAAGCTAATAGTTAAAATACCCATTGCTTCACGCTCATTATTTATTAACATAGACGTTCTACCGCCTGAGGACCGCATAGGATTTTTAACCCCAAATCCTCCTGTTAATTCAACATCAACTTGTGTTGGCTCTAATATTAAATTATTATTAGCATCATATAAAGTAATATCAATTATAATTTCGCTCTCATTCATGCCACCCACTATAAAAGTGGGGTTTTGTGGCTCCAGTTCAATTCTAGTAAGCGCGCCGTGGGTAACCTCAAATGTAGCGCTACTACCACTAACACTACTAACATCTATACCATTTATGCTAATAACACTAATAATTTCATTGCCAACAGCACTAGGAGTGTAGGTAATCTCATTGCCACTAGCTGAGATAGTAGCGTTTGCTAGGACTGTAGTTGCTGCTAATTCAGTAATATCAATCGCTCCGTTAGAGTTACTAGCACTTACAGTAATGGTTATAGTATTATCAGCAATAGTAGTGGTAGCGCTTAAGGTTAAAGTAATAGAGTCGGGAGTTATGGCTGGGTCAGACCTAGTGGTAACACTAAATATTGCCCTTGTTGCGCTATCACCAGAGCCCACAGTTAAGGTGGCAACAGTTTGAGTGTTAAAATCACCACTAGATAGAACTTGGACAGCAACAATCTCACCTGCGCTAATTGTGCCCAAAGCTGCGGTTGGAGAACTAGTGCCTATAATATAAGTCCCACCTTCAATGCGAATACCAACAGCGCCACTAAAACCAGTAATAGTTGCTATATTAGAACTAATTAGCGCATTTAGCTCTACATTCACCAGCGCGCTAAAGCTAAAGGCATCTGGAGTAGTATCTACTTCTACTACTGTTAATAAAACACTAGCGCTAATATCATTATAGTTACTATTGCCAGCCCTAGTTGCAGTAATGGTGGTAGTGCCTAGATTTTGGGTACTAATCAGACCACTTTGGCTGATAGTTGCAATGGCTGGGTTGCTAGAGCTAAAACTAATAGCGCCTGTGCTTTGTCCGCCCTCTGTGGTTGCAGTTGTAGTTGCCCCTATTTCTAAGGTGCTGCTAACCATAATAGTAAAGCCAGTTTGGTTTGCTTTTATAATTGACCAGCTAAGGGTAGTTGTGCTTAAGCGATAGTTGCGGCTATCAGCGCCTATTAGCCCTAGGCCTATATTATAATTGCCAACATTTGTTGCAGTTACCATACCGCCCATAGTGAGGCTAACATCATCAGCGCCTATTATGCTGCTGGTAATGGTTGCGACTACAGTTCTTATGCTGGTATTATAAGTAAAAGTTTGTGGGCTGGCAAATGTTGGGGTTAGGGTTAAGGGCTCTACGGTAAAAATTATACTGCTCTCATTATCGCCCCGCCTTGCAGTAATCAAAGAGGTGCCAACACCAACAATAGTAATTAAGCCAATATCTGGGTCACTAAAACTTACAACATTTGTAGCGCTAGAAGTCCAAGTTATCGGTATTATTTGACTATCACTACTAGTAGCGCTAATAGTAATTGCAAGATTATTATAACTAACCGTGCTGTCACCACCAACAATTGAAAAATTAGTGGTGGTAATAGTAAATATGGCTGCAACATCATCTATGCTAACAGTTGCTGTTTTTGCGGTATTTAGCTGGTCGCTGGCTACAATCTGCACCTTAACACTATCGCCAACATTCACTACTCCCACAACGTCTGTATAACTACCATCGTTAATAGAATAGCGCCCACCGCCACCTTCAATTCTAATAGTAAATGTACTTTGTGGGTCTAGGGTATTGGTAGTAACTATGATGGCATTAGAAGTAATAGTCTCACTTAGGGCAACATCACTAATTGTATCAAAACTAAATGGTGCCACTAAAATACAGCTGCCATCACTAATAACTCTAATAGTAAAACTTTGTAAATTTTCAAATTCGCCATCACTAACAATAAGACCTACATCATAGCTGCCAATATCATCACAACTAGGAGGAGTGCCTACAAGGTTATTCCTCTCAATTTTACGAATACGGTGATTATCTCTATCAGCAACAATAATATTACCACTAGCATCAATTGCAACACCCGATGGGGATCTAAATCTAGCTATGGAGAAAACACCATCAGCAAAGTCCTCGCTACCGCCGGCAATAGTCCTCACCATGCTATCTTCGCCAATATTGCGAATGCGGTGATTATCTCTATCAGCAACAATGATATTGCCACTATCATCAATTGCAACACCTGTTGGGGCATTAAATCTGGCGCTAGCGCTAGCCCCATCAACAAAACTAATTGTCCTACTACCAGCAATAGTAATGACTGCCCCATCTGCGCTAATGTTACGGATACTATGATTATTGGTATCAGCAACAATAATATTGCCGAGAATATCAATTGCAACACCTGATGGGGAATCAAATTTGGCGCTAGCGCTAGCCCCATTAGTAAAACCAGGGTTACCACTACCAGCAATAGTGGTGACTATGTCCTCTGAGCTAATTTTGCGAATACGGTGATTATCTCTATCAGCAACAATAATATTACCACTAGCATCAATGGCAATACCACTTGGGATATCAAACTTAGCAGTAGCGCTGGCCCCATCAACAATACCAGAGTTGCTACCAGCAATAGTGCTTACTCTACCATCTGTGGTAATTTTGCGAATTCTATTATTATTACTATCAGCAACAATAATATTGCCACTAGCATCAATTGCAACATCTCTTGGGGAATTAAATTTGGCGGTAGCGCTAGCCCCATCAGCAAAACCAGTACCACTGCCAGCAATAGTTCTCACTGTTCCATCTGGGCTAATGCTACGAATCAGACTATTAAATTGATCAGCGACAATAATATTGCCACTAGCATCAATTGCCACCCCTGTTGGGTCGTTAAAGCTGGCTGTGCTAGTAGTGCCATTATCCTCATCCTCTAAACCATCACCTGCCAAAGTGCTTATAACTGCGCTAACAGTTAACCAATTGGGCAATTCAACATCTGGCGCAACACTGAAGACAAGGTTGCCACCAACATCATCGCTGGCGTTTAAGCTATATTGGTATAAATTATTAATTCTAGCAATAGTAATTGGAGAACTAGTAAAAACAGGGGTTATTTCATTAGCAATATTAACAACGTTAATCTCAAAACTCTTAGTAGCAATATGGACCATATCACTAACACCAATAATAATTTCATAACTACTCTGGGCTTCAAAGTCTGGACTGTGGTTAATAACTAATTGATTAGTAGCGTTAATGCTAAAATTAGTGCTATCTTTACCGCCAACAATACTAAACTCAAAATCGTTTAGCGGATTAGTCGCAGTAGCATTAATAGTAGCAATAATACTACTTGTTGCAATGTTTTCAACAACAGTGGTAGTGCTGAGGGTTAAACTGGTTGGTGCTACATCACAACTACCATCATCTGTAACAACAATATCAAAGCTTTGTAAACTTTGAAATTCGCCATCACTAACAACAAGCCCTACATCATAAATACCAATATCACTACAGCTGGTAGCACCCACAAGTAGGGCGTTATTTCTCTCAATTTTGCGAATGCGGTTATTATCTTCATCAGCAACAATAATATTGCCTGAAGCATCAATTGCAACATCAGCTGGGTTGTTAAATCTAGCACTAGCGCCATCACCGTTAGCAAAATCCTCAGCGCCACTACCAGCAATAGTGCTGACTATACCACCTGCGCTAATTCTACGGATACGATTATTCTGGGTATCAGCAACAATAATATCACCACCAACATCAATTGCAATACCCCTTGGGGCATCAAACTTGGCTGTGGCGCTAGCCCCATCAACAAAACCTTGAAAACCACTACCAGCAACAGTGCTGACTATACCACTTGGACTAATGCTGCGAATACGACGATTATTGCTATCACCTACAATAATATTACCAGCAGCATCAACTGCAACACCTAGCGGTAAAGTAAACTGAGCCGTAGCGCTAGCCCCATCAACATGACCAATATTACCATTACCAGCAACAGTGGTGACTGTCCCATCTGAGCTAATGCCGCGAATACGATGATTATCTGCGTCGGCAACAATAATATTACCAGCAGCATCAACTGCAACACTTCTTGGTTCTCTAAATTGAGCGGTGGCGCTAGCCCCATTGGCAAAACTAGCCATACCACTACCAGCAATAGTGCTCACTATGCCACTTGAACTAATGCTGCGAATACGATTATCAATGCTATCAGCAATAACAATATTGCCAAGAGCATCAATTGCAATCATCGTTGGGGAAGCAAATTTAGCCGTGGTGCTAACACCATCAGCAAAACCCCTGCTACTGCCAGCAATAGTAGTTACCATGCCGCTTGGACTAATTTTACGAATACGGCTATTCATTGTATCAGCAACAATAATATTGCCACTATCATCAATTGCAACACCTTGTGGTTGATTAAATCTAGCTGTGGCGCTGGCGCCATCATTGTTACCAAGGAAACCAGAGCCTGCCAAAGTTGTTACAACTGAACTAACATTTAACCAACTTGGCAGGTCAGCCTCTGGCGCGATGCTAAAGACAAGGTCACTACTATCAGTATCACTAGCGCTTAGGCTATATTGGTATGGACTATTAGCCTTAATAGCGGTAATTGGCTCACTGGTAAAAACAGGCACACTTTCAATCCCAACAACACTAATTTCAAAACTTTTAGTAGCAAGATGTAGGGTATCACTAGCGCCAATGATAATTTCATAACTGCTTTGGGTCCCAAGGTCGGGACTATGGTCAATTACTAACTTGTTACCAGCCCTAATACTAAAACTAGCGCTATCTCTGCCACCAACAATACTAAAACTAAGGCTGGCGGGATTGTCACTATCATCAGCGCTAATAGTGGCAATAACACTATTTGCTAATATACCTTCAGCAATATTGCTAACACTAAGGGCTAAATTGGTTGGTATTACACCACAACTACCATCATCTGTTACGGTGATATCAAAGCTTTGTAAACTTTGAAATTCGCCATCACTCACAATAAGCCTTAAATCATAAATATCAATATCATCGCAATCGGGAGTGCCTATAAGGTTAAGGTTATTTCTATCAAATTTGCGAATACGGTGATTATTTCTATCAGCAACAATAATATTGCTGCTAGCATCAATTGCAACACCAATTGGTCTATTAAATGCAGCTGTGGAGCTAGCCCCATCGGCAAAACCCTTCTCGCCGCTACCAGCAATAGTAGTTACTATACCATCTGGGCTAATACTACGAATACGATTATTACCGCTATCGGCAACAATAATATTACCACTGGCATCAATTGCAACACCTGATGGGCTATTAAATCTAGCTGTGGCGCTAGCTCCATCAGCAAACATCCTATCTGACATCAAACCTGTCCCAGCAATAGTGGTTACCGTCCCATCTAGGCTAATGTTACGGATAAGATGATTATCAGCATCGGCAATAATAATATTACCATTGGCATCAATTGCAATACCTATTGGGACATTAAATCCAGCTGTGGCGCTAGCCCCGTTAACAGAGCTCCTTCTGTTAGTACTAGTACCAGCAAGAGTGCTTACTATCCCATTTGGGCTAATGCCACGGATAAAACTATTAAAGCTATCGGCAACAATAATATTACCAGCAGCATCAATTACAACACCCCTTGGGGAATTAAATCTAGCTGTGGCGCTAGCCCCATTAGCAAAACCACTAGTATTACTACCAGCAATGGTACTGACCATGCCCTCTGGGCTAATGTTACGGATAAGATCATTATCACTATCAGTAACAATAATATTACCAGTAGCATCAATTGCAACGCCACTTGGATTACTAAATCTAGCTGTGGCGCTAGCCCCATCAGCAAAACTGCCATTTCCAATACCTATTGAACCAGTACCGGCAATAGTTCTCACTCTGCCGTCTGTGGCAATACTGCGAATGCGGTTATTACCAACATCAGCAACAATAATATTACCCAGATTATCAATTGCAATCCCTTCTGGTAAGTTAAAGCTAGCTGTGTTGCCAGCCCCATCATCTGCCTCCTCTAAACCATCACCTGCCAAAGTGATAATAGCCGTATTAATAGCTAACCAATCTGGCAACACAGTCCCTGTGACAACCTTAAAGACAAGGTTGCTACTATCACCATCGCTGGCGCTTAGCCTATATCGGTATAAATTTTTAGCTCTAATATTGGTAATTGGGTTGCTAGTAAAAATAGGGAATCTACCAATATCAAAAATATTAATCTTAAAACTTTTAGTAGCAATATGTAGTGTATCACTAGCGCCAATGATAATTTCATAATCGCTTTGGGACCCGAGGTTAGGACTGTGGTCAATTACTAATTGATTGCCAGCCCTAATACTAAAACTAGCGCCATCTCTGCCACCAACAACGTCAAAAGTCAGGCTTCCAGGATGGTCATTATCATCGGCGCTAACAATGGCAATAATGCTATCTGGGGCAATATTTTCATCTATAGTAGTAGTGCTGAGCGCTAAATTAGTTGGAATTGTGCCACAACTACCATCATCTGCCACAGCAATACTAAAACTTTGCAAATCTTGAAATGCGCCATCACTAACAATAATTTCTAAATTATGAAAGCCAATATCACCACAATTAGTTGGTATGCCTACAATAGCAGGGTTGTTTATATCAATTTTACGAATGCGGTGATTATCTAGGTCAGCAACAATAATATTACCGCTAGCATCAATTGCAAAACCAGTCGGATGAATAAATTGAGCATCACTAACAACACCATCAGCAAAACCACGACTACTACCAGCAATAGTGCTTACTGTTCCATCTGGGGCAATGTTGCGAATGCGGTGATTATTTTGGTCAGCAACAATAATATTACCACTAGCATCAATTACAACACCTGTTGGGGCACTAAATTGAGCTGTAGCGCTAGCGCCATTAGTAGAACCACTACTACCGCCGGCAATAGTCGTTACTGTGCCATCTGTGCTAATACCGCGAATGCGATTATTATTACTATCACCAACAATAATATTACCATTAGCATCAATTGCAACACCCACTGGAAAGAGAAATTGAGCTGTGGCGCTAGCCCCATTAGTAGAACCAGCGCTACTACCAGCAACAGTACTGACCATCCCATTTGGACTAATACTGCGAATACGGTGGGCGAAGCTATCACTAACAATAATATTAGCGTTAGCATCAATTGCAATACCCCAAGGACTGCCAAATCGAGCCGTAGCGCTGGCGCCATCATTGCTACCAAATGGGCCCTCTCCTGCCAAAGTAGTTACGGTGCCATCTGCGGCAATACTACGAATGCGATTATTATTACTATCGGCAACAATAATATTACCACTAGCATCAATTACAACACCCGATGGGGTCCTAAATTGAGCAGTGGCGCTAGCCCCATCACCAAAACCACGACTACTGCCAGCAATAGTCCTTACTGTGCCGTCTGTGGCAATACTGCGAATGCGGTTATTAAAGGTATCAGCAACAATAATATTACCACTAGCATCAATTGCAACATCCCTTGGCTTATTAAAGCTAGCTGTGGCGCTGTTACCATCATCCTTACCCTCCAAACCATCTCCTGCCACAGTAGTTACAATTAGACCAATAGCCAACCAGTCTGGCAATGTGGTGCTCGGCACAACGCTAAATTCAAAGTCGCTACTATCAGCATTGCTAGCGCTTAACCCATATCGGTATGGGCTATTGATTCTGGCGGTGATAACTGGGGTGCTAGTAAAGACAGGGACTCTATCAATATGGAAAACATTAATCCTAAAACTTTTAGTAGTAATATGGACTGTATCACTAGCGCTTATGATAATTTCATAGCTGCCTTGGACTGTATGGTCGGGATTGTGGTCAATTACTAATTGATTACCAGCATTAATACTAAAACTAGCGCTATCTTCACCGCCAATAATACTAAAACTAAGGCTGGCGGGATTGTCGCCATCATCAGCGCTAATAGTGGCAATAGCGCTATTTGCTAAGGTATTTGCATCTACGGTGGTGGTGCTAAGGGCTAAATTAGTTGGCACTGCCCCACAACTGCCATCATCTCTTACAACAAGACTAAAACTTTGTAAATCTTGCAATTCACCATCACTAACAATGAGCTCTAAATTATAATTGCCAATATCTCTACAATCAGGGGTGCCTAAAAGAGTATGGCTATTACCAATAATTTTACGAATGCGGCCATTATCTGTATCAGTAACAATAATATTACCACTAGTGTCAATTGCAACTCCATGTGGTTTATTAAATCCAGCCATTGCGCCTCTACCATCAGCAGAACCAGGCAAACCACTACCAGCAATAGTCCTTACCACGCCACCTGTGCTAATACTGCGAATGCGATTATTACCACTATCGGCAACAATAATATTGCCAGCAGCATCAATTGCAACACCCTTTGGAGCATTAAATCTAGCTGTGGCGCTAGCCCCATTGGCAAAATCCTGACTACCACCGGCAACAGTGGTTACTGTCCCATCTGCGCTAATGCTGCGAATGCGATGATTATCAGTGTCAGCAACAATAATAGTGCTGCTAGTATCAATGGCAACATCTGCTGGAAACCTAAATTCAGCAGTGGCGCTAGCACCATCAACAAAACCAGCTGCACCACCAGCAATAGTGGTTACCATGTCATTTTGGCTAATGCCGCGAATACGGTTACCACGCTCATCAACAACAATAATATTGCCTAAAGCATCAACTGCAACACCCTGTGGGAAATCAAATCTAGCAGTGGCGCTAGCCCCATTAGTAGAACCATCAATACCATTACCAGCAATAGTCCTTACTATGCCATTTGTGCCAATACTGCGGATGCGATGATTATTTCTATCAGCAACAATAATATCGCCTGAGGCATCAACTGCAACACCCTCTGGGAAACGAAATTCAGCAGTGGCGCTAGCCCCATCAGCAAAACCCTGACCACTACCAGCAACAGTGCTCACTATGCCCTCTGGGCTAATTCTGCGAATACGATGATTATTTCTATCGGCAACAATAATATTACCACTAGTATCAACTGTAACACCCCTTGGAGAATTAAAGTTATCTGCCAAGGTAGTTACGACCGCGTCAATACCTAGCCAACTTGGTAAACTAGACCCCGGGGCAGCGCTAAAAACAAAGTCGCTACTATCAATATCGCGAGCGCTTAGGTCATATCGGTATAGATTATTAACTTCAGCGCTAGTAACTGGCACGCTATTAAAAACAGGAGTGTTTGCTGTAATTGATAATGAGCTCAATAAAAATAAAACAATAACAGTTGCTTTTGATAATATAGTTTGCATAATTTTTATGTTATATCATAAGCTCTTAAAATACAGTTATAAGACAGTCTAAAAAATATTATTTGACAATTTATGCCACGGCCTTAAGCAAATGTAATTAACATTATTTATTCTAAAACTTCGTCGCTAATATCAGCGTTATGATAGACCTCTTGAACATCATCTAAGTCTTCTAATTGGTCAATAAAACCTAAGAATTTTTCACTTTCTTCTTTGTTTAGTTCAATTCTTAAGCTAGGTTCATTACTAATTTCGCTATAACTAGGGATTAGTTGCTTTTTAATGAACGTATCTTTTATTAAAAAGTAGTCTTTAGCAGTGGTAATAACCACAATAGTGCCATCCTCCTCGCTGATTATATCATCAGCGCCGCACTCAAGCGCCACCTCCATAATTGCTTCTTCATCACCATTTTTAAAACCAATTAAACCTTGTTTGCTAAATAAGTAAGCTACCGAACCGTCGGTGCCAAGATTGCCATTATGCTTGCTAAATATGTGACGCACTCCAGCCACAGTGCGCTTGCGGTTATCAGTTAGACAATCTAGCATAACAGCAGTACCTGCTATACCATAACCTTCATAACGCACTTGTTCATAATTATCGCCCTCAGCGCCGCCACTACCGCGTTTGATGGCACTATTAATGGTATCGCGCTTCATATTTGCTGCCAATGCTTTATCAATAGCAGTTCTCAGTGCTGAATTATTTTCCACCACACTGCCACCAGATTTTGTAGCAACTGCTATTTCTTTAATAAGTTTGCTAAAAATCTTGCCACGTTTAGCATCTTGTCTGTTTTTACGGTGTTGAATATTATGCCACTTACTATGTCCTGCCATATCGTTTTTGTTCTAATAAATAAATAAAGCATAAACCAATAAAAGCCCCAAGCCCGCCAAGAGCAGTGTCTTTTTGAGCATCCCACTTATCACCTTGCTCACCTAAAAATTCATTACTAGCATCTGGACTTGAAACAAAAGTATACCCCCATTCTAAAACTTCATAAATACCTCCCATACCAAAAAACAGCATTAGCAAAATTATGAAATAAACACTTTTGTTGTTAATTTGTATTTTGTCTATTAAGTATTCTTTAAGTGGTAGTACCAATAATAAACCAAAGCTAAAATGGACAAACCTATCGTAATGATTACGACTTAAATCAAAATATTCTTGAATTGCAAAACCAAGTGGCACTTGGGCATAAGTATAATGCGAGCCTACGGTTTGTAAAATAGCAAAAATAAAAATCATAACGAGCGATAAATTAGACAAAGTGAAGAATTTATGCCTCTCTACTAAAAAAATTAATAATAGAAATAATAAAATATTCTCTGCTATCCAAGTATCGGTTTCAGTAGGATTAATACTTAATACAAACCAAAAAATAATAAAAATCAGCAGTAAAGATTGCCCCAGAATGTTCATAAGCTAAAATCTGGGTGCAAAAAAGGCAGATGTCCAGTTTCTAGTATAGTAGTTTTAATCTTTTGCCTATTAAACCAGTGGGCTATTTTAGCGCTAATAAGAGTGTCTTTTTGTCCTAAAATTACATTTGTTATACTAGCTAGTGATATTAATTTTGTTCTTAAATCAGTGGTTTGTAATATATCTAAGCCTTGTTTTAGCGCTTGAGTGGATGCAGGATGTTTTTCAATACTGTTGTAGATAATTTTTAAATGTTTTGGCCCAACTAATTGTAATTTTATAAAGTTTTTTAAGCTTGTCAACACATTAGAGTTTAGTGTTTGAAAAAAGGCGGCAAAATTATTTTTATCAATCACATACTCCCAACCTTTCCTATTTACAAGACACGGCGCCGAAGCAATTAAGTGTAGTGATTTTGCTTCAGTTAATTGAGCTAATTTAATTGCTACCAATCCACCTAAGGACCATCCTGCAATATCAGCATTTTTAGGTATCAGTGGTAGTATAGCGCTTATCCAATTATCTAAATTACCTTCAACAAAATCACTACGACCGTGCCCCGGTAAATCAATTAGAGTAAGACAATATTTCACTGATAATTTAGGCAAAATTGAAGCAAAAATATCTGCATTAAACGCCCAACCATGTAGCAAAATTAGTCGCGGCTTATTATTGTCAATAGTTTTGTGCCAAATCATAGCTTAAAATTTGTAATATTTTATATAGATTAATCCAAATCTGCTAGATTTTAATTGAAAAAGCCCCTATTTTGCTCTTAAATATTGTTCAAAACTAAATAGGCGGCTTAGCAAATTAAAGCTAAATGCTTTTATAATTTACTTTTTACTTTGCTTAGAGTGGATGCTAAATTATACAAAACGTTTTTAATTTGAGTTTGAGTATGGTTGGCGCTTAGGCTTATTCTTAATCTTTCTGTGCCTTCTTTAACTGTGGGTGAACGCACAGCAGCTACTAAATAACCCGTTTGTTTTAATTGTTGTTGTAAAGCTATGACCGCTTTGTTGCTACTGATAATAATGGGTTGAATAGCAGTGTTTGAGGACATAAAATTTAAGTTATATTGCTTAGCAATCTGTTTGAAAAAATCAATATTTTTTTCTAACTTTGTTTGCTGGACGCCTGTTTTAATGATAGCAATGCTTTTAACAGTAGCATAGGCAACCGCTGGTGCTAGGGCAGTGGTGTAAATATAACTTCTAGCTTTTTGGCTAATGTAGTCAATAAGTGGGCTACTACCTGTTATAAAAGCCCCCATAGTGCCTATCGCCTTGCCAAAAGTGCCCATATAGGCAATATTTTTATTGATTTTAGGTAGCTTTTGCATACCGAAGTGATGAGCGCCATCTAATAAAAGCAACGTATTAAATTTAGTAGCTTGATTTTTAAATTCAGTGACATTTATACTATCACCGTCCATACTAAATACTACATCCGAGGCGATTAAACCATTGCTATTTGGATATTGAACTTTTAATTTAGCGAGTTTTTTGCTAAGTGAGCTAATGTTATTGTGCAAATAGCGGCGAATGGGTAAGCCTATTAGTCGGTTCGCATCAAGTAGTGAGGCGTGGTTAAGTTTATCACTTAATACCCACATTAAGTCATCTTTTAACGCTGAAAAAAAGGCTAAATTAGCTAAATATCCCGATGAAAATAGTAGGCTTGCCTCAGTATTACAATAATTATTTAATGTTTGTTCTAATGTATTATGAATATCAAAGTGACCACTAATTAAATGTGAAGCCCCACTACTAACCCCATATTTTTCCACTCCCTCAATCAGTGCTGTTTTAATAGCAACGTGGTTGGCAAGCCCAAGATAATCATTACTAGCAAAATTAATTAATTTTTGACCATCTGCCTTAATCAACACCCCTTGTCCATTTTTAAGAGCTAAAGTATCTCGGTATAGATTTTGGCTCCTTAGTTGGCTTAGTCTGGTTGCAAAGTTTAGCATTAGTCAAGTATTTTCTACATCTATTACTTATAATTACCTAAATTATTTAGAAATATTAGTTAAAGGCGATGAAGCGATGGCGGTTGTTGTTTTTGCCATTCTTCCTGCTAAATAAGATTGCCTGCCAGCAATAATGGCATTTTTCATAGCGCTTGCCATTAGTAGCGGGTTTTTAGCACAAGCAATTGCTGAGTTCATCAATACACCATCGCATCCAAGTTCCATTGCCATTGTAGCATCACCAGCACAACCAATACCGGCATCTAATAAAATTGGCACATTTGCATTTTTAATAATAAGCTCAATATTAAATGGATTAGTAATGCCCATACCAGAACCGATTAGCGAAGCAAGCGGCATTACCGCGCAACAGCCCACTTGTTCTAATTCTTTAGCAACAATTGGGTCATCATTAGTATATACCATCACATCAAAGTTATCAGCAACCAAAATTTTTGCTGCTTTTAGAGTTTCGCCAATGTTTGGATACAACGTGGTTTTATCGCCTAAAACTTCTAGTTTTACTAGATTATCTCCGTCTAATAATTCACGAGCTAATTGACAGGTGCGCACTGCCTCAGCAGCAGTATAGCAACCGGCAGTATTAGGCAAAATAGTCCATTTATTTGGCGAAATTATCTCTAATAAATTAGGTTCATTTTTATCTTGACCAATATTAGTGCGGCGGATAGCAATGGTGATAATTTGCGCGCCACTATTGATAGTTGCTTGTTTGGTTTGTGTTAAATCTTTATACTTTCCCGAACCAACTAATAAACGTGATTGATAACTAACACCGGCGATAGTAAATGGTTTATCCCTCATAGAGACTAGGTAAAATCACTTTATTTTATCAAATTTTATATGACTAGACCTAAGCATTAATTATTGCAACAAGTCCTAATAACTAGTCAAATTATTTTTAACTATTATATTTTTACTGATGAAAGTGAACGTAATTGGCTATTTTTGCGCAAAAGATAGTATTAAAAGGTATAATCATTCGTTTTTTATCCAAATTTAGGTGAATATTACTATTGTTGGCTTGGGCTATGTTGGCACATCAAATGCAGTCCTTTTAGCGCAACACAATAAAGTCATTGCCATTGATATTAATAAAATTAAGGTAAAACAACTAAATAATAAAATATCCCCTATCAATGATGGTCAAATCAGTGATTTTTTAGCTAATAAAAATCTTAATTTAAGCGCCACTACCAATAAGCAAGAGGCTTATAAGGACGCTGATTTTGTAGTCCTTGCAGCACCAACTGATTATGATATAAAAACTAATTATTTTGATACTAGTTCTCTAGAGGCGGTTATAGTTGATGTGCTAACTATTAACCCAAACACAACTATTATTATTAAATCCACTGTCCCAGTTGGTTGGACCAGCGCTATTAGGGCTAAATTTAATACTAATAACATTATTTTTTCACCTGAATTTTTACGCGAAGGCAAGGCTTTATATGATAATCTTCATCCATCGCGCATTATCATTGGTGACCATTCCAAAAAAGCGAAGCAGTTTGCAGGCTTACTCACCAAAGGCGCCATTAAAAAAGACATTGTCGTAATGCTTACAAACCCAGCAGAAGCTGAGGCAATTAAATTATTTGCTAATACTTATCTTGCTATGCGTATTACTTTTTTTAATGAGTTAGACACCTATGTAGATATTCATAAACTAGATAGCAGGCATATTATTGATGGTGTGTGTTTAGACCCTAGAATTGGTAATTTTTACAATAACCCCTCATTTGGTTACGGAGGCTATTGTTTGCCTAAGGATACCAAGCAGTTAAGAGCAAATTACAAAGATGTGCCACACAATTTAATTAGCGCTATTATTGAGGCAAACGCTACACGCAAAGATTTTATTGCCGATAGTATTATTGCTAAAAATCCTAAAGTAGTTGGTATTTATCGCTTGATAACTAAAAAGGGCTCTGATAATTTTCGTTCCTCGTCTATCCAAGGTATTATGAAACGTATCAAGGCTAAGGGCATTGAAGTGTTGATTTATGAACCGAATTTAACTTATAAGACCTTTTTTAATTCTAAGTTAATAAATGATCTATCCACGTTTAAGAACTTAAGTGACCTAATTGTTGCCAATCGTATTAGTGATGATTTAGATGATGTATTTAATAAAGTTTATACACGCGATTTATTTAAGGAAAATTAATGAATATACTCATCACCGGTAGCGCTGGTTTTATTGGTGCAGCATTGGCGATTAAATTACTAGCCAGAGGTGATAAGGTTATTGGCATTGATAATCATAATAATTATTATGACCCAACCCTAAAAGAAGCTAGGCTTAAGCGCTTCTTAGGACATATAAATTACACTCATATTCGTGGTGATATTGAGAACAGAATATTTATAGCAGAAGTATTTAGGAAATATCAGTTTGATAGCGTGATTAATTTAGCAGCCCAAGCGGGGGTACGTTACTCTATTGAAAATCCGTTTAAGTATGTGGATACTAATTTAGTCGGCTTTGCTAATATTTTAGAAGGTTGTCGGCATAGTAATGCTGGGCATTTGGTTTATGCTTCTTCAAGTTCGGTTTATGGGTCAAATACTAATATGCCGTTTTCTATTCACGACAATGTTGACCATCCTTTAAGTCTTTATGCGGCAAGCAAAAAAGCAAATGAATTGATGGCCCATACCTACAGTCATCTATACGATTTAGCTACTACTGGTTTACGATTTTTTACTGTTTATGGTCCTTGGGGTCGTCCTGATATGGCGCTTTTTAAATTTACTAAATTGATGCTCGCGGGTAACAAAATTCCAGTATTTAATTATGGCAAGCATCGGCGTGATTTTACCTATATTGATGATATTGTCTCTGGTGTGATAAAAGTATTGGACAAGCCAGCACTAGCAAGCAAAAATTTCAGTAGCAATAGACCAGACTCTGCTTCTTCATCTGCGCCTTGGCGTTTGTATAATATTGGTAATAATACTCCAGTTGAGTTGTTGGATTATATTGCTGCTTTAGAGGATAATTTAGGTATCAAAGCCGATAAAGAGTTATTACCATTACAAGCTGGTGATGTGCCTGATACTTACGCTGATGTTGATGATTTAGTACGCGATTTTAACTATAAGCCAACAACATCTGTTAAAGTTGGGGTTGCTAATTTTGTGAAATGGTATAGACAATATTTCAGTATTTAAGAATTAACAGCCAGAAAGATGGATAATAAAGAGATAAAAATTGCAATCATTGGTTTGGGCTATGTGGGGTTGCCACTAGCCCATGCATTTAGTTTTAAGTATCAAACTATTGGCTTTGATACTAGTGGTAAACGTATTGATGAGTTAAATAGCGGCATTGATAAAACCTTAGAATTAAGCTCAGCGCAAGTGCGCCAATGTCTTGCTAATAATATAACTTTTAGTAATAATTTAGATGATATTAGTAGCTCTAATGTATATATCATCACTGTGCCAACCCCAATTGATAATGCTAATAAACCAGATTTATCACCACTTATATTTGCCAGTAAAGCTATTGGTAGTGTGCTTAAAAAGGGCGATATTGTTATTTATGAATCTACTGTTTACCCAGGCGCGACTGAAGAAATATGCGTGCCTTTATTAGAGAGTATGAGCGGTTTGGTATTTAATCAAGATTTTTACTGTGGCTATAGTCCAGAACGCATTAATCCCGGCGATAAAGAACATACAGTCACTAAAATAGTCAAAGTAGTTTCAGGCTCAACCGTAGAAATTGCCCAAAAAATAAATACCTTATATGCCAGTGTTATTGCCGCTGGTACTCACCTTGCCCCTAGTATTAAAGTAGCCGAGGCGGCAAAAGTAATTGAAAATGCCCAAAGAGACGTTAATATCGCATTCATTAACGAATTGGCAATGTTATTTAATAAAATGAATATCAATACTAAGGCTGTATTAAAAGCAGCAGCTACTAAGTGGAATTTTTTGCAATTTAACCCAGGTTTAGTTGGTGGCCACTGCATTGGTATTGACCCTTATTATCTAGCCCACAAAGCTAAACAAATTGGTTATCATCCAGAGATAATTCTAGCTGGTAGAAGCATTAATGATGGTATGGCTTTGTTTGTAGCAGTTGAGATAATGAAATTAATAAGTCAGCAAAATACTAATAACATTAAGCCCAGAGTTTTAATGCTTGGCATTACTTTTAAACAAAACTGTCGTGATATTCGTAATTCTAAGGTAATTGATGTAATTAGAAAATTAGAAGATTTTGGCTGTTATGTTGATAGTTATGACCCAAATGCTGATAAAGATGAGGTATTCAATGAATATGGTATAACATTATTAGATAATCCACATAATAATTACAATGCGGTTATATTAGCAGTTAACCACACTCAATTCGCCCATATTAATTATAACAATTTAACCAAAAGTCCAAATAAAACAATTTTTTATAGTATTCAACATACTAAAATAGCCCAATTTAATTATAGTTTATAGTAAATGGGCACTCTTACATTGTTATCAAAATACTAATAATGGCTAAAAAAGTTTATTTTAACCTTAGACCGCATTCACGTGAACGTATGTGGGATACGACCAAGTATGCTAGTAAGTTTTGTGAGGTTTTATTACCAAATATTAAACAACAAGCATCAATTAATGTTCATCAAAAGTTACAAACATCTAATAAGCTAATATCAAAATTAAAATATAGAGTTGGTCAATATCTTATCAATAAGCAAACCATTGATTATTCCGCAGCAAAAAAAGCGCATTTACTCTATTTATGGGGAGCATTTCCAAAATCTATGGATGCGGATTTTATTATTGAAATAGATAATCCTTATGTGCTTGCTTATTATCATATAAATAACTTTAAACATCAAAAGCCTCGTCTTAAAAGGCTATTAGATAAAGCATATAAAATTACTTATTTATCATCAACTGCTAAAAATCATACTCTGTCGCTATTAGGCGATAACTATGCAGAGAAAAGTTTTGTTAATTACCCTTATATGGCAAACAATTATGAAAAAAATAATCGTAGTAAAGATGTTATAAATTTTATTTTTGTCGGGCTTAGAGCAAGATCAAAAGGTGGTGATGAATTATTAGCGGCATTTTCCAAAATCAAACATAGCAATATTAGATTGACCTTTATTAGCAATGTTAGCAAAGAAATTAAAAAAAAATATCAACATGATAGTAGAATAAAAATATTACCACCGCAACCCAGAGAGGCTTTACTAAACAAAATTTATCCCAAGATGGATATAATGATTCTTCCTTCTTTTCATGAATCATTTGCTATAGTTTTGCTTGAAGCTTTATCTTTTGGAATGGGAATAATTGCGACAAATACCTATGCAATCCCCGAGTTTGTTAAAAATAATTATAATGGCAAATTATTACCCCATCCAATACTACAACCCACCACTTTTAATAATCAACACATAGTTAGTTGCACAGATTTAACAATTAGTGATTTTTATAATAGATATTTAGCCCACAATGAATTTTACTATGGTTTATATAATCAATTAAAATCATCAATCAATACTGCTATTAGTGATTATAAAAACTGGCAAGATAATGGTTTAATATTATTTAATAAAAAGTTTTGTCCAGAGGTATGGCTTGAGAATTTTAACAATATTATTAGACTGGAGAGTGGTATTGATAAGTGATTTTTTTAAAAATATTTCTAATTTATCGGCATCAAGTTATGGTATAAGAAAAAAATTAATTCCCAGCATTAATGATTATTTAAAAACAGCTAAAGCATGCGAGAAGCAAATTAAGGTGTTGGACTTTGGTTGTGGTAAAAAGCCATATAAGTATTTATTTGATAAATTTGACAATATAACCCAATACGTTGGTATTGATGTTTATGATGGCAAAAATGTAGATTTAGTCTATGATGGCAGGGATATACCTTTTGCAGACGAATATTTTAACTTTATTTTCAGTTCGTCAGTCTTAGAGCATGTGCAAGATTTAGACTATACATTAAAAGAGTTAGTACGCGTGGTAAATAAAAATGGTGGTATGATGATACACAGTGTGCCTTTTACCAGTCATGTCCACGGCACACCATTTGACTTTAATAGATTAACTTTTTTTGGTTGGCAGAATCAGTTTAAAAAATTAGGCGCTAAAAGTATTAATATACAAAATAGCGATGGTCGCTTGTGTTGTTTACTTAATATGATAACATCGCAAATTAATTTTCTAATTATTGATACTATTAGGTTATTGATAATAAAAAAGGATAAAAAAACACTAATAGATATTACCAAAGGTGATGCTTCACCAGAAAATAATCGTTCAAAAAAGTTAGCGATTATGTATTTTTTTCTAAGCTTTAATCCAATTAATATAGTTTTAGGGCTTATTTGTTGGATAAGTTGTTTTTTTAAAAATAATAAAAACAAAGAAGGAGAGATAACATCGGCTTATGTTATCACCACTAAATATTAAATAGTATGGACCTTAACACACTTTACCAGCAATGGCGACAAGAAAGTCGTAATCTCGGCTATCATGAATATAAAGAAAGCGATTTATTTGTAGATGATGCGAAATCACTTTTTGCTAATCAAGATAATATTGTCAATGAATTAGATAATGTTTTTAAATTTTATGATATCCAATTAAAGGGCAGTGTTTTAGATGCGGGCTGTTCTATGGGAGGGCTGATGTATTCTCTCTATAATTCTAAAAAATTTAGTTTTATAGCGGGTATTGACATAGATGAAACAGCGATAAAAATGGCAAAAGAGTATCAGCTTATGCATAATATATCTATGGATAAATTAATGATTTATAATGCCTCTGTTTTTGACTTGCCTTTTAAAGACAAGCAGTTTGATTTTATTATTGCAAAAGACATTGGCGAACACTTAGGAAGTCCTAAAAACTTAGAAAAATCATTACAAGAATTTAAAAGAGTATTATCTGATGATGGCTATATTTTTATTGAAACACCAAACTATTTATTTCCAATGGAGGTTCATCTAAAAATACCAATGCTGCCTTATATTTCTACTAAATTTACAACTAAAATAATTGCTAAATTATTTAAAAGAGACTTAAATTTTATTAACCATCTTAATTTTACAACTCCTAGAATGTTTAAAAAGATATTTAATAAAACTGATTTAATCTACCATAATGCTTATGAACAATATAAGTTGCCTTATATTATGAATAACCCAGAAAATTTAAGCGCGCGCTTTAAATTTGCTGGTAAATTTTTGAAGATATTAAAAAAGATTGGTTTTAATATAGCAGTCGTAAAGTTATTTAAAATAACCAAACTTTACCCCTCATTGTGGTATATTGCTAGTAAAAAGTAGTATTACTGTGGGAAACATAAGGTAATGACATTGATTAGATTATTACAAATAATAAATAAGGAATAAAACCATGAATTTTGAAAAATATATCAACCAAAAAGTTAAAAATAAAAGAGTTTGTGAGATAGGTGGTTTGGGTGATTATAAAAATTATTTTAAAGATAACCTTATAAACTGGAGACATAATAGATTAAAGGATTTATCCAAACAACTATCAGCATGGGACATAGATAAGTCTGGAATTGAATTTGTCAATAGTAAGGGTTTTAATTTTGAGTATTGTGACATTGAATCTCCTAACATTATGGCTAAGACACAATCTTTTGATATAGTGTTATTACTAGATGTTATTGAGCATTTGGGTAATATAGGCTTAGCACTTAATAATATTAAAAATTATATGGATGGTAACACCGAATTTATTATTACAACACCAAACTTAATGTCTTTTAATAATATTATTAGGGTTTTATTAGGCAAAAGAGTTAATACACTTGATGATCACACAGTGTGGATAGATGAGGTAAATTTTAAGCAATTGGCGAAAAAATATGGCTATAAAATTACAGAGGTAAAATACTTTACTTTTGATGGCAGTAAAGGTTTTAAGCAAAAACTTATAAATTTCGCAGGAAAATTTAATAAGTATTTTAATCAAAATATTCTTGTTATTTTGAAGTTAAATTAGCATAACTAAATTAACTATTTTTTATTGCTTATTTATATTTTTATGGTATATTGGTCTGTTTGTTAGTAGTTGGAAGCGCTCTTTCCGGTTTTCTACTATTTTTTAATAAATTATCCTAGCAGAATTGATAGCAATTATGTTAAATGGATATGCTTTTGCGATGTTAGATGTTAAAAAATAAAATTTTACTCATCACTGGCGGGACAGGGTCTTTTGGAAAGTCAGTTTTAAATAATTTTTTAAAAACTAGTGTTAAGGAAATTCGTATTTTTTCTCGTGACGAAAAAAAGCAAGAAGATATGCGCATTGCTTATGATAATCCAAAATTAAAATTTTATATTGGAGATGTTAGAAACCTATCAAGCATTGTCCAAGCAACTATTAACGTAAACTATATCTTCCATGCCGCTGCCTTAAAACAGGTGCCATCCTGTGAATTTTACCCAATAGAAGCGATTAAAACCAATGTTATAGGAGCTGAAAATGTTTTAGAAGCATCCAGAATTAACCATATTGAAAATGTTGTCTTGCTCAGCACTGATAAAGCCGTATACCCTATTAATGCAATGGGTATGACAAAAGCCATTATGGAAAAAATAATGATAGCCCGCTCGCGCAATACTTTAAAAGGACAGACTTTCTCCGCTACTCGTTATGGAAATGTTATGACATCAAGAGGTTCTGTTATTCCTTTGTTTGTTTCACAAATTAAAAATAATCAGCCAATCACCATTACAAATCCAAATATGACTCGTTTTATGATGAGTTTAACCGAAGCAGTTCATTTAGTTGAGTTTGCTTTTTCTCATGCTAACTCTGGTGATGTTTTTGTGCACAAAGCCCCTGCAGTTAAGATACAAATATTAGCACAAGCTTTAAAAGAATTATTCAATTCAAATGTTAAAATTAAGATTATAGGCTCCAGACATAGTGAAAAACTATATGAAACTTTATTAACTAATGAGGAGATGCAGGTAGCTGAAAATATAGGTCATTATTATCGCATACCTGCTGATAATAGAGACCTAAACTATAGTCAATATTTAAGTCAAGGAGATATCAAGCTTTCCCATACACAGGAATATAACTCAAACAATGCAGAACAATTATCTCTAAGTAAAATGAAAGATTTACTACTCAGTCTTGATTATATCCAAAATGCATTAAAATAAGATGAAGTATAATACTGGATTGGTAATTCTAAATTACCTAACTTATCAATGCACCATAAAATCATTGCAATCTATAAAACAACAACAATGGTTCAATAAAGTTAAAATTTATGTTGTAGATAATGGTTCTCATAACAATAGTGTTGATAAGTTAACTAATTTTCAAAAAATAATTCCTTTTCAATTGTTGGAATCTGATAAAAATTTAGGTTTTGCAAATGGACTTAATATAGGAATAAAACAGGCTAGAGAAAATGGATGCCATTCAGTTATTTGCCTAAATAATGATATATTATTTAAAGATCAGAATAACTTTTTAACAGAGATTAACAACACCTACCAACAAGACAAAAGCATTGCTGTAATTGTTCCAAATATTAAGAACAGCATTGGTGATAATGCTAATAATATTGTAAAAAATCCACCATCAAAAAAGCGAATTATTAAACTTAAAATTTTTTATAAATTTGGTCTAGATTATTTGTATTATTATTTAAGAATATATCTCTTATTTGGTTTGGCAAATTTCATTATTAGTATAATAAAATTAACTCCTGCTACTGATACAAAACAACATTTGCAAAGTCAATATATTTACATTCCCTCCGGCGCCTGCATTATTCTCACACCTGCTTTTTTTAATCATTTTGAAGGGTTAGACTCTAATACTTTTTTATTTAGTGAAGAGTCTATTTTGGGTGCTATGGTGGCAGAAAAAAATTTAAAATGCTACTTAAATACTAACATAAATATTATTCATACTGAGGCAAAAACAATCAGCACAATGAACAAAACCAAAAGAAAGTATATTAAATTTATGTTAAAGCATTCTTTTGCCAGTAAACGTTATTTTGTAAATAGGTATTTGTAAATATAAGGACCACATTTGAGTTTAGATAATTTGAAAGTATTAATATTAGGTATTGATGGCTTTTTAGGGCAACACATGTATAAGGCGTGTCAGCATAATCAAATAAAGGTTATTGGCACCTCCAGAAAATCAGAGCATAAAGCAAGTCTATATAATAATTTTTATAGGCGGGGAAGCATAATATACAATGTGCTATTTGATTCTTCTGATTGCTTTGAGCAGATTAAATCTATTGTAAATAATAAAAATATCTCTTTAATTATTAATTGTATTTGCATTAAAGATAATAGTAATCAAGAATATTTATTATATAAGTTAAATGTGGAATTACCAAAATTTCTTGATAGAATTGGTATTTATATTATTTCTTTTAGCACTGACTGTGTGGTAGAACAAAATACTAGTTCTTCTTATATTAATAGCAAGAAAGAGTTAGAATCTTTAAATCTAATTAATACATTATTAATTAGAACCACTTTTTGGGGCTATGATTTTATAAATAATCGCGGCTTGGTTAATAAATTAATAGATGAAAGTAATACTACTATTATAGGCTATAGTAATTATTTGTTTAGCGGGGTATATATTAGGATTTTGTGCAATATTATTTTGCAATTAATGAAAAATAATAGATTGGGCATTATCAGCATTTTTTCAAACAAATCTATATCTAAATTAAGATTACTAATTTTAATTAATAATCAATTCAACCTAAATAAAGAAATACAAAGTAAAAAAATTGATAAAAATATAGACCACAGTATTAAAAGTGATATTGTTGTCAATGCAAATTATTATGAGCAGGTTTTATTATTTTATCAAGATTTTAAAAAATATTATTCACCCCCAATTAGTCAATGCAGACAATGTCATAGCAATGAAATTGAAGAGGTTTTTGATTTTGGACTAATGCCATTATCGGGTAATTTTATGAAAAAAGAAGAAATACCTAATGAAAAGAAATATCCTATGAGCCTTTCTTTTTGTAAAAATTGCGCCACTCTGCAAATCAGTGAAGTGTTTGACCAAAAGTTATTTTTCACAGATTATAGATATTCTTCTTCTACCAATATCACATTAGCAGACCATTTTCTAAATTATGCCAAAACTTTAAAAAATCATTTTCCCAATCATAAATCACTATTAGAGATTGGTTGTAATGATGGCATATTTTTAACCCCACTTAGCCAAATTGGCTTTAAAGTATTAGGTATAGACCCAGCTAATAATATTGTCAAAAAAGGAATAAAAATTGGACATAATATTATTAATGATTTTTTTAATACTAAAACCGCTAACTCAATTATTAATAAATACGGAAAGTTTGATATTATTACCGCCAATAATGTTTTAGCCCATATAGAAGATATTTACAATGTTTTTAACTCCATTAAAAAATTATTAGCCCCCAGAGGTTTTATAGTTTTAGAAGTGCAGTATTTAAAATGTTTGATTGAAAAGTTACAGTATGATTTTATTTATCACGAGCATATTTTTTATTATTCTGTTACAGCTATTTATAATATTTTTAGCAGCAGAAGTTTGAAAATAACCCATATTGAGGAAAATAATATACATGGTGGTTCCATAAGAGTCTATGCAACCCATAAGTCCAATAAATATATACCGATACAACACGATAATAATGTTGATTTGTATCTTAAATCTGAAACAGTTAACAAATTATCTACCCTGCATGGGACTCAAGGTTTTTTTAATAAGGTTGCGCAACATCGGAAAAACACTCTTTTATTTTTAAACCAATTACGTAAAAAGAATACTACTATTGCCTGTTATGGAGCCTCTGGCAGAAGTGTTACTTATGTTAACTATTGTGGTATTGGCAATAATTATGTTCAATATTTTATTGATGACTCCCCAGAAAGAAATAGAAGATACATGCCAGGCACCCATACTCCAATTATTACTTTACAAGATATGATTAATAAAAGAAAAAGACCAGATTACATTATCATAACGGCTTGGACTTTCAAAGACGAAATAATCAAAAAATTGGATTGGTATACGAAATTGGGCGGTCAAATAATTATCCCTTTTCCCACTATATATGTCACCTAAAAGACTATGCAAATGAATGATAACCGATGAGTATTTCTATTTTTATGTATCATGATATCAGAGAAATTAGCAATAGTTATTTTCCTAAACGCTACTTATTAAAATCATTTTTACGTCCTGATACTTTTAGAAAGCAAATAAAATATATATCTACCAACTATGAAGTCATCACGCTGAATGATTTTTCTTATATAAATGCTAAATCAGATAATTATGCTGTTATAACTTTTGATGATGGCTTGAGTGACCATTATCACTATGGTTATAACATACTAAAAGATTTTAATCTAAAAGGCATGTTCTTTCTTCCTATAGAAGCAATCAGTAAAAGAATTATGTGCCATGTTCATAAAACTCAATTTATATTAGCCGCTATTAATGAAAAACAACTAGTTAAAGAAACATTAGATAATGTGGAGAAATACGCTAGCCAATTTAACGTGGTAACCAATAGCAGAAATGATATTTTAAATAAATTTAAAAAACCGTTAGTAAAAGACAATTGGTGGTCTGAAGAAATGATATTTATTACAAGATTTTTTAGAGAATTTTCATCCTTTGAGTTCAGAGATTATTTATTAGGTATTTTATTTAATAAATATGTTAGTAACAACGAAAAAGAATTTGTTTCTAATTTTTATCTAGATTTCAAGCAAATTCAAAGTCTAATTGATATGGGAATGTTAATTGGCGGACATGGATATTATTCTTTAAATGCAAAAAATGAAAATATAAATATGCAAAAAAATGAAATTTTAAAATGTTACCAATTTATATCTAAAGATATTTTTCACTCAAAAACTTTTAAATTTTATTATTCTTATCCTCAGGGAGGATATACAAATACTTCTTTACACACTTTAGCGCAATTAGAATGCATAGCTGCATTTACAACTGAGAACAAAAAATATACATCACAAAATAATTTAAAAATCCCTAGATATAATCCTGCTATTGATTTAAAGAGAAATTTATATGAATAATAATAAAATTGCTATATTTGGCACACAAGAACAAGGTTTAGATATGGCTAAATATTTAAAAAATAATGGTTATTGTATTGAGTGTTTTGTTACTTTAAATGAGTTTTTAGCTAAAGAAAATAAGGTAGCAGGGTGGATAGATTATAAAATGTATGCCCAGCAAGAAAGTATAGAATTATATCATTGCAAATCATATACCCTAACACACCAAAAAGATATAGATTTTTTAAAACAAAAGAATTTTAATATCGTGCTATTATGTGGTTGGCAGCGTCTTATATCAAAAGAAATTATTAACTCAGTTAATTTAGCTATTATCGGACAGCATGGTAGCAGTGAGTTTTTGCCAAGAGGTAGAGGTAGGTCGCCCCTAAATTGGTCTATTATTGAAAATAGAAAAAGGTTAATATGGAATATTTTTAAATTATCGCCCGGGATAGACGATGGTGAAATAATAAGTTTCCAAATATGCGATATTAACGAGTGGGATGATTGTAGAACGTTATACTACAAAGTAAGCATTATGGTTAAACAAATGGCGCTACAAGCAATTACTAAATTATTAAAAGGTACTTTAAAAACCTATAAACAAATTGGCACACCTAGTTATTATAGTAAACGCACGCCCAAAGATGGTCAAATTAACTGGCATCATTCTGTTTATGCCATCCATAATTTAATAAAAGCTGTTACATCTCCGTATCCAGGAGCTTTCTCATTTATTAATAATAAAAAAGTTATTATATGGAAGGCTCAAGTTTTTGATTCTAAAATCACTTATCCGGGATATGAAATAGGCACAATTATTGAAGTTTTTTCAGAAAAAGATTTTTTAATAAATTGTGTTGATGGATTACTAATAGTAACAGAATACGAGGGTTGCAAACCACGTATTAACGACAGGTTTTTAATCAATAAAAATCAAAAATTATAATATGTTAATTTTTAATGAGATTACTCTATGCAAGCAAAAAATATTATGAAATGAAAAAATTGATTTATAAAATAATAGAAAAATTTGCATATAAAAATCCAAAGAAACAATATACTTTGAATAGTATTTTAAATCACGCTGTCAATAATACTAAGTATTACCAAGATTTTAATAGTCAAAATATAGATAGTTTTCCAATTTTAACTAAAAATATTATTAGAGAAAAATTTGATGACTTGAAATCAAAGGATTTAGGCACGCGCAGATGGCGGGTTAATACATCAGGTGGTTCATTGGGCGAACCCGTTAAGTTCATTCAAGACAAGGATTATTTACTAGCTACTCGCTGTGGAACTTATAAACATGAGCAAAAATTAGGATACACCTTTGGCGATGTTTTGATTAAACTTTGGGGCGATGAAAGAGAAATATTAAAAAACAGCCAATCTTTTAAAAATAAATTAATAAACAAAATAAAAAATATTACTTTTTTAAACAGTTTTAATATGTCCGAAGAAAATATGTTTAAATTTATAGAAGAGATAAATAACAAACAGCCTAAACTCATTGTTGCGTATGCCCAATCTATGTATGAATTGGCAAAATTTGTAAAAAAAAATAGCTTAAATATTAGCCATATTGGAGCAATTATTACTAGTGCTGGCAATTTGTATCCTTTTATGAGAGAAGTCATTCAAAAAATTTTTAATGCCCCAGTATATAATCGTTACGGTAGTAGAGAAGTGAGTAATATTGCTTGTGAACAACCCAATATAGATGGACTTGTTATCTCAGACCAAGTTTATATTGAAGTAATTGATAAAAATGGCAATCAATGTCCAGAAGGAGTTGAAGGGGAAATAATTGTCACCTCATTAATTAATTATGCAATGCCCATCATCAGATATAAGATAGGCGATAGAGGTATTTTAAACACAACTAAGTATGATTTTCCCGTTTTAGAGAAGGTTAGTGGCAGAAGTGTAAGTATGTTTCAAACAAAAGAAGGCAAACTTATTGATGGTGAATATTTTACTCACTTGATTTATTATATGGATTGGATTAAAAAATTTCAAATTATTCAAAAATCATATAATCTAATAGAGTTTAAGGTAGTAAGGTATTTTGATGAGTCAGAAAAAGATATAAAAAATATCAATAAAGGCGTTAAAAAAATTATGGGTAACAATTGTGAGATTGAATTCAACTTTGTTGATGAAATATATCCTTTAAAATCTGGAAAATTTTTATATACAATTAACTTAATTGATAAAAACTAAAGCATTTATTAAAAAATATAACCATAAAAATAAAATATGTGTGGCATAGTAGGCATTTGGTCTAATAGTGATATTAAATTACAGCAAAAACACACTTCTATTGTGCTTGATAAACAACATCATAGAGGACCTGATAATCGGCAGAAAATAACCATAGATGATATTACCCTTGGGCATAATCGCCTCTCTATTATTGACCTAAGTGCTAAGGCTAATCAGCCATTTATTTCAAATTGCAAACGCTATTATATTATTTTTAATGGTGAGATTTATAACTATATTGAGCTGAAAAAGGACCTAGACTATCGGTTTAAAACTCATTCTGATACCGAAGTTTTACTAGCTAGTTATATTGCTTATGGAGATAGGTGTTTAGCAAAACTAAATGGTATGTTTGCTTTTGCTATTTATGATAAGCAACAAAAAATATTATTTTGCGCTCGTGATAGAATTGGCGAAAAGCCCTTTGTTTATAGCACATATAATAATAATTTTTACTTTGCATCCGAGTTAGCAGCTCTTTATAGTATAGGCATTTTTCCAGATACAAAAGATGAGATTGGCATCCATTATAGCTATTTGCGCAATTATCGCCATATTCCTGAACCTTATACCAAATATCAGCACATTAAACGTTTAGAACCTGCCTATGCAATCATAATTAAAGATAGGAAAATTATTAAAAAATGGTGTTATTGGGAGCCAACTATGGACTATGATAGCAGTATTACTAAAAGCGATGTTTACCATATTATTGATGATGCGGTAAAAATAAGACAACGTGCTGATGTTGAAGTTGCAACATTATTAAGTGGTGGGGTTGATAGTTCTGTTATTACCGCCTTAATGGTTAAGCACGGGTTAAAACCCAAAGCATTTACCCTTAGAAGCGATGATGATGAGTTAGCCCGCGCTAAAACTATTGCAAAATTACTTAATATTTCATTACAAGTTTTTGAATATGATAAAAATTTTCAACAACATTTAGCCCAAGAAATGTTCACAATTTATGGGGAAGAAGTACGTTTATTACCCCTAACGCATGCTGCAAGGTTGTATCAACAAATAGCTAAAGAGAATATCAAGGTTGTATTAAATGGCAATGGCGCAGATGAGATATTTTATGGCTATGATGGTTCAAATAAGCAATTATTATTTTCTGATATGCTAAGAATAGTAGAACTTTTACCAAAATCATTTTTAAAAATGTTTGTTAAAATTTTTAGTAGTAATAAAAATTTAGCATTGTTGTTTACTTTAGCCCAAATGAAAAATAATAAAAGAAAAGGCTTTTTGTATCAGCAAGAAGCAGCACAAAAAGGGCTAACTAATCACAACTACAATAGCTTATGTGACTTCTGGTCGGATAAAGTCAAAGCCAAGTATTACATAGACCACGCAAACTGGCTTGGTCTAATTAGTGAAGATGCTCACTCCATAACTATTGCTGGTGATTTGCCAGCAATGATGTATAACATAGAGACCAGAGCTCCATTTTTAGACCATCGTGTTGTAGAATTAGCATTTAAAATAGACGCCCATCGCAAAATTGCTAAAAAAAATGGCAAAGCAAATAATAAGTTAATTCTCAAGCAAGCATTTGAAAATATACTACCTAAAAAAGTGCTTTATGCTAGCAAAAAAGGCTTTGGTTATGGCATAAAAGACAACATAATGAACTAAGAGTTGTTGAGATGAAAATTATCAATAAAAAAATTTATTTTAACCTTAGGCCGCATTCGCGTGAACGTATGTGGGATACGACCAAGTATGCTAGTAAGTTTTGTGAGGTTTTATTGCCAAATGTTAAACAACAAACATCAATTAATGTTTATCAAAAGTTACAACCTGATAAGCTAATACCAAAATTAAAAAATAAAGTTGGTCAATATCTCATCAATAAGCAAGCCATTGATTATTCCGCAGCAAAAAAGCGCATTTACTCTATTTATGGGGAGCATTTCCAAAATCTATGGATGCGGATTTTATTATTGAGATAGATAATCCTTATGTGCTTGCTTATTATCATATAAATAACTTTAAACATCAAAAGCCTCGTCTTAAAAGGCTATTAGATAAGGCACATAAAATTACTTATTTATCATCAACTGCTAAAAATCATACTCTGTCGCTATTAGGCGATAACTATGCAGAGAAAAGTTTTGTTAATTACCCTTATATGGCAAACAATTATGAAAAAAATAATCGTAGTAAAGATGTTATAAATTTTATTTTTATCGGGCTTAACGCAAGATTAAAGGGTGGTGATGAATTATTAGCGGCATTTTCCAAAATCAAACATAGCAATATTAGATTGACCTTTATTAGTAATGTTAGCAAAGAAATTAAAAAAAAATATCAACATGATAGTAGAATAAAAATATTACCGCCGCAACCCAGAGAGGCTTTACTAATACCTATGCAATCCCCGAGGTTGTTAAAAATAATTATAATGGTAAATTATTACCCCATCCAATACTACAACCAACCACTTTTAATAATCAACACATAGTTAGTTGCACAGATTTAACAATTAGTGATTTTTATAATAGATATTTGGCCCACAATGAATTTTATTATGGTTTATATAATCAATTAAAATCATCAATCAATATTGCTATTAGTGATTATAAAAACTGGCAAGATAATAGTTTAATATTATTTAATAAAAAATTTTGTCCAAAAATTTGGTTCACAAATTTTAAAAAAATTATAACTTAGCAGCCCTTATCAGTCTAGAATGTTTAAAACAATACTTAATAAAATTGGTTTAAGCTATCATAATGCTTATTATTTGATATACCAGTTTTTATGGATGTTGGGGGTAGTATTTTTTTGATATTCATTTTAGTATTTATACTAGGTATCCTCAGTTTAATATCAGCCAAGCGCTTTCTAATAGTGTTAAAATGGAAAAAATCGTTTTCTATTAAAAATAATTACAATAAGGCTATGGTTGATATCTTATTTGACATACAACAGAAGTATGTTAATGAAATACTCAAGAAAAAATAAGTTAGTAGGAATTTGATTGATGCACAATATAAAACAATACAATAACATACTAACAAAGAATGTGTCAAGGTGTGCTAGAGTTTTGAGTAAAGATTTTGATTATATAAGACTAGATTTTTATAATGTTGATGGTGTTTTATTTTTTGGAGAATATATATTTTTCCCTCCCTCTTCCCATATTCCTTTACTTTCTAAGGGGGTTGATAAATATTTAGGAAAAATATATCAAAAACTATCTAGTAGTGACTAATATGGCATTTAATATAGTCTATATTCATCCCGCCATTAGAATTTACCGTTTGGCTATATTTAAACAATTATCACAAAAATTAAATGTTAATTTCTTTTGGAGTGAAAAACCTAAGAAAAAAAGTCGCATTAGTTTTGAGGTGGACCATATTCTAAAGCATACTGATATTAGTTACACACAAGCTAAACCATGGCAAAAATTACCAGTTAATGGCCTATCTTGGGATTTATTAAAATTACCATTTAAATCTTATCATATTTATATATTTTCAAATATTACTAGTGCTCCATATCTGTTTTTATCGCCAATTTTACGCATTTTAGGCAAAAAAATCATTGTATTTGATGAATTGTGGCGCTATCCCAAAGAAGTAAAAAAATATCAAATAATCTACCCATACATTAAATTTTTAAGCAGATATTGTCTTGATTCTGCTGTGTTATCTGGTAGCAAGGCAAGAGATTTTTATTGCAATAAATTAGATGTGAATAGGGATAAAACTTTTATTGCTTATAATACAACTATTGATACCAAAAAGCATATTCAAGACCAAGCGCAAAATAATAAAGTATTTCAGCAATTACAAACAATAAGACCACAAAAAATCATCTTATATTTGGGTCGAATTGTGCCTTATAAAGGATTAGATGTTTTAATTCAAGCAATGGTAGAAATTAGCCATAATTATGATTTAGTTATTGTGGGCGACGGTGAGTTTAAAATTGAGTGTCAAGCTCTAGTAAAGCAATTAAATTTAGAAAATAGAGTCCATTTTTTATCTGCTTGCGCCTCTAACCAAGCGCCGTATTATTATAAAAATTGTGATATATTTGTTTTACCAGCACAATTTAAACTAAAAGATAATGTGCAAATGGAAAGTTGGGGTTTTACAGTAAATGAAGCAATGGCATTAGAAATACCAGTGGTTGCTACCGATGCGGTTGGAGCAGGATTTGATTTAATTATAGATACAGTAACTGGCGGCTTGGCTAAAGCAAGTGATGTTAGCAGTTTATCGGCAAAAATTAATTTTATTATTAGCCACAATCAAAATAACAAAATAGGAACACAAGCAAGAAAACATTTATTAAAAGTGTGTAATTATCAGGATAATTATCTAGCTTATAAACAGGCAATAAATAAAGCATCAAACGTGTGAAAGTATATTTAATTTTTTTATAAATTTAATATAAATATGAGTTTTAAAAATTGGCAGTAATTAAAGATTTATCATTTAATTTTTGCTAGGATTTTAGCCAAATTATTTTTAATTAATTCTCTCTCAGTTGCTCTAGGGTAGAAAAAACCAGCGCCCAGTGCTAATAATAAACTAATAATACTTATTATTGTTAGCTCAATAACCACAAGCATATCAAAAGGGTTAATATGCTTTAATAAAGGGATAATAGTGAAAATAATTACCAGCCATAGCCCCCACTTTATATGAGCTTCCCAAGTAATTTGATAGTTTATTTTGCGTGTGGCGTATAGCGAGAAAATAAACATTATCCAATAGCTAATACTGGTTGCAAGAGCAATACCCAAAATACCAAGCTTAAAATAAAATAAGAATAAGCTATTAAATATAATGTTGCTGATAACACCAGCAATTACACGGTTTACCATTAGGCGGATACGTTTTTCTACCTGAAATACTTGATGTAATAATGGTAAGAAAAATAATGGCAATAATAATCCAATATAGCCAACCATTGCTCTAGATACAGCCAGTGTATTTTGGTGATTAAAAGCTCCTCTTTCCAGTAAAAACTGGACAATTTCTACTCTAAAGTTCAATAAAATAATACTAATTGGCACTGCTATATAAATGCTTAAAGATATAGCATTATTGAGAACTTTACTTTTTTGTGCTTTAGAAGATTTTTCTGACAATACCGTGATAAATGATTGGTTTAAATTTAGTATCGCTGGCGCTAACGATATTAGCACCATGCCATAACTAAGCGCTGATATAGCCCCAGTTTCTAAAAAACTAATAAATATCCTATCAGCAATAGTGTAGAGATAATTAGCAGATTGTAATACCAGTAAACTCAAAGAAAATTTAAGGCATTGCTTAACTTCATAAGAAAGCAGATTTGTATTGAATTGAATATACTTATAGCTAAAAACAAATAAATATAAGAATATAGAAATACAACTCAAACTAAATGACCAAAATAATACATTCTTATCAGTGCTATAAAGCAATATGCAAACTAAAATAACAAAAAGACCTAAAAAATCAGATTTGTAATTATGAGAGAATTGCCGTGTTGCCCGCATAATACCACCCATAAAACATGACGTTACAAACAGTAGTGTAGCAGGGGCAAACCAATAAAAAGCACTAGTTAGTGTTTGGGCTTTATCTTTATTAAAACCAATTGCAATTTTTGCCAAATAATCTGGGATAGTAATAATAATTATTGTCAATGCAGCAGAACCAATCAACGCTAGCCAAAATAAGCCGCCAGTTAATTGTCTAAAAACATCATACTGCTTATTTTTATAAAGCTCAACTAATCTAGGAACAGCTGCAATCTCTAATACACTACCCCAAGAGAATACAAAAACACCTAAAATAGCTAATATCATATAAAAAATATCTAATTGTAAGGATAGCCCAATAGCCCCGGCAATAACAATATGTTTTATAAGACTAAGGACTTTGGATAATAACCTCCAAAGTGTCCCAAATCCTACTGAATGCAAAAAGGTTTCTTGACGCGCTTTCATAGCTCGATATTAAGGTGTAACCATTAAATTAAAATTATTAACATTATCACAGTTTTGCATACAAGTAAGTATAAAAAATACTTTAGGCGCAATTATTAAAATTTAAGCAAAATATGATTGACTAAATTAAAATATTAACTAAAATCAGCGCCGTTTTTTTATATTGATTATCAACAAGATTGAGTTGCTTATGATAATTTATTAGCTAGGATTATTATTAAACAATAAAATAATTGCAGCAATGTTATTAAGGTAGTAGAATCAAGTCTCCACTTGCTTTAAATAATGATTAATAACAATTTTTTCATCAAAATATTTAATAACTTTTTCTCTGCCTGCTTTACCCATCTGAGTGCGTTTCTTAGAGGATAATGCTAGCATATCTAGCATTTTATTTGCTAAATCTTTGCTATTTTTTACTTGGCATAAATAGCCATTAATTCCATCATCTACCACATCTTTACAACCAACTACATTGGTTGCTATTATTGGTTTTTCCATAGCCGCTGCTTCTAATAAACTCCTAGGCAAACCTTCCCTATAAGATGGTAGCACAACACAGTCTGCTTGAGCAATGACGGTTTCTACTTCTTCGCTCATACCTAAATAATGGACAATGCTTTGCTTTTGCCAATTATTTAATTCTCCCTTGCTAATAGCAGTGCGATTCATAACTCCTAATTGCCCCAGCAATTGAAATTCAACCAAAGGTTTTTGTTTTTTAACTATGGTTGCTGCTTGGACAAATTCAATAATGCCTTTATCTTTTAATAATCTTGCAATTAGTAAAAATTTAAAATGTTTATTTTTTTGGTTAAGCATAGGTTTAAATTTTACTAAATCAACACCACTGCCGGGCAGGGTAGTGGTTTTTGTCGCTGTTATTAGTCTGTATTTGATAAATAATTCTCTATCGTTGTTATTTTGAAAAAATACTTGATGGTTAAATCTTAAAAATAGCCTATAAAGCAATTTAACTAATTTTGTTACGATGTTTTGTTTAATAAAAATAGTTCCTAAACCGGTAATATTACTAATATGTTTAGTATTTGTTATTTTAGAAATAGCCGAACCATAAATATTAGGCTTAATGCTAAAACTAAAAACAAAATTTGGTTTTAGTTTTTGATATAGACGCAATAATGCAATTATTGTGCCAAAATCTTTTAATATATTTAATCCTTTAGCATCAAAATCAATGTGGTGGAAACTAAATTCTTTGGCAATTAAATTGGAGTAATAATTATCCACAGGCGCGCTAAAACTAACCTTAACACCAGCCTTAGCTAAACTGCGAGCTAAATTCATTCTAAAATTATAAGCATACCAAGCATCATTTGCTAAAATTAATGCTTTTTTATTTTTCAAGCCACATCTCCTGCCACATTTGATATACTAAAATAAACCAAATTAGAGTGCTGTTATCTTTGCCACTAAAAAATTCATTCTTTAATTTACCTACCATATCCACATTAAAAATATTTTTATTTAGTTTATTTACACCTAAGTGATAATTTACTAAATGTTTTAAATCGCCTCGTAACCATTTATTAAGCGGGATTTGAAAACCTGATTTTGGTTTATCTACCAAACTTTTTGGTAAATAATGATATAAAAGTTGTCTTAATAAATACTTGCCTTGTTTGTTTTTGTATTTTAATGTGCTGGGGACAGCTGCTATATATTCAATTAAACGATGGTCTAGTAGTGGTTCTCTTCCTTCTAAACTAATATGCATTGCTGCTCTATCAATTTTGGTTAACACATCACCACTTAAAAATAATTGACTATCTTTTGCCATCATATAATCTAAAGGTGCTAAATTATCTTTATTATCAAACATAGAAAAAATATCAATTTTTGACTTAACTTTTAGCATATTAGCCACTTGTTTTGCATCAACATAAGAGCTTGCATTCATAAAAGCTTCAGCAAGATTTTTGCTGTAAATAGCACGTTTAAATTTTAAGTATTTATCTCTGAAATTCGTTTGTTTGATATTTCGGGGTAAACAATAATTAATTGTGCTTGCTAAATTAGTAGGAATAAGTCTAATTAGTAGTCTTAATAAAGCTAATATCAATGGCTTTTTAAATAAGGATTGTATTTTGTTTAATGCAAAATATTTACTATAGCCGCCAAAAACTTCATCACCGCCATCAGCGCTTAGGGCAACACCAACCTTAGCTTTAGTTTTTTTTGCAACTACCATAGTTGCTAGTGCCGAACTATCGCCAAAGGGTTCATCGTAATAAAAAGGAAATTTTTCTATTAAATCAAGCATATCTTTATTGTGCATATAATACTCATTATGACTAGTACCTAAATAGTTGGCAATAGACTTTGCGTGTCTTGCTTCGTTGTATTTTTCATCTTCAAAACCAATGGTAAAAGTGTTGATTGTTTTTGCATTTTTCTTAGCTAAAATAGCGGTAATGAAACTACTATCATAACCACCGCTTAAAAATATTCCCACTGGGACATCTGCTATCATTCTTAAATTAATAGCATCGTCTAATATATGTTGTAGGTCGCCTAATATTTGTGTTTCATTTTTGCTACTTTTTTGTTTTTTATAGTAACTAATAATATCCCAATAACAATGTGTATTAAATGTTTTATTACTAAGATCAAATGTTAAATAATTTCCAGCTTTTAGTTTATAACAATTTTGAAAAATTGTATGCGGGGCAGGTATATAACCAAATTGAAAAAAAAATGGCAATATATCTAAATTTTGTTGTTTTTGAAAATTAGGATGTTCAATAAAAGATTTCAATTCAGAAGAAAAAATGAAATTATTACCATTATAGTAATAATATAGAGGTTTAACGCCAAGTCTATCACGCGCTAAAATAAGTTTATTCTCTTTTTTATCATGTATAGCAAAAGCAAACATTCCAACAAATTTTGCTAAACAATCCATTCCCCACTGTTTATAACTATATAAAACTACCTCAGTATCACTGCTAGAGTTAAATTTATGGCCTAAATTTTTTAATTCGGAGCGAATTTTTTGAAAATTATAAACCTCTCCATTAAATACAATTACATATTGTTTGCACTGACTAACAAAGGGTTGATGCGCTTTTTTAGTTAAATCTTGAATGGCTAGACGATTATGCCCTAAATGAACACCAGAGTTATTATCATAAAAACTACCGCTATCATCAGGCCCGCGATAGACCTGAAGCTCTAGCATTTTATCAATAATATCTAAACATTTTTGTCTATCAATAAAACCAACTAATCCACACATATTTGTTGGTATTTTTTTACAATCTTATCGATACGAAAATCTTTTGCTCTTCTAATTGCCTTAGTAGCAAACTCATTTCTAAGGGTTTTATTAGATAATATCAATTTAATCGCTTCTGTCATTTTTTCTATATTATTAACTGGGGTCAAAATACCATATTCTGCTATTTCTAAATTGACTTTCAACTGGATATTAATATCAGTATCTGGTGCTAAAATCTCCCTTGGGCCACTCAGGCAATCAGTAGCAATTATCGCACAACCACATGCCATTGCCTCTACTACAACGTTTGGAAAACCTTCAACATTAGAACTAAGTATAAAAATACCACACTTAGATAAATATTTATAAGGATTATTATCAAAACCTAAAAAAAATACTTTATTATCAATTTTTAATGATTTTGTTAATTGTTCTAAATTACTCTTTTTTTCACCACTACCTAAAATATACAAATTAAAATTTTGCTCAATATTAGCCATAGATTTTAGTAATAAAGGATAATTTTTCCTCTCAAGCAGGCTACCTACACTAATTATATTGATATTTTTATCAATGGTAATTTTGCTTTTTTTACTCGCAAGCGTTTTAATGTGAGTTAAATCATAAGGGTTATAAATAGCAGTCTTGGCAACCCTAACACCAAAATTAACATCTAAGTCACTAATAATTACTTTAGAGACAGCAATAATATGATTTGCTTTGTTGTAGAGTTTTTTAATCAAAAATTTATGTATTAGTGAATTTAGTGAATTATTTGTATACATTGAACTAGACATAGCTCTTTCGCTGATAACAATTTTATGCAAGCTAAAAGAAGAGCTCACAATATTGATATAATTTGCTCTGTGTAAAAAACTAACAATTGTTTTAAATTTGTGCTTTTTAATAATTTTATTAAATTTATAGGTGATAATTGGCAGTCTTAAAAGTTTTGCCGTCTTACTATTATTTTTGTTTTCATTTAGGTTAATGATATTTATTCTTTTATCCAAATCGTAGTGGACCTGATTCTCTATTAAAATCAAAAAGCAATCATATTTAGCTACCAGATGGTTAAGCAAAGTAGTCACCGCGCGTTCTGCTCCACCACCTGCTAGGGAGTTAATAAAAAATACAATTTTTTTATTCATTTAAAAAATTAAAATTACACCAGCGCCAAATTATAATGTATTATCCGCTAAGTCATTTGAAAAATGAGCTAAGTTATACACTTAATTATAAAACTTATATAAAATGCGAGAATGCGCAGCACTGACTTTTTACAATTAATACGTTATCAGCATTATATAAAAAATTTTTTTATATTTTTACCACTATTTTTTTCAAGTCAAATCACCAACATAATCCTTTTGCAAAAAACTGGTATTGTATTTATCGTTTTTTGTATTTTTGCCAGTGTTATTTATATTATTAACGATATTGCAGATATTAATTATGATAAGCAACATCCAATAAAAAATACTCGTCCGTTAGCCTCTGGCACCACCGATATCAAAAGTGCAGTTATGTTGATAGTGGCATTGCTGGGTATTGGTATTACACTGCTTTATTTTTTACCTCAGATGGTTGTGCTAATTTTATTAATTTATGTGGGTTTGAATATTGCTTATAGTTATTCTCTAAAACATATTGCTATTATTGATGTTAGTGTTGTTGCTGTTGGTTTCGTGTTACGCTTATTTGCTGGGGCGGTAGTTGGTGGAATTATACTATCTAATTGGATTGTGATAATGACCTTTTTATTAGCGCTATTTTTAGCGCTTGCAAAACGTCGTGATGATGTTTTACTCCTAAATAGTGGCACTAGAACCAGAAAAGTAATTGATGGCTATAGTCTTAATTTTATTGATAATGCAATGATGCTTATGGCTTCGGTGGTAATCGTTGCCTATCTTTTATATACAACCTCAACCCATAGCATAACTCAATTTAATAGCCAATATTTATATTTAAGTGTTATTTTTGTGATTTTAGGCATTATGCGTTATATGCAACTAACTATTGTTAAGAAAAAAAGTGGTTCTCCAACAAAAATTGCCTTAACAGATAGATTTATGCAGATAATTATTGCGGGCTGGGTATTGTTCTTTATTTGGACTTTGTATTTGTGATAGCAATTAAATATAGTTTGTTTGCAATTATATCTATTATGTTAAATTTAGGTTCTCAATATATATTTTTGTATTTTTATCAAGGCTATTTAGCGCTTTATATAGCAATATTTATAGGTATATCATTGGGTTTGATAAGTAAGTATATTTTAGACAAAAAATATATTTTTTATTATGTAGCAATGGGTAAATATGATGATGGTAAGAAATTTTTACTCTATGCTACAATAGGCGGGGTTCTCACTATTATTTTTTTAGTTTTTGAATTAGGATTTCATTATTTATTTGCTACAGAATATGCTAAATACGTTGGTGCTTTAATCGGCATTAGCATTGGTTATACGGGTAAGTATTTTCTAGATAAACGTTATGTTTTTAATGATATTTAATAATGAAAAAAAAGAAACGTAATAAAAAACTAGCTAGTATTACATCTATTAAAAAACCAAATAATATTACTACCCAAAAAACAACCACTATTGCCACTAATCAAACAATATCTATTCGGCAAGATTATGCTTTTCCTGCACTACTTAAGCTAAGTTTTTTGCTATTGATGGTAGTAATTATTGGATTGCCTATTAATACTATCTTTGATTTTTCTCTATTGACTATTAGTATTATTTTTGTAATCACTACTAGTATAAAAAGCGCGCCCAAAGAGTGGTTAATTGCTTTTTTAGTGGTTGTATTGTTAAGGTTGACATTGTGGTTAATACCAGATTTAGAGATTCAAGAAGGACATAATTATTTCACTTACAAAGATAGAGGCGAAGTTTTAGAGAAAACTTTACCCAAAGATGTGTTTATTTTTGCTAAAAAAATGTTGCAAGTACAGTATCCGCTAAAAGGTAGGGTGTGTGAAGATAAAGAATATTGTTGGGGATATTCTACTATTAAGCATAAAGTTCCTAATTATCCGGGACCAAAAACAACATTTGCTTTTTCTGGCGATGCTGTTTTTCAAGATGCCAAATATTCACGCGTAGTAGATAGTATTGATTTTGATAACCAAAACAGCCAGAGAGCAGACTTTTTAAACACTAGTAATATTAATTGGTATTGGTTTGGCAATCCTAAAATAGACGGCATTATTCCTAGGACCAAAGTGCCACAATTTGTGCTTTATGAATTTCCAAAACAAGCAATTGGTGGGAAACTTTGTTGGCAAGGTTATTTAATGTGGCAGCAGGATAATAGTTTTAAGCCTTTGTTAAATAAAACTAAAAAATGTCAAACATTAAACACAAAAGATATAGGCAAACAAATTTATGGTTTTTCTATTTTGCATAATTTACCACTACAAATAGAATTCAAGCCACCCACTAGGGCCTATGTTTGGCAAATAATTGAAGACGTACTTAAAATTTTAACAATTGCTTATTTGTTAGTCTTGCTATTAGCTAGGAATTGGCAAGTTAAAAAAGAGTGGTATCAATTTGGCATATTTTCTATTACCACTCTAATTATAGCTGCTATCTTAAATCATAATGACATTTATAGCCAACTAATATTTAGAGTCCACCAAGCTGGTAATGATGGTCTAACTCATATTAGTTTTGGCAGAGTAATGTTAGAACAGTTACTATCTGGTAATATTGTTGAGTTTTTGCGTGGCGGTATTGATGTTTTTTACTATATGCCCGGCTTGCGTTATTTTAGATCTTTGGAACAAGTCATTTTTGGTTCAACTAACTTTGGTTATATTTTATTATTATTTTTTATGGCATTGTTTTTATGGAAATTTATTAATATATTTTTTAAAAATAGAATATTTAGCTTAAGTTTATTGGCAATTTTTGTGTTAACACCGTGGTTGGAGGTTTTTGGATTTAGTTTTGAGTTTTATCAGCAAATCATGTTTGCAGGTTTTCCCGGTACTGCGGCTTATAGCTTTTTATTAATGGGTTTGTATTTAATATTTAATTATTTTGATGATAAGCATAGGTTTGTTTATTTTGCTTATTGGGCAGGATTGACTTTAGCGCTGGCAGCTTTTATGCGTCCTAATTTAGCCCTAATGCTAACAGCGTTATTGCTAGGTTTGTTTGTTCTGCTGATTTATCAAAAACGTTATAAAGAAATATTAATTTTTGGTAGCGGTTTCGCTTTTATTTTGTTAGTTCCATTGCATAATATTTATTTTGGTTCTCGCTTTGTTGCCCTAACTGATGCCGCTTTTATTAAAGCAAATTTTATTACTTCACCAAGTGTTTATTGGCAAGCATTAATTAATTTTTTAAATGGTGAAACTACCAATATTACTCAGCATGCGCAGTTTAGATGGCGATGGTGGGCGCAGGGCAGCTATGATTTTTTAAGGTTTGATGCGATGTTCCCAGCCGGAGTCAATATATTTTTGCATTTAACTATTTTTATCACTACACTAATAGGTCTATTTTATAGAAAATTAAATTTAGCGCCGCAATTGAAAATATTTATTTTAGCGATATTTATCCAACATATTTCTATGTTTATGTGGCGTCCATCTTATCGTTATTCAGCGATAATATGGTTACTTACTTTTATTATTGCAATATTAATTAGCAAACAGTTTTATTATTTAAAATTTAGTAAAAAAAGATGATTATTCCTAAATTAACATTAGTAAAATCTATTCATCAAGTTGCTAAAAAACTACCGTTTTTGCATTGGTTAAAAAGCATCAGCAGGCCCATTGTTAGCCCATTAAATATCGTGTTATCTTATATTCCCCAAAATGCAAACTTAATAGATATTGGTTGTGGTAATGGCACTTTATTACATTTAGCATATAAATTTAGTGGAATTAAATATGCTTATGGCTATGATATATTAGCTAATAATATAAAAAATTCCATTACTACTAATTATCCAAAATCTAAGGTTTTAGTAGAATACAAAGATAAAATGCCTAGTTTGGATAAATTTACAACCATAACACTTTTAGATGTTTTACACCATTTGCCTGTTGATAAACAATTTAGCTTTATCAAAGAAATTATTGATAAGATGGGTTTGGGGGATATTTTTATTTTGATGGACATTAATGCCAGTAATTTTATTGGTAAGTGGGCAAACCAATTGCATGATTTAATTATTAATAAAGAGTGGGTTAATCCTAGAAAAATAGAAGAAATAAAACAATTATTTAATGCTACTGATGTAGAAATTATTAGCAGTAGTAAGCATCAAAATTTGTGGTATGGACATTATTTGTTTATAGTTAAAAAGCAATGAAAATTTTACTAACAGGCGCTGGTGGCTTTATTGGCAGTTATTTTGTCAAGCATTATGAGCGGAGTTATCATATAATACCATTTTCGTTTTCTGCTGATGATTTTACTAAATTATCGCTAGCTGCTATTGATGTAGTGGTGCATTTGTCGGCGTTGGTACATGAAAAAGGAAAGGTGGGCAAGGATAGTTATTGGCGTATTAATGTTGATAATACTGAAAAATTAGCAATTAAATCAAAACAATTTGCTGTTAAACAATTCATTTTTATTAGCACTATTAAGGTGTTTGGTGAAGAAAATAATATTGCTTATAATGAAAATAGCCAGTTATTACCACAAGATGATTATGCTAAAAGTAAGTTAGCAGCTGAGCAAGTTTTGCAGCATCTGGCTGATACTAGTTTCAAAGTAGCAATTATTAGAACGCCAATTGTCTATGGTAAGGGAGTGAAAGCAAATTTATTAAGTTTGATGAGGTTAGTTAAATTAATGCCAGTTTTACCCTTTAAAAACACTAATAACAAACGCACTATGGTCTATATAGCTAATCTGTGCGCTATGCTTGATAAGATTATTGCTAAACGAGTAAGCGGTGTTTTTTTAGCAGGCGATGATAGTAGTATATCTACCAGTGAATTGATTAAATTGATTGCAAAATATCAAAATAAACATATAAGACTTTATAATATTCCTTTTTTCACTGCTATACTGGCAAAAGTTAAACCTCAAATTTATAGACGTTTGTATGATAATTTAGTGGTTGATAATACACTTAGTAAGCAAAAGCTCGGCATAACTAAACAGCTTAGTTTAGCAAGTGGTATTGAAAATATGTGTAATGAAAACAGTATTTGATATGTTATTAGCCTTGGTTATATCTATTTTATTACTACCATTGATACTAATAATTGTGTTGCTGATTAAAATTACTAGTAGTGGTCGAGTATTATTTTGGTCAGAAAGAGTAGGCAGGTATAACAAAAACTTTATGATGCCCAAGTTTAGAAGTATGCGCGCGAATACTCCTAATGTAGCAACTCATCTATTAGATAATGCTGATAGTTTCTTAACTCCTATAGGTAAATTTTTACGTAAATATAGTTTGGACGAATTACCGCAATTATGGTGTATTTTGGAGGGTAAAATGAGCTTTGTTGGTCCTAGGCCAGCCTTATTTAATCAATACGATTTGATAGTATTGCGTACTGAAAAAAATATTCATCACTTAAAGCCGGGTATTACTGGTTTAGCCCAAATTAAGGGTAGAGATGATATTAGCATACCTGAAAAAGTGAGCTTAGACCTAAAATACAAACAACAACAATCCTTTTGGTTAGATATTAAAATCTTAGTCCAAACTTTTACCACCGTTGTCAAATCGCAAAATATTAGCCATTAAATGCTAATTATGGTATTATTCTGTTGGTTTTAAGAACATCCTCAATACTTCTAAAATCAGCAATATTAGCAATCAACCATGTCATTTAGCAAAAATAGCTCAATCTTCAAAGCCCTTATTAATTTTGGCATTATTGCCGTTTTGAGCATTATTGCTTTTAGTTGGGTGTTTTGGGTATTTCACAAAGATTTTCTGCTTATGCCGGTACTGTCGGTAATTGTCTTGCGCATACTGATGTCATTATTGTTTTTTAACGATTATTCTTCTTCATGGTCCAAAGCATCTGCTAAGGCGTTTCTAATTAAAACTTTAATAAATGGTGTTGCATTTGTGGTGTATGTGCCAATTTTTTATGGAGAAGTTAGAATTGCTATATTTGTTAGCGAGTTATTTATTTATTTGTTTTTAATCAATTTTTCAATGTATATCTATCAATATTTGAAATCTTATGCTAAGAGTAAAGGTAGTTTGTTAATTTATGGGGCTGGTCAAGCTGGAGTGCAAATCGCAAAAGAATTAGATAAACACCGTTATCAATTAAAGGCTTTTATTGATGATGATGATAAATTACAAGGACGTTCTATTGATGGAGTAAAGATTTTATCAGCGGTTAGGGCGAGTAAAATTTTTAATAAAAATATGCTAGATTTACTGGTTATTGCCATTCCTTCAGCTGATACTAAGGCTATTAACGATGCTTATAATTTTTGTGCCGATATGGCAAAAAACGTTAAGGTCTTGCCTAGTTTAGGTGATATTTTGCAAGATAAACCTTATAGCAATCAATTAAAGGATATTGATATTAAAGATTTATTAGCGCGCCATCCGACTGATTTAGATAAGCAACTTATTAGTGAATTTATTAGCGATAAAGCTGTTCTTATTACTGGTGCTGGTGGCAGTATTGGTGGTGAATTAGCACAGCAATGTCTACATTTTGGGGCTCAGCAATTGATTTTAGTAGATAATAGCGAATTTAATTTATATTCAATAGAACAACAACTTAATAGCAAAAAAGCACTACCAATTTTACTTTCTGTGCTTGATAAAGACAATTTAGCACAAATATTTAATCAGCATAAAATTGATATTGTTATTCATGCTGCTGCCTATAAACATGTGTCTATGGTTGAAGCAAATGTTAGTCAAGCCATTATTAATAATGTGTTTGGCACTAAAACCATAATTGATATTTGTATTGCAAAGGGGATAGAAAAAGTAGTTCTTATTAGCACTGATAAGGCAGTTAGGCCAACTAGTGTAATGGGCGCTACTAAACGCATTTGCGAATTATATGCCCAAAATGTTAAAGCTGATAAAACTAAAATTATTGCTGTGCGCTTTGGTAATGTGCTTGGTAGTAGTGGTAGTGTAATTCCCTTATTTGAACAACAAATTAGAACAGGAGGCCCCATTACCGTCACTCATCCTGAGGTAAGCCGTTATTTTATGCTGATTGATGAGGCAGCCCAGTTAGTGTTGCAAGCAGCGGTTTTGGGTAAGGGTGGAGAAGTATTTATTTTGGATATGGGACAACCGGTTAAAATTTTCTCATTAGCACAACAAATGCTAAAATTAAGCGGCGTAAGTGATGTTGATATTAAATTTATTGGTTTGCGCCGCGGAGAGAAGCTTTGTGAGGAGTTGCTTATAAGTGATAGCGGTAAAAAAACTGTTTATGATTCTATCACCGTTGCTAAAAAAGATAAGTGCGCAATTGATAAATTAGTTACTGATATGGAAAACTTATTAACAATGAATGATAAATTAAACGCTTTAAAACAAATAATTCCTGAATTTAATCACCAATTAAACTTATGATTAACCAGTTATTTTTTAATAGTGAGGTTAAGCCTGAATTACTGGATAGCATCAAACAAGAACAACAAATTTACCCTCATTATTTACTTCCTGAACAAGATATTAGTTATTTAGAAAAATATGTAGCACAAGTAATCGCCAACCAGAGTCAAATTAATCATATTGTAGTAGTTGGTGTTGGTGGTAGTAGTTTGGGCGCTCAAGCAGTGTATGAGTTTTTAAAGCCAGTGCAAATATTTAGTAAAAGACTGCATTTTTTACAAAGTACCAATCCAGTTGATATTGAGTCAATATTAGCGCCTATTGAGTTGGCAAAAGCTCATTTTATTATTGCTAGTAAATCAGGTATTACCATTGAAGTAATTGCTATTTATAAATATTTATTGGGGTTGGTTAAATCAGCTAATATTAGAACTAATGCTTTTAGTTTTATTAGCGAGCAAGACTCAAAACTAAACACTTATGCTAGAGATATAGGCGCTAATTATTTATTTATTGATAAAGCTATTAGTGGTAGATTTTCGGTATTTAGTGCGATTGGCTTAGCTCCGCTTATGTTATTAGGTATTAATATAAAGCATTTATTAGCTGGGGCGAAACAGTTAAAAAATAATTTTTTTAATCAAGGTGATGTGCAGAACAGTTTATTACAAAAGGCTTGTTTTTACGCCAAAAACTCATCACATATTAATATCAACACTATTTTTTCTTATAGTCAATCTCTGCATTATTTCAATCTTTGGTTTATGCAATTATGGAGTGAGAGTTTAGGTAAACAACAAAAACACAAAGCAGTTAATGTTGGCCTTACTCCTATTGGCCTTATCGGTCCTAAAGATCAGCATTCTTTTTTACAATTATTAGCGCAAGGTAAACATGACAAGACTGTTACTTTTATTAAATTACAAAACTTTAAATCTAAGCAATCTGTGGCAGACATTAGTCTTAAATATCTAGAAGATTTTGATATATTAAATAATGTATCATTTGCCAAGCTCACAAACGCCCAAGCTGATGCCACTATTGCTGCTCTTAAATCTTATGATGATATCCCTATTGATGTAATAAATCTAGAATATCAAGATGCCCAAAGTATAGGTCAATTAATGTATTATTACCAATTGTTAACATCAATGGTAGGCATTTTATTGGATATAAATACTTACAACCAGCCTGGCGTTGAACTAAGCAAAAAAATACTAATGAATAAACTAAAAAAATGATTAAAAAATGTTTATTTCCAGCGGCTGGCTTTGGTACGCGCTTTTTGCCAGCGACTAAAGCAGTGCCAAAAGAGATGTTGCCAGTTCTAACCAAGCCGCTTTTGCAGTATGGAGTGGAAGAAGCGCTTGCTGCAGGCATTAGTAATATGGCAATTGTTACCGGTAGAGGTAAAAGAGCGATTGAAGATCATTTTGATGATGTTGTTGAACTAGAACATCAGTTAAAAAATAGCAATAAACTGCATTATTTAGCAAGTATTAAATCTGTGGTTGATGCTGCGACTTTTACTTATGTTCGTCAGCAACGAATGCTCGGACTGGGGAATGCCGTCCTAAGTGGCGAACCTTTAATTGGCAATGAGGCATTTGCGGTGTTATTAGCAGATGATCTCTGTACTAACGGGACTTCGGCTGGAGTGTTGTCGCAAATGATTGAAATTTATCAGCAGTATCAATGTTCTGTTGTTGCTATTGTTGAAGTTGAAGCACAAAACGTGAATAAATACGGTATCATCGATGGTAAATTGATAGATGATAATGGTGTTTATCGTATTAAAACTATGGTAGAAAAGCCTAGCGTTGATAAATCACCTAGCAATTTGGCTATCATCGGTCGTTATATTCTAACCCCAGATATTTTCTCCATTCTTGCTAATACAAAAGCGGATAAAAACGGTGAGATACAAATAACAGACGCCCTGAAACAACAGGCCAAACGAGGCAAGGTGATTGGTGTCAAATTTAGAGGTACTCGTTTTGACTGCGGTAGTGTTGAAGGCTATTTACAAGCCAATAACTATTTTGCTAAACTAATAGCTTGATTGGTGCGTCTGAGGCGATTTGAACGCCTGACCTTTGGCTTCGGAGGCCAATACTCTATCCAAGCTGAGCTACAGACGCCTAAACTTTTAAGCACAAAATACAGTTTTCATGTGTGATATTAGTTTTAGAATGCTAACATCACTAATTCTACATAAAATTTTATTGCCTTGGCGCCGTGAATTTATAATGCCTTTGTTGCGTAAAATATCAATGTGTTGGGATATGTTGCTTTGTGAAGAACCAACTAAATCCACAATATCTAATACTGAAACCTCTTTGTCTTTGATATTACATAAAATTTTAAGGCGAATAGGGTGCGACATCGCTTTTAACAGTTCTGAGGCATGATGAATATCATCATCTTTCTTAATTAGGTCCTTTTCAATATCAAAACTTACCATAATTTGTTATTTTACTTAAAAATAGCAGCAACTCCATAGCGGCTAACTCTAGATAATACTACTTGTTGATAATAACGAACCAAATTGCTATTATTAATTTCAACATTGACAATACGCCAATCAATATCATTATTATAGATAACAAGTTTTAGTGTTATTGGAAAATAACTATTAGTTTTAATGCGCATACTAATTTCTAAATAGTTATGAGTTATTGGATTAACGCTGGTTATATTAATACCAAAAATATTTGTATTTATTAATTGTATAAATAAAGCATTTTCCACATCAGATCTAATTAAATCCGCTATGTAGTCAATTTGCTCATTAGTAAATTTATAGGAAAGGACACTCAAAACATGATTACTAATATGCTCAAAATCAAATAAAGGGGATAGGTCTTTATTAATTAGCTCTCTGGCAGCAATAGGATTACTATAATTGATTTCAGCTAATTTAGCAATAGTAGTATCTAGCAATAGCCATGGATTTTGTTCATTAGCAACGTTAGCCTCTGTTATTGAATTTTGGCTACCCTCATCATACTGCGTATAAGCATTTAAACTTAGAATAATTGATATGGTTGCAATTATCTTTTTTAGCATAATAGTAAATTATATTTAAAAAAATTAGGATTATACACAAATCTTTTATAAAATGAATTCCAAAAAAATAAAAAATAACTCCTCAAAAAGACCTATAATAGACAGTTTTATGTTAAGTCATTCTATGAAAGCTCTATTTAGCATTTTAACTCTTTGTCTATTACTTGCTTATTTTGCCACAACAAAAGCGCAAAATATCAATGATCAGCGCCAGCAACAAGAATTTGTGCAAGAACTAGAAAATTTTGTACGTATTTTTAGCACTATTAAGCAAGGTTATGTTGATGATTTAGAACACAAGGAATTATTCGAAAAAGCTATTAAAGGTATGATGAGTCAGCTAGATCCACATTCTAGCTATTTAGAACCCAAAGAACAGGAAGATTTACTAGAAACTAGTTCTGGCAAATTTGGTGGCTTAGGCATAGTTATTAGCCTAGAAGATGGTTTGGTTAAAATTATATCTCCTATTGATGATACACCTGCTTATAGAGCAGGATTACAAGCTGGTGATTTTATTATTAAAATTAACCAGACTAGTGTTAGAGGTCTGAGTTTAGAAGAATCGGTTAATATGATGCGTGGCAATCCTGGCACTAAAGTTATTATCACTGTTTTGCGGCAAGGTGAGGACCCGTTTGAGGTTGAGATGACACGTGATATTATTACTATTGTTTCCGTTAGGGGGTACTTATTAGAAAAAGACATTGCTTATTTAAGAATTTCTAGTTTTCAAATGCCAACGGCAAAACTATTGCAAGAAAAGATTGAAGAATTAATCACTAGAAACCAACAACCACTTAAAGGTATTGTGCTAGATTTACGCAATAATCCCGGTGGTTTGTTGCATAGTGCGGTTGAAGTTGCTGATTTATTTTTGGATGACAAAGGTTTGATAGTTTCTACCAAAGGACGAATTCATAATTCTAATATTGAATACAAATCAACTGTTGGTGATATTCTCAAAGGAACGCCAATTGTGGTGTTGATTAATAAAGGCACAGCATCAGCAGCAGAGATTGTATCTGGTGCTTTACAGGACTATAAGCGTGCAATTATTTTAGGAGAGAAATCATTTGGCAAAGGTTCGGTACAAACAGTTTCAGCTCTATCTAGCGGTTATGGTTTGAAGCTTACAACCGCGAGATATTACACGCCATCGGATCGCTCTATTCAAGCAAAGGGTATTCAGCCTGATGTGGTGTTAGAAGATTTAAAATTTAATAAAGAAGAGAAGGAAAAGCTAAATTTTAGAGAGTCTGAAAAAGATTTAAAAAGACATATTAAAAATGGTGATGTTGGTATTACTGTTGCAACATCCACTAAACCACTTGCTATTAAGAGTGAGGTTTTAAATAAGCAAGAAAAACAAAAGCAAATACGCAATAAGGAGCAAATTGAGCAGTTAAAACAAGATTACTACATTGACCAAGCCATCAATAGTCTGCACGTGCTAACTATTTGGCAATGACCTACATTGTTGTGATTGCTAATCAAAAGTATGGTGTTGGTAAAATTATTGCTGTGTTAAATCTTTGTGTTTGGCTAGCAGTAATAGAAAAATTAGTTAGCGAAATTTTTACACAGCTATCTAAATATTTTCAAAATAAGCTACTTAGCCCCATAGTGCTTAAAAATCTTAAATTAACTAAATCATCTCCAAGTTTTGGTGCAAATACTCTTAGATATATTAAAAATTTCAAAAGAGTGATTTTATTTATCATTAGCAACCGAGCCCTTTAGAAATTTATCATAAATGGATAATATTATCGCTTTTTTTATCAAGCAAAAAAAATTAGCACTAGCTTTTACCCTAAGCTTAATTTTTGTTGGTTTAATAGTTTCTTTCGATATTCAAAAAGACCAATTTCCTAATGTTGATTTAGAAACTATGATTGTTAGCGCTTATTATCCGGGCAATTCACCTGAGGATGTTGAGTTAGATATTACCAATAAGCTGGAGGAAGAGATTGATGATGTTTCTGGTATTAAAGCTTTTACTTCCACCTCCAAAGAAGGCTTTATGAATATTACTGTTGAGATAGAGCCGGATTTAAAAGATATACAAACTACTAAACAAGCTATTCGTGATGCTGTTAATCGTGTCCAAGACTTACCAGATGATTTAGATGATTTGCCTCAAGTTGTAGATGCACAGCCGATACGTGATACTATTTTGCAAATTAACTTAGTAGACAAAAAGGCATCATACCAAGATATGCGCATGCTTGTTAATCACCTAGAGAAAGAATTAAAAGAATTAGATGGTGTTGCTGAGGTAGAAAAAAGTGGTTATTTAAAACAAGAGATTAAAATCTATCTTAACGAAGAAAAATTATTACAACATCAGCTTTCACTTTCTCAAGTAATAAAAGCTATTGCCAATAAAAATTTACGTTACACCGCTGGTAAAAGTGATTCCACCACTAACCAACGTAATTTTGTGGTGTTATCAAAATTTAGCACACCAGAACAAGTTGCCGATGTAATTGTTTCATCTTCATTTGATGGACCTGAAATTAGCCTAAAAGATATTGCCGAGATAGTGATTGATAATGAAGAAGAACAAAGTATTACTCGCGTTAATGGTAAAAAAGGCTTTATTTTAAGAATCAAAAAGCAAACAAATGCTGATATTATAAAAACCGTTGACCTTATAAAAAAAGAAATCAGCCAACAACAACAATTCTTATCTAAAAGTTTAGAAGTTTTTTATACTGATGATTCATCTTATTATGTGCGTAATCGCCTAAGTATAGTTTCTAATAACGGCTTAATTGGCTTAGGTTTAATCTTAATTGTTCTTAGCGTTTTTCTATCAACTCGTAGTGCGTTTTGGGTGGCAATGAGCTTGCCAGTGGTTATTTTTGGTATGGTAGTATTACTTAAATTATCCTCAGAAACTATCAATTTAGTATCGCTTGCTGCGGTAATTTTAGTATTAGGGTTGGTAGTTGATGATAGCATTATTATGGCAGAAAGTATTCACCACCACCGCAATAGAATGCAGAATAGATATCAAGCAGCGCTTATTGGTTTCAAACGAGTAATAAAACCAGTGTTAACTACTATGTTGACTACAGTTCTTGCTTTTTCTTCTATGTTTTTAATGTCTGGGACTTTGGGTAAGTTTATTTATATTATGCCCTTGGTAGTAATTTTTGCTTTAATTATTTCATTTTTTGAAATTGTTGTTGCTCTACCAGCTCACTTAGCAGGTAGTAAGGTTGATAAAGAACGTTTATGGTTCATACCTTTTGAGAGGTTTTTTAATAGGATTAGCGAGAAATTATTGGCTTATCGATATTTGGTAATAATAGCATTTATGTTAATTTTTGCTTTTAGCGTTTGGTTGGGTTCGCAAATGAGGTTTTCGCTATTTCCAGAAGCTGGAGCTGATAAAATTAATGCCAAAATTGAGTTAACGCCAGGTTATTCTCTACAAGCGACTGAGGAGAAAACCAAACAATTAGAACAAATTATTATAAACACCATAGGCGATGAGTTGGATTCATTGTCTGCTGAAGTAGGCAATAATTTTGACCATATTGCTCGATTAGAAATTACACTTAAACCAGCTTCTAGTAGATCAAGCACTGGTAGGGAGATTTATAGTAGGCTTAAACAAGCAGTTAAAAAAGATGGTTCTGATTTAGGTGCAGTACAATTTTTTATTCGTCACCCTGGCCCCCCAGTTGGTTCTGATATAGAAATTAATTTGGTTAGCAGCAATGATAAACAACGTAGAAGGGCTGCTGATGAATTAATTAGAATTCTACAAACTAAGCCTGGTGTTACCGATTTAGACCGCGACGACCAATTAGGTAAAAAACGTATTGAAGTGCTGCTTAATTATTCACAAATTGGTCGTTTAGGCTTGGATTTAGCAGTGATTAGAAGTTATTTAAAAGCAAGTTTAGATGGTATTGAAGCTAGTGATTATCGTGATGGTTTAGATGAGGTGGATTTTACGGTATTTTTGGGACGCAATAAGGATATTATAGACTTAAAAATACCTAACGAGCAAGGCTTATTAGTGCCAATTACTAAATTTGCTACCTTAAATTATATTGAAGGTGAGGCAAATTATAATCATTACAATGGACGGCGCGCAGTGCGTATTTCAGGTAGTGTAGATGACAAGCAAGCTAGTAGTCATGTTGTTATTACTTCTGCTTTGAAAGATTTAGATTTAATCAATCGTTTTTCGGATGTGGCAGCGGTGCTAAGTGGTGGTTCTGATGATCACATCAAGTCTATGCAAGATTTTGGCAAGGCTTTTGCGATATCTATTCTTGGTATTTACTTGTTATTGATGTTACTATTTAATTCTTACACGCAGCCACTAATGATTGTATTAACTATACCTCTATCTATTGTTGGTGTTGTTATTGCTTTTTTCTTGCATGGTCATTCTTTGAGTTTTTTTGCTATTTTAGGGGCATTAGCCTTAGTTGGAGTAATTGTTAATGATGGTTTGATTCTAGTTAATCATTTAAATTTTTTAGCTAAAAAACAAAAAATAAATATTAATCAACAAAGCACAAAAGAGCGCATTGTTTGGATTGCCAAAGGCGCAAAAGATAGATTAAGAGCAGTGGTGTTAACCAGTCTTACCACTTTAGCAGGAGTTATTCCGCTAGGATATGGTATTGGTGGAATTGATTTTATTCTTCAACCAATGGCACTAGCATTAGGTTATGGTTTATTATTTGGCACAGTGATGACTTTGATTTTTTTACCGGCTTTGTATTTAATTAATTTAGAAATACGGGCGTTTTTTATTAAATTAATAACAAAGTATAAAATGGTAGCGCAATAATGATAGATGATTATTTATTTTGGAATGGTGATTTAGAACCAGAACTTAAAAAACATCAAGCAGAGGTTAGGGTTATTGCTGAGGATGTTATTTGTGCTGGTGATACTGGCGATATTGATTTAGCAGTTATTAAGGCAAAATTAATAAAAGCAAGAACACAATTAATTTTAGATACTCCTTTTTTAGGAAATTTAGTATTAAGACTGCCACTAGTTGTTGCTGATAATTGGTGCAAAACTAGCGCAACTGATGCTAAAAATTTTTATTATAATGCCGCCTTTATAGCAAAATTAACACCAGAACAAACTAAATTTATACTTATTCACGAGGCTTTGCACTGCGCTTTAACTCACTTTGCAAGAAGAGGGCATCGTAGTAAACATCGCTGGGATTTGGCTTGTGATTTTGCTATTAATCCACTATTGGTTGCAGAAGGTTTTAAACCACCACCAAATGCAGTCATCTTTCGTCAATACGAAGGTATGCTTGCTGAAGAAATTTATCCACTAATTGATGATAAATTAGATGTAGAACCGCTAGATCAACATCTATACAACGATAATCCCAGTGATGATAGTAGATATAAAAACACTGGTTTAAATGAGCAAGATTTACAACAAAAACCAACAGATAAGTCGCAAAGCAAACCTGCTTCTAGCAACAACAAAAACACAACAACCACACTAGCGCCCAAGCCAAAGGCTTTAAAGCTAGATGAAATAAAAGAATTAGCAACTCAGTGGCAACGTCACTTAGCAAGTAGCGCCCAACTTGCTAAACAAGCTAATAAACTATCTGAGCATTGGGGAAAAATGGTAGATTTTTTTATACAACCGCAGTTATCATGGCGAGTGTTACTGGCACAATATCTTAGTATGAGCGCTCATGATGATTTTTCTTATTACCGCACTAGCAGGCGCGAACTAGCTAATGCTATTTTACCAAGTTTACGTTCTGAACATATATATATTGCTGTTGCTATTGATAACTCAGGTTCAATTAGTTTAGCAGATATTGACCAATTTATTAGCGAAATCAATCAAATTAAAGCCAATTTATCAGCAGAAGTATTGCTATTTGCCTGTGATGATAAGTTGACAGAGAACAGCCCTTGGCACTATTTTGCTTGGCAAGACCTTGTTTTTCCAGCTAGTTTAGGTGGTGGTAAAGGCACAAATTTTATTCCAGTGTTTGATTACCTTAATCGCACTGATAACACAATAGATGTGTTGGTTTATTTTACTGATGCTAAAGGTATATTTCCTAAAATTGAACCCCATTATTCAACCATTTGGCTAGTTAAAGGCAAAGAGGCTGTGCCTTGGGGTAGACGTATTCAGCTACAATGATTAAATATTTAGAATCAAGATAACTCAAAAATTATTCATAAACACATCAATATCAATAACAAAAAATAGATAATTCAGTGCAAAATTATTAGTTAAGCACATAGTAATTAAAGCGCTTGATTTTTCGTTTTAGTTTCTTATTAGGATTCACAATAATTGCTAAGTTTGCTGCTTGCCAAACCGATATATCTCGTCTATGGTCGCCGATATAATCAAATTGATGTGCCCCGTATTTAGCAACTAAGAATTTTGCCTTTGTTTTGCTTGATAAATTAATTCCATCTTTAGTGCCATAGGATTTGTCAAATAAACCCAAATATTTACTAACCTCATCAGCATAACTTTGCACCGAAGCAGTGGCAAGAATAATGCTATGTCCTTTATTTTTACGAGATTTAATATAATCAATTACTTTTTTGTTATAACGCAACTTACTCACGTCTAATTGTAGTGCTTTGTATAATTGTTCTTTTAAATTTGCATTGTTTTTAATTAGCCAAAATGGTATTAACAAGGCTTTAAGTGGCTTGTGTTTAACTAACCACTTAATAGATGAAATGAGTAAATCTTGTTTAATTAAAGTATGGTCTAAATCTACTACTAAAATTGAGCAAATTTTACTTTTTGATTGATTGTGTTTTGTTCTAGTTTGAGTCATTGCCAATATTTAATAATACTTGGTAAAATGATTGATATGAAACTATTATTGTTAATTTTTTTTCTAAGTTTTAACTTAAACGCCATTGACCTCCAGTTTAATTCGCCAGAAAAAACCAAACGCTATTATACACTTATTGACCAAATTCGTTGTCCTGTGTGTCAAGGACAAAGCATTAGTGGTTCTAATGCTCCACTTGCCAAAGATTTAAGGCAACAAGTCGCAAAAATGTTAATAGAAGGCAAGAGTGATAATGAGATTAAAGATTTTATGATAGCCAGATATGGTGATTTTGTCAGTTTTGCTCCTCCTGTTAATCAGCAAACCTATATTTTATGGTTTGCTCCATTTATAATGGTTGTGCTTGCTCTGGTCTTGCTATTTAGAAATATAAAACAAAGACGTCTCACAGAAGTTATTGATACTGATGAAGCAGAGAAATATTTATAAAATTTTTGGCAAAAATCTACCAGTTTGTTGTTGGTAAGTTTTATAAGTTGGAAAACGTTGGTTTAAATAAAATTCTTCCTTGTTAGATTTTAGATATAAAATAATAAATATTAGCGCATAAACTATATAATTTACTAAGGTAGGATTGGTTAAAACTAGAGCGAATAATTGTAGCAAAAGACTTAAATACATTGGGTGGCGCACATAGCGATAGACGCCGGTTGTTCTTAGTTGATGTTTGGCTTTTAGTTCTGGTATGATGTTAAGATTGCTGATTTTCATTGTTATAATAGCCAAATAAGCGATCAATAGCCCTATTACTAGTAATATAAGAGCTGCTAGGCTAAAATTAACAAAATTGGAATTTAGCAACAAAAAAATAATACCAATAAATTGTGCAATAACAAATAACATAGTAACATTTAAACTCTTAATTTGATAGATTATTATAAATGAAACAAAATTATGATGTGATAATTATTGGAGCAGGTCCGGTAGGATTAGCGTTTGCCGCTAGCTTAAAAAACACTAAATTAAATGTTTTGATACTAGAAAAATTAGAACTTGAAGCTATTAAAAATCCAAAAGATGATGGTAGAGAGATAGCATTAACGCATGCTTCTGTTGAGATTCTAAGTGCGCTAGGTGTATGGCAATTATTTACTAAGGATGATATTACTTCAATTAAAAAAGCCCAAGTTTTTAATAATACTGATAACAAACCGTTAGAATTTTCTGCCTCACAATCGAAACTTAATGCGCTTGGTTATTTGGTTGCTAATTATCGCATTCGTCAAAATTTATATCAATTAGTTAGCAAACAAGAAAATGCAGAGATTATGACTCAGGCTACTATTAAATCTATCTCAATAAATACTAATAGTCGCCAATTAATTTTAGATAATGACATAAGTATTAATACTAAATTATTAGTTGCAGCTGATAGCCGCTTTTCTCGTGTTAGGCAAGATTTAGGTATTGCTACTCAAATGCGCGATTTTTCTAAAATTATGATTGTTTGCCGTATGCAACATACACAGCCGCATTATAATATAGCTTACGAATACTTTTTTGCTAAAAATACTCTAGCATTACTACCACTAAATGATAATAATGCTTCTGTGGTAATTACTTTGAAAAAAAGTGAAGCAGAACAAGTTTTAGCGCTTAGTGAAGAAGATTTTAATCAATTTGTAAATACTCAATTTATCCAACCATTAGGCACAATGAGCTTAATTAGCGAACGTTTTAGCTATCCATTGGTGGGGATTATTGCTGATAGTTTTATTGCTAAACGTTGCGCTTTAATTGGTGATGCCGCGGTTGGCATGCATCCGGTAACTGCCCATGGATTTAATTTGGGATTAAGAGGGATGGCGATTTTAGCCGAGCAAATGAAAGGGCATAACATAGACATTGGCGGTTGGTTTGTTTTACGCGCCTATCAAGCTAAGCAACGTAATTTAGCGCGTTTGATGTATTTTGGCACTAATGGTGTTGTTGAATTGTTTGCTAGCGATGATCCTAAATTGGCCTTAGTGCGTAAATTTGCTTTAAAATTTGCACGTAAATTTCCGCCTATTCACTACGCAATTAATAAGCATTTAACTCAGTCTAATCAGCGGTTTTATGGATCTATCTTATCTTAGAAAAGAATATCAAAATAAGCCACTTAGAAGACAAAGTTTAACTAAAAATCCTTATCAACAATTAAGTATTTGGCTAACAGAGGCTGAAAAATTACCATTAGCTAACGCGATGACTTTAGCAACTAGTAACAATGGTGGCAAGGTTAGTAGTCGTGTTGTTTTATTGCAGTCTATAAAAGATGATAAAATTTATTTTTATAGCAATTATCATAGTCAAAAAGCAGCTGACATAATAATGAACCCGCAAGTTTGTTTATCATTTTTTTGGCAAGTACTAGAGCGTCAGGTGATATTAAAAGGTATTGCTAAAAAAACTGTTAATAAAGTATCTACCACTTATTTTGCTGATAGACCCCGACCAAACCAGCTAAGTGCTTGGGCCTCTAAGCAAAGCCAAGTTATTGCTAACAGAGCAGAATTAGAACAAGATTATCAACATTATCAACAACAATTTTATAACAAAACTATTCCTTGTCCTAATTTTTGGGGTGGTTATGAGTTTAGCGCTATTGAGATTGAATTTTTCCAAAGTAGGCAGAGACGTCTGCATGATAGATTTTTATACCAAAAAATAAAAAATAATTGGGAAATTAGTCGCTTGGCTCCTTAGTTCATAATAAATTAAAGGAATATGAATTGATTTATGGCGTATCGCAGCAAAACATTAAAAATATAATTATTTAGCTGTATTTAGGGTATTTATAACATTTTTGATTTGTTTTTCATAACTACTTGCTAATTGGCGTGTGTCTTGGTGGCGGGCGATAGCGATGGCGTTTGTCAACGATAATAGAGCATCTGCATATTTTTCTTGTTTTACCAAGGCAAAAGCGTGATAGATGTGATATTTATCTTTTTGACCGTCGTTTAGGTAAAGGCGAGCTAATTTTTCATCAATATAATAGTCTGTTGGATAGTTACGATGAAATTGTTTCAACTGATTTATAGCAGTTTTAATGTTAATTTTGGTATAAATATCAGCAAAATAATAAGCAAGAGCTTGATTATTGGGGTTTGTGTTAAAAATGCTAGTAATTGTTTTAGTAGCTTTATTTTGTTGATTAGTTTTTAGATAAAGTTGTGATGCAAGGATATTAACAAAAACATTATCGCTTTTAATTATTGGTTTTAGTGTTAGTAGGGCATTTTTGTGTTGTTTTTTTTGATGCAAGTCGTAGGCTTTAATATAAGTGTTAACTGTTTTATTATCACCATTGCTAATTTTTCCAAAACGTTGATAGAATAAACGTGCTTTGACAATAGCATAATCTAAGTAAAAATGGTAGCTTTGGTTACTATTTGTCAGGCTTTTGGCAATGCGATTAACGCTTAAAGGGTGAGTTCTTAGGTATTCTATGGCATCAGGATCATCTTTTAATTTTTGAAAAAATCTTGCCAGAGCATTAGGATTATAGTTAGTTTTTTGCAATAACTCTAAACCTACTTGGTCGGCTTGTTGTTCATGCTCTCTGGTGAAATTAACCGCTTGTTGAGCGCTTACAGCTACCGAAGAGCTAAAAATTGCTTGTCCTAATTCATTACTACCAGTTAATAAAGAACCTAAAATTGCAGCGCTGAGCCAATATTTGTTCTGAGAAGTTTTTTGTATAAAACGTTGTAGATGATTTTGGGTAATGTGAGCAATTTCATGAGCCAATACTGCAGCGACTTCAGATTCGTATTCTGAAGCTAAAATTAAACCACTATGTATGCCAATATAGCCGTTTGGGCCAGCAAAAGCATTAATACTAGGTTGATCAAATAAGAAAAAATCGTAGTGACGTTCAGCAGCGTTGCTAAGACTAGTTAATTTTTTGCCTAAAGTATTAATATAATTATGTAGTTCAACATCCTTTATTAAATTATTGTTATCAAAAATAAATTTAGCAAATTCACTACCAAGTTGTTTTTCATAAATAGAAGTATTCAAATCAAACTCAATAATTGGTTTGGCTGCTAAGTTTAAGCCTATTACTAATAAAATAAATATTATCATGGTATCGGTTTTGATTGTCAGCTTTTATGATACAATAAGCGCACTAATTTGTGGTAGCGTTGCAATAATAATGTTGTTAATGATTGATAATTACGATTCTTTTACCTATAATTTAGTTCAATATTTTGGTGAGCTAAAACAACAGGTTGCGGTTTATCGTCATGATCAAATAACATTAGAGCAAATTACAAGTATTACTCCAAAATATTTAGTTATTTCGCCTGGGCCTTGCACCCCTAACGAGGCTGGTATTTCGGTTTCAGTTGTGCAACACTTTGCTGGTAAAATTCCAATTTTAGGTGTTTGTCTAGGACATCAAAGCATTGTTGCTGCTTTTGGGGGCAGTATTGTTGGTGCGCAGCAAATTATGCATGGCAAATTTTCATTTATACATCATAAAGATAATTCTGTATTTAAAAATATTAAAAATCCAGTTAAAGCCATACGTTATCACTCTTTAGTTGCTAGTAGTTATCAATTACCCAATTGTTTAGAAACTACTGCTTGGACTATAAATGATAAAGGCAATATAGAAGAGATTATGGGTGTTAGGCACAAAGATTATAATATTCACGGTGTTCAATTTCATCCAGAGTCTATTCTTACTGAACAAGGACACCAAATGCTTACTAATTTTTTACAAGGAGAATAATATTGTCTGAATTAGTTAATTTCGCAGTAGAAAATCCTGTTTTGCCAATTATTTTTCTAATTTTATTGGTTATGTTGTTTTTTAATTTATTTGGCGCTACATTGCATAAATATACAGAGGTTAGTGTGCCTCAAGCGGTTTCTCTTATTAATGATAAATCACCATTGATTTTAGATATTAGAGAGCCCAAAGAGCGCAAAAGTGGTTATATCAACAAAGGCAAGCATATTTCTATGGCGCAAATTAAAAGTAAAATGAGTAGCTTTAGTAAAACAAAACCAATTTTAGTTTATTGTCGCAGTGGAACACGTTCAGCTAATATTGCTCAAATGTTAGGCAAAGCAGATTTCAAGGCTTATAACTTAAAAGGTGGGTTTAGTGCTTGGTATAAGGCAAATATGCCTATTACTAAAAAATGAAGCGCTTAAGTATTATCGGCGGTGGAAGTTGGGGCCGTGCTTTATCGTTTATATTTTCTAACTATTATGATAAGGTGCATCTGTGGTGCTATAACCAGAGTGAGTTGAACAAATTGCCATTAGCAATCAAGCAAAAAAGTAATATTGATGCTAATTTTGAACTTAATTTAATTACCAATTCTGATGCGGTGTTAGTGGCGGTGCCCAGTATAGGCTTTATTCAAATTATAAAAAATATTAAGCCGTATTTGCACAAGCAACATATTGCTTGGGCATCCAAGGGTTTTGAAGCGCAAAGTGGACAGCTATTACACAATTGTTTTAGTCAAATTTTACCTGATATAATACCGACACTAATTTCTGGACCTAGTTTTGCCGTTGAAGTATTGGCAGAAAAACCAACTGCTTTGGTAGTAAGCTCAACTTCTGAAGCGATGCAAAATTATTGGACCAAAGCACTACAAAAAAGTAATCACATTCGCGCTTATAAAAATAATGATATTATTGGTGCTCAAGTTGGGGGGGCAGTTAAAAATATTTTAGCTATTGCTGCTGGCATTGTTGCGGGGCTTGACTATGGCGCTAATACTCAGGCTGCACTCATTACTAGGGGCTTGGCGGAGATGATGCGCTTGGGTTTGGCTATGGGTGCTAAGCGAGAAACATTTATGGGACTAACTGGTTTGGGAGATTTGGTGCTTAGTTGTTCTAATGATTTATCGCGTAATCGTCAATTTGGCGGTTACTTAGTTAAATATAGCGATATTGATAAAGCTAAACAAAATATTAATAGTACTATTGAAGGTTTAAAATCATTAAAAAATACTCTAAAATTCGCTCAAAAATACCATATTGAAATGCCTATTTGTGAACAGATTTATCAGGTTATTTATCAGCAGAAATCTCCCCAAAATGCTATTTCTACTCTTATGCAACGCGAAATTACTAATGAATAAATGAAGCAATTAGACCTATTGCGTCATGGTAAGACTAAGGGTGGGCGTTTGTATCGTGGTAGTCAAGATGACTTATTAACTGATGAAGGTTGGAAACAAATGCAAGTAGCAACTAATGGCAAGCATTGGGATATGATTATTAGTTCCCCTTTGTTACGTTGTAGTAAGTTTGCACATTATTTAGCTGATAAACAAGGCATTACTTGTCAATTAGATGTTGGTTTAATTGAGCTTGGTTTTGGTGTTTGGCAAGGTAAGTCAGCGGTAGAAATCGGCTTAGACAAAGTAGCAGCATTCAAACAAAATCCACATCAAAATAAGCCTCAAGGCGCAGAAGATTTAATTAATTTTCAAAAGCGAGTATTAAGAGTTTATAATAATCTTAAAAATTACCCTAATCAACACATTTTACTTATTGCCCATGCTGGCGTTATTCGCATTATTAAAGCGCATTTATTAGGTATTAAATTAGATAAAATTTTTAGCATTGAAGTACCGCTAGCCGCTTGCCAAAGCATTAAAATTTAATAGGTGATAAATGCTTAGAATCTAAAAAATCATAAGGCATAATCCAAGCGCCGCCATCGCTGTCAATGTTTAATGAAAACCCTAAGTCTTTTGCGGTTTTAGCGTAAGCATACCAAATATAAGATGAGCAGTAAAGACTGATGTCATCTTTTGTGGGGTTGCGCATTAATAGGTTATCTCCGCTATAAGATATACCATAATTAAATTTTTCCAACAATTTGAGATTGTATTTGAGACGGGCTTTGAAAATAGGGTTTAATTTTTTATATCTAAGAATAATTACCTCTTTATCTTCTTTTAGCCAATAATAAAGCGGTACTGCAAAATAACCATAACCTAATTTTGGGTATTCACCAATATTTTTACTTGCATCAACTACCAAAGCTGAGTGTCCCCACCAAGAAAGTGGGTCTTTCCAATCTTTTGGCGTAATTAAAATATCACCAATTTGTAATTTATCAGTATTATTGGCAATAATGTAGGGCGATTGCCAAACTTGTTGATGCCTAGAAACAGAACAACCGCCTAAAAAGACGGTTGCTAATACTAAACTTAATAAATATCTAGTGTATATACACAATTTAATAAATCAACGTTTTGAATATTGTTCTGACTTACGTGCTTTTTTCTTGCCTACTTTTTTACGTTCTACAATTCTAGCGTCACGAGTGATAAAACCAGCTGTACGCAAACTGGGACGTAATTCTTTATCGTATTTAATTAAGGTGCGACTGATACCAAGACGTATGGCTCCGGCTTGACCGGTATCACCACCACCTTTTACAGTAATATTAAAATCAAACTTATTGCCTAGTTCGGTCACATCCAAAGGTTGACGCACAATCATACTAGAAGTTTCACGACCAAAATATTTATTCATTGGTAATTTATTGATGATAATTTTACCTTTACCTTTTTTCATATAAACTCTAGCAATTGAAGTTTTACGTTTGCCAGTTGCATAATAATTATTTAATTTTGTTGCCATAATTGTATTCTAGATGGCTAATGGTTTAGGTTGTTGGGCATTATGAGTATGCTCATTGCCAGCAAATATTTTTAATTTTTTAAGCATTGCTCGTCCTAGCGGACCTTTAGGCAACATACCTCGGACTGCAATTTTAAGTGGTTGTTCTGGGGCTTTAAATTTTAAATCTTTTAAATTAATACTTTTTAGATGACCGACATAACCGGTATGATGATGATAAATTTTATTTTCTAATTTATTACCTGTTGTATGAATTTTACCAGCGTTAATAACTATAATATAATCTCCGTTGTCAATATGGGGCGTGTATTCTGCTTTGTGTTTGCCACGCAAGCGCAAAGCAATTTCTGTTGCCAGCCTACCTAATGTTTTACCATTTGCATCAATTAACAACCAATCGCGTTTAACGTCCGCCGCTTTAATGCTAAAAGTTTTCATTACCTCAAAACAAAAATAAAACACCCGATTATACTGTATTTAATACATTAAAATTTAGTATTTTTTATCAGGGAGTTAATAAAATGGTAAGAACAGAGACCCCAGTATGTGATTTTGGCGTACCTGCTGCTGATTTTAACTTAAAAGGTGTTGATGGTAATATGCATAGTTTGGCTAGTTGTGCTGGTAAAAACGGTTTGCTGGTGATGTTTATTTGCAATCATTGCCCTTATGTTCAGGCTATTAGAGAGCGCATTATTCGCGATGTTAAAGAATTAAAAGATTATGGTATAAACTCGGTGGCAATTATGTCTAATGACCCCACAGACTATCAAGAAGATAGCTTTGAAAATATGCAAAGTGTTGCTAAAGAGTATTGTTATCCATTTCCTTATTTGATTGACCCCACTCAAGAGATTGCAAAAGTCTATGGCGCAGTTTGTACGCCTGATTTTTTTGGTTTTAATAAGGATTTAAAATTGCAATATCGTGGTCGTTTAGATGCATCACGCAAAGAGATAGCGCCAAACGCAAAACGTGATTTATTTGAAGCAATGCAACAAATTGCCAAAACTGGCAATGGACCTGTTCAGCAAATTCCTTCAATGGGTTGTTCTATTAAATGGATTGGTTTTAGTGAATAAATTTAGCATTTACAATCTTGTGACAATGTTTTTTATTAACTTGTATTATTTGCAGCATCAATACTGATTTTTTTTGTTTGGAATATCTACAATAGTTAAGTTTATCTATTGTTGGATTAATAATATAACGAATTATATAGCGTCTAAAATTATTTACTATTTGTTATGTAGATGCTACCACAGCATATAACACTGTCTTTGAAATTTAGTGGTTTTTACTGCTAAATATCTAACTAGGAAAGGCATATAAATTATCTGTCAAACAAAACCTAGATATTAAACCCTCAGATAAACTAATAATCATTGGTGCTGGAACTGAAATATAGACCATATACTTGCTTAAATTTGTTGGTAATTGTTGTAATATTTGCTGACTAATCTCATCTTTATTGTTAGCATTTTGTTTTATTTTACAAGGGATTGATTTATATTCATAATGATGAAATAATTCCTTCCACGATCTAGCATATTGGTCTAAGTATGGTTTTTGCTCACTACTTGGATAAGCCCAATAAAAACTCAGTGCAGTATCGTATTCCAAGGCATGGTGGTATTCAATAATACTTCTAATAGGCGCAAACGCTACATCCCAAGCAATAAAAATAGATGGTAATTTATTGTCCTCTTTAAGGCCAAAAACACCAATAGGGCCTAAAATATCAATTTTTGTTTTAGTGCTGACTTGTTTATTAAAAATTGCATTGGCAAATTTGTCATTATTATTGTGGCGGATATGGAATTCAATTTCATTACGTTGGCAAGGGCAAGAGGCTATGGGGTATTTAGAGCGGTAATTACTAAATTGCAAAATAGCCTCTTGTCCAGCAGTATATTGCAATACTTTGGCGCGTGACATTCTTAATTTTATAATGGCAATGTTATTAATAAACTCAATTTTTTTGATATACGCTCCAACTAGTTGTTGTGTAATTCTTGAACGTTCATTTTGTAATTGCACTTTTAATATAACATCTGAAGCAGGGCTATTACAACACATTAAAATATAATTGTTATCAATTTGTTGAGGTGCTAAGCGGTAATCATGATTTTTAATTTTTTGTGTTTTTCCATTGATAATTTGCGCAATACAAGAACCGCAAATACCATTATTACAATTATAACTGAGTGCTAAGCCTTCGCTTAAACCTGCACTTAAGATATCTTGACTAGCGGTGCATAAAATTTGGTATTGTTTATTATGATGAGTTTTAAATACTACCTTGTGCATAAAATTAAGCAAGTGGTCCCTTATCGCTAAAGTTGTAGCCACCATCAATGTATAAGACCTCGCCGGTAATACCTGAGGCAAGGTTTGATACTAAAAAGGCAGCAGCGTTACCTACTTCTTGGCTGGTGATATTACGACCCAAAGCGCTATTACTAGCAGCATAGTTTAAAAGTTTACTAAAGTTTTTGATGCCGCTAGCGGCTAAAGTTTTAATTGGTCCGGCTGATACAGCATTAACACGCACACCAACTTTGCCTAAACTAACTGCCATGTAACGCACACTTGCTTCTAATGAAGCTTTGGCGATGCCCATTACATTGTAATTAGCAACAGCGCGCGCAGAACCTAAATAAGTCACTGTTAACATTGCGCCATTTTCATTTAGCATTGGTTTAGCAGCTTTGGCAAGGGCGGTAAAAGTATAAGAACTAATATTATGAGCGGTTAAGAAATTCTCGCGATTAGTAACATCAACATAATCGCCAGCAAGTGCTTCTCTAGGAGCAAAAGCAACTGAATGCACAACAATATCCATTCTACTCCAATAGCTTTTCAATTTGGCAAATGCTTGTTCAATACTTACATCATTACTCATATCGCACTCAAGCACAATATCACTGCCAAAAGTATCGGCGCACTTTTTTACTCTTGATTTTATTTTGTCGTTTTGATAACTAAATGCTAATTCACAACCTTGATTAAAAAATGCCTCGGCAATGCCCCAAGCAATAGAGCGATTAGAGGCAACGCCAGTAATTAATGCTTTTTTTCCGTTTAAAAAACCCATTGTAAAACTCCTAATGTAAAATAGTCTAAATGCTGGTATTTTACTTATTTTTATTTAGTGCTATTTTATTATTAAGTGGTTGTGATAGAGTGTGGAATAACCCTTATCCTAGTGAACGTTTTGGTGAAAATGCTCTTTTTTCTGCTTTTTCAGAGCGTCCAAAACACCTAGACCCAGCTAAATCCTATTCTTCTAGTGAGTGGGTTTTTGTGCAGTCTGTTTATGATAGTCCTTTGCAATATCATTATCTAAAACGCCCCTATGTTTTAGAACCTAATATTGCTAAGAAAATGCCAGAGCTAATATTTTATGATAAAAATCACCAAATTTTACTGAATAACACTACTGAATCTGTTGCATACAGTGATTATATTATTGATATTAAAGCCAATACTTTTTATCAGCCTCATCCAGCGTTTGCAACTAAAAATCTTAATTTGTCGGCTAAAGAGATAGCAAAAATTACCACAATTAATGATATTAAAATGCATACGACAAGAGAATTAGTTGCTAGTGATTTTGTGCATCAAATTAAGCGTCTTGCTCACCCGGGGCTATATTCGCCAGTTTTAAGCGTAATGCAAAATTATTTAGTTGGTATAGATGATTTTGCTAAGCAATTACAAGCCGTTTATAAAAAAAATCAGTATTTAGATTTAACAAAATTTGATTTTGTAGGCGCCAAGGTATTGAGTAAGTATCGTTATCGTATTCGTATAAAAGAGCATCAACCACAATTCAAATACTGGTTAGCAATGCCATTTTTTACCGCTATTCCACCTGAAGCAGACAAATTTTACGCGCAAAAAGGATTGGTGGAAAAAAATATCAGTCTTGATTGGTATCCAATCGGTACTAGTGCTTTTTATCTGACTATTAATAATCCAAATAAGGAAATGGTGCTTACTAAGAACCCCAATTTTCATAAGCAAACTTATCCATCAACTGGTAATTTATCTGATTTAGAACAAGGATTATTACAAGATAAAGGCAAATTATTGCCCTTAACAGAGAAGGTTTATTTTTCTTTAGAGACTGAAAGCATTCCTTATTGGCACAAGTTTAATCAAGGTTATTATGATAAGGTTGCAGTGGCATCAGATTATTTTGACCAAGCTGTTGAATTTGATAAAAAAGGTAATAAAATTATCTCTAAAGATATGCAAAAACGGCAGATACAATTATTAGAGACTGAAGGTTCTATTATCTATTATGGTTCTTTTAACTTTTTAGATAAAATTGTAGGAGGTTATAGTAAACGTTCAAGATACCTGCGTCAAGCAATCGCTATTGCCATTGATACCCGCTCTTACATTGATATTTTTAGTAATGGCCAAGCGAGTATTGCCCATCATCCAATTCCCAAAGGTTTTTTTGGTTTCGATAGTAATACGAATGCTATGCTTTATAATGGAGATACTAAAAAAAATCTTGTCGCTGCTAAAAAACTACTCGCTCTTGCTGGCTATAAAAACGGCATTGATAGCACTAATGGTAAACCTCTGACTTTAGTATTTAGCACGCCTGATGTTGGTCCTAGCGCTGGTGCTAGACTTAGTTGGATTAAAAAACAATTTGACAAGCTTGGCATTAATTTGATTATTGATAGTAGTAGTTATAGCACTTTTTTAGATAAACTGGAAAAAGGTGATATTCAACTATTTGAAGCTGGTTGGGGAGCAGATTATCCAGATGCAGAAAATTTCTTATTTTTGTTTTACAGTAAAAATGCCAAAGTTAAATATGGTGGCGATAATAGTGCTAATTATAATAACCCAGAGTTTGATAAATTATTTGAGCAGATGAAAAATATGTCTAATAATGAGCAAAGGGCACAAATTATTAAAAAAATGATTAACATTTGGCAAGCTGATATTCCTTGGGCCTGGGGTTATGTGCCTAATAGTAGTATTTTAGTCCATGGCTGGTTAAGTAATCAAAAACTTAATGCCTTTGCCAGAAATACTCTTAAATATCAAGGTGTTAATGTTAAAAAAAGAAAGGATTATCAACAAAAATACAATCAAGCATCACTTACGCCGCTACTGCTGTCGCTAGTAGTTTTATTGTTAATAATTTGGCAAATAAAGCAAGCTAGGGCTAAGCATTATGTCAAAAATTTATCTAAAAATTTATAAGCTAAGCCATCCCTTGTAATAGTCTTATTTTATAAATAAATTGAAGCGTATAATGGTGCACTTATGGCAGATAATAACGATGATATCAGTAATGATAATAGGCTTATTCGTGAACGTTATCACAAATTAACAGCACTAAAAGAAGCGGGGGTTAAGGTTTATGTTAATGATTTTAAACCTAAACATCTTGCTATAGATTTGTTAAAAGAATACACCAGCAGTGATAAAAATGACCTAGAGTATAAGAATATTAAGGTTCATCTAGCAGGTAGAATAATGCTTAAAAGGGTAATGGGCAAGGCTAGTTTTGTAACCATTATGGACACTAGCGGTAAAATTCAGCTTTATATTAGCCGAGATAACTTAGCTGAAGAAGTATATAACAAACAATTTAAAAAATATGATATTGGCGATATTATTGGGGTTATTGGTGTTTTATTTAAAACTAAAGTTGGAGAATTATCTATTAAGGTTAATAGCCTTAAATTATTAACAAAATCATTAAGGCCATTACCAGAAAAATTTCACGGCTTGAATGATACTGAGATGCGTTATCGCAGACGTTATCTGGATTTAATCATTAATCAATCTGCACGTGAGATATTTAAAAAACGTTCACACATTATTAATTTTTTGCGTGATTTCTTTTTAGCTAGAAACTTTTTAGAAGTAGAAACACCAATGATGCAAGCCATTGTCGGTGGTGCGAATGCTAAGCCATTTACTACTTTTCATAATGCTCTTAATATGCCACTTTTTTTGCGTATTGCCCCAGAATTATATTTAAAGCGATTATTAGTTGGGGGCTTTGACCGTGTGTTTGAAATCAATCGTAATTTTAGAAATGAAGGCTTATCAACTAAGCACAATCCTGAATTTACTATGATTGAGTTTTATCAGGCATATGCAAATTATAAAGATTTAATGCTCATAACTGAAGATTTATTAAAACAAATGGCAATAAAAATAAATGGTAATACTATTATTAATTATCGCAAACATAAAATTGATTTTTCTAAACCATTTGCAAAACTTAGTGTTTTAGAGGCGATTACTAAATTTAATCCACAAATATCTAACATTAACTTAAATGCTCAAAATATTGATAAAACATTAAAAAAATATAATATAAAGTCAAAGCTTCATTGGGGATTAGGTAAAAAACAATTAGAAATTTTTGAACACTTAGTAGAGGCAAAACTTATCCAACCAACTTTTATTACTGAGTATCCAGCCGAAACTTCACCACTTGCTAGAAAAAACGATGCCAATAGCGATGTTGCTGATAGGTTTGAGCTATTTATTGGTGGTCAAGAAATTGCCAATGGCTTCTCTGAACTCAACGACCCTAGTGAACAAGCTAAAAGATTTAAAGCACAACTAGACCAAAAACAAGCTGGCGATGAAGAAGCTATGCATTTTGATGCCGATTACATTCGTGCTTTGGAATACGGCATGCCTCCTGCAGCTGGGCAGGGCATAGGTATTGATAGACTAGTGATGTTATTTACCAATACTGATACTATTAAGGATGTAATTTTATTCCCGCTACTAAAATGCAGTAATGTTAAATGAAAGTGATAAAAACGTTTAAATAAATTTTATCTTACTTGTAAGCATTAAGGGTTAAAATGGAATATCATCTTCAAAATCATCAGGTTTTTCTAGCGGTTTAGTGGTAGTGTCGTCTGTTTTAGATGCTGTTTTAGTGCTGGGGGTTTTATTAGTGTTATCAACGCTTTGATTATTGGTAGGTGGTGTTGAGGCAGGGGGCTCTTCAGAGGTGTTATCATCAAGTTTATCTAGCATTTGTAAAGTTCCACCAAAACCGCTAACAACAATTTCAGTGCTATATCTATCTATACCTTTCTGGTCTTGCCATTTTCTAGTTTGTAATTTACCTTCAATATATACTTTAGAACCTTTATGTAAATATTGATTAGCAATTTCAGCCAGTTTGCCAAATATTACTATGCGGTGCCACTCTGTTTTAGTATTTTTTGCATTGCTATTTTTATCAGTCCAAACTTCAGAGGTTGCTACGCTTAAATTAGCAATTGTGCGTCCATCTTGGCTATAACGTAACTCAACATCATTACCTAAATTACCAATAATAATTGCCTTATTAATCCCTGCCATTTTTATCTCCTATCTCTTGTTATAAATAATGCAACAAACCATACTAAGCTAGCTATACTAGCTAATAAAAAAATACTACTTAAATTAAAACTAGCAAACACTAAACCACCAGCTAGGCCACCGGAAAAAATGCCTAAAAATTTAGCGCTACTAAATACGCCCATTGCCATGCCTTTGTGGTCTGGATGAGCGTTGTTTGCTACCATACTAGGCAAGCTGGCTTCAATAATATTAAAACAGGTAAAGAATAACATAGTTAACAATGATAAAGTAAATAAATTTTTATCCCCTATAAATAAAAATAATTCAATTATTACCAACATTGCTACACTAAATAATAATAATTTATTAATTTTATTGGCTTTATGTGCCCAGATAATAAAAGGCATCATTAATGCAAATGAAAATATCAAAACTGGAAGATAGAATTGCCAATTATCCAATAATGCTAAGTTATGTTGATTTAATAATAACGGTAAAATCACAAAGATGGCACTAAGGATAAAATGCAAAAAGTAGACACTTAAATCTAGTCTTAATAGTTTGGTAGTTAGAATTTTTTTAAAATTAGTTAGATTTAAGTTGGTATTAATTCTATTAGTAGGTGGCAAGGTTATGACAATTACTAGAGCGATAATAGCTAATAAGGCAATAAACCAAAATAAACCCGATAAACCGACATAATGAGTTAAAAACGGTGCTATTATTAGAGCAATAATAAAAGATAAGCCAATTTGAGCGCCAAAAATAGTATTTGCTTTTAAACGATTATCTACTGATACCACATCGGCAATACTTGCCATTAATACCGAAGCAATTGCACCACTGCCCTGTAGGGCGCGGGCAATTAGTAAGGTTATAGCATCAGTTGCAAGCGCTGCTAAAATACTACCACTTAAAAATAACACCAAACCAATAATAAGTAAAAGGTTTCTGCCATATTTGTCTGACAAGTAGCCAAATGGAATCTGTAAGCAGGCTTGAGTAAGACCATAAATGCCCAAAATAGCACCAATTAATATTGGGCTGGCTTTATATTGATTAGCATATATACTAAATACCGGAAAAAGCATAAATAAACCCAACATACGACTGGAAGAAATAGTGGCAATTTTTAGTGTATGTTTGACTTCAATTTGATTCATCTAAATCTAATTCTTTCTTTAAGTCTATTTCTAAATTTTGGTAACTACTAGTAAAAATGCGTATTACATCAGCTTGTTTTGTCGGCAGATTTAATTTTTCATAACTTTTAGCAAGCAAAGTTAATGCTACTGGTGTGGCATTGGTATTGGGGAATTTTTCTAATAAGTATTGCAAGCGGTTAACACTGGCAATATAAGATTTTTTACCATAATAAAATTTTGCTACCAATAATTCATAGCGCGCTAGGTACTCTTGTAATTCAGGCAAACGTTTCAAAGCTTCCTTGCTGTATTTGCTTTGCGGAAATTCTTTGACTAATTGACTGTAATAATTGAGTGCTTGTTGTAGTCCGGTGATATTTTTTTGAGCTTTATCAACAAATAAATTATCCAAAATTGAATCACTTTTCTCCTCAGAAATTACTCCGCGCATATAATAAACATAGTCAGTGTGTTCGTTTTGAGGATAGAGTTCAAGGTAGCGATTAAAGGTCTGCATTGCTAAGTCGTATTCACCACTATCATACCAAGCATATCCTAAGTCTAGTCGGGATTGATGAGAATATTTTGAAGCTGGATAATTAGCGCGTAATCTTTCAAATAAGTCAGAGGCTTTTTCCACTTCACCGCCAGCTATCTCTAATTTAGCTTGATTATAGAATTGTTGTGGTGTCCAGCCTTTGTAATCAGCATCAATAGCTTCTTTGTCTGCAGCACAAGCACTTAATAACAATACAATAACAATTATAATATTCAGTTTGAGCATATTTTTCTTACAAATAAAAATTTTGTAGTATTATACTATCAACTTTATTTTTACTAACTATTAATTGGAGTGTTAACTAATATTACCGCCGACTATGACATAAGCCAAGATTTATATAAAAAAGTTGCGCTTTATATGTCAGATGAGGACCAACAACAGATTAAAAAAGCTTATTCATTAGCCTTAAAAGCCCACAAAGGACAGATGCGTAAAAGCGGCGAGGCATATATTTATCATCCGGTTGAGGTTGCTAAAATTTTAGCTGACCTAAATTTAGATGTTGCTACTATTTGTTCTGCCCTATTGCATGATTGTATTGAGGATACACGATTATCTAAAAAAGAAATTGAACAAACTTTTGGTAGTGATGTTGCTCACATTGTAGATGGTGTTACTAAATTAGAGCATTTACCTAATTATTCTAATTTAGAAAAGCAAGCGGATAATTTTCGTAAATTATTTCTAGCAATGAGTAGCGATATTAGAGTAATTCTAATTAAACTATCAGACCGCCTGCATAATATGCGCACTATTGATGTAATGGTGCGAGATGCCCAAAGACGTATTGCTAAAGAAACTTTGGAATTACATGCTCCTATTGCCCATAGATTGGGTTTAAATCAATTTAAGTCAGAGTTAGAAGATTTAGCATTTAAAACGCTTTATCCTTATCGCTATAAAACTATTACCAACCATATTAGTCGTAAAATTGATAATCAAGAATCTTTTATAAAACGTATGCAAAATTCGATTCAAAAACGTTTTAAAGAAGATAAAATCAATGCTAGTATTTATGGTAGAGCTAAAGATAGTTATAGTATTTTTAAAAAAATGCGCGCTAATCATCTGCGCCTAAAAGAGGTTTTTGATGTATATGCTTTTCGTATTATTGTCAATGAATTAGAAGATTGTTATCTTGCCTTAGGTAGTATACATAATTTATATAAGCCACTCCCCGGCAGGTTTAAAGATTATATCGCCTTACCTAAAGAAAATGGTTATCAATCTTTACATACGGTTTTATTCGCTCCCGATGGTATTTTAGTTGAGGTGCAGATTCGTTCCAAAGCAATGGATAATATTGCAAAAGGCGGTATTGCCGCTCATTGGTATTATAAAGAAAAGGGCAGTCGGATCAATAAAGTGCAGCCAAATTGGGTTAATACTTTAATAGAATTTAGAAAAAATATTCCTAATTCAGTTGAATTTTTAGAAGCAGTAAAAGGTAATTTAAATCCAAATGAAATTTTTGTCTTTACTCCTAAAAGTGATATTATTCAATTACCTTACCAATCTAGCGTACTTGACTTTGCTTACGCCCTACATACCGATATTGGCAACCGTTGCATTGGTGCCACTATTGATAATCGTCCAGTAACTATTAATACCAAATTAAAAAGCGGACAAAGTATTAGTATCACAACTCAAAAAAATATCAGGCCTAAATTAGAATGGCTGGACTTTGTGGTAACGGTAAAAGCGAAATTAACAATTAAAAATGAGCTTAAAAAATATGATGAACCTAAACTAATTCAATTAGGTCAGTCTTTGTTAGATAATGCCTTGCTTAGTGAGGGTTTTAATCGTAAAGACCTAAATCAAAAAGATTGGCAAAATTGTTTAGATTATTTAGGTGTTAGCGATGATAAAAATCTTTTTTTACAAATTGGTTTAGGCAGTATTTTAATGCCGGTGGTGATGAGTGTTCTTATTGGTGAAGAAAATCAAAATAAGTATTATCCATTAAGTATTAGTAAAATTCAGCATCTCTCGGTATTTTTTGCTAATTGTTGTCACCCTTTACCCGGAGATAAAATTATTGGCGCTATGAGTTCTGGTAAAGGGGTGGTAGTGCATCGTAAAAATTGTAATAATATAAGGTTTCTAAAGCGCCATCAACCACAGTGGATAAATTTAAGTTGGGAAGGACAATCTGAACAAACCTATACCACAGTGTTATTGTGTAAAGTAGAAAATAGACGTGGTGTTTTATCCAGTATTTTTAATGTAATTAGTAAATCAAACATTAATATTGAAAATATGAGTATTGATGAGCAAGGACATACATTAAGGGCGCTAACTATTATTTTATCAGTTTCTAGTTTAAGACAATTGGAATATGTTAGTGAGAAAATAGAAAAATTAAAATATATCAAAAGTATTAGTAGAGTTTAGTATAATGATTTTATTTGAACTAGACAACTAATATGCAACAATATCACTGGACCGATTCACTGGAAATTGCATTAGCTTTAAATGAAAAATATCCCGATGTTGACCCCAAGACTATTCGTTTTACTGACTTGTATAGCTGGGTATGTAATTTAGAAGGTTTTTGTGATAGACCCGAACGTTCAAATGAAAAAATATTAGAAGCGATTCAAATGTATTGGATTGACGAAAAAGATTAACAACAAAACATACATGGCTTATATTGTATTTGTATTTGTTCTTTTTGCTAGTCTTTTTAGTAATGCTTTATTAGAAGTTATTGTTTTAAAAGAGATTAGAGATAGTATTCCACTTGCTGTTTTGCCGTTTTATGTCAACCAAACTAATCAAGCTAGCGGGATTGGTGAGATTGTTGCTCAAGACTTAAGCCGTAGCGGGCAATTTCATTCTATTCCAATCGCTCTAACCAATGGACAAACAGAAAATTATAATGCAGTTAATTTTGATAAATGGCAAAAGAATCAAACCGAAATTTTAGTTTTTGGTGATGTTATAGATGATGGCGGTAATTTTTTAACAGTTTCAGTGTATGCTTATGAAGTTTTTAGTCGGCAGAATATTTTTGCCTATCGTTATCGTGCTAGCAAAAATGCCAAACGTAGAATCTCTCATCAAATTAGCGATAAAATTTATCAGATGGTGTTAGGTATTAAAGGTGATTTTGATACCTATTTAACCTATGTTTCTGTTGCAAAAGATAGTATTGGCAAGCCATCGTATCATTTAAAAATCTCTGATATTGACGGTGCTAATGATAGGGTTTTACTTAGCTCTTCTGAACCGTTATTATCTCCTTCTTGGTCACCGGATAATAATCGTATTGCTTATGTTTCATTTGAGAATGGTCGTTCTGAGGTTTTTGTTCGTTATCCTTTTTTACGACGTAAAACGCAAAAATTACCCAGTTTTGATGGTATTGTGAATGCGCCTAGTTGGCATCCATCAAGTAATAAATTACTACTAACAATGTCTAAAAATGGCAATAAAGATATTTATTTATATCATTTTGATAATGAGTATTTAGAACGTATTACTTATGATGAAGCTATTGATACTGAAGCTAGTTTCTCTCCCAACGGTAAGAGCATTGTTTTTACTTCCAATCGCAGTGGTAGGGCTCAAATTTATCTAAAAGATCTAACAAATAATCATATTAAACGTATTAGTTTTAAAGGGTTGTATAATGTCAGCGCCCGCTTTTCCCCAGATGGCAAACAATTAGTATTATTAAATGGTAGAAATAATAAATATCATATTGTCTTGTTTGATTTAAATAGTAATGAGTCGACACGAATGACAGAGAGCATTTTAGATGAATCACCGGGGTTTTCACCAAATGGAGAAAATATTATCTACGCTAGCAATTTTGGTAAAAAAAGTGTATTATCTATCCTATCGATAGATGGCAGTAGAGCACACCAATTAATAAGTAGTAGCGAGCAAATACGAGACCCTGATTGGTCTAACTTTTTAACACAATAGCCTAAGAAGGTTATTGCTAATTTAGCATTGCTAAGTTGGTTGTAGGCTTTTTAAATGATTACTATGAAAAAAATTATTATTAGTATTATCGCCTTGTTTTTAATTGCTTGTAGTAGCAAAAAAGTGATTATTGAGGATAGTAGCCTTGGTGCAGAAAATAGAAAATTTAGTGTTAATGGTAAAACTGTTGTCGGGGATGTGGTCTACAAGGGTGAACTAGATGTGCAACCATTACAAGTTGCCAAAAGAACCGAAACTCAAGATTTAATATTGGCACGCAATGAAAATGCTAGTTTAGGTGCAGATGAAGCGGTGCAAAAGGGGTTGGTGATTTATTTTGATTATGATAGTTATGACCTTGACCAAGCAAGTATTGAAAAGATTAACAACCATGCTACACAAATGCAGCAAAATCGAGGTATAAAACTACGTTTAGAAGGGCATACTGATGAGCGTGGTAGCCGTGATTATAATTTAGCATTAAGTGAAAATAGGGCGCTTGCGGTTAAGAATGTACTAGCGCTTTATGATTTATCAAATCGCATTGATGTGGTTGGTTATGGTGAAGAAAAGCCGGTGGATGATGGTCATAATGAAACGGCGTGGCAAAAAAATAGACGCGTTGAATTAATTTTTTATTAACAATAGTGCTGTTACTGGTTTATGATAAAATTTTTTGCTTGTTGTGCATTTGTATCTTTGTGTTTTGCTAGTTATGCACAAGAAATAGTGCAGCAGTTTATTACTAAACAAACCCTACAAAATCAACAATATAAAACAAAAATCAACCAATTAGCTGAGCAAATCACTCAGTTAAAACATAAGCTTGATAAACAAAATAAAGAAATTAAATCATTACAAATATTACTAAATACTAATTTAGCAAAAGCAACTGCCGCTACCTCTAGTTTAGATAAGAGCGCTGATATCATAATTAATAAGCAATATCGCCAAGCACGTTATTTAATATTATCTGGACAATATCAACAAGCTATAAAAGCTTTTAATGATTATCTTAGCAATAACACAGATGCTAGCAATATTGCTGAGGCACAATTTTGGTTAGCTAGTAGTTATGCTGCTAATTCTCAGTTTGATAACAGTGTTAGAAATTATCTAAAATTTATTATTGATTATCCAACTCACCATAAAATTCCAGAGGCTTTATACAATTTAAGTATTGCTCAAAATGAGTTAGGGCAGCCTCAAAAATCTGTTTTATTATTGAAATCAGTGCTACGACGTTTTCCTCAACATAAAATTATCCCCCAAGTAAAAGAATCTCTTAGACGTTTAGCACTAGTAAAACAAGCAACAAAAACTCTGTGATTGTCCAAAAAATACCCAATATTAATTTATCACTACTTAACCAACTAAACCCTAAGCGCTATCCATTTTTGCTAGAAAATAATTCGCTTACCAAAAGTAGGCAAGGGTTTAGTATTTTATTCACCCACCCTGAACAAAGTTTAACTCTAAGTAACATTAATGATTTTGATTTTTTAACAACCCTAACTAATAATATCACTCAAACAAAAACCACAAATACTTGGAATAATTTACCTTTTATAGGTGGATATATAGTTTATTTATCTTATGAACTTATTGCCCAAATTGAAGCAAAACTAACTAATCAAGTCATTTTTAGTAATTATCCAATTGCCCAAGCAATAAGAATAACTAGTGCAGTTATTGTTGATAATAAAAAGCAACAAAGCTATATCATTGATAGATACAATAACCAAAATAAAATTAATGACATACTAGAAGATATTAAAGTTATTAATAAACAAAAAACAACAGCAATTAAAGCCATAATTAAAGACTTTGGACGCGATAAATTTATCAGCACAATTGCCACGATAAAACAATATATAAAAAACGGCGATGTATTTCAAGTCAATTTATCGCGTTTGTGGGAGATACAATTGCTGGAAAAAACTAGCAATAACCAAATTTATCAAGCTTTGCAAAAAAGCAATCCAGCACCGTTTTCAGCACTTGTTGAGTTTGATAGTTTTACTATTATATGTTCTTCTCCGGAGCGTCTTTTCCAAGTTAGAAATAATATTATTCAGACTCAACCTATTGCTGGGACCTATCCTCGTAGTAAAAACAAAAATACATTATTAAACCATCCCAAAGAAAGAGCTGAGCATATTATGCTGCTTGATTTAGAACGTAATGATCTAGGACGTATTTGCCAATATGGTAGTATTAAAGTTGATAAATTAATGCAAGTAAAAACTTATAAGGCAGTGCATCATATGGTTTCTACTATAACTGGTAAATTAAATAAAAATATTAATTTTTCAGATATTATTAAAGCAATTTTTCCCGGTGGGACGATAACAGGATGCCCTAAAATTCGTTGTATGGAAATTATCTCTGAATTAGAAAAAACTCATCGCGGCGCCTATACTGGTTCTTTGGGTTATATTAGTGATGACGGTCAAATGGATTTTAATATTTTAATTCGTTCCTTAGTCAGACAAGGCGAGGTGCTAACATTTAGAGCTGGTGCTGGAATTGTTTATGATAGTGATGCTAAAAAGGAAGCTGATGAAACTGAGCATAAAGCAGCAGCAGTGCTAAAAATTTTTACATCTTAAACTTAGAAGTAATAGGGTAGCGCCTTTCTCTGCCAAAAGCATTGGCTGATATTTTTACCCCCGGTGGCGATTGGCGACGTTTATATTCACTTTTTAGCACCATTTTAGCCACTTTATGCACAGTCTCTGCCACAAACCCTTGATTGATAATTTCAGCACTACTTAGGCGATTTTCTAATAAACGTGCCAATATAGCATCTAAAGTAGCATAATCAGGAAGGGTGTCCTGGTCAGTTTGGTTGGGACTCAGTTCTGCGGTGGGGGCTCTGGTAATAGTGCGTTGTGGAATAACTTTACTAGCATTATTACGATATTTTGCAAGAGCATATACTTGGGTTTTATACACATCTTTTAACGGAGCAAAACCCCCATTCATATCACCATAAAGGGTAGTATAACCAACAGCATATTCCGATTTATTGCCAGTAGCTAGCGGCATTGCTCCAGTTTTATTAGATATTGCCATTAGTAAACTACCACGAATACGTGCTTGGATATTTTCCTCTGTTATATCTCTTTTAAGTCCTGCAAATAAAGAGGCTAAACTATGCTCAAAGCTCTCAACAATAGTGTTAATGGGAATATTATTATAAATTACATTCATAGTATTGGCTTGTTTTTGGGCATCAAGTAAGCTAATATCAGCAGTCCAAGCCGATGGCATCAATAGCGCTTCTACATTATCAGCACCGAGAGCATCTACAGCAATTGCTAAAGTAAGCGCGGAATCAATGCCTCCTGAGAGCCCTAAAACCACTTTATTGAAACCATTTTTTATTACATAGTCTTTAGTTGCTAATACCAAGGCGTCATAGGTGAGTTTTTGTTCTAAATAGTTAATAGTAGTATATTTTTTATAATCAATAAGACTAAGGCATGGCTTAAAAAATGGTAGCTGACATTTTATATTAGCTAATTCATCCACAACAAATGAACCCCCATCAAAAACTAATTCATCTTGGCCGCCAATGCAATTAACATAGACTAACTGGCAATGATATTTTTTTGCTAAAAATTTAATTTGTTCTAACCGTTTTTGATGTTTTTGCACGCTAAATGGCGATGCGTTAATACTAATTATCATATCAGCGCTTAACTCAACCGACTTAGCAATTATATCCTCAGACCAAATATCTTCGCAAATTGTCAAAGCAATTTTATATTGTTCAATTTGAATAATATCTACCTCTTTGCCAGTGCTAAAATAACGTTTTTCATCAAACACACCATAATTAGGCAATTTTTGTTTGTGGTAAATTGTTTTTATGCTTTGCTGATAAATTACAAAAGCAGCATTATATCGTTTATCATTAATAACATTAATACTACCAAAAATTATCCACATATCTTTAGGTAGAGACTTAATAATAAAATTATTTATATCAATAATTTGCTTAATAAATTTAGAACGTAATAACAAGTCTTCTGGCAAATAACCACTAGTTGCCAGTTCAGGAAAAATAATCAAGTTTGCACCTTTTATTTTTGCTTCATTAGCAGAGTTAATTATTAAATTAGCATTATTTTCTAGATCCGCTAGGGTAGGGTTAATTTGGGCTATGGCAATTTTAGGAGTTTTTTTAATAGGTTTGGCGTATAGATTAACATAGTTTTGCCAAAATTTAATTTTGGTCGTGTTTTGCTTGCTAATTGCATGTTCTAACTTGGTGTCTGCAATTATTTGGGCTGGGTCTAATTCTAGTATTTGGGCAAATAAAAATGCATGTGTCTCTGAAAGAGTGGCAACACCACGACTATATTTACTTAAATTGCTTTGATTAATATCGAATTCTTGAGCAATTTTATAGTCATTATAGCCAGTTTTTTTTCTTAAAAGTGCTAAATATTCTTGTGTATTCATAATAATAACAATTATTTACAATAAAATAAGTTATTTTTAACCAATAGTGGTAAAAATTACCTTAGTTATTTTATACCATTACTTATAAGATTAGCAAAAGATAATCAAACTTATGCTATAATCTTTTGCTTTAATAGGAGGATGCCATGCGTTTTATCGCTTTTGTATTAAGTTTTTTAAGCATTATTAGTTATGCCAATACCCTAACTAATGTGCAAAAAAATGGCCATGTTAGATGCGGGGTTTCTACCGGTCTTGCTGGTTTCTCTAGTGTTGATTCTAAAGGTATTTGGCGTGGTATAGATGTTGATATGTGTAGAGCGGTTGCCGCAGCTGTTTTGGGTGATGCGCGAAAAGTTAAATATGTGCCTTTAAATCCAAAAGAGCGATTTGCCGCCCTTCAAAGTGGTGAAATTGATGTGCTCTCGCGCGTTACTACTTGGACAACAACTCGTGATACCGCACTTGGATTGACTTTTGCAGGAATTAATTATTATGATGGTCAAGGCTTTATGGTAAAGAAATCTTTAGGCATTAAACACTTAAAAGACTTAAATGGCGCTACTTTTTGTGTGAAAACTGGTACTACTCATGAACTTAATTTAGCAGATTATTTTCGCACCAATAACATGAAATACAATATTATCACCACTGATTCATTTGTGCAAAATCGCAAAGCGTTTGAAAGCGACCGTTGCGATGCTATTACTAGTGACCAATCAGCCTTATATTCACAAAAAATAACTTTAAAACAACCAGATAAATCAATAGTTTTAAGTGAGGTTATTTCCAAAGAACCATTAGGCCCAGTAGTTAGGAATGATGATATTGTTTGGTTAAATGTTGTCCGTTGGTCCCTTAACGCACTTATTAGCGCTGAAGAATTAGGTGTTAATAAACAAAATGTTGATAAACAAAACAATAATCCTGAAGTAAATCGTCTTCTAGGCAGGAGCGGACGTTTGCATGAAGGCTTGGGTCTAGATAAAAATTGGGCGCGAAATATCATCTCTCAAGTAGGTAATTATGCTGAAATTTTTGAACGCAACCTTGGTGATGATACCCCGCTTAAAATCAAAAGAGGGTTAAATAATTTATGGAATAAGGGTGGTATTTTATATTCACCGCCATTTAGATAATCGCTCTCATACGATATGAGGCTTTTTTCTGATAATCGTATTCGTTGGTTTTTATTTCAAATCATTACTCTGGTAGCAATTATCGGAGCAATTTATCATATTTATGGTAATGTAAGCGATAACGTTAGTAGCCGTGGCATTAAGGTTGGTTTTGAGTTTTTAACCGCAGAAGCTGGATTTGACATTGCTGAAACTCTGATTGATTATAAGGAGTCTGATACTTATGCCAAAGTTTTTTTAGTTGGTATTACTAATACTCTTTATGTTGCTTTGATGGCGATTATCTTTTCTAGTATTTTGGGAGTTATTATTGGCATTGCCCGATTTTCTGCTAATTGGCTAATTAGAAAATTAAGTAGCATCTACATTGAGGTTTTTCGCAACATTCCTATTTTATTACAAATTATTTTCTGGCATAGTCTTATCTTAAACTTTGCTCCTAATGTGCGTCAAAGTGTAGTTTTTTTAGATGTCATTTATTTTAATTTAAGAGGTATTTTTATGCCAAAAATAGTGGAGCTAGATGTATTATTTTATCTAATATTTAGCTTAGTTATTATATGTTTATTATTATTTTTACTTTATAAAAACAAAATAAGATTTCCATTGTTAATATATAGGTTAGCACAATTATCATTAATTATTATCCCAATTATTTTATATATTAGTCTAGGCGGTATTTCTCTGGATATGCCTAAATTAAGCGGATTTAATTTTGAAGGCGGGTTTAGTATTAGTCCTGAGTTTTTTGCTCTAGCTTTTGCTCTTAGTGTTTATACCGCCACTTATATTGCTGAGGCGGTCCGTTCAGGTATTGAGTCTGTATCTAAAGGACAAAAAGAAGCTGCTTTTGCATTGGGATTAAACTCCAAACAAGTATTAAGATTTGTGTTATTGCCTCAGGCTTTAAGAGTTGCGGTGCCACCTATTATTAATCAATATCTTAATGCTACTAAAAATTCGTCATTAGCTGTTGCTATTGGTTATCCAGATTTGGTGAGTGTTTTTACCGGCACTGCGTTAAATCAAGTAGGCCAAGCACTAGAAATAGTGGTAATGACTATGTTGGTTTATTTGATTATATCGCTAACAATTTCCTTATTACTAAATTGGTTCAATGCAAAATTGGCAATTAAAGAACGTTAATGGCAACTTATAAAAAACATCTACCCCAACCAGCGCCTATAAATAAAATAGGTGGGTTATTGTGGCTAAAAAATAATTTATTTTCTAGTTATATCAATAGTATATTAACAATAGTTATTGTTTTTACTTTAATTAATGCTGTCTTGCCGTTACTAGATTGGCTTATATTTGATGCCAACTTGTTTGCCCAAAATGCAGGCGAGTGTAGAAGTATTAGTAATGGTGCTTGTTGGGCTTTTATTATTGATAAATTTGATTTATTTATTTATGGTTTTTATCCGCAGGATGAGCATTGGCGTGTGCATTCAGTATTATTATTAATAGCTCTTATTTGGACTATAATTCGTTTTGTAATTTATGATCTAACCACTAAAAGACTTGCAGTTTTATTAAGTTTTGTTATTTATCCTTTTTTTGCTTTTTATTTATTATATGGCGGTATTGGTTTAGAAGTTGTGCCCACAGACCAGTGGGGAGGGTTATTATTGACCTTAGTTATTGCAGCAGTCGGTATTATTGTTTCTATGCCGCTTGGTATTTTACTAGCCCTAGGCAGACAATCTTCAATGCCTGTTCTGCAATATTTAAGTATTATTTATATTGAATTTATAAGGGGGGTGCCTCTTATTAGTATTTTATTTATGGCATCGGTGGTATTGCCTTTATTTCTAGCTGCCGAGACTGAGATTGATAAATTATTACGCGCGTTAATTGGCATTGCTTTATTCCAAACCGCTTATGTTGCAGAGGTAATAAGAGGAGGGTTGCAAGCAATTCCAAAAGGACAATACGAAGCTGCTGATAGTTTAGGTTTGAGTTTTTGGCAAAGGACTAATTTAATTATTATGCCACAAGTATTAAAAATTTCTATCCCCAACTTAACTGGGTCTTGCATAGGTCTTTTTAAGGATAGTACCTTGGTTTTAATTATTGGCTTATTTGATATTTTAGCGATGGTGCGTCTTACGAGTAGTGATGTTAATTGGCTTGGTTTAGAGATCGAGGGCTATATTTTTGTAATGGTGGTTCTTTGGGTAATTTTATATTCAATGTCAAAATATTCCAGATATTTAGAGACTAAATTAAAAACTGATAATTAATATGAAAAATATTATTAGCATCAGCAATCTTAACAAATGGTTTGGCGATTTTCAAGCGCTTAATAACATTAATTTAACCGTGGATAAGGGCGAAGTAATTGTAATTTGTGGGCCTTCTGGTAGTGGTAAATCAACCCTAATTCGTTGTATTAACTATTTAGAAAAATTTCAACAGGGAAGTATTAGTGTTAATGGTTGTTTGCTAAAAGATGATATTAAGACTATCCGCCGCATTCGTTCTGAGGTAGGTATGATATTCCAGCATTTTAATCTATTCCCACATTTAAGTGTTTTGGATAATATTACTCTAGCACCAATTTGGGTAAATAGTAATAATAAACAACAAGCCCAAAAAATGGCAATGTCCTACTTAAAACGTGTTGGCATTGCTTCTCAAGCGTATAAATTCCCTAATCAGCTAAGTGGCGGTCAACAACAACGTGTTGCTATTGCCAGGGCCTTATGCACTCAACCTAAAGTTATTTTATTTGATGAGCCCACCTCAGCACTAGACCCAGAAATGATTGCCGAGGTGTTAGATGTAATGACTGAGCTGGCACAACAAGGTATTACTATGTTGTGTATAACCCATGAGATGGGTTTTGCTAAAAACGTTGCTGACCGAGTTATTTATATGGATGAGGGACAAATTATTGAACAGAATGATACCAAGAACTTCTTTGAAAACCCTCAATCTAAATCATTAAAGAATTTTTTAAATCAAGTGCTTTCACATTAAAGTTAAAAATTAAAAACTTAAAATTTACCAATAAATTTAACATAATATACATTATGCGAAGTTAAATAAATATCAAAGATTATTATTAATCCAAACAAGCCTTGATAAAGTCGGTAAAAAGTGGGTGTCCATCTCTGGGAGTGGAGGTAAATTCAGGATGGAATTGACAAGCGACGAACCAAGGGTGGTCGCTGATTTCTATCATTTCAATTAAAGCGCCATCTTCTGAAGTACCAGAGATTATTAATTGTTGTTGATGAGATTGGTTGGCTATCTTATAAACTAAATCACTATTTGCCTCATAACGATGACGATGACGTTCGGTAATGGTATTTTTTTGATAAATTGCCCAGCTTTTGGTTTCACTTTTAAGTAGGCATTTTTGCCCGCCAAGGCGCATAGTCCCACCTAAATCAGAAGTCTTAGTTCTTAATTGTTTAAACTTGCCTTCTTGCCATTCTGTAATTAATGATATAACTGGATATTTAGTATTAGCTTCAAATTCAGTGCTGTGCGCTTTGGGCATTTTGGCAACATTTCTTGCGTATTCAACAACAGCAAGCTGCATACCTAGACAAATTCCTAAAAATGGCACATTATGTTGCCGAGCATATTGAATAGCATTTATTTTGCCTTCAATACCACGATTACCAAAGCCGCCGGGGACAAGAATAGCGTCCATATCAGCAAAAGCGTGTTTGGTATCATTAATATTTATATTTTCACAATCAATATAGTGAATATTAACTTTAGTTTTAGTGTGAATACTTGCGTGTATCAACGCTTCTGATAGTGATTTATAAGATTCTGTTAAATCCATATATTTACCAACTATGGCTATATTAACACTTTGGGTAGGGTTATTAAGAGCATTAATTACTTGATTCCACTCTGATAAATCTGCTTCTTTTATATTAAGCCCAAGTTTTTTAACAGCTACCCTATCTAAACCTTGCTTGTGTAATAATTGAGGTATTTGATAAATACTATCTACATCTAGGGAAGTAAAAACTGCCTCACTTGATACATTAGTAAATAAAGCTATTTTTTGTCGTTCGCTTTTGGGTAATTTAATAGAGCTGCGACAAATTAAAATATCAGGCTGGATACCAATACTCCTTAATTCTTTAACTGAGTGCTGGGTGGGTTTAGTTTTTAGCTCACCAGCAACACTGATATAAGGTAATAAAGTAAGATGGATAAATAAGGTGTCCTCATCTGGTAATTCTAAGCTCAATTGTCTAATCGCCTCTAAAAATGGTAACGATTCAATATCACCAACTGTGCCGCCAATCTCAATTAAAGCGATATCAGCATCATTAACACCGCTTGTGGTAAGTGCCTTAATTTCATCGGTAATGTGGGGAATAATTTGTACTGTTTGTCCTAAATACTCACCTCTTCTTTCACGTTTTATTACATTTTCATACACCCTACCAGCGGTGAAATTATTACATTTTCCTAATTTAATGCGCACAAAACGTTCATAATGCCCTAAATCTAGGTCAGTTTCAGCACCATCATCGGTGACAAAAACCTCGCCGTGCTGTGTTGGATTCATAGTCCCGGGGTCAACATTTATGTAAGGGTCGAGCTTAAGTAAAGTAACTTTTAGGTTTCTAGACTCTAAAATTGCCGCTAGTGATGCAGCGGCGATACCCTTGCCTAGTGAAGATACTACACCGCCGGTGATAAAAATATATTTAGTTTGTTTGCTCATTTAAGGTTATTTTATCTAATAATTGGTGAATAAATTTATCTGCTTTGCTAGTGCCATATTGTTTAGCAAGTTCAATAGCTTCGTTAATGATAATAGCCCTTGCTAACTTGCCCTGCTTTAATTCATAAGCTCCTAGGTAGATAATGGCTAGATCAATTGGGGCAATCTCATTGATATTATGCTTTAATTTTGTTTGTATTAAAGCTGTTAATTCTGCTAACTCTTTGATAATACCCTCCAAAGTTCTATGGAAGAAAACAGTTGCAGTTTTACCCCTTTGATTCATAAGTGTGTGGCTACTAATTAAGTCAATACTTCCTCCAATTAATAACCACTGGTAAAGGGCTTGGACGATACTCATTCTAGCGCGTTGTTTAGGCGTTTTAAACCCCATAGCTTTGTTTTAGTAAATAAATCATTTCAATTAGTGCTAAGGCTGCTTCCTCGCCTTTATTACCTTTATTCCCCCCTGCCCTATCAAGTGCTTGTTGTTTGTTATTAGTGGTTAGAATACCAAATGTAATTGGCAAATCAAAGCTGCGCGCTATCTCAGCAACACCACTACTAGCCTCACGGCAAATATAGTCAAAATGAGGCGTCTGCCCTTTAATAACCGCTCCAAGAGCAACAATGCCATCATATTTAGTGGTTTTTGCTAGATGTTTACACATAACAGGCACCTCAAAAGCACCGGGAATATAATAAATATCTATATTATTATCGCTCAGGCTGTATTTTTGAAATACTGCTAGGGCTCCAGCTAATAATTTATCAGCAATATTTTTATAAAAATTAGCTACCACAATTGCTATGTGTTTATTGACTAAAAAATCTGTGCTACTTTTATCAAATTTAACAATTTTCATAATCAACAATCTCTAAATCAAAGCCTTTTAAAGCATTTAACTTTCTTGGGCCACCTAAAATACGCATTTTACCAACTCCTAATTCATTTAAAATCTGCGCACCAATACCAAAAGTCTTTATATCATCGCTATCTTGATAATTTATAGTTTTATCAATATGGTCTAATAATTGGGTGTTATTTTCTTTTCTTAGTAATAATAATACCCCAGACTTTGCTTTAGCAATTTTGACTAACGCTTTGTTTATAGGTATTTTTTTATCCGCACTTAATAATACATCATCGAGTGTGTTTTGCATATGTACCCGTACCAAAGTTGGATTATTTTTATCAATTTTACCTTTGCTTAAACTTAGGTGAATTTCATCACCAATAACATCTCTAAAAACAGTTAAAGTCCAATTACCATAAGCATTTTTAAATGGTTTTTGAGTGATTTTTTGTATTGTTTTCTCAGTTTTTAGACGATAGCGAATTAAATCTTCAATTGTGCCTAATTTAATATTATGTTTTTGGGAAAAATGCACTAAATCATCATAACGTGCCATAGAACCGTCTTCATTTAAAATCTCCACAATTACCGAACTTGGCTCAAAACCAACAAGACTAGCAAAATCACACCCGGCTTCAGTATGCCCTGCTCTGGTCAATACACCGCCATTTCTAGCCATTACTGGGAAGATATGTCCGGGTTGGACGATATCACTTGGCTTAGCGCCTTTGGCAATAGCAGCTTTTATAGTTGTTGCTCTATCAGCCGCTGATATGCCTGAGGTAACACCGCTGCTAGCTTCAATAGAGATGGTAAAATTAGTGCTAAAATTAGTCTGGTTATTATGCACCATAAGAGGCAAATTTAGTTGTTTACAACGTGCTTCACTTAAAGTCAAACATACCAAACCCCTACCGTGTGTTACCATAAAATTAATAGCATTGGCGCTAATCTTGTTAGCAGCGATAACTAAATCACCTTCGTTTTCACGGCTTTCATCATCAAGCAAAATAATCATTTTACCTGCCAAGTAGTCAGCTAATAATTCTTCTATGCTTGATTTCATCTAGTTTTTATAAATTTTTCTATATATTTTGCTAGCATATCTACTTCTACATTGATTTTATCGCCACTTTTTAAATACTTAAAATTAGTGTTATTAAAAGTATGTGGAATAATATTAGCACTAATAGTATTATTGTTGATACTATTGATAGTCAAACTTACACCATTTAGGCAAATTGAGCCTTTAGTGATACAATATTTAATAATATCACTGGTTAACTCAACATCAATAATGTGATGTTTATGAAGCGGTTTAATGGCTTTAATAACAGCAGTATTATCAATATGTCCACTGACTAAATGTCCGCTGATACCTTGATTAAGAGCTAGTGATTTCTCTAGATTAACCACACTACCAACTTCTAAGTTAGCAAAATTGGTGCATTTTAGGGTTTGGTCTGAGACATCAATACCAAAATTATCACCGTCTTTATCAACCATTGTCAAACAAGCGCCATTAACAGCAATACTACTGCCTAAGTTAGTAGTGTCTATATTAAAATCAGGACTATTAATTGCAAAATAGGTATTGTGTTTGCTATGGGTTTTTTTACTAATGGTGCCTAGGGCTGTAATAATTCCAACAAACATAATAAACTCGCTAAAATGCGCTATTTTACCGTTAAATAGTAGCTATAACAGATTAAGGTTAGTTATATATCTCTACAATATAAAATATATTAAAACCTTCAGAAGAACGTGCTGGACCTATTACTTTGGCGGGATAAATTTTGCCACGCGTGTTTGCTTGTTGTAGTGCTTGTTGTTTACTCTCAACAATAGTAACGTTTGCTGCTGGTACCCTATCGCGCTTTAAGCTTGGGAGTTTTACATAAGCATAATGTTCCTCTGCTACATTTGCCTTAGGATGCTTGTCTAAATAGTAGCCTCTTACCATTATAGGAGGACTTGTTTAAAAGGCTTAACCACAAACGATTCATAAGCCCCAGATTCTAAATAAGGGTCTTTAGCTGCCCAATCTTGTGCCACTTGCAAACTATCAAACTCAGCAACTACCAAACTACCGCTAAAACCAGCATTGCCATCATCTCTATCAAGCAATGGATGCGGTCCTGCTAATACTAGTCGTCCTTGTTTTTTAAGTAATTTCAAACGCGCGATATGGGAGGTCCTTGCTTGCTTGCGCTTTGGCAATGAATTTTCTACATCGGTTGAGATAATTGCATATAACATAACTATTCCTTAAAAATTTATAAACTTAGCACATCATCCATACTATAAAGCCCAGCTTTATTTTGTTTAGCAAGCCATATTGCAGCTTTTATGGATCCACTAGCAAAAGCTATACGCGAACTTGTGCTATGGGTGATTTCTAGGTATTCATTATCTAAAAAGAAATAAGTACTGTGCTTACCAACCGCCTCACCACCGCGAATACTTGCAAAGCCAATGGTATTTTTAGCACGCGGCTTGTGGTCGTTCTGCCTATTATAGACAGCGCTTTTTTTTAGGTCTCGTCCTAGTGTATTGGCAATTACCTCGCCCATTTTAAGGGCTGTCCCCGAAGGGGCATCAACCTTGTGGCGATGGTGGGCTTCAACAATTTCAATATCTGCTGAACTACCTATCGTATTGGCGGTTTTTACTAATAATTTAAGCATTAAATTAATGCCAATACTCATATTTGGTGCAAAAACAATTGGTATTTTTTTAGCATATTTTTTAAGTTTTAGCAATTCTTTATTAGAAAAACCTGTAGTGCCAATAACCATTTTTTTAGCAGTTTTAGCACAAATATCTAAATAATTTAGGGTGGCAATGGGTCTGGTAAAATCAATTAAAACATCAAAATCAAGTTTAAGGGAAGACAGATCATCACCTTTGTCTAGTTTTGCCTCTATGTTAACTGCAAAATCTTTACTGGCTTTAACTAAACTACGTCCCATTTTGCCAGAAGCACCGCTAATTATGATTTTTGTCATGGTTTAAAGAAGCTAAATAGTTGCATTATACTTTGGTTTTTTAAAATGAAGTTGGGTTAAGTTGGTAATGCTTATTATCTTTACATAGTAAAAGTTAAATTCGTAACAATCTTTTCACTAAAAACTCTAAGTTTTGTACTCACACCTTCTTTGAATACCAAATCATTTATATGATTAAGATATTGCATTCCTTAATTTGATATTATAATTTTCTATATCTTTTAAAAGTGCTTCATTAAAAGAAGTATTTTCACCATTTTTTGCAACTACTTGTTCCGAATCGTCAAATCTATTTTTAAAGAATATCTTAGGTGATTGTTCTTTAAAAACAATAAAATCTCTTTTTATCTCTTTATGCTTATCTTTATGAATATAAATTAAATTTCTGTAATCATCAATTATTTTATATTCTCCTTTATTTCTTACAAATGAAAGAGGGACTATATGATGTAATTCATAGTTATTTATTTTTTGAATTTTATGATTTCTAAAATAAAGATTTTTTGGTGTACTACTTCTTCTTAGTTCAAATATTCCTATATTCTCACTAGTATTTAATTTGAAAAAATCCTTACCCCCTATATTAAAAACCTCAAAGTAAATAGTGGTCTTAAATAATGAAAATAATTGTTGTGTTTCATTTCTCCAATTATGATAATCTCTTTTTTCTGTTTTATTCCTAGCAAATCTATTTGGGTCACAATATTTTTTTATATTCTTTAGAACTTCCTCTTTACCATTAGTACTTAATCTTCTGTACTCTCTCAATAATTCTATTTTTTCGTTCCCATCTAAATTTTCATTGTCACTAAATATGAGAGTATATTCTTCAAATGAAAATCTATCTCTCCTAAGTTCACTTAAATCAATTGCTTCTACTAGATTAGTTAGAGAACTACCTAGCATTTTCTCTATACCTTTAGTAAATATTCTATATTTCAGAAAAATACTTCGTGCTTTTAACATTTTTATTGCTTCTTTTGTAAGTTTTATGTAGTCGTATGAAGTCCTTTTTTCTGTGTTTTGTATCAATTCATCTTTTTTATTGTATTTATGGCAAAACCCAGCACGACTAAAATCCACAAAAAATGTTTTTTTATAGAATTTGCACCAATTCCAGTATTATTTACAAGCGCATAATATCGCGGATACTTCTCTTCCAATTCTATCATTTTGTTTTCATCTTGCATAGACCAGTCACCTCTTGGGACTTCAAGTTTATCTTCTTTAACTAATTCATAAATATTCCCTAATATGTAAAGAACTTTATCTAAGTCATATCTTTGATGTTGTGATCTATGTGTTCCTCTATAATCATCTCTTGTTACTCTATGAACGATATAAATCAAAAATTTATTATTTGGATCTATATCTAAAATTTTTTGTAGATATTCGTTCATATTTATTTATTAATAGGTATATGTTTGTTCCAATAAAGACAGTTTTTCATTTGCTAATTCAACATACTTCAAATTACTATCACAACATAAAAAATTTCTTTCTAATTTTTTAGAGACGATCGCAGTTGTTCCAGTTCCAACAAAACAATCTAAAACAACATCATCTTTATTTGAAGATACTTGTATTATTCTTTCTATCATTTCTAATGGCTTTGGGGTCGCGTGTTCTATTTTTATTACCTTACCATTTATTTTATTTTTATGTCTTTCGCTTGCTATATGCCAAACGTCACCGCATAATTTACCATGTTCATTTGGGAACCATCTTGTTCCATCTTTTTTCAAAATTCCCTTTAAAGTAGCATGTTTCATTCTTTCTTTTGATTCATATTCAATCCTTACATCATCAGCATTAAATACTTTTAAGTTTCCTTTTGAAAAAAATAAAATTGTTTCTTGATTGGGGATAAACCTCTTTTTTGTATATGTAAAACCATCTCTTTTGTCCCAAGTAATCCAATTTTGAAAATTCAACCCTTTTTTGATTAAATAAGATAATATGAAAGCACTATTATATGGAGTATTGAATATGTAGATACTTGCCCCTTTTTTTAATTTAGGAATAATAGCATCAATCCATCTATAAGTAAAATCAAAAAAATCTTCCTCCGAATTGAATTTGTCCCAATCTCCTTTATTTAAAAAATAAGGAGGATCAATAACCGCTAAATCAACATACTCACTATCTATACTATCAATATATTCAAAGCAATCTGACAATACTATTTTATTCAATTTTTCCATATTTTTCAGCTTCTTTTAGTTTTTTGTCAATTATAGTTTTATAACTTTTTACTACTTCATAGCCTATATAATTCCTTTTCCATTCCTTAACCACTTTTAATGTTGTCCCCGAACCTGCAAAAGGATCAAGGACAACATCACCAACAAAACTGAATAATCTAACACACCTTTCAACAATACTTTCTGGCATTAAGGCGCAATGAGCACCAAATGCTAAATCTTTTTTATTAGGAACTGGAATATTCCATATTTGCTTTGTAAATTCCACCCACTCCTTTTGCGTAAGTTTACTTTGGTTTTTAATTTCTAGAGATGAATTATTTTTTGGCTTGCCCTCCTTTACAAAAACACTAATGAATTCTATTGTATTTTGAGCATAAAAATTTCTTGGGTATGGATAACTTCCAAACATTAAACTTTTTCTGGGATTTGTCCTATTCCAAATATAAACATCATATAAATTTATTTTCTCGATTGATTTAAGTATAGAACTTTCAATATCAGACGATATGTTAAAAATTTTTCTTGTGTGGTTTTCAGAAAAAACTATTTTTGGAATTGGCATTAAGGGTGTATTTATGACTAATTTCCCATTTGGCTTCAATACTCGCACACATTCATTCCAAACCAAAAGCATTTGTTTTATATAAGTATTATAATCTTTTATATCGCCAATTTGTGCTCTTGCTTTTGTATTAGTTTTTTTATTTTGATAGCCATCAAGTGAATAATTTTTTACATTATAATACGGCGGAGACGTGATGATTAAATGAACGCTATTATTTGGTACTTCTTTCATATATCTCGCGTCCCTAATAAAAATTTTATTTATAAAATCGTTGTTTTTTTGCAATTTTTAGCACATTAAAGACTCTATTACATAAATTGCTCCTTTATACTACTATCACATCCCGTAAAAGAGAACAAATGGTTTTTAGAGGTAAAATAAAATTTACGCACTTGTAAATTTAAGGGATTTACTTCCTGTTTTGAAGTCAAAAGACGCTATTGTCCCCATACTTATAAATTCTTCTTGAATCATAAGCCCAATGCAACAATGACTGCCGCTGTTTAGGCCTACAAGACTCATCGTCCGCGTAGCAATTTCTTATAATTTGTGTTAAGTGTCTTCGATATGCTTTCCACCTTTTGATTTGTCTCTTATCGTCCTCGCTTCTTCTACCGAGGTAATATCTACAATACCATTGGAACCAACCTCTAGGGTCTTGAGGGTGAATCCATCCTTTGTTCTGCCACACTTCAAGTGGTTGGCTTGCGTTAACGCCAAAATAATTTAATTCTTTGTATTTTTTTCCATCCGCTGATAATTTTGCTTTCTTAAACCAAGATTTTGGTAAATCACAAGGCTTATCACTAAAATAAACACCGCCAAATACACCCATTTCTAGCATTTGTTTGGGGGTTAGCTCTGGCTTGAAATTAGGGTCAAAATTTTTACCAACTGGCTCACTTAAAACATAGTAGTAGTTTTTTTGATAATCATCTGTGCATTTAACTTTTTTCATCACCCTGAAATTACAGGCATTTTGCCTATGTATTTTTTATTATCAATTAAATTAATGAGAACTTGTGCTACTTTTTTCCTGCTTGTAAATAGTTCAACCGGCCCACCTTCAGTTAGTGCGTAACTTTTAAGCGGTTTGGTAGATCTAGTGAGTTTTAATATTCTCACCACAGTCCAATCTAAATTTGAATTCTGTAGAACTTTTACATGCTCAATACCATCATTAACCCGCTTTGGGTCAACTATACTAACTGCTATATTAAGTATCCTATCCACAATAGACGGCTTATCTCCAATCATACGCACCCCAGTACCTGTAAGACTTAAAACTCGGCTTAGTTTGTGGGCTTTCATTGCATTTACAATATTTTGCATACCTTTGGTTTGCATTAAAGGGGCAGAGCCTTTTATATGTCCAACAACACTAATAATAGCCTCTGTCCCACTTATAGCTTTATGAACGTCTTGGTAATTTATGATATCACCTTGTATAATTTTCACATCACTTGGTAAAATTTTTTTTGAGCTTTCCCTATAAACAAAAACGCTTAGGCTATGACCTTTTTCGCGCGCATAGCGTACGACTTCCATGCCCGTTTTTCCTCCTGCTCCAAAAATGCAAATATTCATATATAATGCTCTTATTACTAATTAGCTGGTGAGGTGTTTTTGCCTATGGCGGCATAGAAGCCACACCAGCTAAATATTGCCTCAAACAAAGTAAACCCTGAAAAGAAAATTAGGAGCGGACCCCACGATGTAGTAATAGCCCAAACAAGAAGGCCTACCGATAAAATAAGTCTAATAATTCGGTCTTTTTTTCCAATATTTTTTTGCATCCCCCGCACCGAGCCTTTGGCAAAGCTTTTCAGAACAGTTTTATATAACAAACCAACAACAAAGGCAAAGATATACATAATGAGGATATACCCCCAGCCAAAAGGTGATTTAATAAAACTAATTGGAGATTCTTCAAAAAAGTCGCGCTTTAGTTCGGGAACCAAATTAAGCACACTAACCACTTCTTTAGTGTCAAATGCCTCTATCTCCCCAACAGCAAGGGAATACTTAGTATCATTGTTGGTACTTGATACAATGATGCGATAAGTCCCTGCTTCTGCTTGGGCCTTATATTGGCCACCATCCCAGTAGGTGCTTTGCCCAAATGGTTCAAAAAAGAGCTCCCATTTGGCACTTTCACCCCCAATGGTTGCTAGCAAGTCATCACCCTTGTAAATATCAGCTGTAACGTCTTTTTTTAGATTATCAATATCAGGAACTAAAATTCCAACATAAAGGTCAAATGATTTATTCGTTTTGATTGTATAGATATGCGGTTTACCAGAAAGCTTATTGTAATATGCCTTGGAGATTTCTGCATCCACCACCGCTATCTCTGAGCCTTTTACAACTCTTGGTTGGTGTCCAAGAACTGGGTTAGCCAAAAGAGTGAGCATGCTCAGAAAAAGTATTGAAATAATTGTTGGTGTGAGTTTCATATTAAAATATTTAATTAATTATTTTGGTATTAAACTATCAATACCAGCCTTTTGTTGTACCGATTTCTTTTAAGAATCGGAGATTGCATTTGGCGGAGAGAGAGGGATTTGAACCCCCGAAGCATTGCTGCTCACACGCTTTCCAAGCGTGCTCATTCGACCACTCTGACATCTCTCCAACAATGTGCATTATACCTATTTTAATGTTAGTATTTGATTGGCAAAATAGTTAACAACACTGCTGTCGTGAGTGATGATAATATAACTAATTTGGTGAATTTGTTGTAATTTAAGTAGTAAGTCTAATACTTGTTTTTTTAAGATATTATCCAGTGCTGAGGTGGGTTCATCGCAAATAATGATTTTGGGCTTAACTGATAATGCGCGCACGATACAAACCCTCTGTAATTGCCCGCCTGATAGTTGGTGGGCAAAACGCCCCATTAATGTGCTGTCTAGGTCAACTTCGCTAAATAATTCTTGCAAAATAGTTAGGTGGTTGCCTGCAACTCCAACTGTTTGCATGCCTTCTAATAAAGCAGCTTTTATAGTTTGCCTAGGATTAAAAGAGCTAAGCACATTTTGAAAGATAATTTGTACCTTAGTTGCATAAGTTCTTTGGCTAATCATTTGAATATCGCTACCTGCAAATAGCACTTTGCCGCTGGTTGGTGTTAATTGCTTGGTAATAATTTTAGCTAGTGTGGTTTTACCACTACCAGAAGGTCCAACAATGGCTAAATTTTGGTTTTGATAAAGGTTAAAACTAAGATTATTAAAAATATGAACCTTTTTGCGCTTTTGCCAAAAAAATCGCTTTTTGATCTTAAAATAAAAATTAATTTGCTTAACTATTAATAATTTATCTGAACTGGGGCTTGGGGGGGCTTTACCTGTTAAACCTAGTAGTAAGGCTTTAATATAGCTATCTTTATGATGTAAAATTTTAGCTAAATTGTCTTCTGCAACTAGACTACCGTTGCGCATTACCCCCACTCTGGTTGCGATATTTTTAACCAAAGCTAGGTCGTGAGTAATAAGTAAAATACTTAAATTAAACTGTTGTTTAAGCCTGTTTAATAATGAGAGAATTTGGGCTTGAATGTCTTTATCAAGGGCAGTAGTAGGCTCATCTGCAAGTAGTAATTTAGCCCCAGCAATCAAAGATAGGGCAATCATAACCCTTTGTTTTTGTCCGCCTGAGAGCTCGTGGGAGTAACGTGGGAATAAATCAGGGGTTAAGCCAACTTGGTCCAAATAATTCTTTGCTTGGTGGATGGCTTGTTTTTGGGAGATTTTTTGGTGTTGTTTTAAAGTTTCTACTAATTGATAACCAATAGTAAAAACCGCATTTAGACTAGAATTACTATCTTGAAATACAAAACCAATTTCATTACCTCTTAGCTGGGTTAGATTGGTTTTATCAGCATAACTAATGCGCCCTGTTTTTGTTAAAGTATTAGGTAGTAGGTCTGTAATTGATAAAGCAGTTAGACTTTTGCCGCTACCAGAAGCACCAACTAAGGCGTATATATCACCAACACCTATATTAAAACTCAAATTGTTAACCAAAATTTTTTGTTGGTGCTTGATAGTCAAATTCTCAACTTTTAACATATTAATGACTTTTAGGGTCAAATACTTCTCGGACTTTATCGGCTAATAAATTAACCGCTAATACTAAAATAAACATAAGCAAAAATGAAGCCCCCAGCGACCACCAGACTACCGGTGTTTTTGCTAATTCTAATCTAGCGGCATTTATCATATTGCCCCAGCTAAAAGAAGCACTATCAACGCCAATACCAATATAGGATAACACTGATTCTGTAAGCACTAAGGCAGAGAAATCCAATACCATACTAATCAGTACTAAATGCAACACATTAGGCAATAAATGTTTGCTAAGTATTTTAAAACGTGCTAAACCAAACACTTCTGCGGCTTGGACAAATTCTAGTTGACTTAATTTTAAGGTCTCAGCACGAATAATGCGACACAAGCCAGTCCAAGAGGTAAGAGCAATAACAAGGCATAACAATAATAATTTAGCATCCGCCCTACTTTGGGCAGAATCAAAAATATCAGCATTGTGTGCCATATAAACTTGGACCATTACCACCAAAGCGGCGATAAGTAAAATATTGGGCATAGCGTTAATAGTGGTGTAGAAAAATTGAATAATATCATCTACCCAACCCTTAAAATAGCCCGCCAATAAGCCAAAGAAAATAGCAATTGGAGTGGCAATTAAGGTAGTAATTAGTCCAAAAATTAAACTGGTGCGAATACTTTTAATTGCTTTGTAGAAAACATCAACTCCAGCTTTATCAGTCCCAAATAAATGATAGTGTGGTAATAAAAAGCCAATTACCAATAATAACAATAGCATAACCGCTAGTGTGGTTAACATCGTTTTTATAGTTTGTTGTTGCCAATAATGCTTTTTATAACGTTTGACTAGGACTATAAATACTAAAACTACTGCCAGCCAAACAAATAACGCTTGCCCTATTAGGTTTGTGATATTTTTAATATTATCAGCTATACTGTCTATGCCAAGACCACCATGGCGCAGAGGTGGGTATCCTCGGGAACCATCGGCTAGATAAGATTGGTTAAAAGAACGAAAAGCAAAGGGAGCGGAATAAGTTTTTTCATCATTTTTTAACGGTAAAATCAATATTTTATCCAAAATAGTTAAATTATTACTTTGCTGAGGATTATTAATATGAATGGAGTCGAGTAAGGCAATAATAAAATAAAGCAAGAAAATCATCAAACTTACCAAAGCAGTTTTATTGTTGATAATTTTTTGCCATTTACTTTTAAGTTCTTGGTTTTTTAAAATTAGCCACAATGCATAAAGACCAAAGCAAAAGCTTAGCCATAACAGTGCATCACCAAATAAAATGACTATACTCATTTCAATCTTACTCTTGGGTCAACCAAAGTGTAGGCAATATCGGTAAGTAGTAAGCCGATAATATATAATACCGAGCCCAAAAATACCATAGCGCGGACAATAGAGAAGTCTTGGGAAGCAATAGCATCAATAGTATAACTACCAAGCCCCGGTATAGCAAAAAATGCCTCAATCAATAAACTTCCTAAAAATAAGCTTGGAATTACCACCACCACACCGGTTAAAATTGGAATCATTGCATTTTTTAGTATATGCTTAAATAACACTTTATTTTGGCTTAAACCTCTAGCAAAAGCTGCTAGTACATAAGGCTTATTAACCTCTTCTAAAATAATGCTGCGATACCAACGTACACCAGCCCCAAGGCCAGCAATAACACCAATCAACACTGGCAAAATTATAAATCTAGTAGCATCAAGTCCATCTTGATAGCCAGAAATTGGCACCCACTGCCAAATAGAAGCAAATAATAACTGCAAAAAAGCAATATAAAATAAAGGTGAAATAGACATCAGCGCCACACTTAAAATTAATAAGTATTTACTAAATTTCTGATAACGAAAATAAACCATCCATAACGCTAAGGCAATATTTACCATTAGGGCAACTACAAAAGATGGCACAGCAATGGCAAGACTGGGCCACATTCTTTGCTTAATATCAGTATTAATATCGCGGCCTGCATCAGAAAGGCCAAAATTAAAAAACAGCAGTGGCAATGATTTTTGGTAAAAAATGGTATCAGTAATAAAATTTAGACCAGTTGCTTCTTTGTTAAAAAATAGTGGCTTATCATAACCATTATCACGTTTCCAATTCTCTATGTCCTCTAAACTTGTGTGTTTTACACCTAAATGGATACGGGCAATATTATCTGGACTATTGACCACAAAAAACAGCAAAAAAGTCAAAATATTGACACTTAATAAAATAGGAAGAGCATATAGGGTGCGTCTAAATATATAATTAACCATCTGCTAGCCCCAAAATAACAACAATGTCCCGAGTAATAAGCGATAAATAACAAACGGCATAAAACCAATTTTAGTAATAAATTTTATAAAAAATACAATTACTAAATACGCGCTTAATGCAGCAACTGAAAAAGCTAGTAATAATAACTGCCAGTCAATATTAAGTTTTGCTTGATATGCTGCTAATACTAATGCCAAGGCTGATAAGCCAATAGTAGGGATAGCTAGTAAAAAAGCAAATTTAATGCTTAACTCTCGTGATATTCCAAGTAGTAGGGCAGCGCTAATAGTGATACCTGCACGCGAGGTTCCCGGAATTAATGCCAATACTTGAAAACTGCCAATCATAATAACATCAAACCAATTAAGACGTGTTCTAATTTGAGAAAAATTACGATTAATATAATCTGCAAGACCAAGTAGAATAGCAAAAATAATAGTAGCATAAGCAATAATGGTTATATCACGCAGATAAATCTCAACTAAATCTTTAAACAATACACCAGCTATAACAATAGGAATAGTTGCTAGTAAAATTGCCCAAGCAAAATTACTTTGTCCAATATCCTTACCAATTTTAATTGATGTAGTCCAGTCAATCAACAGCGATGATAAATCTTTTCTAAAATACCAAATAACAGCCATTAAAGTACCAAAATGGACAGCAATATCAAAACTAAGCCCTTGGTCTTTCCAATTAGCTAAGGTTGGAATTAAAATTAAATGCGCAGAAGAAGAGATTGGTAAAAATTCTGTAATACCTTGAATTAGCGCTAATAAAATTATCTGTGTAATATCCATTAAAGTTTATGGCTTAAGTCACCAAAATTAAAGCCTAATAATTTAATGTTTGTCATTTTACTAAAAGCAATTGCTTTAAAAGTTTGCCCCATTGCAGTTGGTAGCAATAATTGCTTAACTGATTGACTTTGTCTTATTTTTTCAAAATCTGTTAATTGTTCTAATAATTCTAAAATACCTAAATTCAATAAAAAATGTGCTTGGGTTAAAAAGCCTAAATGTTCAAAGCCAATACTTAGGGCATTTTTATAAAGCATAGAGAAATTAACACTAGCAGTGATATCTTGCTTGCCAATGTGGATAAAAGGATTTTCACTTGCCCTATGCCGATAATAACAACGCAAGGTTCCCTCTGTTCGTTGAGGGTGGTAATATTCCTTTTGCACATAACCATAGTCAATAATTAGCACCACCGCCCTATCCAAACAATCATATAAGGCTTTTAACCATGGTTTTAACATTACATTTAGCTCGGTTGTATAACCAGCGTTGGGCTTAAATCCTAAATCAATATCAGTAGCCATATTTTGCCATGCCAGTTGGTTGTCTTTAATGCCAACACCAAGTTCTTGCCAGCTATTGTGATAAATAAAACGTTTTACAGGTAGTGCATCTAAAACTTCATTAGCAATCACAACACCAGAAAAATTTTGCGGCAATTCATCTAGCCAAACGCACAATTCAAATAAATGAGGTTTAGCTTTTTTAATAAGAACTTGTTGTCTTTTTGTTAACTCAGCACTTAATTCTAAAATATAATAGCATTGTGGTAGCGCTTCTAAATCCTCTAATGTTAATAGTAATTGCAAAGCTAGGGCGCCACTGCCAGCACCAAACTCTAAAATATCACCATTACCTTTGGCTTGTTGCAAACTAATTGCTAAGACTTGGGCAAATAATGGTGATAATTCTGGTGCAGTTACAAAATCACCACCTTTACCAAATTTCTGCGCACTACTTCGGTAATAACCATATTCTGGGTGATATAAAGCTAATTGAGAAAATTCATCAAAACCAATGGCTTGGTCTTTTTGTATAATAATATTTTTAATAATTTTTTCTAACATGACAAAGATAGCATTAGTAACAGGGGCGGCTCATCGTATTGGTGCAGCAATTATAAAAGCCCTGCATCAACAACAATACAAAGTTATTATCCACTATAAAAACTCAAAATCGCTAGCATTTGAGCTAAATGGGCGCTTAAATGATAAACGTGCAAATTCTTCTAGTTGTATTTATGCAGATTTAGAGCAAATGGAAGATATTAAAATGTTAGCAAAATCAATTACTAAACTAGACTTGCTAGTAAACAACGCCTCTGTATTTTATGCTAAAAGTGTTGCAAATAGCACACTTAAAGATTGGGATAAACTAATTAATAGTAATGTTAGGGCAGGGTTTTTTCTAAGTCAGGCATTAATACCGGCACTAAAATTATCAAAGGGTAATATTATTAACATAGTTGATATTTATGCCCATAGACCACTAGAAAACCATGCGCTCTATAATATTAGCAAAGCAGCAGCAGCAATGATGACTAAAACCTTAGCTCAAGAACTTGCTCCTAATATAAGAGTTAATGGTATAGCGCCGGGGGCTATTTTGCCTCCTAAGAATACTTCAAATGCGAAAAGGCAACAACAAATATTGTCAAAAGTCCCACTAAAACGTCAAGGCAACACACAAGATATCGCAGAAGCAGTGCTGTTTTTAACAAACTCTGCCTATATTAACGGGCAAATTATCAATATTGACGGCGGTCGGACAATAAACCAATAAAAGCAGAACAAATTATGATACAATAGGCACCGACTTGAGAATTTCTGTTAATCTTTGGATATTTATAACAACATAGGTTTTATCAATATAGGGTTTTTACAAAGATTTTTTAAATTAATAAAGGTCAAATAAAGGATTATTATTTTAGCTTTCTGTTAATAAAGATAAAAGAAAAATTATCTCAGACTCTAAAATAAAAAATAATTATCAATTAATTTTGATAATAACCGAACTTAACTTTTGGGAAGAATTACTTAAAAAAGTATATTATTTTGTGCAATACTATTGATGTGATAATAATTATTTACTCATTTAAGATTAGTCTTAAGAAGCAATCTTAATGCCCTGCCCTGTCCTAAAGATAAGTTCATTTTTAATAGCTATTTGGAGCAAAAATGAATCAAATCTTAATCAATGCAACCCATGAAGAAGAGGTCCGAGTTGCGGTTGTTAAAAACAAAATTCTAATTGATTTAGATATTGAAAGTGCGTTAAATCAAAAAAATAAAGGCAACATTTATTTAGGCAAGATCTCTAGAATTGAAGAATCTTTAGAAGCTGTTTTTGTTAATTACGGTAAAGAACGTCAAGGTTTTTTGCCTCTAAAAGAGGTCTCAAAGTATCTTTATCCCAAAAATAGGACTCAAGACAAACCAAAAATATCTGAAATTTTTAAACAAGGTCAAGAAATTATTGTCCAAATTGAAAAAGATGAGCGCGGCAACAAAGGCGCCGCTCTTACAACTTTTGTCAATTTAGTTGGCACTTATATGATTTTCATGCCAACTAAAAATAACGGAGTAAATATCTCTAAGCAATTGCGTCAAAGTGATAGAAAAAAATTACAAAATGTTAGCACTAAGGTTAATATTCCTGAAAATAGTAGTGTTATTTTGCGCACTATTGCCGCTGGCAAAAGTCAAGAAGAATTACAATGGGAAGTTGATTATTTAAAAAATTTATGGAACTCAATTTTAAATACTGTTAAAAAGCCTGCGCCCTTTTTAATTTTTCAAGAAGGCAATATTGTTATTCGTAGCATCAGAGATTATCTGCGCACAGATATTGACAGTGTTATTATTGATGATGAACAAATATTTAACCAAGCTAGGGAATTTATCACCTTTGTGCTACCACATTACTTGCATAAAATTAAATTTTTTGAAGATAGTGAAAAATCTTTGTTCAATTATATGGGCATCGAAACTCAAGTACAAAATGTATTTCAACGAGAAATAGCCCTTAATTCAGGCGGGGTTTTAGTATTTGATGCTACTGAGGCTTTGACTGCCATTGACATTAATTCAGCTCGTGCCAACAAAGGCGCCGATATTGAAGAGACTGCATATAGTACTAATTTAGAAGCAGCTAAGGAAATTGCTAAGCAATTACAATTACGCGATACTGGCGGTTTGATAGTTATTGATTTTATTGATATGAATAACGCCGAACACCGCTCTTCTGTTAAAAAAACCTTAGAAAAAGCTATAGAAACAGATAAGGCAAGAACTCATGTGGGAGAAATTTCCAGCTTTGGCTTACTAGAGATGTCACGCCAACGTATTCGTAGCACAATTAGTGAAGCTATTCATCAAACTTGTGATAAGTGTAACGGTCATGGAATAACTGCAACTGTGCCGGGTTTAGCAGTGCAAATTTTAAGAGATTTAGAAAACAATTGTAATGCGACTAAAAAAACTACTGATGTTATTATTCGTTCTTCTATTGAAGTTATTACTTATTTACTTAATGAAAAGAGACATTACATCACACAGTTAGAGTTAAAACATCAAGTGCGCATCACCTTATTGCCACATGGCTACAAAAATTTTCCTTATTATGATATCAAGAAAAAAATTGCTAATAATAAAATTAGCCAAAAAAGTTATCAAAGTATTTCTAAAAAAGAATTATTGCCTAATATTTTGACTCAAAAACCATCTTCTGAGATTCCAGAAATTAATATTTTTCATCCTGAAAAACCTATCCCTACCAAGAAAAAATCTCAACTACTACTTTGGTTTAATAGTATTTTTTCCAATAAAAATCTTAAAAAAGAACAAAAACCCCAGCGTTACAAACGCAAACGTTATAGCCGTAAAAAAAGCAAAATTAAAGCATATCAATAATGAAAAACTTTGCCCTTATTGGCAATCCAATTGCTCATAGCAAATCACCTAAAGTCCATCAAATGTTTGCTAAACAATTTGGTTTAATCATTAGTTATGAAAAAATTTTAGCCCCTGTGGATGCTTTTGCTAAAACTGTTAATAATTTTTTCACAAAAGGTGGCGATGGCTGTAATATTACTCTTCCTTTTAAAAATGAAGCTTATAAATTATGCGACGGGCTAACCACAGATGCTCAGCTAGCAGAAGCAGTTAATACCATTAAAATTGTTAATAATAAGTTAGTTGGACATAATACTGATGGTATTGGTTTGGTAAATGATTTAATCAATAATTTAGCATTTAAACTAACTAATAAAACCATTTTAATATTAGGTGCAGGAGGTGCAACAAGAGGCATTTTAGCTCCATTACTCAGCCAAAAACCCAAACGTTTGATGATTGCTAATCGCACTGCAATAAAGGCCCAAGAATTAGCCAAAAAATTTGCCCAACTAGGCAATACTTGCGGCTTTGGTTTAGAAAAAATAAAGCCAACTTCGGTTGATGTGATAATCAATGCTACTTCTACTTCACTTATCAATGCTCAAATCAATCTGCCACAAGCCCTAGTTAAAGACGCATTTTGCTATGATTTAATGTATGGTAAAAAAAGTACTTTTTTAGAATGGGCAAAGGGCAATGGGGCTCAAAAAACTGCTGATGGCTACGGTATGTTGGTAGAACAAGCCGCGCTATCCTTTGTTTATTGGACTGGTAAAGCCCCAACAACTAAAGGCATTATACAAACTCTAACCTAACAATAACAGACACGATAAACATTAAATAAAAGTTATGATTGATGCTTTCTTGCAAACATCATAATTAAAAACCCAAGCACTAATCCAAATAAAGCATCACCAATATAGAGTATAACTGGCATCGCCAAAGACAGTCCCAAAATAAAACTTAATACCCCAAAAAACAGTAGCCCATAACTGCCTAAACTAAGCATAGCGCCGTATTTGAGTGGGTTCTTAGCCAATATAACAAGAAACACACCAAACATCCCTGATAGCACACAAGCTATTTTAAAAACATAAATATTGATTACATCAGAGCTAATTGGTTCAACACCAAACCACAAATATATATCTTTTATTATCGTCCAAGGCAATAGAATAAATGTTATAGGCAATAAAAATCCAACAGCGCTAACCCACAACATAGCTTTTAAAACAACTAAATTATTCTTCATAGAATACCCCCTTATGTCCTTTCATTATAGCATTAAGACAAAGTATTATATTTGAAATTTAATTTTATTATGTGTGTTAGTCAAACATTAAATCTGCAGCTTTTTCAGACCAATTGCTAAATTCTTCAACTTCAAAAATAGCCTCACCAATAGCACGTTGCATATCTAGTGCCAACATTACTGCCATTTCTTTTTGAGGCAGTTGGGTTGCAAAATTTAGGATTGCGCCCCAAACTTTTTTAGCGTCTGGTTTATTAACTTTAGCAATTGCCCGCCCAACTAGGGCAGCACAAATAGCATATTGCAAATCAATCTCTTTAGGCACACTAACACTTTTACCAGCGCAAATATCATCTAAATCGGGCAAATCTTTTAGATGGGCAATAAATGTGGTAAGTTCAATACTGGCAGCCTCACCAACACAAGCGTTAATGGATTGAGATAACAAAGCTTCATCATTATTAAACTTTGTAAGAGCACGATGGCTAAATTCCCAAGTTCTAGGGCTAGGAAAAGCAATAGGATTTTGACTGGGGTCAAAGCTAAATAACAACTCTGGGCGATAGCGTAAAAAACCTATAATACGTTCATCAATATTATGTGCATACGCCCATGCTACCCAATCATCTAGGTGAGTATCTAATTCGTAATGTGAGAAACGATTAGCCAGTGGGGCTGGCATAGTATAAGTAATGCCTCTATCCCCAGCACGATTACCAGCAGCAACAATCATCCAACCTTGTGGCAATTCATATTCTCCAAGCCTTCTATCTAAAATTAGTTGGTAAGCAGCAGCAGCAATACTAGGTGCAGCAGCGGTAATTTCATCTAAAAATAATACACCTTGCTTACCGTGTCTATCTTCATTAGGTAGTAGAGATGGAATTGACCAATCAACCCAGGGTCCATTTTTAAATGGAATGCCACGCAGATCGCTAGGCTCCATTTGTGAGAGACGAATATCAATTAATTTAACCTTGTATTTATTAGCAATATCAGCCACAATTTGTGATTTACCTATGCCGGGAGCACCCCAAATCATGACGGGCGTATGCAAGTTTTTTGTAAATGCGTTGAACTCGCAAGCTAAAATATCGCTTAATTGTTTTGGTCTCATAATAGCGTAAAATGTAGGAATTTTACCAAAAATAAAGTATGGATAAATCCAAAAATCAAAATGATACATATTTTAATTTTCCTTGCGAATTTGCTATTAAATGCATAGGTAAGCACACAAATTTTAAAAATATTGTTTGCGATATTCTCAGTAAGTACAGTGATAATATCACTAGCAATCAAGTTAAAACCAGAACATCTAGCAAAGGTAATTATTTAGCTGTTACTATTACTATTGTTGCCACTGATAGGCTTCAATTAGATGCAATTTATGCCGACCTTAATAACCACCCTGCTGTGCTTTATTCTTTATGATTGTTAGAAATTTAGCTGTTATGGATTATAAGACTTGTCTTAAAAAAATGCAGCAATTTACTCATTCTCGCAATACTAGCAGCGCTGATGAACTATGGGTTGTCCAACATAACAGCATTTTTACTTACGGTATTAGAAACAGCGAGGAACATTTATTGCATAATCCAGATAATATTCCTGTTATTAAAAGCAATAGAGGTGGAAAAATTACCTATCATGATTTAGGGCAGCTAATTATTTATTGTCTAATTGATATAAAGCGAAGCAAAATTACTATTAGTCAGTTAATTAACAAACTTGAACAAGCCATTATTGATCTACTAAAACAATATAATATTTGTGCAAATCGCAAAAACAAGATGCCTGGCGTGTATGTAGATGATGCTAAAATTGCTGCCCTGGGCCTAAAAGTTAGTCACGGAAGAACCTACCATGGCATCAGTTTAAATGTTAATATGGATTTAACTCCTTTTAGTTATATTAATCCATGCGGTTATCAAAATTTAGTCGTTACCCAGTTAAAAAATCACTACCCTAAACCATTAAATATTAATCAAGTTGCTGATACATTAATTAAAAAAATTTTAGTCCATTTAGTAAATGCTTAAATTCCCATCGGTTAAATTATGCATTTGTTGTATAATGACCCGAGTGATTAATTAGGTAGCAAAATTATATAAAGCAAATCCATATGAGTTTACAACAAATTGATATTACCAACCTTAAAGGAAAGTCAAAGGTTAGTCGTTTAAAGATTAGACCTGATGTAAATCAAGCTAGATTAGCAAAGCCTAAATGGATTCGCATTAAGTATGGTTATAGTAGTAAAGTTATCAAATTAAAACAAACTTTACGTAAACAGAGTTTATTTACTGTGTGTGAAGAGGCTCAGTGTCCTAATTTAAATGAATGTTTTAGTAATGGTAGTGCTACTTTTATGATTATGGGACGTATTTGTACGCGCAGATGTCCATTTTGTGATGTTGCCCATGGCAAACCGCTACCACTAGACGTGAATGAACCACGCAATTTAGCTAAAACCATTACTGAGATGAAACTCAATTATGTGGTTATTACCTCAGTTGACAGAGATGATTTAAAAGATGGTGGTGCCAGACATTTTAAAGATTGTATTTATGCCATTTATAATCAAAACCCAAACATTAAAATTGAGATTTTAGCCCCTGATTTTCGTGGTAGATTAGATAAAGCCCTAACAATATTAAAAAGTGTTAAATTAGATGTTTTTAACCATAATTTAGAAACTGTGCCCAGACTATACCCGCAGGCAAGACCGGGGGCGGATTATAAACATTCGTTACTGCTACTTAGGAAATTTAAACAAATGCACCCTCAAATAATTACTAAATCAGGCTTGATGCTTGGTTTAGGTGAAACTAGAGATGAAGTGCTAACTGTGATGATGGATTTGCGCGCGCATAATGTTAATATGCTAACCTTAGGACAATACCTACAGCCAAGCAAATACCATTTAGCTGTCAAACGTTATATTAAATTAGAAGAATTTAACCAATATAGGCAATTAGGCTTAAATATGGGTTTTGCTAATGTAGCAAGTGCCCCACTGGTGCGTTCCTCCTATCATGCTGACCTGCAACATTTAAAGAATTAATTTACAAAACTGATAATATACGTCTTAATTCTTGTTTAACATCTACTAAATAAGATTTTTGTGGTGTTTTATTAAGTGTATTCTTTAATTTATGTTGGTAATTTATTAATTGTTTTTTTGCTTTATCTATGCTCATACTTTCATCTCTTAATAAATGTTTAATTAAAAGAATTATTTGTATATCTTTTTTTTGATAACGGCGTTGATTTTGTACCTTTTGAGGGCGCAACTGCTTAAATTCATGTTCCCAATAACGCAAAACAGAAGCGTCCTCATCACAAAAAGCAACAACTTCTTTAACGGAAAAATAACGTTTAGTCCCTAAAGAAGCAAGCTTATCTGCCAGCATTAGACATTTAGGACGCTTTGTGCTTGAACAGTTTTTTTGAATTTAACTCCCGGTTTAAAGGAAACCACAGTTCTTTGTGAAATGGGATATTGCTTACCAGTTTTAGGATTTCTACCAATACGCGGTTCTTTATGTAATAGGTGCCAATTACCTAAACCGGATATTTTAACTCCACCATTACCTATAATTTCTGACTTAATTTGGATAAAGAAATCGTTAACAAAATCCGTAGCTTCATTTTGTCTCAAACCAATATCGCTGACTAATAAATTAACCAAGTCTTGCTTTACAAGTGACATGAATACTCCTTTTTAACGTTGAATAATGCTATATCTTGTTGTTAATGTTTTAATAATTTGCCCAACATACCCGTCCACCTCCTCATCTAACAAAGTTTTGCTACTTTGATAGGTAAGTGTTATTGACAAACTATGCTTGTTTTTAGCGATAGTTGTATCAGTATAAACATCAAATAAACATAAATCAACTAAAAATTGCTGTTTTAAAGCAAAAATTGTATTTTTAACTTCATCAAAACTAATTTTTTTATCAATTAAGATAGAAATATCACGTTTAACATCTTGTTGAGTGGAAAAAGGTTGATAATTAATTTTTGCCTTGTTTTTAATTGTCTCTACCTCCATTTCAAATACAAACACATTATTTAATTTTAGTTTTGCTTCAATATTTGGTGATAATGCTCCTAAAAAACCTATTTTGTTACCATCTAAAATAATATCCGCCCCTTGCTTAGGATGTAAAATACTCTGATTCGTAGCAGTAAAATTATAAGGTAGCTTACAAATGCTTAATAAATTCTCAACATCTCCTTTTAGATCGTAAAAATCAGCTAATCTATCTTTATTAAGCCAATTTTTAGGATAGTAATTACCACTAATAACACCGGCTATTTTTTCTATTTGTTCTTCTGGTTTTAATCCAAAAAAACAGATGCCTGTTTCAAAAATTTTACTACTTTTTTGTCCATATCGCTGATTATTAATTGTAGTTTGTAATAAACCTGCTAACAGACCACAACGCATCATCGTCATTTCTTGTGATAACGGATTTGCTAATTCTAATGCTTGTTGCTTATATAATAATTTGTGCCATTTTTTAGAGATAAAACTGTAATTAATGACCTCGCTATATCCACATACCAATAATTGATTTTGCAGATTATTCTCAGTTGATAATTTATTTGTATTAACCTTAAATGTTAAGGTCTTGGTAGGCAACTTATCATAACCATGTAGACGAGCAATTTCTTCAATTAGGTCTTCTTCAATACTAATATCAAAACGAAAACTTGGTGCTGTTATTTTAAAATTGCTATCTCCTATGCTATCAATTTGACATCCTAATTGACTAAATTTCTGCATAATCCAAGCATTTGCAGGGTAAATACCAAGCATTTTTTTAATATTGTCTTTTTTAAGATAAATACTATTTGGTTGTGGTAAATGAGTCTTTGATATTACCGTTTCAATGCTGCCTACCTCGCCACCGGCAATTTGGGCGATTAACTGTGTTGCTCTCTCAAGGGCATATTTTTGTCCATTAAAATCAACTCCACGTTCAAAACGTAAAGAGGATTCTGTATGTAGGCCATAACTTCTTGCTTTACTGGCAATAGCGTTAGGAGTAAAAAATGCGCTTTCTAATAAGATATTGGTAGTTTTAGCGCTGGTAGAACTTGCCATAGCCCCCATAATACCGGCTAATGCCAACACTGATTTTTCATCTTTAATAATAAGCGTATTAGCATCCAAAGTAATATTAGTGCCATCTAATAGTTCCACGTCATGCTTATCGCTATTAAAATCAATACTAATATCACCATTAATTTTATCTAAATCAAAAGCGTGTAAGGGCTGTCCTAATTCCAAGAGTACAAAATTAGTGATATCTACTACTAGAGAATGGGGTTTTTGGCCGCTATAAATAAGTTTTGCTAATATCCACTGTGGTGTTTTAATTGTATTATTAATGCCTTTTACTATGCGACATAAATAATTGGGACAAGCCTTAGGCTGTTTTAAGTAAATAGTTTTTTTGGCATTGATTTGAACGATATTATTAATCATTGGCATTTTAAGCTCTAAATTTTCATAATTAGCCACTTCGCGACTAATGCCAAGCACACTAAGACAATCTCCACGATTGGGAGTAATATCTAATGTTAAAATTTTATCGTCTAAATTAAGCGCATCAACTAAATTATGCCCCAAAGTTAAATTTTCTGGTAATTCTAAAATACCACTATCTGCAAAAAGGTCGCTATTTAACCCTAATTCTTCAGCAGAACAAAGCATACCAAATGAATCAATGCCTCTTAATTTAACCTTATTAATGTCAATTTTTGCTAATTTAGCCCCAACTTTTGCAACCGCAACAACAATGCCAGCTCTTGCATTATTAGCACCGCAAATGATTTGTAATGGCTTACCAGAACCAATACTAACATTACAAACCTTTAATTTATCAGCATTTTCATGCTTATAGCAGGTTAAAATCTTGCCAACTACTACACCACTAAAATCATCACAAAGTGCTGATAATGACTCCACTTCTAAACCAGACATAGTGAGCTTTTGCGCTAATTGCTGCGCATTAAGCTTAGTATCAACCCACTCTTTTAACCAATTAAATGTTAATTTCATATTTCTAAAACTGGTTTAAAAAGCGATAATGATTTTCAAAAAATAAACGCAAATCACTTATGCCATAACGTAGCATTGCCAACCGTTCAACTCCGATACCAAAAGCTAAACCTCTATATTTTTCCTGTGCTAAGTTTACTGCTCTAAAAACATTAGGATGAACAACACCACAACCTAAAATCTCTAAAAATCCACTCTTTTTACACACCCGACAGCCAGACCCAGCACACATTACACAAGCAATATCAACCTCAGCGGATGGTTCAGTAAAAGGAAAATAAGATGGTCTAAATCTTACTTGTAAATCTTTTTTAGCAAAAAAAGTGCGTAAAAAATCAGTTAGTAACCCTTTTAATTGAGCAAAATTTACCTCTTTATCAACAATCAAACCTTCAACTTGGTGAAACATAGGTGTGTGAGTAATATCAGCATCGCAACGATAAACTCGCCCCGGTGCAATAATTTGTAGTGGCGGTTTTTTAGTAAGCATCGCTCTAATTTGCACAGGTGAAGTGTGGGTTCTCAATACTGCATTTTTATTATTAATTTTTTTATTAAAATAAAAAGTATCATGCATAGCTCGCGCTGGGTGATGCTGTGGTATATTCAAGGCGCTAAAATTATGAAAATCGTCCTCAATTTCTGGACCAGTGGCAATCTCAAACCCTTGCCTAATAAAAATATTATTAATATCAACAAGAGTAGAAGATATGGGATGTATATGACCAATTTTCCCACCGCGAGCGGGAAAACTAATGTCAATTTTATCAGTTGCTAAACGTTGATTAAGAACTTGTTGTTCTAGTTGGCTTTCTTTCTTATCAATCCAAGTATTTAACTTATCTTTAGCCTGATTAATTTTTGCTCCTTGTTGTGGTCTTTGGTTTTTATCTAATTGTCCTAATTGATGCAATAACTGGGTCAATTGCCCTTTTTTACCCAAAAACTCCACTCTAATCTTAGCTAAGTTAGCTAAATTATCAGCTTTATCAATTTTAATTTTTGCTTGCTTTAGTATTGATTCCATAAACTAACCAGTAATATAGACCTATTATGATATGCTCATAAATAGCTTAAAAAAATAATACAATACCTTAATTAAACCTGCATGTTTGATACTGATATTATTTTAATTAGATAGGGCTTTGTTTGCTTGTTTTGCTAATTGAGCAAAAGCTGCCTTATCAAAAACAGCAATATCAGCCAAAACTTTGCGATCAATTTCAATACCAGCTTTGTTAAGACCATTGATAAAACGGCTATAGCTTAAACCATTATTACGAGCCTCAGCATTAATACGTACAATCCACAAACGACGAAACTGTCGTTTTTTTTGGCGACGGTCACGATAAGCATATTGCTCTGCTCTAATAACTGCTTGTTTAGCAACACGATAAACTTTCCTGCGCGCTCCATAATAACCTTTAGCAGCCTTTAATAATTTTTTATGTTTAGCGTGCGCAACTACGCTTTTACTAACTCTTGCCATCTTAATCTCCTAAATTAAGCATAAGGTAACATTTTCTTGACTAATTGTTTGTCACAACTTTCAACACTATCAGGACTTCTAAGATTGCGTTTTCTGCTAGTACTTTTTTTAGTAAGAATATGACGCAAATGCGAATGTTTGCATTTAAAACCTCCGCCCGCTCTTTTAGAAAATCGCTTGGCAGCGCCGCGATTTGTTTTTATTTTTGGCATAATTTACTCCTTATTTTTTACAAGCAATCCTTGCTTGGTGATATTTTTAGATTGGGGCGCTAGCATCATGCCCAGCTGACGGCCCTCTGATTTTGGCGGTTGCTCAACAATAGCAAATGTTTCACTCTCTTGTTGAATGCGATTTAGCACCGCCATTCCTAATTCTTTATGCACTGCTTCCCTACCCCTAAACCAAACTAAGACTTTAACTTTATCACCAGCGTTTAGAAATTTTATTAAATTTTTAAATTTCACTTGATAATCACTTTCATCAGTTCCAGGACGTAATTTAATCATCTTTACTTGGTTTTTTCTTTGTTTTTTTCTAGCGCCATTAGCCTGTTTTTTAAGCTGATAAAGGTATTTACCATAATTCATCATTCTGCAAACAGGTGGTTTAGCGTTAGGGGATATTTCTACTAAATCTAATTCTTGTTGTGCTGCTAAATTAATTGCCTCTTTGATACTAAATATACCCAATTGAGCTTTATCTTTAGCTAATAATCTAACCTGCGGCACATTAATTGCTTGGTTAATACGAATTTTATCTACTTTTTTAATAATGTTTCCTATGTTTTGACCAATTTAATAAAGTCTTTTAGGTTCATTGCGCCTAAATCTTTGCCGCCGCGTTTACGCACTGTAACTTGCTTGTTATTAACTTCTTTATCTCCAATAACTAACAAATAAGGGTAGCGCTGCATTGAATGCTGGCGTATTTTAAAGCCTATTTTCTCATTACGCAAGTCATATTTAACGCGAATGCCGTATTTAATAAGTTGCTTATAGGTAGTTTTCACATATTGTTCTTGTTTAGCTGATATATTTAAAATCATTACTTGGAGTGGAGCTAACCATAACGGATAACTACCAGCATAATGCTCAATTAAAATACCCACAAAACGTTCCAAAGAGCCTAAAATGGCGCGATGTAGCATTACTGGGGTTTGTTTTTTACCTTCATGGTCAATATAACTAGCGCCTAGACGTTTCGGCATAGAAAAATCAACTTGTAAAGTTCCACACTGCCAACTTCTATCAAGGCAATCTTTAAGCACAAATTCAATTTTAGGACCATAAAATGCACCTTCGCCTTGTTGTAATGTCCAAGCTAATTTTTTGTGATTTAGAGCAATTTCTAAGGCTTTTTCCGCCTTATCCCATATTGCATTATTGCCAACTCTTTTTTCGGGTCTGGTAGAGAGCTTAATTTCAATATTTTCAAAACCAAATTTTTTATACACCGCAAAAGTAATATCAATAAATTTAGTTACCTCATCTTGAATTTGGGTCTCAGCGCAAAAAATATGTCCATCATCTTGAACAAAATTACGGGCGCGCATCAAACCGTGTAAGGTGCCAGATGGTTCATTACGGTGGCAGGAACCAAACTCTGCTAAACGTAAAGGCAAGTCTTTATAGCTTTTTAAGCTCGTATTATAAATTTGAATATGTGCTGGACAATTCATTGGTTTAATCGCATAATCTCTATTTTCAGATCTGGTAATGAACATCTCTTCATTAAATTTATCCCAATGTCCTGATGCCTCCCAAAGACTTTTATCTAACATATGTGGTGTGTGAACTTCTTGGTAATCATTATCAATAAAAACCTGACGCATATATTGCTTAACTATTTGATATAACTTCCAACCTTTTGCATGCCAAAATACCATACCCGGTGCTTGTTCTTGGAAGTGAAATAAATCTTGTGTTTTAGCAAGTAGACGATGGTCGCGTTTTTTTGCTTCTTCTAATCTTGTTAAATAATTACTTAAATCTTCTTTATTGAGCCATGCTGTGCCATAAATACGTTGCAACATTTCATTATCACTATTGCCACGCCAATAAGCCCCAGAGACTTTAGTAAGTTTAAAAGCTTTTAAAAATTTAGTGCTTGGCACATGAGGGCCTCTACAAAGGTCAATAAATTCACCTTGCTGATAAAATGATAGAGTCTCATTATTGGGAATGGAGGCAATAATATCTGCTTTATATACTTCACCTTTATTTTTGAAAAAATCCACTGCCTCATCACGTGTTTTAATGGTGCGACTAATGCTAAGGTTATCCTTAACAATATGTTGCATTTCAATTTCAATTTTGTCTAAATCATCATTTGAAAATCCATCTTTATAAGCAAAATCGTAATAAAACCCATCTGCTATCACAGGACCTATGGTAACTTGTGCCTTAGGATAAAGTCGCTGCACTGCTTGGGCTAATAAATGTGCAGTTGAATGGCGAATAACTTCCAAAGCAGATTGGTCTTTATCGGTAATAAGTTTAAGTGTGCAATCTTTATCAACTATATAACTATTATCAACTTGCTTACCATCAACAACAGCTGCAATAGTTGCCTTAGCCAGACCATTACCAATACTCTTGGCAACTTCTATTACAGCAACTGGATTTTTGAATGATTTAGTTGTTTTATCAGGCAGATTAACTGCGATCATTAAAAGCAAAAATAAAAAAGGTTATCATTATACGCTAACTAGTAGCTAAAAAAATATTGTCTTTTAGTATGCTAAGTTTGGTATCATAAAAGTTATAAAAATACAATAATGCCAACAAGGAGTTCGAATGCAATTAAACATATCTGGTCATCATATAGAAATTACCCCCGCTCTTAAAGCGCACGCTCAAAAAAAATTACAAAAAATAAAACAACACTTTAACCAAGTAATCAACATTAACCTATTATTAGAGGTTGATAATGGCAATCAAACAGCAGAAGCAACTTTGCATATTGGCGGCTATGATTTATTTGCAAAAGCACAAAGTAGTGATATGTACCAGTCTATAAACTCATTGGTAAAAAAATTGGATGCTCAAGTAATCAAATACAAAAATAAACTCCAAAATCATCATTGATAATGTCATTTGAACAATATTTTAGCCAGCTAGTTGAAGCGCTACAAATAGAGAATGAAGCCGTTATTAAAGATTCTCTGACAAATTTTCATGATAGTGATTTACCTAAAATTGTTCAGTCTTTGCCACCTAAATATCGTTTTAAATTTTGGCAATATTTTAATCAAAAACAATCTGCATGGACTTTAAAAGAACTTAGTAATGAAGTCCAAACTGAGCTTATTAGCCAAATGAGTAGTGAGCAGCTAATTGCTGCAAGTAGCAAATTAGACTTAGATGACCTTGCTGATATAATTCCTAATCTGCCTAAGTCCGCCTTGCATAATTTACTACTAACAATGGATATTCACCGTCGTGACCACTTAGCACAAGTGCTTTCCTATCCTAAAAATTCTGCTGGTGGTTTGATGAATACTGACATTATTACCGTTAGAAGTGATATTAGTGTGGATGTGGTACTTAGATATTTGCGTTTATTGAAAAAAATGCCTACCGATACCGACCAAATTTTTGTAGTAGATAAAGACTATCAGTTATTAGGGTCCCTATTTTTATCAACTTTAATTACTCAAGACCCTAAGCAAGATATCGCCTTTTTAATCAGTCAGAGAGAAAATGTGATTAACGCTGATATGAGTGATGATAAAGTAGCAGACTTATTTGCTGATAGAAATTTAATTTCAGCGCCAGTTGTTAGCGCAAAAGGTCAATTGATTGGCAGAATTACCATTGATGATGTGGTTGATGTAATAAAAACTAAAGCTGAGCACTCAGTGTTAAGCATGGCAGGTTTGGATGAAGAAGATGATTTATTCTCACCAGTATTACAAAGCGCTAATCGCCGTATATTATGGTTATTTTTGAATTTAATTACCGCTTTTATTGCTGTTTTTGTAATTGGTTTATTTGAAGCAACATTGATGGAAAAAATAGCGCTAGCAGTGCTAATGCCAGTGGTTGCAAGTATGGGCGGCATTGCTGGGACTCAAACTTTAATTTTATTTACCAGAGGCATTGCTACTAATAAAATTAGCCGTGCTAATGTAAGTTGGTTATTTAATAAAGAACTTGGTATTGGTTTTTTAAACGGCTTATTGTGGTCATTTTTTATTGCTATAGCGGTTTATTTTTGGTTTACAGACTTATTATTAAGCACAATTATCGCAGTAGCTATAATGATTAACCTATTATTTGCTGCTATTTTCGGTTCTTTTTTACCGCTAATGCTTACTAAACTTCGCATTGACCCCGCCCTCGCTGGTGGTGTTATTCTAACTACTATTACCGATGTGGTTGGTTTTGCTACCTTTTTAGGTCTGGCAAGTTTAGTAATTAGCTGATGCAATTTAAAAAACGTAGAGTTAATCAAGCATTACTAAATCAATACGGCGATGATGTTAGTGAGTTTTTAAAACCTATTTTTGCCAGTCGTAATACTGATTTTTACCAGCTAAATTTAGCGTTAAGCGCGTTGCTACCGCCTAATTTTGCTAATTTAGGGGATGCACTTGATATTTTAGCAGCTAGCCTAATTCAACAAAAACGCATTTTAATTATCGGTGATTTTGATGCTGATGGCGCTACTGCTAGTGCGTTATTAATCAAGGCTTTACGTCAAATGGGTGGGCGATTTGTAGATTTTTTAGTTCCTAATCGTTTTGTCCACGGCTATGGACTGAGCACAGCTATTGTCAAATTAGCTATTAAAGATAAATGTCCTGACCTAATTATTACTGTTGATAATGGTATTAGCAGTTTTGATGGAGTCCAATTAGCTAAAAAAGAAGGTATAAAAGTTATTATTACCGACCACCATCTCCCCTCTCATTTGCTACCAAAAGCAGATGCTATCATAAATCCTAATCTAGTAGATTGCTCTTTTGAATCTAAAAATTTAGCTGGTGTTGGTGTAGCTTTTTATCTTTGTCTTGCACTAAAAAGTTATTTAACTCAAAAAAAATATTTTCATAAACAAAATATAGCAATTCCAGACCTACGTTATTTGCTTGATTTAGTAGCTTTAGGAACAGTGGCAGATATGGTTAAATTAGACCAAAATAATCGTATTTTAGTAAAAAGCGGACTAGATATTATTAATAAAACTAAAGGATGTGTTGGTATTGATGCTTTAACTAGCATCGCTAAAAAATCCACTAAAAACCTCACTGCTAGCGACTTAAGTTTTGCCCTTGCCCCTAGAATTAATGCTGCTGGTAGATTAAAAGATATCAGTATTGGCATTCGTTTGCTAGTTAGTGAAGACTTAAATATTGCTATGAATTATGCTGCTCAGCTTAATGAATATAATCAATCCAGAAGAACCATTCAAGATGATATTCAAACACAAGCAGAAACGGCTTTAGCTGCTAACGATAATAATAAAAATCGTTTTAGTATTTGCCTTTATGATAAAAATTGGCACGAAGGTATTATTGGCATTGTCGCTGGTAAATTATCTAAACAATATCATTGTCCAGTAGCAGTATTTGCCAACAATAATAATTCTCTCAAAGGCTCATTACGTTCTATTGATAGCGTTCATATCAAAGACTTACTGACTGAAATTAATGACGATAATCCAAACCTAATTGATAAATTTGGCGGCCATGCCGCAGCAGCCGGTATGAGTATGAAGACTGATAATTTTGAAAAGTTTAGTAAAATTTTCAAAAAAACTATTAGAAAAAAATTAAATAATATTCCACCAAATGCAATATTATTAACCGATGGCGAATTATTAGAATGGCAAATTCATATTAAAAATGCTCAACTAATCGCTGATAATGCGCCATGGGGACAAGGTTTTGAAGAACCAGTTTTTCAAGGTATTTTCAGTGTTCATAACCAAAAAATAGTTGGTGAAGCACACTTAAAATGCCAATTAAAGCTCAAAAATGGCAAATATTATTTTGACGCTATCGCTTTTTTCCAACAACAAATTAACCAAGATTTTGCCTTAATCGCCTACAAACTAGATATTAACAACTATCGTGGTATGCAGTCTTTACAATTAATTATTGAAAAAATTGCACCTATATCATAATAATTTATTGATAAACTGGAAATTCTGCACATAACTTAATAACTTGTTGCTTAATATTTTTAATGGTATTTTGATTATCTAAGTCATCACAAATATCACACATCCAGCCAGCTAATTTAGCACACTCACTAACACCCAAACCACGAGTAGTAGCAGCAGGAGTTCCTATACGTATGCCACTGGTTACAAATGGCGGCTGAGGGTCGCCGGGGACAGCATTTTTATTAACGGTAATATGGGCTTCATTTAAGGCTTCATCTACTGCTTTACCAGTTAAACCTTGTTTAATAAAACTTACTAAAAACAAATGATTATCAGTGCTGCCAGACACTACTTCATAGCTACGTTTAGCAAATATCTCTGCCATTGTTTGAGCATTTTTGATTATTTGTTGTTGATATTTTTTATACTCTTTGGTCATTGCCTCCTTAAAAGCAACTGCTTTAGCGGCAATAACGTGCATCAAAGGCCCGCCTTGAGTACCGGGGAAAATAGCAGATTGTAATTTTTTCTCAATTTCTTCATTACTACGAGCTAAAATTAGTCCTCCTCTGGGACCTCTTAAAGTTTTATGAGTAGTACTAGTGGTAACATCAGCAATTTGTACTGGTGTTGGATAGAGCCCTACTGCTACCAATCCAGCAACATGGGCCATATCTACCATTAAATAAGCATCAACTTCATCAGCAATATCTCTAAATTTTTGCCAATCAATCACTTTGGAATAAGCAGAAAATCCAGCAATAATCATTTTAGGATTGTGGTCTCTAGCTAACTTAGCAACTTGTAAGTAATCTATTTCACCACTATTTTTGTCTAAGCCATATTGCACAGCATTATAATTTTTGCCAGAAAAAGAAGGTGCTGCCCCATGGGTTAGATGTCCGCCATGGGCTAAACTCATTCCTAAAATAGTATCCTTGGGCTTAATTAATGCTTGGAAAACTGCCGCATTGGCTTGTGAGCCTGAATGTGGCTGCACATTGACATAATCAGCATTAAACAATTTTTTAGCTCTATCAATGGCTAATTGTTCCACTACATCTGCAAACTCACAACCACCATAATAACGTTTTTGTGGATAGCCTTCGGCGTATTTGTTAGTTAGTTGTGAGCCTTGAGCTTCCATAACTGCTGGTGAGGTATAATTCTCTGAAGCAATAAGTTCAATATAGTCTTCTTGACGTCTATTCTCGTCAGCAATAGCATCAGCAATGGCTCTATCAACTTGTGCTAAAGTTTTGGATTTATCAAACATAATTTCTAAGAAAAATAGATTATTTTAGATTATTTATAGATTTAAAATAACCATTTTGCTGTAATGCTTGATAATTTAAATAATTACGGTGGTAATTCGCCGCGTTCTGCACATAAGAGAGGCGAATATCATTAGCATTATTTTTTGCTCTAATCACCGCGCTACTATCAGTTAAGCCATTTTTGTGACGCTTTTGTTCTTCTTTAACATACTGATTTGCAGTAGTTAATTGTTGTTTATTTACATCTAGGACTTGTTTTGCAATTTTTAGTTGTTTAAACAAAAAGTCAGCCCTAGCAGTTAAATCTTTTAGAATTTCATCTTGACGAGATTCAATTTCTGATAATTGTAATAATAATAATTGATTTTGTGCCTTATTAACTTTGTTTCCCAAAGGCATAGAAAAGTTTAAACCCAACGCTAAACCATCACCTTGAGGAAAAAAACTATCACCAAAATTACTATTTTCAGCCTGTCTTAAATAGGATAAATTAAGCAATAAATCTGGCTGCTGCTCATCTCTATTACTAAGCAATCTGCGCTTTATTATGGCTTTTTGCTGTGTTAATGCTTGTAATTGTGGGTGTTGGTTTAAAAAATATCTAAGTGAAATTTTACCAACAGATTTATAAGTTTGATAAAGGTCAATATCGCTAATTATTTTACTAACTTTTAATCCTAATAATGCTGCCAATTGTTGTTTTAAAGAATTTAGGTTTTGCTGACTAAGTGCGATTTGTTGCTTGATATTAAGAACATCAGAAGTAGTTGCCAAAACATCAACTCTCTCACCCACAGCATCTTTATATTTCCGTTGTTCTAAATCTAGTAAATCATCGGCTAATTTTAACCTTGATTGTTGAATATTTAATTGCGATTGTGCTAAAGCTAAATCAACAAAGATTTGTAATTGCACTAATAAAAAATCATCTTGCTGCTGCTTGATATTATATTGAGTTAATTTGTTGCCAATAGCAGCAATATCAATATCTAATCTATCATTAATGCCCCCTCTATTACGTAATAAAGGCGCTATATAACTTAACTCAAAAACATTATTATATATATCATCGCTAAGGGCTAGTCTATTGCTACCAAATTCTGACCTTTCCAACCTATGTGTTAAACTAACAGTATTGCCAGTGCGATAATCATTTTTGCTGACACTGGTTTGGAGTGATAAATTATCGCGCGAGTTGTTGCCATTTACTATACTTTGAATATGGTCTGTTTGTTGGTAATTATAATTACTACCAATATTTAATTGCCAATCATCAACTGATTTAGCAAGCAAATATTCTTGCTGGGCAATAGCAGCAGTAATTTTACTAGTATTGAATAAAGGATGAGTGCTGATTAATCTCTGCCTAAACTCATCAATAGTAAGTGCTTGAGATATGCTAGCTAGTGTAAATTGAGCGATTATTACTAAAATATATTGTTTTAACTGCATAATTTTTTTTTAATTTCATTAATAATCATATACAAGCGCTTACCACTAGTATCAATAGTAATATTAGCACATTGTTGATACCATGGATTTCTAACTTTTAGTAAATCAGTAATGGTTTTTTCTCTATTTGCGCTATTTTCTAATAGAGGACGATGATTTGACTTAGCTGTTCTTTCTAGTAAAGTTGTTAGTGATGATTTTAAATAAATAACTGGATTGTGTTTTTGCAGTAATTGCCGATTTTCTAACACTGTAACAATACCGCCGCCGGTAGCAATAACACTATTTTTTAATTGACATAATTCTTTTAGCATTTTGCTTTCACGGCGGCGAAAGCCAGTCTCACCCTCTACTTTGAAAATATGATTGATACTAACGCCAGTGCGCTCTACCAGCTCACTATCACTATCATAGAAATCATATCTAAGCACATAAGCAAGCCTATGTCCAATTGAAGTCTTACCAACGCCCATTGGCCCAATCAAAATGATAGATTTTTTGTCATTTTTTGTCATTTTTGATAATATAATTAGTGCCACAATATGGGCACATAGCACTATTTTTATCAAATTTAATAAATACTTTTGGGTGTGACAGCTCACTATTGTTATCGGGTGGACAGAAAAAAGGCTGGCTCACATTTGATAAATAAACCAGTGCCTTAGTATTAACCTTTGACTTAGTCATTTTTTAACTATCCCGCCTTCAATCCAATGTTGATAACGAGGATTTTTGCCATACACACAATCAAAATACAATTTTTGTAATTGCGCGGTAATATTACCAATACTACCATTACCAATATTGTGATTATCCAATTCACGAATTGGCATAACCTCAGCAGCAGTGCCGGTAAAAAAAGCTTCATCAGCGACATAAACCTCATCACGAGTGATGCGTTTTTCCACTACTTGCAAACCTAAATCTATTGCTAAAGTCACAACAGTTGCACGTGTAATACCTGCTAAAGCAGAAGTTAAATCAGGTGTATAAAGCACACCACCTTTAACAATAAATATATTCTCACCACTACCTTCGGCAACAAAACCATCCACATCTAGCAATAAAGCCTCATCATAACCATCATCAAGCGCTTCTTGTAGAGCCAGCATTGAGTTCATATAATTACCATTAGCCTTAGCTTTACTCGTAGTGCTGTTTATATGATGACGATTAAAAGACGAGGTGCGTACTCTAATACCACTTTGCATATTTTCATCACCAAGATAACTACCCCAATCCCAAGCGGCAATAGCAGTATGGACTTTTAAATTATCAGCTCTTAAACCCATTCCTTCTGCACCATAAAAGCATATAGGCCGCAAATATGCTGATTTTAAGTTATTTTTAACTAGCGCTTGCTTTTGGACTTCATTTAGAGTGTTCTTATCATAAGGTATTTTCATACCTAAAATATGTGCTGAATCTAATAATCTATCAGTATGGTCGCCAAGACGAAAAATAGCAGTACCTTGCTTAGTATTGTAAGCGCGAACTCCCTCAAACACCCCCATACCATAGTGTAAGGTATGTGTTAAAATGTGCACCTTGGCATCTTTCCAGATAAGCCAATTACCATCTAGCCAAATCCAGCCTTCTCGCTTATCCATCGCAATCATTAAAATACACTCTATGAAAAATAAAGGTCTATATTTTAACCTTAACAATGGTTTATTTAGCCTAATTTTCTGGTTTTAGCTTATCAATCTGCTTAAATTGACCCAAATTATCTCAGTTTATAACAAATAATAATATCACGATGGTTTGCGATAATAAAAATTAATATTTTTACTAATTTTATCTTTTTTAAAATAGGTATTTTATTAAAAGCATTAATAATCAATTATCATATTATTGTCACTCTTTTAAATACGATTCTTTGTTGTCTTGTTTTATTCTAAATATGTTTAATAATTTTAGATAGATTTTATCTAAGTGTTGCATAATCAAACATCCAACCTTTTTTATAATCTCTAATACTATCATAAGGTGGTGAAAAAATGGATAAACCTATTGATTCTCTATTTAGTTTTTGGTAGCAACAATGCAGTCGTTTTGTATAATTTTATCTGGTTAATGAACTATTTCTTATATTTTTTTAAAACTTAATTATTAGAGTCTTATTGACGAACTCATTTATTTAGAAATCTATTTTATTAATTATTGATAAAAGCATCAAAGTTTTTAATCGTGGCGATAACCTTTTTATTAATATTATTATCAAATTTTAATATACAATTCACCTGATTATCATAGGCAGGAAAGTCCAAAAGCCCAAATAACATAGCGTGATAAGATAAAGGTTTTAAAACCAAATGCTGTTGAGGTTTTATAGGAATATTATCTTGTTTTATCATATTCATTTGAGAGTTGACAACGCGGCTTAGATGCAATTCACTGTTTTTAGCCAAACTAGGACAACTAATACCGTGTAATTGTATTGTTTGGCTACTTTGGTTAATAATTGTGCCATAAAGAGCGGTAACTCTAGCATATTTTGTCGGGTTTTTTAGCCAAAAATTTTGGGCAATAATTTTACTGTTTTGAATAGTTCTTAATTGTTTATTATTTGGTTGTTCAAGCAATGTTAAAATTTCTTTGATAAATTTATCAGACGGATAACCCGAATAATGCACAGCCCTTACCTTATTCTTCTTATCAATGAGAAAAATGCTAATAGAATGATTAAAAACATTGGAAGTGTCATTTTTATCGCGCTCCTTAACACTGGGGCGATTATATTGTGTTGCCAGCCTAAAATCTTTAACTTTTTCATAAACAACTTGAAATTGTTTAGCAATATTTACTAGATTTTCTTCTGTTGGACTAATGCCGATAAATGACGGGTTGAAGGCAGCTAAATATTTCTTTAAATAAGCGGGAGTATCATATTCTGGGTCAACCGTGATAAATATTACCTTAACTTTTTGCTGTTGGTCTTTATTTAACTTGCTTACTAAAAAATTTAGATAACCTAATGTAATTGGACATACATCAGGGCAATTTGTATAACCAAAAGTTAATAAAACCACATAATCTTTATAATCAGATAGGCGGGTCGGATGACCCAGTGAACTATCTGCCTTAAAATCACCGCCTATACCACGCATAATAGGCAAGGCATTAGTATAAGAACTGGTGATTAAACTAATTAATATCAATAATTTTATTAACATCGTAATTGGGACTCCAGCCCCTCAGAAGGTAAAAGATAGCTTTCGGTAATAACACTAATTAAATATCGCCCAGCAGCTTTAATATAACGCAGAGTAATAATTTGTTTTATTTTAGCAATTTCTACTTCGCTTTGAATAGCGCTTTTTGAGTTATCCCAACGAATAATAGCTAGCAACTCAACTGTTGAAAAATCTTTACTTGCTCTTTTGAGATAAAGTCGGGTTAGCTGATGGTTGCCACCTTGAAAAGATTGTTTGCGTTGTTTAATGCTTTGTTGTATTGTTTGTTGGCTATTAACCCCTAATAGGTCTAATTTAGCATCAGGCGCTAGCATCGTTTTCAAATCATAAGCATTATTATCTAATGCATCTAACCATTGGTTAACAACTTTGCTTGTTGATAAAACCACCGCTGCTTCTGTATTAGGTAATTTGGAGGCGATAACGGTATGGCATAACAACAAACATACCACCCAGCCACACCGTATAATTATATTGTGTGGCTGGGTTTTTGTCCTCAACAAAGACATGTCAAAATAATTGCTGTTTAATTGACTATTTTCCTAGGCGCCACAACTTGTTTCATCAAGTCATTATTCCATTCTCCTTCAACATTAATATGAGAAATCGCGCCTAAAACAAAAGCTTCAATCAGATTATGAGATAAATACACATAAATGCCAGGCTGTTCAAATGTATAAATAAAAGCACCGGCAGAACCAGCAGCAATTACCCAACTTTCCAGATTAAGTGCTGGTGCATTATCAAAACTGCCTCGCTCCCAAACATAATCTCCATGACCGCCTATAAGATGCGGATAGGACTGCCTATTAGCTTGGGAATGAATAAACAAAACAGTTTCACCAACTTTAGCGCGCATGGCATTTTTACCCGTTAAAGCGCCTACTGTGCCGCCAAAAGGAACATGAGTTGGTATTAAAGTTTTCATAACTTCTAAATCATCGCTAAAAGAAGCAATAGGATTGTCATAGCGTTTATATTTACCATTTTTATCCTTAGGCAAATAATAATCTTGCTCACCAATATAATAGGCTCTATCATATTTAATTGGATTGCCTTTATCATCTTTGAGTCCATCTCTGGGCAACACCATCACCGCTCCATTCATACCATGGACAACATGCCAAGGCACCATACTGCCGCCAGGTGCACAATGGTAAACAAAAACACCCGCTTTAGTCGCCTTCCATCTTAAAACTACTTCTTCGCCTGGATTGATTAAAGTTAGCGCGCCGCCACCTAGAGCGCCAGTACTAGAATGAAAATCAATATTATGAGGGAGTTTATTGGTTTTCGGATTTACCAAAGTCAACTCAACATAATCTCCTTCATGAGCGACTACGATAGGGCCAGGCACACTACCGTTGTAAGTAAAAGCCCAAACAAAAACTCCCGGCTCTATTTCAATCTCTTTTTCCTCAACAACCATTCTAGTTCGAATAATTTTAGGATTGTCCGTTGCTACTTGTTCGTGTTTGGGTAAAAAAGGCGGCGTGACTAATTCTTGTTTTACTATTTGTAAATTTTCTCCCAGTTCCCATTCTTTGAGCTGTTGCTCATAGTCCAGTAAGTCTTCTTCACTATAAGCAAATATAAAATTGCTTAATAAAAAAACTACTAATGAATATATTATTTTATGTATCATATTTCCTCCTTTTGTTAAATATTTTTTGCTTCTTTTTTACCAATAGTTAATAAGTCCCAAATCAACAAGACCAATCCTAACGTAGTTACATAACCCATTACTTGACGCCACCACAAGCCTTCTACAAACCATGGGTGGATTTGAGCTTTGAAATAGCCCAACCAAGTTGAACCTTCAATAGCCCTTTCAATTTGAGATTGCTCATATCCTGAGATAAGTAAAGCGATTGTCATTCCCATAACACCAATCAAAACACATTTATCCAAGATAACAGAACAACGCAGATAGATAAGAGAAAAGACGTCTTTATATTATATGATAACAAAACAAATTAGCTTATATTATTAATAAGACTAATCAACATTTATAAAACATCATACTGATTGTTTAAATAATTATATATCTTTTAAGACCTTTCCTTTTGCTATGATATTATTTAATTAACCAATTATTCCTTATATTTTTTGTCATCTTCTATATCAAACCCGCCTTCTTTAAAAATACTACTAACTAAAATATCCTCATCCTCAATAGTCATAAGGTCTTCTTTGTTAATATCAGCATTAGCATTAAAGAGTCTGTTTGCTTGACGAAGGCGGGCTCTATCAATAGCGTTGCGCACTGATCTTGCATTGGCAAAATGCGCTGACTTCATTCTAAGCTTAATGTATTTTAAAAATGCCGCCTCAGAGCTATCACTAAAATGATAGTTTAGTTGCTGCAACATTAATTTTGCTATTGCCAATAATTCTTCAGCGCCATAATCAGGAAAATCAATATGATGTGCTACACGGGAACGCATACCAGGATTAGAATGAAAGAAGGTTTCCATTTTATCTTTATATCCAGCTAATATAACCACCAAATCATCTCGATTATTTTCCATCACCTGCAATAATATCTCTATTGATTCAGCGCCATAATCACGTTCATTTTCCGGTTTATAAAGATAATATGCTTCATCAATAAACAAAACCCCGCCCATAGCCTTTTTAATAATTTCTTTGGTTTTAGGAGCAGTATGCCCAATATATTGACCGACTAAATCATCTCTGGTTACCGTTACTAAATGCCCTTCACGAACATAGCCTAAACCTTTTAAAATTTCGCCCATACGCACAGCAACAGTAGTTTTACCAGTGCCGGGATTGCCAGTAAAACTCATATGTAGCGTAGGTGATTGGCTAGATAGCTCAAAAGACTTACGCATTTTATCTATTAGTAATAGGGCAGCAATTTCACGAATTCTAGTTTTAACAGGTTTTAGACCTATAAGTTCTTTATCTAGTTGTTCTAAAATGCCTTGAATTTGCGAATCTTTTAAAATTTGTGCTAAATTAATTTTCTCGCTCATATTTCTACGCCATTGATAACAGAATTATTAAAACCTTACGTCTAACTATACTAGAAACTACCACTAACAGTAAACAAGGTTTAATACTAGTGATAATACAAAGATGATAAAAATCACCTTTGTATCTGTTTACTTAGTATCTTTCCATTTCAGGCTTGTCGCTAGAATAAGGAAGAATTGTATAACTAATATGACGTTCTTGTTGTTCTTGACGAATAAGCTTATAACCAGCCTCTTTTGAGGGACGATTAACAATAAAACTCATCTTAACCGATTCCCAACCACGAGTTGAATCAAATGCAGTAATACGTACATAATGATTGGGAAAGGTCTTACGACATGCATTAACTTCCATCATAATACCCGCTGGGTCTTTGAGGTCAAACATAGGATTGCCAAACATTTCCCAATAGGTGTTGCGAGGATGAGGGTCATCAGTGTATTCAATACCCACTGCCCATGAGTTTTTTAAAGCGTATTTAACTTGCGCGGTAATTTGCGCATCAGTTAAATCAGGCAAAAATGAAAATTGTCCTTGAGTAATACGATTGCCAGGATTTGTCATCATAATACATTCTCCTATTAAATTATTAAATTAAACACTCTCTGTAGTGGTTGGTACAAAATCAGCTGTATCAGTTGATTCATAATTAAAAGTAATATCTTTCCAAATATCCAGAGCTGCTTTTAGTGGTGAGCAAGTTTTAGCTGCTTCTTGTAGAATCTGCGGTCCTTCTTTGAGATAATCACGACCTTCATTTCTTGCCATAATCATTGTCTCTAAAGCAACGCGATTAGCAGTAGCTCCTGCTTGAATACCATCAGGGTGCCCAATAGTGCCACCGCCAAATTGTAATACAACATCTTCACCTAAATAGTGAACTAATTGATGCATTTGTCCAGCGTGAATGCCACCTGATGCAACTGGCATAACTTTATTAAGTGATGCCCAATCTTGTTCAAAGAAAATACCACGAGTTAGGTCTTGGTCTAAACGGTCTTTTAATAAAGTATCATAAAAGCCTCTAATCATGAGCGGGTCACCTTCTAATTTACCTACCACAGTCCCAGCATGAATATGGTCAACTCCTGCCATACGCATCCACTTACAAATAACACGAAAGTTCATACCATGGTTCTTTTGGCGAGAATAAGTAGAATTTCCAGCTCTATGTAGATGCAGAACCATATCATTTTGTCTTGCCCATTTTGCCATAGTTTGAATAGCAGTATAACCAATAACCAAATCAATCATAATAATCACCGAACCTAATTCTCTGGCAAATTCAGCTCGTCTTATCATTTCATCCATAGTACCAGCGGTAACATTAAGATAATGCCCTTTTACCTCACCAGTAGCAGCCTGGGCGCGATTAACAGCTTCCATACAATACAAAAAACGATCGCGCCAATGCATAAATGGTTGTGAATTAATATTCTCATCATCTTTGACAAAGTCCAACCCGCCTTTAAGCGCCTCATATACCACCCTACCGTAGTTACGCCCTGATAAACCTAATTTTGGTTTGGTGGTGGCACCAAGCAACGGACGGCCAAATTTATCTAAACGTTCACGTTCCACCACAACACCAGTTGCTGGGCCTTGAAAAGTTTTTAAATAAGCAACAGGCATACGCATATCTTCTAAACGTAGCGCTTTTACAGCCTTAAACCCAAATACATTACCAATAATAGATGCTGTTAAATTAGCGATAGAACCTTCTTCAAATAAATCCAAGTCATAAGCGATATAGGCAAAGTATTGCGCTTCTGTTTTTGTGCCTTCGCCTGTATTGGGCACCAATTCGCAACGATATGCTTTAGCGCGATATAACTCACAAGCTGTTAGACGATCAGTCCACACCACAGTCCAAGTAGCTGTTGATGATTCGCCAGCAACAGCTGCTGCAGCTTCTTCTGGGTCTACACCTTTTTGGGGAGTGATACGAAATAATGCTATTATATCAGTTTCTAGCGGTTGGTAGTCTGGTTGCCAATACCCCATTTTCTTATAAGGAATAACACCAGATTTATAACGTTCTTTGCCTGTTAATTGGGCCATGTTAAAACTCCTGATTTGTAAAAGTTAGATAATTATACTTGATTTAAAAAAATATTTTCTAATAAAACTTAAATTTTTAGTTATAATATTATTGTTTAGGAGTTTAGATAATGAATGTGACTAGCGAAAAAGATAATAAGCTCAGTATGAAAAGAATTAAATTACAAGAAGAGTTTAATAACTATACCAACGAAAATGGCTTTTCCTATGCAGAATGGTTGAATCCGCCAGCAGGTAGTTTCTATGAAACTTATAAAAAAGAATTAGATGAAATAAATGCAAAAATTGCACCAGAGCTAAATTATAACGACTAACTCAACTAAAAAATTACTAATATCAAGCCCCCTATTTTGGGGGTTTTGTTTTTATTATGTCCTATTTATTTAATAATTATAACCCATTAGATATTGCCTTTGAAAAGGGCAAGGGCTGCTACCTATACGCTAATAATAACAAGTATTTAGATGCTTTTTCAGGAGTTGGAGTTGTTAATTTAGGACATAATCACCCCCAAATTAGTAAAGTAATTGCTAAACAAGCAAAAACCTTGCTACATACCTCTAATTGGTATCGCATAACTAACGAAGAATACTTGGGACAAAAATTGGCTAAATTAGCAAATATGCAAAAAGTTTTTTTTAGCAATTCTGGGGCTGAAGCCAATGAAACCGCTATCAAGCTAACTAGACTTTATGCAAAAACTAAGGGCATTGATAATCCAATCATATTAACTGCTAACAACGCTTTCCACGGCAGAACTATGGCGACAATTTCTGCTACTGGTAGTAATAAAGTAAAAAAAGGTTTCGCACCTCTAGTGCCTGAATTTATTCACATTGATTTTAACAATATTGATGCAATTAATAGTTATGCTGATAATAAAAATATAATTGGACTAATGCTAGAGCCTATTTTAGGCGAGGCGGGAGTCATCATACCTGCCAATAATTACCTAAACCAAGCCCAAGCAATTTGTGAACAAAATAACTGGTTGTTTATCTTAGATGAAGTCCAAACTGGTATTGGCAGGACCGGTAAATTATTTGCCCATCAACATAACAATATTACCCCCGATATCTTAACACTAGCTAAAGGGTTAGGCAATGGTGTGCCCATTGCTGCTTGTCTGGGCGGGCATAAGGTAGCCAAACTATTCACTCCTGGTAGCCATGGTAGCACCTATGGCGGCAATCCTTTTTGTACCAAAGTTGCGCTAACAGTGCTAGAAATTATTACAAAAGAACAGATTTTAGAAAATGTTATCAAAATGTCTGACTATTTTTTAGACCAAGCTGAAAAAACTCTAATCAGTCCTAAGATTAAAAATATTCGTGCCAAAGGTTTAATGGTCGGCATTACTTTGGATAAAACTTATTCCAAATTAGCACAAAAAGCCTTAGATTTAGGCGTGTTGTTGGGTGTTAATGACCAGCATATTCGTTTATTACCGCCACTTATTATTACGCAAAAAGATATAGACTTTTTGCTAACAAAATTAAAGTTACTACTGGAGTCATTATGAAAAAAGATTTGATTGATTTAAGCGATTTAACTCAAACTGATTATCATAACATTATAAGACTTGCTATAAACACTAAGACTAATTATCAAAATGGCGTTATAAATGAGCAATTAAAACATAAAACTTTAGCAATGATTTTTGATAAATCTTCAACTAGAACAAGAGTTTCTTTTGAAGCGGGAATGACTCAATTAGGTGGACACGCTATCTTTTTATCTAATAAAGATACTCAACTACGACGTAATGAGAGTATTGAAGATAGCGCTAGGGTAATTGGTGCTATGGTAGACTTAGTAATGTTGCGTTTATCTAGCCATGAGGATATAAAAACTTTTGCCAAGAACTCGCAGGCGTCAGTTATTAATGGCTTATCTGATTATTCTCACCCCTGTCAATTATTAGCAGATTTACTTACCTATAACGAGTATCGTGGTGATATAGAAGGTAAAACTGTAGCTTGGGTTGGCGATAGTAATAATATGTGTACAACTTATATACAAGCCGCTAAACTTTGTGATTTTAAACTCAATGTTGCCACACCTCCTAAGTATAGACCTAATATAAATTTAGTAAAAAAATATCAAAACTATATTTGCCTAACCAATCCTGAAGATGCTTGTAAAGATGCTGATTTAATTGTTACTGATGTCTGGTCAAGCATGGGACAAGAACAAAATAAAAACAAAAAGGAGCAAGACTTTAAAATGTATAAAATAACATCTAAACTAATGAATCTTGCAAAAACTGATGCTTTATTTATGCACTGTTTACCGGCTTACCGCGATAAAGAAGTAGATAGTGCTGTGATTGACGGGACCCAAAGCGTAGTATTTGCTGCGGCAGAAAATCGCTTGCATGCCCAAAAAGCGTTGTTATTATACTTACTGGATAACTAAAGATTGCGATTGTTGTTGTTCATCGTAAATATCAATGCTAAAATCAGTTACTTCATAATTTGGAAAAATAACTATTTGCGGGAAAATAAAATCTTCAATTTCAATATCATCAAGGGCGATTGTATCGCCCTCAACGTTTAAATCAATTAAATTAATCTCATCTAAGTCCCATTTCTGTTCCTTTAATACATCAACGCTTGATAATGGTCTCCAAGTAGAACTGCTGGGCTTTAAAAAAGTTGCCGTGCCTACTGGAGGGTGATAATTGGAAAAATAATAACCGTTTTGATGAAAAGTAAGCCCCAAAACCTTTTGCTTAAAAGTAGCGTAATCAAGGGCATAATTAACTTGATGTTCTAATTGGTCAATGGTGTTTTTAAGGGTAGTTTCAGTAACAAATTTAAAATTGATATTAGATAGCACAAATGCCATAATAAACATAACAATTAAAATTTCTATTAAACTAAATCCTTTGTTATAGTCTATCTTACCAGTTACCAATGTCTGCATCGTTGCCTGTGCCACCACTAGCTCTGTCTTTTCCTAGTGTATAAACATCAATCTCGCCACCTTTATTTCCCGGATTAACGTAAATATAATCTTGTCCCCAAGGGTCTTTGGGTAATTTATTAAGATAATTACTTACCAAAACCCTTAAACCTTCATCTGAGCCAGGATAATCACCATGATTTAGACGATAAATATCCAAAGCGCCAGTGATAGCTTTGATATCTTGCTGTGCCTTAGTTGTGTAAGCCTTATCAATTTGACCAAAAAATTTAGGCACCGCAATTGCACCTAGCAAACCCAAAATAAACATCACCACCAAAATCTCAATTAAACTAAATCCACTTTGCTTCATTTATATCCTCCCACTTATTTTCAACAATCTACCCTTACCAGACTGATGACCCACTAATGATAACATATCCACTAAATCTTTGGGCGCATTTATTTTAGGAATAAGACTAATATTTGTTTGATATTTACCATTCAAATCCAAGCTGGCAAAACCATTAATATTAACATTGCTAGTAGTATTTTCATTAAATAAATTAGCAATAATCTTTTCTTTTTTATCATCTAGTTTAACTGCAATACTAACTTGACCTAGGTTTTGTCCAAAAACAGTAAAATTAAGTGCTTTTACTTTTCCGCTAAGGGCTATTAGCTTTTTTTGATTAATAATAACCTCATCCATATTAACCAAAACTTTGCCTGCAATTGGAAAGTCTTGATGCAGTTTTAATAATAAATCTTTTAAAGTTAAATTAGCCCTAAGTTCGTTTAGTTCAATTACATTAGATAGGCTATAATTCCAATCAGTACTTAAAGTAGATTGCCCCAATGTTAGTTGTATTTGTCCTGCTAGTTTTAACAATAATAACTTTGCTAAATACAATTCCCAACCTAATTTATCAAGGTAAATATTATGCTTAAATGCGGGTAAAAATTGCCCAAAAGAAGTAGGACTAAAGTTTAATTGCTGCATATTGCCTTGTAATATCTCACCCTCAAAGCTATTGATGTTAATGTGTTTAGGCACATAAAATTTAAGTAGCGCACTCGGAGCGGTAGTAATTACAAATACTAAGGCTGCTAATAAAAATGCAGATAAATACATTAATGTTTTTTTCATCGCTCTAATTTCACTTTGCCATTAACCAGACCATCACCAACGCGAGTTAAGTTTAATTCTAATACATTGATAGAAAAACTTTTTGCTTCAATTAAAAAGGTAATCAAGCGCCTATAATCAGCTGATTTTAACGCAACAGAAGCAGTATTTTTATCAATACTAATTTTATTAAATCCTTGATTTAATCTATTTTTATCACGCAAACGACTAATATCTCCCAATAAAGACCCGCTACTTGGACGATTAGTATTAACAGCAATATTTTTTGCCAAATTTTGCATATGTTGATAGTCTTTTTGTTTGATTATAAGCCTTGAGTGTTGGTCTTTGTAATTCTGGTTGAGATTATCAATTAGCAATAAGTACATCAAGATAAAAATTACACCAACACCAATATTGGTAAGCACAGATCTATTCATCGTTTTTTTAATTCTAACGTCATTTTAGTTGTTTGTTCTCGCTGAGTACTAGCCTTAATATTAACATCAAAGTCTTTGTTTAATTGGTTTTTAAAGTTTTCTAATTCATTCAAATTATTACTACTAATTTTAATTAATAAGCCCGCTTTAGTGTATTGTATAGAGTTTAAATCAATATTAGCATTAAAATTTTGCTCTAATTTTTGAATTAAACTTAGTAATTGCCCCTTACTAGCATTTGCTCTTGATTTAGCATAAGCTACCAATTGGGCATAAGGGTCGGCAACATTTTTTGCCAAAGGATTAATGCGTTTATAAATTTGAATCATTTGCTTATCTAACTGAGTGATTTTATGCTCGTCTTGAGCACTTTGAACCCATAAGTTCAATGGATAGGATGTTAATAATATTGATAACAAAGCCATAGAGAACCAAAATGGCTTAATAGTTGTTAGCCAATTACTATCCCGTTCAAAAAGTTTTAAAAAATCAGCGGTTTTATCAACAACCAAATGTTTAACAAGCATAGTACCAATATTGTCAACATTATTATAATCATCTAATTTATATTTTTTAGCAAGCTCTTTGGTGCTCCAATATAGATCATTTTTCGGATTTAAGCCTTTTAATACCGCACCACTAATATCAGCGCTAATACCATAACAATTATTGCCATTTTTAATAATTACTTGACCATTATCAAAAATAATTCGGTCTTGGTCGTCAAAATCCGCTAAAGATTTTGACTCTGATAATAATAAATACTGTTTTATATTAAGGCTTGTTAATTTTTTCAAATAAGTATCAAGCACATCTTTGGCAACCACACCTACCAAAATTTCATCACCTTTAATTTGATAATGATAATAAACTTCGTCTAAATCTTGACTAATTTTTTGTGATAAAGCAAAAGGGATTGCGGCTTTTTTTTGTTTCAGACTTTTAGCGGCGATGGTTAAAGTATGCCAAGCAACTACACTTGCTGGCATAAGGGCTATAATTTGATAATCTTTTAAATTTTTAGGCTGCTCACAGACGCTAAATTCATCATCACTTTGTTCTATGAAAACTAAGTCATCTTCTAAAGAAATACCAAACCGAATAAAAAGTTTTTTCATAAAAATACTCGTCTTACTTTTGCCACTGTTTTTTTGCTATTATCACGATAAAGATAAGTATTAACCGTTAAACCACTGCTAGGGCTATCAATATTTGACTCTAATAAAAAATAAGCACTACTACTAGTTAGAAGTTTTTTTTTAACGCCAACATCACCAATAAAGGCTATAAATTCATCTACACTTTTAAATCCTTCATTTTGTTGCTTTTTCAATACGTCTGCTAAAATTTCATCTTTTAAATTAATGCTTAAGGATTTTAAAACTATTTTACTGGCAGTATTGATATTAATTTTATTAACCGTTTTAGGTCCAATCCACACCCAAGGTTGTAAACGTCTTATAATACCTGCGCTAAAACCTTTGATTAAATTTAATTCACTAAGATCGGTCATTGCAGAATTAGCTATTTTATAAGGCCTTTCTAAGGTAGTATAATAATTACTTTCAGCTCCAAATTGTGAATAACGGTTATCATTACTGTCTAAATAATCCAATAAAGGGTCAGCTAATACACGTTTAATTCCCAAAGCATCAAACAACAAATACAACTGAGACAAATAATCATTATTATTTTTAGCAGCTAAATTGTTAAGGTTAATTTTACTTTGCAAATCAGTAATTTCGCCTGATAGAAATGAACGTCCTTCTTCAAAACTAAGGGTTGCATTATGCCAATTATCTAAAAAAGTATCAATTTTATGATGCGGATTTTCATCGCTCTTAATTAAATCTTTAACCAATAAATCCTCTGCCCAAGCTTCAATGCTCAAAGCATGTAAAATCTGCTGTTGCGTATCTAACATCAATTGAGAGCTTTTAACAAAACGTTGCTGATTAACACTCATTTTACTACCAATTATCGCCACAATTGCCACAATGATTAGCACCGATACAATAGCTACACCGTTTGTTTTTACTACTGATTTCATTAGTTAAATCCTGCGAAATAATCAGGCAATAATACCCAATACTCAAATTTACCAAATTCTTCTAAAGTGAGCTGAATTGCCAGATAAGTAGCTTGGGAAAATTTCCTAACTTTATTATGCTTTTTATTATAAAAAACTATCTTAAATTCCTCAACTTGGTCCAACATATCTTTAGTTTTAGAATCCTCTTCTAACTTTGGGTCTAAAACCTTCCAAGTGCGTCTAGTAAGTTTATCACCAATAAGTTCATAACGAATATGTTGTAGATTAGAACGTTTTTGGTCAGTCCAATTTTTCCACCCTCCTGATAATAAATCAAGACCTTTCTGCCCATAAGAGAAACTCGGAACACGATTACTAAAAGCGCCTTGATTATTGCGTTGAACCATTTGCATAATGTCTTTGGTCATTTGAATTAACGCCCGCTCTAGGCCAATAAACTGAGTTTGCGCTTGTTTAGTGCTTTCAAATTGAATAATAATACTATTAAGACTATTAATTGATAGCACACTAACAATAGCTAAAATGCTTACAGCAATTAAAATTTCAATAAGAGTAAAGCCTTTATTTAGATTCATAAATATAACGACTTAAAATTGAGAGTTGTTTTTCGCCTAAATTGGCGCTGATAGTTACTTTGGAGATATTTTTAATATCGGTTTTATCAATAGTTTTATCAAACTCATATTCGGAATGAGTGCTATCTTTCTCACTAACTAATTGATTCCAAACTTCATTTTGAGCAAGCATGGTACTCTTAAGAGCAAAAGTTTGATGCACACTGACTTGCCCAACATTTAAAAATGCCCCTAAAGCAAACGCTACAATCACAAGCGCAATTAGTACCTCTACCAAAGTAAACCCTTTATTAGCCCAAGACACGATACACTTCATCTAGGCTAGTCTTTCCAGTTGAGACTAAATTTAGGGCGTTATCTTTTAAAGTTTTTTGGGTCTTGGTGTGAGATTTTAATAGTTCTGACTCTGATGCTTGAGAATGAATTAACTCTTTGAGTTTTCTATCAATTTTTACTAATTCGTAAATACCAATGCGACCACTATAACCACTATGCCCACAGGCTTTACAACCGGCAGCTTGATAAACTTTTATTTTTGCTCTATCTGCAAAATGCGTCTGCCATTGTTCTGAAGTAAATACTTGTTCTTTTTTGCACTTATCGCACAGTAGCCGCAATAATCTTTGGGCTAATACCCCAGCAATGCTAGATGCCAATAAAAAAGACTCAACTCCCATATCCCGCAGACGGCTAATAGCACCAATAGCAGTATTGGTATGTAGAGTTGAAAACACCAAATGCCCAGTTAAGCTAGCTTGAATGGCAATCTGTGCAGTCTCAATATCACGAATCTCACCCACCATAATCACATCTGGGTCTTGACGCAACATTGCTCTAATACTTTTAGCAAAAGTCATTCCAGTTTTAGCATTAACCGCAGTTTGATTTATACCATCAATATCGTATTCAATTGGGTCTTCTACTGTCATTAAATTACGTCTAAAATCATTTAACTCACTAAGGGCGGCATAAAGCGTAGTGGTCTTGCCAGAACCAGTCGGACCAGTCACCAAAATAATGCCCTGAGTCTGATGAATTAAATAATGCAAATCATCGTAAATATTTTTAGGCATCCCCAGATTAGACAAATTAAGCCTAACTATTTGTTTTTCCAGTAATCTAAGCACAATTTTTTCTGATTGAGCAGTGGGAATAGAAGATACGCGAATATCAATGGTCTTGTCATGTAATTTAGTGCCAATACGACCATCTTGAGGTAAACGTTTCTCAGCAATATCTAGTTTTGCCATCACTTTAATGCGCGCAATAATGCGACTAGCAAGAGCATAATTTGGTTGTAGAATTTCTCTAAGGACACCATCAACGCGAAAACGAATGCGCATTCTGTTCTCATAAACTTCAATATGAATATCTGAAGCCCCTTCACGCACCGCTTGGGCGATAAGCACATTAATTAATCTAGTGATTGGGGCATCATCACTGCTGGCAAGTAAGTCTTGAGTGTTTTGTAAAGACTGGGCAACACTTTCTAAATTATCTTCTTCTAAATTTTCAAAAGCAATTTGGGCTACCGCATCAGAATCATCATATAATTGCTGCAACATTTCTTCTAAAGTGGAAGAATTGACAATTTTAATCGCTAGCGGTTTTAGTTGATAGCGGCTAATTTCATTGAGTAAAGTAAGCTCAGGAATAGCCAAACAATACAAATAATAAGAGTTTTCTTGATAAACTAAAATTAAATTATTTTGTTGACAAAAAGTAAGCGGCAATTTAGTCATAATTTAGTCCTCATACCCATCATCACCAAACTCATCTGCCTCGCTATTTACCAAACCAACACTATTGCCATTCAAATTGGCAACTGTGGTGTTTGTTTTATTAGGAGTATTTTTTGCTGGGATTTTTGTTAACGCTGATACTGAGGCTTTAACTGATTTTGTTGCTGGTACTTGAACTTTAGGTATATTATTTTGCATTGATTCTTCTTCTGGAAGCACAATAAAATTATCTTTATCAATTAACTCTAAAGGCGGACGACTATTGATTTTCTCATAAAGAGCTGAATATTTTTCTGATGATATTTCATGGCTGTCTCTAAAGTTTCTAATAATATTGGTTTTAATAAAGACCATAAGCGTGCGTTTTTCAGCGCTATTACGTCTGCTTTTAAATAAACCGCCAATAAAAGGAATATCGCCTAAACCGCTAACTTTTTCAGTATTGTTTTCAGTTTGCTGTGTAGTTAAACCGCCAAGTACTAATATTTCTTTATCACTAATAATAACTGAGGTATCAATTTTACGTTCATTAAAAAACGATGCTCCAATTACACCACCAGATGAGGTCTGTACATTTTCTACCTTTTGTTCAATATCAAGTTGCATAGCATCGCCTCTATTGATTTGTGGTGTTACTTTAAGCGTAAGTCCCACTTGTTTACGTTCATAGCTGGTAAAAGGATTGCCATCATCACGTAAAGTTTGCCCAGTTAGCACCGGAACTTCTTGTCCAACAAACAATTCAGCTTCTTCATTATCCAAAGTAACTACCGATGGTGTGGACAAAATATTAGTATCTGCATTAGCTCGCAAAGCCTTTAATAATGCTCCCCAACCACTATTGCCAGAAAAATTACCAATCGCTAAACTACTGCCAGAACCTAAGGCGCCAGGATTTAGATTACCATCACCCGCGCCTAATAAATTAATAAGACTGCCAGCTCCACTAAAATCAATCAAACCAACTGCCGCCCCAGTATTAGCCGCCCAACGCACACCTAATTCGGCAAGATTGTTATCAGAAACCTCCACAATAATTGCTTGGACTAAAACTTGGGCTTTACGAATATCTAGCTGAACAATAGCATTTTTAATCTTTTGCATGGTCTTGCCGGGAGCAAAAACTAACAAGCTATTGGTATTTTCATCAGCGGTAATACTAATTTTTGTCCCTTTTTTATCTTTTTCAGTCTTGCCGATTAAATCTTTAAGCACTCCAACTAAATCCTTTGCTTTGGCGTAATTAAGGTATATAACTTGGGTATCACCTTTATTCTTTTTAGCGTTATCTAGCTGTCGAATATAGCTGATAGCTCGCTTTCTATCAGAAATAGTACCACCCGATATTATAATTTGATTACTACTTTTATCTTCAATAATTAATAATCCATTGGTTTTAGCAATAGCTTTTTTCTCTAACTTATTGACTATAGCGACAATTTCAGCTGCAGTTGAATGTTTTAATGGTTCAATATGTAATGCACGTTCAATACGACCCTCTAGGGAATCAATAATATCTTTAACCTTGTTAATAACCCCAACTGGGGCTAGTATTAATAGAGAATTACTATCACCATGGGCAATTATTTGTCCAAAACTTGGAATTAGCGGCCTAATAATGCCTGCCATTTGCTCTGCCTTAGATTTTTCCAGAGGTATTACCACACTTATCACATCATCAATACCTTTGCCGTTATTAATTTTTTTACTAAGTTTGAGCTCGCTTTGTTTAATATCATTTGAAGGCAGAATCTTAACTAAATTATCTGATTCTATCGCTCCATAACCATAAATACGCAAAATAGATAAAAACATACTATAAGCATCTTCTGGATTAACCGCAGACTCAGCAATTAAAGTAATTTTTTGCTTACGGACTCGTGGGTCAATTAAAAAATTCTTCTCAGTTTCTTTAGCGATTACCTCAATAATTGTATGCAAATCAGCATTTTGAAAATTAAGTATGACTGATTTTTCTTCGGCTATTGCGATACTACTAATTAGTAATAACAATATTGGGCTAATTATTTTTTTCATCATAAATTTAATACCAAAGTTTTGTCATTTTTTTTACGATAAAACCCAATACTTATATCACTATTATCAACTACCGTATTAAGTGCTGCTTGCATAGTTGACAAGCTAAGACGTTGGCCATTAATAGAATGGACAACATCACCGGGCTCTAATTTTAATTTATAAAATAAATTCCTTTCTCTACCGGGCCTAATCTCGAAGCCTATTAATTCACCAGACTTATAACTAGGTTTAACATTTAAAATTTGAGATAGCTTCCACGGATTATTTTTCAAATCTTTTCTAATTTTGTTAAGACGACTTTTCTCTCTAGAATTTAAGTTAGGAACAATATCATTAGCACTAGCGCTGGCTTTTTCATCAATAACTAAATCTTTATTGTTTTTTCTTAAATACAACGCTTCTAATTGTCCAGAGCGGTCAAGTACAACAAAATTGATATTAATTTCTACTAGCTTAGCCAAACTGGAAATTCTATCGTTTAGATAAAAGATTTTGTCCACACCGCTGATTTTAATGATAGCATAACTTTTTTGCAGTTGTTGATTATTAAGCCATACTCCTTTTAATTCTAAATTTAATTTACTTTTAACAATTTTCTTTTCTACAACTGCTTTTTGCCTTAATTGCTTCTTGCCAAATAATGCTTTAGCCTCTGGCATCTTATCTTGTGTTATAGGTTTGGCGGTAATAATTTGGTCCACTTGATTATTGTCTAACTGTGGTAGCATAATTAACCAAAAAAAATCCACCAAAATATAGGCGAGCAAGACCAACAAGCCTAAATTTAAACTTGTAACTAATTTAGTATTTTTAGCAAAATCTAAAGTCATATCAAAAATAATTTAGTCGGTGCTAAACAAAGTTTATCATTACATGCTTGCAGCATTAGGGCTATGACTGGTAATGTTTGGGCGTTCTGCGTTGCTTTAACTGAAAAATTAATATCAACATTACCAGTATAAACTGATAATTCTTCCTTAGAAAAACCTAAAACCTGCCTATCAGCCTTAGGATAATCAATAGTGTTTAGCTGCCAATATTTGTTAGCAGGTAATATTTTAGTCGCAATTAGGTCTTTTTGTAAAGGTTTGGCACTATTAATGTGATAATTTTTAGCTAATTTGATACTAAGGCGGTAATTAATAGTGGTGGTAGTGCTACTAATTTTGTGTAAATAGGCAAGCAAATTACCACCATAAGCCCATTGCTTAGCACTTCTACTACCTAATAATTGCTCATTTAAGCCAACCATCATAGTTGGAAGGTAAAAATGAGCGCTCTCATTTTTAATCTGGCTAGAAAATGCGCTAACTAATTGCTCTGCAAATAACTCATATTTACTATCTTCTAAACGTTGAGAAAGCCTAATTAATTGACCAAACATTACCGCATTAGCATTTAGAATTGCGCCGTCTTGCGCATTTTTAGTTTTAATATATAAGTATTTGGCTTGATGATTAAAAAATCCAAATTGCTCTTGGTCCCAAAATAAATCAAGCGCTGTATCCATTAATTTTTTAGCGTGTTCTAAATAAGGTTTTTGTTCAAAATAATCATATAATGCAATAGCTAGCTGGGTCAAAAACGCATAATCTTCTAACAAAGCATCAGTATTGTATTGTTTATCAAGTAAAACACGTTGCCACTTGCCTTGTTGTTCAAAACTGAGTAAAAACTCAAAATTTTGCTTAGCGGTCTCTATATAATCATCTCGCTTGAGTATTTGCCCTGCGATTAAAAAAGTTTTAGCCATAAGCGCATTCCAAGATAATAAAATTTTATTATCAAGCAAAGGTTTCTCTCTCTTTTCTCTTACAGCATATAACTTGGTGTTAATACCATCAGCTATCTGGTAATCATTAGGCTTAAGTGTTTGTTGATAGCGAATAACATGACGGTCTTCAAAAATAGTATTAGCGCTTAGGTCAAGTAATTGTTCTGCATCTTTATAATTTTTAGCGCCTAATACTTGCTTAATTTCAGATAGGTCCCAAATAAAAAATGTGCCCTCTTCTCCCATACTATCAGCATCGGTTGCGCTATAAAAACCACTATTTTTAGCTTGCATTTCCCTTAGGACATAATCCAGAGTGCGTTGAGTTATGCGACGATATAATGGATTATTAGTTATCTTATAGGCTTTAGCATACACAAGGGCTAGTTGGGCTTGGTTGTAGAGCATTTTTTCAAAATGGGGCACTAGCCAAGAATTATCGGTAGCATAACGCGCAAAACCACCAGCAACCACATCATAAAATCCGCCTTGTGCCATTGCATCAAGGCTAATATTTAAAGCCTTTAAAATTTTACTATCTTGCTGATACAAATACTGATTAAGCAATAATAATAGCCTTGGTTCTTGAGGAAATTTTGGCGCTTGTCCCAACCCGCCTTCTAAGTAATCAACATCATCTAGGATTTTGCCAACCGCTGCTTCAACAAGGCTTTTATCTAATATTTGTTGTTGTGCTCGGCTTTGTTGTATTTTGGTTAAATATTGTTGCAATTGGTCAGCTTGGGCTAATAATTGATGTTTATTATTTTGCCAGTGGTGTTTAATTTGTTTAAGTAATGATAATAACTGTGTTTTAGTAAAATAAGTTCCGCCAAAAAATGCTCTGCCATCTGGGGTCAATATTACATTTAGGGGCCAGCCGCCACGCCCATCATTTAATATTTGCACTGCTGACATAAATACCTCATCCACATCAGGGCGCACTTCCCTATCTACCTTAATGCTAATAAAATCTGCATTTAATGCTGCTGCTACTTCTTCATCATCAAAGCTCTCCTCCTCCATTACATGGCACCAATGACAAGTGGCATAACCGATAGAGAGAAAAATAAGTTTTTGTTGACCAAATGCTTTTTTTAGAGTTGTAGATGCCCAGCTGTGCCATGATACTGGGTTGTGGGCATGTTGTAATAAGTAGGGCGAGGTTTCAAGTATTAAAGCATTGGTGTATTTTGCCTTGCCTTGTGGGCCAAAATGGCTAGTTCTAGGCTTATAATCAGCCCCTTTGTCTAAATAGGCTTTGTTAAATTGGGCTTGGTTGGCGCTGGTGTTTATCATAATAAGGTTTAAGAAAATAATTAATACTTTATACATTTTTAAGTGCTGCTTTAATCATTGCTTCGGTAGATAAATTCATATCTACTTTTGCTAACATAACTTTTGCTTCTTTTACTTTAAATCCAAGTGAGGTGAGTGCTCCAAGGGCAGCATTAAAATTACTGCTATCAAAACTAGTTGTAATAATTGTGCTTGTTTGTTGGACTAAATTTAGTTTAGGCAGGCGGTCTTTAAGTTCAACTATAATTTTTTGCGCTGTTTTTTTGCCAATACCTGGAGTTTGTTGCAGGTAGGCAAAATCATCACCAGCAATACAATTAAAAATATCATCAATACTAAGAGTAGATAAAATAGCTAATGCCACCTTAGCCCCAACACCACTGACTTTTAATAGTTCGTTAAAAACCAATTTTTCATCATTAGTGCTAAAACCATACAAAATATGAGCATCATCTCTTACAACAAGCTGAGTAAATAAGGTGTATTGGTCTTTTTTTAGATGATAAAAAGTAGGCAATGGGCAGAAAACCTCATAACCAACACCACCTACTAATAATAATAACACTGGCGGATTACACTCAGCAACCTTGCCAGTTAATTGCCCAATCATAGCCAAGAATAGGTCTTATAATACCCTTTTTCAAAAGCCTTTATTTTATCAGTATATTGCAAAGTAATGCCAATATCATCCAATCCTTCTAATAATTGGTGTTTTTGTTGTTTATCTATTTCAAAGCGATAAATTTTTCTTTTTACTACTACGGTTTGCTTCACTAAATCTACTGTTAATACTTGGTCAGTATTAAATAATTCATCAACTTCACCACTAGTTAGCACAATCGGTAATAAGCCATTTTTAAAACAATTATTGTAAAAAATATCAGCAAAACTTGGGGCAATAATTACCCTAAACCCATAATCAACAAGCGCCCACTGCGCATGCTCACGGCTTGAACCACATCCAAAATTAGCGCGCGTAAGTAAAATGCTTGAGTCTTTATACTTACTATCATTGAGCACAAAATCACTATTTTTAGCCCGCTTGTTATTGTCCACACCAATTTGCCCCTCATCTAGGTAGCGCCACTGGTCAAATAAGTTAGGCCCAAAACCAGTGCGTTTAATAGACTTTAAAAATTGTTTGGGGATAATTGCATCGGTATCAACATTTGTTCTGTTAAGAGGTGTGGCAATAGAGCTAATGGTTTTGAATTTTTGCATATTATTTTATTTTTAATCTAATGTTTGGCGTTTTGAGGTTAATTCAATGCTTCTGTTTAGTAATTGTTACGTCAAAGTACTTCTTATTCGTGGGCTTTACAATATTTACAAGTTTTTTTAATATTGTATTATCGGTATCCTTTTCTTTATATTTGGATACAGGATGTTGATGTAATTGGTCTAGCATTTTCTTTATATAATCTTGATAACTAGTATCTTTTTCATCATCACTTTTTAATTGCTCTGAAAAGCCAATAATAGATTGAGCTAGCACTGTTTTATAAGCATAATCTTCAGCAATGTTTCTAGATTTAGTATATTGACCTGCGCAAAACCAAGCCCCTGCCAACGGTAAGGCAATAATAGATAATCTTGCTAATGTAGCGCTAAAGTCTGTTGCATTTGTATCAATAAATTTCACTGTTAAAATTATGCCCAATACAACAAAGGCAATGGCAGAAAAAATCCACAAAAATCTAATAACTTTTGGCCCCAAACGACGTCCATCACCTTCTATTTTTTTTAGCCTTGCTTGAAAAGCTGCACTTATTCCTTGTGCTTGCCCATAATTTAACGCTGCTTTTGCTTTTTCAATAAGTTCTTCTACTGTTTTTGATAATTGCTTTTGTTCTTGTTTAAATGTATTTAATTTTTTGGTGTATTCTTCTGTTTCTGTCTTTTGACCTTCTAACTGTAGTTCTCGTTCATTAATGTTATTAACAAAATTATTAACAGTATCACTATGTTGCATGACATTTTTTTTGGTGTTTCCAATCTGTTGGGCATTACGTTCACTGTCTTTTAATTGATACTGAGCATTAACTATGTTCTTTTCTAATTGCGGCAACTTATCTTCTAATTTTTGTTTTTTTACCGTTAAATCTTCTAACATTCTGTGTAATTGCTCATTATTAGCAATTGCTTGTTTCAAATGTTCAATTAATAATTGCCTTTTATCAGTTAATTCCAATAATTCTTCTTCAAAATTTAATGATTTCTCTTTAGCATAATAAATATGAAATGGACGCACTGCTGTTTTTAGTAATTCCAAATATTTAACAAAACCAGACGGGTCTGATAATGACAAATTAACAATAGATAACAAATCCTTTCTAATGTCACCTCTATCAGCATAACCTGATATTTTTAAAAATTTCTTTGGATTTTCAATAAAGACATCAACATCAGTCAATAATTCATCTAAATTATTTAATAAGCCTTTGTAAGTATATTGACCTTCAGCACCAAATTTTTGACCATCAAACTTCCTAATATCAGCATCTTTTATTTGTTTTATTTGCTGCTTAAGCCTATTTGTATGGTCTTTAATTTCATTAATACTATTTATGTTACTCATTTTTTATCTCCTAAAATCATACTTTCCATCTGTTGTTCAGGCAGACAAGACAAAAGTATTGCGCATTATAAATTTTATCTTTAAATTCTCTTTAGCTAGATTTTTAAGTTTAGTATTTACTTCAAGGTTATTAAGTAATGTTTCAATTGCTTTATTTAATTTTTGTTGTTTCATAATTACTTCCCAAAAGTTAATTTAGATTTCATCAAGTCTTCTCTTTTCTGTACTTTTGCTCTTAAATACTCCATAGGTCTATTACCTTTAGTTCTATTACAATTTCCGCATAATAATTGATAATTTTCATAATAGTCACCACCACCTTGAGAACGAGGCACAATATGGTCTATTTCAAAATGCCATATATCCATTTTAGTGCTACAACCATTACAAAGCCCTTTTTGGTCTTTGTATAAAGTTTTCTTTATATCTTTATTTGGTTGTTGTTCTTTAATATCTGTTCGCTTTGGTATATCTGTTCTGTGTATAAAATCACTAAATAGCCCAGCATCATTTGATAACCTAGACACTAGAACAGAAGCGGCTTGTTTTTCAATATCTATACCTATCCATTTTCTACCTAATTGTTGGGCGGCAACACAAGCGGTAGCACAACCGCAAAATGGGTCAAATACTATATCGCCCTCATTACTGCTTGCTTTGATAATTCTATACAATAATGCTAATGGTTTTTGAGTGGGATAGCCTTGATATTCTTTAGACATATTAAATACCCCTTTTATATCAAAAACATCATCTTGTACTACTATATTAAAATAGCCTTTTGCATCTTTTCCGCCTTTTTTATCCATAAATGAAGGTTTCTTATCATAGTATTGCTTTTTCTCTTGAATATTAAAAATATGATTTTTTTTATTTTTTACATAAAAAAGTATCGTATCATGTTTTTTAGCAAACCACTTCTTGCTAACTCCACCTGTTCTATAATGCCAAATAACCTCATTACCAAAATTATCCTTCCCAAAAATTCTATCTAAAACTATTTTTAAGTAATGACTTGCTGTTGGGTCAACATGTAGATACAAACTGCCAGTGGATTTTAATACTCTATGCATTTCTATAATCCTTTGTGTCATATAGGTAATATATGACATCATCGCTTTACCATGAATACCTTCTATAGCTTGGATAAAACTAACTAAAAATGGATAAGCAGTAAACATTTTTTCAAGATAAAATTCATTAACATCCTCCCAGGTCCACATGTCTTTAAAACTGGCTTTAGCAGACCTAGAACCAATAGGCGCAGAGTAAGTCCTTTTTGAATTAAATGGCGGGTCAAGATAAATTAAATCAACAGTTTCACTGTTCATACCATTAAGAATAAATAGGTTATCATTTGTGTAAAGAGTATTTCTAAATTTATCATCCATCCTATCAATTCCCTATTAAGTTATAAGTTTACTACACATAGCGCCACATACTATCTAACCTATGTTGTGTGTTGGTCTAATATTAGTTTTTTGTTTGTATATCCCTTTTTAGTCATTCCACCAATTTCCCATAATTCAATTTCCTATTGCTTATTTTAATTTCAAACACCAAACCTACCCTTAACAGCACTTGCAGCGGCAACACTTGGACTGACTAAATGAGTCCTCCCACCAGCGCCTTGTCGTCCTTCAAAGTTGCGGTTAGAAGTGCTGGCACAGCGTTCACCGGGTTCTAGTTTATCGGCATTCATTGCCAAACACATTGAACAGCCCGGCAGACGCCACTCAAAACCAGCACTAGTAAATATTTTGTCTAAACCTTCTTTTTCTGCTTGTTGTTTAACCAGTCCTGAGCCGGGGACCACCATAGCAAGTTTGATGTTTTTAGCAATTTTTTTACCCTTGACAACACTAGCTGCGATACGCAGATCTTCAATGCGTGAATTAGTACAAGAACCTATAAAAACTTTATCAATATTAATATCAGTAATTTTCTGTCCAGCTTTTAAGCCCATATATTCTAATGATTTTCGCATACTACTTGCAAGAACATTATCTTTACTATCAATAGGGTTAGGCACAAAACCATCAATATCAACTACAAACTCAGGAGAAGTCCCCCATGTAACTTGCGGTTTAATCTGCCTAGTGTCAAATTTAGCTATCTTATCAAACTTTGCCCCTTTATCAGAATAAAGACTTTGCCAATAATTGCGTGCTTTTATTAATTGTGCGTTTTTAGGCGCTAGTGGCTTACTGCTAACATATTCAATGGTTTTATCATCCACCGCAATCAGCCCAACACGCGCGCCCGCCTCTATTGCCATATTACATAAGGTCATACGTCCTTCTATGGTTAAATTATCTATAGTGTTGCCACTAAATTCAATTGCATAACCTGTGCCGCCCGCTGTGCCAATTTTGCCAATAATATAAAGGGCAATATCTTTAGCACTAACATTATCGGCTAGATCACCGTTTATATCAATTAACATATTTTTAGACTTTTTCTGCCACAAGCACTGAGTTGCTAGGACGTGTTCTACCTCGGAGGTGCCAATACCAAATGCCAAAGCGCCTAGGGCGCCGTGGGTTGAGGTGTGGCTATCTCCGCAAACAACAGTCATGCCCGGTAAAGTTGCGCCTTGTTCTGGACCTATAATGTGGACAATACCTTGGGCAATATCATCCATCTTAATCTCATCAATACCAAACTTAGCACAATTGCTATCTAAGGTATCAATTTGGAGTTTAGATACTTTATCAACAATTACTCTGCGTTCATCAGTAGGCACATTATGGTCTGGGACTGCTAAATTACTAGCTGCACGCCACGGCTTGCGCCCTGCTATCTCTAAGCCTTTGAAGGCTTGGGGTGAGGTTACTTCATGGATTAAGTGCTTATCAATATAAAGTAAAGTAGTGTTATTGTTTTGGGATACTATATGAGCATCCCAGAGTTTGTCATAAAGGGTTTTTTTCATAACTATAAGGTAAAATAACCAGCATTTAATATTTTATCTCATGTGCGGTATTTGTGGGCAGATTCGGTTTGATGGCAGTAAAGTTAAAAAGAATTTATTAACTGCCATGCTGGCAAAATTAGAAAAGCGGGGCCCTGATTTTGGTGATGTTGTAATTGATAATGATATTGGTCTGGGACATAGAAGACTTGCGGTAATTGACTTATCCAAGCGTGGTAATCAGCCGATGATAGATGAAAAATTAGGTTTAACACTGGTATTTAATGGAACGATTTATAATTATCAAGCCCTACGCAGACAATTAATAAGTAAAGGCTATCAATTTAGCTCTCATTCCGATAGCGAAACTATTTTAAAAGCCTATGCGCATTGGGGATACGACTGTGTGCATCACTTAGATGGTATGTTTGCTTTTGCTGTGTGGGATAAATCTAAGCAGCAGTTATTTTTAGCCCGTGATAGAATGGGTATTAAACCTCTCTATTTTAGCAGTAATAGCACTGCATTTAGTTTTGCTTCAACCCTACAAGCCTTACTATTAACTGGACCTGATACTACCATCAATACAATTGCTTTGGAAAACCAATTATTGCTCCACGGTGTGGTGCCAGCGCCTAGGACCATTATAAATGGTGTCAATAAACTGCGTCCCGGACACTACAAGACTATAAACATAAACGGTAAAACTAGCAATAAACAATATTGGTATCCCCAAGCACAGATAGATAAAAGCATAGCTGAGCAAGACTACTTAGATAAAACTCACAAACTACTAAAATCTGCGGTGCAAAAAAGGATGCTTGCTAGTGATGTCCCTATTGGTGTGCTACTTTCGGGAGGACTAGATTCTTCTTTATTGGTAGCCATTTTAACTGAACTAAATCAAAAAGATATACGCACTTTTTCCATTGG